>NZ_PXYK01000016.1 GCF_003012745.1 Kumtagia ephedrae | reverse complement strand
CGCGATCTCGTCGAACGGGTTCATCGACATCTTCACATTGGCCAGCTCGACCCCGGACCCGTCCGACTTAACCCGGATCTTCACATTGTAGTCCACTACCCGCTTCACGGGGACCAGAACCTTCATGGACGTCTCTCCCTTACCTGTCGCCGCGACCGGGCGGCACTCGATCTCGCCTATCGCTTCCCCGCCCGAGCGTGACCTCTGCGTTCAGCGCCCGCGCCTCTCCGGCTTCGAACGCCAGCGCCTCGGCAAGCGGCATGGCATAGCCGCGATCGATCAGCGACTTGATCCGCCGAACATGGCCGGCCGGCCATTGCGCGATCGCGCGCGCCAGCGCCAGCGCCTCCGGCAGCAGCCGGTCGTGCGCAACGACGCGGTTGACGAAACCGAGCTGCGCGGCCTCGGCGGCCGTCACCTTGCGCGCGCTCAGCGATATCTCCTTGGCCCGATACGGCCCGGCGACGCGCGCCAGCCGCTGCGACAGGCCCCAGCCGGGCAGCAGGCCGATGCTGGCATGGGTGTCCTGGAACCAGGCCGATTCGGCGGCGAGCACCATGTCGCAGGCGAGCGTGATCTCGAAGCCGCCGGTGACCGCCAGCCCGTTGATCGCCGCGATCACCGGCGTCGCGGTCGCGGCAAGTGCTGCGCCGAGATCGCCGCCATCGACATTGTCAGCCACATTGCTGCCGGAGGCGCCGAGTTCCTTCACGTCGAGCCCGGCGCAGAAGGCTCGGCCCGCCCCCGTCAGAACGATGGCGCGCACGTCCCGGCGCGCATCCATGTCAGCCAGGCTCTCCACCAGCCTCTGCCGCAGCGCCCGGTTGAGCGCATTGAGCGCCGCCGGCCGGTTCAGCGTCAGGGTCGCGACCCCGTCCGAAATGTCGATCAGAAGCGGCTTCTCCTCCAACCCTTCCTCCTCTCCCCCTCCGCGGCCAAAATCACAGCCCGCCGGCGAACCGCTCGGCCGCGGCGATGAAGCGCGGTGCCTGGGTGGCGTCGCGATAATAGGCGTCGCGGCCGAGGCGGTGCTGATAATCGTAGAGCACGGCGAGCTTCCACGCCGCCATGGCCGCGTACCAGCCGAGATCGGACAGATCCCGTCCGGTCACCTCCGCGTAGCGGGCGAAAATCTCGGCGCGGCCGGGAAAGCCCGGTGCCAGCAGCGCGGCCGACAGTTCCTGCGTCGGCGTCGGCTCCTCGCCTTCCGCTGGGTAGCAGCAGGCCATGTAGCCGAGATCGAGCAGCGGGTCGCCGATGGTCGCCAGCTCCCAGTCAAGGATGGCGAGCAGGCGCGGCGGCGGCGCCTCGGACCAGATGACGTTGCCGAGGCGGTAGTCGTTGTGGAGGATCGCCGCGCCGGACTCCTTCGGCACCCGCGCCTTCAGATGGGTCGCCATGCCGGCGAGCCAGGACGGCGCCGCGGCGTCGCGCAGGTTCATCAGCGTTTCCAGGCGCTTCAGGTGCCGTGCGTTGAAATCCTCCGGCTGGCCGAAGTCGCCGAGCCCGCAGGCGCGCCAGTCGACCGCATGCAGCTTCGCCAGGCCGTCGACCAGGGCGAAGGCCAAGGCGCGCCCGTCCCGCGCCGCCTCGAAGCCGGTCGGCAGCGTGTCGGTGATGACGTGCCCCGGCACATGCTCCATGACGTAGAACGGCACGTCGAGCACCTCGCCGGCCTCGGCTACTGCGAGCACCCTCGGCGCCGGCACGTCCTGGCCGGCCAGCGCCTGCAGCACGCGGGCCTCGCGTCGCATGTCGTTGGCGCCCTTTGGCAGCGGCGGCGGCGGCGGACGGCGCAGCACCGCGTGGCCGCCCCTTATCCGGATCAGGTAGGTCAGGTTGGAATGGCCGTCGCCGATGCGGCGCGGTTCCGGCGCGCCGTCGCGCAGCCCCTTTCCTTCAAGGAAGGTTTCAAGGGCGGAAAGCGTCGCCGCGTCCCACTCCCAGCTCATGGCGTCATCTTGTTCAGCTCGATCATGGCGTCGAGATAGGATTGCGGCCACTGGCACTCGAACTGCCCGGCGGCGTCGTGGCCGTCGATGCGGGCATGGCAGGCCGCCTCCATGATCATCGTGGCGTGGCGCCCGCCGGTCGGCAGCTTGACCAGGCCGAAGCGCTCCATCCGCATGGCGCAGGCGTTCCCGCGGATATCCTTGATCTCGACCGCGATGCTGCGCTGGGTCATGTCGTCGTCGAAGGTGGCTTTCTGCTCCACCCTTGCGATCGGCACCAGCTCGCCATCGCGGATAACATAGCCGCCGACGCCCCATTCGCCCCTGGCCATCCAGATCCAGGCGTTGACGATGCGGGAAGCGTCGGGCGTGTAGGCGACCAGCCATTTCCAGTGCTGCGGCGCCTGCCAGCGGCGCACGCCCCAGGAATGGTCGCGGTGGCCGATGCGGTCGAGCTCGATGCGCCTTCCGTCCCACTCGATGAAGCCCTTGACCCAGCCCGACTGCTCCAGCCGGTTGTCGGCGAACCAGGACGGCAGCCCGTCCGGGTTCGAGCGGTAGCTGAACGGGGCGTGGAAACCCTCGAACGCGTAGTCCAGCCTCACCTTGCCGCTTTCATAGGCGATCCGCGCCGTCTTCCGGTCGGCGGGCTGGCGGACGCGCAGGCCCTCCAGCGAAAAATCGTCGAAATCCATGGCGTCCGGCACGATGCCCTCGACGCGGTCGAGCACATGCGGCTTGCGGTCCCTGCCCCACAGGATCAGGTTGAAGCCCGCCCTGCCGGAGCCGGTGAGGTAGAGATAGCACTGAAAGCCGAGCTCGTGGTCGGGCATGATCACCTGCCAGAACAGCGAGTCGCGCGCCTTGCCGTCGGCGCCCGGCCGGTGGCGCAAATCATCGTCCGGCCGGTAGCCGGGATCCCGGATTTCGGGCGCGTTGTCGATCCAGCCGATCATGCGGAGCCTCCTGCACGCGATCGCGACCTATCTGCCCGCCGCGGCCTCAAAGGTCAATATAAGTCCGCATGCGTATGGTAATCTATCTAATTATTTTTCTGGACAAGCACGGCCGTGCGCTGCTTGATGGCCGGAACACGCAGCGGAGAAGCGACATGGACCCGAGAGCCGTCATGGAGTTGCTGGCCGGCGAGATCGCCGACGACCCGCCTGCGGGATACGAGCCGCTGCCGACGGGCACGGGCTTCAACGAATATCTCGGTCCGCTCTACGGCAGGCTGATCGACGGCCGGCTGCGCCTCGGCATGCGCATCGGCAAGCGCCACGTCAACCCGCACCAGACCTGCCATGGCGGCATCCTCGCCTCCTTCGCCGACATGCAGCTTTATGTCAGCCAGCAGCAGGAGCCGGAACTGCGCCACATGCTGATGCCGACCATCAACATGACGCTCGACTATATCGCCCCGGTCGTCCTCGGCGACTGGCTGGAGGGCCACACAACGCTGCTGCGCGCCACCCGCGCCACGCTGTTCCAGCAGACGCTGGCGATGGTCGGCGCCCGCCCGGTGTTCCGCTCGAGCTGCATCTATCGCATCTCCAAGCAGCGCGCCCCGATCGGCAGCACGCTGGGCGAGCTGTTTCCAAACGCGTGATGCCGACTGCGTCGCGATTGACCGTCTCATATGACGAGCAATGAGGATCGTGCCACTTCGTACCCCCACCCCTAACCCCTGCCCACAAGGGGAGGGGGACTTTGCGGCCGCAATGCCGCACGAAACCGCCCGCGATTGGTGCCCGGCGGAGAAGGCCAGCGGGTCCCCCTCCCCCTTGTGGGAAGGGGTCAGGGGTGGGGGTAACCCCACATGCAATTGCCCTGTCTCTCCATGGGGCGGGTGCCGAGCCGAACGAGCCGGCGGCGAGCGATGGACAGACCGCGCGGGCTAGTGCATGGAAGCCGTTATCAGGGCCATCTGGAGACTTTCATGCAACCAAGGTCCCCGGCACGGAACGCGGCGCGGCGCCTGCCGCGCGACCAGCGGGTCGCGGCCATCCTGCTCACCGCCCGGGCCGTCCTGCGCGAGCGCGGCTCCGAGCAGTTCCTCACGGCCGAGGTCGCGGAGCGCTGCGGCACGTCGGAGGCGACGATCTACAAATATTTCCCGACCAAGCGGGACCTGCTGATCCAGATCGCCGAAAGCTGGTTCGACGAGTTCCTCGCCGAGGACTATCCGGCAAGGGCCAGCGGCTCCATCCGCGACCGCCTCTATCACGCGGTCTGGTGGTCGCTGTCGAGCATCCGGCGCGAGCCGGCGCTGACGCGCTTCGTGCTGATGGAGCTCAGGGCCGACCCCAACTACCGCTCGATGCGCATCTACCAGCAGAACCGCGAGGTGGTGGGCCGGGTGATGACCGTCATCGAGGACGGCCGCGACAAGGGCGTGCTGCGCGCCGACCTGTCGCGCAAGCTGGTGCGCGACATGATCTTCGGCGCCATCGAGCACCAGACCTGGGCCTATCTGCGCGGCGAGGGCGATTTCTCCGTCGACGAATCGGCCGAGCAGATCACCGAGGTCATCCTGCGCGGCATCAGCGCGAGCGCCCCGTCATCCGGCTCGCTGTCCGATGCCGTGGCCATGCTGGAGCAGGTCACCGCCTCGCTGAAGAAGCAGTCGGCCGGCGAGAGTTGACCGTCACGCCCTGGACGCGATCAGGCCGGCCTGCGCCAGGCTTTCGATCCGCTCCCGATCGATGCCCCAGGCGGCCAGCGCCGCCGCGGTGGTGTCGCGCGGATCGGCCGGCGGGCTCCCGGCCGCGGCGGGTGTCCGGCTGAAGCGGGGCGCCGGCGCGGGTTCGACGACGCCGTCCCGGTCGAGATAGGTCTGGCGCACCCGCGCGGCGGGGTGGCGCGGCGCCTCGTCCATGTCGAGCACAGGCGACACGCAAGCGTCGGAGGCGGCGAACACCGCTTCCCATTCGTCCCGGGTTTTCGCCGCGAACCGCTCGGCGAAGACGGCGCGCAATTCGTCCCAGCGTTTCACGTCGTGCTGGCCGGGCAGTGTCCCGGCATCGAGGCCAAGCTTGTCAACCAGCTCGCCGTAGAAACGCTTCTCGACCGCGCCGACCGCGACCCAGCGGCCGTCCTTCGTACGGTAGGTCGTGTACCACGGCGCGCCGCCATCCACGGCGTTGGTGCCGCGCTCGAGGCTCCAGAACTTCGCCTGGCGATAGCCCATATGCATGGCCATCAGGCTGGCGACGCCGTCGACCATGGCGGCGTCGACCACCTGGCCTTCGCCCGAGCGCCGCGCCTCCAGCAGCGCCGCCAGCAGGCCCATGGCCAGATAGAGCGAGCCGCCGGCGAAGTCGCCGACGAGGTTGAGCGGCACCGACGGATCGCCGCCCTTCGGCCCGATCGCCGCCAGCGCCCCGGCCATGGCGATGTAGTTGATGTCGTGGCCGGCGGTCTGGGAGAGCGGTCCGTCCTGCCCCCAGCCGGTCATGCGGCCGTAGATCAGCCGCGGGTTGAGCCCGAGGCAGATGTCGTGCCCCAGGCCGAGGCGTTCCATCACGCCCGGCCGGAAACCTTCGATCAGCATGTCGGCGCGGCCGATCATTTCCTTCACCACGGCCACGCCCTCCGCTGACTTGAGATCGATCGCCACCGCCTGCTTGGAGCGGTTGAGAAAGTCGAACCGCCGGTCGATATCGAAGCCGAGGTCGGCCGCCGCCAGCCGCTGCACGCTGACGACCTCCGCGCCGAGGTCGGCCAGCAGCATGCCGCAGAACGGGCCCGGTCCGATATTCGACATCTCGACGATGCGGATTCCGTTCAGCGGCCCCATGATCGTGCTCCATTTCTGAGCCGGACTAACCAGCCGACGCGCGGCTGTGCGCGGGATCGCGCGGACCACGGCCGCCATGAGACGTTTATTGCAGATGCTCCAGCCGCCGTAAAGATCGTATTGGTAGCGTACGATCTCCATTGACTTTTGCGTTAAGTGAGTTAGACTCACCTTCATGACGCGAACGCATCCAGCCACCGGGAGGCAGCCTTTGGATAGACAGGCGATCATGCAGCGCTTCGCCGCTGCCGCGCACGATCCGCTCGGCTATGCGAAGGCATGGAAAGAGCGGACCGGCAGGAAAGTCATCGGTTCCTTCCCGATGAATTTCCCGGGCGAGCTGGCGCATGCCGCCGACACCCTGCCGATGATCCTGCAGGAGAGCGAAGACCCGATCACGCTCGGCCACGGCCTGCTCTTCCCGTTCTACTGCGGCTACACCCGCTCCATGGTCGACCAGGCGGTGCGCGGCGATTTCGGCGTGCTCGACGCCATCATGTTCGGCGACCATTGCGTCCAGCTGCTCGGCGCCGCCGACGCCATCCGCATGCAGCTTCCCGACACGCGGGTCATCTTCTTCCAGCTGATCTCGTCCATGTGTGATCCGTGGACTCAGGGCCGTTCGGAGGAGAGCTTCTCCAAGCTCAAGGCGGAGCTCGAGGATTTCACCGGCGCGCCGGTGGCCGACGCGGCCCTGCACGCCTCCATCCGCCTGTTCAACCGCAACCGCGGCCTGATCCGCCGCCTCTACCAGATGCGCAAGACCGGCGCGGCGCCGCTCGGCTCCGTCGAGATGCAGCATGTGGTGAAGTCGTCGATGGTCATGGACAAGGCCGAGCACACGCAGTTGCTGGAAGCGCTCATCGAGCAGGTCGAGAACGCACCGGCCGCCGCGGCGCGCACCGTGCGGCTGCATCTGTCTGGCCATTTCTGCCAGGCGCCCAAGCCGGAAGTGCTGACGATGATCGAGGAATGCGGCGTCACCGTCGTCGGCGACGACCTCTATCACGGCTTCCGCTACATCTCGACCGACGTCCCCGAAGAGGGCGACCCGATCCAGGGGCTCGCCCGCTGGTATCTCGACCGCAACACCGGCGTCCCCTGCCCCACGCGCGTGCAGAACAATGTCGACTGGGACGCCTATCTGCTCAACGCCATCCGCGAGGAGCGCGCTCAGGGCATGATCGTGCTGATGGCCAAGTTCTGCGAGCCGCACATGTACTACTACCCCGAGGTCAAGGAGGCCTTCGAGAAGGCCGGCGTGCCGCATCTGCTCATCGAGACCGAGCATGAGAGCATGGCGCTGGAGAGCCTGAAGACCCGGGTCGAGACCTTCGTCGAAGTCGTGAAGCACCGCCAAGCCGCCTGAGCACAGGAGACGCCAGAGATGAACATCGCTTTCAGACCCTTTGAAGAGAAGAAGGCCAACAAGCTCGACTCGACCCGCATCGCCGGCAAGCTGGTCAACGACTACTGGGAAATGGTCTGGCGCGCCAAGGACGAGGGCAAGCTGGTCTGCTGGTACGAGGGATCGGCGATCAATCCGTTCCTCGAGGCCGCCGACATCTGCTGGGTGCATGGCGAGGCCTATTCCGCCATGCTGGCGGCCCGCCACCAGGAAGGCACGGCGCAGCGCGTCGCCGAGGAGCGCGGCTACCTGCGCGAGCTCTGCTCCTACGCCCGCACGCATCTCGGCTGCGCCGTGTCGAACCAGCGGCTGCGCGGCGACAATGCCGGCGCGGCGCCCGACGAGGACGACCTGACCTGGAAGCTGCCGGCGCCGGACATGATCATCTCGGCCTATGCCTATTGCTCGACCGGCCAGCAGTGGGACGAGATGACGAGCCGGGTCTTCGGCAAGAAGGTTCCCATCTTCAACGTGTCGATCCCATGGATCTGGGGCGCCAAGCCCGACGCGGGCTATCTGCGCGGTGAGGAGTGGGAGGAGACGTCCGACTACGTGGCGCGCCAGCTCCGCGACATGGTCAAGTTCATCGAGGAGCGCACCGGAAAACCCTATCCGTGGGACCGGCTCTACGCGCTGATGGCCGACATCAGGCGCGCCTCGGAGCTGCGGCTGGAGGCGATGGAGCTGTGCACCGCCCAGCCGGCGCCCGCCAGCTTCTTCGACTGGGTCGTGTCGATCGCGCCGATCAACAACCTGCCGGTGCCGGGCGTCAAGCAGTATTTCGAGACCGTGCTGGAGGAGGTGAAGCAGCGGGTGCGCGACGGCGAGGGCACGGTTCCCGACGAGAAATACCGGCTGTTCTTCGACGGCATCATGAACTGGAACAAGGTCGGCTGGCTCGCCAACAAGTTCGCGCGCTGGGATGCCGCCGTGGTGGCCGGCCGCTACACCCACATGGCGTTCTGGCAGGAGCCCGGCCTCATCGACCCGAACGACCCCGTCCGCGGCATGGCGCAGAACTACCTGATCTGTCCCAACAACCACGCCGCGCCGATCCTCATCGAGCTGATCATGGGGCTCTGTCGAAAGTTCAAGGTCGACGGCATGGTGATCCACGCCTCGCGCACCTGCCGCGCCTTCACCAACCCGCAGTTCATGATCGCCGAGGCCGCGCACAAGCGCCTGGGCATCCCGACCTCGATGTTCGAAGGCGATGTGACCGACGAGAGCTTCTACAAGGACGAGCTGCTCAACAGCCGCGTCGAGGCGATGCTGGAGGCGATCGAGGCGCGCCGGATGGTCGCCGCCTGAGGCGGCATCGAAAGCACGAAGGAGCGGACAGATGAAGCAGCATGTGATGGGCGTCGACTTCGGCTCCACCACCGCCAAGACCGTCATCCTCAACCTCGCGGGCAATATCGTCGCCCACTCGGTCGCCCATATGGGCGCGGTCTCGGGCAACGGGGTGAAGCACTCCATGAAGGAGGCGCTCGACCTTGCCGGGCTGGCGCAGTCCGACATCGGCCGCACCGTCTCGACCGGCTACGGGCGCCGCATGCTCGACGAGGCCGACAGGAACTACACCGAGATCACCTGCCATGCCCGCGGCGCCGTGGCGATGGTGCCCGACGCCCGCCTCGTCATCGACATCGGCGGCCAGGACAGCAAGGTCATCTCGGTCGATTCCAACGGACTGGTGGCGCAGTTCGCCATGAACGACCGTTGCGCCGCCGGCACCGGCAAATTCCTCGAGGTGCTGGCCCGCGCCATGGAGATCGAGCTGGAGGAGATGGGCGCCGTCGCGCTGCAGGCGGCGCAGAAGCTGAAGATCTCGTCGATGTGCGCCACCTTCGCCGAGACGGAGGTGATCTCGCTGCTCGCCGAAGGCCACTCGAAGCCCGACGTGCTCGGCGCCGTGCACAAGGCGATCGCCACCCGCACGCTCGGGCTGGTCGGGCGCGTCGGCAAGAAGGGACCGGTGGTGATGACAGGCGGCGTCGCCAGGAACCCGGCGGCGGTGCACTATATCCAGGAGGAGCTGCAGATGCCGCTCGTCCTGCCGCAGTCGCCGCAGATCGCCGGGGCGCTAGGCGCCGCCCTCATCGGCCTCGACGACTACAGGGCCGAGAACCGGCACCTGCTGATCTCAGATCAGGAAGACATGGCGCATGAGGAGCAGATGGCGGCCGACAAGGCCTGCATTCCCGGCTGCCGCGGCGTTCCGGAGTTCGCCGTCGACCCGCGCGAGAAGCAGCCCGTGGCCGGCAAAGCGAAGGCGCACGCTTCGACCGAGAGCCACGCCTGAGTTTCTTCGCTCCCGGCGTTCCCGACATCCGACGATCCTGACACGGATGCACGGGCCGGGGGCCGCGCTCACCGGCCTCTTCCTCTGGTCCGCCTCGCGCGACCTCGGCCGGTGGGCGCTTCAGGATTCCGGCAATGCCGTTCCGCATTCGCAATTGTAAGTAGAAGTCACCACCACTCTGCCGATCCAGCCATCGGTGATTGTCCGAATCCATATCTTCCATCAGATTCGTTGTCCTTCCCTGGACCTCCTCGGAATGCTGAGGTGGAATCACCTGATTGCCCATTCCTGCCGAAAAAACTTGTGCGAATGCACATCGTAAGATAGCATATCATAATCGACATCGAACCGGGTGGAGGACCCGCCGATGCCGTACCGCAGTCCGCGCCGCGTGCTGCGAGGGGAGCGTTTTTGGGAGGAAACCAATGAAGCGAACCACGGAATTCCTGTTTGGCTCGGCGTTCATCGCCACAGCCACGCTGGCCAGCGGCGCCGCGACCGCCGCGCCGCTCGACCTCGTCATCTGCCACATCGACGACCGCTCCGGCTCCGCCGCCGACACCGGCATCGAGAGCCTCAACGGCCTCAACATGGTCCTCGAGCCGCTGAACGAGGCGGGCGGCATCAACGGCCAGAAGATAAAACTCGTCACCTACGACACCAAGACCGACCCTCAGCTCGCCGCCAATTTCGGCACCCGCTGCGCCGAGGACGACAAGGGCCTGCTGGTCATCGGCGCCAGCCCGTCGGCGGTTGCCAACTCGCTCGTCACCGTAGCCAACCAGAACAAGATCCCGCTCTACGTGCTGGCCGCCGCCTCTCCCGAGCTCACCGACAACGCCGTCTACCAGTTCCGCTTCGGCCCCAAGGTGACGCAGGATTCGATCGCGGTGGCCAACGCGCTGGAGCAGAGCGGCGTCAAGGGCGTGGCCATCATCAACAATTCGGTGCCGTTCGGCATCACCGGCGCGGCGTCCGCCGCCGAGGCGCTCGGCAAGAAGAACATCGCGATCGTCACGCAGCAGACCTACGACGTGGCCGCGACCGACGTCTCGCCGCAGGTCATCAACGTCATGCAGACGAGCCCCGAGGCGATCCTCGTCTACCCCTATCCGGCGGACGGCGCCCGCGTGGTGCGCACGCTGCGCCAGATGGGCCTGGAGCAGCCGGTCATCATGCCGCGCGTCGGCATGATGAAAGCCTTCCGCGAGCTCGCGGCCGAGGTCGGAAACGGCGTGCTGGTCCCGTCATCGGTCGACATAACCCGGCCGGAAGTGGCCGATTTCTTCAAGAAATACACCGAAAAATACGGCCCGCTGGCGATTTCCGCCTCGCCGGTGCAGGGTTTTGACGCGGGAACGCTGGCAATCGCGGTTCTCAAGGACGAAACCGTCCAGCAGGCGATCCAGGCCGGCGACCTGCAGGCAGCGCGCGACGCCATCCGCGACGCCACGCAGAAGCACGGCGATTTCACCGGCCTGCAGGGCACGGCCAAGGGCGGCTACCGCTTCTCGCAGAGCCATCACGGGCCGACCGACGACGGCTTCTTCGTGTTCGTGAAGGTCGGCGAGAACGGCGCCGCCCTGGAGTCCGTCGACACGGCCACGGCCCTCAAGAACTGACGCCGATCCCACGCTAGCCGCGGCGCCCGCGCCCCCGGACGCGCCGCATCGGCGATACGCAAGAGAAGCGGACATCGACCATGCTGATGAAGCTGAGCTACCTGCTGCTCGCCGGCCTCACCAACGGCAGCGTCTACGGGCTGATCGGGCTGTCGCTGTCGATCATCTACGGCTCCTCCCGCGTCATCAACTTCGCCCAGGGCGAGTTCGTGATGCTCGGCGCCATGAGCGCGGTGCTGTTCATGGTGACGCTGGCCCTGCCCTGGCCGGTCGCGATGCTGGCCATGCTGGCGGTCGTCGTCATCGCCGCGCTCGCCCTCGACTACGGCGTCTACCGCCCGCTGATCCGCCGCAAGGCGGCGCCGCTCACCATCATGATCGGCACGCTGGCGGGCGCCATCATCGTCTACGGGCTGGCCTTCCTGATCTGGGGGCCGGACCAGCGCTACGTGCCGCCGGTCCTGTCGCTGGAGCCGATCCGCATCGGCTTCCTGATCACCAACCCGCAGCAGATCTCGCTGATCGTCATCTTCGTCGTCTTCCTGCTGGCCACCTGGTACATCCTCTACCGCACCCGCTTCGGCCTGTCGGTGCGGGCCACCGGCGTCAATCCTCGGGTGGCGCTGCTGATGGGCATCCGCTCGGAGCGGATCGTGCAGTTCTCCTTCATCTTCTCCGCCTTCATCTCGGGCGTTGCCGGCATGATGGTCGGCCCGCTGCTCGGCGGCCATGTCGGCATGGGGCTGCTGCTCACCGTCAAGGGCTTCATGGCGGCGATCCTGGGCGGCCTCGGCTCGCCCTTCGCAGCGGCCGCCGGAGGACTGGCGATCGGCATGATGGAGGCGCTGATGGCCGGGTTCGGCACCTCGCTCTATGCCGAGCCGGCGATCTTCGTGCTCATCCTGCTGGTGCTGATCGTCCGGCCCTACGGGCTGCTCGGCGACTATGAAGCGGAGCGGCGCTGACATGCTCGCCAGACCCCGCCCCGAGGCGCCGCGCGCCCCCACCATCGTCCCGGTGCTGTGCATCCTGGCGCTCGGCCTGGCGCTGCCGCTGGTGCTGACCAGCGGCTTCCACATCAGGCTGGCGATGCTGGTGTGGATCTATGCGATCCTGTGCATGGGCTTCAACCTGCTCTACGGCTATTCCGGCCAGATCTCGCTCGGCCAGCCGGCTTTTTACGCCATCGGCGCCTATGCCTTCGGCATGCTGCAGGTCATGCTGGGCTGGTCGCCCGTGCTCGCCTTCCTCGGCTCGCTGGCGCTGGTCGCGGTGCTGTCGCTGCTGATCGGCCTGCCGCTGCTGCGGCTGCGCACCCACTATCTCGCCATGGCGACGCTGGCCTTCATGCTCATCCAGAACGGCGTCGCCAACCGCTGGATCGAGTTCACCGGCGGACAGAGCGGCATCGCCGTGCCGCCGCTGCAATGGGGCGGCGAGCCGATCGGCCGCACCGGCATCTACTACATCGTGCTGGCGCTGGCGGCGGCGGTGCTGCTGCTGCACGACCTTTTGATCCGCTCGCATCTCGGCAGGGCCATGCAGGCCATCCGCGACGACGAGACGGCGGCGCAGGCGCTCGGCGTGCGCGTCACCCGCTACAAGCTGCGCGTCCTCGTGCTGTCGGGCGTGATGGCGGCGGTGGCCGGCGTATGCTTCGGCTTCACCTCGCTGCGCGTCGATCCCAGCCTGTCGGAGTTTCACGTCCTGGTGTCGATGCTGACCATCGCCGTGGTCGGCGGGCTCGGGACCCGCTTCGGGCCGATCGTCGGCGCGGTCATCGTCGTCGTCCTGCCACAGCTGCTGACGCAATTCGGCGAGTTGGAGACGGTGGTCTACGGCCTCTTCATCCTCTTGTTCCTGCTGTTCCTGCCGCACGGCCTGGCGGGCGTGCTGGAGCGCCGCGACTGGTTTGCCCGGCGCAGCTCCTCGCCCCGGATGGCCAGCCGGACGCGGGAGCTCGAGAGGGAGCCGTCATGACCGCCACCGGACCGCTGCTCAGGCTCGACCGTGTCGTCCGCCGCTTCGGCGGCCTGGTCGCCGTCAACGACGTCTCGTTCGAGATCACGCCCGGCGAGGTCAAGGGCCTGATCGGGCCGAACGGCGCCGGCAAGTCCACGACCTTCGACTTGATCACCGGCGTGCGGCCGCCGACGTCGGGCGAGATCCGCTTCAGGGGCGAAGACGTCACCCATCGGCCGGCCCACACACGCAGCCCGATGGGCATGGCGCGCACCTTCCAGATCGTGCGGCTGTTCCGTGGCCTGTCGGTGCTGGAGAACGTGCAGCTCGGGCTGCATCCGAAATTCCCCGACGGGCTGTGGCCGTCGCTGCTGCGCTACGGCGCGCTGCGCCGGCAGGAGCAGCGGAGCCGCGAGCGCGCCATGGAGTTGCTCGCCTTCGTCGGCCTCGCCGACCGGGCGGCCCATGCCATCGAGGAACTGACGCTCGGCCAGCTGCGCCTGGTCGACATCGCCCGCGCGCTCGCCGCCGAACCGTCGCTGCTGATGCTGGACGAGCCGGCCGCCGGCCTCAACGACGCCGAGACGCGCAACCTCGGCGAGATGCTCGCTTTGCTGAAGAAGCGCGGAGTGACCATGCTGCTGGTCGAGCACGATATCGACTTCATCATGAACGCCTGCGACAGCATCGTGGTCATGGACCGCGGCGCCAAGATCGCCGACGGCACGCCGGCCGAGGTGAGCCGCAACCCGGAGGTGATCGCCGCCTATTTCGGCCGGAGGGCAGCCCATGCTGCGGCTTGAGACCATCGTTGCCGGCTACAACAAGTCGATCGCGCTCGATGGCGTTTCGATCGACATCCCGGCCGGCACCATCGTGTCCGTGGTCGGCGCCAACGGCGCCGGCAAGTCGACCATCGTCAACACCATCTCGCGGCTGGTCTCCACCTATTCCGGCACGATCCGGTTCGACGGCAGGGACATCACCGGCAGCAAGCCGGCCGAAGTGGTCGAGCTCGGCATCGTGCAGGTGCCGGAAGGCCGGCAGCTCTTCGCGCCGCTGACGGTGGAGGAGAACCTGCGGCTGGGCTTCCACCGGCTGGCGGGAAAGCCGGACTCCGCACAAAAATACCGGGAGCGGCTGGATTACGTGCTCGACCTCTTCCCGATCATGAAGCAGCGCATCGGCCAGCGCGCCGGGACGATGTCCGGCGGCGAGCAGCAGATGGTGGCGGTCTCGCGCGCCCTCATGGCCGAGCCGAAGCTGCTGATGCTCGACGAGCCGTCGCTCGGCCTGGCGCCGATGATCGTCGACCAGATCTTCGACATCCTGGCCAAGCTGCGCAAGGACGGGCTGACCATCCTTCTGGTCGAGCAGCACGCCGACGAGGCGCTGGCGCTCGCCGACTACGGCTACGTCATGGCCGTCGGCAAGGTGCGCGCCGAGGGGCCGGGCAACGATCTTCGCGACACCCCCGCGCTGCACCAGAGCTATCTCGGCAAGGTAGTGGCCTGACGATGGGAATTGCTCCATACGCGCCGAACGCCGACGACTGGTTCGAGAACCAGGAAATCGGCGTCACCCATGTCACGCCGTCGCGCACGGTGACCGAGGCCGATATCAACCTGTTCGGCGGCATCACCGGCGATCTCGCCGAACTGCACACCAGCGACGCCTACGCGCGGACCACGGAATTCGGCGGCCGCATCGCGCATGGCATGCTGAACCTGTCGCTGATGCACGGGCTGGTCGTGCGCGCCGGCCATCAGGGCAGCACCGGGATCGCCATGCTCGGCTGGAACAACATCAAGTTCCATGCGCCGGTGAAGGTCGGCGACACCGTCCAGGCGCGCTGGACCACGATCGAGAAACGCGACAGCCGCAGCCGGCCGGATGCCGGCATCGTCGTCGACCGGATCGAGCTCCTCAATCACGACGGCCGGCTGATCGTCTCCGGCGAGGTCACCGAACTGGTGCGCAAGCGGCCGGGCTGAGACCAGGCTCCAGACTTTCCGTCTGCTGCAAGCCCCCCTCTCCGTCTCGCCCTGCGGGCTCGCCACCTCTCCCCCACTGCGTGGGGGCGAGGAACCCAGGCCGGAGAGGCGCCATCAGGCAACCTTGGAATCGCGTTCGGGGCGCGCCCAGGCGACCGGCGTCAGCCGGCCCTCCCGGCACCAGTCGAGCAAAATGTTCTTCTGGATCTTGCCGGTCGCCGTCATCGGGTACTCGCGCACGAAGATCCAGTGCTCCGGCGTCTTCTGCGGCGACAGGTTCTTGCGGCAATAGGCCCACAGCAGCTCCGGCGGCGGGGGATTGTCAAGATTCTTCGGCAGCACGACGGCGGCCACGGTCTCGCCCCAGGTGTCGTCCGGCAGGCCGATCACGGCCACCTGCGCCACGTCCTCGTGCTGGAACAGCACACCCTCGATCTCCGACGGGTAGAGGTTCATGCCGCCGCGGATGATCATCTCCTTCAGCCGCCCGGTAATGCGGAAATAGCCGTTCTCGTCCATGGTGCCGAGGTCGCCGGTGCGCAGCCAGCCGTCCTCGGTCAGCGCCGCCCTCGTCGCTTCCGGCTGCTCGTAATACTGCTTCATCGTGTTGAAGCCGCGCACCCAGTATTCGCCGACCGTGTTCACCGGTACCGTCTCGAGCGTGCCGACGTCGACGACCTTGACCTCGACATGCGGGATCGGCCGGCCGATGGTCTGCGCCTGCAGTTCGTCGCTGTCGGTGGTGAAGGTTTCCAGGAAGGGACCGTTGGATTCCGTCTGGCCGTACATGATGGCGAACTCGACGCGGAATTCCTGCTTGGCGCGCTTTACCAGGGCCTCGGGCACGGCAGAGGCGCCGGACAGGATCGAGTTGAAGGAGCTCAGGTCGCGGGTTTTGGCGTCGGGATGGTTGAGCAGCGCCAAGATCATCGTCGGCACGATCAGCGAGCAGTTCACCCGCTCGGCTTCGATCAGCTCCAGGAACAGCCCCGGATCGAAGGTCCGCATCAGCGCGAAGGTACCCTGCCGCGAGAACACGCCGATCTCCGAGACGACCGACCCGCCGATATGGAACATCGGCATCGAGTTGAGCCAGACGCCGCCTTTCGGAAAGGCGGCGCGCTCGACGATGAAATGGGCGGCGTTGATGACGCCGCGATGGTGCAGGCAGGCGCCCTTCGGGAAGCCGGTCGTGCCCGACGTGTACTGGATCTGCAGCACGTCGCCCGGCGTCAGGACCGGCAGCGCGCGGGCGGGATCGCCCTCGGCCTGCAGCCTGCCGAGGTCGGAGACGTTGATCGCCCGCCTGAGATGGCCGAGCTGGCCCTGCACTTCCCTGACGACGGCGGCGAGATCCTTGCCGCGCGATTCATCGGCATGGACGACGCCGGCCGCCCTGGCGTTGCCCAGGATGAAGGCGACCTCGCGCGCGGTGTAGGCGGGATTGATCGGCACCATGACCAGCCCGGCGAAGCTCATGGCGTGCTGGAAGATCACCCATTCCGGCGTCTCCGGCGCCAGGAGGCCGACCCGCTCCCCGGGCTCGAAGTGCCTGAGCAGGCCGCGGGCGCAGGCGAGCGCCTCGTCGACGAGCTGTCTGTAGGTCCAGCGCCGCCGCATTGCCGGATCGGCGGCGCCCTCGATCAGGGCGAGCCTGTCGGGCACCTCGGCGGCGTTCCTGAGCATCAGGTCGCCGAGCGTGCTTTCGATCAGCGGCCCGGTCTCGTATTTCGGGAAATAGCTTTCGGTGAATTTCGGCTGCGCGTTCATCTGCTCCTCCTTCAGATGGCTTGGGCTTCCTCCTGCCCTGGCCGTGGCGCATTGTCGGACGGCGCTACCGCCCGGCGGTTGCTACCGCCGTTTCAGGACCTCCGGCTGGACGGCCCGGTGGAAACCGTTGAATTCCGGAATGTTCCTGGCCTCGTAATCCTGCGTCCAGGTCTGCCGGCCGTTCGGGGCGCCGCCGTCGACGCGCAGGCAGGTGCCGGTGATGTAGGCGGCGGCCGGCGACAGCAGGAAGACCACGGCCGCCGAGATCTCGGCCTCGGTGCCGTAGCGCGGCAGCGGCACCTTGCCGGCATAGTCCAGCAGCCGCTGCGTGATCTCCGGCGGATAGGTATCGAAGCCGCTCGACGCGATGCCGCCCGGCGCGACCGAATTCACCCGCACGCCGGAATGCGCCCATTCGCACGCCGCCGTCTCGGTCAGCGTCAGCATGCCGCCGCGCGCCGCGCCGGAATGCGCGAATTCGGGCCAGCCGTTCCAGATGTCGGCGATGATGTTGACGATGGCGCCGCCATTGGCCTCCATCCAGCGCAGATAGGCTTCGCGCATGAAGATGAAGCCGCCCGTCAGGTTGTTGCGCACCACCGCCTCGAAGCCCTTGGTCGAGATGGTCTTCATCTCGGTGCGGTACTGGCCGCCGGCATTGTTGACCAGGCCGTGGATGGCGCCGAATTTTTCCAGCGTCTGGTCGATCACCGCGATGACCTGGGTCTCCTCGCGGATGTCGCAGGTCATGGCGGTCACCTTGCCGCCGTCCTCGGTGATCTCCGCAACCACCTTGTCGAGCTTTTCCGGATTGCGGCCGACGATCACGACATTGGCGCCGAGATGCGCCAGCTCATGCGCCATGCAGCGGCCGAGCCCGGAGCCGCCGCCGGTGACGATGATGGTCCGGCCCTTGAACAGATCGGGTGCGAAGACGGAATTGTAGCCCATGGTCCTGCCCCTCACGCCGCCGAGATGCCGCCGTTCAGGCTGATCGCCTGGCCGGTAAGCTTGGCCGCCGCGGGACCGGCAAGGAAGGCGATGAGCTCGGCCATGTCGTCGGCGTCAACCACGCCGAGCTGCGCCATGTCTTTGGCCTTGGCGAACAGCTTTCCGGAAAACTCGCCGGCCATCACGGTGTCGTGGGTCAGCGTTCCCTCGATGATCGACGGCGCGACGCAGTTGACGCGGATGCCGGAGCGCTTGGCCTCGATGGCGAGCGTTCGGGTGAACATGATGATGGCAGCCATCATGCCGCCGATGATCGATTCACCCGGCGTCGCCACCTTGCCGGCGTCGGAGGCGACGTTGACGATCACGCCGCGCTCGCGCTCGCGCATGCCGTCCATGACGATGCGCGGCAAAAGGAAATGCGACATCACCTGGGTCAGCACCATGCCTTGGATGTCGTTGACGTCGATCTTGTGGAAGAGCGTCGGATAGGGATAGGCGCTGACGGTGGTGTTGACCAGCACGTCCACCCCGCCCATCGCCTCCTCGGCCTTGCGCCCCAGTGCGACGGCCTGCTCGGTGACGCAGCTGTCGGCGGCGACGAAATGCACCCGGCAGCCCGGATGCCGCTCCAGGATCGCCCCCCGCGCCTTCTCACCGCGCTCGGCATTGCGGCCGTTGATGGTGACGTGCGGCACGCCGAGCGAGGCGAATTTCATCGCCGTCGCCAGGCCGACGCCGGCCGTACCGCCGGCGATCAGCACGCGCGCCTCCGAATACTGGACGGGTATGCGCTTCGGCGAACTCGACATCAGGCGGCTCCTCCTCGCTTCTTGCGCCCGATCCTAGTAATATTTTGTATAGTACGCAAGCTTATTATATCAGATCGCCGCCGTCAGGCGGCCCGCCGCCTCGCGTCCATGGCCTCGACCATCGCCTCGAGGCGCACATTGAGCAGCTCGTCCTTGTAGAAACTCTCGTCGGCGACATCGCCCTCGAAGAACATCGCCTGCCGGCCGTATTTCTTGGCCGAATCGGCGATCAGGAACTGCGCGTTGGTCATGCCGCGGCAGGTGCGCGAGGCATGGCAGACGACGCCGTCGAGCTCGAAGGTGTCGCACAGCTTCTCGATCTCGCCGATCATGATCGGCGCGCCGTGGTTGTTGGGGCAGACGAGATAATTCTGCGCCATGCCGAGCACCGGGTCGCCGAGGTCGATCAGCTGTGGCTCCTGCCAGAACGACATGTGCGTGTAGCGCCCCGCCACCACGCAGGCGTTGACCTGCGCGAACTTGTCGGCGAGCCAGCCGACCTTGTTCCAGTTCATCATGCCATCGAAGAAGAGCCGGTATTTCTCGTCCTTCACCGCGCCTTCGCCGCTGGCGACGCGCTGCTCGATCTCGTCCTTCACGCCTTGGAAATAGTCGACGATGTTCTGGTCGCCGGGCAGGAAACTCATCGGCGCGATCGAGACGATCCAGTCGAAGAAGCTCGCCGGCGACGGCCGCGCGGTGCACAGCGCCATGCCTTCCAGCCTGAGCTCCGCCGCCTTCTTGATATAGCTCATCGTCTCGGAGAGGCGGTCGAAGTTGAACTTGCGCCCGGTATTGGCCTCAAGGAATCTCGTCAGCTCGACGAGCTGGTCGGCGACGTAGCGCGAGCGCTGCTGCCATTCCTCGCCGCGCAGATAGCCGGCGTCCTGGCGGCCGCCCCACAGCAGTGGTATCTGGATGGTGAACATCGGCACCTTCTTGCCGAAGACGCGATAGGTGATGTCGTCCCATTGCTGGCCGGAGGAGCAGTAGGGATAGGCGTTGACGATCATGTCGGGCGGCGGCAGCTTCATCATCGCCTCGATGCGCGGATCGTCGAGGCTGGCCCCGCCCTCGCCCGACTTCGCCTTGTCCATCTCGATCAGCATCTGGCCGATATGGGTGCGGGCGTAGGAGCACAGCTCCCGGTCGTAGCCGCGCTGCTCGCCTCGCGCCTGCGCGCCGATCTCGCGGTGGCGGGCCGCCAGCATCGCCGACCACGCCTCGCCATGCACCCATACCAGGTCGTGCGCGTGGAAGAAGGGCGGGATGTAGGTGCCGTTGTACCAGACGACCTTCTTGCCCTGTTCCTTGGCGGCGAAGACGCCGCTCCAGTAGTCGTTCACCAGCTTGCTGCCGAAGCGCGTGCTCTTCAGCTTGTTCGCCCTTTCGCCATTGCCGAAAGCGGGCTTGGAAGCGGGCATTGCGACGACGTTTTCCATGACAGTCCTCCTCTCAGGCCGCCTTGCTGGTGGCGCGGCGCTTGGCGATTTCCACAAAAGTCTCGACGCGGGTCTTCAGCGCTTCGACCGGCATTTCCTCGTGCTCGGTCTCGATGAGCAGGTGCGGGATGCCGTGTTCCTCGAAGGCTTCCTTGATCTCGGGGTAGAAATACATGTGCGGCTCGCAGAACTTGACCATCAGCACCACCAGGCCCTGGGCTCCGGAGCGCTCGACCTCGGCGAGCAGATAGTCCTCCCAGTCGACGCCCTTGGTCGTGCGCGTCGGGCAGGGCAGCCTGCGGTTCTTCTCGACATACCAATGGGCCATGGCATCGACGGGCGGCATGGCCTCGTCCATGTCGGCATGGATGAAGCGCCAGCCGACGAAGAGATCGTCGTTGACCACGCGCGCGCCGCTCTCCTCGATCATGTCGATCAGCGCCGGCTTCGGCGCGTGGCACAGGTGCCCCGACAGGTAGACCGGCACGCCTCCCGCCGCCGGGCCCCTGCGCGGGATGGCCGCCAGCAGCTCGTCCATCAGCGCGACGTGCTCCTTTTTGTCCATCGCCATGGACGACTTCACCACGGCCTGCATGTCGCGTCCGGAGATCGCCACCAGCCCCTTGCGCCGCATGTCGTAGAGCCGGCGCATCTGCGCGCGGTTGCGGTTGAACAAGGCGATCGAGGCGGTCACCGCCTGCGGCGCGATCTCGGCGCCGGTCAATGCCTCCAGTTCCTTCCACAGCTGGGTGAAGGTGCCGGTGGTCTCGCGCAGCGCCCAGCCGGCATCAAGCGTGGTGCAGAGCTGGTTGAACAGGATCGGCAGGTCCGGGCGCTCCGCCCGGATGGTGTCGGCGGTGCCCAGGAGCTGCACGCAATGATCGCCGAACATGATGGCGTCCAGCCCGTCGAAGCGCCCGCGCATCGTCTGGTCGACGATCGAGCGGTTGAAGCCGCAATAGAAGTTGAAGACGTTGGATTGCCCGATCGTGATCGGCTCCTCGTCGTCCTGCAGGATCACCGGAAGGCAGCCCGCGGCATGGGCAAGCTCGCCCGGAAAATGCATCGGCAGCAGGCCGATCACCTGCCTGCCGGTCCGCGCCTTCCATTGGGCGGCGTAGTCCATCGGCGCCTGCGCCGCCTGCTTCATCTGGGTGAGGACGTGCTCCAAGGGGGTCGCTCCACGCTGCCAACCGGAACTATGTTATCTAGCGTACTAAGTTATAATCACGTCGTCAAGGATCATGCTCCCTCCGGCGTTTTATTGCCATTCAATGCGAAATAGGAGCCCGCCGACGATCATCAAGTAAGCAAGACTCACGTTCGTCGGATTGCGCCACGCCTTTTGATTGGCTAGCATTTCGTACGTTTGCATATCTTCTGGGGAGAGTGATGGATTTCGCCTTGACGGACGAGCAGCGGATCCTGCAGCAGTCGCTTGCCGCCTTCGCCAGGGCCGAGCTTGCGCCCCATTACACGCGCTGGGACCGCAACCGCGAATTCCCGGCAAAGATCTGGCCGCGACTCGGCCAGATGGGCGTCTTCGGCCTGCGCGTGCCGGAGGAACTCGGCGGCAACGGCCTCTCCTATCTGGAGGCCGGACTGGCGATCGAGCAGGTCGCCAAAGGCGACTTCAACGTCTGCTACGGCATCCTCAACGCCTGTTTCGCCGGCGACATAATCGGCCGCTTCGCCTCGCCGGACATCCGCGACGCCTGGCTGGCGCCGCTGGCGGCGGGCCAAAAGATCCTCAGCGTCTGCCTGACCGAACCGCATTGCGGCTCCGACGCCGCGGCGATCCGCACCCGCGCCGTGCGCGACGGCGACCATTTCGTCGTCAACGGCGAGAAATCGGCGATCACCCTGCTGATGGCAGCCGACGCGGCGATCCTGTTCGCCAGGACCGCGCCGGAGAAGAAGGCGGCGGGCGTCTCCGCCTTCCTGCTGCCGCTCGATTCACCGGGATTGTCGAAGAGCCGCTACGAAGACATGGGCGGCAGGGGCATCGTGCGCGGCTCGCTTTTCCTCGACGACGTGCGCATCCCGGCCGCCAACATGATCGGGCCGGAGAATGCCGGCTTCACCCAGGTGATGCAGACCTTCGACTACACCCGCGCCCTGATCGGCCTGATGTGCCTCGGCGCCGCCGAGCAGACGCTGGAGGAGACGGTCGACTACGTGAAGGGCCGACAGGCCTTCGGCCAACCTATCTCGAAGAACCAGGGCGTGTCGTTCCCGCTGGCCGAGGCGAAGGCGAAACTCGAGATGCTGCGCTGGCTCTGCTACCGCACCCTGTGGCTGCGCGACCAGGGCTTGCCGCACACCGCCGAGGCGGCGATGTGCAAGGCTGAGGGCCCGGCACTCTGCGCCGACGTCATCCGAGACTGCCTCGTGCTGCACGGCCACTACGGCTACACCCAGGATTTCCCGGTCGAGCAGCGCTACCGCGACGTGCTCGGCCAGATGATCGCCGACGGCACGCCGCAGATCATGAAGATGATCATCGCGCGTCACATGCTGGGCAGGGAGTTCGCGTAACGGGTCGCTGTCGATTTCGTCCCGTCGTCGGCTAGGACCCCCACCCCTAACCCCTCCCCTCAAGGGGGAGGGGGACTGGTTGGCGTCACCGCAAGGCGTCAATCCTCGACGGTGTCGCGCGGGCATGGCGGCCGCAAAGTTCCCCTCCCCCTTGAGGGGAGGGGTTAGGGGTGGGGGTAGACCCACATGCGATACCCTGCCGCGAGGGGAGTGTAACCGGCCGCCCTACCGGCACGCCGCGCCTCAACCGATCTCGGCCACGCCCTGGTCCATCGCCGTGCGATCGCCGACCTTCGCCTCGAACAGCACACGTCCCTCCTCCTGCCAGCAGGCGAAGTCGAGCCGGTCGCCGGGCATCACCACGCCGGAAAACCGCAGGTCGAGCGCCTTCAGGCGGGCCGGATCGCCGCCGCAGAAGGCGCGCAGCACCACCGCGCAGGCGGTGCCGTAGGAGGCGAGCCCTTGCAGGATCGGTCGGTCGTAGCCGGCCTTGCGCGCCACCTCGTAGTCGGCATGCAGCGGGTTGGTGTCGCCCGACAGCCGGTAGACCAGCGCGGCGCGCGCCGATGTCGCGACGCTCTCGGCATGATCCGGCGCCCGCGCCGGCATTTTCGGCCGCTCCGCCTTCGGCAGCGGTTCTCCGCCGAAGCCGCCATTGCCGCGCAAGGCGACCGTCTGGTCGATGGTGCAGTAGAGCGCGCCGTCGGCCGCGTCCGTCACAGCCCGCCTGAGCACGCAGACCGCGCCCTTGTCGGCGCCCCGGTCGTAAAGCTCGGTGATCGCGGCCCGGCTCACCACTTCGGCTTGCGGCGGCAGCGGGCGGTGGAAGCGCGCCGCATGCGCCATGTGCAGCACCTTGACCCAGCCGATCTCCAGCGTCGAGTTCTTCGGCCACATGCCGGGCGTGGCGAGCGTCACGGCAAAGGACGGCAGCACCCGCAGCCGATCCTCGAGCAGGAAGTCGAGATCATCGCTCTCGCCCGGCGCGATCGGCAGGCCGACGCCCAGCGCGTAGAGGATGGCGTCGCGGGCCGTGTAGGACTGCCGCTGCTCGCCGAAATCCCAGTTGCGTAGACGATCCGGATCGAACGCCATCAGACCGGATCCCAGGTGAACACCTCGCCGGAGCGGTGCAGCGGGTAGAAGTCGTTGCGGAACTGCGGGATGACGCGCTCGATGATCGCCTCCGGCGTCCAGCCGTCGGCGGTGTGGGCGGTGCGGATCGGCCGCGGCTGCGAGAACAGGTAGATCTCGTTGTTGCGCGAGCCGAATATCTGGCCGGTGACGCCGGCCGCGGCATCCGAGCACAGCGCGACGCAGAGCGCGGCGACCTTTTCCGGCACCAGCTTCTTCAGCCCTTCGACGCGCTGCTGCTGCTCCGGCGTGTCGGTGGGGATCGACGACACCATGCGCGTCCAGGCGAAGGGGGCGACGGCGTTGGAACGCACGTTGAAGCGCTGCATGTCGAGCGCGATCGACTTCGACAGGGCTATGATGCCGAGCTTGGCGGCGGCATAGTTGGCCTGGCCGAAATTGCCGACCAGGCCGGAGGTGGAGCTCATATGCACATACGCGCCGCCGCCCTGCTCCTTGAAGTAGGGTGCCGCCGCCCGCGACACGTTGAAGGTGCCCTTCAGGTGGACGCCGACCACTGCGTCGAAATCCTCCTCCGTCATCTTGTGGAACAGCACGTCGCGCAGATTGCCGGCATTGTTGACGACCGCATCAATGCGGCCGAATGCGTCGATGGCGGCGCGCACCATGGCCTGGGCATCGTCCCATCTCGCCACGGAGCCGTAATTGGCGATCGCGCGCCCACCGATTGCGGCGATCTCCGCGACCACTTCCTCGGCCGGCTGGGCGTCGCCGCCGCCCTCGCCGCTCAGCGAGACGCCGAGGTCGTTGACCACCACGGCCGCGCCGGCGCGCGCCATCTCCAGCGCCACCGCCCTGCCGACGCCGCGCGCGGCGCCCGTCACCAGCGCCACCTTGCCGTCCATAACGCCCATGCGTGTCTCCGTTCGTTCATGCCCGCCTGGTCCAGCCGGCGCGGAGTGTCCCTCCGTCGTCCGGCCGCGCGGTCAATAGCTCTTCGGCAGGTCCAGCACCTTCTCGGCGATAAAGCTCTGGATGAGCTGCTCGGTGACCGGCGCGATGCGCGTCACCGTGACTTCGCGCAGCAGCCGCTCGACGTGATACTCCTTGGCGTAGCCGAAGCCGCCATGCGTCAGCACCGCCTGCAGGCAGGCTTCGTAGCCGGCGCGCGCGCCCAGAAACTTGCCGGCATTGGCCTCCGCCCCGCAGGGTTTTCCGGCGTCGTAGAGTTCGGCCGCCTTGAGCAGCATCAGCCAGGCCGATTCCAGGTACATCCACTTCTCCGCCAGCGGATGCTGGATGCCCTGGTTCATGCCGATCGGCCGGTCGAAGACGATGCGCTCCTTCGCGTATCTGGCGGCACGCGCGAGCGCGTCGCGGCCGATCGCCACCGCTTCCGTGCCGACGAGGACGCGTTCGGGGTTGAGCGAATGGAGGATGTAGGAAAAGCCCTTGCCCTCCTCGCCGATGCGATGCTCGTCGGGGATGAACAGGTCCTCGATGAAGATGGCGTTCGAATCCACCGCCTTGCGGCCCATCTTGGGGATGCGCTGCACCTCGATCTTCGAGCGGTCGAGATCGGTATAGAAGATGGTGATGCCGTCGGTCGGGCGCTTGCAGTCCTCGTAGCGGGTGGTGCGGGTCAAGAGCATGATCTTCGACGCCACCTGCGCGGTGGAGGTCCACACCTTCTGGCCGTTGACCCGGTAGCCGCCCGGCACCTTCTCGGCGAAGGTTTTTATGCGCGTCGTGTTGAGGCCCGCGTCTGGCTCGGTGACGCCGAAGGCGACCTTGTCCTCGCCGGCGACCAGCCGCGGGATCCATTCCGACTTCTGCTCATGCGTGCCGAACACGACGATCGGATGCGGCCCGAACAGGTTGATGTGAACCGAGGAGGCTGCCGCCATGCCGCCGCCGTGGCCGGCGACCTCGTGCATCATGATCGCCGCCTCGGTGACGCCGAGGCCGGAGCCGCCATGCTCCTCCGGCATGGTGATGCCGAGCCAGCCGGCGTCGGCCATGGCGCGGTGGAACTCGTCGGGAAAGCGCCCGTCCTCGTCGCGCTCCAGCCAGTAATCCGCGTCGAACTGGCGGACCACGCCGCGCACGCCGTCGCGGATGGAGTTGATCAGGTCTTCGCGCTCTTCTGCCGGCCTGGACACGCTAACCTCCCTACCCTTCCCCCACGGAGGCAAGCACGCGCCGCGCCTGCTTCAGATGGGGAATGTCGACCATCTTTCCGTCGATCCCGATCGTGCCGAGACCCGGATTCTCCGCGAAGGCGGCGACGATGCGGCGAGCCAGGGCCAGGTCAGCCTCGCTCGGCGCAAACGCCCGCTTGATGACGGCGACCTGATCGGGGTGGATCGCCAGGCGGCCGGAAAAGCCGTCGCGGCGCGATACCCGGCAGGCGGCCTCCAGTCCTTCCGGATCGCGGAAATCGGCATGAAGCGTATCGATCGCCGGCACCTCCGCATTGGCCGCGGCGAACAGGCAGAGCGAGCGGGCGAGCTGATAGGGCCGCGTCCACTCGCCGTCTGCTTCCTTGTTCGCCGTGGCGCCGACGACGGCCGCCAGATCCTCGGCGCCCCAGGTCAGCGCCGCCAGCCGTGGATGGGCCGGTGCATAGGAGCCGAGGTTGAACATCGCCGCGGCCGTCTCCGTCGCCACCACGATGATCCCGACGCTGCCTCGCGGCATGCCGGCCGCGTCCTCGAGCGGATCGATCATCTCCGAGACCCGGGCGAGGTCGTGGCCGCCATTGGCCTTGGGCAGGACGATGCCCGCGAGGCCGGGGCGGACGACCGCGGCGAGGTCCTGCGCGGTCAGGCCGCTGTCCAGCGGATTGACGCGAACCCAGAACGACCAGTCGCGCGGGCCGTTCGCGGCGTCGATCCAACCGGACAGCATGTCCCGCGCCGCTGCCTTGCCGGCCGGGGCAACGGAATCCTCGAGGTCGAGGATCAGTCCGTCGGCGCTGACGGACTTCGCTTTCTCGAATTTCTTGTCCGAGTCGGCGGGAACGAAGAGAAGCGCCGTCAGCCTCATGCCGGCGCCTTCATCATCAGGGCGAGCCGCCTGCATTCGCACACGACCTCGCCGCGCTGGTTGAATCCGCGGTGGACGAAGGTGACGATGCCCTGCGTCGGCCGCGATTTGCTCTCGCGCCTGGCCAGCACCTCGGTCTCGGCGCGGATAGTGTCGCCGTGGAAGACCGGCTTCGGGAACTTGACGTCCTCGAAGCCGAGATTGCCAACGGTGGTGCCGAGTGTCGTGTCGCCCACGCTCAGCCCCACCACCAGCCCCAGCGTGAACACCGAGTTGACCAGCGGCTTGCCGAATTCCGTCTTCGACGAATAGTCGTGATCCAGATGGATCGCCGCCGGGTTCATCGTCATCGTCGTGTAGAGCACGTTGTCGGTTTCGGTCACGGTGCGGCGGGTGGCGTGCTCGATCACCTCGCCTTCGGAAAATCCTTCGAACCAGCGTCCAGCCATGATCTCTCCTCCTCAGAGCCGCCCGAAGATCGCAACCGAGGAGACCGAGTTGGACGGCTGCCCTCCGAGATTGTGGGTCAGGCCGAAATCGATCTGGCGGAGCTGCCGCTGGCCGGCGCGGCCGAGAAGCTGCGCGTGCACCTCGTAGGCCATGCGCAGGCCCGAGGCGCCGACGGGATGGCCGAAGCATTTCAGCCCGCCGTCCACTTGCGCGGGGATGGCGCCGTCGCGGTCGTAGCGTCCGTCGAGGATGTCGAAGGTGGCACGGCCCTCGGCGGAGAGGCCGAGATCCTCCATGGTCACCAGCTCGGTTATGGAGAAGCAGTCATGCACCTCCGTCATGCCGATTTCGCCCTTCGGATCCCTGATGCCTGCCTCCAGATAGGCGCGGCCGGCGGCCACCCTCGTGTTGCGCACCGAGGCGCCGTCCCATTCCCCGTACTGGCTCTCCCAGCCGTTCGAGGTGCAGACCTGCAGGGCCTTCACGGCGACGAGATCGGCGGGAGACTTGCCGAGGCTTCTGGCGATCTCCGGCGTGGTGACGATGGCGCAGGCGGCGCCGTCGGAGACGCCGCAGCAGTCGTAGAGACCGAGCGGGTCGGAGATCATCGGCGCATTGAGGATGGCGTCCATCTCGACCGGCTTGCGCAGATGCGCCTTGGGCGAGTTCGCGCCGTTCTGGTGGCTCTTCCAGCTCACATGCGCCATGCCGCGCTTGAGATCGGCGGCCGCAATGCCGTGCTTGGCGCGATAAGCGCCGGCGAGCTGCGCGAAGGTACCGGGCGACGACCCGTAGGGCATCCAAAGGTCGTTGACCGAGCCCTTCGTGCGGATCGGCAGGCCGCCGAAGCCGGTGTCCTTCAGCTTCTCGACGCCGAGGGCCATGGCGACGTCGACCGCGCCGGCGGCGACCGCGTAGACGGCGCCGCGCAGCGCCTCCGTGCCGGTGGCACACATGTTCTCGACGCGGGTCACCGGGATGTTCTGCAGCCGCAGCGCCGTCGCGAGCGGGATCGCCGAGTTGCCGACATTGAAATCGTCCAGCGCCGAGCCGAACCACGCCGCCTCGATCCGGCCCTTGTCGATTCCGGCATCCGCCAGCGCCTCGGCGAAGGCTTCCGCCATCAGCATGTCGGACGACATGTCCCAGCGCTCGCCGAACGCGGTGCAGCCCATGCCGAGGATGACGACCTTGTCCTTGATGCCGCTTGCCATTGCCTCAACCCTCCGCCGGCAGATCCGGGCGCTCGGCCGGCGCCGCCTTCCAGAAATAGCTGCGGAAATGCCGCTGCCGGTCGATCGACTTGATCCGGAAGCGCATCCGCACAGGGTCGCCGACTTCGGGGCTGCTACCTTCGATGTCGCAATGCTCCATCGCCACGCGCGCGCCGTTGTCGAACTGCACCAGGCCGAAATGAAAGGGCGGGTCGGGCGTGAAGTTCAGCCTGTCGGCGGTGATCGACACCACCTTGGCCGGCACGTCCGCCAGCGGAACGTCCTGATAGGTCTCCGCACCTTCGGCATCCGGCCGGACCGGTATCGGCGTCTTGGGGAACTGCACGTTGCCGCCCTGGTCCCGCCCGCCGACGAAGCCATGCATGTCGCGGCCATGCCGAAGCAGCGTCGAGGCCGAGACCTTCTGGTTCACCTCCGAGCGTGGCCCCCAGTCGAGCGGCAGCCTGCCTGTGAGATTGAGCAGGCGGGTGTAGGACGTGAGGACGACGCCCTGCCGCAGCGCCGCTGCCGCCGTGCCGGTGCCGGGGCCGGTTACCTCGAACACGAGTGCGTCGGCGCCGTTGCCGAAACCGGCGACAAGCAGCTTCGCCCCGGGCTCGGCGCGGTCCAGCGCCAGCGCCAGACCGAAGAGCGGCATCGCCGCGCCGAGCTCGCCGGCCTGCTGGGATATCTCGGCGCACAGGTTCGGCGCCTTCAGCCCGCAGGCCCGGACCAGGGCGGCGTAGACGCCGTCGACCGGCTCCGGCATCACGGCGACGGCGATGTCGGCAGCCGCCACGCCGGCCTTTTCCAGCGCCGCCTTCACCGCCGGCAGGTAGACCTCGCCCGCCGCCTTGTCGCGCACGAAGCGATCCTCCGCCGCATAGGGAAGCCCGCCGTCGGCGGAGGTGAAGACGTCGAGCAGGTCGGCATTGATCGTCGCGGCACCGAGCAGGCGGGCGATACCCTTCCCGGGACCCACCAGCGCGGCGGCGGCCCCATCCCCCCAATTCAGGTGCTGGGCGCTGCCCGGCTGCGCGGCGCGTTTCTCGCCGGCCGCGACCAGCTCGGTCGCGCCGCCCCGCAGTGCCTTGATGAGCGCGGTCGTGGCGGCGCGGCGGGAATTGGCGGTATCCTGGGCGACGACGGCCCGCTCCAGCCGGAGCGCTTCGGCCATGATCCCGGCCATCGAGCGGTCGGTGAAGGGAGACGATGTCGAGGCGAAGACCACCGATTCCGGCAGGCCGGCGGCCACCACGCCGCGCGCCGCCTCGACGGCCATGGTGAGCGCGTCCTCGTCCCAGCCGGCAACCGCGCGCCGGCCGCGTCCCGATCCGCCCAGGCCCGACCAGCGCAGTTCGGCGCGCGCCACCTTGCGGTCGAAGCGCAGGAGCGGAAGATATCCAGCCACCGATTTCAGGCTTGCCTCTGCCACTTGCGTCTCCGTTGCCGTCGGTGGCAGAAATATCTTGCAAGCTTACCGTAAGCAAGCATATTATTTTTGCCGAAGAGGCCAAGGGGCGAAGACGCTCCCACCCATCCGACGAAGGGAAAGCAAAGTGCTTGATCTGAAAGGAAAAGTCGCGATCGTGACCGGCGGCGGCCAGGGAATCGGCAAGGCGATCACCCTGCGGCTGGCTGCCGAGGGCTGCAAGGTCGCCGTGTTCGACCTGAAGCCGGAGGCGGCCGAGGCAGCCGCCGAGGAGGCGCGCGCCAAGGGCGGAGAGGTCACGGTCTACGGCGTCGACGTCGCCCAGCAGGAGGCCGTCAACAAGGCTGTCGAGCGGGCCGAGGCCGATCTCGGGCCGACCTGGCTGCTGGTCAACAATGCCGGCTGGGACAAGCCGGCGCCATTCCTGCAGACCGACAAGCCGCTCTGGGACAAGATCATCGCGATCAACCTCAGCGGCCAGCTTTATATGCACAAGGCGGTCCTGCCCGGCATGGTGGCGCGCGGCGGCGGCCGCGTCGTCAACATCGCCTCCGACGCGGCGCGCGTCGGCACCTCCACCGAGGCCGTCTATTCCGCGTGCAAGGGCGGCATGATCTCCTTCACCAAGTCGATCGCCCGCGAGCTCGCCCGCAACAACGTGCTGCTCAACTGCGTCTGTCCCGGCCCCACCAACACGCCGATGATGCAGTCGGTGCTCGGCACCGGCGAGCAGGCGGAGAAGTGGAAGGACGCCATGGTGCGCGGCATCCCGCTGAAGCGCATGGGCGAGCCGGAGGACTATGCCGGCATCGTCGCCTTCCTGGCGTCATCGGACGCCGGCTACATCACCGGCCAGGCCATCTCGGTCTCGGGCGGCATGAACATGGTGTGATAACGGCGCAAACCATGCCGAAAACACGTCGAAACAAACCGAAAAAAGGGCTGTTGCCCGATGAAAAGGAGGCAGGCCGGTGACAAAAACACATGAATTTTCCGACATCCTGTACGAGATCAAGGGCCGCGCCGCCTGGATCACCATCAACCGGCCGAAGGTCTACAACGCCTTCCGCGGCCAGACGCTCGAGGAGCTGATCCAGGCTTTTCAGCTCACCGGCAACGACAAAGGGGTGTCGTCGATCGTTCTCACCGGCTCCGGCGAGAAAGCGTTCTGCACCGGCGGCGACCAGTCGGCGCATGAGGGCAATTACGACGGACGCGGCGTCGTCGGGCTGCCGATCGACGAGTTGCAGGGCCTGATCCGCGACGTGCCGAAGCCGGTGATCGCCCGCGTCAACGGCTTTGCCATCGGCGGCGGCCATGTGCTGGTCACGCTGTGCGACCTGGCGATCGCCGCCGACACCGCGAAATTCGGCCAGGTCGGGCCGAAGGTCGGCTCCTTCGACGCCGGCTGGGGCACGGCGCTGCTCGCCCGCATCGTCGGCGAGAAGAAGGCGCGCGAGATCTGGTTCCTCAACGAGACCTATACCGCGCAGGAAGCGGTCGCGATGGGGCTGATCAACAAGGCCGTGCCGCTCGCCGAGCTGGACGCCGCCGTCACCCGATGGACGGACACGCTGGCCGAGCGCTCGCCGACGGCGCTCGCCTTCCTCAAGCGTTCGTTCAACGCCGACAGCGACCAGATCCGCGGCATCAGCAACCTCGCCCTGCACGCGGTGAAGCTCTACTACGCCACCGAGGAGTCGAAGGAGGGCGTCAACGCGTTCAACGAGAAGCGCAAGCCCGACTTCCACAAATTCGTCGACTGATGCCTGCCGCCATCGCGCCAACGGAGATCGGCCGGCATCTGCCCGAGCGCGGGCTGTGCTGGATCAGCGCCTGCTCGGCCGATTCCCAGGTTTTCAGGGAGGGATTGGCCGGCCTCTCCCGGCCGGACCTGACCTTCACCGGCATTTTCGTGCCCGGCCTCAACCGGCCGTCCTACATGCTGGAGACGGGCGCGGCGGTCACCACCTTCTTCATGCTGCCGGAATTTTCCGGCAGCGGACGGGTGGCGTTCTTGCCGCTCTGCTATCGCGATATCCGCCTCTGGCTCGCCGAAAACCCGCCGCGGGCGGCGCTCGTGATGTGCGCCCCGCCCGACGCGGACGGCCGCTGCAGCCTCGGGCCGGTGACCGACTTCCTCGCCGACATCTGGGAGCGGATCCCCACCCTTATCGCCCATGTGAACCGGGAGATGCCGGCGACGCTGGGCACGCCGGGCATCCCGTTCGAGCGGTTCGACGCGGTCGTCGACGCGCCGCAGGCCCTTCCTGAATTCGACCCCGGCGTCGACGACACGGCACTGCGGATCGCCCGGCATGCGGAGACCGTGATCCCCGACGGCGCGACGCTGCAGGCCGGCATCGGCCGCGTACCCGAGGCAGTGCTGCGCGCGCTGACGGGCAAGCGCGGCCTCGCCATCCATTCCGGTCTGATCGGCGATTCCGCCCTGCATCTGCTGCGCGCCGGCGCGCTCAGGCCACGGAACCCGATTACGGCCGGCGTCGCCATCGGCACCAAAGCGCTCTATGACGCGGTGTCCGGCCCGGAATTCCGGTTCCGGCCGCCGTCCTTCACGCACGATATCGCCACGCTGGCCGGGATCGAACGCTTCGTCGCGATCAATTCGGCGATCGAGGTCGACCTCGACGGCCAGGCCCATGCCGAGGCCACGCCCGGCGGCTTCGTCTCCGGCCCGGGCGGCGCCTCCGATTTCGCCGCGGGCGCCCGCCGCCTCGACGGGCTGCGCATCGTGGTGCTGCCCTCCACCGCCGCCAAGGGAAAAATCTCGCGCATCGTGCATGCCCGCAATGCCACCGGGCCCGTCTCGCTCGGCCGCTTCGACATCGACCTGGTGATCACCGAGCACGGCATCGCCGATCTCAGGGGCAAGTCGCACGCGGCGCGCCGCACCGCGCTGATCGGCATAGCCGATCCCGCGCATCGCGACGGCCTGGCCGCCTCCTGAGCTAATGTCATCTTGCAAACTGTACGATTGCTTACGGAATGATTGGCTGATAAAAGTACGTTAGCATACGAAAAGAAAGCCCGGCCTATGATCCCACGCACCCTCTTCCGCGACGAACACGAGATGTTCCGCGAGAGCGTCCGCAAGTTCGTTGAGAAGGAGATCGTGCCCTTCCACGCGCAGTGGGAACGCGACGGCATCGTGCCGCGCGAGCTTTGGCGCAAGGCCGGCGAGCAAGGCATGCTGTGCTGCACCGTCCCGGAGGAATATGGCGGGCTCGGCCTCGACTACCTGTTCGACGTCGTCGTCTTCGAGGAGCTGTGGCGGGCCGGCGCGTCCGGCCCCGGCTTCCTCATCCACACCGACCTCGTCGCCACCTACATCCTCAGCTTCGGCACCGAGGCGCAGAAGAAAAAATTCCTGCCCAAGATGGTCTCGGGCGAATGGATCGGCTCGCTCGGCATGACCGAGCCGCATGCCGGTTCCGACCTCAAGGCGATCAAGACCCGGGCGATCCGCGACGGCAACGGGTTCCTGATCAACGGTCAGAAGGTGTTCATCTCCAACGGCCAGCTCTGCGACGTGCTGGTGCTGGCGACCAAGACCGACGCGGAGGCGGGCGCCAAGGGCGTCACGCTGTTCCTGGTGGAAGGCGACCGGGCGGGTTTCCGGCGCGGCAAGAACCTCGACAAGCTCGGCATGCATGCGCAGGACACGTCCGAGCTGTTCTTCGACGACATGCGGCTGCCGCCGGAAAACATGCTCGGCGCGGAAGGCCAGGGCTTTGCGCTGATGATGACCAAGCTGTCGCAGGAGCGCCTCGCCCAGGCGATCCGCTCGGCGACGGTCACCGAGACCGTGATCCAGTGGACGGTCGACTACACGATGAACCGGCAGGCCTTCGGCCGCTCGATCTTCGAGCAGCAGAACACCCAGTTCAAGCTGGCCGAGCTGCAGGCGCAGGCGACGGCGATGCGGGTCTTCACCGACCGGTGCATCGAGCTGTTCATGACCGGCAGGCTCGACCCGGTCGACGCGGCGATGGCCAAGATGCTGACCACCGAGCTGCACTGCAAGGCGGTGGACGAATGCCTCCAGCTGTTCGGCGGCTGGGGCTACATGTGGGAAATGCCGATCGCCCGCGCCTATGCCGACGCGCGCATCACCAAGATCGCGGGCGGCTCGGTCGAGATCATGAAGCTCATCATCGCTCGCCAGATGGCCGACGATGCCCGCAACCGCGGTTGACCGTCTCCTCCAGGACGGACTGGCAGCGCCTGCGGGCGCTGCCCTTTTTCGTCCGGGGGCGGCCGCGGATGACCACTGACCCGGCCGTCCGGTCGACATCGTGGCGCCGGCGGCCGACGCGCTCCGAGACCATCCGCGGCGTTCTCTTCATGCTGGCGGGGTTCTTCCTGTATTCAACCTCGGACATGATGGCGAAGCTGCTGACGCAGTCCGTCAGCCCGCTGCAGGTGGCCTGGCTGCGACAGCTCGGGCTGGTCGGCGGCGTCCTCGTCCTGCTCATGATCAAGGGCCGATCCATCCTGCGCAGCCGCCACCCCGGATTGCAGATCGGCCGCGGGCTGACGGTGGTTGCGGCAGCCACCAGCTTCCTGTTCGCGCTGGCCTATGTGCCGCTCGCCGACGCCACCGCCGTTACCTTCGTCGCGCCGTTCATCGTCACCGTACTGGCGGCAGCACTTCTGGGAGAGGCGGTGGGGCCGAAGCGCTGGATCGCCGTCGTGCTGGGCTTCCTCGGCACCATGATCGTGATCCGGCCGGGCTTCAGCAACTTCCACCCGGCCATATTCCTGGCGCTGATCTCGGCCGTCGCCTTCGCTGTCCGCCAGATCATCTCGCGGCATGTGAGCGGAGCCGATCCGCTGGTGACCACCGTCGCCTACACGGCGCTTACCGCCGCCCTCATCCTGACCCTGCCGCTACCCTTCGTCTGGAAGAACCCGGCCGACGGCACGCAACTGCTGCTGATGGTCGGCGTCGCCTGCGTCGCCGGCTGCGCGGAGCTCACCATCATGCGGGCGCTGGAGCTGGCCGAGGCGGTCGTGCTGTCGCCGCTGCAATACACGCTGATGATCTGGAGCACGGCGTGGGGGTTTGTGGTGTTCGCGCAGCTGCCGGACGTCTGGACACTCGTCGGCGCCGCCATCGTCATCGCCTCCGGCATCTATGCGCTCTATCGCGAGGCGCGGACGGCGCGGTGAGGGCGGGGTAGTTCACCCGTCTCGCCAGCAATTCGCGCTCGGTTCGCTTCTGCACCGACTTTGACCGCGTCGCCGTTCCGGCATGGATCCTAGGGTCTCCGCGACGGCCTTCGGCCTGGCTTCGCCCTAGGATGACGAAGGGAGGGGTGCTTCCGCCAATCTCCAACGTTAGCGATTGGCCAAGAACATCAACGCCTTCGTCATCCTAGGGCGGAGCAGGCCGAAGGCCGTCGCGGAGACCCTAGGATCCATGCCGGAACGGCGACGCGGTCAAAGCCGGTGCAGAATCAGCAGCGGCGAGTCCGGCGCCTCGGCCATGAAGCCCGCCGGCCTCAGAACCCGACATTGTCGCTGCCCTTGAGGCCGAGCATCTCGCGGGCTTCTGCCGGGGTCGCGACGTCGATGGACAGCTCCTTCAGAATGCGCACGATCTTCGCCACCTGGTCGGCGTTGGATTTCGCCAGCTCGCCCTTGCCGATGTAGATGGAGTCCTCCAGGCCGACGCGGACGTGGCCGCCCTTCAGCGCATTGACGGTCGCCAGCGGCATCTGGTGGCGCCCGGCGCCCAGGCAGGAGAAATAGTAGTCGTCGCCGAACAGCCGATCGGCGGTGTCGCGCATGTGCAGGAGATGCTCCAGTTCGGGCGCGATGCCGCCAAGGATGCCGAACACGCCCTGGATGAAGAACGGCGTTTTCACCATGCCGCGGTCGACGAAATGGGCGAGGTTGTAGAGGTGGCCGATATCGTAGCACTCGAACTCGAAGCGGGTGCCGTTGGCCGACAGTTCCGTGATGCCGCGCTCGATCTGGGTGAAGGTGTTGGAGAGGATGAAATCCTTCGTCCGCTCGAGATAGGGCCGTTCCCACGGCTCCTTGAAGTCCTTGATCTTGTCGGCGGCGCCGGAAATGTTGAAATTCAGGCTGCCCATGTTCATGGAGGCGACTTCGGGTTTTGCCCAGAGGGCGGCGGCGAGGCGCTGGTCGAGCGTCATGCCGAGCCCGCCGCCGGTCGTGATGTTCACCACCGGGTCGCAGCTCTGCTTGATGCGCGGCAGGAACATGCGGAAGTGCTCGGGGTCCTGGCTGGGCGAGCCGTCCCGCGGGTTGCGCGCATGCAGGTGCAGGATCGCCGCCCCGGCCTCCGCCGCCGCTATCGCCTCGCTGGCGATCTGGTCCGGCGTGATCGGCAGGTAGGGCGTCATGGTGGGCGTGTGGATCGAGCCGGTGACCGCGCAGCTGACGATGACCTTCTTCGATTTCCGCATGGTCTCCTCCGGATCTCAAACTAATACTCTATCGCACGATATGCTGCCTTATCTTTTTTGTAAAGCGGATGGGGCGGTAATCGCCGCCGGCGATGCCCTCCCCCACGGGAATGGCATGGAACCTCAAGAAACGCGGGCGTACATTGCGCCACGCGAAAAATATGATAGCTAACAAGCTCGAAATCTTACGAATCTCCGCAGAGAAAAGGCGGGAGAACCATATGAACGAGACGCGCTCCTGGGATCTGAGGCTCGGCTATCTCATCCATGACGTGTCGCGGCTGCGGCGTGTCTCCTACGATCGCGAGCTGGCGCCGCTCGGCATCACCCGCTCGCAATGGTGGGTGCTGGCATTCGTCTCGCGCAACGACGGGCTGCCGCAGACGCAACTGGCCAATGAACTCGACGTCGGCAAGGTGGCGCTGGGCTCGCTGATCGACCGGCTGCAGAGCGCCGGCTTCGTCGAGCGCCGCGCCGACGAGAAGGACCGGCGCGTCAAGCGCGTCTACCTGACCGACAAGGCGCGCGACCTGATCAACAAGATCGGCCCGATCAACGACAGCTTCAACACCCGCATCCTCAAGGGCATTCCGCGCGAGGACCTGGAGCTGACGTCGCGCACGCTCTACGCCATGAAGAAGAACCTGATCGGCCTCGTCGCCGACCGCAATTTCGACGGCGCGGCGGGAGGCGGCCTCGACGACGAGCTGCTGGAAGACCACGGCGAGCCGCGGCTTTCAGTCTTGTAATTTAATACGCTAGCATATTATAATCTTCCGGTATAAGCCGGAGGGCCATTGTGCTCCCCGGATTGCCGGAGGACACCCTATGCTGCCGAACCGCGCGCTCTACGGCGAGGACCACAACGGCCTGCGCGACAGCCTGCGCCGCTTCATTGCAGAGGAGATCGCCCCGCATTTCGACGCCTGGGAGGAAGCGGGCATCGTAGACCGCTCGCTGTGGGGCAAGCTCGGCGCCGCCGGCTTCCTGTGCCCGAGCGTCGGCGAGGAGCATGGCGGGCTCGGCGCGGATTTCCGCATGCACACGGTGGTCGCCGAGGAGCTCGCCTATTCCGGCTTCATGGGACCGGCGGCCGACGTCTCGGTGCATGCAGACGTCTGCCTCGGCTATCTGCTGCACCACGCCACGCCGGAGCAGAAGCAGCGCTGGTTGCCCGGCATGGTCGACGGCTCGCTGGTCTCAGCCATCGCCATGAGCGAGCCGGGAACCGGCTCGGACCTGCAGGGCGTGCGCACGCGCGCTGTCAGGGACGGCGACGACTGGGTGATCAACGGCGCCAAAACCTTCATCTCCAACGGCCAGCACGCCGACATCGTCATCGTGGTGTGCCGCACCGGCGAGGGCCGCGGCTCCGGCAACATGACGCTGATCGTGGTCGAGGCCGACCGCGTGGGGTTCCGCCGCGGCCGCAACCTCGACAAGCTCGGCCAGATCAGCGCCGACACCTCGGAGCTGTTCTTCGACGACGTGCGCGTGCCGGTCGACAACACGCTGGCCGCCGAGGGCCAGGCGATGGGCATGCTGATGAGCGAGCTGCCGCAGGAGCGGCTGATCATCGCCGTGACCTCGATCGCCGCCGCCCAGAAGGCCTTCGACATCACCCGCGACTATGTGCGCGAGCGCAAGGCGTTCGGCCAGGCGGTGGCCGACTTCCAGAACACGCGCTACCGGCTGGCCGAACTCAAGACCGAGCTTTCCGTCGGCTGGGCCTTCGTCGACCAGTGCATCGGCCGACATCTGGAGGGCCGGCTGACCACCTTCGACGCCTCGATGGCGAAACTCTGGTGCTCGGAGATGCAGGGGCGCGTGGTCGACGTCGGCGTGCAGATGCATGGCGGCTACGGCTTCATGCGCGAATACGAGATCTGTCGGCTTTATGCCGACGCACGGGTGCAGCGCATCTATGGCGGCACCTCGGAGATCATGAAGGAACTGATCTCGAGGAATCTTTGAGCATGACCGGAGACGCCCGCGCCGACCAGATCGCCGCCTTGGCGGCGCGCGACCTGCCCGACGATCCGCCGGCGGGTTTTCGCCCGATCGCGCCGCGCATCGGCTTCCATCTGATGATGGCGCAGTTCTACGGGCGGGTGGAGGATTGCGGGCTGGTCGTCGCCTTCCGCTGCTCGCCCCGGCACATGAACAACCACGGCACCTGCCACGGCGGCATGCTGGCGGGATTCGCCGATTTCGCCGCCTATTCGGTGCGGCTCGCCGCCGACCTGCCGGAGACGTCGATCCCGACCGCGTCGCTGTCGATGGAGTATCTACGGCCGGTGCGGTTGGGCGATTGGGTCGAGGCGCGCACCGAGCTGACCAAGCGCGGGCGCACCCTGCTGTTCTCGCGCACGACGGTCAGCGTCGGCGCGACGGCGGTGTTCACCGCCAGCGGCATCTTCGTGCAGGCCACGCACGATCCGCAGGGGCTGGAGGTGCTGTCCGGCGTGCTGGGCAAGGGGTGAGGCGTGGGCTGGCCCCTGGGCCGACCTTTTCGCCGACGGTCATATGGCACTTGGCGGGGAATTCGGTGCCTCGCACCCCCACCCCTAACCCCTCCCCTCAAGGGGGAGGGGGATTTTGTGGCCGCTATGCCATGCGAAATCATCGACGATTGGTGCCTAGCGGAGACGCAGCCGATCCCCCTCCCCCTTGAGGGGAGGGGTCAGGGGTGGGGGTAAAAGCGCAGGCGATTGCCCTGGTCGGCTCGCTCAGCGCCGGCGTCGCTGCGAGCCTCAGCCGGCGGCCAACACCCGGCACCGCGCCTCGCCGTAGCGCGCCAGGAAGGTGAAGGGGCCGCCGAGATAACGCGGGAAGCCGGCGGCCTGCTGGCAGTGGAAATCGACCAGGTTGCGCTCGTCTTCGGCGAATGACCTGGCTTCTTCGGCCGCGGCAAGCGCGCCGGCGGCGAGCACCGCGAGCGCGGCGCGTTCGATCACGCCTTGCGGGGCCTCGAACCACTGCGGCTTGCGATCCGCGACCTGCTGCGCCGCCGCGACATCGCCCGGCGCGGCGCCGGCGATGCCGGCAAAGCTTCTTGCCGCGGCGCCGCGCTCGCCGAGTGCCGCGACCTTTGCTTGCATCGCCGCATCCACCTTGCCGGCGAAGGCATCGAGGCCGGCTGGAAGCGCGTCCTTGCGCCGGCGCCGGTCGTAGTCGACGCGGCCGAGGAACATCACCGCGATCATGTTGCGCGGCTCGATCCGCTGCACGAGATCCTTGAAGCCGTCGATTTCGGCGGCGACGCCCTCGTCCATGCCTTGCGGCAGGCCGCGGTCGAGGCAGTCGAGGATCGCCAGCTCGGCCGGATAGTGGCCGCCGGTCTCGCGCAGGATCTTTTCGCGCAGCGGGCCGGTGATGCCGAGGAGCTCGGCGCTGCCGACCGGCTTCCAGTCCATGCGGTCCCAAGGCTGCAGCGGCTCGGGCTTCGAGCGGATCCACGCCTCCGCCGCCGCGATCTCCCGGCCGGGCGGCACCGTTTCGCTGGCCGCGCCTGTTTCCCGCGCCCGGTTCGCGTCGAGGCGGGCGCCCTCCAGCAGCACGCCGAGCGATTTTTCCACGCCGACCAGGCGCGGCAGGCGCTGCGTGCCGCCGCCGCCGGGCAAGAGCCCGACCAGCGATTCCGGCAGGCCGAGCTGCGTCTCCTTCGCGTCGGTCAGCACCCGGTGGTGGCAGGCCAGAACGAACTCGCAGCCGCCGCCCAGTGCCAGCCCGTGCACGGCGACCGCGACCGGCTTGCCCGCCGTCTCCAGCTTGCGGAAGGCGCGGCCGATCGGCGAGAAATGCGCGACCGTCAGGGCGTCGCGCTCCGCCTCGGGCGCCGCCATGATCATGTCGTAGGCGGCCGACAGCTCGGTGAGGTCGGCGCCGGCGCAGAAGGCGCCCGGCTTGCCCGAGGAGACGACGACGCCGGCGACGTCGGCCCCCTTCAGCCAGTCGGCGAATGCGTCTATCTCGTGTATGGCCCGGTTGGAGAAGACGTTCATCGACCGGTCCGGCATGTCGAAGACGAGATGCAGGATGCCGTCCTCCGTGCGCCGCGTGCGGAAGTTCGTCATCTCGGGCAATGCGGACATCCAGCTCCCTCCTCCGATTTCGTACTCTGGCGTACTATACGTTAGACTTGCAATCAAGTCTCGGCTATGGTCGCCGGGGAAACCGACAGGGAGGAAGCATGAGCCCGTTCCGCAGCGACGTCCTGAAGGGCAAGCGCATCCTGGTGACAGGCGGAGGCACCGGCCTCGGCAAGGAGATGTCGGTCGGCTTCGCCGCGCATGGCGCGCATGTGGCGATCTGCGGCCGGCGCGAGCAGGTGCTGGCCGACGCCTGCGCGGAGATCGCCCGGCGCTCGGGCGGCACCGCGGAATACCGGGTGGTGAACATCCGCGACGCCGAGGCGGTGGACGCCATGCTCGCGGACCTCTGGCAAGGCGGCCCGCTCACCGGCCTGGTCAACAATGCCGGCGCGAACTTCATCGCGCCCACCGAATCGATCTCGCACAGGGCCTACGACGCGGTGCGCGCCACCGTGATGGACGGCAGCTTCTATGCCACCCTCGGCTGCGGCAAGCGCTGGATCGCCGGCGGTACTAAGGGCACGGTGGTCTCCAATCTGGTGACCTGGGTTTGGTCGGGCTCGGCCTATGTCGTGCCCTGCGCCATGGCCAAGACCGCCGTCCATGCCATGACCATGTCGCTCGCCGCCGAATGGGGGCCGAAGGGCATCCGGCTGAACGCCGTCGCCCCCGGCCCCTTCCCCACAGAGAACGCCTGGGAAAAGCTCAATCCGATCCCCGGCTCCTCCGTCGGCGCGACCCAGCCGGACAAGGTGCCGCTGCGCCGCTACGGCGAGATGGACGAGCTGCGCACCATCCTGGTGTTCCTGATGCTCGACGAATGCTCCTACGTGAACGGCGCCACCATCCCGATCGATGGCGGCCACCGGCTGACCGCGCCGTCGACCTTCGCAGAGCTTTCCGACATGAGCGCGGAGGACTGGGCGGCGGCGCGCGAGACGCTGCGCAAATCGGCCGAGAAGGAGCGGCAGGGCCGATGACCGACGTCCTTCTCGAAGAGACGGACGGCATCGCCACGCTCAGGCTCAACCGGCCGGACAAGCTGAACGCCCTGTCCGACGCGATGGTGGACGAGCTGTTGGCGCGGCTCGACGCGGTTGCCGGGTCGGAAGCGCGGGTACTGGTGCTCACTGGCGAAGGACGCGGCTTCTGCGCCGGCTTCGACCTGTCGCTGGCCGGCGGCGACGGCGATGCCGCCTTCTGGATGGCGCGGCAGGAAAAATTCGGATCGCTGGCAACGAAGTTGCGGGGCATCCCGCAGCCGACGATCGCGGCGGTGAACGGCGCAGCGGCCGGCGCCGGGCTCGGCCTGGCGCTCGCCTGCGACACGCGCATCGGCTCGACGCGCTGCCGCTTCAACTCGGCCTTCGTGAAGGTCGGCATGTCGAGCTGCGACATCGGCGTGAGCTGGCTGCTGCCGCGCGCCATCGGCACGACGCGCGCCTTCGAGATGATGCTGACCGGGCGGATGGTGGAGGCCGAGGAAGCCGAGCGCATCGGCCTGGTGCTGCGGCTGGCCGAGCCTGAGGCGCTGATGGGCGAAGCCGTCGCGCTGGCCCGCGCCGTCGCCGACAACGGCCGCATGGCGACCTGGATGACCAAGCGGGGCATGTGGGCCAATCTGGAAGCCGCCAGCCTGCAGGCGGCGGTCGAATTGGAAAACCGCACGCAGGCCTATCTGGCCGGCACCGGCGCTCTCGCCAGCCGCGCCGCGGCGAAGGGTTTTCTGAAACACGAGTAAGTGCGCGGACTGGAATGCCGCCACCTTTCACCTCCGTTGTAGCAGGGTGATCGGCGCCCACGCCCTCGTGGTTCGACAAGCTCACCACCGGGGAAGCCGGATGAGGGTGTCGGACGGAGTGCGACCTCAATCCAGCCTCCGGATCACACATCCAATCGGCGGCTGCTCAGATAGTAGATGCCGCTGGCCCGCGCACACAGCGTGTCGTCGGCATAAAACAGGGCGTGAAAAAACAGCAGCGTCGCGGTCTGGCGCACCAGCTCCGGCCGCGACTGCACCCAGGCGCCGGCATGAGCCGGGGCGGCATAGTCAATGCCGAGCGTGACCGTGGGCGACTCGGCGACCAGGTCCAGCGACTTCTTCAGCGCGCTGCCCTGGATGTCGGCGAAGACCGCCAGCACGCCGCCGTGGCACACACCCATGCGGTTGAGCTTGCGCGGGGTGACCCGGAAGCCGAGCTGCCACTGGCCGCCGGCGGTCCGGCGCTCGTAGAACGGGCCCGCGACCATCTCCACCTCGGCGCGGCCGAGCAGCGGCCGGAAGCCGGCGGGCGGCCTGTCGGTCCCGAAATCGGCGACGGTTTCCGTGATCACATCCCCTCCCGACAACTCGCATTCCCCGCCTTCGACAAGCTCAGGGCTCGGATCGGCAGGCGAAGCCTTGCAAATCATGCGCTATAAAATAGTATGTTACTATATCTTTTTTGAGCAAGCGGGAAGGAGCGCATGGCATGACCGGGCTGACGATGGAGACACTCGCCTGCCGGATCGAGGACGGCCTGGCGCGGGTCACCTTGACCCAGGCGGAGCGCGGCAACCCGATGGACGGGCGCATGTGCCGTGACCTGCGCGACCTGTCTGTCGAGCTCTCCAGCCGCGACGACGTGCGGGCCGTGCTGCTCGCCGCCGAAGGACGCTATTTCTCGGTGGGCGGCGACATCCGGGCTTTCGTCAAGGATCTGTCGCAGCTCCCGCGCATCGTCAAGGCGTGGACGGCCGACCTGCACATGGCGCTGGGCCGTTTCCAGCGCATGAACGCGCCGGTCGTCTGCGCCGTGCAAGGCGACGTCGCCGGCGGGGCGGTGTCGCTGGTAGCGATGTCGGACATCGTCTTCGCCGCCGAGGGCGTGAAGTTCAACGCCGCCTTCTCGATGATCGGCTTCTGCGCCGATTCCGGCTCCACCGTCTCGCTGTCGAGCCGCATGGGATTTTCGCGGGCGAAACGCTTCATCATGCTGTCCGAGGCGATCGAGGCGGGCGAGGCGAGGCAGGCGGGCCTCGCCGACTATGTCGTGCCCGGCGCCGAGCTGATGGCGGGTGCCGAGGCGGTTGCCAAAAAACTCGCCGCCGGCCCGACGCTCGCCTATGGCGCGATCAAGCGGACCTTCATGTCGGCGCGCAGCGAGCCCTTCGAGACGCAGCTCGAGCACGAGGCGCAGGCACTCGCCGCGCTGGCCGGCACGGAGGATGCGCGCGAGGGCATCAGCGCCTTCGCGGAGCGGCGCAAGCCGGTTTTCAAGGGGCGGTGAGCTACGCGGCGGCGTGACGCGGAGAAGACCCCCTCTCCGTCTCGCCCTCCGGGCTCGCCACCTCTCCCCCACTTCGTGGGGGCGAGGAACCCAGGCTGGAGAAAGCGCCGGCTCAAAGCCCGACCCGCAGCCGTTTCTGCAATTCGCCGACGATGCCCTGGCGGAAGACCAGCACGAACAGCATGAAGACGAGACCCTGCAGGAGCAGCACCCACGGTCCGTAGGGCGCCAGGAAATGCTCCAGCGACAGGATGACGAAGCTGCCGACCACCGGCCCGAAGATCGTGCCGATGCCGCCGACGAGGTTGATCAAAACCACCTCGGTCGACACCACGGTGGAGACGTCGGTGAGCGTGGCGATGCCGAAGACGACGGTCTTCAGCGAGGCGGCGAAGCCCGACAGCGCCGCCGAGAGCGTGAAGGCGGCGATCTTGAAGCGGTCGACGTCGTAGCCGAGCGACATGGCGCGCTCGGGGTTGTTGCGGATGGCGCGCAGCACCCGCCCGAAGGGCGAGTGGACGATGCGGTTGTAGAGGGCCAGCACCGCCAGCACGACGATCGACACGGTCCAGTAGAGCGCGGTGTTGGACGACAGGTCGACGATGCCGAGGACCGAGCCGCGCGGCACCGACTGGATGCCGTTCTCGCCGCCGGTGAACGGCGCCTGCAGCGCGACGAAATAGACCATCTGCGCCAGCGCCAGCGTGATCATGGCGAAGTAGAGCCCGGTGCGGCGGATGGCGATCCAGCCGAACAGCAGGCCGAGCAGCGCCGCGGTGCCGGTACCGGTCAGCACCGCCAGCTCGAACGGCAGCCCCCAGCGGGTGGCTGCGTAGCCGCACAGATAGGCGCCCATGCCGAAGAAGGCGGCATGGCCGAAACTCATCAGCCCGGTGTAGCCGAGCAAAAGGTTGTAGGCGCAGGCGAAGATGATGAAGCAGTACACCTTCATCAGGAAGATCGGATAGAGCAGCGCCGGCGCGACCACGACGAAAGCCGCAAACAGCAGGAAGAAGATGGCGCGCGCCGGCGTGAAGCCGAGAAATTGCGCCGGGCGCGACGCCGCCGCGGAAACGGCCGGCTTGTCCATGGTGGTTGCGTCTGGGCCGCTCATGCCATTTTCCCGAAGAGGCCGCGCGGGCGCAGGACCAGCACGATCACCATCGCCACGAAGATGACGGTCGAGGAGGCCTGCGGAAACACCGCCTTGGCGAGGCCTTCGAGCAGGCCGAGGCAGAGGCCGGTGACGATCGAGCCGAGGATCGAGCCCATGCCGCCGATCACCACCACGGCGAAGACGACGATGACGATGCTGGTGCCCATCGCCGGGTCGACCGACATGATGGGCGCCGCCATCACGCCGCCGACCGCCGCCAGCGCCACGCCGGCGGCATAGGTCAGGGTCAGCATGACCGGGACGTTGATGCCGAAGGCCTGGACGAGCTGCGGATTGTCGGTGGCGGCGCGCAGCTTTGCACCGAGCGGCGTGCGCTCGATGACGAACCAAGTGGCGAGGCACAGCACGATGCCGGCCGCCACCACCCAGGCGCGGTAATAGGGCAGGACCATGAAGCCGAGATTGATGGCGCCGCGCAGGCTGGGCGGAACCTCGTAGGGCAGGCCCTGCGGACCGAAGACGATGCGGACGAAACCCTCGACGAACAGCGCCAGCCCGAGCGTGAGCAGCAGCCCGTAGAGATGGTCGAGCCGGTAGAGGTGGCGGATCAGCGCCACCTCGACGACGAGGCCGAGCGCGCCGACCATCAGCGGCGCCAGCAGCAGCGCGCCCCAGTAGCCGATGCCAAGAGTCTGGGCGAGCAGATAGGCGGCGAAGGCGCCGAGCATGAAGAACACGCCATGCGCGAAATTGATGACGCCGAGCAGGCCGAAGATGATCGCCAGGCCGAGCGAGAGGATGGCGTAGAAGACGCCGTTCACCAGGCCGAGCACCATCTGGCCGAGGATGAGATTGAGGTCGAGTTCGAACATGCGCTCCTCCTCAGACGGCCAGCAGCCGTTCGACGCGATCGCGGCTCGCGGCGAATTCCGCGCTCTCCAGCCGGTCGACGATGGTTCCGTTCTCGATGAGGTAGTGGATGTCGGCGAGGCTCTCGACGAAATGCGCCTTCTGCTCGACCAGCAGCACGGTGTAGCCGAGCTCCTTGATCTCGCGGATGACCCGCGCGATCTGCTGGACGATGACCGGGGCGAGCCCTTCCGTTGGCTCGTCGAGCAGCAGCAGGCGGGCGCCGGTGCGCAGGATGCGGGCGATCGCCAGCATCTGCTGCTCGCCGCCGGAGAGCTGCGTGCCGCGGCTGGCGCCGCGCTCGCGGATGTTGGGGAAGAGCGCGTAGATGCTGGCGATGTCCATGCCGCCCGCCGCTACCACCGGCGGCAGGAACAGGTTCTCCGTCACGGTGAGCGAGGGGAAGATGCCGCGGTCCTCGGGGCAGAGCGCGATGCCCTTGCGGGCGATCTGATCGGGGCGCAGCTTCAGGAGGTTGACGCCGTTGCAATTGATCTCGCCGGTCGCCTTGCCGAGCAGCCCCATGATGGTGCGCATGGTGGCGGACTTGCCGGCGCCGTTGCGGCCGAGCAGCGAGACGACGCGGCCGCGCGGGATGTCCATCGCCAGCCCGTGCAGGACGTGGCTGTCGCCGTACCAGGCGTGGAGGCCGCGGATCTCAAGCATGGGCCGTCCCCAGATAGGCCTCGACGACCCTGGCATCGGCGGACACTTCGCTGTAGGTGCCGCGCGCGATCACCTGCCCGCGGGCGAGCACGGTGACGTTGTCGCAGAGCCCCTCTACGACCGGCAGATTGTGCTCGACCATGATGACGGTGCGGCCCCTGGCGATCTTGCGGATCAGATCGGCGACGCGGCCTATGTCCTCGCGCCCCATGCCGGAAGTCGGCTCGTCGAGCAGCAGCACTTGCGGATCGAGGGCGAGCGTCGTGGCGATCTCCAGGGCGCGCTTGCGGCCGTAGGGAAGGTCGCCGGCCCGCGTCCCAGCCCACTCGGCGAGGCCGAGTTGTTCCAGAAGCTCGAGGGCGCGCCCGTCGAGGGTGTGGAGATGCCGCTCCGAGCGCCAGAAATCGAAATTGCCGCGGCGTTTGCGCTGCAGGGCGAAGCGCAGGTTTTCCAGCACCGTGAAGTCCGGGAAGATCGAGGAGATCTGGTAGGAACGCACCAGGCCGCGGCGGGCGATGGCGTCCATCGGCAGGCCGGAGATCACCTCGCCGCGCAACCTGATCTCGCCCGCCGTCAGCGACAGGTTTCCGGTCAACAGGTTGAAGCAAGTCGTCTTGCCGGCGCCGTTGGGGCCGATGAGAGCATGGATCTCACCCTCGGCAATGTCGAGGTCAACACCGTCCACCGCCCTGAAGGCGCCGAACCTTTTGGTGATGCCCCGAACCTCGAGTACCGCGTCCTTCAACCGTTCCTCCCCGGTCTTCATACCCGTGCCGCCCCGTCGGCGGGACGTCGGGCTCCGTCCGGCGCTGACCGGCAACGCCGACCCGCGCCGTCGACGACGTCAGCCCTTGACCAGCGGGCACTTGCTCTCGGAGAGCGGCGGGGCCAGCGTGTCGGCGGGGATGGTGCCGGTGATCTTCAGAAAATCCCAGTCGCCGGAACTTTCCGCCGGCGTCTTGGTGACGAAGGAATACATCGGCCGCAGCGTGCGGCCGTCGGCGCGGATGGTGGCGGTGTCGCCGTTGATCATCCGGATCGGCGTCTCGCGCATTTTTGCGACGACCGCGGCGGCATCTGTGCTGCCCACCGCCTTCACCGCGTTGAGGTAATGGGAGATGAACTCGTAGTGCATCGCGTTGGGGAAGGTCGGCGGCCGGTTGTAGCGCTCCTGGTAGCGCCTGGCGAATGCGCGCGTCTTGTCGTTCTGGTCCCAGTAGAAGGGAATCGCGCTCGACACGTTCTGCAGGCTGTCGAGGCCGGCGGCCTTGATGTCGGTGTCGCCGAGGAAATAGGGGGCGAGCGGTATGCTGAGGCCAAATTCCTGCGCCTGCTTGGCGACGGCGATCTGCCAGGAACCGAAGGTGGCGAGCCCGATGGTGTCGGCGCCCCTGGACTGAGCCTCGAGCAGGAAGGCGGAGAAGTCGGTGGTCTGCGGCGAGTGCCGTGCCGAACCGACGATCTCGCCGCCGGCCGCGGCGACCGCCGCCTCGCCCTTGGCCTGCAGGTCGTGGCCGAGCGCATAGTCGACGGAGATGTAGTACCATTTCTTGTGGCCGGTCGCGACCAGCGGCATCGAGATGGCGCGCGACAGTCCATAGGTGTCGAGGATCATCTGAACCTGGTAGGGCCCGCATTTCTCGTTGGTCAGCGCCGCGCTCGAGGCGCCGTGCAGGAAGGTGATGTTCTTGTCGCGGACGAGGTCCGAGACGGCCAGCGCTACCGCCGACTGGTCGACGCTGAACAGGAGGTCGATGTCGCCCTTGTCGACCCATTCGCGGGCGATGCCGAGACCGACGTCGGGCTTCGACAGATGGTCGGCGACCGTGAGCACGATCTTCTCGCCATTCACCTCGCCGCCGAAATCGGCGATCGCCATCTCGATGGCGCGCTGGCTGGATTCCCCCGTCAGCACCGATGTCGGGCCCGACATGTCGGAGAGATAGCCGATGTTCACGTCGGCCAGCGCCGGCACGGCCATTGCCGCCGCCGCGGCGAGCCCCGACAGGGCCGCCTTCACATTCACGAACGCCATAGTGCTTCCTCCCTCACCAAGGGTTCTGATTTCCGTTCGACTTCGAGATGCCTCGGCGCCTGACACCGGCGAGGCTTTGCCGCCTCAGCATCGGCAGCATATCGTACATTAGCGTATCTAATTGTATGTGCCAATGAAAAATATGCTAGCGTATTTTGCTGATGATCATTTCCAGGTGCGGCTTGATCCCGCTGCCGATCTGCCGGCGGACCGGACCGGATGTCCTGGCTGCGCCGCGGAGGCCGCTACGCCCCAGTCGGCCAGCACCGCGGCGGTGTCGGCGCCCGGCTCCGGCGGCGGATTGCGCAGGCGCCCCGGTGTGCCAGACAATCTTGGCGCGGGGGCGGGATAGCGTAGCCCGCCCATCTGCCCGAATGTTCGCCGCGCCTGCATCTGCGGATGGTCCCAGGCCTCGTCGATCGACAGCACCGGCGCGAAGCAGGCGTCGCGGCCTTTCATGAGCTCGTCCCACTCCGCGCGCGTCCTGGTGGCGAAGATTTTTTCGAAGCGCTGCCGCAGCAGCGGCCAGTTGCGCCGGTCGTCGCGGTCCGGCAGTTGCGCGGGATCGAGCCCGAGCGCCTTGACGAGATTGACGTAGAACTGCGGCTCGATGGCGCCGACCGATATGTAAAGCCCGTCGCTCGTCGCGTAGGTGCCGTAATGCGGCGCGCCGCCATCGACGATGTTGTCCTGGCGGTTCTCCGACCAGCTTCCCTGCTGGCGGAACGCCTGGAAGGCCGACATCAGCTGCGCGACGCCGTCCAGCATGGCGCAGTCCACCATTTGACCCCTGCCCGTCGCCCTGGCCTCGATCAGCGCCATCAAAATGCCGGCGACCAGGAACATGGCGCCACCGCCGAGATCGGCGACGAGGTTGAGCGGCGGAGGCGGCGGCGTACCGGCGGGGCCGATCGCGTGCAGGGCCCCGGTGAGGGCGAGATAGTTGATGTCGTGGCCTGCCTCCTGGGCCATCGGCCCTTCCTGGCCCCAGCCGGTCATGCGGGCATAGACGAGGCGCGGGTTGAGGGCGAGGCATTCCGCCGGCCCGAGGCCCAGCCGCTCCATGACCCCGGGCCGGTAGCCTTCGATCAGAACGTCGGCCTTGCCGATCAGCGCTTTGGCCGTGGCGACGCCGCGCTCCGCCTTCAGGTCAAGGCCGAGGGAGTGCTTGTTGCGCATGTAGAAATCGTATTTCCGCGGCACCTGCGGCGCCCAGCCCGATCCCGGCGGGCGGTCGACCAGCACCACGTCGGCCCCGAAATCGGCGAGCAGCGCACCGGCGAAGGGTGCCGGCCCTTGCCCGGCCAGCTCGACGATTTTCACTCCGGCGAGTGGTCCGGTCATGCACTGAACTCCCTAGTCGGATGGTTTGCCGCTCGCTGGCGCGGCGGGACCTGTAACGGACGTCCTCAGCCGGCGACCGCGCCGCCTGCGCCCCCGGCGACGAAGCGGGCCACCTCCCCCTTCGGACAGAGCTCTATGATGGTGCCGTGGCCGTCGCCCTTGGTGATCCACCCGCGATGCAGCGGCAGGTTGTCGGTCGGCTTCTGGTGGTAGGCCTTGATGCCGGCCGCCCGGAGCCTGGCGATCTCGGCTTCGAGGTCGTCGACCTCCAGGGCGACGACGACGTCGCCATGCTTCATCTCCGTCCTGCCGGAAGCCTCGACCAGCTCGACGATCTCGCCGCCCTGCCGGGTGAAGAAGGCGAGCCGCAGGCCGAGTTCCGGGACCTCGCGGATGACCGGGGCGCCGCGGCCGATCAGCGTCTCGTAGAACGGAACCGCCCGCTCCAAGCTCTCCACGAAGATGCCGATATGGTCGAGCTTTCCCGTCATCGCTTCTCCTTCCGGAAAATGTATAGCTAGTTTACTTTCATCTTACGTACCTTACAATAGCATTCCGCAACACGGGCATGGTCTGCCCGGCGACGGGAGGACAGCCATGAGACGTTTGGACGGGCGCCGCGCGATCATCACCGGCGGCGGCAGCGGCATCGGGCGCGCCAGCGCGCTGCGCCTGGCATCCGAAGGCGCCAGCGTGCTGGTCGTCGGCCGGCGCGAGGATCCGCTAAAGGCGACCGTGCATGCGGCGCGCGAGGCGGGCGGCACCTGCATCCACCATGTGGCCGACGCAGCGGACGAGGCAGGAATCGGTGCCGCGATCGAGCTGTGCGTCAGGGAGCTGGGCGGCCTCGACATCTTCTTCGCCAATGCCGGCAACACGGATTCGGTAAAACCGTTTCTGGAGCAGAGCGTGGCGCAATGGGAAGGCATGTTCCGCGACAACGTCGTGACGGCCTTCGTCGCCTGCAAGCTGGCGGGCAGGTACATGTCCGAGCACGGCGGCGGCTCGATCATCCTCAACTCGTCCACCGGGTCGCTGCGCGCCCGCGGCGGCACCGAGGCCTATGGCGCGGCGAAAGCGGGTGTGAACCACCTGACGATGACGGCCGCCTGCGCCTTCGCCGGCAAGAAGGTGCGCGTCAACGCCATCCTTCCCGGCCTGACCGAGACGGGACTGACCAAGCCGATGTTCGACTGGGCGCGCGATAACGGCAAGGAAGACCGGCTCGGCAGGCTGACGCCGATGCAGCGGCCGGGCCATGTCGAGGATATGGCTGCCGTCGTTGCCTTCCTTGCTTCCGACGACGCCGCCTACGTCGACGGTCAGCTCATCCCGGTCGACGGAGGGATTTCGGCGACGCATCCGGCCGGGAAGTTCATCTATTAGGTATCTCCTGCCCTCCATCCGGACCGCCGTGCCCCTCCCGCTTGACGGATTCCAATTTCATGTGGTTTTGTATGATAATCTAGATTACTATAATGTACCGCGCGGCTGGAGAGAGGAAGCCGGCCGCTCGGGATATCGGGAGGAACAGGCATGGCCGAAGGCTTCGATTTCGCGGCCCACGCAAAGCGGATGCGGGCCGAGGGCTGGTGGCAGGACAAGACGCTCGACGACCTGCTGGAGGCAGCCATTGCCCGGAATCCGGACAAGAAGGCGCTGGTCGCCTACCGCATGGACAAGGGTTTCGACGCTCCGGCCAAGGTGATGACCTACCGGGAGCTCGGCGACGCGGTCGCCAAGGCAGCGGGCTCCTTCCGGGCGATGGGCATCGGCAAGGGCGACATCGTGGCGCTCATGCTGCCCAACTGGTGGGAGTTCGTGGTCTCGGCCTATGCCCTGGCGCGCATCGGCGCGGTGTGCAATCCGCTGATGCACATCTTCAGGGAACGCGAGCTTCGCTTCATGCTGGGCTTCGCCGACACCAAGGCCATCCTCATCCCGAAAACGTTCCGGGGCCACGACTTCGAAAGGATGCTCGACGGCCTCAAGCCGGAACTGCCGAAGCTGCAGCACATCATTGTCGTCGATGGCGAAGCTGCGCGCTCCTTTGACGGGCTGGTGATGAATTCCGGCGCGACAGCCGTCCCTGCCTCCGCCGGCACCCCGCAGGCACCGGACGAGTTGGCGGTGCTGATGTACACCTCCGGCACGACGGGCGAGCCCAAGGGTGTCATGCACGCCTTCAACACGCTGGTCGCCTGCGCCAAGGCGCTCGGCACCCGTCTCGGTCATGGCAACGACGTGATCCATTTCGGGTCCACCCCTTTCGGCCACATGACCGGCTATGCCGCCGTGATGGTCCAGGCGCTGTACCATGGCAACACCGTCGTCTTCCCCGACATCTGGGAACCCAAGGCCGGCGTAGCGATCATGGCACGCGAGGGCATCACCCACATGGCGGCCGCGACTCCGTTCCTCGCCGATATCGTTCGTCTGATCGAAGAGGGCGCGCAGAAAGCCCCGCTGGCCACGTTCCTGTGCGCCGGCGCGCCTATCCCGCCCGTCATCATCGAGAACGCCCGAAAGCTGTTGGGGCTCAACGTCTCCTCGTGCTGGGGGATGACCGAAAGCCTCGGCGGCTCGCTCACCGAGCCGGAACGTGCCTCGGTGAAATCCGTGTCGAGCGACGGCCGGCCGGTGGACGGCGTCGAAGTGCTCATCGCGGACGAAAACCTGGAGCCCCTGCCCGCCGGGCAGACCGGGCGGCTCTATTTCCGCGGCGCCCAGCAGTTCCTCGGCTACTACAGGAAGCCCGGCCTCGACGGGCGCGGGTCCGAAGGCTGGTTCGACTCGGGCGATCTCGCCTACATGGACGAGCAAGGCTACATCCGCATCGACGGGCGCACCAAGGACATCATCATCCGCGGCGGCGAGAACGTGCCGGTGGTCGAGATCGAATCGATCCTCTACCGCCACCCGCGGGTCGCCGACGCGGCCGTGGTCGGCTATCCCGACCAGCGCATGGGCGAGCGCGGCTGCGCCTTCGTCGTGCTGAAGGACGGCGGCGCCTTCACCCTGGACGAGCTGCGCCGGTGGATGGAGAAGAGCGGCGCGGCGAAGCAGTACTGGCCCGAGGCCGTCGAGGTGCTCGACGCCATGCCCCGCACCGCATCCGGCAAGATCCAGAAATTCGTGCTGCGGGAGAAGGCGGCGAAATACGCCGACGCCTGACGCCCCGCCGAACGGCTGCCCCCTCTCCCATGGAAAAGGCGTGAAGATGGATTTCGACCTGCCGCGGACGATCGTCGACAAGCTCGCCGAGCTCGATGCCTTCATCGAGGCCGAGATCAGGCCGCTGGAGCGCGAGAACATGCAGTTCTTCGACCACCGGCGCGAATGGGCGCGCACCAACTGGGAGGAGGACGGCCGGCCGGCCGACGCCTGGCGGGCGCTGATCGCCGAAATGGAGCGGCGGGCGGACAAGGCCGGGCACCTGCGGCTCTGCCTGCCCGAAAGCTGCGGCGGCCAGGCGGCCGGCAATCTGATGAATGCGGCCATCCGCGAGCATCTCGCCGCCAAGGGGCTCGGCCTGCACAACGACCTGCAGGACGAGTCTTCGATCGTCGGTAACTTTCCGATCGTGCCGGCCATCGCCCGCTACGGCACCAAGGACCAGAAGGTCTATATCGAAGGCATCATCACCGGCAGGCGGCACCTGAGCTTCGCGCTGACCGAGCCGAACCACGGCTCGGACGCGACCTGGCTGGAGACGCGCGCGGTGCGGGACGGCGCCCACTGGGTGATCAACGGGCGCAAGCGCTGGAACTCCCAGGTCGGCCGGGCCGAGGCCAACCTCGTCTTCGCCCGCACCGGCGGCAGGGACGGCGAGGCGAGCGGCATCACCGCCTTCATCGTGCCGACCGACACGCCCGGCCACACCATCGTGATGAACCACTGGACCTTCAACATGCCGACCGACCATTCGGAGGTCGAGCTGAAGGACGTGCGCGTGCCCGATACGGCGATCCTGCACAAGGAGGGCGAAGGGCTGCAGATCGCCATGATGTTCATCCACGAGAACCGCATCCGCCAGGCGGCGGCGAGCGCCGGCGCGGCGCGCTACTGCATCGAGCAGGCGGTCAACTACGCCAGGGAGCGCGTGCTGTTCGGCGAGCCCCTGGCCAGGCGGCAGGCGATCCAGTTCCCGCTGGCCGAGCTGCATGCAGACTGCGAGACGGTGCGCAACTACATATTCCGCACGGCCTGGAAGATGGACCGGCAGGACCCGGCCGCGTTCTCGCACGAGGTCTCGATCTGCAACTACAAGGCCAACGACCTGGTGTGCCGGGCGGCCGACTTCGCCATGCAGGTGCATGGCGGGCTCGGCTACTCCCGCCACATGCCGTTCGAGCACATCTACCGCCACCACCGCCGCTACAAGATCACCGAGGGCTCGGAGGAGGTGCAGAAGCGGCGGATCGCGCATGCGCTGTTCGGCTTCGGCGGGAAGGCTTCGTGAACGCCCGCGTGACACCCGCGGCCGCGCCGGATTTCGAGCCGGACGCGCTGCGCGGCTTCCTGCAAGGCTTCCTCGGCCGCGCCATCGGCGCGCTGGCGATCCGGCCGACGGAAGGCGGCATGTCGAACCCCACTTATTTCGTCGACGCCGACGGCTGGCGCGCGGTGCTGCGCAAGCAGCCGCGCATGAAGCTGGCGAAGTCGGCGCATGCCATCGACCGGGAGTTCCGCGTGCTGAAGGCGCTGGCGCAGACCGACGTTCCGGTGCCGCGGGCCTATCACTATCACGAGGATGCGTCCGTGCTCGGCACGCCTTTCTACCTGATGGAATGGCTCGAAGGCCGGGTGTTCACCGCCTACGCAATGCCGGGATTGCCGGCGGCCGAGCGGGCGGCGCTCTACGCAACGATGTGCCAGACCATGGCGAAGATCCACCGGCTGGATTTCCGCGCCGCCGGCCTCGGCGACTACGGCCGCGAGGGCAACTATTTCCGGCGCCAGATCAGCCGCTGGTCGCAGCTTTGGGCGCAGTATCGCAAGGGCGACGACGACAATCCCGATCTCGACCGGATGATTGCCTGGCTGGAACCGCGCATTCCCGACAGCGAGCTGCTGGCGCTGTGCCACGGCGACTTCCGCATCGGCAACGTCATGTTCCACCCGGCCGAGCCGCGCGTCGCCGGCGTGCTCGACTGGGAGCTGTCGACGCTCGGCCATCCGCTGGTCGACGTCGCCTTCAACACCCAGGCCTGGCACATGGGCGCCGACGAGAACGGCGGCCTGCTCGGCGAGGATCTTGCCGGGCTCGGCATCCCGGCCGAAGAGGACTATCTCGCCGCCTATTACGCCGATGCAGGCAGCTCGGAACGGATGACGGATTTCCACCGCGTCTTCGCCATGTTCCGCGGCGCCGTCGGCAGCGCCGGCGTCGCGGTGCGCGGCGAGCAGGGCAACAGCACGCTGCCGGATTCCGCGCGGGTCGGCCGGTTCCTGGCAGGGGCCTATGCCCGGCGCGGCATGGCGATCGCCGAGCGGAGCGGGATGCGATGAACCACGACGGAGCGGCCATGCCTCTCGACCAGGCCATCGCGCTGCGGCGTTCGGTCCGCGGCTATCTCCCGGCCGAGGTGCCCGAACAGACCATACGCGCGGTTTTCCAGCTTGCCCAGGCCGCACCGTCCAACTGCAACATCCAGCCCTGGATCGCGCATGTTCTGTCCGGCGAGAGCCTGCGGGCGCTCGGCGAAAGGATGGTGGCCGCGTCGGAGGCGGGCATCCCGCCCGATCCGGATTTTTCGGCCGACCGCAGGTTCACCGGCGTCTACCGCGAGCGCCAGGTCGACGCGGCGGTCCAGCTCTACGGGGCGATGGGCATCGAGCGCCACGACCGGCCGCGCCGCGACTGGGCCTATCGACGCAACCTGAATTTCTTCGGCGCGCCGCATGCGGTGCTGGTCTTCATGCATGGCGCGTTCGAGGAGCGCGAGGCGGTCGACCTCGGCATCTATGCGCAGACGCTGATGCTCGCCATGACGGCGCGCGGCATCGCCTCCTGCGCGCAGGGGGCGCTCAGCCTCTACCCGACGATCATCCGCGAGCATCTCGGCCTGCCGCCGTCCAACCGGCTGATCTTCGGCATTTCGTTTGGCTACGAGGACGGGGGCGTGGCCGCCAACAGGGCGCGGGTCGGACGCGCCGAGCTGGATCAGTCCGTCGTGTTCCACCGCTGAGGAGCTTCGAGATGCCCGAACCGCTGAAGGGGAAGGTGGCGATCGTCACCGGCGCGGCGCGCGGCCTCGGCCACGCTTATGCGCTCAGGCTGGCGCGGCTCGGCGCCGACGTCGTCATCGCCGACCTCAACCTGCAGGGCGCGGCGCGCATCGGCGAGGAACTGACGGCGGCGAGCGTCATGGCGGAGGTCGAGGCGCTGGGGCGCCACTCGCTCGGCGTCGAGGGCGACCTCAGACAGCCCGAGCAGGCGGAGCGCCTCGTCGCCGCCACGCTGGAGGCGTTCGGGCGGCTCGACGTCCTGGTCAACAATGCCGGCGTGGCGGTGGCGCGCGGCAGCGGCACGCTGGCGACCGAGACGACGCCCGACGGCTTCGACTACCTGATCGGCGTCAACCTGAAGGCCACCCAGCTCTGCTGCGCGGCGGCCGCCCCGGCGATGAAGGCGCAGCGCAGCGGCATCATCGTCAACATCTCGTCGCAGACCGGCATCTCGCTGCTCGAAGGCGGCAATCTGGCGGTCTACGGCGCCGCCAAGGCGGGCGTCGCCTATCTCACCCGCGCGCTTGCCGCCGAACTCGGCCCCTACGGCATCCGCGTCAACGCCATCGCGCCGGGCATCGTCGAGACCGAGCGGCTGAAGCGCCTCGACCCCGCCATGGGGATCGGCACGCCGGAGCAGCTCGAGGCCATCGCGCTCAGGCGTTTCGGACAGACCGAGGACCTCGCCAACGTGCTGGAATTCCTGGCGACGGACCTCTCCGGCTACGTGACGGGACAGGTCATCTCCGTCTGCGGCGGCGCGGTGCTGCATCCGAGCTGAGGCGGCACCGAAGAGTCCGGGCCGTCATCCCAGCCGCCGCCTCACGGTGCCTCCAGGATGCAGGCGAGCTGGAAGCAATGGATTTCAGGACGCACATGCGGCGGCGTCCGGCGAAGGCGGTCGCACGTCTCGTCGATTGCCACGAGCCGGCTCGCCGCGATGCTGGGCGACAACCCCACCCGGCGGCTTAAGCCATGATCGCCACCTCGTATCCGTTTCCGGCGCTGCGGCCTGGAATCGCGGTTTTCGAACGCAACCATGCCGCTAAGCGCCGCCCATCGCACACCCCCCGACGTACCGTGCGGCACCCCACGCCATTGACAAGGCGGCCGGCATCCGCCACCTCATGGCCGGTTCCATCTTCCCACGAGGCGCCCGGGCCATGACCGGATATCAATCCTCTCCCCTGCCGCGGAGGCGTTCCGTCGGCGTGGACGTGGGCGGCGTGACGGTCGGCGGCGGCGCCCCCGTGGTGGTGCAGTCGATGACCAACACCGACACGGCCGATGTCGACGGCACCGTCGCGCAGGTCGCCGCGCTCGCCAAGGCGGGCTCGGAGATCGTGCGCATCACCGTCGACCGCGACGAGAGCGCGGCCGCCGTACCGCGCATCCGCGAGCGGCTGGAGCGGCTCGGCCTCGACGTGCCGCTGGTCGGCGACTTCCACTATATCGGCCACAAGCTGCTGGCCGACCATCCGGCCTGCGCCGAGGCGCTGGCGAAATACCGCATCAACCCCGGCAATGTCGGCTTCAAGGAGAAGAAGGACAGGCAGTTCGGCGCCATCGTCGAGACGGCGATCCGCTACGGCAAGCCGGTGCGCATCGGCGTCAACTGGGGCTCGCTCGACCAGGAGCTGCTGACGGCGCTGATGGACGAGAACCAGGCGGCCGGCGCGCCGCTGACCGCCGACGAGGTGACGCGCGAGGCGATCGTGCGCTCGGCGCTGCTGTCGGCGCAAGCCGCGGAGGAGATCGGCCTGCCGCGCGACAGGATCATCCTGTCGGCCAAGGTGAGCCGCGTGCAGGATCTGGTCGCGGTCTATACCGCGCTCGCCGGGCGCAGCGATCACGCGCTGCATCTCGGCCTGACCGAGGCCGGCATGGGCTCGAAGGGCATCGTCGCCTCGTCCGCCGCCATGGGCATCCTCTTGCAGCAGGGCATCGGCGACACCATCCGCGTCTCGCTGACGCCCGAGCCGAACGGCGACCGCACCCGCGAGGTCCAGGTGGCGCAGGAGCTGCTGCAGACCATGGGATTCCGCCAGTTCGTGCCCGTGGTGGCCGCCTGCCCCGGCTGCGGCCGAACCACCTCGACGGTGTTCCAGGAGCTGGCGCAAAACATCCAGGCCGATTTGCGCAGGAACATGCCTCTGTGGCGCGACAAATATCCCGGCGTCGAGGAGCTCAAGGTCGCCGTCATGGGCTGCATCGTCAACGGCCCGGGCGAATCCAAGCATGCCGACATCGGCATCTCGCTGCCCGGCACCGGCGAGACGCCGTCGGCGCCGGTGTTCATCGACGGCCGCAAGGCGGCGACGCTACGCGGCGCCGACATCGCCGCCGAGTTCGAGAAGATGGTCGCCGACTATATCGAGGCCCGCTTCGGACAGGGCGGCAGGCAGGCCGCGGAGTAGCCGTGCTGCGGCGGGCCGTCTTGTCCGTCGTGTCGATGCTTGGGCGCGATCTTTGCCCTCCGGCGCCCTACTTGGGCCCCCTCTGTCCTGCCGGACATCTCCCCCACAAGGGGGGAGATTGGCTGCCCGCTTCGGTTTCGCCAATCGCTAGCGGTGCAGAAGAAGCCGCACCGCCGAAGCTGCCCATCTTCCCCCTTGTGGGGGAGATGTCCGGTAGGACAGGGGGGGGTGCGACGAGGCCAGGCAAAGGATTGGCATCGTGTGCGGCTGCCCTCCTTCTCTCCTGCACCCCCGCCCTCGCCGACCCGCCGAAGTCGCGCATCGTCACCACCGCCCGCATCTGCGACCTGATCGACCTGCATGCCCGCTCGAACGGCCTGCCCAGCGACTTCTTCGCCCGGCTGATCTGGAAGGAAAGCCGCTTCGATCCGAACGCCGTCAGCCCGGTCGGCGCCGAGGGCATCGCCCAGTTCATGCCGGGAACAGCGAAGATGCGCGGGCTGGCCGATTCCTTCGACATCGCGCAGGCGCTGCCCGCCTCGGCGCGCTATCTGGCCGAGCTGAAGCGCGGCTTCGGCAATCTCGGTCTGGCGGCCGCCGCCTACAATGCCGGCGAGACCCGCGTGTCGCGCTGGCTCGCCTCGGGCGGCTTCCTGCCGCTCGAGACCGAGGAGTACGTGCTCGACATCATGGGCGAGCCGGCCGACAACTTCACCGCGCGCGACTATGCCGGCACGGTGCGGCCGCTTGACCCCAAACTGCCGTTCGGCGAAGCCTGCCGCCAAATGCGAACCATCTATGCCCGGACGATCGCCATGGCGACGATCGTGACGAAACCGTGGGGCATCCAGGTGGCCGGCAATTTCCGCCGCGCCGCTGCGATCCGGCAGTGGCAGCGGATCTCGGCTCGGTTCAAGTCCGTGCTGAAGGGCGCCGACCCGGTGGTCAGCCGGGTGCGCAGCCCGCGCGGGCGGCGCGGCATCTATGCCGTGCGCATCGGCGCCGACAGTCGCGCGGCGGCCGACCGCATCTGCGCGACGCTGCGGTCGGCAGGCGGCGCCTGCGTGGTGCTGCGCAACCGGTGAAGAGCGGCCTCGCCGGCGTTAGGCCGTCCTGACCATAGCCGTCTCGCCGAGCCATGTGCCGATCTTGGCGCCGAGACGGTCGGGCGACACCGGCTTCGGCAGGTAGTCGTCCATGCCGGCGTCGAGGCATTTTTCGCGGTCGCCCTTGAGCGCATGGGCGGTGACGCCGATGATCGGGATGCGGGTGCCCGAGGCGGCCTCGATCTCGCGGATGGCGCGGCAGGCCTGGTAGCCGTTCATCTCCGGCATGGAGACGTCCATGAGGATGAGTTTCGGGTTGAGCGAGCGATACATCTCGACCGCCGTGCGGCCGTTGCCGGCGATGCGGTAGGTCAGGCCGAGGCCGCTGAGAATCTGGCCGAAGACGAGCTGGTTCACCTCGTTGTCCTCCGCCACCAGAATGTCGACGGGGACGGCCGGAGAAGCCGTCGGCAGCTCCTGGGCCGGACTTGCGGCGCGCAGCACGGTGAAGGCAGCGGCTTCGCGCCGCGGCTGCGGGGGCGCCTCGCGCACGAACTGTGCCGGCACCCCGTCGCGCATCCGCGCCTTCTGGATGGTCGCCACAAGCGTGCCGAGTAATTGCGCCGAGCGCGCCGGCTTGGTGAGGTGCGCGGCGATGCCGTACTCGACGATCAGCCTGGCATAATCGATCTGGTCGACCGAGGTCAGCAGCACGACCGGAATCATCGCCAGCCGCGGGTCGGCGCTGATGGCGCGCGCCACGTCGCTGCCGCTCATGCCCGGCATCTGGTAGTCGAGAATGATGCAGTCGACGGAGGCGCCGAGCTTCATGGCGCGATCGAGGAAGGCGAGGCCGATCGCGCCGCTCTCCGCCGCGGCGCAGTCGAACCCCCAGCTGCGCAGCTGCTCGACCAGGATATCGCGGTTGACCGGGTTGTCGTCGATGACCAGGACGCGCGCGCCGGTGATGTCGACGGGGACGGGATCGGCCGCGATGCCGGCCTCGTGGACGGGCAGCGACACCGTGAACCAGAACACCGAGCCGCGTCCGATCTCGCTCTCGACGCCGATGCGGCCGCCCATCAGGTCGACGAGGCGGGCGGCAATGGCCAGGCCGAGCCCGGTGCCTTCGTGGCGGCGGGTCGACGAGCCGTCGACCTGGGCAAATTTCTCGAACACGCCCTGCAGCTTCTCGGCCGGAATGCCGATGCCGGTGTCCTCGACGCGCAGCCTCATCTGCACGGTGCCGCCGACCACGTCGCCGGAGACGTCGACCAGCACATGGCCGCGCTCGGTGAACTTCACCGCGTTGCCGACGAGATTGGTGACGATCTGGCGGAAGCGGCCGGCATCGCCGACGACATGCGTCGGCAGGCGCGGATCGACGCGCACGATCAGCTCGAGGTTCTTCTCCGCCACCCGGCTCGAGACGAGCGTCGCCACGTCCTCCACCGCCTCCGCGATGGCGAAGGGGGCGGGATCGAGCGTCAGCTGCCCGGCATTGATCTTGGAGAAGTCGAGGATGTCATTGATGATGGTGATCAGCGCATTGCCGGACTTTACGATGACGTCGGTGAAGGTCTTCTGCCGCGGTGTGAGATCGGTCCTCGCCAGCAGCTCGGCCATGCCGAGCACACCGTTCATCGGCGTGCGGATCTCATGGCTCATATTGGCAAGGAATTCGGACTTGGCGCGGTCGGCGGCTTCGGCGAGCTCCAGCGAGCGGGCCGATTCGGCGAAGGCGCGGCGGATGGCGTTCTCCATCGGCCGAAATATCCAGAGCGCCACGAAGGCGAGCACGCCCAGCATCAGCAGGCTCGAATAGACGAGCAGCCGGTCGGCATGCGCCGCGACGGTGCTGCGCTCGGCGTCCAGGGCGGCGCGTGCCCGCGCCAGAAGAGGCTGGGCGAACAGCGCGTTCTGGTTGCGGATCTCGCGCGAGCTCCATTCGTCGAGCTGCTTGGCGCCAGCCAGCAGACCGAGATTGCGCACCATGTCGCGCGCCGACCAGAACAGGTCCCCGTTGACCGCGGCCGAGTCGATCTCGCGGGCGACGCCAGGGGAGAAGTCCGGCCGAACGCCGTCGAGTTCCGTGTCGAGAACGTCGATGGCGACGGCCAGCCGCGACGCATGGCCGGCGGCGGCGGCGGTCAGGTCGGCCCGCGTCTGCTCCCGCCAGGCGGTGCTCGCGCCTTCGGCGAAGGCGGCGGCGCTGTTCAGGTCGCGCGCCAGCACGGCAAGGTCGAGCCCCAGCCGGTCGACGTCGCGTCGGTAGTCGTTGAGGCTGTCGAGCAGGATCATGATCGCGGCCGTGCTGACGGCGAACAGCACCAGCCCCGAGAGATAGCGTGTCCTGATCGATCGCACGAATGTCGCGTAGCCCGGCACGCCCAACCCCGAAATGCTTAAAATGCCCCGGCGTCGATTACGCTTTATTCCCCTTAAGAAACCGTTTCGGGAGGCGGCCTCGGCCCTTTGTCCTTCAAGTCGGATCGGGACTTGCGAGGCTGTGCCGACAGGGCCATTCTGACGTGGACCTTTCGGACGCGGTGCGCCTGGTGGGGCACGCTGGCCTGCTCTGTCGAACGGGAAGAGACCAGGGCGAATGGGACTGGGATCAGAGCGACAGGAAACTGTTTCTTTGGGTGGCGGTTGCAAATTCGGGGCATCGGCGGCTGGTGGCCACGCTCTCGCAGATCGACATGCCGCCGGTCAAAGGCGCGAGTGGCACCGGCGGCATTCAGCCTGGCATGGTGCCGACCACGCAAGCGGTGCCGTTCGACTGGGTGGTCGGCTGATCCCCGTTCAGTTCTCCCGGTCGGCGATGAAGGCGGCGGCGGCGCTGAGCACGGCGGCGCGCTCGCCATAAGGCTCCAGCAGAGCCTGCGCCTGGGCGACCAGCCCGCCAAGCTGCCGGCGCGCCCAATCGGTGCCATGGAGGGCGACCAGCGTCGCCTTGCCGGCCGCGGCATCCTTGCGCGTCGCCTTGCCCATGGCTTCCGCCGTCGCCGTGACATCGAGCAGATCGTCGGCGAGCTGGAAGGCAAGCCCGATCGCCGCACCGAACTCGGACAGCCGCTCGCGGTCGGCCGGGGAGGCGTTGGCGACGATGGCGCCCGCCTCGCAGGCATAGCGGATCAGCGCGCCCGTCTTCATCGTCTGCAGCGTGATGATGCCGGCCTCGTCCGGGGCGGCCTTCTCCGCCTGCAGGTCGAGCGCCTGACCGCCGGCCATGCCGCCCGGCCCGGCGGCGCGGGCCAGCCCGCGCACCAGCTCCAGCTGCCTTGCTGCGGCCGTCGCGGCCTCGCGCGGCGCGGCTGGCGGAACGTCGGAAAGAATGTCGAAGGCCAGCGTCAGCAGGCTGTCCCCGGCCAGGATCGCGGTCGCCTCGTCGAAGGCGCGGTGCACCGTCGGCTGGCCGCGCCGCAGATCGTCGTCGTCCATGGCCGGCAGATCGTCATGGATCAGCGAATAGCAGTGGACGCATTCCAGCGCGGCGGCGACCCGCATGGCGGGCTCGCCGTCGTGGCCGAACAGGGCAGCGCTTTCCAGCACCAGGAACGGGCGCAGGCGCTTGCCGCCGTTGAGCACCCCATGGCGCATGGCGGCAAGCAAGGCGGCCGGCCGGGCGATCTCGCCGTCCGACGCCTTGTCGTCGAGCAGCCGGCTGAGCAGCGCCTCGATCTCGCGGGCGCGGCGGTCGAGACGCTCTTCGAAGGAAAGTGGGGGCGGGATCGTCATGCCGCCCCGTTTAGGCAATATACGGTGGCGGTCAAGCCGGGCGGGCGGCTTCGGGCGTTGCGCTCGCCGCAACTCATCTTTATTCCGGAGGAAGCGAGCGAGGACGGGGTGGGCTTGGACGAGACCGTTCAACCGGAAACCGAGGGATTGGAGCTGGCAGGGAAGGGCACAAGCCGCTCACGCCGCGGCATCGGCTTGTGGCTGCGCCGCATCGCCAAGCTCGCCGTCATCGTCGCGCTGATCCCGGTGGTGCTGACAATTCTCTATTTGCCGTCCTTCGTCCGGCCGGTCTCGACGCTGATGCTTGCCGACCTCGTCACCCTGCAGGGCTACGACCGGCGCTGGGTGCCGCTCGAAGACGTGGCGCCGGTGCTCGTCAACTCGGTGATCATGTCGGAGGACGGCCAGTTCTGCCGTCACCTCGGCATCGATTTCGGCGAGCTGCGCGGCGTGGTCAACGACGCGCTGGCCGGCGAGCCGACACGCGGCGCCTCGACCATCACCATGCAGACGGTGAAGAACCTCTATCTGTGGAACAGCCGCTCGTTCGTCCGCAAGGTGGTGGAACTGCCGCTCGCCGGCTATTTCGACCTGGTCGTGCCGAAACGGCGGATCATGGAGATCTATCTCAACATCGCCGAATGGGGACCGGGCATCTATGGCATCGAGGCGGCCGCGCAGCATCATTTCGGGGTTTCGGCCAAGAATCTCACCGCCCGGCAGGCGGCGCTGCTTACAGCCACCCTGCCCAATCCGGTCATGCGCAATCCGGCCAAGCCGTCGGCCGGGCTGAGACGGGTCGCCAATCTCATCCAGCGCCGCGCCGCCAGGGCCGGCGGCTATGTGGACTGCGTGAGCTGATCCAGCGGCAAAAAAAGCAGCGGGGAAGGCTGGCCAAAGCCGTTCAGCGCGTGTATAGGCTCGCCGGATTTCTCATTCCGGCCCGGAACGCGCGGCTCCCTTTGCCTGAGCAGCCCGGCCCATTGACCGAAGGAATACGTCCATGGCTGTGCCAAAAAGAAAGACCTCGCCGTCCAAGCGCGGCATGCGCCGTTCCGCCGACGCGCTCAAGGCCCCGACCTATGTCGAGGACAAGAATTCCGGCGAGATGCGCCGCCCGCACCACATCGACCTGAAGACCGGCATGTATCGCGGCCGCCAGGTGCTGGAGCCGAAGGAAAGCTGAGGCTTTCTTCCAGGCGAACGTCCGAAGGACCGGCCTCGCGCCGGTCTTTTTGTATTTGAGACCGCCTGACGGCATTCGGACTTGACGGCGGGAGCATGCGGCTCGAAATACCGGCCGTCGATGCCGAGGAGATCCGACATGCTGGGCATGGTCCCGCTGCTCATCATCCCCTTCCTGATCTACAATCTCGGCCTCGCCGGCCTGTTCGGCGGCAGCGGCGCCGACCCGTTCGGCGGAGAGCTCTTTTCGGTCACCATGATGTCGGGCGGGGTCTGGACCATGTCGGCCGGCGACCTGCTGGTCGTCGCCGCGCTGGTGCTGCTGTTCGTCGAGATGATGAAATCGACGCGCAGCACGAACGCCTCGATCATCGACCATCTGCTGTCGACCTTCGTGTTCGTGGCCTTCCTCGTCGAATTCCTGCTGGTGCGCGGTGCCGCCCATCCCGTGTTCTTCACGCTGACGGTGATCGCGCTGATCGACGTGCTTGCCGGCTTCTCCGTGTCGATCCGCTCCGCCGGGCGCGACCTCAACGTCGGATGAGCGGGAGCCGCGAAATGGAAGCGGGCGAGGACATCGGGCACCCGAAAGCCGGGCTAGCCGGATTCTTCGCCGCGCGCTGGCGCGGAAATGTGCCGCTGAAGCGGCTGTTCTGGCGCGACATGGTGGTGATCGGCACTGCGATCAACCTTGCTACCACCGCGGCGTCGCTGGTCCTGCTGGCGGCAGGGCTGCCGCTGCCGGCGGCGCTTGCCGTGCATTTCGCCGCGCTGCCCTACAACCTGTTCCTGACCTTCGCCGTGTGGCGGACCGCCGAGCGGCGGGGCGGCGGCACGGCCTTCGCTTACCAGATGGGCGCGGTTTTCTGGCTGATCGTCGCGACGCTGATCTGATCCTCAATCCGCGATCGCCGCGAGATAGCGCTCGACCGAAGCGGCAAGCGCCGCCCGTCCTTCTCCGAGAACGTTCTGGCCCCACCAGGCGCCGTAAATATCCTTGAACTCGAACCCTGCCAGCGCCGACTCGATGGCCCGCACGGCGCGGGCGTTGAGCGGAATCTGGTTGGGATAGCTGTACATGAAGGAGACGCGCCGTCGCGTCGGCGCGACCTGCAGGATGTCGCCGGAGAGTACCGCGTCGCCGCCGCCGCGCTTCCAGTGCAGGACCTGCCCGCCGGCGAAATGGCCGCCGCAGCGCACCAGCGTCAGCGAGGGATTGAGGGCGAAGCGCTCGCCGCTCCAGAATTTCACCGCCGGGTCGGGGCGCATCACCCATTGCCGGTCCGCCTCGTGGATATGGATCGGCACGCCGCCGAAGGCGCGGCTCCAGTCGATCATCACCGAATAATAGTGCGGGTGCGAGATGGCGATTGCGGAGAGGCCGCCGCGCCGCTCGATCTCCGCCACGGCTTCGTCGGTGACCATGCTGATGCAGTCCCACAGGACGTTGCCGTGCGGCGTCTCGGCCAGCAGGGCGCGCTGGCCGATGGCGAAGCGCGGCTCGATGCCGAAGGCGAGCACGCCGGCGTCCTCGCGGATCGCCAGCCTGTGCTTCTCCGCGACCTCTTCCGCGGTCGTCCAGGCCTGGCCCTCCCAGCGCACCCACTGGCGCTCGTCCTCACAGATCGGGCAATGGGCCGGCGGCGTCTCGCTCTCGGCGAACTGGACGCCGCAGGTCACGCAGATGAAATGGGCCATCGCACCTGTCCTCTGATGGAAATCCGCAGCGGGACGGCCGCGTACCCGCTCAATCCGCTTGCGCCGGCTCGAAATCCAGCGCCACGCCGTTGATGCAGTAGCGCAGATAGGTCGGCGGCGGGCCGTCCTCGAAGACATGGCCGAGATGGCTGCCGCAGCGCGCGCAATGCACCTCGGTGCGCACCATGCCGTAGCTGCGGTCTACCGTCGTCTCCACCGAGCCCGGCACCGGATCGTTGAAGCTCGGCCAGCCGGTGCCGCTCTCGAACTTCAGCTTGGATTCGAACAGCGGCTGGTCGCAGCCGACGCATCGGAAGGTGCCGGCGCGCTTCTCGTGGAGCAGCGCGCAACTGCCGGGACGCTCGGTGCCATGGTTGCGCATGACGGCATACTGCTCTGGGGTGAGCAGCGCGCGCCATTCGGCATCGGTGCGGGTGACGGGATAGGTGGTGGCTTCCATTGCTTCTTCCCGATGTTCGGTTTTGCCCCGATATAGGTTGAAACGGTCGGTATCAAACGCAGCTTCGATGTCCGGCGGCAGGGCGTCTCTCAAACTGCGATAATAACTTTCAAAGATGACATGCAACGCGCCACTGTCCTTGTTCCCTATAAACTCGGCAACGTCCTCGCGCGACTGCCAATGCAGCGGCTGGTGGAAAAAGCGGACGAGTTCACCAAGGGTTTCGAAGGCGTACATCAGATCCCGCAGCGGAACTGAAACGACGCGATCTTCCGGGATCGTGTCGAGCCCGTGTTCGACCTGTTCCTCGACACTCGTATAGCGATCTTTCGGCATTTCAATGCCTCCTCGACAGCTCTTTCGTCGCCGCCTCCAGCCCGGCCAGCGTCAGCGGATACATGCGGTCGGCAAAAACCTCGCGGATCAGACCGACCGAATGCGTGTAACCCCAGTGCTGGCGCGGGACGGGGTTCAGCCAGACCGCGTTCGGCCATTGCGCGAGCACGCGCCCCAGCCAGACGGCGCCGGCCTCCGGATTCCAGTGCTCGACCGAGCCGCCGGCCATGGAAACCTCGTAGGGGCTCATCGAGGCGTCGCCGACGAAGATCACCTTGTAGTCGTGGCCGTATTTGTGCAGCACGTCGAAGGTCGGGATCACCTCCGAGTGGCGCCGCCGGTTGTCCTTCCACACGCCTTCGTAGAGGCAGTTGTGGAAGTAGAAATATTCGAGCTGGCGGAACTCGGCGCGTGCCGCCGAGAACAGCTCCTCGACGATCCTGATGTGCTCGTCCATCGAGCCGCCGACGTCGAAGAACATCAAGAGCTTCACCGCGTTGCGGCGCTCCGGCCGCGTCTTCACGTCGAGGTAACCGTGCTCGGCTGTGGCGTGGATGGTGCCGGGCAGGTCGAGTTCCTCCTCCGCGCCCTCGCGCACCCAGCGGCGCAGCCGCTTCAGCGCCACCTTGATGTTGCGGGTGCCGAGCTCGACGGAATCGTCGAAGTTTTTGAACTCGCGCTTGTCCCACACCTTGACGGCGCGGCGATTGCGGCTTTCGTGCTGGCCGATGCGTACGCCTTCGGGATTGTAGCCATAGGCGCCGAAGGGCGAGGTGCCGGCCGTGCCGATCCATTTCGAGCCGCCCTGGTGTCGGCCCTTCTGCTCCTCCAGCCGCTTCTTCAGCGTCTCCATCAGCTTTTCGAAGCCGCCGAGCGCCTCGACCAGCTTCTTCTCGTCCTCGGTGAGGTGCTTTTCGGCAAGCCGGCGCAGCCACTCCTCGGGAAGCGCCGCGACATCGATCGGCGCCTCGCCGGACACCGCCTCGACGCCCTTGAAGACATGGGCGAAAACCCGGTCGAAGCGGTCGATATGGCGCTCGTCCTTCACCAGCGCCGAACGGGCGAGATAATAAAACCCCTCCACGTCGTAGTCGACCAGCCCCGCCTCCATGCCTTCCAGCAGCGTCAGGTATTCGCGCAGCGAGACGGGAACGCGCGCGGCCTTCAGTTCGAGGAAGAAGGGGAGGAACATGGGACTGTTTTGCGCGGACTCGTTCCCAAAGGCAAGCTGGACAAAATGCTAGCAAAATGCTAGCAATCCCGTATCCAAGCGGAGCATCGGAAATGGCCAGCTTGCATGTGCGAAATGTCGATGACGAGCTTGTCGCGCGCTTGAAGCAGCGCGCCCAGACGCATGGCCGCTCGGCGGAAGCGGAGCACCGCGCCATCCTCCAGCAGGCTCTTTTCGAGGAGCCCGGGCAGGATTTCGATCAGCTTGCGGCGAGGCTGCGCAAGCGGCTTGAGGGGCGTCATCACACGCCTTCCGAAATCCTGCTTCGCGAAAGCCGTGACGAGCGGTGACCCAAACCATCGTCGTCGATGCAAGCGTCGTCGCAAAATGGCTTGTGCCGGAAGAGCATTCGCTCAAGGCTGTTGCGTTGCGAAGCAGTTATAGCTTCGCGGTTCCGGACATCCTCTTCGCTGAAGTGGCGAACATCCTCTGGAAGAAGATGCGGCGCGGCGAACTGACCGAAGCCGATGGCGACGATGCCGTTGGCGCGCTGAGCTTCGCGAAGCTGCAGGTGGAGCGAACGGAACCGCTGGGGCCGGCGGCGCTGCGCCTGTCCAGGCTGCTCGATCATCCCACCTACGACTGCTTCTATCTCTGCCTGGCCGCCAGACTGGATACTATCATGGTGACCGCCGATGAGCGCCTGCTCAGGAAGCTTCGCTCGTCAAGTCAGGCGGAGTGGAGGGATGTCGCCGTCGACCTCCAAGCCGTTTGAAATCTCGAAACCAACCTACAGCAGGTCATACTCGATGAACCCGGTCTTGCGCGCCACCCGGTCATAGAGCTTGCGCGCCGTGTCGTTGGTCTCGTGCGTCATCCAGTAGACGTTGGTGACGCCCCGTTCGGCGGCGGCGTCCTGCACCACCTTGATGAGGGCCGCGCCGACGCCCTTGCCGCGCGTCTCGGCGTCGGTGAACAGGTCCTGCAAATAGCAGTTGCCTTCGAGCGACCAGCAGGAGCGATGGTAGAGGTAATGCACGAGCCCGACCGCCTTGCCGTCCAGCACGGCGATGAAGCCGCGCGGCTCGAACTCGCCCTCGGCGAACAGCCGCCGCCAGGTCGTGGCGTAGACCTCCTCGGAGACGGTGGCCTTGTAGAACTCCAGATAGGCGGTCCACAGCCGACGCCAATCGGCATGATCGGATTGTTGCAGCGGGCGGATGGTGACGCTCATTCTCTTCCCCTCGGGCAGGCCTGGCCTCAACCGTTGAGCCAGTTCGAGGCAGGATGCGGCCGGCGACGACAGGCCGCAACGGTCCACGGCCAGGGGAATGGCTGCGCCTGACCTGCATGTCGCGCAGGGAAGGACCGGCTGAGAGCTATCCGGTCGGGAATCTATCCCTGCCGCCGCGCCATGAACGCCAGCTTCTCGAACAGATGTACGTCCTGCTCGTTCTTGAGCAGCGCGCCATGCAGCTTGGGCAGCATGTTCTTCGGATCGGTGCGCAGGTCCTCGGGCGCCACGTCGTCGGCGACCAGCAGCCGGATCCAGTCGAGCGCCTCGGAGGTCGACGGCTTCTTCTTCAGGCCCGGCACCTCGCGGATCTCGTAGAACCGCGTGAGCGCGGCGCGCACCAGCGCCTGCTTGATCCCGGGATAATGCACGTCGACGATTCTTTGCAGCGTCTCGGCGTCGGGGAAGCGGATGTAGTGGAAGAAGCAGCGGCGCAGGAAGGCGTCGGGCAGTTCCTTCTCGTTGTTGGAAGTGATGATGACGATCGGCCGGTGCTTCGCCGAGATGGTCTCGCCGGTCTCGTAGACGAAGAACTCCATACGGTCGAGTTCCTGCAACAGGTCGTTCGGGAACTCGATATCGGCCTTGTCGATCTCGTCGATCAGGAGCACGACCTTGCGGTCGGCGGCGAAGGCGTCCCACAGCTTGCCGCGCCTGATGTAGTTGTGGATGTCGTTGAAGCGGCCGTCGCCGAGCTGACTGTCGCGCAGCCGGCTGACCGCGTCATATTCGTAAAGGCCCTGCTGCGCCTTGGTCGTGGACTTCACGTTCCATTCGATCAGGTCGAGGCCGAGCGCCGCCGCGACCTGGCGCGCCAGCTCGGTCTTGCCGGTGCCGGGCTCGCCCTTGACCAGCAGCGGCCGCTCCAGCGCAATCGCCGCGTTGACCGCCACCATCAGATCCTTGTCGGCGACGTAAGCCGCCGTGCCTTCGAAGCGCATGAAAACCATCCCGTTCGTCGCGGCGACCGTAAGGAGCGATGCTGCACTGCGCAAGCCGTGCAAATGTGCAAGGCGCCTCTGGCGGGCGCCGCACCGCCGGCTTATATTCGCTGCGACGGTCTGGGCTTCGCGGCAGGAGAGACATTTCCCCGGGGCCTTATCGATCTCGAAGGGAGCTGTCCCTGGCCGGGCCCGTGGGCTCGGACAAACGGCGCCCACCTACTTTGTAGGTTCCCGGGATCGACTTCTCCACCGGTTGCCTGGATCGTCGCTTCACCTCTTCCTGCCGCATTTCCGGCAACTCCCGCCCGACCGCATCGTCTATCGTGACGCGCAAAGAGGCCACGATGACGGATACGCCGAAAAGCCTGAAGAAGCTGCTGCGCCAGGAGGCGCTAGCGCGCCGCGACGCGCTCGATCCGGTATGGCGCATCGAGGCGGCACTTGCCATGGCCGAGACGGCGCGCCGGCATATCGAGACCGGGCCGCAGGACATCGTCTCGGGCTTCTGGCCGATGCGGTCCGAGGTCGACGTGCGGCCCATCCTGTTCGCGCTGCGCGAAGGTGGCGCCCGCCTCTGCCTGCCGGCCATCCTCGACAGGACCACGATCGTGTTCCGCGAGCTGGTGCGCGGCGCCGCGCTCATCGACATGGGTTTCGGCACGTCCGGCCCGGGGCCCGAAGCGGAAGTGCTGGACCCGTCGATCATGCTGGTGCCGCTCGCCGCCTTCGACGCGCGCGGCCACCGCATCGGCTATGGCGCCGGCTACTACGACCGCGCCATCGCAAGGCTCCAGGACATGGGCCGCTCGCCGCGGCTCGTCGGCATCGCCTTCGACTGCCAGGAGGTGCCGCAGGTGCCGGACGAGACCCACGACGTGATCATCCCGGAGATTTTGACGGAGAGCGGGTTGAGGCGGTTCGAAACGGCGAACGGCAGCCGTATCCCGTAAAGGCACACTTTACAGGATGGCCCGGAAAATTCTACATTCGAGATCCGATGCGGATTCGATCTGTTAGGCACAAAGGCTTGCGCCGGCTGATTTTGGATGACGATGCGAGCGGGCTCCCTGCGCAATTCGTCGGCAAGATTCGTAACATCATCGCCTTCCTGCAGGACATGGAGCGAGAGACCGAACTTCTCGGGGTGCCTACGTGGAAAGCGCATCAACTCACCGGCGACCGCAAAGGGACTTGGAGCCTTTTTGTCACGAAGAACTGGCGGATGACTTTCCGTATCGATCCGGCCGGAATCGAGATCGTCGATCTCGACTATGAAGACTATCACTGAGGCGCGACAATGAACGAGACGACCACTTTCCGCCTGAAGAATCCACCACATCCGGGCAGCTTCGTGCGTGCCGAAATCATGGAGCCGGCCGACCTATCCGTGACAGTTGCGGCGGAAGCGCTTGGCGTGACACGCCCGGCGCTTTCGTCCTTTCTCAACGGGCGCTCGGCACTCTCCCCCGAGATGGCGCTCCGCCTGGAAAAGGCCTTCGGCGTCAGCATGGATACGCTTATGCGCATGCAAAATAGCTACGACATCGCCCAGGCTCGCAAGCGAGAGGGGGAAATCGACGTCGCGCCCTACCAGCCCAGGACACGGCCGCCCCGCGCTGCAACGTGATCCGACGGCGCCACCCCCTATATTAAAGCGCCCGAACTAGCGACGCCTGCTCATACCGGCTATCTGGAAGACCATATAAACACACGCTTCAGACCGCCCGAGCGGCGGCAGCGATCGGATTGACGATGAGACTCCTCTTTCTTGGCGACATGGTCGGGCGGTCCGGCCGCACCGCGGTGTGGGACAGGCTGCCGGGCCTGATCTCCGACCTCAAGCTCGACTTCGTCATCGTCAACGGCGAGAACGCCGCCGGCGGCTTCGGCATCACCGAGGAGATTTTTCGGGAGACGATCGCAGCGGGTGCCGATGTGGTGACCACCGGCAACCATGTCTGGGACCAGCGCGAGGCGCTCGAGTTCGCGCCGCGCCAGGAGCGCTTCCTGCGCCCGGCCAATTTCCCGAAGGGCACGCCGGGACGCGGCTCCGGCGTCTATCTCGCCCGCAATGGCGCGCGCGTGCTGGTCTCCAACATCATGGGCCGGGTGTTCATGCATCCGGAGCTCGACGACCCCTTCCAGGCGGCCGAGCGCGAGCTCGCCGCCTGCCCGCTCGGCGAGCAGGCCGACGCGGTGGTGATCGACTTCCATGCCGAGGCGACCTCGGAGAAGATGTGCTTCGCGCATTTCGTCGACGGCCGAGCCAGCCTGGTCGTCGGCACGCACACGCACCAGCCGACGGCGGACCACCAGATCCTCAACGGCGGCACCGGCTACCTGACCGATGCCGGCATGTGCGGCGACTACGATTCCTCGCTCGGCATGGACAAGGAGGAGCCGCTGAACCGCTTCCTCTCCAAGGTTCCGAAGGGCCGCTTCGAGGCGGCGGGCGGACCGGCGACGATCTGCGGCGTCGGCGTCGACATCTCCGACCGCACCGGGTTGGCCGAGCGCATCGCGCCGCTCAGGCTCGGGCCGCGGCTCGAAGAAACCGTTCCGGTATTCTGGCATGCCCGTTGACGCGCGCCAGGACCTCTCATACCTCTGTCGCGATTTCTCATTACAGCTCAGCCCATTGCCCACTGACGGATTGACGAGAGGCCAATGACCGACTTCCTTGCGATGCATTTCGAGTGGGTGGCCAATCCCACGGCATGGGTGGCGCTGTTGACCCTGGTGGTGCTGGAGGTCGTCCTCGGCATCGACAACCTGATCTTCATCTCGATCCTCACCAACAAGCTGCCCGAGCATCAGCGGGTGCCGGCGCGCAGGCTGGGCATCGGGGCGGCGCTGATCATGCGGCTGGTACTGCTGGCCACCATCTCCTTCATCGTCCAGTTGACGCAGCCGGTCTTCACCCTGTTCGGCCACGGCTTCTCGTGGCGCGACCTGATCCTGATCGCTGGCGGCCTGTTCCTGGTGTGGAAAGCGACCAAGGAAATCCACCACACCGTCGATCCCGACGACCACAAGGACGAGATGCTCGGCAAGACCGTGCAGTTCACCCTCGGCGGCGCCATCTTCCAGATCCTGCTGCTCGACCTGGTGTTTTCGATCGACTCCATCATCACCGCCGTCGGCATGACCGACGAGATCGCCATCATGTACATCGCCGTCATCGTCGCGGTCACGGTGATGCTGCTGGCGGCCACCCCCCTCGCCAATTTCATCGAGAAGAACCCGACCATCGTCATGCTGGCGCTCGGCTTCCTGCTGATGATCGGCATGACGCTGATCGCCGACGGCATGGGCTACCACGTGCCGAAAGGCTACATCTATGCCGCCATGGGCTTCTCGGCTCTGGTCGAGGGCCTCAACATGCTGGCGCGGCGCAGAAAGCGCAGCGGGGAGACGCGGCATGATCCGTAGCGGTATGGTGGCTGCGTTGCTGGCCGTCACCTTGACGATGGGAGCGCCCGCCATGGCCGACTCCCCGCCGGCAGGCCCTTACGGAGCATGGGCGGTCGAGGAGATCGGCGGCCAGCCGGTCGCTGCCGGGTCACGGGTGACGATCGACCTCGGCGCCGACGGCCGGGCGACCGGAACCGGCGGTTGCAACCGCTTCAGCGGTTCGGCGAAGATCGACGACGGCGCGATCGCATTCGGGCCGATGGCCTCGACCAAGATGATGTGCGCCCCGGACGTTTCCGATCAGGAAGCGAAATTCTTCCACGCCCTCGAACAGGTGCGAAACTGGACATGGGACGGCCCCGGGCTCGTCCTGCTCGACGCCGCCGGCAAGACCGTCCTGCGGCTCGGCGCCGCCTCCTGACCGCTTCCGGGGTTCCGGCGAGCACCTGTGGGAGGCGCGGGCATGGACGCAATCCGGTTGTAACTGCGCCGCCGGCGACGCCGTTCAAGCCCTTCGAAAAATTATCATTTTGTAATTTGCCGATGGCAAGCCGGCGGGCGTAGCGTCGCGCCTGCGGCTGGGAACTGCCGGCGATGCCTGGTTCTCCCGATCGCCACGGACGACACCTCCCGCGCCGTGGCCGAGGGAGACGCATCGCGACGCGACAGGACCGGACAGCCGTTCCGCGAAGACGTGTCTTCGCGCCTGCACAAGGAGACGCATCCATGCGTTCCTTCACCCTAAAGGCAGCCCTTGCTGCAATCCTCGTCTCAACCTCGCTCGCCGGTGCCTACGCGGCCAACCGCGATCACGACCACGATCGTGGCCTGGGCTCGCACCGGTCGCATGAATTCCAGCCGCCGGATCAGGCCGACGACAGCGGCTATTTCGACCACATGACCATGGGTCCGCCCCCGATACCGTCGGTCTCGCCGCCCGTCGCCGCCACGCATATGGTGGCCACGCAGGTCGTCAGGGCGCCGGAATACCGACCGCGGCTCGAGCGCGTCGTCAACGAGCTCGGAACGGCCAACTCCCGGATACGGGTCGATCGCGATCGCGGCACGCTGACGCGCGCCGAGTACCGCGATCTGGCGGCTCGCGCGCATGACATCCGCAGGGATGCCATCCGTACGGCCGACAACCACCACGGCGCCCTGCCCAGGGCGCGCTACATCGTCCTGCAGGATCGGATCGCGCGGCTCGACAGCGCGATCCATCACGATGCCATGAGCTGAGCCCGCGTCTACGCGGACCCGATCGCAAATCGGCCGCCGGCACCCGCCGGCGGCCGATTTGCCGTTGCGGCCGGTTCCGGTAAAGACGGCTCTGACTTCCGGCCGGGGCTTGCGGACAAGACGCGGTTCGTGTCCCCTCGCTTCCAGCATTGAGGAGTGTCCATGTCCTTCGCAAAACTCGACGAGATCGGCCGCAAGCTGGAGGCGCTGGAGCATGCGCTGGCGATCCTCGGCGCCGACGAGGCCACCCACATGGCGCCGGGTGGCGGCGAGAAGCGCGCCGAGGCGTTGGCCGCGCTCGCCGGCATGTACCACCGCCAGGCGATCGCCCCGGAGATCGCCGACTGGATCGCCGCGGCGGAACAGGAGGTGCTGAACGAGAACCAGGCGGCGGCGCTGGGCGAATTCCGCCGCCAATACACCAACATGACGTGCCTGCCCCCGGAATTCGTCGAGCGGCAGACCGGGGCGCGGCTGCGCTGCGAGCAGCTTTGGCGCGATTTGCGCGCCAAGAACGACTGGGGCGGCTTCCTCCCGGCGCTGTCCGGCATCGTCGAGCTGGTGCGCGAAGAGGCGGCGCTGCGCGCCGACGCTCTCGGCCTTGAGCCTTATGACGCGCTGATGGAACAATATGATCCCGGCAATCGGGTAGCGGAAATCGCTCCGATCTTCACCGAACTGAAGGCTTTTCTCCGCGATTTCGTCCCGCAGGCGCTCGCGGTGCAGCAAAAACGCCTGGAAAAAACGCCGCGGCGGGAGCTTTCCGGCACTTATCCGGTCGACAAGCAGCGCGAACTCGGCCTCGCCATGATGACGGCGGTGGGCTTCGACCTCACCCACGGCAGCCTGTCGGTCTCGCATCATCCCTTCTGCGGTGGCGTGCCGACGGATGTGCGCATCACCACGCGCTACAAGACGTCCGACTTCCTGTCGGCACTGATGGGCGTGCTGCATGAGACCGGCCACGCCCTCTACGAGCAGAACCTGCCCAAGGAGTGGTCGCACTGGCCGCTCGGCAAGGCGCGCGGCATGGCCGTGCACGAGAGCCAGAGCCTGTTCGTGGAGATGCAGCTCGCCCGCAATCCCGCCTTCTGGCGCTGGGCGCTGCCTTTCGTCGAGCGTCATCTCGGCGAAAGCTGGAGCATCGACGATATCCTTGCCCATGTGCTGCATGTCGAGCGCGGGCTGATCCGCGTCGAGGCCGACGAGGTCACCTATCCGCTGCACGTCATCCTGCGCTTCGAACTGGAGCAGGAGCTTGTCGCCGGGCGTCTCGAGGCCGCCGACATACCGGATGCCTGGGACGCCAAGATGCGCGACTATCTCGGCCTGTCGACCGCCGGCAATTTCCAGGACGGGCCGATGCAGGACGTGCACTGGCCGGCAGGGGCCTTCGGCTATTTCCCTTCCTACACGCTGGGCGCCATGATGGCGGCGCAGCAGGCGGCGGCGCTGCGGCGCGAGCACCAAGCCTTCGACGACGATATCGCGCAAGGCCGCTTCGAGGCGATCAACAACTGGCGGCGGCAGAGAATCTGGTCGCAGGGTTCGCGCTGGTCGACGCCGGAACTGCTGGAGCGGGCGACCGGCGAGCGGCTGAACGCGGCCCATTTCATCGATCACCTGAAAACCCGCTACGGCGGATGATGCATCGGCGGCCGGCGTAGCGCCGAGAGGAGGCAGCGCATGCAGACCCCGCCCCTGATCTGCATCTTCGGCGCCGGCAGCATCGGCTGCTATGTCGGCGGCCGGCTGGCGGCGGCGGGCGCAAGAGTGCGCTTCATCGGCCGCGAACGCTTCGGCGCGGCGATCGCGGCCGGCGGGTTGCGCCTAGCCGATCATCATGGCGCCGATTTTTGGCTGGAGCCGGGCGTGGTCGACTATCGCACCGATCCGGAGGCCCTTGCGGAGGCAGACCTCGTGCTGGTCACCGTCAAGGCCGGCGACACGGGCGACGCGGCTGCCGGGCTGGCAGAGCATGCACCCCCGCAGGCGATCGTGATCAGCTTCCAGAACGGCATCGGCAATGAGGAGATCCTGCGCGCGGCACTCCCCGGTCGGACGGTGCTCGCCGGCATGGTGCCTTTCAACGTGGTGCAGCTTCCGGGTCCGACCTTCAAGCAGGCGACGCAGGGCGCGCTCGACGTCGAGGACAATGCCGCCTTGACACCCTTCCTGCCGACCTTCGCCAAGGCCGGACTGCCGCTCGCCCGGCATGCCGCGTTCCGGCCGGTGCAATGGGGCAAGCTGCTGCTCAACCTCAACAACGCCGTCAGCGGCCTGTCCGGTCTGACGTTGCGCGAAGAGCTGTCGCAGCGCGCCTACCGGCGGTGTCTTGCCATGGCGCAGCGCGAGGCGCTGGCGGCGATGAAGGCCGACGGCATCCGCCCGGCAAGACTGACCGCGCTGCCGCCGGGCCTCGTGCCCTGGCTTCTCGGCCTGCCCGACTGGCTGTTCCTGCGGCTCGCCGGCAGCGTGCTGGAGGTCGATCCGGCCGCCCGCTCCTCGATGATCGACGCGCTGGACGCCGGCCGCAGGACGGATGTCGACTGGCTGAACGGCGAGGTCATCCGCCTGGCCGACCGGCACGGCATGCACGCACCGGTCAATCGCCGGCTGGTGGAGCTGGTACACGAGGCCGAGAGCGGCCAGCGCCGGCACTGGAGCGGACCGGAGCTGCTGAAGGAATTGCGTTCCGCCCGATAGCCGGTAGGCTGCGCCGGAACGGGAGGACACCAATGGCCGAGACGGCCGATGCCATCATCGTGGGCGGCGGGCTGGCCGGCCTGGTCGCGGCGGCGGAGCTGGCGGATGCCGGCCGGCGCGTCGTCGTCGTCGAGCAGGAAGGCGGGAATTCGCTCGGCGGCCAGGCCTTCTGGTCGCTCGGCGGCCTGTTCTTCGTCGACAGCCCGGAGCAGCGGCGCATGCGCATCCGCGACAGCCGCGATCTCGCCCTGCAGGACTGGATGGGCTCTGCGCAGTTCGATCGACCCGAGGATTTCTGGCCGCGCAAGGTGGCGGAGGCTTTTGTCGACTTCGCCGCGGGCGGGATGCGGCCCTGGCTGCACGCACAGGGCATGCGCTGGTTCCCGGTGGTCGGCTGGGCCGAGCGCGGCGGCGGCCATGCGCACGGCCACGGCAATTCGGTGCCGCGCTTCCACGTCACCTGGGGCACCGGGCCGGGCGTGCTGGCGCCGTTCATCCGCCGCGTGCAGGAGCATGCCGGCCAGGGCCGCATCGCGCTGAAGTTCCGCCACCGCGTCAGCCGGCTGGTCAAGTCCGGAGGCGCGGTCGTCGGCGTCGCCGGCGAGGTGCTGGAGCCCTCCGACGTGCTGCGCGGCCAGCCCTCGAGCCGCAATGTCGTCGGCGACTTCGAGCTGCAGGCCGGCGCGGTTCTCGTCTGCTCCGGCGGCATCGGCGGCGATCTCGAGTTGGTGCGGAAAAGCTGGCCGCGCGGCCGGCTGGGCGAGCCGCCGCGCTTCATGGTGGCCGGCGTGCCGCCGCATGTCGATGGCCGCATGATCGGCGTCGCACAACAGGCGGGGGCGGCCGTCATCAACGGCGACCGCATGTGGCACTACACCGAGGGCCTGCGCAACTGGGACCCGATCTGGCCGAACCACGGCATCCGCATCCTGCCCGGGCCGTCGTCGCTTTGGTTCGACGCGCGCGGCGAACGGCTGCCGGCGCCCTGCCTGCCGGGCTTGGACACGCTGGCGACGCTGAAGCACATCCTGGCCACCGGCTACGACCATTCGTGGTTCGTGCTGACGCAGAAGATCATCGAGAAGGAATTCGCGCTGTCGGGCTCGGAGCAGAACCCCGACCTCACCTCCGGCAGCTGGCTGAAGGTGCTGAAGAGCCGCCGCGGCGCGGGCGCACCGCCGCCGGTGGAAGCCTTCAAGCGCAATGGCGAGGATTTCGTCGTGGCGACCACCCTGCCCGAGCTGGTCGCCGGCATGAACCGGCTGGCCGCGGCGCCGCCGATCGACCATGACCGGCTGAAGGCGCAGATCGAGGCGCGCGACCGCGAGCTGGACAACCCATTCTGCAAGGACGCGCAGGTGATCGCCATCCGCGGCGCTCGAAACTATCTGGGCGACCGGCTGATCCGCACCGCCAAGCCGCACAAAATTCTCGATCCGGCCAGCGGCCCCCTGATTGCCGTGCGGCTCAACATCCTCACCCGCAAGACGCTCGGCGGCATCCACACGGACCTCGATGGCCGGGTGCTCGACACGGTGGGCGAGCCGATCACCGGCCTCTATGCGGCGGGCGAGGCCGCCGGCTTCGGCGGCGGCGGATACCACGGCTACAATGCGCTGGAAGGCACCTTCCTCGGCGGCTGCATCTTTTCCGGGCGCAATGCCGGCCGACATGGCGCGTCGAACCTTTAGGACGGAAGACATCATGGAACTGACCAATCAGGACATCGCCGATCTCGTCGCGTTCCGGCGCGAGCTGCACCGGTTTCCGGAAATCTCCAACGAAGAGGAGGCGACCGCGCGGCGCGTCGTCGACTTCCTCGCCGGCACCGGCCCGAGCGCCGTGCTCACGGGCCTCGGCGGCCACGGCGTGGCGATCGTCTACGAGGGCGCCGGCCCAGGGCCGACCGTGTTGTTCCGCAGCGAGCTCGATGCACTGCCCATCGAGGAGTTGCCGGACATCCCGCATCGCTCCACCGTGCCCGGCAAGTCGCATATGTGCGGCCATGACGGCCACACCACCATCCTCGCCGCCCTCGCCCGTCAGTTCGGCCGACGCCCGCCGGCCCGCGGCCGCGTCGTGCTGATGTTCCAGCCGGCGGAGGAAACCGGCAACGGCGCCGCCGGCGTGGTGGCCGATCCGCGCTACGACAAAATCCGTCCGGATTTCGCCTTCTCGCTGCACAACGTGCCCGGCACGCCGCTCGGGCATGTCCGGCTGAAGCCCGGCGTCGTCAACTGCGCCTCGCGCGGCATCCGCATCGTGCTCGACGGCAAGACCGCCCATTCCTCCATGCCGGAGACAGGAACCTCGCCGATGCTCGCCGTCAGCCGGCTGATGCCGGCGCTGGCGAAGCTCGGCGGCGGCAGTTTTCACGACGACGACTTCGCCATGGTCACTGTCACCCATGCGTCCATGGGCGAGCCGGTCTTCGGCATCGCGCCGGGCCGCGCGGAGATCCGCGCCACGCTGCGCACCCGCCTCGACGAGCGCATGGCCGACCTCTGCGCGGCGGCGGAAGCGCTGGTGCATGAAGCCGCCGGGAAAGACGGCCTGCGCCACACGGTCGACTATCACGAGATCTTCGTGGCCAGCCTGAATGCGCCGGAGGCGGTGGAGCACCTGCGCGCCGCGCTCGATGCGGAGGGCATTCCCCACGACGAGGAGCAGCTGCCGCTGCGCGCCTCCGAGGATTTCGGCGTGTTCGGCCACTCCTCGAAATCGGCGATGTTCTTCCTCGGCGCCGGCGTCGACCGGCCGGCGCTGCACAATCCGGACTACGATTTCCCCGACGACCTGATCGCCATCGGCGCGCGCATCTTCATGCGCATCGCCCGCAACCTGCTGGGGTGAGCGCGAGCGGGGCAGTGGGCGTGCGTGCGAAATTTGCGTACGAAAGAGTATGAGGATAAGATACGCTTTCCAGGAGGCGCAGCCATGAATGCATCCGGCCCAAAGGAGCGCGCGACCTTTTCGATCGCTGCAGATGTGAAGAGCAAGCTGGAAGCAGTCGTGCCGAAGAATGAACGGTCGCGGTTCGTAGAGAAAGCGATCGATCAGGCGTTGCGCGATGTCGCGATCCGGAACCTGCAGAAGACCCTGGATGAGATACGTCGACCCGCAACGGCTGAGGAGTCCGGAAGCGAATTCCTACGCAGAAAGCGAATGGAGTGGGACGGCCGGCCGATTGACGTTCTCGAAGGCAGGCACGAGTGATCGTTATCGACGCCTCCATTTTCGTCAAATTGCTGAAGGATGAGGACGACAGTGATCACGCTCGGTCCTTTGTCGATCACATGCTGGCAAAGGGCGATGGCTATCTGACTCCGTCGCTCGTCCTCTACGAGACGTTGTCCGCCTCGCTCCACGTCGGAGTGCCCTTGACCACGGTCGGCAGCCTTTTCGAGGAATTTCGCGCCTTGGGTCTCGTCCTCGAAGAACCGAACCAAGCCGACCTGACGCTGGCGGAAGCCATCGCGCGAACACAGTCTCCCGGCGGCGGCTATCCCACGCTGTTCGACAGCCTCTATCACGCCATGGCGATCGAGCGGGGCGGGATTTTCGTCACGGCCGACGCCCGCCATGTCGCGAAGACGGCGCGGTTTGGCCACGCGACGCTGCTGGCCGACTGGCGGCCCGCCTGAGCCTACTCCGCCGCCCTGGCGAACCCGGCCTTGCCGTCGGCGAACTGCAGCTCGGCCAGCCGCGCATAGAGCCCGCCCCTGGCGACGAGGCTGGCATGGGTGCCTTCCTCGACGATGCGGCCCTCGTCCATCACCAGGATGCGGTCGGCCTTGAGCACGGTGGCGAGGCGGTGGGCAATCACGATGCTGGTGCGCCCCTGCATCAGCCGCTCCAGCGCTTCCTGCACGGCGCTCTCGCTTTCGGCGTCGAGCGCCGACGTCGCTTCGTCGAGCAGCAGGATCGGCGCATCGCGCAATATCGCCCGGGCGATCGCGATGCGCTGGCGCTGGCCGCCCGACAGCGTCACGCCGCGCTCGCCGACCTGGGTGGCATAACCGTCGGGCAGCTTTCGGATGAAGTCGTCGGCGAAGGCATCGCGCGCCGCGGCCTCTACCTCGGCGGCACTCGCGCCCGGCCGGCCGAAGCCGATATTGTCGCCTGCCGAGGCCGCGAAGATGGTGACGTCCTGCGGGACGATGGCGAGGCGGCCGCGCAGCTCGGCAGGATCGGCTGCCGCCACGTCGACCCCGTCGACCAGCACCGAACCCGCCTGCGGGTCGTAGAAGCGCAGGATCAGCGAGAAGATCGTGCTCTTGCCGGCCCCGGACGGGCCCACCAGAGCGACCTTCTCTCCCGGCTTGATGGTGAAGGTGAGGTCGTGCAGCGTCGGCAGGTCGGGGCGCGACGGATAGGTGAAGGAGACGCCGCGGAAGGCTACCGAGCCGAGCGGCCTTGCCGGCAACGCCACGGCATTTGCCGGTTTCGCGATCGCCGGCTCTTCCGCAAGCAGTTCCATCAGCCGCTCGGCCGCGCCGCCGGCCTGGCTGAGCTCGCCCCAGGTCTCCGACAGCGCGCCGAGCGCGCCGGCGGCGAAGACCGAGAACAGCAGGAACTGGCCGAGCGTGCCCGGCGACATGGCGCCCGCCAGCACGTCGCGCGAGCCGAACCACAGCACGGCCACCACCGAGGCGAAGATGGTGAAAATGGCGAAAAAGGTGAGGAGAGCGCGCGCCAGAACGGACGATCGAGCCGCCGCGAAGGCGGTTTCGACGGCGCCCGCGAAGCGCCCGGTCACCAGCCGCTCGTTGGTATAGGCCTGCAGCGTGCGCACCGCGCCGATCTGCTCGCTGGCATAGGCCGAGGCCTCGGCCAGCATGTCCTGCGCGGCGCGCGAACGGCGCCGCACCGAACGGCCGAAGGCCACCAGCGGCAGCACGATCACCGGAATGGCGACGATGACGAGGCCGGAGAGCTTCGGGCTGGTGACGACCATCATGGCCACCGCGCCGATGCCGAGGATGGCGTTGCGCAGCGCCAGCGAGGCGCTGGCGCCGACGGCCGCCTTGATCTGCGTGGTGTCGGCGGTCAGCCGCGACACGATCTCGCCCGACTGCACCGTGTCGAAGAAGCCGGCCGACAGGCTCGTGACGTGGGAGAAGACGTCTCGGCGCAGATCGGCGACGACGCGCTCGCCGAGCGTGATGACGAAGTAGTAGCGCGCAGCCGAAGCCGCCGCCAGCACCGCGGCGATCACCACCAGCATTCCGAAGTAGTTCGAGATGAAGGTCGAATCCGGCGAGGAGAAGCCATGGTCGATCATGCGCCGCACGGCGAGCGGCAGGGTCAGCGTGGTGACGGCCGCGACGACGAGGGAAACGGCCGCGCCGATCGCCAGCCCGCGATAGCGGACCACATAGGGCATGAGGCGGCGCAGGGGCTTCAGCGACCGCCGTTTCGTTTCCTCCATCGTCGTCCTTCCGGGTCGGGCGGCTTGTGCTTCAAACCGGGCTGGTGTATAGGCCCGCCGACCGTTTTTGTAGCCGCGGCCGTCCAATAGCTGCGGCTTCATTCGTTTTGACAGTGCGCGCATCGCCGCAGGCAGGCAAGCGCCCCGCGACAGCCAGGACCAGACCGATGAAAGAGAAGATCCACCCCGACTACCACACGATCAAGATCGTCATGACCGACGGCACGGAATACACGACCCGTTCGACCTGGGGCAAGGAAGGGGACACGATGAATCTCGACATCGACCCGACCACCCATCCGGCCTGGACCGGCGGCCAGCAGACCCTGCTCGACCGCGGCGGCCGCCTCTCCAAGTTCAAGAAGCGCTACGAAGGCCTCGGCATCTGAGCCGAAACTTTTCGTTGCTACCGGAACCCCGCTTCGGCGGGGTTTTTGTTTTGTGCCGCTCGCGGAAGCGATATCGCATTCCCGCCTCAGGGGCGGTCTATCATTACGGCCATGATCGATCGATATTTCGGAATGGCTCTCGGCATCGCGCTGGGCACCGGGGCCGGAGCCGTCGTCGGCTCGGCGATGGACAGCACGCCCATCGGCACAACGATCGGAATAGCCCTCGGCGCCGCGCTGGGCTGGATGTGGACCGGTTACCGCCGCCGGTAGGCGAATAGCATTCGGCACCTAGGGATCGCGGGCTTTACGGCCCGGGTATCGGCCAATTCAAAACGCCGTGAGCTACCCCGTGGCTCCGCTCCGGATGGAACCGCCCGCCGGGGTTGCCGGTTGAGGGATGGGCGGCCTTTGTTGAGGAGTTTCGACCGATGAAGAGAATTGTTCTTGCGGCGACCGCCGCAATCGCGCTGGCAGGCAGCGCCTCCTTCGCGCAGGCCGGCAACGTCGAGATCGGCATGCTGGTTTGCAACGTCGCCGGCGGCGACGGCTTCGTCTTCGGCTCGACCAAGCAGGTCGCCTGCACCTACAACCCTGCCCTGCCGAACCTGCCTCCGGAAACCTACTCCGGCGTCATCAGCCGCTACGGCGTCGATCTCGGCTTCACCGGCGGGAGCGTGATGAAATGGGCCGTGCTGGCGACCAGCTTCGACGCCTACGGCCCGGGCGCTCTCGCCGGCCGCTATGGCGGCGTCGGCGCGGAAGTGACGGCGGCGCTGGGCGTCGGCACCAATGTGCTTGTGCGCCAGTCGGCACGCGACTTCGTGCTGCAGCCCGTCAGCGTGCAGGGCCAGACCGGACTGAACGTCGCCCTCGGCGTGGCCGGGTTCGAGCTGGCTTCCAGATAGTGCTCGACCAGCACCGCTTCCGGGCAATAGACTTCGCGGCCGCGTGAAAACTCGACGACGCGGCCGCGGGCTACTGATCGGAAATGATCTTCACCTTGTCGCCGGCCGAGACCGAAGCGACGGGCGACAGCGCGTTGAGCAGCCGGAACAGGTCGAGCTTGCGGTCGACGCCGGCCATCTTCGCCGACAGGCTGCCGACCGTGTCGCCAGGCTTCACCGTGATCACGCGGATGCGCAGCGGCTTCAGCGCCGCCTTTTCGCTGTCGCTGAGCGCCTTGAAGCTGCCGCCGACCTGGCGGGCGATCACGTTCATGCTGGTGTTGGCGAGCGGCGCCGCCGTGAGCAGGCGGTAGACCTGGCCGCCGACGCGGATCACCGTGATGTCGAACTGCCAGCCTTCGGCACGCGCGCTGGCGATCGCCGCCTCGTTGCCGTTGATCGTCTCGGAGCGCACGCTCGTCGGATCGAGGCCGGTTACCCAGCCGCTGCGGATGTAGTCCGGCAGCGTGACCTTGGCATCGAGCGTGACGCCGTCGAAGCGGATAGCCATGTCGCCCGGGCCGGTGGCGGTGACCGCGGCCGCCGAATTGTCGATGGCGAAATTGGAGGGCACCGAGAAGGAGATGCCGAGCTTCGGGTGCAGGAAGGTGTTGCCGCGCACGAATCCCTCCTGCGGCGTGTCGCCGTAGAGCAGGCCGTCTATGCCGGCCAGGAAGGAGTCGCGGTCGGTGGCGCCGGTGCCAGGCGGACCGAACTGGCGGGCATGGGCGCGCGCCAGCTCGATGCGCTGCGGTGCGTTCGGATGGCTGGCGAGGAAGTCGAGGCTGGGGTCGGTGGCGCCGCTGATGTTGCGGAAATTGGTGTAGTCCGACATCGACTGCAGGAAGCGCGCCGCCGCATTGGGATCGTAGCCGGCGAGCTGGCTGGTCTTGATGCCGATGGCATCGGCCTCCAGCTCCTGGTTGCGCGAGAACTGGGCGAGCCTGAGCTTGCCGCGGATCAGCGCCAGCTTGGCGTTCGGCGTCTCGCCGAGCACGTCGGTGACCACCTTGGTGGCCAGCACCTCCTCCGCCTCCTTCTGCTGCCGCTGCAGGCCGTGGTTGGCGGTGACGTGGCCCATCTCGTGGGCGATCACCGCCGCCAGCTCGGCTGAATCGTTGGCGAGCGCCAGCAGGCCGCGCGTCACGTAGAGGTAGCCGCCCGGCAGCGCGAAGGCGTTGACGTTGGGCGAGTTGAGGATGGTGATGCGGTAGGTCTGCGTCGGGTTGTTGGATACGGTGGTCAGGCTGCCCACCACCTTGGCGACCATGCGCTCCAGCTTGGGATCGGAGTACTCGCCGCCATAGGTGGCGAGGATGCGCGGGTGCTGGGCGCGCGCCAGCTCGGCCAGCTTGTTGTTGCGGCTGACGCTGTCGACCGTGACCGGATTGTTGGACGGCTGGAAGTTGGATTCGCGCACGTCGGACGGGAAACCCTGGCAGCCGGCGAGCACGAGGACAAGCCCGACCGATGCCAGACGCCGGGCGTTCGCAAGCGGTTTGGCCTGCGAAAGTTCGCGTCTCGTCAGGGTATCGGTCAGATCGGGTTCCTTTCCTTCGCTTCAGCCGACTATTCTGCCTGCCGGGCCTTGCGAGTCGCTGGCCTGCCTACGACCGACAGCATGGCGAGGCCGTTCGGCCCCGTCTGCCTCACAATTATGTCGGCTTCCGGGCAGCGCTCGGCGTTTCGGCGGAGCGACTCTCGGCGCCAATATAGCGCCTGAATGCCTCCGGTCCACCCTCGGTGAAGAATGCGGCGGCCGGACCGGCGGCGGCGACCCGGCCATCCTCCAGGAAAACCATGTGCCCGGCGATGCGGCGGGCGTCGTCCGGATGGTGCGTCACCAGCACGACCGTGAGCCCGCGCTCGGACTGCAGCGCGGCGATCAGGTCGAGCATGTCGTCGCGCAGCGCCAGTCCGAGCGCGGCGAAGGGTTCGTCCATCAACAGCACCGGCCGGTCGCGCACCAGCACCCGGGCGATCGCAACGCGCTGGCGCTCGCCGCCGGAAAGCTCGCGCGGCAGACGCCGCTCCTTGCCGGCGAGCCCGACGCGGGCGAGCGCCTGCGCCACCGCCTCGTGGTCGGCCTTGGAGAGCCGGAGCGACGGCGAGCGGCCGAGCCCGACATTTTTCGCCACGTCGAGATGGGCGAACAGATTGTTCTCCTGGAAGATCATCGACACCGGCCGGCGGTCGGGCGGCAGCGCGGTGACGTCGGCGCCGGCGATCAGGATGCCCCCGCTCGCCGGTTGCCGAAAGCCGGCGACGAGGTCGAGCAGCGTCGACTTGCCCGAGCCGCTGGCGCCCATCACCACGGTGACGACGGCGGGAGGGATGTCGACGTCGAACAGCATCTTCATGTCCGGATAATCGAAGCGGACGTCGTCGATGCGGATTCCGGCGTCCAGCCCGCTCATTGCGGCTTCTCCCGGGCGAGGCGGTCGGCGACCATCATCAGCGCCAGGCAGAGCAGGCCGAGCAGCAGCGCCAGGCCGGCGGCGTCGGCGGTGCGGTAGCTGCCCATGCGGGAGAACAGCAGGTAGGGCAGGGTCTGCACGGCATCGCTGCCGAACAGGGCGACGACGCCGAGGTCGCCGAGCGACAGCGCCATGGCGAAGGCGCCGGCGGTGGCGGCGGCGCGCTTCAGCACCGGGGCATCGACCAGCCTGACCCGGGTCCAGCCGCTTATGCCGAGGGCGGCGCACAGCCGGTCGTGGCGCTCGGCGGCGGCGTCGTAGCGCGGCCGGATGGCGCGTACGGCGAACGGCATGGCCATCACCGCATTGACCGTCACCACCATGACCGGGGCGAGCGCGAACACGTCGGCGAAGTGCCGGGCCAGCACGAACCAGCCCGCGCCGATGACGATCGGCGGCACAACCAGCACGAAGCCGGCGCCGGTGTCCATGGCGCGCTCCAGCAGCGATCCCGGCCGGGCAACGGCCAGCGCCCGCCGCGCCGCGACGAGCGCGAAGGCCAGCGCCACGGACAGCACGGAGGCGGCGAGCGCCAGCACGACGCTGGTCGCGGCCGCCTTGCGCACGGTCGCCTCGCCGGCAAGGCGCAGGAGATCGGCCTGCAGGCCGGAAAGCAGAGTCGCGACGAGCGGCCCGGCGACGAACAGCAGGGCGGCGCCGAGCAGCAGCGCGTTGACGCCTGTTTCGGCGGGGCCGGCGGCCGGCGGGCGCGGCGCGGCGACACTCAGATTGGCCTCGCCGGTGACATTGGCACCGAGGCGTGACAGCGCGAACACGGCCGCGGCGGTGAGCGCCACCTGCAGCGCCGTCAGCGCCACGGCGCGGGCCGGGTCGAAGTCGAAGCGCAGCGCCTGGTAGATCGCGACCTCCAGCGTCGTCGCCCGCGGGCCGCCGCCCAGCGTCAGCACCAGCGTGAACGAGGTGATGCATAGCATGAAGACGAGGCCGGCGATGCCCGGCAGGGCGGCGCGCAGCACCGGCCATTCGATGAAGCGGAAGGAAGGCCCCGCCCTCATGCCCAGCTGGCTCGCCAGCCGCCACTGGTCGGGGCTCACCGTGTCGAGTGCCTCGAGGAAGAGGCGGGTCGCCAGCGGCAGGTTGAAGAAGACGTGCGCGACGAGAATGCCCGAAAGCCCATAGATGCCCGGCCAGTCGCCGCCGGAAAACCAGCCGAGCAGGCCGGCGAAATAGCCGGCCCGTCCGTAGAGCTCGAGCAGGCCGAGTGCCGCGACGATCGCCGGCAATGCCAGCGGCAGGGCGAACAGTTTTAGGATGAAGGCGCGGCCGAAGAAGTCCGGATGCCGCGACAGGGCGCGCGCCAGCAGCATCGCCGGGACGATCGAGAGCAGCGTCGACAGCGCCGCCTGCCAGACGGTGAAGCGGGCGATGCGGAAGAGGTAGGAATCGAAGGCGGCGAGCGCTCCCGACCAGTCGCGCATGCCCTCGACCAGAAGCCCGAGGAAAGCGCCGCCGATCAGCACGCCGATCGCCGCCAGCGCGACGATGCCGGCGAGGATGCGGGGGTCGGAGCGGGCGTCAAGCACGGCGCCGCACTCGCCTTGTTGGGCTAGTCTCGAGAGTTGCTGCTCCTTCGCACCCCCCTCTGTCCTGCCGGACATCTCCCCCGCAAGGGGGGAGATTGGCGGCTTCGCGCTCGGCGCTTGTCCTGCAACGCTGGTGACTTGCGAAATCGTCGATGACGGCCAATCTCCCCCCTTGTGGGGGAGATGTCCGGCAGGACAGAGGGGGGTGCGAAGGGACGGGCACCTGGAAGGCTATCTCAAGCCTACTCGCTCATCGCCTTCAGCCACTCGTCGATCCAGGCCTTGCGGTTCTGCTCGACCTCCTGCGGGCTGTAGACCAGCGTCTTCTCCGGCTTCACCAGCGTGCCGAAGGCGGCGTTGAGCGGCTTGTCGGTCTTGCCGGCCGGGAACATCCAGTTGGTTTCCGGGATGACGTCCTGGAAAGCCGGGCCGGTCATGAAGGCCAGGAACTGCTTCGCCAGCGGGTTGTCGGCGCCCCGGGTGGTGATGCCGGCCACCTCGACCTGCAGGTAGTGGCCCTCCGGAAAGGCGGCTGCCTTGTAGCGGTCCGTGCCCTCGGCGATGACATGGTAGGCAGGCGAGGTGGTGTAGGACAGCACCATCGGCGCCTCGCCCTTGGTGAACAGGCCATAAGCCTCGCTCCAGCCCGGCGTCACGGTGAGCACCCGCTTCCTGAGCTTCGCCCACGCCTCCGGCGCCTGGTCCCCATAGACAGAGCGCACCCACAGCAGCAGGCCAAGGCCGGGCGTCGAGGTGCGCGGATCCTGGATGACGATCTTCTGCGAAGCGTCGCCTTCGATAAGGTCCTTCAGGCTCGCCGGCGGATTTTGCAGCTTCTCCGAATCGTAGATCACGGCGAAATAGCCGTAGTCGTAGGGAACGAAAATGTCGTCGCTCCAGCCGCCCGGCACGGTGACGGCGGAGAGGTCGACGCCGGACGGCGCGAACAGGCCGGTCGCCCTGGCTTCGGCGGTCAGGTTGGTGTCGAGGCCGAGCACGACGTCGGCCTTGGTGCCGGCGCCTTCCAGCCTTAGCCGGCTGAGCAGCGCCACGCCGTCGGCGACCGAGACGAAATTGAGGTCGCAGCCGCATTCGGCCTCGAAGGCTTTTTCCACCTGCGGACCCGGCCCCCATTCGGCGGTGAAGCTCTCATAGGTGTAGACGGTGAGGGATTTGTCCTGCGCGGCGGCGGGCGCAAGGCCAGCCGCAAGCAGGACGGTGGACAGGATCATCAAAAGTCCGCGCATCGGCGCCTCCATCTTCTCGGGTTGAAGGGAATTGGGCGCCGGATGTTCCGATCGCTTCTAATCCCTCCGCCGGTATGAGCCGGATCAGGTTCAGCGGGTTGGCGTTCTCGCCTCTCAGCCGGACCGCGAAAAATCCGCAGCCGACACCCCGTTAGAGCGGCGCGGACAATAGGCTTCGGCCGTGTTGCACGCAAGCGGCTTTGTCGGCTTCCGTTTTCGCCCGCGCCCGTGATAGAGCGCAGGCCCATGAGCCTGTTCACCCTGCTTCTCGGCGGCGATCTCGTGCCGACGCCCAAAGTGTCGCGCCAGATCGCCGGCACGCGCATCATCGCCGCCGATGCGGGCATCCGGCATGCCGAGGCGCTCGGGGTCGTGCCCGAACTGTGGGTCGGGGACTTCGATTCCGAGCCGGATGGCCTGCCGGCGCATCTCCGGGCGGTGCAGCGGCAGGGCTTCCCCCAGGACAAGGACAAGACCGACGGCGAGCTCGCGGTCGACATCGCGTTCGAGCGCGGCGCCACCGCGCTGCTGATGGTCGGCGCCTTCGGCGGCCCGCGCAGCGACCACGAATTCCTGCATCTATCGCTGGCGCAGCGGCTTGCCGAAAGCGGCGTGCCGGTTTCGCTCACCAGCGGCACGCAGGAAGGATACCCGCTGCTGCCGGGCGAGGCCGAGTTCAGCTATCCCGCCGGTACGCTGTTCAGCATCATCGCCTTCTCCGAGCTTTCGGGCCTCTCCGTCGGCGGCGCGAAATGGCCGCTCGACAAGGTCGAGGTCGCCTTCGGCTCGTCGCTCACAATCTCCAACGAGACGCGCGGCCGGCTCTCCATCACGCTGGGCGGCGGCCGCGCCATGCTGATCGCGCATCCGGTATTGCAGGACTGACATGGCCCCTCCGCTGCTTGCCCTCGACGGGATAAGGCTGACCTTCGGCGGCACACCGCTGCTCGACGGGGCGGCGCTGTCGGCGTCCGCCGGCGACCGCATCGCCCTGGTCGGACGCAACGGCTCCGGCAAGTCGACGCTGCTCAAGATCGCCGCCGGCTTGGTCGAGCCGCAGGACGGCGAGGTGTTCCGCCAGCCGTCGGCGACGATCCGCTACCTGCCGCAGATCCCCGACATGGAGGGCTTCGCCAGCGTCCGCGCCTATGTCGAGACCGGGCTCGGGCCGGCCGACGATCCCTACCGCGCCACCTACCTCATCGAAAATCTCGGGCTGACCGGCGAGGAAACGCCGGATTCGCTGTCCGGAGGCGAGGCGCGCCGCGCCGCCCTCGCCCGCGTGCTGGCGCCGCAGCCCGACATCGTGCTGCTCGACGAGCCGACCAACCATCTCGACCTCGAGACGATCGAATGGCTGGAGGAGGAGATCGGCAGGACGAGTTCGGCGGTCATCCTGATCAGCCACGACCGCCGCTTCCTGGAGCGCGTCAGCCGCGCCACCGTGTGGCTCGACCGCGGACAGACGCGGCGGCTGGAGAAGGGTTTTGGCCATTTCGAGGCCTGGCGCGACCAGATCCTCGAAGAAGAGGAACGCGACCAGCACAAGCTGGCGCGCCAGATCGTGCGCGAAGAGCACTGGCTGCGCTATGGCGTGACCGCGCGGCGCAAGCGCAACATGCGGCGCCTCGGCGACCTGCAGGACATGCGCAAGCGCCTGCGCGGCCATCGCGGGCCGGAAGGGCTGGTCAGCCTGGCGGCCAGCGATGCGGCGGAGTCCGGCAAGCTGGTGATCGAGGCCAAGGCGATCGGCAAGCGCTATGGCGACCTGACGGTGGTCGACAATTTCTCGACCCGCATCGCCCGCGGCGCCCGCATCGGCCTGGTCGGCCCGAACGGCGCCGGCAAGACGACGCTGCTGAAGATGCTGACCGGCGAGCTCGCGCCGGACATCGGCTCGGTACGGCTCGGCGCCAACCTGGAGGTCGCCACGCTCGACCAGAAGCGCGCCGTCGACCCGGAGGAGACGCTGGGACATTTCCTCACCGACGGACGCGGCGAGACCTTGGTCGTCAACGGGGAGGAGAAGCACGTCGTCTCCTACATGAAGGATTTCCTGTTCAAGCCGGAGCAGGCGCGCACACCGATCCGCGAGCTGTCCGGCGGCGAGCGGGCGCGCCTCATCCTCGCCCGCGTGCTGGCGCGGCCGTCCAACCTGCTGGTGCTCGACGAGCCGACCAACGACCTCGACATGGAGACGCTGGACCTCTTGCAGGAGTTGGTCGCCGGCTATGCCGGCACGGTGCTGCTGGTCAGCCACGACCGCGACTTCCTCGACCGCACCGTCACCAGCGTGATCGCCCCGGACGGCGGCGGGCGCTGGATAGAATATGCCGGCGGCTATTCCGACATGCTGGCGCAACGCGGCGGCACCAGGCTGGCCGACCGGCGCAAGCAGGAGAAGCCGGCAGCGACCAGTATGGCAGCCGGGGAGGCGCAGGTAGCGAAGGCACCGGCGCAAAAACTCTCCTACAAGCAGAAATTCGCGCTGGAGACGCTGCCGAAGAAGATCGAGGCGGTCTCGGCCTCCATTTCTTCGCTGGAGGACCGCATCGCCGACCCGGCCTTCTACACACGCGATCCCGGCGGCTTCCAGAAGACCATCGCCGCGCTCGACAAGGAGCGCGCCACGCTGCAGGCGCTGGAGGACGAGTGGCTGGAGCTGGAGATGCTACGCGAGGAGATGGAAGGCAGCTGAGGAGGCTGGGCGAGCGCGGCGGAATTGGGGCGAACAACCCACGAACCGGAAAAGTAACCGAACGAAGCGATCCTGTTTGATCTCGCTGCATCCTGGTGCATTGTCGCGGCGATCGAGGAATCGCAGGGTAGGTCGCGTCCAGCATCATGGCAAGCGCCGGAACCACCATCATGCTCTGCGCCGGCCATCGCCTCGGCGGGCAGGCCTGTCCGGCGGAACTGGTGGCCGCGTTGCGCCAGGAGATTCGCGGCGAGTTGGACCGCCACCAGGCAGGCATCGGCTACACGTCGGGAACGGCAGGCCCCGAGCTGCTGTTCGCCGAGGAACTGCTGGCGCGCTCGGGCGAGCTCAACCTGTTCCTGCCATGTCCGGTCGAGGACTTCGTCGGCCAGTATGTCGCTCCGGCCGGCGCCGAGTGGGAGGCCCGCTTCGAGGCGGTGCGCGGCGCCGCCGCGCGGGTCGAGGTCAGCTGCGACGAGCGGCTGCCCGGCGACGAGACGCTGTTGCGCTTCAACAACCAGATGCTGCAAGGCATGGCGCGGGTCCATGCCGGACGGATCGGCGGTCACGCCCGGCTGCTCGCCGTCTGGAGCCCGGCCGCGCCCGCCGAGCCCGGCAGCCCGGCCGACTTCATGGACCAGTGGCCGGAGCTCGAGCATCTGTCGCTGATCGACCTCGACGATCTCGACGAGCACTTCAATCCGCAGCCCGGAATCCGGAATGCCGACATCGCGGCCGACCTGAATGCGCTGGCGATGGGCACCAGCACCCTGGTGGTGCGTGCCATCTTCTTCGCCGACATGGCGACCTATTCGTCGATCCGCGACGACGAGATCCCGTTCCTGTGGGATTTTCTGGCCGAGGTTCAGCAGACCGTCGAGCAGCGGGCCACGGCGCCGATCCTGATCAACACCTGGGGCGACGCCGTCCACGCCGCGGCCGAGACGGCTCTCGACCTCGCCGGCTATGCCGCGACCCTGATGGAAACCATCCGCGTGACCGAGCCAAACGTTTTCGGGCTGGCGAACCGGCCGCGCTTCCGCGTGGCGCTGCATGCCGGCCCGGTCTATGTCGGGCTGCATCCGCTCACCGGGCGCAGCATGATCTACGGCCATCACGTCAACCGGGCGGCGCGCATCGAGGCGGTCGGCTCGGCGGGCGAGGTCTACGCGTCGCAGCATTTCGTGGCGCTGCTGCAGGCCGAGATGGACGCGCTGCAGCACGAGGCGCGGCTGCTCGGGGAGCCGTACCGGCCGCCCTACCGGTCCGACTATGTCGGCCTGCTCGACCTGCCCAAGAAGTTCGGCCGCGAGGCCGTCTACCGAATCCTGCCCGTTGCCGATCCCGCCGCCTCCGCGTAGAAATCCCAGCGATGTCCGGTCCCGTCCTCAACCTGACCATCCACAACGATCTCGCCGAGATCAGCCGGATCGCGCCGATCATCGATGCGTTCTGCGCCGACAACGGGCTCGGCGACGAGCTGGCCCATGCGGTCAACCTGTCGCTCGACGAATTGCTGACCAACACGATCAGCTACGGCTATGAAGACGCGGGGAGACATGAGATCCAGGTCGACCTCAGTGTCGCCAGCGGCGGCCTCACGGTAAGGCTGCGCGACGACGCGCGCGCCTTCGATCCGACCGCGGCGGCCGAGCCCGACCTCGACGCCGACATCGACGAGCGCGCCGTCGGCGGGCTCGGTATCCATATCGTGCGCGCCATGATGGACGACATCCGCTACAGCCGCATTGACGGCCATAATTTGCTGACGCTCATCAAGCGTGCCGGGGCGTGACGGCGGCGAACCGACAGGAGACAGACGTGGAGATCCGGAACGAGACGGAAAACGGGGTCGCGGTGCTCACGCCGGTCGGCCGCATCGACAGCAATTCGGCGCGCGAGGTGGAGGAGGCGCTGCTGCCGCTGTTCGACCAGCCCCGGCCGGTGCTCGTCGATTTCGCCGCGCTCACCTACATCTCCAGCGCCGGGCTCAGGGTGCTGCTCTTGGCGGCGCGGCGCAGCAAGGCGACCGGCGTTCCGCTCCGGCTGGCGGGCATGAGCAAGGCGGTCGACGAGGTGTTCAAGATCAGCGGCTTTGCAAAACTGTTCCAGATCCACGCGGATCGGGCAGCGGCGCTTGCGGCGGGCGGGACAGGATGAGCCCTAGACGGCGCCGCTAACCCTCGAACCGCGGCGCCATCTGCTCGATGCGCTCGACCAGCGCCATGAAATCGGCGTGGATGCGCTTGTAGAGGATCACCGCCGTATCCGGATATTCCTCGAGGATGCGCCGGAACATCTTTCGGCTGAGCCGCAGCAGGTCGGCGCTGCTGCGTGCCTCGGCGCTGGTGAGGCGGCGCGTGTCGGCGATCAGCGCCAACTCGCCCACCATCGCGCCGGGCCCGGCGACGGCCACCGGCCGGCGCTCGTCGTCCTCCTCGCGGAACAGGCTGATCTCGCCGGCCACCACTACATAGGCGGCGTCCGCTTCGTCCTCCTCGCGGAACAGCCGGCGGTGGGCGGGCAGCGATATCTGCTCGGCGCCGAAGGCGAGCAGGCGCAGTTGCTCGGCCGTGAAGCCGTCGAACAGCCTCACGCCGGACAGGATGCGAATATCGTCATCCAGCGCCATCCGGTCCCCGATTCGCTGGCCGGCCCACTCCCCGAGGCGGCCCCCTACCGCCTCAACCGGTCAGGGAACCAGCTTGTAACCGCCGCTTTCTGTCACAAGAATCTCGGCATTGGAAGGATCGCGCTCGATCTTCTGGCGCAGGCGATAGACATGCGTCTCCAAAGTGTGGGTGGTCACGCCGGAATTGTAGCCCCATACTTCCTCGAGCAGGATGTCGCGCGTGACGACTTTCTCTCCGGCCCGGTACAAATACTTGATGATGGAGGCTTCCTTCTCGGTGAGGCGAACTTTTGAACCTTTCTGGTCGAGCAAGAGTTTCTGGCTCGGCTTGAAGGTGTAGGGCCCGACGGAGAAGGTGGCGTCCTCGCTCTGCTCGTGCTGGCGCAGCTGCGCGCGGATGCGGGCGAGCAGCACCGCGAACCGGAAGGGCTTGGTCACATAGTCGTTGGCCCCCGCCTCCAGCCCGAGGATCGTGTCCGAATCGGTGTCGTGGCCGGTGAGCATGATGATGGGCGCCTTGTAGCCGCCCTTGCGCAGCAGCTTCACCGCCTCGCGGCCGTCCATGTCGGGCAGGCCGACATCCATGATGAGCAGATCGACCATGCCGCCGCGCGCCGTCGCCACGCCCTTGCCGGCGGTGGCTTCCTGCAGCACGTCGAACTCTTCGTAGAGCGACAGCTGCTCGACGAGGGTGGCGCGGAGGTCGTCATCATCGTCAACAATCAGGATGGTACGCGATGTCATGATCCAATCCGTTGTCCTGCAATCACATTTCAATTGACCGTTGTCCGTTTATGCGGAACCTGCCCCTCCAAACAGCCCGCTCACGGTGATTTGTCGGCGAATGCGATCATACTCCAAAAAACGTGAGAGCAAGCAGACATTTGCCGCAAAGGGACGCGGACTGCCGCATCTGGTGGTGCGGGCGCGGCCCGGCGTGCCGACGCAGGGACTGCTGCAGGCCGGAAATGCGCGGTTTCCCTGCGCCCTCGGCGAGGGCGGAATCGCCGCCGGCAAGCGCGAGGGCGACGGCGCAACGCCGCTCGCGCGCATGCGCCTGCTGCATGGTTTCTTCCGCAACGACCATGTCCGGGCCGGCGCGACGCGGCTGCCGATGCAACCGATTCGCGCCGATCTCGGCTGGTGCGAGGTGCCGGACGACCGGAACTACAACCGGCCGGTGAGGATGCCCTATGCGGCCAGCCATGAGACCATGCGCCGCGCCGACCGGCTCTACGATTTCTGCATCGTGCTCGACTGGAACATTTCGCCGCGCCGGCGCGGGCGGGGCAGCGCCATCTTCTTCCATCTCGCCCGCCCCGGCTTCACGCCGACGCAAGGCTGCGTCGCGGTGACCCGGCAGGCGATGCAGCGCCTGCTGCCTTATTTGTCGACGCGCACGGTGCTGGAGGTGAGGCGATAGCGGCAAGCGCCCCGCCAATGGAATGCTTTCGCTTGAAACCTGTCCATGGCCAGCTAAAGTCGCGGAAAACCGCCGGCCTGGGGCGCCGGCGCTCGCCTCAGGAGGGCATCCATGAACCGTGCGAAAATCCTCGTGGCCGTTCTCGCGGCGGCCATTCTGTTCCCGCTCGCCGCCTTGGCGCAGACGCTGCCCGACCTCGCCGGCAGGAAGGTCGTCGTGGTCACCGAGAACGCCTATTTCCCGCTGCAATTCGTCGACCCCGCCAGCGGCAAGCCGGTCGGCTGGGAATATGACGCCGTGGACGCCCTTTCGAAGAAGCTCAACTTCACCGTCGAGTACCAGAACACCTCCTGGGACGCGATGATCCAGGCCGTGTCCGACAAGCAGTACGACATGGGCATGACCGGCATCACCATCAAGGACGAGCGCAAGGAGAAGGTCGACTTCTCCGATCCGTACATGCTGTCCGAGATCTTCATGCTGGTGCGCGGCGACGAGAGCCGCTTCGCCGACGCGAAGAGCTTCGCCGCCGACGACAAGCTGCTGGTCGGCGCGCAGGCCGGCACCTCGCCCTTCTATGTCGCCGTCTACAACGTGCTCGACGGCAACGAGCAGAACCCGCGCATCAAGCTGATGGACACCTTCGCGTCTACCGTGGCGGCGTTGCAGGCCGGCGACGTCGACCTGGTGCTGACCGACTCGGCCGCCGGCAAGTCGCTCTCCGCCAATTCCGGCGGCAAGCTGAAGCTGATCGGCGAGCCGCTGCAGGCCGAGGAGTTCGGCTTCATCTTCCCCAAGGGCTCGGACCTCGTCGCGCCGATCAATGCCGGCATCGCCGCGCTCAAGGCCGACGGCACCTTCGACAAGCTCACGCAGAAATGGTTCGTCGACTACAAGCCGGCGCAGTGACCGCTTCGGCTCTCGTTGGATATTCGGTGCCGTGAACCCTCACGACCCCCTCCGGTCCGGCGGACATCTCCCCCTCAAGAGCAAGATAGTCGCATACGGGTCTACCCCCACCCCTAACCCCTCCCCACAAGGGGGAGGGGAACTGGCTGGCCTCTCCTCCCCGCACCAATCGTCGACGGGTTCGCTCGGCATGACGGCCGCAAAGTCCCCCTCCCCCTTGTGGGGAGGGGTTAGGGGTGGGGGTAGACCCGTATGCGACTATCCTGCTCTTGAGAGGGAGCTGTCCGCCAGGACCGAGAGAGATGCGGAAGCCAGGGGTATGCACACGCCGAACTCTCCGGCGTGTTGAGGCATGGCCGGCGCTCACTCGTCCTCCGGCAAGCAGGACTTCCCCTACTGGCTCGCCGCCATCGTCCTGGTGGGGCTGGCGGCGGCGATCGCCATCGCTTCCAGCACGCTTTATTCGCAGATTTTCCTGACGGTCGCGCAGGGCATCTGGATCACCATCTACGTCACGATCGTCGGCTTCACCCTGGCTTCCTTGCTCGGGCTCGGTCTTGCCTTGATGGCGCTGTCCGACTCGATCTGGCTGCGCCAGATCGCGCGCTTCTACACCGAGATCTGCCGCGGCATTCCGTTCCTGGTGCTGCTGTTCTGGATCGCCTTTGCCGGCGTGCCGGCCTTCGTGGCGCTGTGGAACGCGGTCACGACGCCGCTGCGGGAAGCCGGGCTGCTGGAAGAGTTGCTGGTGCGCGACGTGTCGCTGCTCTGGCGCGCGATCATCGCGCTGACGCTGGGCTACGGCGCCTTCATCGCCGAAGTTTTCCGCGCCGGCATCCAGTCGGTCGACATGGGGCAGATCGAGGCGGCCAAGGCGCTCGGGCTGTCGCGTGGGCAGCGCTTCCGCCTTGTCGTCTTTCCACAGGCAATGCGGGTGATCCTGCCGCCGCTCGGCAACGACTTCGTCACCATGGTCAAGGATTCGTCCTTCGTCTCGGTCCTCGGGGTCGCCGACATCACCCAGATGGGCAAGATCTATTCGGCCGGCTCGTTCCGCTTCTTCGAGACCTATTCGATCGTCGCCTACATCTACCTGCTGCTCACCATCAGCCTGTCGCTGGCGCTGCGCGGCCTGGAGCGGCGCATGCGCCGCGCTGTGCGGTGAGAGTGTCTGCTTGCGCATGATCTTGTCCGAAAAGTCTGCAACTTTTCGGGATCATGCGGCTACCGGTTCGACTTCTTGCTGTTGAGCTCGAGGTTCTTCTTGTAGTCGATGGAGAACAGCCCCTGGTCGAGCTTCACGTCCCGGCGGACGTTGAAGATCATGACCGTGGTGTCCTTGCCCTGGGCATCGGTGATCGTCCATTCCTTCAGCTCGTAGCTCGAAGGATCGAACTTCATGGTGATGCGGGCGTTGCCGAAGGCGGAGCGGTCGACGAGCTGGATGACGGTCTGGTCGTCCTCCTCCTTGACGCTGCGCACCCGGTTGCCGGTGAGATCGATACGGTCGGCGAGCAGCAGGTTCAGCGGCGTCTTGGACAGCGGATAGAGATCCATCGTCTTCATCCGCGGATTCTCCAACACCACCGACCTGCCGTCGGAGATCACCCGGAAGCCCGCCCCGCCGTCATAGTTGAAGCGGATCTTTCCGGGCCGCTGGAGATAGAACTTGCCGCCGGTCTGCCGTCCGCGCGGATCGAACTGCACGAACTCGCCGGACATGGTGCGGATCGAGGAGAAATGATCCGCGATCTTCTGGGCGGTAGCGGTGGCCTGCGCGGCGGCCGGCGCCACCGCGACGGGCAGCAGCGACAGCACCGCCGCGGCAGACAGACCGAGGGCCATGCCGACCAGACCGCGGCGCGTGAGGGTCCTGGAGCTTGCGGGCGTTGTTGTCATGTTCTTCATCCCGAGAATCGCTAATTCCGTGTCGGAATTGAGCTAGGAATGTAGTTGGGCGTTAGTTGGGCGAAGGCAAGGGGCGGGCAAAGGTCGGTCTTCTCTCTGAAGGCAAGCGCGGCAGAAATCACCCCCACCCCTAACCCCTCCCCACAAGGGGGAGGGGGACTTTGCGGCCGCCATGCCACAAGAAACCATCCGCGATTGGTTCCTAGCGGAAAGGCCAGCCGGTCCCCCTCCCCCTTGTGGGGAGGGGTTAGGGGTGGGGGTGATTTCAGCCGCGGTTCCTTTTGACCTACAAGAACCCTCACATCTTGTCCTCGTCGGTCGGTACGAGAATCTCGCGTTTTCCGGCGTGGTTGGCGGCGCCGACGATGCCTTCCTTCTCCATCCGCTCGATGATCGAGGCAGCCTTGTTGTAGCCGATGCCCAGCCGCCGCTGGATGTAGCTGGTCGACGCCTTGCCGTCGCGCAGCACCACCGCCACCGCCTGGTCGTAGGGATCGTCCGAGTCGTCGAAATTGCCGCCACCGCCGCCGGACGAACCGCCGCCGCGCGAGCCGCCGTCCTCGTCGTCGCCGTCCTCGTCCTCGGTGATGGCGTCGAGATATTCCGGCACGCCCTGCAGCTTGAGATGGTTGACCACCTTCTCGACCTCGTCGTCGGAGACGAAGGGGCCGTGCACGCGCTGGATGCGGCCGCCGCCGGCCATGTAGAGCATGTCGCCCATGCCGAGCAGCTGCTCGGCGCCCTGCTCGCCCAGAATAGTGCGGCTGTCGATCTTCGACGTCACCTGGAAGGAGATGCGGGTCGGGAAGTTCGCCTTGATCGTGCCGGTGATGACGTCCACCGACGGGCGCTGGGTAGCCATGATGACGTGGATGCCGGCGGCGCGCGCCATCTGGGCGAGCCGCTGCACCGCGCCCTCGATGTCCTTGCCGGCGACCATCATCAGGTCGGCCATCTCGTCGATGATGACGACGATGTAAGGCAGCGGCGCGAGATCCATCTCCTCGGTTTCGTAGATCGCCTCGCCGGTCTCGCGGTCGAAGCCGGTCTGGACGGTGCGCGTGATGCGCTCGCCCTTCTTCTCGGCCTGGCTGACGCGGGCGTTGAAGCCGTCGATGTTGCGCACGCCGACCTTCGACATCTTGCGGTAGCGGTCCTCCATCTCACGAACCGTCCATTTCAACGCGACCACGGCTTTCTTCGGATCGGTGACGACGGGGGTGAGCAGGTGCGGAATGCCGTCATAGACCGACAGCTCCAGCATCTTCGGGTCGATCATGATCAGCCGGCATTCCTGCGGCGTCATGCGGTAGAGCAGCGACAGGATCATCGTGTTGATGGCGACCGACTTGCCCGAGCCGGTCGTGCCGGCGACCAGCACGTGCGGCATCTTGGCGATGTCGACGACGACGGCCTCGCCGTTGATGGTCTTGCCGAGCGCCAGCCCCAGCTTCGACTTGGTCGTCTCGAAATCCTTGCTGGCGAGGATCTCGCGCAGGTAGACGGTCTCGCGCTTCGGGTTGGGCAGCTCGATGCCGATGGCGTTGCGGCCGGGAACCACGGCGACGCGGCAGGCGATGGCGCTCATCGAGCGGGCGATGTCGTCGGCGAGCCCGATGACGCGCGAGGATTTGATGCCGGGCGCCGGCTCCAGCTCGTAGAGCGTCACCACCGGGCCGGGGCGGACATGGATGATCTCGCCCTTGACGCCGAAATCCTCGAGCACGCCCTCCAGCATGCGCGCGTTCTGCTCCAGGGCGTCCTTGGACAGGCTCGGATCGCGCGCCACGCTCTTCGGCTCGGACAGGAAGAACAGCGACGGCATCTCGAAATTGTCGGAGCCGATCAGCGTCGTCTGCGCCTCGCGCTGCACGCGGGCGCCGGGTGCGGGGCGTGGTGCCGGGCTTTCGACGCGGCTCGGCATGGTCGGCGCCACCGGCGCGCCGGAAGCCGGCGAGCGGAAGTGCTGGACATGAGCCGGCTGGCCGCGTTCGACCGGCCGCGGCTGCATGAAATCCTCCTCGGCGTCGAAGTTCTCCTCGTCGAGCGCCGGCTGCGGCTGCGGCCGGCTGCCGTCGGCGACCATCGCCGCGAAGAACTCGGGCTCGACGCGCGCCCGGCCGCCGGCGCTGACCCGCGCTTCCACCCGCTCGGCGAAGTCGACGCGCTCGGCCGCCTGGCGCCAGCCGCCGGACGGTGCCGGCAGGTCGAAGTCGTCTTCCCTGGCGCGGCGGCTGGCCAGCGTGCGGCGCAGGAAGGCGCGTGCCGACAGCCACCAGTGGGTGAGCGCGCCGAGGGCCAAAATACCCTCGCTCTCCTCCTCGTCCTCGAAATTGGCATCGTCGAGCGCCGGCTCCTCGCGCGCCGGCCGGGCGGTCTCGACCGGAGCCGCCCGACGGAACAGCAGGCCGGAGCCGAAGGCGGCGAGGCCGAGCGCCGGCAGCGCCAGCGCTGCGGCCAGCCCCCAGGCGACCAGGCCGCTGGGATAGCCGCCAATGATGAGCGCCGGGATCTTGAGCACCAGGTCGCCGAAGACGCCGCCGAGGCCGGACGGCAGAGGCCAGGTGTCCGGCGGCGTCACGCAGCCGGCGACGCCGGCGGCGAACAGCGAGGCGCCGAACCAGGCGGCGGCCCGCTTCAGCTTGCGGTCGACGCCGCGCGCCGTGGCGAACAGGATCGCCCACACCACGGCCGGCGCAAGTGTTGCCACCGCCGACAGGCCGTAGAACTGCATGGCGAGGTCGGAGAAGGCCGCGCCGGCAAAGCCCATGGCATTGGTGACGGGATTGTCGGTGGCGTGGCTGAGGCTGGGATCGGCGACGTTCCAGGTGCCGAGGCTGGCCAGCGCGAAGGCGATGCCGGCGAAGATGCCGAGACCGATCGCCCGGCCGACCTGGCGGCGCAGGAAGGCGGCTATGCCATTGCCCGAATCGGCGGAAAGCGCGAGCGGCGCGGCAGCCCCAGAACGCATGCGGGTTCCTCGTGGTCGTTTCCCATGGCCGCCGGCCCGCGCCGAAGCGCAAGCCGGCAGAATCGACCGTGAGACTAGGCGGACAGGGTTAAAGGCGCTTTAACCATGCGCCCACCATTCCACGCCTCCGGCGCTGGATTCGGCTTGTCCGCGTCCGGTATCGGGCACGGCCGGCCTCGCCTCCCCCCACGGCCGCCAATTCCGAGTGAAAAAGGAGGTCCTGCCGGCCTCAGACCACCACGAAATCGGCAGCGGTGATGGTCGGATTGCCGGTCAGCACCGCGAACTGCACTGCCGCGCCAGCACCGTTGCCGTCGGCGTCGTAGAAGAGCTTGCCGGTGTCGGTCTCGTAGATGATGCGGTCGTCGGCCTCCAGGGCGGTACCGCTGCTGTTGGCGTTGAAGGCCGACGCCGCGAGGCTACCCGTGCCGACTGCCGCGAACACCGTGTTCTTCAACTCGATCGTGTCATCCACGGCCTTGAAGTCGACGATGGTGTCGACATTGCCGGCGCCGAGCGCGGAGGAGAAGACGAAGGTGTCCTTGCCGCCCAGGCCGCGCAGTACGTCGGTGCCGCCCTTGCCGTCCAGCCTGTTGTTGCCGGCATTGCCGGTGATCGACTGGTCGAAGCCGTTGCCCGTCAGGTCGATCCCGGCCGTGCCCGTGCTGCCGTTCGTCTGCATCGTCTCGATTTCGACGCCGTTGCCGAGCGCATAGTCGACGGCGGCGATGACCTTGTCGGCGCCCTGTCCAGCGCCATCGGCGATCGTGTCGCCGGAGTTGAAGATACGGTAGGTGTCGTTGCCCGCCAGCCCGCGCAGGATGTCCGCTGCGCCCTTGCCCCCGTCATGCAGGATGTTGTCACCGGCGTTGCCGATGATCGTCTGGGCAAGCGTGTTTCCGGTGAGATTGATTGCAGCACTACCGGTCGAACTGGTCGTGGTCAGCTGTTCCACGTCCACACCCGCACGGAGCACGTAGGAGACCGCCGCCGCGATCTGATCGTTGCCGCCGCCTGCAATCTCCACCACCTGGGTGTCGGCGCTGTAGACACGGTAGAGGTCGTTGCCGGTGCCACCCTCGAAGATGTCGCCGCTGCCCACCGAGCGGAACGTATCGGCCGCCGCCGAACCGAACACCAGGTCGACGGTAGCGGTGCCGGTGAAATTGGCGGCAACGTCGAACAGGGTGACGTTGAACTTCTGGTCGAAGGAGGCGCCACCGATGTTGTCGTTGACGAAGTAGCTGCCCGCCGCCGTGACGCCCGGCGCCAGCGTGGCGGCGAGCTCGAGATCCATGGGATAGTCGGCCGTCTGGTGCAGGTAGTTGGCGAACGCGCCGATCTCGGCGCCCAGTTCGCCGTCCCAAAGATAATAGCCGAGATCTTCGTCATAATAGCCGGTCAGGCCGTAGAAGAAGGTGGCCATCACCTCATTGCCGTCGCGTGTCAGGGTAAAATCGGGCGAAATCCCGGATATGTATTTGCTGACCTGCATGAAACCCTCCCGGTTCAGCTTGTATCGCGGACGGCGCCTTCCGCTGCCGTCCGTAGGATCGCGTGTTTGTAGCGTTCCAAATCGTTCCGGCGAGGCGGATCACGCCTCCTGCGGCCCGCCTTCGCCGCACTCGAGGGGATCCGACCTTCACGCCCTTGTGGGTAGAGAGGAAAGCTTTCGCCGGATGGCCGGGCAAGAAAGCCCGTGCACCCGCGATCATTGCTTTCCCGCCTACAAGTCCCCAAAGCAATAGATGCACAAAAAGCTAGCAGATGATCACTTAACCTACAACCTGTATTTGCGACTGAGGGCATTCGGCATGACAGACCGCAGCAATCTGGCCTGGCGCCCGTTCGGAGATCATCGCCTGCGGAACGGTCGGGGGATGCAAGCAGAACCGGTCTGCCGCCGATCGCAAACCATGCCATGCAAGAAAAAAATCTTCGCTCCCATGCCGCCGGGCCAACATCTACGGTCGCGCTCGCGCGCCCTTGCCGCTATAGAAGCGCCGGCGCCCGGCTTGCCGGACTGTCCCGACGCAGTAGAAGGAAAGTGAAATGGCCAATGTGGTGGTTGTCGGCTCGCAGTGGGGCGACGAGGGCAAGGGCAAGATCGTCGACTGGCTGGCCGACCGCGCCGACGTGGTCGTGCGCTTCCACGGCGGCCACAATGCCGGCCACACCCTGGTCATCGACGGCGTCAGCTACAAGCTCGCACTGCTCCCCTCCGGCCTGGTCCAGGGCAAGCTGTCGGTCATCGGCAACGGCGTGGTCGTCGATCCCCACCATTTCGTCGAGGAGGTGGAGAAGCTGCGCGGACAGGGCATCACCATCACGCCGGAAGTACTGCGCATCGCCGACAACGCGCCGCTGATCCTGTCGCTGCACCGCGAGCTCGACGGTTTCCGCGAGGACAGCAATTCGGGCCTGAAGATCGGCACGACGCGGCGCGGCATCGGCCCGGCCTATGAGGACAAGGTCGGTCGCCGCTCGATCCGGCTGGTCGACCTCGCCGATCCCGACACGCTGATGCCGAAGATCGAGCGGCTGCTCACGCATCACAACGCGCTGCGCCGCGGCCTTGGGCTGGCGGAGGTCGAGGCCGGAGCGATCCACCGGGAGCTGACCTCGATCGCCGACAAGATCCTGCCCTTCATGGACCAAGTCTGGCGCGTGCTCGACGAGAAGCGCCGCGCCGGCGCCCGCATCCTGTTCGAGGGCGCCCAGGGCGCGCTGCTCGACAACGACCACGGTACCTATCCCTTCGTCACCTCGTCGAACACGGTTGCGGGGCAGGCGGCGGCCGGCTCAGGCCTCGGGCCGACGGCGATCGGCTATGTGCTCGGCATCACCAAGGCCTACACTACGCGCGTCGGCGAGGGGCCGTTCCCCTGCGAGCTCGACGACGAGATCGGCCGCCACCTGGCGACGGTCGGCCGTGAGGTCGGCGTCAACACCGGCCGGCCGCGGCGCTGCGGCTGGTTCGACGCGGTGCTGGTGCGCCAGACGGTCAAGACCTCGGGCATCACCGGCATCGCGCTGACCAAGCTCGACGTGCTCGACGGCCTCAAGGAGATCAAGGTCTGCGTCGGCTACGAGCTGGACGGGCAGAGAATCGACTATCTGCCTGCCTCAATGCGGGCACAAGCCGCGGCTAAGCCGATCTACGAAACTCTCGAAGGGTGGTCGCAGACGACGGCCGGGGCGAGAAGCTGGGCCGAATTGCCGGCGCAGGCGGTGAAATATGTGCGGCATATCGAGGAATTGATCGGCGCACCGGTGGCGCTGCTCTCCACCAGCCCTGAACGGGACGACACGATACTTGTGACCGATCCGTTTCAAGACTAGTTTTGGCAACCCCCTAACCGACGTTTATCGAGACGCCCGCGAGAAACGGGATCACAGGTCGACACCAGAATGGCAGATTTCGTAGCGGTCCTGAAGAAGACGCTTGACGGTCTTTCCGACACCACCCCGCAGATGCGGGAGAAGGTCTATGAGAAGGCGCGCATCACCATCGCCAGCAAGCTGGCGACGATGAACCCGCCCTTGCCGGACGCCGTGATCGAGAAGCAGAAGCAGGCGCTCGAGGAAGCGATCGTCAAGGTCGAGGGCGAATACGCGCGAAAAGCGTCGGATCCGCTCGCCGAGCTCGAAAGCGTCTTCGCCTCGCTCAAGAACCCCGACGCGCGCGCCATGCTCAGGGAGCCCGCCAAGCCGGCACCGTCCGTGCAGCCCGCGCCGCCCGCGAAGCCGCCCGTGGTCGAGAAGCCGGCTCCGGCCGCACCGGCGCCAAAGCCCGCGCCGGAGGTGACCCCGGCCGCCAAGGTCCCGCCGGCCGAGACGAACGCGCCAGCCGAGAAGCCGGTGGCGACGGAGAAGAAACCGGCCGTCGATAAAGCGGCTCCCCCGCCTCCCCCGGTAGCAAAGGCCCCGATCGAGCCCGAGCCTGCTCCCGTGCCGCCGACCGAATGGTTCCGGCCGGACGACGGACCCGAGGACCAGCCTTTCGCCGATAGCCAGGCCGAGCCCGCCTATCCCAACGAGCAGGACAAACGCGAGACCATCGAGGAAGAGAGGCCGGAACGCCGGCGCGGCTATGGCCGGCTAGCGGCCGCCGCTGCCATCGTCGTGCTGCTCGCCGGCGGCGGATATGCAGCCTGGCAAAACCAGGACAGGGTTCGCGATCTCCTGGCCGGTGCGGGGATTCCGGGCTTTGCCCCGCCTTCGGGGGATACTGCTGCCGCGCCGCCGGCAGCGGACACCCCACCCGCCCCGGATGTCGCGGCGGTGGCGCCGCCCGCCGAGGAGCCGGACGAGGCCCCCGCCAGCCCGGCCCCGGCCGAGCCGGCCGCCAGGGGGCCCGAAAAGTTCACGCAACGGCTCAGCCCGGACGGCACGGAAACCGATCCCGGCCCTGCCGGCGGCGCTCCGGTGATCGGCGAGGGTACTTCCATCGCGGCTGTCACGCAGCCGTCCATTCCGGCTCCGGACACGGCGCAGCCTGCCGAACCTGATCAGGTTCCGCCGGCGCCTGACGCCGCGGCCACGCCGCCATCGGATTCGCCGGGCGCCGCGGCTACGCCGCCGGGTGAGCCGGGCACTCCGCCCGCATCCCCCGACACGGCCGCGCCGGCAACGCCCGCGCCATCGGCCGAGCCGGGCCAGTCGGCCGAGCAGGCGGTTCCGGTCGGCCAGCGGGCGATCTTCTACGAGGAGCGCACCAACGTCGCCGATGCGTCGGCCGAATCCGGTTCGATCGTCTGGTCGCTGGTGCAGGAATCGCCCGGCGGCGACCTGCCGCCGGAGCCGGCGATCCGGGCCGAGGCGACCATTCCCGGCAAGGACCTGCAGCTTCGCATGACCATCCGGCGCAATGCCGACCAGACGTTGCCGGCCAGCCATATCGTCGAGATGATCTTCCTGACGCCGCAGGGCTTCGAGGGCGGCAGCATCGACAACGTGCTGCGCCTGTCGCTGAAGGGATCGGAGCAGGAGGCCGGCAGCCCCCTGCTCGGCATCCCGGCCAAGATCGCCGACGGCTTCTTCCTGATCGCGCTCAACGACAGCAAGCCCGAGATCGAGGCGAACACCAACCTGCTTCGCACGCGCGCCTGGATCGACGTGCCGGTACAGTACAAGTCTGGCCGCCGCGCCCTGTTCACCATGGAGAAGGGCATTCCCGGCGCCAAGGTGTTCGACGAGGCGCTGAAAGCCTGGCAGGCGGCGAGCAGCGGCTGATCCGAGTTCTCCGCGCCACGGCTCAGAAGCCGTGGAAGAGCATCTCCAGCGCGCCTAGGATCTGCTCCTGGTGCGGCGACAGGCTGTGGTGGCGCGGCGTGAGTTCGCGCACCGGCACGGCCGAGAGCAGCTGCGTGGCCATCACATATTTGCGCCCGCCTATGTCGAAGACCGGATTGAGCTTGCGCACCGGAGTCGGCGTCTGCTCGGCCGGCAGCAAAGGCACGACGGCGCGCGTCGCCATCTGGTCGAGCAGGTCGGCCTGCACGTCCACGAGCAGGATTTCGCCGTCGACCAGCGAATAGAGATCGTAGCGAGCCATCAGAACTGCCGGTTCGTCGCCAGCGGGCGGCCGCTACGCTCGACATAGTCGTTCCACGCCTCGATCGACCGCCGGTTCTCGATCCGCCACAGCCGCGCCTTCTCCTCGCCGACCGCCCGGGCAATGCTTTCCTCGGCGACGCGCGAGATGTTGATGTCGAGGTTCTTTGCCTCGGCGACCAGCCGGGCGTCGAGCGACAGGTTGGTGGATTTGCGCTGGATGGAACGGTCCCCGGGCCGCATGGCGCTCTCCGTTTCAATGCGCATACGATATGCGCATGATTTTCGGATTGCAACGTGCTGGGCGATACGTGATCCGGCTGGTCACGCGCCGTTCGCGAAGCCGGCGGCGGCGCCGGCAAAGGCACCGCGCAGCGTGTCGACGTCATTGGCGAGGACGACCAGGCGATACCCCTCGTCGCGCCGCGCCGCCGCCTCGCGCAGGCCCGGCGTGAAGATGCCGCAAGGCAGTTTTGCATCGTCGCAAGCCGCCTTGACGCGGGCGCAGGCGGACTCGACCGCGTCCGCGCTTCCGTTGCGCGCCGCGTAGGAGATGCCCAGATCGCCGGTGCCGATCAGGATGTAGTCGAGGCCGGGAACCGCGGCGATCGCCTCGGCATCGTCGACGCCGGCCACAGTCTCGATCATGACGCCGACGGTGATCGCATCGGACCGGCTCATATAGTCGGCGAAGCCGGTCGAGAGTGGCCGCACGCCGCCGCCCGAGCGATGGCCGTGCGGGGGGAAGCGTGCGGCGGCGACTGCGCGGGCTGCCTCGGCGACGGTCTCCACCATCGGCACCAGCACGCCCTCCGCACCCGCATCCAGCGCCTCGGCGATCGCAGCGGTCGAATTCTCGCGGACGCGGGCGACGGCCGGCACCGCCGACAGGCCGATGGCCATTTCAAGGGAAAGCCGGTCCCACAGCCCGTGCTGCAGGTCGAGGACGACCGCATCGGCGCCGGCGCGCCCAGCCATCTCGGCGATGGGCGCATGGCCCAGCGCCAGCCAGATCACGCCGATCGTCTTGCCGGTGGCCAAATCCGCCTTGAACCGGCCCGACAGCAGTTTCGGCATCGGCATGGTCCTCCCGGTATGGTCGCCGCCGACCATCAGGTCAGCCTGAGGCCGGCCTGGCGCATCAGCGGCAGCACGCGGTCGCGGAAGAAAGGCAGCTCGGCGCTGTAATTGACGAAACTGAGCGCCGCGCCGGCATAGCCCTGCTCGGCGACGCGGATCAGGTCGTCGACGATGCGCTCGGGCGTGCCGACCAGCGGATAGGTGCCGGCGCCGCCGGCGAAACGCTGCCGGTATTGCACAAACGCCTTTTCGTCATGCGAATGCGCAAAATCCTTCTTTTTGCGCATGTGCTCGTCGACGGCGCCGTGGTCGGCTTCCTCCAGCGCATAGCGGCGGTAATAGTCTTCCGCCTCCTTCTGCGTCTCCCGGCACACCACGTGGCAGACCGTGTAGACGCCGACCTCCCGTCCCGCTTCCGCCGCACGGCCGCTAATGTCGAGCAGATGGCCGCGGCCCTCCTCGATCTCCGAGAAGGTGGAGAACAGGTAGTCGCAGTGGCGCGCGGCGAAGGCGCGGCCGGGCGCGCCGAAGGCGGCGTTCATCGTCACCGGACGCGGCGCCTGCAAGCTGGCCGGCCGGCTGACCACGCCCTTCAGGTCGTAGAATTCGCCGGCGAAGTCGAACGGCTCCTGCGCAGCATAGGCACGCTCGATGACGGTGATCCACTCCTCGGCCTGGTCGTAGGCGCGGCTGCCGACCGTCTGGCCGAACATGGCGAACTCGTCCGGGTTCCAGCCGCAGACGATGTTGAGGCCGGCGCGCCCGCCGGAGATGTGGTCGACCGTCGCCAGCGCCTTGGCCGCCTGCAAAGGGTGGACGAGCGGAACGTGCACGGTCATGAACAGCGCGATGTCCTTCGTCGCGGTCGCCAGGCCGGCCGCCCAGGTGAAGGTCTCGAACGACCATTCGCGCGCCCGCGTGACGCCGCCGAAGCCGCGCCAGCGGGCGATCGGCAGCAGGAACTCCAGCCCGGCGGCATCGGCGATGCGCGCCGCCTGGAGATTGTCCTCCCAGCGGGCCGCCCAGCGCTCGGACACCGTCGTCATGGCCAGTCCGCCATCGGCGTTCATGGAGAAGACGCCGAGCTTGAAGCGGTTCGGTCCCTTGAGCGGATGCGGCCTGATCAAGATGCCCGCTCCCGGTTGGCCGCCGCCTCTTCCGCCTCCAGGCTTTCGGTCAGCGCCACGAAACGCTCCTCGGCGGTTTCGATGAACCGGGTCATATGGTCGAAGGCGGCGATGGAATCGCGCCGCGCGAAGGCATCGTGGAGCCTGCGCATGCCGGCGACCACGACGGCCTGCGTCGGCAGATGCGCCAGCGTGGCCAGCCGCACCGTCTGCACATGGTCGGCGAAGCGGGCGATGGCCGAGGCGAGGCGGTCGTTGCGCACCGCCTCCAGCCAGCAGCGGCGGAAGCGCACATTGGCCTGGTAAAGCAACTCGGCGTCGCCCTCGGCGGCAGCCTTCTCGGCATCGTCCAGCGCGGCGGCGAGGCGCGCCATGCCGTCGGCGTCGATGTCGCGGGCGGCATGGGCGGCGGCGCGCGGCTCCAGGCAGCGGCGGACCTCGAAGATGTTGGCGACGTCGGTGGGCGTCAGGCGCGGCAGCATGAAGCCGCGCGTCGTCCCAACCAGATAGCCCTCGTGGGTGAGTTGCAGCAGCGCCTCGCGCACCGGCATGCGCGACACGCCGAGCCGCCCGGCGATGTCGACGTCGACCAGCTTTTCGTCGCGGCCGAGATCGCCGTGATGGATGCGGTCGCGGATCTCCTCATAGATGCGCGCCCGCAGGCTGCCGTTTCCAGCGCGCTGCAATCGGGTCATCGCGACCATCGGCGCCTCCAAGTTGTGTATACTGTTTCCGATCACAACCGGCGGGCTCTCGGCGAAACGAATCCTGCATTCATTTCCGAGATTGCCGATTTTCGTGCTTGTTCAGCTTTTATCCCGCGAAGGCCACGTCATTTCAAGCGGCCATCACGATAAATTTTAAGCTTGAACCGTATACTGTTATATGATTGTCTTTGACCTGCGCGGCGTCGATCGGCAGCGCACGCAATCCATGACGAGCAGCGCTCCGGCGCTATGGGAGGGCACCACCAGCATGGCTTCGAGCAGTCGGCGCGCATCGACCTATCCGGCCAATATCCGGCCCTTTCCGCCGCTCGAAGGCATCCGTCCGCAGATCCAGGATCTGCGCACCGAGAACATCGCCCAGCTCGCTGCCAAGGCACGGGCGCTCGGCGACGTCATTCCGCTCTGGTATGGCGAAGGCGACATGGTGACGCCGGCCTTCATCCGCGAGGCCGCGACCTCCGCGCTGGATGCCGGCAACACCTTCTACATTCCCAACATGCGCGGCATGGCCGGCCTCATCGAGGCGCTGTCGGCCTACCAGACAAGGATGCACGGCCGCCCGGTCGCTGTCGAGCGGACGACCGTGACGCCCGGCGGCATGCAGGCGCTGTTCCTGGCGATGGAGCTCCTGGTCGATACCGGCACCAACGTCGTCTATCTCGAGCCGCAATGGCCGAACATCCACAACACCATCCACCAGGTCGGCGGCGAGCCGCGGCCGGTGCCGCTCCGGTTCGACGGCGAATGGCGACTCGACCTCGACGCGCTGTTCGCCCGCTGCGACGCCCGCACCCGGGCGATCGCGTTCTCCAGCCCGTGTAACCCGACCGGCTGGACGGCGAGCCGGGAAGAGCTTCAGGCGCTGCTCGACTTCAGCCGGCGCACCGGCATATGGATCATCTCCGACGAGGTCTATGCACGGCTCTATTTCCATGGCGCGATCGCGCCCTCGATGCTGCAGATCGCCGAGGACGGCGACCGGGTGCTGACGGTCAACAGCTTCTCCAAGGCATGGGCGATGACCGGCTGGCGCGTCGGCTGGCTCACTCATCCGAGCGAGGTCGCCGATCAGCTCGCGGCGATGACGCAATATGCCAACAGCGGCACTGCCGGCTTCGTGCAGGCCGGCGCCGAGGCGGCGCTGCGCCGGGGGGAACCGCTGGTGGCGGAAATCCGCGACAAGGCAAGGCTGGGGCTGGACCTCGCCTACGAAGCGCTGGGAAAAATCCCGGGTGCCGTTCTGCCGGCCAAGCCGAAGGGTGGCATGTATGCCTTCTTCGCCTTCGAAGGCGAGACGGATTCGCGGGAAGCCTGCGCGCGCGTGCTGGAGAAGGCGCGCGTCGGGCTGTCGCCCGGCTATCTGTTCGGCGACGCCTCGCGCGCCTTCCTGCGCATGTGCGTGCTGCGCGACACCGGGGATATTCGCACAGCGCTCGACCGGATGGTCGAGGCGCTCGGATGACGACGGGCCCGCGTCCTGCCGGGCTCACCTCCGCGGCCCATGGGCGGCGGCAAAATTGGGGAACAAAGCAATGATACTCGATCGTCGTGGACTGTTCGGGGCGCTCGCCGCGCTCGCTTTCGGGCTGGGGCTGACATCGGCCGCGCATGCCGAGACGCTGGTCGTCGGCGCCTATCCGGCCAACCCACCATGGGAGAACAAGCTGGAGACCGGCGAATTCGAGGGTTTCGAGGTCGACCTGGTCAAGGAGATCGGCAAGCGCATCGGCGCCGAGGTGGAGTTCCAGGATCTCGGCTTCCAGGCGCTGTTCGCGGCGACCTCGTCCGGCCGCATCGACATGGCGATCTCTTCGATCAGCATCACCAACGACCGGCTGCAGAACCAGTCCTTCACGCAAGGGTACTACGACAGCGACATCTCGCTGATCGCCAAGTCGGACACGGCGCTGAAGACGCTGGCCGACATGAAGGGCAAGACGATCGGCGCCATCTCCGCCTCGGTCGGCGAGGCCTGGATCAAGGAGAACACCGAGAAATACGGCATCGCCGAGTATCGCGGCTACAACACCCAGCAGGAGCTGCTGCTCGACGTGCAGTCCGGACGTCTCGAAGGGGCGATCGGCGACATCGCCGGCTTCCAGTTCGCCTTCACCAAGATGCAAGGCATGAAGGTGGTCGAGCCGATCCCGACCGGCGACAAGTTCGCCATCATGATGAAGAAGGGCTCGCCGCTGCTGGAGCGCGTCAACACCGCCATCGACGAGATCAAGAAGGACGGCACCATGGCCGCCCTGCACAAGAAATGGCTGGGCGCCGAGGCGGGCGCCGACGCCTCGATCAACAAGGTCCTGCCGATCCCGCAGGCGCAGTAGGCGACCGCCTCTCCTCGAACGAACCGACCGTTCGGCGCCCGGACATCGATCCGGGCGCCAATCTCTTGCCGGCAGCCCCAAGGCTGCCGATGATGCCCGCGTGGCGCGCCAGCAGCGGCCGTCGCTCGGCTTACTTCAGTCCCGGGGACATGCGCGATGGACCTGTTCGCCACCTTCTTCAACTGGGACGTGCTCGTCCGCTCTTTCCCGATGCTGATGCGTGGCCTCGTCAACACGCTGCTGCTCGGCTGCGCCGCCATCGTCTTCGGCGGCATAGGCGGGCTGCTGATGTGCCTGATGCGCCTCTACGCGCCGAAGCCGCTGCGCCTCGCCGCGGTCGGCTTCATCGACATATTCCGGGCCATGCCGATCCTGGTGGTGCTGATCCTGATCTACTACGCCCTGCCCTTCGTCGGCATCCGCCTCTCCGCCTTCACCTCGGCGACGCTGGCGCTGTCGCTGGTGCTCGCCGCCTTCACCGCCGAAGTGTGCCGGGCCGGCATCGAGAGCGTGCCGAAAGGCCAGTTCGAGGCGGCCTCGGCGCTCGGCCTGCCGTTCTGGACCGCCATGCGCAAGGTGATCCTGCCGCAGGCGCTGCGCACCGTGGTGCCGCCGCTCACCAGCAATTGCGTGTCGATCTACAAGGACACGGCGCTCGCCTCGGTGGTCGCCATGCCGGATCTGCTGAAGCAGGCGACCGACGCGCAGGCGCTGATGGCCAATCCGTCGCCGCTGATCGGCGCGGCGCTGATCTATCTCGCCTTCCTGTGGCCGCTGGTGCGGCTGGTGAGCTACCTCGAGGAGCGCGGCAAGCGCCAGCTCACGGCGCGCTGACCGGGTCGCCGGAGACGGCGGCGAGGCGTTTCCTGCGCTGAGGCTGCGCCTGCTGTGGCGCGCCGGTGTAGCCGACCACCAGAAGGGTGATGTCGTCCGACTGGCTGCCGCCGGCCTCGAATGCCTTGACCGCCGCCAGCACGCCTTGCGCCACCGCGTCGGGCTCCGCCGGGCCGTCCAGCTTTTCGAGGCTGTGCAGCAGCCCCGTCTCGCCGAACGCCTCACCCTCGGCATTGAAGGCCTCGGTGACGCCGTCGGTATAGAGCACCAGCATCTCGCCGGGGGCGAGCTGGATCGAACGGCTGGTGAACTCGACGGATTCCAGCACGGCGACGGCGACGTCGCTGTCGGCCGGAAGCGGCTCGACCGTTCCGTCGGCGGCGATCCGCACCGGCGCGGCATGGCCGGCATTGACGAAGTCGACGCGGCCGCTTTTCGGATCGAACACGCCGAACACCAGCGTCACGAACATCATCTGGTCGTTGTCGACCGCCAGCAGGTCGTTGAGCTGGCGGATGCAGACGGCCGGGTCGTTCTCGAACAGCGCGATCGCCTTCAGCAGGGTGCGCGAGATCGCCATGAAGAAGGCAGCCGGCACGCCCTTGCCGGAGACGTCGGCGATGACGAAGACCAGACGACCGTCGCCGCGCTCGAAGAAGTCGTAGAAATCGCCGCCGACCTCGTTCGCCGACTGCATCAGCCCCTTCACCGCGAAGGTCGGGCGCGGCGGGAAATCCGCCGGCAGCACCGAGCGCTGCAGGTCGCGGGCGATGGCGAGCTCCTGCTGCAAGGTGGCGAGCTGCGTCTCGCGCACCAGCGCCTCGCGCAGCCGCGCCACCAGTTCCGACAGCCGGCGGTGCTGCTCGACGACGCGGCCCGACATCTGCTGCAGCACGGCGGCGATCGGGCCGAGTTGGTCGTCCTCGCGGATCAGCCGCGACATGGTGTCGGCCGCCTCGGTCGGTTCGGCGGCGCCCCTGGTTGCCGCAACGATACGGCCGAGGTCGCTCAGCACTTCGTCGCGGGCGCCAGGCTCCAGCGTCTCGGCCAGCGATTCCATCTGCCGGCGCACGAAACGCTCCTGGCGCCGCCGCTGCAGCTCGCGCTGCCGGCGGGAGTCGTTGAGGGCCACGAGATTGCGGCGCAGCTCGGTGATCGCCGCGGCGATCTGGCCGATCTCGTCGTTGCTGCGGCTGGTGAGCGCCACCGAGGTATCGCCGCGGGCGAGCGCGGCCAGCGTCGCCACGGCGCGGCGCAGCGGGTTGAAGCTGTGGCGCAGATAGAGATAGAGCCCGCCGACCGTGAGCACCGCGACGGCGGCCATGACGGCCAGCGTCAGCGTCGTCAGGCGGTCGAGCGCGCGCAGGCTCTCGGTCGCGTCCTGGGCGGCGACCAGCAGGCCGGCCGAGCCGGCCGACAGGTCTGCCAGCGGGATGGCGGTGACGGCATAGAGGCGGTCGTCGAGTGCCGCCTGCCGGACGGAGCCGACACGCTGCGGGAATGTCAGGGCGAGGTTTTGCCAGAGCTGCGGTTCCGTCCCCTCGACCAGCCGGCCGCGAGTGCTGAGAAGATAGCTTTCCGCTCCCATGGCGTCGGCGAAGCTGCGCAGCGGCCGCTCGACCGCCGCGCCGAGCGCCAGCACCGTCGTCTCGCCGTCCCAGTTCTGATAGGCCCGTGCCGCGACGATGCGGAAGTTCTCGGACGACACCTGGCGGATGCCGCTCGGCTCGGCGCCATCCAGGATGGCGCCGATGGTGCTGATGTCGAGCAGCCTGGGCGGCTCCGCCTGCACGGAGCTCGCGAACACGATCTGACCCTGCCGATCGAGGATCTGAAGGTCGGACAGCTCGCCCGAGGTCAGCCAGCCCTGGGTGCGGCCGAGCGCCATGCGCCGCAGCGCCGGGAGATCGCCCTTGTGCATCGCATCGGTGATGGCCGGATCACCGACGAACTGCTGCCGCAGCTCGACCAGTCGGCGCGTTTCGGTGACGAGGATCTCGCGCCACAGCGCCTCCTGGCCGGCGATGGCGATGCGCGTGTACGGGCGGGCGGCGATGGTCTCGCGCTGCTGTCCGATGAACGCCAGCAGGCCGAAGGCGACGACGAAGGCCAGCGACACGAACAGGGCGATGCGGGTGCTGAGCAGCATCAGGCGGCACCGGCCGTGGCCGGCCGGTGGCGGCCGGCGAGATTGACGGCGATGACGACCAGCGCCGCCGCGGCGGCGAGGTAGGCAAAAGGCAGCTCCGCATGGCGCAATGCGCCGATGAGGGCCAGGCCGCCGGCAACGCCCACGGCAATCGCGATCCAGGGACGGTTCGCAGCGTCGACGATTTGCTTGAACATCCCGCCTGCCGCGAGCCCCAGCAGTGCACAGGCTGCGAAGACGGAAACGCCCGGGTAAGGCACGGGCAGGTGGAGCACGGCAGCCGCGGCCAGCATCGCCGCCGCGCAGGCAAGCGGTGACAATGCCGGAGCGGCCAGGGCAGCGGCGGCGAGCAGCGCAATGGCGCCGCCGCCGCTCAGATAGTCGTCGAAACCGACGCCGATCGGCAGTTCGACCAGGATCATCGCGGCTGCCGGCAGGACGGCCATGCCCAGCAGGACGTCGCCGCGGCCGAAGCGCGATGCGGCACGGGCGGTCGCGCCGTTTTCCGATGCACCCATCCCGACCGCGATGAATGGCGCGGCGACGACGGTCACGATGCCGAGCAGCAGGAAGCCCGAGCGTCGGCCGATCGCCTCGCCATAGAGGCCGGCGAGCAGCGGCGCGGCGAACAGCGCGGCGAAGATCAGCAGCGTCGCAAGCTCGCGCGGCCGGATGTCGAGCCGGTAGCGACAGAGAAGCGCGGCGGCGACGAAGCCGGCCGAAAGGCCGGCGCCGCAGCGCAGCGCGATGAAGACGCCGTAGTCGCGGCACCAGTAGGTGGCGCCGACGCAGACGCCGAAGAGCAGCGCGAACGCGAGAAGCGCACCGCCATTGCGTCCGGCCCGGGTGGCGCCGGCCAGCGCGCCGAGGCAGGCGGCGGCGAGCTCGGCCAGGAGCGGCAGGACCGGCGCCCAGGCGGCGGCGATGCCTTCCGGCTCGCGGTCGATGGCGAAGTTGGCCACATAGGGGAAGGCGGCCGCATAGAGGCCGAACAGCAGCGCCAGGCGCCAGGCCACGCTGCTGCCTTGCGTGCGCGCCGACGCGTCGTCGTCCGTCTCCGGGAAGGCGTAGCGGCGGTCGATCGGCTGCAGGATCACGTCGACGCGGCGGCCGAGGCTGCCGTCGAAGTCGATGGCGCGGATGGTGGCGGCGGCCTCGACCAGGTTGCGCCGGGCCGCCCGGACGCCCTCGACGCACTGGGCAAGCGCGCGGGCGGCATCCGCCAGCGGTCCGCGATAGACGCCAGACGGCTGCACCGCGAAGATGCCGTCGGCGATGCCGCGCATGTCGGCCAGAAACCGGCGCTGCGCCGGCTCCTGGTGCAGCCGGGTGACGAAGGCGACGAGCCCGCCGGCGACGGCTCCGGCCAACAGCGCGGTGGCGGCGAGCGCGATCCATACCCGCCGCATCGCACGATCGATCAGCGGCGTCTCCGGCGCGACCACGAGCGTCGCCCGCGTGCCGCCCGCCGAAATGGGAAAGCGCGTGCCTTCCGTCCCCTGCATGGTCGAGGAGATCGTCCGGCCGTCGGCGTCGAGCAACGCCATGCCCTCCACCTGCGGCGAGTTTTCGGCGATGCGCCGCAGGTAGGGCTCGACGCCGGGCAGCTCCGCAAGCGGAATGCCGAGCGCCAGAGCATGCGCGAACTGCCCGGCGACGGCCTGGCCGACAGCCGCGGCGCCGGTGCGGGTCGCCTGCTCCAAGGTCGGCGCGCTGCGATGAAGGCCCGCCTGCAGGAACAGATATCCGCCGAGGCCGACCACGAGGGCCACGACCATGCCTATCAGCAGCACCGGCAGCCAGGACGGCATCGGATCCGAGACATGCGGTTCGTGTACTGCGGCGTCAGGCGGCATGGCGCTCTTCGCTTTCGTCGACCTTCAGCACGTCGGCTGTGGCGCGATCGAAATCGTCGGTCGCCTGGCGGACCGACGCCAGGACACGGTCGGCTTCCGTGGCGAGATCGGCGGGCAAGGCGCGGTTCGGCGGCTGCTGGGCGTCGCCGAGCCGTTCGGCCAGGCGGGCGAAGCCGCGCCCGCTGTAGCGGGCGAGCGCCATCGCCACGGCAAGCACGGCGAGCAGGGCGAGAGGCACCACCACCGCCGCCTGCCTGGCGAGGCCGGCCAGCACCGATTCGGCATGCTCGCCGCGCGCCTCGCCCGAGACCGTCACGGCCAGATAACCCACCGGCTCGCCGAAATCGTTGCGGATGACCTGGCCGACGACGATGCTGCCCGGCTCCTCGACGCGCCAGCGCTCGTTCGCGACCCGGAAGCGCACGGCGTTCTGCCAGACCGGCGGGATGGGCTCGCCGATGCTGCCGCGGTCGGTGTTGAACAGCGACACGCCGTCCGGCGAGAACACCTCGACGGCGAGCACCTGCGCGTCGGCCACCTTGGCCCGCTCGATCAGATCCTGCACGACGCGGATGTCGGCAAGCGGCAGGCCGAGGCCGACATTGGCCTCGACGGTGTCGCCGAGCTGCGTCAGCAGGAAGTCGACATTGGCCTCGGCCGTGCGCAGGCTGAGGCGGTCGAGGCTGCCGAAGACCAGTGCCGCGCATAGCGCCAGCCCGGCGCAGGTCGCGCCGAGAATGGCCAGGATGATCCGCGAACTTGGCGCCATGGCGGATTTTCTAGTGAATCGGAGCAGACCGTGACAACGGTATTCGACGGATTCATCCCTGTCATCCTGCAAAACCTACCGGTTAGCATAACACTCTGCTAATCTCGCCGTGCTTCAATGACATGTCTGCTTCAATTATCCTGCGATGTTTCGGCTAGCCATCCGCACCTTACCGGTTTTCGCCGTGATCATTGGCTTCGCCATGTTCCTGGCCGCCTACATGAATTTCAGCGGCGTGCGCTCCGCCTATCTCGACCTCATCCGCTCGCGCATGGCGATGGTCGCCGAAAGCATAGGCACCGACGTCTCCACCGCGCATGCGCTCGGCATCCGGCTGACCGAGCAGACGACGCTGCCCGGCCTGTTGGCGCGGCAGGCGGCGAGCGACCCGCTGACGCTCTCCATCGACGTGCTCTCGGAAGACGGCACCGTGGTCTTCAGCAGCGATGCCGGTCGGGTCGGTGTGCCTGACCGTGCCGGCGACGATCCAGGCGCGTTCCGGGACGAGCGCCGGCTCGTCAACGATTTCGGCGCCCCCGTCGGCGCCGTGCTGGTGCGCCTCGACCGCGGCACGATCGACGGCACGATCGACGGGCTGCGCCGCGACATCCTCAACGGCGCGATCCCCGCCGGCATCGGCGCGGTGATCGCCGGCAGCCTCGCCTGCCTGCTGCTTCTCACCGGCCTGCACCGGCGCGCCCGGCGCTCGGCCACGGGGGCCGGCGACGACCCGATCGCGCATGCCGCAACCGAGATGGAGCGTCTCGGCCTGGACGCACGGCCATGAGCAGCCTCCGCGTCCGACTTTCGGCGGCGGTGCTTGCGGTGCTGGTCGCCGCGCTGGTGGTGCTGTCCTTCCAGACCGTGAACCGCGCCGAGGTGATCCTCGAGCCGGAGCTCAAGCGCAAGGCGCTCACCGTAGCCGGTTCGACCGCGTCGCTGATCGGTCGGGCGCTGGAGCTCGGCATCCCGCTCGATCGCCTGCAGGGCCTCGACGGTTATCTGCAGCGCATCCTGGAAGCCAACCCGGACCTCTCCTTCATCGCGGTCCGCGGCGCGGACGGCGCCGTGCTCTACGGGACGCAGGCCGTGCAGGGTAACGGCACGGCGGCCGTTACCGAGGTGCCGACGGTCACCATGGCGATCGGCGGCGGCGGCTCGCAGGTGCTCGCGGTCGGCCTCGACCCGGCCTATGCCCGGCAGGTGGTCTCGACACTGTGGATCGATCTCGCCATCGTCATGTTCGTCACCGCCGTGATCGCCCTCGAGCTCGTCTATGTCGGCTTCGGGGCCGGGCTCTATGGCGCCATCGAAGGCATAGAGAGCCGGCTGAAGACGATCCGCAAGGGCGACCTGCGCCTGCATCCGGCCGTGGAGGCCGGCAGCGAGTTCGGCGGCTTCGCGCGCGCCCTCGACGAGCGGCTCGGCCGGCTGCACGAGACCTATGCGGCGCTGCGCAGGCGTGTCAACGAACGCAGCGACCAGGTCGCGCAGCAGGCACTCGACCTTCTGCGCGGCCGCTTCGGCCTCGGCGAGGGCGTGATCGCCGCGCCGGCGCAGGTGGTGGCGGTGCGCGCCCCGCTGTTCGTGTTCATGCTGGCCGAGGAGCTGACCCGGCCGTTCCTGCCCGTCTACATCAAGACGCTCGCCACGCCGGTGCCGGGCCTGTCGCCGGAGCTGGTGGTCAGCCTGCCGATGATGGCCTTCCTCATCGTGGTGGCGCTGGCGCAGCCGCTGCTCGGCGCGCTCACCGAGCGTGTCGGCCGCCGCCACTGCCTGATGGCGGGGGCGGCGCTCGGGCTCGCCGGTTATTGCGCCTCGGCGGTGGTCGGCGACCTCATCGGCCTCACGCTCGCCCGCGTCGTCTCGGCGCTCGGCTTCGCGCTGGTGTTCGTCAGCGCCCAGGGCTTCGTCATCGACGCCACCGACGTGCGGCAGCGCTCGAGCGGCATGGCGATGTTCATCAGCGCCATCCTCGTCGCCGGCCTGTGCGGGCCGCCGATCGGCGGCATCCTGGCCGACCGCATCGGCATTCCCGGCACCTTCCTGGTGGCCGGCCTGTTCTGCGCCTGCAGCCTGCTGCTCGCCTTCCTGTGCATGCCGGCGTCCTCCGCCCGCAGGATGCAGGGGCCGGCGATCCGCTGGCGCGATTTCGGCCGGATCGTCTCGTCGCTGCCGCTGGCGGCGTTGTTCTTCCTGTGCGCCATGCCGGCGAAGATCATCCTGGTCGCCTTCTGCTTCTTCCTGGTGCCGCTGCAGATGGAGGCGCTCGGCGCCACCCAGGCGACGACCGGGCGGATGCTGATGATCTATCCGATCGCCATGGTGCTGCTGGTCCCGTTCTTCGCCTCGCTTGCCGACCGCTGGAACATGCGGGCGCAGTTCGTCGCGGCCGGCGGGCTGATCGCCGGGCTCAGCGCCTTCGTCGTCCTGTTCGGCGGCGACGAGACGCTGCCGATCGCCGCCATGCTGCTTGGCCTCGGGCTCGGACAGGCGATCAGCATCGCGCCGCTCTCCGGCCTCGTCGGCGAGCTCGGCCGCGACCTGCCGCGGGATATCAGCGAGAGCACGATCTATGGCATATTCCGCCTGGTCGAGCGCACCGGCAATGCGCTTGGGCCCCTGGTCGCCGGCGTCCTGCTCGGCGCCTACGGGTTCTCGACCACGGTCATGATCATCGGCGCTGCGATGGCGGTTTGCGCGCTGACCTTCCTGGCCACCATCGGCCTGATGCGCACGACCAAACTCGAACTGCCGGCAGGGGGTTGAGATGATGCGACGGCGGACGTTCCTGGGAGCCACGGCGGCAGGTATCGCCGGCATGGTCGCGCCGGCATTCGCCGCGCAGGACAAGCCGTTCCGCATCTACCGTGTCACCTATCGCGGCCGCACCGAGGTCGAGGACGGCTTCGACGACTACCTTGCCAGCAACGGCATCGCGGTGGAGTTCATCGAGCGCGACGCCGACCGCGGCGCGGCAAAACTCTCCGGCTTCGTCGAGGAGATCCGCGACCTGAAGCCAGACCTGGTCTACACTTGGGGCACGCCGGTGACGCTCGGCATCGCCGGACGCTACGACGCCGAGGACAAGCAGAACTTCATCACCGACATCCCGATCGTCTTCGCGCTGGTCGCCGCGCCGCTCAATGCCAAGCTGGTGGCCGACCGCGCCGTCCCGGGGCGCAACCTGACCGGTGCGGTGCATGTCGTGCCGACGGATACCCAGCTCAGGGCGATGCATTCCTACCGGCCGATCGAGCGGCTGGGCGTGCTCTACTCCTCGACGGAGCAGAATTCGCTATCCATCGTCGGGGAGCTGCAGGCGCTGCGCGAGCCGATGGGCTTTTCGCTGGTCGAGCGGCAGTTCCGGCTGGGCGCCGACGGGCGGCCGTCGCCGGACGGGATCGAGGAGCTGGTCGGCGAGATCGCCGGGGACGGCGCCAATTGGCTGTATCTGCTGCCCGACACCTTCCTCGGCACGCAATACGACCGGGTGACGCCGGCGGCGATGGCGGCGCGCCTGCCGACCTTCGGCGCCGCCGAGCTGGCGATCCGCCAGGGCGGCGCGCTGGTGGCGCTGATCAGCCGCTATTATTCGGTCGGACAGCTCGCTGCCTCCAAGGCGGCAAAGATCCTGCGCAAGGAGGTTCCGGTCGAACAGATCCCGATCGAAACGCTGAAGCGCTTCTCGCTGATCATCAATATGCCGGTGGCGAAGAAGCTCGATCTCTATCCGCCGATCGAGATGCTGAACTATGCGGAAGTGCTGACGGGCTAACCGCTTTCTGGACGGGGGCGTCCTCCATGGTCGAGGCAAAGGCCGCAATGGCCGCAGCAGAGGGGTATGCCGAGCTTTCGGCATCCGACCTGGACGACGTCTATGCGCTGCATCTCGCGGCGACAGCCGCCGTCGGCCGGCCCGACCTGATCAAGCCGGAGTCGCACGATTTCTTCAGGGGCATCCTGGAAGGCGGCGGCCGCATCACCGGCTTCTTCCAAGACGGTAGATTGGTAGGTTACGGCGTCCTGCAGACGGAGCTGCCGCCGTCGGAGGATGCTCGGCTGCTGATCGGTCTTTCCGCCGGCGACAGCCTCGCCAAGCTGGCCGGCGCCGGGGTGCTGCCCGAAGCCTGGGGAGCGGGCATCCACGACGCGCTGATCGACATCCGCGTCGAGCAGGCGCGCCGCGCCGGGATCGGCCATCTCTATGCCACCGCGGCACCCGGCAATGCGCGCAGCTGGGCTAACCTGGTCGACGCCGGATTTTCCGTGCGCCTGCTGTTCGAGAAGTATGGCGGCCACCTGCGCTATCTGCTTCATCGCGACCTGGGCAGGCCTGCGGCACCCGCCGGCGAGGGCGTATGGTGCGCGGCGGGCGACACGCAACGGCAGCGCGAACTGCTGGACGCCGGCTTGACTGGTCTGCGCTGGCGCCGCGGCGGCGACGGCGCTCGCGAGCTCTTCTACGGGAGGCCGGCATGACCGGCGTGGTCTCCCTCGCCAAGCGCCGGCAGGCGGGCACATCGCTCCCGGACAACGCGCCGGTGCTGCGCGTCGATCTCGCGGCCATCGGCGCCAACTATCTCGAGATGCGCCGCCGCTATCGCGGCCAGGTGCTGTCGGCCGTCGTCAAGTCGGATGCCTACGGCACCGGGCTGGAGCCGGTGGTTCGAACGCTCGCCGCGGTGGGCTGCCGGGCTTTCTGGACGAGCGACCTGGAGGAGGCCGTGCGCCTCCGGCCGATCGCGCCGGAAGCAACCGCCTACACGCTGATGGGGCTCGGCAACGACCATGTCCGCGACTTCGAGGCTTCGGGCGTGGTGCCGGCGCTCGCCAGCATGGAGGACGTCGAGCAGTGCGCGCGCCACGCCGTGCGCGCCGGGAAGAAGCTCGCCGTGGCGATCCAGATCGACACCGGTCTCGGCCGGCTCGGTCTCGGCGAGGACGAGCTCGCCTGGCTGGCCGGGCGGCCGGATATGCTGGAGGGTCTGGACATCCGCCTTTGGGTCACCCAGCTCGCCGCCTACAATTTTCCGGGCGATCCCGGAAATGCCGAGCAGCGCCGCCGGCTGCTTGCCTGGATCGCGCGCCTGCCGCGAGCGCCGGTAAGCCTCGCCGCCTCCTCCGGCGTCTACATGGGCGAGGACTGGCATTTCGACATGGCCCGCGTCGGCAGCGCGCTGTACGGCGTGCAGACATCGGCTGCCTGGCAGGACGGGCTCAAGCCCTGCTACGAGCTCAGCGCCCCGCTGATCCGGGTCGCCGACTATCCGGCCGGCGCACGGCTCGGCTATCGCGGCGTCACGCAACTGACGCGGCCTTCGCGCATCGCCACCGCGGTGATCGGCTACGCCAACGGCCTGCCGCAGCGTTTTGCCGAGTCCGGCACGGCGCGGCTGGGCGACTTTACGGTTCCGCTGGTCGGCGGCATCGCCATGAACCTCACCATGCTCGACCTCACCGACCTGCCGGCCGGCATGCCGCTCGCCGGCCAGCGGGCGGTCTTGCTCGATGCCGCCCAGCCGATCGAGACGGTGGCGGAGCAGCTGGGCTGCGCGCCCAACGTGTTGCTGACGCAGATCGGCGCCGGCACGCGCAAGGCTTATGTCGAGGAATAGCGTCGCCGCTCATCCGGGCGCCGCCCCGCGTCCGTCGGATCAGCCGATGTCGAAGCGGGCGATCACCGGCACATGGTCGGACGGCTTTTCCCAGCCGCGGGCGTCGCGCAGGATGTCGTAACCGGAAAACACCGGCAGCAGGTTTTCGGACGACCAGATGTGGTCCAGCCGCCGCCCGCGGCCCGACGCCTCCCAGTCGCGCGCGCGGTAGCTCCACCAGGTGTAGAGCTTCTGCTCGTAAGGGACATTGTGGCGCATCAGGTCGACCCAGCTGCCGGCCTTACGCATGGCCTCGAAGCTCTCCGTCTCCACCGGCGTGTGGCTGACGACGTTGAGCAGCTGCTTGTGCGACCAGACGTCATGCTCGAGCGGCGCGATGTTGAGGTCGCCGACCAGGATGGAGGCGGAGTTGGCGTCGTGCTCGGCGCGCACCGCGTTCATCTCGGCGACGAAGTCGAGCTTGTGCCTGAACTTCCAGTTGATCTCGGGATCGGGCTCGTCGCCCCCGGCCGGCACGTAGAAATTGTGCAGCAGCACCGACTTGTCGCCGACCGGAACCCGCACGGAAATATGCCGGCAATCGTCCTTGTCGCAGAAGCGCCGCCGCTCGACCACCTCGATCGGCCGCCGCGCCACGATGGCGACGCCGTGATAGCCCTTCTGGCCGCTGATCGCGAGGTGACGATAGCCGATCTTGCGGAAGGCGGCGGAGGGGAACTGGTCGTCCACGCACTTGGTCTCCTGCAGGCAGAGCACATCGGGTGCGTTCTCCACGAGGAAGCGCTCGACGATCGGCATGCGCAGGCGGACGGAATTGATGTTCCAGGTGGCGACGGAAAGAGGCATTGCGGTATCCGGTTGGAGGCGGCGCGGAAACTGGCAGCGGCGGCGGCGAATGGCAAGGCTTTGCTGGCGGCGGCGGTGATTTCACAAGGGGCAACTTCCGGTGCGGGTTGCGGCGGCATGCCGCCGATGCCAACCTCCGGTCGCCAACGGAGGAAACGCGATGTCGATCGAAGACCAGGCCAACGCAGCCCTCGACATGGTCTATTCGGCCAAAACGCCGGAGGAGCTGTCGAAGGCCTATGCCGCCTGGGCGGCGAGCTATGACGGCGAGACCGCCGCGCTCGGCTACTGCCTGCCCTTCCTGATCGCCAGCTGGGTGGCACGTCATGTGCCGGCGGGCGAAGGGCCGCTGCTCGACGCCGGCTGCGGCACCGGCCTGTCCGGACCCTGCCTCAAGGCGCTGGGTTACGGCGATCTCGGCGGCCTCGACCTGTCGCAGGACATGCTCGCCATCGCCGGCTCGCGCGGCGCCTATGGCGATCTCAGGCAGGCGGCGCTGGGCGGGCCGCTGCCCTGGCCGGACGGTCACTTCCGCGCCTTCTTCTCGACCGGCGTCTTTACCATCGGCCATGCGCCGGCTTCCGGCCTGCACGAGCTGGTGCGGATCACGCGCGAGGGCGGCCACGCCATCTTCACCGTCCGCGACCAGGTGTTCGAGGCCGGCGGCTTCCAGAATGTCTTCGACAAGCTGGAGCGGCAGGGCCGCTGGCGACCGGTCGAGCAGAGCCCGTGGTTCCGCGCCTATGCCATCGCCGACCCGGAGGCGCTGGTGAAGACCTTCGTGTTCGAGGTGGTGTGAGCCTCACGCTCAGGCGACCTACCCTTTTTGCATATACAAAAACATTGACGATCGTCTTTTTTGCATATACAGAAACTCGGGTAGCGGCTGATGAAATTTGAGTGGGACGAGGAGAAATATGAAACGAACAAGGCCAAGCACGGTATTGTTTTCGATCTCATCCACGACTTCGACATCCTCACCGCTCTGGTCGTGGAGGATGATCGTTTCGACTACGGCGAGACACGGCTGGTCGGCATCGGACTGATCCATACGCGGATCATGGTTGTCGTCTACACCGAGCGCGGGGATGTCGTCCGGGTCATTTCGTTGCGCAAGGCCAACCGGAAGGAAATCAGGTTCTATGTGGAAAACCTCTAGACAGGCAACCGCGGCGCAGAAGACGGAGGCCAGGCGCCGGGCGCGGGCCGCGCTCGAATCCATGACCGACGAAGAGAACGCGGCGATCACCGCCGCCGCGCTGGCCGATCCCGACGCGCAGCCGGTCGACGAGCTATTTGCCCGCAACAAGGGGGGACGACCGCGCAAGGACGTCGTCAAGAAGCAGATCGCCTTGCGGCTCGATCCGGAGGTGATCGAGCGGTTCAAGGCCGACGGGCCGGGCTGGCAATCGCGCATGAGCGAGATCTTGCGCAAGGCAGTCGGCCTCTAAGCAGGTTTGCCGGCTTCGCCAAGCGAAACGGCATTGCCGGACAGCACCTATCGCCGCTAGGCCGCGAAAAAATCCGCGCCGGCCGTTTATGCTTCGCTTCTCGGGCCGACCGAGGTGCCGTCACGACGTGTCGGGGCGCTGCAAAGCGTCGAAGGCGAGCCCGTGCAGTTCGTTCAGCACCTCGTGCACCGGGTGGTCGGGTTTTCGCCGCCAGCCCGGCGGCCGGCCGGGCTTCAGCGGCCGTAGCCGCTGGAGCCGGCGCGTGCCGCCGGCTTTTCCGTCTTGCGTACCGGCGTCGATGCCTCTCTCCTGGGCGAAGGCGGCGTCGCGACGGGCCCGCCAGCGGGCGAAACGTCTTGCCTGGGCCGGCAGATCGTCGAGTGCGGCGGCCAGCGCCCGCAGGCGTTGGGCCAGCCGCGTCGCGTCGACCGGATCGTCGGGCGACGGCGGGGGCGGTATGCGGAACGGCACGCTGTAGCCGGGAAAGGAGATACGCGGCACGCTTCTGGGGACCCACCAGGCGCGGCCGTTCCACGGCCGGGGCATCCGCAGCGGATCGAGCAGGGGCAGCGCCGCGACACGCCGGGCGAGGTTTTGCGGCGGCAGCGGCATGCCGGGGCGGCCGGCCTTGCGCGGGATCGCGGGTTTCGGCTCGCGCGGGCGCGGCGTCGGCAGGGCGACCACCAGGCCGCGCGCGGCCACGACGATCAGCCGCCGCACCGCCGCCTCGGCCGGATACAGCAGCTTGAGCACGGCGCGGTGGAGATGGCGCGGCAGGGTAAGCGCCGGCGTAAGTGCCGGGGACAGTCTGCTTTTTTCGGCCCGCGCGACTTCTGGACTGCCGCGGCCTTTCTGCCGAAAGAAAGGAAACTGTCCCCCATCACCCAGCCCGGCCATGGCGACGAGCATGGCGAGGATGCGCTTCAGCGCCTCGCGATTCCTGTCGATCGCCACAGTCCAGTTCATCGCCGCTTCCTTTCCAGCACGGGCGGCGAAAGTATCGCTCCGCTCGGCAGGGCGGGGATAAAACCGCGAAAATAATCCTGACGGATGCTGACAGTTAGCGCTCGTGGCGCAGAGGGATCGCGTAGGCAAACGGCGATGAATTTCGCTGTTTCGTACCCCCACCCCTAACCCCTCCCCACAAGGGGGAGGGGGACTTTGCGGCCGCCATGCCGCGCGAAACCGTTGATGATTGGCGACTGGCGGAGATGCCAGCTTGTCCCCCTCCCCCTTGTGGGGAGGGGCTAGGGGTGGGGGTAGGTTCACATGCGATTGCCCTGCCACAAGGGGGAAGGGTGGGGTGTCCATCAAGCGATTCTTCGCGCCCGGACGATCGCGTCGGCCGCGACGCATGACGCCGATTGCATCGGCCGGGCCATCCGTTGGCCAGGCCGATGCAAACCTGCTTGGCGCCGCATGCACCCCGGCGGCAGGCCCGGCTCTGCCCTCCAGAGCCTACTCCGCCGCCGCCGGCGAAGGCGCGTCGTGGCTCGCTTCGGCCGGCGGGCGATACGGAACCAGCCGGCGCAGCGTGACGTAGAACACCGGCGTCAGGAACAGGCCGACGATGGTGACGCCGAGCATGCCAGAGAACACGGCCGTGCCCAGCGACTGCCGCATCTCCGCCCCCGGACCCGTCGCGATCACCAGCGGCACCACGCCGAGGATGAAGGCGAAGGCGGTCATCAGGATCGGCCGCAGCCTGAGCCGCGCCGCCTCGACGGCGGCGTCGACCGGGTTGGCGCCCTGCTCCTGGCCCTGGCGGGCGAACTCGACGATCAGGATCGCGTTCTTCGCCGCCAGTCCGATCAGCACGATCAAGCCGATCTGCACCAGGATGTTGTTGTCGAGCCCCCGGAACGCCACGCCGAGCAGCGCCGCCAGCACGCCGAGCGGCACGATCAGCACGATGGCGAAGGGCATGACCCAGCTTTCGTACTGCGCCGCCAGCGCCAGGAAGACGAACAGCACCGACAGCCCGAAGATGAAGATGGCGGTGTTGCCGGTCTGGCGTTCCTGCAGCGCGATCTCGGTCCATTCGAAGGCCGTACCCTGCGGCAGCAGCTCCCTGGCGACCGTCTCCATGCTGTCGAGCGCCGTGCCCGTGGAAACGCCGGGCGCGGCGTTGCCCTGCAGCGGCACCGAGACATACATGTTGTAGCGCTGCACCAGCGACGGACCGGTGACGTCGCGGATCTCGACCAGAGTGCCCAGCGGCACCAGGGCGCCGGCGGCTGAGCGCACCTTGAGCTTGAGGATGTCGTCGCGGTCGAGGCGGAAGGCCTGGTCGGCCTGCGCCCGCACCTGGTAGACCCGGCCGAAGGCATTGAAGTCGTTCACATAGGCGGTGCCCAGATTGATGGACAGCGTCTCGAAGATGTTGGGGATCGGCACGTTGAGCATGCGTGCCTTGTCCCTGTCGATCTCCAGGTAGAACTGCGGGCTGGACGTGGAGAAGGTGGTGAACACACCCGCCAATCCCGGTGTCTGGTTGGCCTTGGCGGCGACCTCCTGGGTGAGCGCCAGGATCGGCCGCATGTCGGCGCTGTTGCGCTCCTGGATCATCATCTTGAAGCCGCCGGAATTGCCGATGCCGCGCACCGGCGGCGGCGGCAGGGCGATGATGAAGGCCTCCTGGATGCTCTGCAGGCTGCCGAACAGCGTGCCGATGATCCGGTCCTGCGACAGGCCGGCCTCGAGCCTGTGCTCGAAGCTCTCGAACGGCGCGAAGATCACGCCGGCATTGCTGGCATTGGTGAAGGTGGCGCCGGAGAAACCGGCGAAGGCAACCGCGTTGGCGACGCCGGGCGTGTTGCGGATGATGTCCGACGCCCTCTGGATGACGGCGTCGGTGCGGCCGAGCGAGGCGCCTTCCGGCAGTTGCACCACCACGATCGCGTAGCCCTGGTCCATGGTCGGGATGAAGCCGCGCGGCACCGTCTGCAGCATGTGGAAGGTGGCGTAGAGCAGGCCGGCGAAGATGGCGAGCATGACCAGCAGCATCGCCGTCGAGCCGACCAGGAAGCGTACCAGCCGCGCATAGCCGTGGGCCATGGCGTCGAAGCCGCGGTTGAAGCCGTCGGCCAGCGTGCGGCCGAACCGCGCCAGGAAGAAGCGCGGTTCGTGGCCGCCGTGATGCGGCTTGAACAGCACGCCCGCCAGCGCCGGCGACAGCGTCAGCGAGTTGAACGCCGAGATCGCGGTGGAGACCGCGATGGTGATGGCGAACTGAAGGTAGAACTGGCCGGAGATGCCGGGGATGAAGGCCGTCGGCACGAACACGGCGATCAGCACCAGCGAGATCGCCAGCACGGCGGTGCCGACCTCGTCCATCGTCTTGTGCGCCGCCGCTTTCGGCGACAGCCCGAGCGCGATGTTGCGCTCGACATTCTCCACCACCACGATGGCGTCGTCGACGACGATGCCGACCGCCAGCACCAGCCCGAACAGCGTGAGCATGTTGAGCGAGAAGCCGAAGGCGAGCAGCACCGCCAGCGTGCCGATCAACGACACCGGGATGGCCACGATCGGCACGAGCGCCATTCGCCACGACTGCAGGAAGACGATGATGACGATCACCACCAGCAGGATCGCCTCGACGATGGTCTTGTAGACCTCGTTGATGGACTCGGCGATGAACTCGGTCGGGTTGTAGATGATGTCGTAGGCGAGCCCCTGCGGGAAGTCGGCGGAAAGCCTGTGGATCGTCGACTGGATTTCCTCCGCCGCGGCCAGCGCGTTTGTGCCGGGGCGCTGGAAGATGCCCAGCGCCACCGCCGGCTTGCCATTGAGATAGGAGTTGGTGACGTAGTCCCGGGCACCCAGCTCGATGCGGGCGAGGTCCTCCAGCTTGATCAGCCGTCCATCCTCGGTCGACTTGACGATGACGTAGCGGAAGTCGCGCGCGTCGTCGAAGCGTCCCTGCGTGGTGACCGTGTACTGGAAGGCGGAGTTGTCGCCGATGGGCGGCGCGCCGATCGAGCCGCCGGAAACCTGCACGTTCTGCTCGCGCAGCGCTTCGACGACGTCGCCGGCGGTCATGCCGTAGGCCGACAGCTTTTCCGGATCGAGCCAGATGCGCAGCGAATACTCGCGCTCGCCGAAGATGATGACGTCGCCGACGCCGTCCAGCCTGAGCAGCACGTCGCGGACGCGGGTGCGCGCATAGTTGGAGACGTAGAGCTGGTCGTAGGTATCGTCGGGCGACAGCATGTGCACGACCATCATCAGGTCGGGCGAACTCTTCGCCGTGGTGACGCCGAGGCGCCGCACCTCCTCGGGCAGACGCGGCTCGGCGACCGACACCCGATTCTGCACCAGCACCTGCGCCTGGTCGAGGTCGGTGCCCAGCCGGAAGGTGATGGTGAGCGACATCGAGCCGTCGCCGGAGGAGTAGGACGACATGTAGAGCATGTGCTCGACGCCGTTGATCTCCTGCTCGATGGGCGTCGCCACGGTGGCGGCGATCGTCTCGGCGTCGGCGCCCGGATAGGAGGCGCGCACCACGATCGTCGGCGGCGCGATCTCCGGATATTGCGCGACCGGAAGCTGCGTGTAGGCGATGCCGCCGACAAGCACGAGCACGATCGAAAGGACCGCCGCGAAGATCGGGCGGTCGACAAAGAAATGTGCGAACCTCATTGCGACGGCTCTTCGGTCTCGGTGGCCTTGGGCGGCAGGGTGGTCATCTCGGGCTTGACGGTCACGCCGGGCCTGACCCGCATCAGGCCGTTGACGACGACGGTTTCGTCGCCGCTGAGGCCCTCGCGGATGACGCGGTAGCCGTCGATGCGCGGGCCGGTGCGCACCGGCTTCATCGAGACCTTGCCGGCATCGTCGACGACGTAGACGACACGGCGGTTCTGGTCGGCGCCGACCGCCTCGTCGGGAAGCAGCACGCCAGGGTGCGGCAGGGAGCCGGGCACGTTGATGCGCCCGAACATGCCTGGCTGCAGGACGCCGTCCTTGTTGTCGAAGCGGGCGCGCACCCGCATCGTGCCGGTGCCCTGGTCCATGCGGTTCTCGGCGAAGTCGAGCTTGCCGTTGAACGCTTTCTCGTTGCGGTCGGCGAGGTGGACGACGACGTCGATTCCGCCGCCGCCTTCCTGCATCGAGCCGCCGCGCGTGCGGGCGTCGCGCGCATAGGCGAAGTAGGAGCGCTCGTCGATGTCGAAGTAGAAGTCGATCGGATCAGTGGCGACGATGGTGGTCAGCAAGGTGGAGTCCGGCTGGATGAGGTTGCCCTGCGAGATCAGCCGGCGGCCGATGCGGCCGGCGAGCGGCGCCCTGATCTCGGTGAATTCGAGGTCGAGGCTGGCGGTGCGCAGGGAAGCCTGCGCGCCCTGGTTCTGCGCCTGCGCCGCCAGGAACTCGCGGCGCCGGTCGTCGAGCGTGGACACCGACAGATTGCCGGACTTGGCCAGTTGCTCGGCCCGCTCGAGCTGCATTCTGGAAAAGTCGAGCAGGCTGGTGCTGGAATCGACCTGCGATTTCGCCGCGTCGTAGGCGGCCTGGTAAGGCCGCTGGTCGATGGTGAACAGCAGGTCGCCCGCTTTCACGATCGCGCCGTCGCGGAAGTGCACCTCCTGCAGGTAGCCGGCGACGCGAGCGCGCACCGCGACCTCGTCCACGGCTTCGAAGCGGCCGACGAACTGGTCGTCCTCGACGATGTCGCGGGTGATCGGCTTGGCGACGGTGACGGTCGGCGCCTGCTGTTCCTGCGCCGACGCCGTCGACGGCGCCGCGCCCAGCAGCGCCGCAAGCAGGCCCGCGGTCAGGAAGCCGAGGCCCCCTCCGCCCGGCCAGGTCATGCGAAAACACGATGTGCCGGCGGCATATTCCATTGGAGGCCCTCTCGCGGAATTCCGGGTCCAGTCCGGAGTATCTTACAATCGATTTATGCAGAGGGCGAGCGTCGTTCAAGCTCTGCTGCGATGCAACATCCTGTCAGCTCCTGACATCCGTTGCACCGGAACAGGGCACGGGCGCGATCCTGCGGACCGATGGGACGGTCGGAGGCGAGGCCGCGGGCGAGGCGGGGGATTCGGGTAACAAGTGATTTTGTACAAGGGGTTAGGGGGCGATCTCCGCCCAAGCCAGCGGACGGCCGGAGGCCGCCCGCCGGGACTCAGGTCCGCCGCTCAGATCACGGTAAAATCGGCGCTGGTTATCGACGGCGCTCCTGTCAGCGTGGCGAAATGGATCGCGGCCCCGGCGCCGTTCCCGTCCGCGTCGTAGAACAGCTTTCCCGTATCGGTCTCGTAGATGATCCGGTCGGTGGCGTCGCCGGCGAGCCCGGTCGTGTTGGCACGGAACGCGGTGGCGGCCAGGGTCCCGGTGGTGGCCAGCGCCAGGAAGACGCCGTTCTCGAGCTGGACGACATCATCCGCGGCGCTGAAGTCGGTGATCGTGTCGACATTGCTGGCGCCGAGCGTGGTGGCGATGCGGAAGGAATCGGCGCCGGCACCTCCGGTCAGCTTGTCGCTGCCGAGACCGCCGTTGATGATGTTGTTGCCGGAGTTGCCGATGAGCGTGTCGGCATGGCTGGAGCCCAGCAGATATTCGATCGACGAGTAGGTGTCGCCGGCGGCGGCCCCCTTGTTGGCCGCCGGGCTGGCGAGGCTCGCCGTCACCCCGGCGCTGGCCCCGGCATAGGAGGCGGTGTCGCCGCCGGTGCCGCCGATCAGCGCATCGGCGCCGTTGCCGCCGTTGAGCGTGTCGTTGCCGACGCCGCCCTCCAGCCGGTCGTTGCCGTTGGCGCCGCTCAGCGAATTGTTGCCGCCATTGCCGATGATGGTGTTGTTCAGCGCGTTGCCGGTGCCGTTGATCGCGGCCGTGCCGGTGAGCGTCAGGTTCTCGACGTCGCCGAACACCCGTGCGGTGTTGGCCAGGCTGAAGGTGATCGACGACTGCACGGTGTCGATGCCCCACGCGAAATCGGCATTCGGATTCTCGTCGACGAGATCGCCGGAATTGTCGACGACATAGGTGTCGTCGCCTCCGCCGCCGCGCATGTCGTCGGCGCCGGCCTTGCCGTCCAGCACGTCCTTGCCGTCGAGGCCCCGGAGGCGGTTCGCGCCGCTGCTGCCGATCAGGACATCGTCGGTCCAGGTTCCCCGGGCCCTCTCGATGCTGACCAGCGTGTCCTGCTTGCCGAAGCCGTCGATGGCCGTCCCGTCAGTCAGGTTGACCGTGACGCCGTCCAAGCCGCCCCATCGCGAGTCACGGTCGTAACGCACCTCGTCGACGCCGCCCTTTCCGTCGATCTTGTCGCGCCCGCCCAGTCCGAAGAGCTGTTCATCGGAGGACGAACCGTTCAGCACGTCGGCGAATTGTGTGCCGCGATAGGATTCGAAATTCTTGAAGGTTTCGTTGTTGCCCCAGGAATCAACCACCGTGCCCGCCTGAACATTGAGGGAGATTCCGCGAAGGGCAGTGGGGTCGTATTCATCGAATGCCAGGACATCAAAGTCGGCGCCGCCATCGTATGTGTCTATGCCGGCCCCGCCGCGAATGAAATCGTCTCCGCCGCCGCCCTTCAGCGTGTCGTTGCCGCCATGTCCATACAGATCGTCACTGCCGGCCGATCCATTGATGGTGTCGTTGCCGCTCATCAGCCATTGATTCATTGCCCACGGATCGGTTTCAAAGGCTTGGGCGGCGTCATTGACGTCGATGAGTGGCCGGTTGAGGCCAGTGATGGCCTGCAGCACCGTCGTGCCGTCGCTCAGGAAAAGCTGCAACCCGGTCACCGTGCCTCCAGTCGGATCGTTGCCGCTGAAGCTGAAGCCGGTGCCGTTTATCCGCAGCACCAAGCCATTCTCCAACTGGAACACGATCCGCGTGGCAGTCGGCGTGCCGACAAGCGTCGCCCCTTCGAGATCGATCAACTCGCCAAGCGACGGGTTGTAGTCGACAAATTCCGGCAGGTATGTCCCGCCCGGAAAAGACATCGTCACGGTTGCCATTTCTCTACTCCGCCCGTTGATCCCCAACGCAATAAAAGATGTGTATGCGTTCAGAAGGAGATGGTAAAGAATTTCCTAAGAATCCGAGAGACCGTTTTCAAACTTGGTTTATTTGGCCTACGGAAAAGTCTTGCGCGGCAAGAATTCCTCGTCATCCCCCAAATGGGGGTTGAGTAACCGCCGCATGCTTGACCTTATTGGCGGTGCGATGTGCGTCCTCACCGACGCGATCAGCGTGAGCCGACGGCAGTCACAGCCCCAGGGCCTCGGGGGTGGGGATATTGCCGTCGGCTGCTTTTCCGCTTGTCAGGACAAGCGCGAAAGCAGCAGCATAAGCTGGCCTTGCCGGGACGTCCCCGTCTTCTGCTGGATCGATTTCAGCCGGGTCCTGGCGGTCTCCAGCGCGATTCCCAGACGGTCGGCCGCCTCCGAGACCGAGTCGCCCTGGAACAGCCGGTTGCAGAAGGCGATTTCGGCCGGGGTGAGATGGAAGGTCGCCGCGAGCGCCGAGAAATCGCCGGACGCCCGCGACGCGGCGCCAAGATCGGTGACCAGCACCAGGACCATGCGGCGCGGCGAAAACAGCGAGGCCAGGCCGGCGTCCGGAGGTGCCGGCAAGGCAGCCATCGCCACCTGCCACGCGCCTTCGGCATCGCGGAACGACAGCCGGGCGCCGTCCGCCGGAACGCCCCGTACCAGTGCCGACAGCATTGCGCCGAACCGTTCGTCGGCCTCCTTGGCCGCGAGATGGCAGCGTCCCGACCGCACGACCACAGCCCGCCCCGCGGTGAAGAGCCTGGCGGCCTCCGTGTTGGCGTCGCGCAAGCGGCGCTCGCCGTCGATGACGAAGGCCGCGCCACGCCCGCGTTCCACCAGCGCCGCGCTGGCCGCGGCACCCTCGGCGCTCGAGCGCAGGCGCCCCGCGATCTCGACCGTGCGCTGCAGATTGCCGCGCACCCGCCGCAGCACCTCGGCGACGGCGGCGTTGTAGTTGTCCGCCAGCGCGAGCGGATAATGGATCATGAACAGGGCCGATTGGCCGTTGCCGCCGTCGATCTTGACCGCCGCCGCCGCATCGACATCCTGCGGCGCCAGCCAGTCGTTGTAGAATTCGCTCCTTGAGAACAGGCGCGCCGGCGACACCTCCTCGGACAGGTTGACCGTGCCGCTCGGCACCCTTGTCCAGTGCGACTCGTTCCACGGGTTGATGAAGGTGTAGTGCTCGACGAACGTCCGCAGGAAATCGGGATCGATGTTGTGGGCGGTGAGGAATCCAACGCGGCCGTCGGTAAGACCGATACTGTGAAGCGAGGAGAAGGAACCGGGAAAGGCCTGCGCGAACAGCTTCGGGACCTCGTTCCAAGGGCCGGACCCGAGCGAGGCCGCGTCGATGGCGCCCGCCATCCTGGCGGCAAGCAGGGAAACGCCATCGTGATCCATCGTCGCCGGGCCGATGCCCCTCCCACCCCGGATACGCCGCCCCCTCGGCAGGGGCCGGCTTCCGGCAGTCGAGCGTCCGGCCCCAAGCAATACTGCAGGTTTTGCTTGGATTTGGCAATTGTCGGGCCGCCGGCGCAAGTAATCGTCGCGCGCCCTTTTCTGTCCCCGATGCGACATCCCCTCTTGCGCGCCGCCCCCGCTTCCGCTAATGCCGCGAGTGGGCCACCCCTCCCCAACGAGGGGCTTGCTATCTGGAAGGGTAGAATGATGACGACGATCTCCAAGCCGGACGTGCGTCCGGCAAATCCCAATTTTTCCTCTGGTCCCTGCGCGAAACGCCCCGGCTGGTCGGTCGAGGCGCTGAAGAAGGCCGCGCTGGGCCGCTCCCACCGCGCCAAGATCGGCAAGGCCAAGCTGGAACAGGCGATCGCGCTGACGCGCGAGGTGCTCGAGGTTCCGGCCGACTACCGCATCGGCATCGTGCCGGCCTCCGACACCGGCGCCGTCGAGATGGCGCTGTGGTCGCTGCTGGGCGCCCGCGGCGTCGACATGCTCGCCTGGGAAAGCTTTGGCGCCGGCTGGGTGACCGACGTGGTCAAGCAGCTCAAGCTGAAGGATGCGCGGGTTTTCGAGGCGCCCTATGGCGCGCTGCCCGATCTTGCGAAGGTCGATTTCGACCGCGACGTGGTGTTCACCTGGAACGGCACGACCTCCGGCGTGCGCGTTGCCGACGCCGGCTTCATCCCGGCCGATCGCAAGGGCCTGACCATCTGCGACGCGACCTCCGCCGCCTTCGCCCAGCACCTGGATTTTGCCAGGCTCGACGTGGTCACCTTCTCCTGGCAGAAGGTGCTTGGCGGCGAGGGCGGGCATGGCGTGCTCATCCTGTCGCCGCGCGCCGTCGAGCGGCTAGAGACCTACAAGCCTGACTGGCCGCTGCCGAAAATCTTCCGCCTAACGTCGGCCGGCAAGCTGATCGAAGGCATCTTCAAGGGCGAGACCATCAACACGCCGTCCATGCTGTGCGTCGAGGATTATCTGGACGCGCTGGAATGGGCGAAGTCGGTCGGCGGCCTCGATGGCCTGATCGCCCGCGCCGACGCCAATGCCGCCGTGCTGGCCGACTGGGTCGCAAGCAATCCGGCGATCGACTTCCTCGCCGGCGATCCGGCGACACGCTCCAACACCTCGGTTTGCCTGCGCTTCGTCGATCCGGCGGTCGCCGCCCTCGACGACGCCGGCCAGCAGGCCTTCGTGAAGGCCTTAACGGCCGCGCTCGAGGCGGAAAAGGTCGCCTACGACATCGCCAGCTACCGCGACGCCCCGCCCGGCCTGCGCATCTGGTGCGGCGCCACCGTCGAGACGGACGACCTGCGCAAGCTGACGCCCTGGCTCGACTGGGCGTTCGCACAGCAGAAGGCGGCGCTCAAGGCCGCGGCCTGATCTCCCTCCCCCTCGAGGGGAGGGTGGCCGCGAAGCGGCCGGGTGGGGTCACCTCCACCTCGCCGACCTCCTGAAACAAGCAGGCCGAGCACGGCCGCACTCACCCCACCCGGTCGCTGCGCGACCACCCTCCCCTCAAGGGGGAGGGAAGCCAATCGCAGAGGATCACGCCCATGCCCCGCGTTCTCGTTTCCGACAAACTCTCCCCCACCGCCGTGCAGATCTTCAAGGATCGTGGCGTCGAGGTCGACTACCTGCCGGATCTGGGCAAGGACAAGGATGCCTTGCTCGCCAGGATCGGCGACTATGACGGCCTCGCCATCCGCTCCGCGACAAAGGTCACCGAAAAGCTGATCGCCGCCGCGACCAATCTGAAAGTCATCGGCCGCGCCGGCATCGGCGTCGACAATGTCGACATCCCCGCCGCCTCGCGCCGCGGCATCATCGTCATGAACACGCCGTTCGGCAACTCCATCACCACCGCCGAGCACGCCGTCGCGCTGATGTTCGCGCTGGCCCGCCAGATCCCGGAGGCCAACGCCTCGACCCATGCCGGCAAGTGGGAGAAGAACCGCTTCATGGGCGTCGAGATCACCAGCAAGACGCTCGGCGTCATCGGTTGCGGCAACATCGGCTCGATCGTGGCGACGCGCGGCGTCGGCCTGAAGATGCATGTCGTCGCCTATGACCCCTTCCTCTCCGAGGAACGGGCCGAGGAGCTCGGGGTCGCGAAGGTCGAGCTGAACGAGCTGTTCGCACGTGCCGACTTCATCACGCTGCACACGCCGCTCACCGACAAGACCCGCAACATCATCGACGCGGCGGCGATCTCAAAAATGAAGGACGGCGTGCGCATCATCAATTGCGCCCGCGGCGGCCTGGTGGTCGAGAAGGACCTGATCGCCGCGCTGAAGAGCGGCAAGGTGGCGGGAGCCGGCATCGACGTGTTCGAGACCGAGCCGGCGACCGAGAACGAGCTGTTCGGCATGGAGAATGTCGTCACCACGCCGCATCTCGGCGCGTCTACGACCGAGGCGCAGGAGAACGTCGCCCTGCAGATCGCCGAGCAGATGGCGGACTACCTGATCAAGGGCGCGGTCTCCAACGCCATCAACATGCCGTCGATCACGGCGGAGGAAGCGCCGCGGCTGAAGCCGTTCGTCAAGCTCGCCGAGGTGCTCGGCGCCTTCGTCGGCCAGGTGACGGAGGAGCCGATCAAGTCGGTCGAAATCCTGTTCGACGGTTCGACCACGACCATGAACACCCGCGCCCTCATCAGCGCGGCACTTGCCGGCCTGATCCGGCCGCAGGTCTCGGACGTCAACATGGTGTCGGCGCCGATCATGGTGAAGGAGCGCGGCATCATCGTCGCCGAGGTCAAGCGCGACAAGTCGGGCGTGTTCGACGGCTACATCAAGCTCACCGTCACCACCGAGAAGCAGACCCGCTCCATCGCCGGCACCTGCTTTTCCGACCACAAGCCGCGCTTCATCCAGATCAAGGGCATCAATCTCGATGCCGAGGTCGGCCAGCACATGCTCTACACGACCAATCCGGATGCCCCCGGCATCATCGGACTGCTCGGCACCATCTGCGGCAGGAACGAGGTCAACATAGCCAACTTCCAACTCGGCCGCGACCGGCCGGGCGGCAATGCGATCGCGCTGCTCTATCTCGACACGCCCTTCCCGGAGAACGTGCTGGCGGAGCTGCGCGCCCACAAGCTGATCGATTCGGCCAAGCCGCTGCATTTCGACGTCAACGGCGGGTGAAGGGAGCGGCTGCGCCTACGCTGTAGCGGAATGCCTGGTATGTCGATGAGATAGCGCCGGACCCGCGGGCCCGGCGCTATCAGTCCGTTCTTGCCCGGGCCGGGGCCCCGGCTTTCGGGCTGCGTGCCTCAGCGCATCACGTAGACGATGCGGTTGGTGCCGGGCTCCACCAACACTTCCTGCCCGTTCACGTTGACGTAGCGATAGTCGTAGTCCGGTATCTCGCGGACCGTTACCGTCTCGGGCAGCCGCGCGCCGACGACGACCTCGCCGTCGAGATAGACGGGATCGAGGCGGTTGCTGGTCACGTAGGTGCGCACCCGATCCGGCGGCTCGGCCGCTTCGCCGGCCGTTCCGCCGATCGCCGCGCCGCCGACGCCGCCCACCAGCGCACCGACCGGGCCGCCGATGATGGCGCCGCCGATGGCACCCGTGGCGCCGCCGACGATCGCGCCCGCCGAACCGGTGTCGGGTGCTTCGACGATCGCCACCTCGGCGTTTGCCGGGCGCTGGCTCAACACGACGGTTTCGCCGCCGAAATCGCCGGCCAGATAGTCCGAATAGACCCAGCCTTGTCCGCCGGCTTCGGCGATCGAGCACCATTTGCCGCTCTTCAGGCAGCCCTGCAGGGTCGCCGACTGGCCGGCGGCAAGCACGCCGACGACGGGATAGTTGGAACCGGGACCGGCGCGGACGTTGAGTTCGGTCGTCGCCTGGACGGAGGTCTGCGCGAAGGCCGCTCCACCGAACGCCAGCATCGTGCCGGCCGCGGCAAGTGTCACGAGCTTCTTCATGATGAATTCTCCACGTTTGATGTTCCCTCGGCGCACCAACGGGGTAGGAATGTCATGGTTCCGGGCCGCGACTCTCCGGCAATAACGATTTGTTACTGCTGATGTACATTCCCCGGCACGCTTGCAACCTGCAGTAGCCGGGATGCGCTGCCGCAGCCGCCCGGTGCCGGGACTGCTTCGCTCAGGCCGCGGCAAGGCGTGCCGCGACCTGCCGCGCCACCGCCTCGCCCGACAACCTGGCGCCGCCGCAGGTCTGGATCAGCGGCCCGGCAAGATGCTCGCCGGCGAAGAACACGCGGTCGGCCACCGGCTCCATCAGAGTGCGCCGCGCCGCCGCCCTGCCCGGCAGCGCAGCCGCATAGGCGCCGCGCACGAAGCGCTCGCCGCCCCAGTTGGTCATCATCGCCCGGCCCACATGGTTCCTGACGTCCGAGCCGAAGATGTCGCACAGGCGGTCTGTCGCGAAGTCGACGCCCGCCGCCTCGCCGGCGGCCGACATCTCCCAGGCGAAGTCGCCGCCGACGAAGCCGACCATCAGATCGGTGTCGAAGGGAAAGCACAGGAAATAGACGTCGTGCCGCGCCTGCCGCTCGATCAGCAGGTCTTCGAAGGGCGAAAGGCCGAGCCGCGTACCCCTGATCTCGACCGGCAGCTTGGTCAGCATCCCCATGGGCAGATCGAAGAACGCCTCGACATGGGCGGCGGGCAGCTCGGGGATGAACACGATCTCCTCGAAGGCCAGCACCGCAGGCGAGGTCGTCACGATCACGGCGCGCGCCCGCAAAGTGCCGCGATCGGTGGCGCAGGCGACGCCCGGCCCGTCCCACGCGATCCGGCGCACCGGCGTCGAGAGCTCCACCGGAACATCGGCACCGAAGCGTGCCACCAGCGCACCGAATCCCTCGCGGCTGACGTAGTTCGGATCGAGGTCGGCGGCGGCGCGAAAGTCCTCGATCGAGGTCTCGTCGAAATCCTTGCCGAAATCGAGCGGCCCGGCGAAAGTCGCGGCGGCGCGCGCCGCGTGGCCGGAGGCGAGCAGGGACGAGACCCGGTCGTCGCCGCCGGACCAGTTTTCCATCAGCCCGGCGAGCTGCCGGTCGGCCAGCGACATTTCCGCCTCGTGGGTTTGCGAGGCCTTGTTCCGGCCGAAATAGAGATGGTCGACATCCATCTGGTGATGGTGCAGGGTCCAGCCCGCCGCCTCGGCCTCGGCGAAATACGGGTTGCGGTCGGCCGCGTGCAGCCAGGCGCAGCCGATGTCGAAGGGAATGCCGAAATGTTGATCGGACGTGAAGGCGCGGCCGCCGATGCGATCCATCGCCTCAAGAACCTTGAAGGTCAATCCGGCGGAGCGCAGAACTTTCGCGGCCGCCAGCCCGGATGAACCGGCGCCGACGACGATGACATCGATATCTTCCATGGCCCTAGACCACCCCTTGCCACGCCATATACTTGATCGTAGGGAAATTCCCCGAGACTGACCAGCGGCCGGGGGGATTCGCGGTCGTATCTGCGGTGACAGGGCGGCTGTTTGCTGGCAATGTCCCGCGACGTATTCAGGCAACCAGGAGATGAGGATGGCATTCACTGCCAAAACACTAACCCTCGCGATCGCCGCCTCAGCCATGCTCGGCCTTTCGGCCGTCGCGGCCGAGGCCGCCCGATGCGGCAAGAGCGCCGCCGGCTTCGAGGCGTGGAAGGCGGAATTCGCGCGGGAGGCCGCCGCCAACGGCGTCGGACAACGCGGTCTGGCTGCGCTTGCGGGCACGCGCTATTCCACCAAGACGATCGGCGTCGACAGGGCGGTCAGGAAGGCCTTCAGCGGATCGGTCGACTCCTTCATGAAGCGGCGGGGCGGCGCGGCCATCATCTCGAAGGGCCGCTCGCTGAAGAAGCAGAACGCGGCGCTGTTCGCCTCGATCGAGAAGCGCTACGGCGTTCCGGCCGGCCCGCTGCTGGCGATCTGGGGCATGGAGACCGGCTTCGGCGCCGCCATGGGCAACCAGAACACGGTGTCGGCGGTGGCGACGCTCGCCTATGACTGCCGCCGCCCGGAATTCTTCACCAACCACCTCTACGGCGCGCTCAAGCTGGTGGATCGCGGCGGCCTCTCCGCCGGCTCGGTCGGCGCCGCCCATGGCGAGATCGGCCACACGCAGTTCCTGCCCGCCAATGTCCTGAAATACGGCGTCGACGGCAATGGCGACGGACGCGTCGATCTCAGGAACAAGGCCGATGCGCTGGCCTCGACGGCCAACTTCCTGCGCGGCCATGGCTATGGCGGCGGGCCGGCCAGCGCCAATCGCGGCGCGATCGCCGGATGGAACGCCGCCTCGGTCTACCAGCAGGCCATCATCATCATGGCCGACGCCATCGACGGCGGCTGATCCCGGCCCTGCCCTGCAGGGCAATCGCATAGGGGGGCCGTTACCCCCACCCCTAACCCCTCCCCTCAAGGGGGAGGGGGACTCTGCGGTGATGCCCAGCGAAATCGTCACCGATTCATGTCTGGCACAACAACGGCAAGATCCCCCTCCCCCTTGAGGGGAGGGGTCAGGGGTGGGGGTAGCTCCCTCCCCGGGAGGGAGCCAGGCCGCCGCCGATCAGCGCTTTGCCGCGAATTCGGCGAAGGCATCGGCGAAATCGGGATGCCAGCGCGACAGCGGCGGGCGGTTCTCGACGATGTCGCCGGCGGCCCACAGGATGCGGCGCTCGTCGAGCGAGCGCGGCACGTCGTTGTCGGGACACAGGATGTAGAAGTCGCCGCGCTCCAGGCTTTCCAGCATGAAGTCGACCGTCTGCTGCGGCGTCCAGGCGCCGGCGGGTTTTTCGGTGCGGCCGTTGGCGGTGAGCGCCGTATAGACGAAGCCCGGGATAAGCAGGTGCGCGCTGACCTGGCCGCCGGCCGTGTTGCGCAATTCGTGCTGCAGCGCCTCGGTGAAGGTTTTCACGCCGGATTTGGAGACGTTGTAGGCCGGATCCCCGGGCGGCGTGGTGATGCCCTGTTTCGAGCCGGTGTTGATGATCAGAGCCGGTTTTCCGCGCGCGATCATGGCCGGCGCGAACACCCGGCTGCCGTGGATGACGCCCCATAGGTTGACGGCAAGCACGCGCTCCCAGTTGTCCAGCGGGCCGAACAGGGCGCTGCCCGGCTGGATGCCGGCGTTGTTCATCAAAACGTCGGTGCCGCCGAACGCCCGCGCCACCGTCTTCTCCAGCGCCACCAGGTCGTCGGGCTTGCTGACATCCGTCTCGACCGCCATGACGTGATCGGTGCCGCCGGTCGCGGCGAGGATGACCTGGGCTCGCGCATCGGCCAAACGTTTGGCGCCGATGTCGGCGATGCAGACCTTCATGCCGAGCCCGGCGAACGTCTTCGCCGCGGCGAGCCCGATGCCGGAGGCGGCGCCGGTGACGACGGCGACCGCGCCTGGAACGAGAGCGGGGTGGGGCATGCGGGGCTCCTTGCGAATTGCGGGTTCGTGGCGATGTTTTTGCACCTGTCGCCCGGCGGAAACAACAGGCATGCGGCAGCCAAGCCCCATCCTCGCCACGCTGCCTTTCAGCCCTGGCCATTGAAGAGGTCGGAAAGACAGGCGGCCGCAGGCTCGCTCATCTAAATTTTAATGCGACCCCAACGGCCGCCCATCCGGTGCTTCTTCGCCGCTTCATTTCCGGGTCATGGGATCGTACTCGCTACTCCGACTTAAGCGACGCCGGCGATATCCCGCTCATGACGGCTCCTCAGGCCATACCGGAGCCCCGTCCCGCTCATTCTTCGGGATCGTTAGAAACTCTGAAGCAGCGCCGGCTCTCGCGGCCACGTTAGCCGCTACCTTCCGGACACCGATCCCTCCCCGCAAACCACCGTCATGATCGGCGTTCCCGCAGAAGGGACTGTCGGCAAGGATAAGGGAGGCGGAGAGGGCGGGGATAAAAATCGGCGGAAAACCATGACGCGCGGCTTTTCGGCAGATGCCGTAAAATTGCAAGCCATTGGAATGATTTGCATTTCGGCAGGCGGCGCTTCCAACCACTCGACGGTGGCAAGAAAAGCTATCCCCTGTTCTGCCGAAATCGCATTCGGAGTTCTGGACCGCCGGAGCGCTTCGCCTATGGTTGGTCCGTTACTTCTCGCCCGCTCAATCGCCCAGAGTGCCGGGGACAGTTCACTTTTTCCGCCAGAGCCAGCCTTGAAGCGGCACCGCTTTTCTGCGGAAAGAAGGTAAACTGTCCCTGCGCTACAGCTTCGAGCCGTCCAGGGCAGCCCGGAACCTGTCCAGCTCGTCATCGGCGATCCGCGCCGTCTCGGCCTCGCCGGGATAGCCGCCAGAAACCACGTCGGCGCGGAAGCCGGAGAGAGCGCGCACCCGCTCGTCGCGGACTTGTCTGTGCAGCGAGGCGAGGTCGCCCCAGGCGCGGGCGTGGCGCGGCAGGCGTTTGGCCTCGCCGCAGATGTCGGAGGTGAAGAGGAAGATCACGTCGGCGTCGCGGCCGGAGCCGAGCGACACGGTGACGAGGCCGGTGCGGCGGTTGATCTCGGCCATCACGGCGGCCGGGATGACCTCGCATTCGACGGCGAAGGCGCCGGCGTCCTCGAGCCGGCGGAAGCGGTCGAACAGCTCCAGCGCCTCGTCCGCCGTCTTGCCGACGGCGCGCACGCCGCCGACCCAGGTCGATTTCCTGGGTACGAAGCCGAGATGGCCCATGACCGGGATCTGCTCGGCCGACAGCATCTTCACCGTGTCCCAGCCGCGCCCGGTGACGACGGCGTCGGCGCCGGCGACGATCGCCGAAAAGGCGGTGCGCAGCACTTCGTCGGCAGTGACGGCGTCGGCAAAGCCGAGCGCCGCCGTGACGAAGACCTTTTTCGAGCCCTCGCGCACCTTCGGCACGTTGACGGCGCGGCACACCACCATCTCGATGCCGGCGGCTTCCGCCGCGGCCGCCTCGTCGGCGGTTTCCGCCGTCACCTGCGCGGCATGGCGACCGCTGCCCTTCAGGGCGCGCAGGCCGGCGACGGTGGTGCTGCGCTCGACCTCACGGCCGCCGAAATCGAAGATGCGGGGCATATGGGACGCCGCTCACTTCATCTTCTTCGCATAATAGTCCGGCGCGACCACGCCGGGCTTGGAAAACCATTTCGGCACGTCGACGCCGGAATAGAGCAGGATGTTGCCCCAGGGATCGAAGGCGCCGGTACGCACGATCACCTTGGCCTTGGCCGCCATCTCGCCCAGAATGGTCTCGTGGCTGATCGGCGCGTGCTCGGCGTCGGCGAACAGGCGCTTCACCTTCTCCAGCAGCGGCGCGTTATGGACGGGCAGCGTGTCTGCGTAGGACACTTTTTCGGCGATGAAATTCTCGGCGATCGGCGTCAGCACCGTCTCCAGGTCCGGCACGTCGGGCGTGATGGCGAGGTCGATGCGCCAGGCGCTCGACGGGATCGGAAAGCCGGCGTCGCAGACGATCATCAGGTCGCCATGGCCCATCGAGGCGACGGCGTGCGCGAGTTCGGCGTTGAGCAGTCGGTTGCGGTTCACGGCTTGTCCTTCCACACGGTTTGCAGGGCTTCACTGTACATGGCGTCGGCGCTGGCGCGGTCGGGCAGGCCTGGGATGACGCCGAGCCTGGTGCAGGCGATGGCGCCGCACACCACGCCGAAGCGCACGGCCTCGACGATGCCGCGGCCTTCCGCCAGCGCCACGGCGAAACCCGAGTTGAAGGCGTCGCCGGCTCCGGTGGTGTCGGTCACCTCGACCGGCACGGCCGGCACCATGACGTCGAGCTCGTCGGTGAGGATCAGCGCGCCGGCCCGCCCGAGCGTGACCACGACGTTGCGGACGCCGCGGCGGCGCAGCTCGCCGGCCAGCTCGCGCGACGAGCGCGGATCGTCGGCGGGCAGGCCGAGCAGGATGCGCAGCTCGCTCTCGTTCGGCGTGAGATAGTCGACCGAGGCGAAGATCGCGTCCGGCAGGGCGCGCGCCGGCGCCGGGTTGAGGATGGTCTTCGCGCCATGCCTGCGGCCGAGGTCCATGGCGCGCGCGGCGGCGGGGATGGGAATTTCGAGCACCGTCATCACCACGTCGCTTTCGGCGATGCGGGACTCGGCCGCATCGACAGCGCCGGCATCCAGCAGCTCGTTCGCCCCCATGTCGAGGATGATGAAGTTCTCGCCCTTGTCGTTGAGGATGATGAAGCCGACGCCGGTGGCGCGCTCGCTGCGCCCCGTGACGAAGCGCGTGTCGACGCCCTCGGCGGCGTAGAGGTCGGTGGCGATGCCGGCCAGCTTGTCGGTGCCGATATGGGCGACGAGCCCGGACGAGGCGCCCAGCCGCGCGGTGCCGACGGCCTGGTTGGAGCCCTTGCCGCCCGGGCCCATGTCGAAATCGGTGCCGAGCATGGTCTCGCCGAAGATCGGCAGCTTCGGCGCCCGCATGGTCAGCCCGACCGCGAAGCTGCCGACGATGGTGATGTTGGGTTTCGTCATTGCAATGTGCCCGTGTGGTCGGAGCCGTTGAGGGGGTGCGCGCCCCCTCCACCGCCGGAGCCTGTCCTTGGGCCGGCCTTCGGCCGGACCCGGGGGGCGATCCCCCTCCACCGTAAGCGGGCAGGGCAATCGCATATGGAGCTACCCCCACCCCTAACCCCTTCCCTCAAGGGGGAGGGGGATATTGCCGCTGTTGCGCCAGACATGAATCGGTGACGATTTCGCTCGGCGTGGCGGCCGCAACGTCTCCCTCCCCCTTGAGGGGAGGGGTCAGGGGTGGGGGTAGCCGGCCGGGCGACGCTTCCAGAACTTCCATATGCGATCGCCCTGCGTAAACGGGGGAGGATCGATGCCGCAGCCGGCTGAAAACTTGGTTCCTCCCCTATGAAGCGGGGAAGGGGGATCGCCCCCCGGGTCCGGCCGAAGGCCGGCCCAAGGACAGGCTCCGGCGGTGGAGGGGGCGTCCGTTCCGATCTCACGACGCCATCGCCCTTGCCAGGATCGCTTCCTCGCTGACGCCGGCGCCGCTGAGCTCGCCGGTGATGCGCCCCGCCCGCAGCACCAGCACGCGCTCGGCATTC
>NZ_PXYK01000015.1 GCF_003012745.1 Kumtagia ephedrae | reverse complement strand
GCTTTCCCGGCCTCGCCGCCATCGCCATGGTCGAGGCGAGCGTCGAGGAAGCGGGCGCCGTCACAACCTCACGCCGCTTCTATCTGTCCTCGGCAAAGCTCACGCCGGAGCGTCTCGCCGAAGCCGTTCGCGGCCATTGGGCGATCGAGAACTCCCTCCACTGGGTGCTCGACGTCGTCTTCCGCGAGGATCAGTCGCGCCTGAGAAAGGGACATGGCGCGCATAACATGGCCATCGTCCGCCACTTCGCCCTCAACGCCGTCCGTCTTGCAAAGGGCAAGCACTCCATCAAAACCACGCGAAAGCTCGCCGGATGGGATACAAACGAACTCGCGCGAATCCTAAGCCCTGCCCGTTAACCTGGACTCGTTGCCCTGCGGCGGCTCCAGGGTTTCAGCGGATCGAGCAGAGGCAGGGAGGTGCTGCGGGCGCGGATTTTCGGCCGCGCCGGCATGCGGACGGGGCCGGCCCCGGGCCGGAATTTCGGCTGCGGTTTCTGCCGGGGCGGCGGCAGGGCGACCACAAGGCCGCGCGCGGCCACGACGATGAGGCGCCGCACCGCCGCTTCGGCGGGGCGCAGGAGCCGGAGTATGGCGCGGTGGAGGCGGCGGGGAAGGGTGAGTGCCGGGTCAAGTGCCGGCGTAAGTGCCGGGGACAGTTTACTTTTTTCGGCCCGCGCGAGGCCTGAACCGCCGCCGCCTTTCTGCCGAAAGAAAGTAAACTGTCCCCTGAGTTCCTCGAGTTCCAGGCCGGCCATGGCGACGAGCATGGCGAGGATGCGCTTCAGCGCCTCGCGATTCTTCTCGATTGCCGCATCCCAGTCCACCGCCGCCTCCTTTCCTGCACAGGCGGCGGGATTATCGCCCGGGCCGGGAGGGGCGGGGATAAAATGAGGGAAAATCATCCTGACGGATGCTGACAACCTCCACCCCCAACCCCTCCCCACAAGGGGGAGGGGACTTTGTTGCCGCCATGCCGGGCGAAACCGTTGACGATTGGCGCTTGGCAGAGATGCCAGCCTGTCCCCCTCCTCCCGTGAACGCAGGGCTATCGCATATGAGTATCCGAGGGGCAGACAGCTCTGCGTCGTCATTCCGGGGCCGCGCAGCGGAACCCGGAATCCAGAGTGCCGACGCTGCCCGAAATGCCTGGATTTCTGCGAGGTCTCGCTTTTCCTTCGACGCCAACGCTCTGGATTCCGGGTTCCGCTGCGCGGCCCCGGACTGACGATCATCATCGGCATATGCGATTGCCCTGCCCCTTCAGGGTGGGGGTAGATTCACATGCGATAGCCCCTGTCCCTCAAGAGGGAGGGGGCTTGCCGCCCATCATGAATGTCCGGCGGTATTGGTTTCCGCAGCCGCTCACCTCAGTGTCGGCGCCCCTGCGGTGAAAAAGGCGGTATCAACCCTGCGCCCCGCCCCGCGGCTCGCCGCGATGCCGGAAGAAATCGACGAAGGCGCGCAGGGCCGGCCGCATCTGGCGCCGGCTCGGATAATAGACGTGAAAACCGTCGAACCACGGGCACCAGTCCTCCAGCACGCGCACCACCTGCCGTCGGCGAGCGGCTGGCGGACATAATCCTCGAAGACGAAGGCGATGCCGCTCGAGCAACTGCGCCCCAGCCTCCGTCGGCGCCACGCTGCGCGTGCTGCGGGCCAGCAGCCTGACTCCCAACCCGTCTTCCAGGCTGGCGACGGCATGGCTGACGGCCGAGGGCGCGACGCCGAGCTCCCTGGCGGCGCCGCGAAAGCTGCCATAGCGTGCGACCGCGGCAAGCACGGCGAGCTGGGCGAGATAGGTGCGCTTCATTGCTCCATTTTATCGAACAGGCCATGACATTGCGCGTATATTCTCGAACAGGGTTGCAGGCCCTACGTTTGCTGCATCGCACAAGACAGCAGGAGCGACCGATGCCAAACCGCAAACTTGGAACCGAAATCGACGTCTACCCGGTCGGGCTCGGCTGCATGGGGATGAGCCACGCCTATGGCGGCCAGGACGAAGCCGACGCCATCCGCACGCTGCACCGCGCCGTCGAGATCGGCGTCACCTTCTTCGACACCGCCGAGGTGTACGGCCCGTTCGACAACGAGGTGCTGGTCGGCAAGGCGCTGCGGCCGCTGCGCGACCGCGTCGTGATCGCCACCAAATTCGGCTTCAGGATCGCCGAGGAAGGCAAGGGGACCGAGCGCATGGTCGGCCTCGACAGCCGGCCGGAGCATGTGAAGGCCGTCGCCGAGGCGTCGCTGCAGCGGCTCGGCGTCGAGGTGATCGATCTTTTCTACCAGCACCGCGTCGATCCCACGGTACCCATTGAGGACACGGTCGGCGCCATGGCCGATCTCGTGCGCGCGGGCAAGGTCAGGGCGCTCGGCCTGTCGGAGGCGAGTGCCGCGACCATCCGGCGCGCCCATGCCGTGCATCCGATCGCCGCCGTGCAGAGCGAATACTCGCTGTGGACCCGCGAGCCGGAGGCGGACGTGTTCCCGGTGCTGCGCGAACTCGGCATCGGCTTCGTGCCCTTCAGCCCGCTCGGCCGCGGCCTTCTGACCGGAGCGATCCGCACGGGCGCCGATCTCGGCGCCGACGACTGGCGCCGCACCCTGCCGCGCTTCCAGCCCGAGAACATGGCGACGAACGTCGCCATCGCCGATACGCTGCAGCGACTTGCGGTGGAGAAGGGCGTGACCGCCGCGCAGCTGGCGCTCGCCTGGGTGCTGCATCAGGGCGATTTCATCGTGCCGATCCCCGGCGCGCGCAAGATCCATCACCTGGAGCAGAACACCGCGGCTGCCGGGATCTCGCTCGGCGCGGCCGAGCTGGCGGCGATCGGGGAAGCGGCGTCGCCGGACAAGGTCGCCGGCAAGCGCTACCCCGATGCGGCGCTGGTGCAGGTGGATCGGTGAACTAAGGATCTCACGCCACTGGCGTTGTGATTGACGGCTTTACCCCCACCCTAACCCCTCCCCACAAGGGGGAGGGGGACTTTGCGGCCGTCTATACCGCGTAAAACCGTCAATGGTTGATTGGCGCCTGGCGGAGACGCAGGCCGATGCCCCTCCCCCTTGTGGGGAGGGGTTAGGGGTGGGGGTAAACTCATCTGGGATTGCCCTGCCTCGGGAGGCCGGATGAAGGAGTACCGGACGGGGGATCATGATCATGAGGCCGCCGGACCAAGCCGTCGGCATAAGCCTACCCCCGCAGCACGCCGCCGGTCTGCTTCTTCACGTTCTCGACGATCCGCCCCGCCAGCGCCTCGAAATCCTCGTCGGTCAAGGTCCGCTCGACCGGCTGGATCGCCACCTCGATCGCCACCGACTTCTTGCCGGCACCGAGCGAAGCGCCTTCGAACACGTCGAAGACGGAGACGCCGGTGATCAGCTTCTTGTCGGCGCCGGCGGCGGCGCGCACGATCGTGCCGGCCTCGACGGTGCGGTCGACGACGAAGGCGAAATCGCGCTTGACCGCCTGGAAGGCAGAAAGCTCCAGTCTCGGCTTGGTGGGCGTCGGCTTGGTCTTGGGCTCGGGGATGGCGTCGACGAACACCTCGAAGCCGCAGAGCGGGCCAGACACGTCGAGTGCTTCCAGCGTCTTCGGGTGGAACTCGCCGAAATGGCCGAGCACGGTCTTGGGCCCGAGCTTGATCACGCCGGAGCGGCCGGGGTGGTACCAGGCCGGCGCGCCGGCCTCGACCTGGAGCTTGTCCACCGGCGCGCCGCAGGCCTCCAGCACGGCAAGCGCGTCCGCCTTGGCGTCGAACACGCCGACCGCTCCGGCATTGCCGGCCCAGTGGCGGCCGGCGCCGTCGAGCTTTGCCGTGCCGCGGCGCACGCCGGCGGCGACGCGGCGCTGCCCAGCCGGCGTGTCGCCCTCATAGGTGCCCGACACCTCGAACAGCGCGACGTCGGCGAAACCGCGGTCGGCATTGCGCTGCGCGGCGGCGATCAGCCCCGGCAGCAGCGACGGGCGCATGTCCGACATGTCGGCGGCGATCGGGTTGGAAAGCCGCAGCTCCGGCCGGCCACCGCCGAACATTTCGGCGTGCCTTTGCGGGATGAACGACCAGGTGACGGCCTCCATCATGCCGCGCACGGCCAGCGCGCGTTTCGCCGCGCGGCTGCGGATCTGCAGCGTCGTCAGGATTTTTCCGTTGACCGCGTCGTGGCTGGCGAGCGGTCGCGGCGCGATGGCGTCGACGCCATGGATGCGCATAACCTCCTCGACCAGGTCGGCCTTGCCGTCGACATCCGGCCGCCAGGACGGAACGGCGACGTCGACGACATCGCCGCTGCCTTTCGGCGCGAAGCCGAGGCGCGACAGGATGTCGAGGGCTTCCTGCTTCGGCACGTCGAGGCCGGTGAGGCGCTTGACCTCCGAGACGGGGAAGGAGACGATCTTCGGCTCGTGTCCGGCATAGCCGACCACTTCGCTGGCCGACGGTGTGCCGCCGCACATCGCGAGCACCATCTTGGTGGCGAGCTCCAGGCCCGGCACCATCATCTCCGGATCGACGCCGCGCTCGAAGCGGTAGCGGGCGTCGGTAATGATGCCGAGCGCGCGGCCGGTGCGGGCGACGTTGAGCGGCTCCCACACGGCGGATTCGATCAGCACGTCGGTGGTGGATTCGTCGCAGCCGGAATGCTCGCCGCCCATGATGCCGGCGATCGATTCGACGCCGTTGTCGTCGGCGATCACGCACATCTCCGGGGTGAGCGCGTAGGGCCGCCCGTCCAGCGCCAGCACCATCTCGTCCTGCGCCGCGCGGCGCACGACGAGACTGCCGGCAACCTTCTTCGCGTCGAAGACATGCAGCGGCCGGCCGCGGTCGAAGGTGATGTAGTTGGTGATGTCGACCAGCGCGTTGATGGGGCGCAGGCCGATCGCCAGCAGCCGTTGCTGCAGCCATTTGGGCGAGGGGCCGTTCTTGACGCCGCGCACCAGGCGCAGCGCGAAGCCGGGGCAGAGCTCGGGGGCCGCGATGGTCAGCTTGACCGGGCAGTCGCCGACGCCGGCGACCGGCTCGATGGCAAGAGTCTTCAGCCGGCCGAGGCCGCTGGCGGCGAGGTCGCGGGCGATGCCGAAGACGCCGGTGGCGTCGGGGCGGTTGGGGGTCAGGTTGATCTCGATGACCGGATCGTCGAGCTTCGCCCATGCGGCGTAGGATTGACCGACCGGCGCGTCGTCAGGCAGGTCGATGATGCCGTCGTGCTCGTCCGACAGCTCCAGCTCGCGCTCCGAGCACATCATGCCGAAGCTTTCGACACCGCGGATTTTTCCAACCGACAGCGTGATGCCGGAGCCGGGGATGACGGTGCCGGGCGCGGCGAAGGCGCCGACCATGCCGGCCCGCGCATTGGGCGCGCCGCAGACGACCTGGACGGGGGGCTTGCCGTTGCCGGTGTCGACCATCAGCACGCGCAGCTTGTCGGCGTCGGGATGTTTTTCGGCGGTGAGCACCTTGGCAATCACGAAAGGCTTCAGCCCGGCCTTGTCGTCGACGGCCTCGACCTCCAGCCCGATCGCGGTCAGCCGCGCGACGATCTCGTCGAGCGAGGCGTCGGTGTCGAGATGGTCCTTGAGCCAGGAAAGCGTGAGTTTCATTCTGTCGTTCCGTCTGGTCTGGGTACGCTGGTCTTGACGTGGCGGGGCAGCCCGTCGGGCATGTGGACGAAGGGCAGCTGCTCGCGCACATGGGCGTGCTGGGTGGGTCGGTAGAGCGCCGGCTGGTCCATGACGCCGAGCAGGAAATAGATGCGCTCGCCGATGCGCGCGTCGGCATAGGAGATCGGCGAGCCGCAGACGCCGCAGAAGCTGCGCGTCACCGGGCCGTTTTCGAAACGGCGCAGTTCGCCGCCGTCTACGCTGACCTCGTCGGCCATGAAGCCGACGAAGGCCGCCAGCGGCGCGCCGGTGGCACGGCGGCAGTCCGCGCAGTGGCAATAGCTGACGTGATGCGGCTCGGCGCGCGCCGAGAAGCGCACGGCGCCGCAGCGGCAGCCGCCGGTGTGCGGGTCGCTCATGCGGCAACCTCCCTGTCCAGGACGTCGACGAGCCTGAAGCGCTCGCACACGAGCCGCATGTCCGGCGAGAAGCCGCCATTGCGCGCGAAATAGGCCTCGTGCGCCTGCCGCCACCAGGTCAGCGACAGGTCGCCTTCGCCCTCGTCGCGGGCGAAATCGGCATCCACCTCGTCGAAACGGCGGATGGTCACCTCGACCGTCTCGATCAGCGCTGCGCGCCGCCCCTGTCCGTCGAGCACCACGTCCCGGCGGCCGGCCGCCGGCATCGGCTCGCCGCCGGCGTCGAAGTCGCGCAGCGCGCCGCAGGTCGCGGTCTTGCGGCCGGCGAGCACCAGCGCCAGAAGCGCGTCGGCGAGCTCCGGGCTGTCGCCGAAGGCGAAGGTGACGGCTGGGGTGTGGGAGGTGAGGGTCATGACGGGGTTCCGGTCACTCGGCGGCGACCGGGCGCCTTTTGCCAAGGAACATGCTCTTACTCGGCGGCCAGCGCTGGCTTGACCGCCTTTGGATATTTCCAGCCGCTCAGCATACCTCGGATCGACAGATCCTCATCGATGTCAGGCCAGTGCACCCCATCCAACATCAACTCGACATTGTTCCGCTCCGCCGGCGAAGCCGAGACGAGGCGAGGATACCACCACAACGGCGTAACCACTTCGCGGCCATCGGCAAGCCGGACATGCAGCTGCGTCGGGTCGCACCAGGCGTCGACCGGACGTTCATTCTCAGAATATGGCTCTGAAGAACTCATGCCATGCCTCCAGAAATTCGTCTCTGTGGTCATTTGTGACCTCGATGATACGCTTCAAGTCGGATGACTTGAAGCCTTGATGCTCCGCCATCTCGACCGGCTCCAACCAGACCTTCGCCTTTCCGCCATTGCCAGCAGCGTGGATGTGCGGCGGTTCGTGCATGTCGGAACCGTAGAAATGGAACCGGATGCCGTATTTGCGAAGGACCGTCGGCATCTTTAGCTCGACAACCCTCCGAACAGCGTCGGCAGGTCGAGCGGGCGGAAGCCGTAGTGCTGCAGCCAGCGCATGTCGGCGTCGAAGAAGGCGCGCAGGTCCGGCATGCCGTATTTCAGCATGGCGATGCGGTCGATGCCCATGCCCCAGGCGAAACCCTGGTACTCGTCGGGATCGAGGCCGCCATGGCGCAGCACGTTGGGATGCACCATGCCGCAGCCGAGGATTTCCATCCAGTCGTTGCCCTCGCCGAAGCGCACCTCGCCCGGGCGCGAGCGGTCGCACTGGATGTCGACCTCAAGCGACGGCTCGGTGAACGGGAAGAAGCTCGGGCGGAAGCGCATCCTGACCTGCGGCACCTCGAAGAAGGCCTTGCAGAATTCTTCCAGCACCCACTTCATGTTGGCGACGTTCGCGGTCTTGTCGATCACCAGGCCCTCGACCTGATGGAACATCGGCGAGTGGGTGGCGTCCGAATCCTGCCGGTAGGTTTTTCCCGGAATGACGATGCGGATCGGCGGCTTTTGCGTCTCCATGGTGCGGATCTGCACGGGCGAGGTGTGGGTGCGCAGCACCTTGCGCTCGCCGGAGGCGTCCGGCGGCAGGAAGAAGGTGTCGTGCATCTCGCGCGCCGGATGGCCTTCCGGAAAATTGAGCGCGGTGAAGTTGTAATAGTCCGTCTCGATGTCCGGCCCTTCGGCGACGGAAAAACCCATGTCGGCGAAGATGGCGGTGATCTCGTCGATGACCTGGCTGATCGGGTGGATGCGGCCGCGCTCGGCCGGCGAGGCGCGCACGGGCAGCGTCACGTCTACCTTTTCGGCGGCGAGCCGGGCCGTGATGGCGGCGTCCTTCAGTTCGGCGCGGCGGATGGCGAGTGCCTCGGTGACGCGGTTCTTCAGGCCGTTGATGGCCGGACCCTTCACCTGCCGCTCCTCGGCGGTCATGCCGCCCAGCGTCTTCAGCATTTCCGAGACGGAACCCTTCTTGCCCAATGCGGCGACGCGCACCGCCTCGAGCGCCTGCTCGTCGGCGGCCGCGGCGATGTCGGCGAGGAGGGCGCTTTCCAGCGTTTCAATGTTCGAGGCTGCGACGTTCACGGTCAAACTCACGGTTCAAAGTTGAATTTCACCTTAAAAGTGAAAACCGGGGCAAAACAAAAAACCCGCGCCGGCCCTGCCAGCGCGGGTTTCCCAAATCAGAATTTCGAAAGCTTGGGAAGCGCTGGCTAGGCTACAGCGCTCTCAAAAGCGTTCGGCGTGGTGTTCTTCAGGTATTCGAGCGCGACCTTGGCCTTGCCGACCAGCGCGGCGAAAGCCTGCGGCTCGTGGATGGCCATGTCGGACAGCACCTTGCGGTCGATCTCGATGCCGGCCTTGTTGAGGCCGTCGATGAAGCGGCCGTAGGTCAGGCCGTGCTCGCGCACCGCGGCGTTGATGCGTTGTACCCAGAGGGCGCGGAAATTGCGTTTGCGCACCTTGCGGTCACGATAAGCGTACTGCAGCGACTTCTCGACCGCCTGCTTGGCGATGCGGATGGTGTTCTTGCGGCGGCCGTAGAAGCCCTTGGCGGCTTTCAGGACCTTCTTGTGCTTGGCGTGGGAGGTGACGCCTCTCTTTACGCGTGCCATGTCATGATCTCCTTATTCGTTCCGGGCTCAGAGGCCGCCGCCGTTGGGCAGGAAGTTCTTCACGACCTTCTCGCCGTCGGCCTTGAACAGAACCATCGTGCCGCGCGCGTCGCGGATGAACTTGTTGGAACGCTTGATCATGCCATGCCGCTTGCCGGCGGCTGCCGCCTTCACCTTGCCGGTGCCGGTGATCTTGAACCGCTTCTTGGCGGCCGATTTGGTCTTCATCTTGGGCATTTTGCTTTACTCCTTTGAGGCGTCATGGCCTCTTGTTTTTCTGTTTCCGGAGCCGACCAAAGCCCGGAAAGCATAAAGAACCGCCACGGCATGCCCTGCCGGGCGGTTTTTTTGAACGGGCGGCTCATACCAGCAAGTGCCGGCCGGCGCAAGCACGCGCGAGGAATGGCTTCAGAAAAGGTGGAACAGCACGGGTATGAGGCCGAGTTCCTGGCCTTCCTCGATCAGTTCGAAACAGGGAATGGCAATCAGGAATGCCAAGCCGTCGCGCAGCGTGTGGTTGAAGACCCGCGGGCTGAACGTGACTTCGGCCTGGTCCCTGAACAGGCATGGATTGGGGAGGAAGCGCGGCACCCGCTGCAGATAGGCTTCGTAGGGCGCTCCGAACAATGCCTTCAGGTGCATCTCCTCGCGCAGCGCCACGATATGGAAAGCTGTGGCGCAGAGCACAGCCGCCGCCACGGCGACGCTGATGCTTCCGGTCTGCGAGCCGACGCCAGCCGCGGCTATCGTCGAGAAGAAATAGAGAGGATTGCGCACCACCGAATAGGGGCCGGAGGCGACGATCTCGGCGGATTTGCGCCCGCCGATATAGAGGATCGACCACAGCCGCCCGCCAATGCCGATGAGGATGAGGGCAATGCCGTGCGCTTCGATGCGCTCGTGCATGAGCTCGCTGTGAGGCGAGCCGCTGAACACGAGGAGCAGGCAGAGCAGGCCGATTGCAAGCGCCAGAATGAACCGCCGCGACGCCTGATAACGAGCCATCGCGGCGGCCGTCTTGATATCTGTTTCCATGGTTCTCGATGCCGAAGCGGTCCGAACGGGCGGCACGCTCCGCCGGCATCTTGGCTATTTCGGGGCGAGAACCATCATCATCTGGCGGCCTTCGAGTTTCGGCTCGGCCTCGACCTTGGCGATCGGCGCGACCTCCTCGCGGACCTTGTTCAAGAGCTGCATGCCGAGCTCCATATGCGCCATCTCGCGGCCGCGGAAGCGCAGCGTCAGCTTGACCTTGTCGCCTTCCTCGAAGAAGCGGCGCACCGCCCTCATCTTCACCTCGTAGTCGTGGATGTCGATGTTGGGGCGCATCTTGATCTCCTTGATCTCGATGACCTTCTGGTGCTTGCGCGCTTCCGCCGCCTTCTTCTGGTTGGCGTATTTCAGTTTGCCGAGATCGAGAATCTTGACGACGGGCGGCGTGGCGTTGGGCGAGATCTCGACGAGGTCGAGACCGGCTTCCTCGGCGCGCTGAAGCGCATCCTGGATGGAAACGTCGCCGTGGTTCTTGCCGTCTGCGTCGATCAGCTGGACGCGTGGAACGCGGATGTCCCTGTTTGCGCGGGGGCCCTCCTTGACGGGCGCTCCTGCCTTGAATGGTCTGCGAATGGCCGTGGTCTCCTCGAGCCGTTGGTAGGGTTTGCGGTCCGGGCGCCCTATGTCGGGTCGTCCGGGCGCGAGTCAATAGCACGGCGAAACAAATAAATCACCAGCGCCGGAAAGAGATGTGGCCCAAAAAACGGGCACTTTCCGCTGGTCGCCGACTGTGCAAGAAGTCCTCTTCCGATTTTCCCCGACAGCAGCATGACCCATTCAGCGCCAGACCATCTCGACGTAGCCGGCATCCCGATCGCCTACCGCCGCCGCGCCGGCCGGCAGCCGGGCGTCGTCTGGCTGGGCGGCTACCGCTCCGACATGCTGGGCACGAAAGCCGTGGCCCTGGACGGCTGGGCGGAAAGGACCGGGCACGCCTGCCTGCGCCACGATTATTCCGGCCACGGCGAGTCGGGCGGTGCCTTCGTCGACGGCACCATCTCGGCCTGGCTGGCGCAGAGCCTCGCCGTGTTCCGGGCCCTGACCGAAGGACCGCAGATCCTGGTCGGCTCGTCCATGGGAGCCTGGGTCGCCCTGCGCCTGGTGCAGGAGCTGGCGAAGGCCGGCGAAAGCGCCCGTGTCGGCGGTATGCTGCTGATCGCGCCGGCGCCGGACTTCACGGCGGACCTGGTCGAGCCCGACCTGACGGAAGCCCAGAAACGCGACCTCGAAACCAGGGGCTTTTTCGAGACGCCGTCCGAATATTCGGGCGAGCCCAGCATTTTCACCCGCGCGCTGATCGAGGACGGCCGCGAGAACCGCGTGCTGACCGGGCCGCTCGACACGTTCTGCCCGGTGCATGTGCTGCAAGGCATGCGCGACCCCGACGTTCCCTACCGGCATGCTCTCAAGCTGGTCGGCCTGCTGCCCGCCGACGACGTGACGCTGGCGCTCGTCCCGGACGGCGACCATAGGCTGTCGCGCCCGCAGGACATCGAGACGATGCTCGCGGCGGTCGAGGCGCTGGTCCGACAGGCGGCGGAGTAGGGTGCCGCCATGCGCCTGTCCATCCCGGCCTCGGCCTTCGTGGCGGCTGTCGTCGGCTTCGGCGGCACGCTGGCGCTGATCATCGCCGCGGCGGATGCCGTGGGCGCCACGCACGCGCAGACGGCCAGCATGGTGACCGCGCTCTGCCTGGCGATGGCGGTGGAGACGTTCTGGCTGTCCTGGCGCACCAGGATGCCGGTGATCTCCGCCTGGTCGACCCCGGGCGCGGCACTTGTCGGCGCAAGCTCCGGCTTCACCATCAACGATGCTGTCGGCGCGTTTGTCCTGGTCGGCGTGCTTCTCGTCGCCACCGGCCTGTTCAAGCTGCTGACCCGGCTGATTTCGAGAATTCCCGCTTCCGTCGCGTCAGGCATGCTGGCCGGCATCGTCGTCACCTTCGCCATCAATGCGGTCAAGACCATTCCCGCCGATCCGCTGCTGATCCTGCCCCTGATCGTCGGCTTCTTCATCATCCGCCTGTTCAATCCGGCGCTCTCCGTTCTGGCGGTGCTGCTGGGCGGTGGCGTGCTCGCCGTGCTGCTGGGGCGCGTCGGTGCCATGCCGGCCCTGGAAATGTCGACGCTGGTGCTGACCGTGCCGGAATTCTCCATGACCTCGGTGATCGGGCTGGCGCTGCCGCTCTATCTCGTCACCATGGCCTCGCAGAACCTGTCCGGCCTGGCGGTGCTGAAGGCGGCAGGCTACGAGCCGCCGCCCGGGCCGCTGATCGCCATCACCGGGCTGGTGTCGCTGCTGACCGCGCCGTTCAATGCGCTCACCAGCAATCTCGCCGCCATCTCGGCGGCGATCTGCACGGGGCCGGACGTGCATCCCGATCCGGCGGAGCGCTGGAAGACCGGGCCTTTCTACGCGCTCGCCTATCTGGTGTTCGCGCTGTTCGGCGCCTCGCTGGTGGCCGTGTTCGCGGTGCTGCCGCCGGCGCTGATCATGCTGGTCGCCGGCCTCGGCCTGCTGGCGGCGCTCGCCAACGCTCTGGCCATCGCCTTCAAGGATGAGGCGGAGCGCATCCCTGCGACGGTCACTTTCGCCGTCACGGCGTCGGGGCTGACCCTGTTCGGCGTCGGCTCGGCCTTCTGGGGCCTGCTGGCCGGGTTGGCCGCTCTTGCCCTCGACCGCATAAAAATCCGCTAGCTTTTTCAGGTTGTTGTCCGGTTTTGGACGGACATGTCTTGAAGCTGGCAAAAACCCCTACCATCTCGATTCCAAGCAGCCGGCCCGGCTGCCGCAACCGAAGGAACGGGAGAAGATGAACACGACCGCCCTGATCCGTCCGGCCTGGACGCCCGCCACCATCGCGCTGATGGTGCTTGGCTTCGTAGTTTTCTGGCCGCTCGGACTTGCAATGCTCGCCTACATCATCTGGGGCGACCGGCTCGAAGGCTTCAAGCGCGACGTCAACCGCGCCACCGACGGCATTTTCGCCGGCTGCCGCCGCGGCGCCGACAAGACGCATCGCTGGGGCCACGGCGTAAGCCGCACCGGCAACGTCGCCTTCGACGACTGGCGCGAGAAGGAACTCGAGCGCCTCGCCGAGGAGCGCCGCAAGCTCGACGAGACGCTTGCCGAGTTCGACGACTATGTGCGCGAACTGCGCCGCGCCAAGGACCAGGACGAGTTCGACCGCTTCATGGCGAACCGCTCCCGCTCCACCCCGGCGAAGACCGACAAGAACGACAAGCCGAAGAAGGGATCGTCGGGCCTGCTCGACGACGTCTGAGGCATCGACAGCCTTTCCGGCTGATCCTCCCGGGAGCGGCGTCGCGTCAGCGGCGCCGCTTTCGCTTCCCTCTCGATATACATTCCTGCCTTCTTCCTAAATATATCCTCGTCCCATTCCCCCCTTCCGAGGACCAGCCCATGACCAAAGTTCCCGCGATCGCCTTCAACGATGGAAACGCGATACCGCAGATCGGCCTCGGCGTCTGGCAGACGCCGGACGAGGTCGCAGATTCGGCGGTCGCCGCCGCACTCCAGGCCGGCTATCGCCATGTCGACACGGCGGCGATCTACGGCAACGAGCGCGGGGTAGCCCGCGGCATCGCCCAGTCGGGCGTGGCGCGCAAGGACGTGTTCGTCACCACCAAGCTGTGGAACAACGATCAGGGTTTCGACAGCGCCCTGCGCGCCTTCGACAAGAGCCTGGAAAGGCTCGGCACGGACTATATCGACCTCTATCTGATCCACTGGCCGGCGCCGCACCGCCACGCCTATATCGACAGCTGGAAGGCGCTGGTGCGGCTGAAGGAAGAAGGCCGCGCGCGTTCGATCGGCGTGTCGAATTTCCAGCCGGAGCATCTGCAGCGCATCGTCGACGACACGGGCGTCGCGCCGGCGCTCAACCAGATCGAGCTGCATCCGCGCTTCCAGCAGAAGTACGTGCGCGCCGCCAACGAGAAGCTCGGCGTTGCCACCCAGTCCTGGAGCCCGCTGGGCAGCGGCCGCCTGCTCGGCGATGCGGCGATCGGCAGGATCGCGGCGAAGCATCACCGCTCGCCGGCGCAGGTCATCATCCGCTGGCATCTGCAGCAGGGCCTGATCGTCATCCCGAAATCGGTGACGCCCGCCCGCATCGTCGAGAATTTCGAGGTCTTCGACTTCACGCTCGACCACGAGGACATGGCAGCCTTCGCCGCCCTCGACAGCAAGGACGGCCGGACCGGGCCGGACCCGATGACAGCGACGTTCTGAGGCCAACGGTCCAAAAACCCCGACCTTGGGGGTGCTTCATTGATCAAAACCGGCGGTATGGGACGGCTTCCCGGAGCGGTCTCAAGACTGGATTTCAGGCGCAAAAAACCGGAAGAATCACGTATCGTCCGCGCATGCCGTTCGGTTTCCTGAAGCCAAAGCCTGTCCGTCCCGTCGCGCCCGCGGAGTTGCGGGTGCACGACGTGGCGGGGCGGCAGCTGCCGCTGCGCATCGTCGAGAACGACAGGGCGCGGCGGCTGACGCTCAGGATCGACGCCGGCGGGCAGGGGCTGCGCATCACCATCCCGCCGGGGCTGGCGCGCGGCGAGGTGGAGCGCTTCCTTGTCCGCCACCAGGGCTGGCTTGAGCAGAAGCTGGCGAAAGTGCCGGAGAAACCGCAGGTGCGGCCCGGCATCAAAATCCCGCTGCGCGGCGTGCCGCACATGATCGTGCACGAGCCGGCGGCGCGCGGCACGGTCGTTGTCCGCCAGGGTTTTGACGGGCCGGAGCTCGCCGTTTTCGGCGACCGCCGCCATTTGCCGCGCCGGGTGGCGGATTTCCTGAAGCGCGAGGCCAAGCGCGAGATCGAGCCGCTGGTGGTCAGACACACGGCCGCGGTCGGGCGCAAGGCGAAGGCGGTGCGCTTCAAGGACACGTCGAGCCGCTGGGGCTCGTGCACGGCGGACGGCAACCTTTCCTTCTCCTGGCGCATCATGATGGCGCCGAGACCGGTGATCAACTACCTCGTCGCCCATGAGGTGGCGCATCTCAGGGAAATGAACCACGGCCCGAAATTCTGGAAGCTGTGCGGGGAGCTTTGCCCCGATACCGAGCGCTGCAAGGCCTGGCTGAAGAAGAACGGCAGCGCGCTGCAGGCGATCGGGTTTGAATGATCTGCCGTGAGTCTCAGCGAAAGAGCGCGATACATGAAATTGCAGTGTCCGCAGCTGGTTGCCGAACTCACGCTGTATCCAGCCGAACAGAGTAGACGCACCCTCCCTATTCCTCCGGGGTATTGCTGCCCATGTTCCTCCGAACGTAGCACAGGTGGGGATGCCTGGGATGGCTGCCCTCTCCTCGGCGATGAACCAATGGCACTTGGCGAGACAAGAACCGTGGGTTTCGTCTTTCTGTCGGGGCAGAGGCGGTGAAAGCACTCGCGGCCAAGCAAACATTCTTTCTATGGGAAGGAGGGTTTATCGGTGAGGCGCGGATTCTCGAGGTCGTTGATGGTTCTCAGTAACGAGTCTCGACTCCGACATGTTTTCATGCCAAGCCCCCGGCCATGTCCCTCGACATCAAAATCTGTGGCCTGAAGACGCTGGAGACGCTCGCCGTCGCGCTTGACGGCGGGGCGAGCCATGTCGGTTTCATCTTCTTCGCCAAGAGCCCGCGCTACGTCGAGCCGGACCTTGCCGGCCGGCTGCGCGAGGCGGCGCGGGGCCGCGCAAAAGCCGTGGCGGTGGTGGTGAACGCCGACGATGCCTTCCTCGACCGTATCGTTTCCGAAACGAAGCCGGACATGCTTCAGCTTCACGGCAGGGAGACGCCGGAGCGCGTCGCCGAGGTCAAGGCGCGTTACGGACTGCCGGCGATGAAGGCGTTTTCCGTCAGCGAGTCGGCCGATCTGGACAGGATCGCGCCGTATCGCGGCATCGCCGACCGCTTTCTGTTCGACGCCAAGCCGCCGAAGGGTTCGGAACTGCCCGGCGGCAACGGTGTCTCCTTCGACTGGCGGCTGCTGCGAGAACTCGACCCGAAGCTCGACTACCTGCTTTCCGGCGGGCTGAACGCCGAAAACGTCGGCGAGGCGCTGGCGCTGGCCGGCCCGCCCGGCATCGACATTTCGTCGGGTGTCGAGAGTGCGCCGGGAGTGAAGGATGTCGGGCTGATCGACGGCTTCTTCCGGGCGGTCGGCGCGGCAAGGGCTGGCCGGGCGGCATGAAAGGTCGCCGGCGGCGGTTTACTTTTTTCGCCGGACAGGTTTAAGCGGAAAGCGCTGGGGACAGTTTACTTTCTTTCCGCCCGCGCCAGTTCTCGACTGCCGGGGCCTTTCTGCGGAAAAAAGTAAACTGTCCCCGGGGAAAATCCCAGGAAACGCCATGAACAAGCCGATCGAACCGAACTCCTTCAAGACCGGCCCTGACGAGCAGGGCATGTTCGGCATCTTCGGCGGCCGTTTCGTCGCCGAGACGCTGATGCCGCTGATCCTCGAGTTGCAGCGCCACTGGGACGAGGCCAAGACCGATCCGGCCTTCCGGGCGGAGCTTTCGGACCTCTCCACCTTCTATGCGGGGCGGCCGTCGAAGCTCTATTACGCCGAGGGCCTGACCAGGCATCTCGGCGGCGCGAAAATCTACCTGAAGCGCGAGGACCTGAACCACACCGGCTCGCACAAGATCAACAACTGCCTCGGCCAGATTCTCCTGGCCAAGCGCATGGGCAAGACGCGCATCATCGCCGAGACCGGCGCCGGCCAGCACGGCGTCGCCTCGGCCACCGTGTCGGCGCGCTTCGGCTTCCCCTGCGTCGTCTACATGGGCTCGACCGACGTCGAGCGGCAGGCGCCCAACGTCTTCCGCATGAAGCTGCTCGGCGCCGAGGTGCGGCCGGTCAGCGCCGGCCACGGCACGCTCAAGGACGCCATGAACGAGGCGCTGCGCGACTGGGTCACCAACGTGCACGACACCTATTACCTGATCGGCACGGCCGCCGGTCCGCACCCCTATCCGGAGCTGGTGCGCGACTTCCAGTCGGTGATCGGCACCGAGGCGCGCCAGCAGATTCTCGAGCAGGAGGGCCGACTGCCCGACCTCATCGTGGCGGCGGTCGGTGGCGGCTCCAATGCCATCGGCATCTTCCATCCCTTCCTCGACGACCGCGGCGTGAAGATCGTCGGCGTCGAGGCGGGCGGGCGCGGCCTCGACGGCGTCGAGCACTGCGCCTCGATGAACGCAGGCAGGCCCGGCGTACTGCACGGCAACCGCACCTACCTCCTGCAGAACGACGACGGGCAGATCCTCGACGGCCATTCGATCTCGGCGGGGCTCGACTATCCCGGCGTCGGCCCGGAGCATAGCTGGCTGCGCGACAGCGGCCGCGTCGAGTATGTGCCGATCCTCGACGACGAGGCGCTGGAAGCCTTCCAGCTCACGACGCGGGTGGAAGGTATCATCCCGGCGCTGGAATCGGCGCACGCCATCGCCCATGTGATCAAGGTCGCGCCGAAGATGGGCAAGGACCAGGTGATCATCGCCAACCTCTCCGGCCGCGGCGACAAGGACGTGCATACGGTGGCGAAGATGATGGGCATGGAGATCTGACAGGCGGCGTGTTTGGAGCCGGAGTAGGCGCGTGCTATTCTCGGTTTGAATGAACGGGACGACGGACATGGGTGAAGTGCCACTGTCACTGCACGTCGATGCTGACGTCAGAGAGAAGCTGGAGGCCGAAGCGAACCTGCAACAGACCTCCGCCGAAGATGTCGCTGAGCTTGCGATCAAGCGCTATCTCGAAATCCGCGAGCATGAGCGGGAGATTTTGCGGGAGCGGATAGCGGAAGCGGACAAGGGGGTTTTCATCTCGGGCGAGGCGATGCACCGCTGGATCGAAAGCTGGGGAACCGAAAACGAGCTTCCCCCACCGGAACCTGATGTTTTTCTGCCACCTCGGCGCACATGAAATTCATCTATCTGGCATCGACGAAACCGGACCTGGCCTGGTATCGGCTCTACTATGGGAGCATTTTTCCGGCCGGCGCCAAACACGCCTCCAGCTCAATATCTCCGGGCGATCGCCAACCTGGTAGACAATCCTCGTATCGGACAGCCCATGACAGACGATGGTTTGCGCCGATACGTCATCCCGCGTATTCCGTTCTCGATCGTCTATCGCGTCACGGAAGATCACATCGAAATTGTCCACATATGGGATCAGCGTTCCGATCCCGCGAAGCTCGGACTGCAGGAAGAGGCAGCAGCATATACATGACCACCCGCATCGATCGCCGTTTCGCAAAACTCCGGGCCGAGGGCCGGCCGGCGCTCGTCACCTACTTCATGGGCGGCGACCCGAATTACGAGACCTCGCTGTCGATCATGAAGGCGCTGCCGAAGGCGGGCAGCGACGTGATCGAGCTCGGCATGCCGTTCTCCGATCCGATGGCCGACGGTCCGGCGATCCAGGCGGCCGGCCTGCGCGCCCTGAAGTCCGGCCAGACGCTGAAGAAGACGCTGGCCATGGCGGCCGCCTTCCGCGAGGGCGACGACGACACGCCGATCGTGCTGATGGGCTACTACAATCCGATCTACATCTACGGCGTCGAGCGTTTTCTCGCTGACGCCAAGGCGTCCGGCATCGACGGGCTGATCGTGGTCGACCTGCCGCCCGAGATGGATGCCGAGCTGTGCATCCCGGCGCTGAAGGCGGGCGTCAACTTCATCCGCCTCGCCACCCCGACCACGGACGACCGGCGTCTGCCCAAGGTGCTCGAAAACACCTCGGGCTTCGTCTACTATGTGTCGATGACCGGCATCACAGGATCGGCGCTCGCCGACACCGCCGCGGTCGCGGAAGCGGTCACGCGCATCAAGGGCCATACGGATCTGCCGGTCTGCGTCGGTTTCGGCGTCAAGACGGCCGAGCAGGCGAAAGTGATCGGCGCCTCCGCCGACGGCGTCGTGGTCGGCACGGCGATCGTCAACGCGGTTGCCAATGTGATCGGACCCAAGGGCGAGACCACGGCCGACCCGGCCGAGGCGGTCGCCACGCTGGTCAGCGGCCTGGCGCAGGGCGTTCGCGCCGCCCGGCTTGCGCCGGCGCTCTGACAAGCCCATCTCCACGTTCGAAGGAACGCAGCCATGAACTGGATCACCAATTTCGTCCGCCCGCGCATCAACTCCATGCTGGGGCGCCGCGACATGCCGGAAAACCTCTGGATCAAGGATCCGGAGAGCGGCGAGATGGTCTTCCACAAGGACCTGGAAAGCAACCAGTGGGTCATCCCGTCGTCCGGCCACCACATGAAGATCGCGGCGCGCGAGCGGCTGAAATTCTTCTTCGACGACGGCAGGTTCGACGCGGTCGACAATCCCAAGGTGCCGACCGACCCGCTGAAGTTCCGTGACGAGAAGCGTTATGTCGACCGGCTCAAGGAGGCACGAACCAAGACCAGCCTGGAAGATGCCGTGCTCAACGGGGTGGGCACGATCGAGGGGCTGCCGATCGTCGCCACCGTGCAGGATTTCGCCTTCATGGGCGGCTCGCTCGGCATGGCCGCCGGCGAGGCGATCATCCGCGGCTTCGACACGGCGCGCGAGAAGCGGCGGCCGCTGGTGCTGTTCGCCGCCTCGGGCGGCGCGCGCATGCAGGAAGGCATCCTGTCGCTGATGCAGTTGCCGCGCACCACCGTGGCGGTCGACCGCTTCAAGGAAGCCGGCCTGCCCTACATCGTCGTGCTGACCAATCCGACCACCGGCGGCGTCACGGCTTCCTACGCCATGCTGGGCGACATCCATATCGCCGAGCCGGGCGCGCTGATCGGCTTCGCCGGGCCGCGCGTCATCGAGCAGACCATCCGCGAGAAGCTGCCGGAAGGTTTCCAGCGCGCCGAATATCTGATGGAGCACGGCATGGTCGACATGGTCGTCTCGCGCCTGCAGATGAGGGCGACGGTGGCGCGGCTGCTGAAGATCCTCATGAAGACGCCGGCGGAGCCTGTCGACGCGATCACGTCGGATCGGTCTGCTCCCGCAACCGATGGCGGCGAGGCACGGGCGGCGGCGTGAGGCGCCTGCCCTGCCGCCTGACCGAACTTTCGCCTCGATCCGCGAAAATGTCGGCCGACGCGGTTTCTCCGGAGCCCTGGTGTAGATGAGCGCCCACAGCACCCAAAGCCTCGCCGAGCGCGAGATCGACCGTCTGCTGGCGTTCCACCCGAAAGGCTTCGACCTGTCGCTCGACCGCATCACGCGGCTGCTCGACCGGCTCGGCAACCCGCATCTCAGGCTGCCGCCGGTCATCCATATTGCCGGCACCAACGGCAAGGGCTCGGCTGCGGCGTTTTCGCGGGCGCTGCTGGAGGCCGAAGGCCTCGGCGTCCATGTGCACACCTCGCCGCATCTGGTGAACTGGCACGAGCGCTACCGGCTGGCGGCGCCCGGCGGCGGCCGACTTGTGGCGGATGAGGTGCTGGCCGACGCGGTCGCCCGCGTTGCCGCCGCCAATCGCGGCGAGACGATCACCGTCTTCGAGATACTGACGGCCGTGACCTTCCTGCTGTTTTCCGAGCATCCGGCCGACGCCGTGGTGCTGGAGGTCGGTCTCGGCGGCCGCTTCGACGCCACCAACGTCATCCCCGACCCGGCGGTCAGCCTGATCATGCCGGTTTCGCTCGACCACGAGGCGTATCTCGGCGATCGCGTGGAGCTGATCGCCGCCGAGAAGGCCGGCATCATCAAGGCGGGCCGGCCGGTGGTGGTCGGCCAGCAGGAAAGCCCGACCGCGCTGGAGGTGATTGTCGGCGTCGCCGACCGGCTGGGCAGCCCCGTGTCGGCGTACGGCCAGGACTTCATGGCCTTCGAGGAGAACGGCCGCCTCGTCTATCAGGACGAGGAGGGCCTGATGGATCTGCCGCTGCCGCGCCTGCCGGGCCGGCACCAGTTCGCCAACGCCGCCGCGGCGCTTGCGGCGGTCAAGGCGGCGGGCTTCGACATCGGCCACGACGCGGCGGAGCAGGCGATGACCTCGGTCGCCTGGCCCGGACGCATGCAGAGGCTGACCCACGGCAGGCTGGTGGATCTCGCGCCGGCGGGCGCCGAGATCTGGCTCGACGGCGGCCACAATCCCGGCGCCGGCATCGTCGTCGCCGAGGCGCTGACCGAGCAGGAGGAGCGCCAGCCGCGGCCGCTGTTCCTGATCTCCGGCATGATCAACACCAAGGACCAGAGCGGCTATTTCCGCGCCTTCAAGGGCATTGCCAGGCATGTCTTCGCCGTGCCCGTGAGCGCCAGCGACGCCGGCGTTCCGAATGAGGAACTGGCGGCGCGCGCCGGCGAGGCCGGGCTGTCGGCCGAACCGGTCAATTCGGTCGCCAATGCCCTGATGCTGCTGCGCGACACCTGGGACCAGCGCGAGCCGCCGCCGCGCATCCTGATCGGCGGCTCGCTCTATCTGGCCGGAGCGGTGCTGGCCGAGAACGGCACGCCGCCGACCTGAGCGAGGTGCCGCTGAACCGCGTCGCCGGCGGTCCGGCTATTTCGGCAAGACCTCGACATTGTCGATCAGCCGCGTCTGGCCGAGCCAGGCCGCCACCAGCAGCCGCGCCGGACGGTCGGCCGCCTGCAGCGGCTTGAGGTCTTCCGCCGACCTGAGTTCGAGATACTCGACCTCGCGAAAGCCGGCGCCGAGGATCGTTTCGCGGGTTCCGGCGAGCGTTGGTTCCGCAGGCTCGCCTGCCGCCAGCCGCCCGGCCGCCCCGAACAGCGCGGCCGCCAGCCCCGGCGCCGCCTGGCGCTCGGCCGGCGACAGACGGACGTTGCGCGACGACAGCGCCAGCCCGTCCGTCTCGCGCACCGTCGGGCGGCCGACGACGGCGATCGGGATGTCGAGATCGCGCGCCATGCGGCGCACCACGTGAAGCTGCTGGAAATCCTTCTCGCCGAAGAAGGCGAGGTCGGCGCCGGTCTGCAGGAACAGTTTTGCCACCACTGTCGCCACGCCGTCGAAATGGCCGGGCCGGAACGCCCCGCACAGGCCCTCGCTGACCCCGGCGACCGAGACCGTGGTTGAGAAGCCGTCGGGATACATTTCGGCGCCGTCGGGCACGTAGAGCAGATGCGCGCCGAGCGGCGCGAGCTTTTCGGCGTCGGCATCCTCGGTGCGCGGATAGGCGGCGAGGTCGGCGGGGCTGTTGAACTGTTTTGGATTGACGAACAGGGTGACGATCACCCGATCCGCCTGGTCGAGCGCGGCGCGCACCAGGCTGAGATGGCCTTCGTGCAGCGCTCCCATCGTGGGGACCACGGCGAGCCGCGCGCCTGCGCGCCGCCATTCCTTGACGGTCTCGTGCAGCGCGGCAACGGTCCTGACGATCGGCACGCTCATCTGCTGCCTCCGCTGGCGCGGGGTTTCGGTTGGTCGCCGAACAGATGCTCCGCGGCGGGGAAGCGCCGGTCCCGCACGTCGCCGGCGTAGGCGGCGATCGCCGCGTCGGCGGCGTCGCCGAGTTCGGCATAACGCTTGACGAATTTCGGGCGGAAGGACGTGAACATGCCGAGCATGTCGTCGACCACAAGGACCTGGCCGTCGCAAGCCGCCGAGGCGCCGATGCCGATTGTCGGGATCTGGATCTTCCGGGTGATTTCCGCCGCCAGCGCGTCGGGCACTTTCTCCAGCACCACCGAGAAGGCGCCGGCCTCGGCCGTGGCGGCGGCGTCGCGCAGGATGCGCTCCGCATCGGCGCCGCGGCCCTGCACCTTGTAGCCGCCAAAGGCGTTCACCGCCTGCGGGGTGAGGCCGACATGCGCCATCACCGGGATGCCGCGGGCCACCAGAAAGCGGATCGTCGCCGCCATGCTCTCGCCGCCTTCCAGCTTCACCGCGGCGCAGCCGGTTTCGGCGACCAGCCGGGCGGCGTTGCGGAAGGCCTGCTCCGGGCTCTCCTCATAGGAGCCGAACGGCATGTCGACCACCATCAGCGCCCGCTCGATGCCGCGGCGCACCGCCTTGCCGTGCATGATCATCATGTCGAGCGTGACGCCGAGCGTGGAGGGCAGGCCGTGCAGCACCATGCCGACGCTGTCGCCGACCAGGATGACGTCGCAATGGCGGTCCATCATCCGCGCCATCGGCGTGGTATAGGCGGTGAGGCAGACCAGCGGCGTCCCCCCTTTGCGGGCAAGAATGTCGGGCGGGGTGAGGGCCCGTATTTCCCCTGCCGCGCTCATGGCGCCTCCTTCCCTGACGTTATCGGTCTTTTGCCGGCAGGCTTTGCCATAGTTTTGTGCAATTGCGAAGAGTTTTTGTGCGGTAGCGAATGGTTTGGGCTTGGCTGACGGAAGAGGCGACCTGCGGCCTTGCGGAGCCGCCGAAATCGGGAGGGGCTTGGCCCCGGAGAGAAAAAAGTTTCTGTGAACGCACCCAAACAGTGCGGAAAATTCGGAACGAAAGCCAAGATTGGGGATTTTGCTACGCCGATAATGTCTACCTAGCAGGTAGAATATGCTCGTTTCTCGAAAACGGAGGCGGTCATGATCCTCAATCGCAGGTCCCTGTTCCTGTCGGCGCTCATCGCCGGCTCTGTCCAGTTCGGCGCGCTCGGCTTCGCCTTTGCCGATACGACGCTGCTCAATGTTTCTTACGATCCGACGCGTGAGCTCTATCGCGAGTACAACGCCGCCTTCGCCGCGCATTGGCAGAAGGAGACCGGCGAGACGGTCACCATCCAGACCTCGCATGGCGGTTCCGGCAAGCAGGCCCGCGCGGTGATCGACGGCCTCGATGCCGACGTGGTGACGCTGGCGCTGGAAAGCGACATCAACGCCATCGTCCAGAACGGCGGCAAGATCAACAAGGACTGGCGCACGAAATTCGAGCACAATTCCTCGCCCTACACCTCGACCATCGTCTTCCTGGTGCGCAAGGGCAATCCCAAGGGCATCCAGGACTGGGGCGACCTGGTGAAGGATGGCGTCGAGGTGATCACGCCCAATCCGAAGACCTCCGGCGGCGCCCGCTGGAACTATCTCGCCGCCTGGGCCTGGGCCAACAAGGAATATGGCGGTGACGAGGCCAAGGTGAAGGAATACATCGGCGAGCTGTTCCGCCACGTCCCGGTGCTCGACACCGGCGCGCGCGGCTCGACCACCACCTTCGCGCAGCGCCAACTCGGCGACGTGCTGCTTGCCTGGGAGAACGAGGCCTTCCTGGTCGGCAAGGAGTTCGGCGAGGACCAGTTCGACGTCGTCGTGCCGCCGCAATCGATCCTGGCCGAGCCGCCGGTAGCGGTGGTCGACGCCAATGTCGACGCCAAGGGCTCGCGCAAGGTGGCGGAAGCCTATCTGCAGTATCTCTATTCGGAAGAAGGCCAGCAGCTTGCCGCCAAGCACTTCTATCGCCCGTCGAAGCCGGAACTGGTGCCGGCGGCGGAGCTGGAGCGCTTCCCGAAGATCAACCTGGTCACCATCGACGATCCGCAGTTCGGCGGCTGGGCCAAGGCGCAGCCCTATCACTTCGGTGACGGCGGCGTCTTCGACCAGATCTACAAGCCGGCGTCGTCGAACTGATGTCGATAGCCGCTGCGACCCCTGCGAGGTTGCAGTTCCGCAAGCCGAGCGTCATCCCGGGTTTCGGGCTGACGCTCGGCTTCACGGTACTGTACCTCACCCTGATCGTCCTCATCCCGCTCGCCGGCGTGGTGTGGCGCACCACCGAGCTCGGCTGGGCCGATTTCTGGGCGATCGCCACCGACGACCGCACGGTGAGCGCGCTGAAGGTCTCGTTCGGGACGGCGCTGCTCGCGGCGGCCGTCAACGTCGTCTTCGGCGTGCTCGTCGCCTGGGTGCTGGTGCGCTACCGATTCCCGGGCCGGCGCATCCTTGACGCCGCCGTCGACCTGCCTTTCGCGCTGCCGACGGCGGTCGCCGGCATCGCGCTTGCCGCCATCTACGCGCCCAACGGCTGGGTCGGCCAGTTCCTGGCGCCGCTCGGCATCAAGGTGGCGTTCACGCCGCTCGGCATCGTGGTGGCGCTGATCTTCATCGGCCTGCCCTTCGTCGTGCGCACCGTGCAGCCGGTCATGGAGGAGATCGACAAGGAGGTCGAGGAAGTCGCCGCCACGCTGGGCGCCAACCGCCTGCAGACGGTCGCCCGGGTGATCCTGCCAGGACTGGCGCCGGCGGTGCTCACCGGCTTCGCGCTGGCCTTCGCCCGCGCCGTCGGCGAATACGGCTCGGTCATCTTCATCGCCGGCAACATCCCCTACGTCTCGGAGATCGCGCCGCTGCTGATCGTCATCCGGCTGGAGGAATTCCACTATGCCGGCGCGACGGCGATCGCGGCGATCATGCTGGTGATCTCCTTCGCCATGCTGTTCGTCATCAACCTCATCCAGGCCTGGAGCAGGCGGAGGTATGGCTATGTCGGTTGAGGCATTGAGCCGGCCTTTGCCGGACGGCGCCGCTGCTGGTACCCTCGCGCCGGTGAGCAAGGCGGCATTCAAGCGCGCGACGACCGAGACCACCGCCACCAAGGCGGTGCTGATCGGCATCGCGCTGCTGTTCCTGGCGCTGGTGCTGGTCCTGCCGCTGGTGGCGGTGTTCGTCGAGGCGTTCCGCAAGGGCGCCGGCGAGTTCCTGTTCGCGCTGAACGAGCCGGATACGCTGGCCGCGATCCGGTTGACGCTGCTGGTCGCCGCCATCGCCGTGCCCTGCAATCTGATCTTCGGCGTGGCCGCCGCCTGGGCGATCGCCAAATTCGAATTCAAGGGCAAGGCGTTCCTGACGACGCTTATCGACCTGCCCTTCTCGGTTTCGCCGGTCATCTCGGGCCTGGTCTATGTGCTGCTTTTCGGCGCCGGCATCGTGCTCGGGCCGTGGCTGAAGAGCCACGGCATCGAGATCCTGTTCGCGGTGCCCGGCATCGTGCTCGCCACCATCTTCGTCACCTTCCCGTTCGTGGCGCGCGAGCTGATCCCGCTGATGCAGGACCAGGGCACCGGCGACGAGGAGGCGGCGATTTCGCTCGGCGCCTCCGGCTGGCAGGCCTTCTGGTATGTGACGCTGCCCAACATCAAATGGGGGCTGCTCTACGGCGTGCTGCTGTGCAACGCCCGCGCCATGGGCGAGTTCGGCGCCGTATCGGTGGTGTCCGGCCACATCCGCGGCCTCACCAACACCATGCCGCTGCATGTCGAAATCCTCTATAATGAGTACAATTTCGTCGCCGCCTTCGCCGTCTCGACGCTGCTGGCGGCCCTCGCGCTGGTGACGCTGGTGCTGAAATCCGTCCTCGAATTCCGGTACGGCGACGAGATCGCCGCGACCGCCAAGCATTGAGCCAGGACCGACCATGGACGTTTCCATCCGCAATGTGCGCAAGGAGTTCGACCGGTTTCCGGCGCTCCGCGACGTGTCGCTCGACATCCGCTCGGGCGAGCTGATCGCCCTGCTCGGGCCCTCCGGCTCGGGCAAGACCACGCTGCTCAGGCTGATCGCCGGGCTGGAGCGGCCGACCGAGGGTGCCGTCTTCTTCGGCGACGAGGACGCCTCGCACAAATCCGTGCAGGAGCGCAATGTCGGCTTCGTCTTCCAGCATTACGCCCTGTTCCGCTATATGACGGTCGCCGACAATATCGGCTTCGGGTTGAAGGTGCGGCCGGGCGCGACGCGGCCGCCCTCGGCCGAGATCCGCCGCCGAGCCTCCGAGCTGCTCGACCTGGTGCAGCTTTCCGGGCTGGAGAAACGCTACCCCAACCAGCTTTCCGGCGGCCAGCGGCAGCGCGTGGCGCTGGCTCGGGCGCTCGCCATCGAGCCGAAGGTGCTCTTGCTCGACGAGCCGTTCGGCGCGCTCGACGCGCAGGTCAGGCGCGAGCTGCGGCGGTGGCTGCGCGAGATCCACGACACCACCGGCCACACCACCGTCTTCGTCACCCACGACCAGGAGGAGGCGCTGGAGCTGGCCGATCGCGTCGTGGTGATGAGCCAGGGCCGCATCGAGCAGGTCGGCACCGCCGACGAGGTCTATGACACGCCCAACTCGCCTTTCGTCTACGGATTCATCGGCGAGTCGAGCTCGCTGCCGGTCAGGGTCGAAGGCGGCCAGCTCTGGCTGCAGGACCGCACGCTGGGCCTGACGGCCGAAGACGTGCCGGACGGCGACGCGACGCTCTATTTCCGGCCGCACGACGTCGAGCTCATCACGGACGGCTGCGGCGGCTGCATCGCCGGTACGGTGGCGGCGAGCCGCCGCGTCGCCGGCACCCGCCGCGTCGAGCTGGAGATTGGCGGCGATCGCCACCGCGTCGAGATCGAGCTGCCGATCGAGCATCCGGCCGCCCAGAAGAACCGCGTCGCCTTCCGCCCGCGCCGCTGGCGCGTGTTTTCCGAGAGCGGCGCTGTCGGCGGTCCGGTGGCCAGCAATGGCCGTGTACATCATGAGGAGCTGGCGCGGACCGGGACGTGAGTCCCTCCCCCTTGAGGAGAGGGTGCCGAGCTAAGCGAGGCGGGTGGGGTAACCTCAGCTGCCTCGACGCGGAAAGAACGTAGAGCACTGCCGCGGCGACCCCTCCCGGCCGCTTCGCGGCCACCCTCCCCTCGAGGGGGAGGGAATGCCGCGCTGGCGTCGCCTTTCGATCTGGGCTAGAAGCCGGCATCGGATTCCTCCAGCCCGCACCTGATGCCGCTTCTCCCCCGCCTCGTTTTTGCGCTCGTCATCGCCGCCCTGTGCTCGGGCTGCGCCGGCAGGACCGCGTCCATCCGGCCCGTGTCCGCGCCTGCTCCGCAGGGCGATTTGCCGGCCGAAGAAACGCCGGAGCCGCTGCCGCCCGGGGTGAAGCCGCTGACGGTCGAGCAGGAAGAGATGATGTCGCAATGAGCCTCTATCTCGGCATCGACACCGGCGGCACCTATACCGACGCGGTGCTGTGGTCGGAGGCGACGGGTGTCGCAGCCAAGGCCAAGGCGCTGACGACCCGCCACGACCTCGCCGTCGGCATCGCCGGCGCGGTGGATGCCGTGATCGAGAAGGCGCGGGTCGATCCGAAGGCGGTCAAGCTGGTCTCCATGTCGACGACGCTCGCCACCAACGCGCTGGTCGAGGGGCAGGGCGGCCGTGTCGCGCTGGTGATGATCGGCTTCGGCCCCGCCGACCTTGCCCGCGACGGCCTCGACAAGGCGCTGGGCGGCGATCCGGTGGTGTTTTGCGAGGGCGGCCACGACGTCCACGGCAATGCCCGTCCGCTCGATCTCGCGCCGCTGGAAGCGGAATTGCCGGCGCTTTCCAATTCGGTGTCCGGCTTCGCCGTCTGCGCCTATTTCGCGACGCGTAACCCGGCCCACGAGATTCTTGCCCGCGACCTGATCCGCGAGCGGACCGGCCTGCCGGTGACGGCAAGCCACGAGCTGTCGGCAAAACTCGGCGGGCCGCGCCGGGCGCTGACGACGCTGCTCAACGCCCGGCTGATCTCGATGATCGACCGGCTGGTCGCCGCGACCGAAGGCTTTCTGGAGGCGCGCGGCATCGCTGCGCCGCTGATGGTGGTGCGCGGCGACGGCGCGCTGGTGTCGGCGGCCTTTGCCCGCCAGCGGCCGATCGAGACCATCCTGTCGGGTCCGGCGGCGAGCCTGGTCGGCGCCCGCCACATGACCGGGCTGGACGACGCTGTTGTCTCAGACATCGGCGGCACCACCACCGACGTTGCCGTGCTCGACCAGGGCCGGCCGCGGCTCGATCCCGAGGGCGCCACCGTCGGCGGTTTTCGCACCATGGTGGAGGCGGTGGCGATGCGCACCTTCGGCCTCGGCGGCGATTCCGAGGTGCGGCTGGAAGAGGGCGCGCTGATCCCGAAAATCCTGCTGGGGCCGCGCCGGCTCGTGCCGCTCGCGCTGGCCGGGCAGGCGCATGGCGAGACGGTCCGCCAGCACCTGGAGCGGCAGCTGCGCGCGCCCAATCCCGGCCGCATGGACGGCCGCTTTGCCATGCGCACCGGCGTTCCAGACCGGCTGGCCGCCGGTTTGACCGGGCCGGAGCAGAAGCTTTTCGACGCCATCGGCCCGGTGCCGCTGCCGCTCGACACGCTGCTTTCCTCCACCGCCCAGTCGGCGACGCTCAACCGGCTGGTGGCGCGCGGGCTCGTCCATGTCTGCGGTTTCACCCCGTCGGACGCCGCCCACACGCTTGGCCGCCAGGCCAACTGGGACGCCGTCACCGCCCGGCTCGGGGCGGAGCTGTTCGCACGCCGCCGCGACGGCCGCGGCCAGGCGATCGCCGACACGCCCGAGGCGCTGTCGGAACGCGTGCTGGCGACGGTGACGCGCCTGTCCGCCGAGGTGATCCTGGAGACGGCCTTCGCCGAGGACGGGCTCGACGGCGCTGCCACGGTGGCGCATGCGCTGGTGCAGCGCGCGGTCGACGGCAGGGAGGGCATCGCCCGCTTCACCCTGGCGCTCGACCGGCCGGTGATCGGGCTCGGCGCTTCGGCGCCGCTGCATTATGCCGGATTGCCGGCGCTGGTCGGCAACCGCTGCGTGGTACCCGACGACACCGACGTCGCCAATGCGCTCGGTGCCGTGGTCGGCCAGGTGCGGGTTTCGGTCGAGGCGGTGATCAGCCAGCCGAAGGAAGGGCTTTTCCGGCTTTCGGCCGGCGATTTCCTGCGCGACTTCACCGATGAAGGCGCGGCCGTCGCCGCGGCCGAGAAGCGGGTGCGCGACCTCGCCGCCGAGCGGGCGCTGGTCGCCGGCGCCGAGGTCGCCGAGGTGGCCGTCGAGCAGGACGTGCGCACCTCCACAGTCGAGGGCCAGCGCATGTTCATCGAGGCGCGCATCGTCGCCGTGGCGACCGGCCGGCCGCGCATCGCGGCGTAGGCGGTTCCGAAGCGCCGCGCTGCCGCCCGGCAGGGTCGGGCTCGACCTTGGTCGCAGGGGCACCGATCGTACGCCGTTTCACCATTGACGCAAGGGTCGCGCATGTGTTGAACGGACCCAGCCATTGGTTTGCCGCAGCGCAGCGACGAAAGGGTTTTTGCATTGTCCGACACGATCGACATCGACGGCCTGACGGTCGCGCGCGTGCTCTACGATTTCGTCAACGACGAGGCCATGCCCGGCACCGGCGTGGAGCCGGCCGCCTTCTGGTCCGGCTTCTCCGCCCTGGTGCATGACCTCGCGCCGAAGAACCGCGCTCTGCTCGCCCGCCGCGATGAGCTACAGGGCAAGATCGACGCCTGGCATGGGGAGAACGGCGCGCCGGCGGACCTCGCCGCCTACCGTCAGTTTCTCACCGATATCGGCTATCTCCTGCCGGAAGGGCCGGACTTCGAGATCGCGACCGAGAACGTCGATCCGGAGATCGCCGAAATCGCCGGGCCGCAGCTGGTCGTGCCGGTGATGAACGCCCGCTATGCGCTGAACGCCGCCAACGCCCGCTGGGGCTCGCTCTATGACGCTCTCTACGGCACGGACGCGATCCCGGAGACCGACGGGGCGGAGAAGGGAAAAGGCTACAATCCGAAGCGCGGCGCGAAGGTCGTCGCGTGGGCGCGAAAATTCCTCGACGACAGCGTTCCGCTCGACGGCGCGAGCTGGAGCGAGGCGAAGGCGTTTGCGGTGAAGGATGCAAGGCTCGCCGTGGCGCTGCTCGACGGCCGCACGACCGGCCTGAAGGATGTGGAAAAATTCGCAGGCTATCTCGGCGAGGCGAGTGCGCCCGGCCAGTTCCTGCTGAGGAACAACGGCCTGCTGATCGAGGTGCTGGTCGACGACACATCGCCGATCGGCAAGGACGACCCTGCCCATATCGCCGACGTCTGGGTCGAGGCGGCGATCACCACCATCATGGACTGCGAGGATTCGGTCGCCGCCGTCGACGCCGAGGACAAGGTCGTCGTCTACCGCAACTGGCTCGGGCTGATGAAGGGCGACCTTGCGGAAGAAGTCACCAAGGGCGGCAAGACCTTCACGCGAAAGCTCAATCCGGACCTCGACTACACCGCGCCGGACGCCTCGACCTTCCTGGCAAAGTGCCGCTCGCTGATGCTGGTGCGCAACGTCGGCCACCTGATGACCAATCCGGCGATCCGCCTGTCCGACGGCAGCGAGGTGCCGGAGGGCATGATGGATGCGGCCGTCACGGCGCTGGCCGCGCTGCACGACGTCGGCTCGAACGGCCGGCGCGCCAACTCGCGCACCGGCTCGGTCTATGTGGTGAAGCCGAAGATGCACGGGCCGGAGGAAGTCGCCTTCGCCGTCGAGATTTTTGCGCGCGTCGAAAAGCTGCTGGGGATGGCGGAAAACACCATCAAGATGGGCATCATGGACGAGGAGCGGCGCACCACCGTCAACCTCAAGGAGGCGATCCGCGCCGCCAGGGAGCGGGTCGTCTTCATCAACACCGGCTTCCTCGACCGCACCGGCGACGAGATCCACACCTCGATGGAAGCCGGCCCGATGATCCGCAAGGGCGACATGAAGCAGGCCGCCTGGATTTCCGCCTACGAGAACCGCAACGTCGACGTCGGGCTGCAATGCGGGCTTGCCGGCCGCGCTCAGATCGGCAAGGGCATGTGGGCGATGCCGGACCTGATGGCGGCGATGCTGGTTGAGAAGATCGCCCATCCGAAAGCCGGCGCCAACACCGCCTGGGTGCCGTCGCCGACCGCCGCGACGCTGCATGCCACGCACTACCACAAGGTCGACGTGCATGCCGTGCAGGCGGCGCTGAAGAGCCGGCCGCGGGCCAAGCTGGACGACATCCTGTCCGTGCCGGTGGCGCCGCGCCCGAACTGGACGCCGGAGGAAATCCAGCGCGAGATCGACAACAATGCGCAGGGCATCCTCGGCTATGTTGTGCGCTGGATCGACCAGGGGGTCGGCTGCTCCAAGGTTCCCGACATCAACGACGTCGGCCTGATGGAGGACCGCGCGACGCTGCGCATCTCCTCCCAGCACATCGCCAACTGGCTGCGCCACGGCGTGTGCACGAAAGAACAGGTCATGGACTCGATGCGGCGCATGGCGGCGATCGTCGACCGCCAGAACGCCGGCGATCCGCTCTACCGGCCGATGGCGCCGGATTTCGATGCTTCGATCGCCTTCCTCGCCGCCTGCGACCTCGTCTTCAAGGGCGCCGAGCAGCCCAGCGGCTACACCGAGCCGGTGCTGCATGCGCGGCGGCTGGAGCTGAAGGCGAAGGACAGGGCGAGATGACAAGCGCGGCCCAGCCCTCCCCCTCGGGGGGAGGGTGGCCAGCCGAAGGCTGGCCGGGTGGGGTCGCAAAGGCCGTGCTCGACGTCCTCATTCGCGCTCCGCGCTGCCGGACCGACCCCACCCGCCTCTCGAAGGGGAAGGCAGTCGCGTATGAGTCTACCCCCACCCCTAACCCCTCCCCACAAGGGGGAGGGGGATCTTGCTGCGCCTCTGCCATACGCCAATCATTGACGATTCCGGTCGGCACGGCGGCCGCAAGGTCCCCCTCCCCCTTGTGGGGAGGGGTTAGGGGTGGGGGTATCGGGCGATCGAATTCGCCGGTTGCCAAATGCGATTGCGCTGCCTCGAGGGGGAGGGAGAGCGCTGTATCATGATCCTGCTCGCCATCGACTGCTCCGCCGGCCTGTGCGCCGCCTGCGTCTACGACACGGAGGCCGGACGCGAGCTCGGCCGCGCCGTGCGCGATCTCGGCAAGGGCCATGCCGAGCACCTGATCGCGGTGATCGAGGAAGCGCTGGGATCAGCCGGGAAGGCCTATGGCGACCTCGGCGCGGTCGGCGTCTCGGTCGGGCCGGGCTCGTTCACGGGCATCCGTGTCGCGGTATCGGCAGCCCGCGGCTTCTCAGTCGCCCTCGGCATCCCGGCGATCGGCGTCGACACGCTGGAGGCGCTGGCGGCCGAGGTGCGCGACCGGCTGGGCGCGAAAACCGTGCTGGCGGGGCTGGCTTCCGGTTCGGGCGAGGCAGCGCCGGCGGTGCAGGCGGCCCTTTACGATGATTTTGGACAGGAGCTGTATGCTCCCGCAATCGTGACGTTGGGCGACGCGGCTGATCTGGCAAGAAAGAAGCGTGCGGTGCTCGCCGGCACGGCGGCGGGACGTGTTGCCGCGCTCGCCGGCGGCGGCTTGACGATCGCCTCGGAGGCTGCCACGGCGGACATCGGCGTCTACGCGAGAGTCGCGGCCGCCAAGGGTACGGCGGGAGGCCGTCCGAGCCCGCTTTATCTGCGCGAGCCGGACGCCAAGCCGCAGGCAGGCTTCGTCCTGCCGAGACGGGAGGAGTGATGCGCATACCGTTCATGCAGCCCCGCCAGCGGGAGTTCGCTGTGGGGCCGCTCACGGCCTCGGACCTGGCGGCCCTCGCCGCCATTCATCGCGAGGATTTCGCCCGGCCGTGGAGCGAGGAGGAGTTTCACGGCCTGCTCACGCAGGACACGGTGTTCGGCTTCACCGTGCGTGAGGTCGGCCACGGCCAGGAAGCGCCGGCGGGCTTCGTACTGGCGCGGCTGGTGGCCGGCGAGGGCGAGATCCTGACGGTTGCGGTGGCGCGCGCCAGCCGCCGGCAGGGGCTGGGCTGGCAGCTGATGGACGCCGTGCTGCGCGACCTGCATGCGCGCCGCGCCGAGGCATTGTTCCTCGAAGTCGACGAAAGCAATGCCGCGGCGCTGGCGCTCTATCGCCGCCTCGGTTTCCTGCAGGTCGGCCGCCGCGCCAACTATTACGCGAATGCAAGAGGGCCGGCCGGCGGGGCGCTTGTGATGCGCCGTGATCTCCGTTAAGTATTTTGCCGCCAAATCGGATGCAATTCTGCCGGTACGGGCTCTCTTTGAACTCAAGATCTCTGCCGCAGGTCATGCCTCCGGGCACATTCAAGGCAAAGGCCTCGACTTCAACCAGAACCTGGCCCGGCATCCAGGGACTTCCCCTGTCGGGTTTCTTGCTTCGGGACCGGCTTGAACGCAGCTTCGGCTGTGGCCCGCGTCGCTCCCGTCGCGTTTTTCCCGTCACCGGACGATCGAATCGCATCCGGTTTGGTCCCTTCCGCAAAGCCCGCCCCGGCAGCACCGGCGGAGAGACCGCGCGGCGATGATCGGGACGCTGCGGACCGTCTTCGCGCTCGCTTGCGTGGCGCTTCTCACCCTGGCGATGGCCCTGCCACAATGGCTGTGCGTGACCACCGGCCTGTGCCGCGGCCGCCGTCTGCTGCGGCTCTGGCATCGGACGACCGCGCGGCTGCTCGGGCTGCGCATCCGCGTTTTCGGCAATCTCGCCCATGGCCGGCCGCTGCTGATCGCCTCGAACCACGTCTCCTGGATCGACATCGTCGTGCTGGCGGCGGTGGCGGACGTCTGCTTCATCGCCAAGTCGGAGATGGCCCGTTGGCCGGTCTTCGGCTGGTTCTCCAGGATGCAGCGCTCCGTCTATGTCGAGCGCGACAGGCGCGGAAAATCCGGCAGGCAGGCGAGCGAGATCGCGGCGCGGCTGGCCGAAGGCGACGTCATGGTGCTGTTCGCCGAAGGCACGACCGGCGACGGCAACCAGATCCTGCCATTCAAGACGACGCTGTTCGGCGCCGCCTCGATGATGCTGTCGGCCGGAAATCACGAGGAGATGTGGATCCAGCCGGTGGCGCTCGCCTATACGCGGCTGCAGGGCCTGCCGATGGGCCGCCAGCACCGCGGCATTGCTGCCTGGGTCGGCGACGAGGATCTGGTGCCGCACCTTGCAACGGTGCTTCGCGAGGGCGCGCTCGACGTCGAGGTGCATTTCGGCGAAGCGGTGCCGTTCACGGCCAAAAGCAGCCGCAAGGATGTGGCCCGCCAGGTCGAGGGCCGCGTGCGCGAGATGCTGCACGCGGCGCTCGCCGACCCGGCTCCGCGGAAATGACTTGCGTCTGTCCTTCGACGAAAAAAGACGCTAGAAGCCCGGCAATGGAGCATGTTGAGATCGACCGCGCGGGCGAACCGGTGATCGGGACGGGCGCGCAAACGCAGGGCGGCAAGAAGGTCTTCGTCAAGACCTATGGCTGCCAGATGAATGTCTACGACTCGCAGCGCATGACCGATGCGCTGGTGGCCGACGGCTATGCCGCGACCGACCGCATGGAGGAGGCCGACGTCGTCCTGCTCAACACCTGCCACATCCGCGAGAAGGCGGCCGAAAAGGTCTATTCCGAGCTCGGCCGCATCCGCGAGGTCAAGCGCGAGCGCGAGAAGGCCGGCGCCGGGATGACGATCGGCATCGCCGGCTGCGTCGCCCAGGCGGAGGGCCGCGAGATCATCCGCCGGGCGCCGGTGGTCGACCTGGTGATCGGCCCGCAGACCTACCACCGCTTGCCGGAGGCGCTGCGCAAGGTGCGATCGGGCGAGAAGGTGGTCGAGACGGACTATGCCGTCGAGGACAAGTTCGAGCACCTGCCGCAGGCCCGCCGCGCCGACATCGCCAAGCGCGGCGTGACCGCCTTCCTCTCCGTGCAGGAAGGCTGCGACAAGTTCTGCACCTTCTGCGTGGTGCCTTATACGCGCGGTTCAGAGGTGTCGCGGCCGGTCGCGCAGATTGTTGGCGAGGCCGAGCGGCTGGCCGGCGCCGGCGTACGCGAGATCACGCTGCTCGGCCAGAACGTCAATGCCTGGCACGGCGAGGGGCCGGACGGCGCCGAATGGGGCCTGGGCCGCCTGCTGTTCCGGCTGGCCGAGATCCCCGGCGTGGCGCGGCTGCGCTACACCACCAGCCATCCGCGCGACATGGACGACGCGCTGATCGCCGCGCATCGCGATCTGCCGGCGCTGATGCCTTACCTGCACCTGCCGGTGCAGGCGGGCTCCGACCGGATCCTCAAGGCGATGAACCGGCGCCACAAGGCGGCGGACTATCTGAGGCTGCTTGACCGCATCCGCGCTGCCCGCCCAGACATCGCCATGTCCGGCGACTTCATCGTCGGCTTCCCCGGCGAGACCGACGCCGATTTCGAGGCCACCCTCGATCTGGTGCGCGCCGTCGGCTATGCGCAGGCCTTCTCCTTCAAATATTCGCCGCGGCCCGGCACGCCCGGCGCCGAGATGAAGGGGCACCTCCCGGAAAAGGTGAAGGACGAGCGCTTGCAGCGCCTTCAGGCGCTCCTATTTGAGCAGCAGCACGATTTCACCCGGAGCCGCGTCGGCATGCGCTTCGACGTTTTGATCGAGAAGCCGGGCCGCCAGGCCGGCCAGCGGGCCGGCCGGTCGCCGTGGCTGCAGCCGGTAATCGTTGATGAAACCGTCGGCGAAATCGGCGAGATTGTTCCAGTGCGAATCACCAGGGCGGAAGCCTCGACGCTTTTCGCCGAGCCCGCCTGAGGCGGACGGAAGAGGAGAGACGTTTGGTCGCCAACGCAGATCTGAAGCAGGCGCCTTCCGGGGCGTCCGACATGGCGCACATCGTCCTGACCTTCGACAACAACAAGCACGCCGGCGCGCTGTACGGCCAGTTCGACGAGAACCTGGCGCGGCTCGAGCAGAAGCTCGGGGTCGACATCCGTTCGCGCGGCAACCAGGTGTCGATCAAGGGCGACGCCGTTGCCGCCGAGCAGGCGCGGCGGGCGCTCGACCATCTCTACGGCATCCTGCAGAAGGGCGCGCTGATCGCCCAGTCGGACGTCGACGGCGCCATCCGCATGGCGATCGCCGCCGACGACCAGTTGACGCTGCCGACGCTGGAGCGCAAGGGCAAGGTGGCGGCCGCGCAGATCTCGACACGCAAGCGTACCATCTATGCCCGCTCGCTCAACCAGGACGCCTATATGCGCGCGCTGGAGCGCGCCGAGCTGGTGTTCGGCGTCGGCCCGGCCGGCACGGGAAAAACCTACCTGGCGGTGGCGCATGCGGCGATGCTGCTGGAGCGCGGCATGGTCGAGCGCATCATCCTGTCGCGCCCGGCGGTGGAGGCGGGCGAGCGGCTGGGCTTCCTGCCCGGCGACATGAAGGAGAAGGTCGATCCCTACCTGCGGCCGCTCTACGACGCGCTCTACGACATGATGCCCGCCGACAAGGTAGAGCGGGCGCTGACCGCCGGCGTCATCGAGATCGCCCCGCTTGCCTTCATGCGCGGCCGCACCCTGGCGCATTCGGCTGTCATCCTCGACGAGGCGCAGAACACCACGCCGATGCAGATGAAGATGTTCCTGACACGTCTCGGCGAGAACTCGCGCATGATCGTCACCGGCGATCCCACGCAGATCGACCTGCCGCCGCAGACGAAATCGGGCCTGGTGGAAGCGCTGCGCATCCTCGACGCCATTTCCGGCGCGGTCATCGTCCGGTTCGGCGACGTCGACATCGTGCGCCATCCGCTGGTCGCCGAGATCGTGCGCGCCTACGACCGCGACGCAAAGCTTTCGCGTGGGCTGGGCGTCGACGAGGATTGAAGCAAAAGCATTCGGGAATCCGCTGACCCATGCCTGCAAAGGCCCGGAAGGAACAGACGATTGCCGTCGAGATCGACCTGACGGTCGAGGCGGGCGACTGGCCATCCCAGGAAGCGCTAGGCACGCTCGCCGCCCATGTCGTCGAAGCGGCCCTTGCCGAAGCGGGCGCGCATGCGAAGCACCCGGTGGAGCTCAGCCTGCTGTTCACGGACGACGCGCATATCCGGACCCTCAATGCCGAGTGGCGCGGCAAGGACAAGCCGACCAACGTGCTGTCCTTTCCGGCCTTCCCGACGACGGTCGGCGATCCGCTGCCGCCCATGCTGGGCGACATCGTTCTGGCCGCGGAGACGGTCCGCGGCGAGGCGGAACTGGAAGGCAAGCCGCTCGATCACCATATTACGCACCTCATCGCGCATGGCCTCCTGCACCTGATCGGGCATGACCACGAGACGGACGCGGAGGCGGACGCGATGGAGGGGCTCGAGCGCCGGGCGCTGGCGAGGCTTGCCATTCCCGATCCCTACGCGTAACAGGAAGGCGTCAAACGACCGGAACGAGATGAACGACACTCCCGAGACTGCCGCCAGCCCCGATACGGGCAGCGTCAGGAAGATCGCGGACACGGCAGAAGAACCGCCCAGTCCGAGTACCGCCGCGTCGGCCGTCGCCGAGCGCTCCTCCTTCATAGACTGGCTGTCTGCGCTGTTCCGCCAAAAGAACGGCAGCACGCTGCGCGAGGACCTGACCGACGCGCTGGCCGAGAGCGCGCCCGACGGCGAGGCGTTCTCGCCGGCCGAGCGGGCGATGCTGAACAACATCCTGCGGCTGCGCGAGGTGCGCGTCGAGGACGTGATGGTACCGCGTGCCGACATCGAGGCCGTCGAGATATCGATCACGCTGGGCGAGCTGCTCAACGTGTTCGAGCAGTCCGGCCATTCGCGCATGCCGGTCTATGCCGAGACGCTCGACGATCCGCGCGGCATGGTCCACATCCGCGACGTGCTTGCCCACATCACCCGCTCCGCCCGCGCCAGGAAGGGGCGCGCCACGCGCAAGCCGCCGGCCGGAGCGGTGGCGCTCGACCTCGCCAATGTCGACCTCGGCCGTTCGATCGGCGAGCTCAACCTGATCCGCTCGGTGCTGTTCGTGCCGCCGTCCATGCTCGCCTCCGATTTGATGGCACGCATGCAGGCAGCGCGCACCCAGATGGCGCTGGTGATCGACGAGTATGGCGGAACCGACGGCCTGGCCTCGCTGGAGGACATCGTCGAGACGGTGGTCGGCGACATCGAGGACGAGCACGACGAGGACGAGCCGCTGATCACCCAGGCGGGCGACGGCGTCTACATCGTCGACGCCAAGGCCGAGATCGACGACGTAGCCAAGCTGATCGGCGACGATTTCGCCCCCGGCGAGCACAGCGACTATGTCGACACCATCGGCGGGCTGATCTTCAACGCGCTCGGCCGCGTGCCGGCGCGCGGAGAGGTGGTGCAGGCTGTACCTGGCTTCGAGTTCCATGTGCTCGATGCGGATCCGCGCCGGGTGAAGCGGGTGCGCATCGTCGAGGGCAAGGCGGAGCGCCGCCGCCGCGCCGCCAAGATGGAGCAGGCGGAGCAGGATTAGGCCGGGTTCCCGCCCGGGAACGATTTTGCCCGGCCTGTCTGAAAGCCGAATTTCGTTCGTACGAGATCGGCGCTCGAAGCGGAAGCGCAGGGGACAGTTACTTTTCGGCCCGCGCGAGCTCTGAATCGCTGCGGCTTTTCTGCCGAAAGAAAGTAATACCGCGCCGTCTCGGTAGCGAACGTCCTGCGCCAATTTCGGGTTGTGGGGTAGAGCGGGCAAACCTGTCCCCTGAGCCCAAGACGGACCGGGTCCGGCGTTTCATTCCAGCCTTCGCCACGCTATGTTCCAGCCATGACCGCCGCCCCGCTCTCCCCTGAAGAACTCGAACGCTACGCCCGCCACATCGTCCTGCCCGAGGTCGGCGGGGCGGGGCAGCAGAGGCTGAAGCGGGCGCGGGTGCTGGTGGTCGGCGCCGGCGGGTTGGGCGCGCCGGTGCTGCAATATCTGGCGGCCGCCGGGATCGGCACGCTGGGCGTGGTCGACGACGATACCGTGTCGCTCTCCAACCTGCAGCGGCAGGTGATCCATGACACCGCGTCGGTAGGCGAGGCGAAGAACGCCAGCGCCGCCCGCGCGATCGCCCGCATCAATCCCGGTGTGACGGTGGAGGCTTATGACCTCCGCCTCACCACCGGGAATGCGCGCGAGCTGGTGCGCGGCTACGACATCGTCGCCGACGGTTCCGACAATTTCGACACGCGCTATGCGGTGGCCGATGCCTGCGAGGCCGAGGAGAAGCCGCTGGTGCATGCCGCGGTCGGCCGCTTCGACGGCTCGATCACCGTGCTGAAGCCGTTCGAGGCGGATGGCGACGGGCGGCTGAACCCGTCCTATCGCGACCTCTTCCCGGAGCCGCCGCCGCCCGGCATGGTGCCCTCCTGCGCCGAGGCCGGCGTGCTCGGGGCGCTCACCGGCGTCATCGGGACGTTGCAGGCGATGGAGGTGATCAAGCTGGTCACCGGCATCGGCGAGCCGCTGGTCGGCCGGCTGCTGCTCTATGACGGGCTCGGCGCCCGCTTCGACACGGTGAGATACAGGCGCCCGGCAGCATGACCGCCTTGCCCGGCGCGCTGACGATCCGCCGAGGCGCCGCCGGGTTCACCGCCTGGGACGAGCTGCTTGCGCTGATCCTCGCCTCCTTCGCCTGGATGGAGGGTCGCATCGACCCGCCGTCCTCGGCGCTCAAGCTGTCGGCGGAAGGCCTGCGGGCGAAATGCACTGTCGAGACGCCGTTCCTCGCCTTTCTCGATGGGCGGCTCGTCGGCTGCGCCTTCCTGGCGGAGCGGACCGACCATTTCTACCTCGGCAAGCTCGCCGTCGCGCCCGGCCTGCAGGGCAGGGGGATCGGTCGGGCGCTGCTCGCCGCGGCGGAGGAGCTGGCGCTCGCTGCCGGCAAACCGGCGATCGTGCTGGAGACGCGGGTGGAACTGGTTGAGAACCATGCCGCCTTCGCGCGGCTCGGCTTTCGCGAGACCGGCCGCGGCGCGCATCCCGGCTTCGACCGGCCGACCTCGCTCACCATGCGGAAGGTGCTGGGGTAGGTGCCAAGGGATTTCTGACTCCGACCTTGATCGGCAGCCCTCGAAAAAGGACCCCGCTCGCGACGAGCGGGGCCAGGGCCGAACGGCATTAGGCCGCCAGGATGAAGACGATCTCGTATGTATTCGGATCGACGATGATGATGCGACCGTCAGCCAGAACGAAGAACTGATAGCGCTCATATTGCGGCACGATCTCGATGACGCGCGGCGGCAGCGGCCGCAGGGTCACGGTCCGCGGCACCTCGACGCCGACGCTGACGTCGATATCGATGTCGGCCGGCTCGGGTGCGCTTTCGACGATGATGTTGCGGATCTCGGTCCGCTGCTCCGTATTGATGTCGACGCTGGCCGTCGTCTCCCTGGAGACGTCGTTCTCGCCTTCGGTGGTGGAGGCGGTGCCTTCGGTCTTGTTCGTGCCTTCCTCGGTCGTCGACGCCGTACCCTCGGTTCCGCTCTTGTCCTCCTCGGTTGCAGCCGTACCTTCGGTCTTCTTCGTACCGCTGTCGGCCGCGGCTTCGCCCTCGGTCTGCTTGGTCGTGCCCTCGGCCTTGGTCGATGCGTTGCTCTCTGCACCGGCCTGGCCGGGCTTCTTCATGGCGTCGGCGCCGGCGCTTTCGGAGGCGGGCTCATCCTGCGTCGCGCCGGCAGCCTTGTCGTCCTGCTTCATGGCATCGGACGCGGCGGCGTCCGGCTGGGCCTGTCCGCCCTGCTGGGCGGGAGCCTGGACCCGTCCGGTCTTGCCGTCCTGGACGGTCCCGCTCGCCTCAGGGGAGGCTCCGCCCGCCTGGGGCGGCTTCACCACCGGTGCCTGGCCGGATGCTCCGGGGTCCGGTGCCTCCTGCGCGATGACGGGAAAGGCGAGAGCCGAGGACAGCAATGCCGCGGCGATCAGCGAAAGTCGGGTTCTCATCGGGTACCTCCATTGCAAGGACTTCCCTCGGATGCGCTAACCCGGGTGGAGTGCTGCTGTTCCGTCACGAAATGTGACGCGCTTCCGCAAGGCGTGCGGAATGTTCCGAAGCGTGAACGGATGGCAGGATCGGAGCCTGCCACCTGGAAAATATGGGCCGGCGGCTATGGAGGCGGCGGGGCTATTCGCTGCGTCCGAGGGCGCGGGCGACCGCCGCCTCGGCGGGTTGGATCGCGTCCGGTGTGCCGACCGTGATCCAGCTGCCGGAAAGCGGCATGCCGAACAGCCGGCCGGCGGCGATGGCCTGGTCGAAATAGCGGTTGAGCGACGTCTTGGCGACCGGCACGCCGGCGAAGATGCGCGGGTGCAGGATGCCGGCGCCGGCGTAGATCAGGCCGGACGGAGCGCCGGCGGCGCGCGCCAGCCTGCCGTCCGCGGCGAGCAGGAAGTCGGTGCCGCCGCTATGGCCGGTCGCGTTCTCCAGCGCCGAGAGCAGCAGCAGTATGTCCATCCGCTCGGAATCCCATTGCGCCGCGAGCCGCCGCAGGTTGGGCTCCGGGCCGTCGATCCAGAAGGTGTCGGCATTGAGCACGAAGAACGGCTCGCCGCCGAGTGCCGGCAGCGCCTTGACTATGCCGCCGGCCGAATCCAGCAGCCCCTCGCGCTCGTCGGAGATCACGATCTCCGGCACCGGCCGCGCGGCGACGTGGGCGACGATCTGGTCGGGCAGGTAGTGGACGTTGACCACGGCCTTCTCGACGCTGGCGGCCGCAAGGCTGTCCAGGCCCCAGTCGAGCAGCGCTTTGCCGGCCACTTTCACCAGGGGCTTCGGCAGCGTGTCGGTGATCGGCCGCATGCGCACGCCGAGCCCGGCCGCCAGCACCATCGCCGTTTTCGGGGCGCCGCTCATCAGTCCTCCGCCAGCAGGCCGTGCGCGTCGTACAGCGCCGCCACCGGCGCCAGCGCCGGATGCGCAAGCGCTCGCCTGACATAGGCGCGGATGCGCGGCAGGTGCTTCAGATACCCGGGCTTGCCGTCGCGTTCCTTCAGCCGCACGAAGATGCCGAGGATTTTCGTGTTCCGCTGCGCCGCGCAGATCGCATAGGCCTCGCGAAAAGCCGCCTCGTCGAAGCCGCCCGCGGCATGGCGCGCCGCCACGTAGGCGGCCACCGTCGCCTGCTCGATGTCCTCGGGGATGGTGACGCGGGCGTCCATGCCGAGCGAAGCGACGTCATAGGCGAGCGGGCCGATCAGCGCGTCCTGGAAATCGAGGACGCCGATGCGATCGCGCCCCGAGCGGTCATCGCGCCAAACGAAATTGGGCGCCTGGACGTCGCGCAGCACAAGGCCGGCCTCCGCCTTGTCGAGATGCTCGAACACGACGTTCCAGGCCCGTGCGAATTGCCGGCGCAAGTCGGCGTCGGCCGGCCGGCCCGTCTTCCACGGCACATACCAGTCGAGCAGCAACTCCGTCTCGATCGCCAGGGCGCCACGATCGAAGGGCGGCATGTCGTGGAACACGCCGGGCGCCGCCCGCAGCCGCGTCGGCCAGGGTTTTTCGTGCAGGGCCGCGAGCAGTTCGGCCGCCGCCGCATAGCGCCCGGCAACCGGCCGCCCCTCGGCATCGAGGAAACTGCCGGTGCCGAGATGCTCGAGCAGCAGAAAACCTTGATCGAGGTCGGAGGCGAGCACCTCCGGCGCCGCGATGCCGCGTTCGCGCAGGGCCTTGCCGATGGCGACGAAGGCCGCCACGGACTGTGCCGTGTGGGCGATCACGGCATAGGGCTTGCCGTCCTTGACCGGCGGTCCAAGCGCGAGGCGCGGCGAATTCATCAGGATGCGGTCCGGGCCGCCGGCGGACCGGATGGTCTCGTAGGCGCGTGCCGAGGCGTCGCCTGGAAACGGAATGCGGTCGGCAGCCTCCGCTTCGGCCCTGTCCAGGAAATCGCGGATCGCCAGCGAGCGCGCCACGCGGTCGAAGGCAGGTCCGCTGCCGGAGACGATGGCGCGGCGGCCCTCGCCCTCGTTCAGAAGCGCGACCGTGACGGTCCCGCCGGGCAGGCGGCCGCCGGCCTGCTCCGGCCACTCGACGACGACGGCGCCCTCGCTCAGCGCCTCGTCGAAGCCGAGTTCGTCCAGTTCCGACGGGCCACCCAGCCGGTAGAGGTCGAAATGGCTCACCGCCACCCGGCCGTCATAGCTCTGCACCAGCGTGAAGGTCGGGCTCGGCACTTCGAGCTCGGCGTCGCCGGCATTGGCGCGCACCAGCGCGCGCGCCAATGTGGTCTTGCCGGCACCGAGGTCGCCGGAGAGGGCCAGCGCATCGCCAGGCTTCAGCGCCAGGGCCAGGTCCTGGCCGAGCCGCGCCGTCGCCGCTTCGTCGGGCAGGAAACGTTCGAGGGTCATGCAGCCTTATATCACTCCGCCGCGGCGCGCACGCGCGACGGCACCAGCGGGAACAGGCAGGTCACCGTCGTTCCGGCGCCGGGGCCGGTGTCGATGCGAACCGTGCCGCCGTGGAGCTCGACGAAGCTCTTGACCACGGACAAGCCGAGCCCCGCTCCGCGGCGGCGACCGCCATTGACGCGCGATTCGAAGCGGCGGAATACGGTGTCGAGCACCTCCGGTGCCATGCCCGGACCGTCGTCGTGGACGGAGAACTCGACGCCCTGCGCCGTGGTCCGGCAGGCGAGCGTGATCGTGCTGGCCGCCGGCGCGTAGTTCACCGCATTGCTGAGCAGATTGTAGAGAACCTGGCGGATGCGTATCTCGTCGCCATGGAAGGTTTTCGGCGCCTCCGCGGTGTCGATCGCCAGCTTGATCGAATGCTCTTCCAGCCGGTCGCTGACCAGCGCCGCGGCCGCCGCGACCGTCTGGCCGATCCTCACCTCGGATATCTCAAGCTCCATGATGCCGGCATCGACGGTGGCCAGGTCCAGGATGTCGTTGACGACCGTCAGTAGGACCGCCGAGGACGAGCCGATATGCTCGACATATTCGCGCTGCCGCGGCGACAGCGGTCCGGTGGCCGGCAGCGACAGGAGCTCGGTGAAGCCGATGATGTTGGTCAGCGGCGAGCGCAGCTCGTATGACACGTGCTGGACGAAGTCGTTCTTGAGCTGGTCGGCCTTCTGCAACGCCTCGTTCTTGTCGATCAGCGCGCGCTCGACATTGACGCTGTCGGTGACGTCGACGAAGGTCATCATAACCTGGCCGTTGGGCAGGTGGATCACGGCGTAACGCAGCACCACGCCGCTCTTCAGCTCCGCCTGGCCGTTACGGTCGCGCCGCTCGTCGTCGAAACCGGTGACCGCCGCGACGAAGTCGCGCCACGGATTGTCGTTGGCGAAGGCGTCGCACCATGCCTGGATGGCGGAGATGTGCATCGACTGGGCGACGACGTCGGCCGGCAGCTTCCACAGCGCTGTGAAGGCCGGGTTGGCGAGCCGGATGCGGCCGTCCGGGCCGAACACCGCCACGCCCTCGGCGAGGTTGTCGAGGGTTTCGCCCTGCACCCGGACTGCCGTGTTGTAGCGGCTCTCGAGGTTCATCCGCTCGGTCAGGTTCTCGAAGATCCAGGTGACGCCGCCGTTCGACTGCGGATTGGCGACGACGCGCACCGTGCGCCCGTCCGGCAGATGCCACCAGTGCTCCTGCGACTGGACGGCGCGATAGGCCTCGAGCAGGTTCTCCTTCCAGCGCCGCCATTCCGGCTGCTCGGCGATCTTGCCGTCGCTGCGCAGCCGGTCGAGCAGCAGCGCGTTGTCGGGCGCGCTTTCGAGAAAGCTCGGCTCCAGTCCCCACAGCTTCTGGAACGCCTGGTTGAAGAAGCGCAGCTTCTCCTTGGCGTCGAAAATGGCCACCGCGGTGGTGAGCTGGTCGAGCGTGTCGGCGTGGCTGCGCACCGCGCGCTCGAACTCCTCGCGGATGGTCGAAGCGGCGCTGATGTCGGTGGCGAGGCCGGCGGCGCCTTCGCTGCCGGAGAAATCGGTCACGGCGAAGATGCGGCGGTCGCCGGCCACCACGGTCGAGACGGTCTGGTCGAAGACGCGGCTCTGCCGATGATGCGCGGCGATCGATTCACGCGCGATCGTACCGAGGAATTCCTTGTTGTCGCGCACCGCCTCGCCGCCGTCGACGGCCTCGACCGCCTCGGCATAGGCGCGGTTGACCCATTTCAGCCGGCCGTCGGCGGCGCGCAGCCAGAACGGCATCTTCAGCGCGTCGATCAGCCCGAGCATGGTGTCGTAGTCGGCGGCGAGCCGCTGGTTCTCCAGCTTCAGCCGCGCCTGCACGCGCAGGTTCTCCGACAGGCTGGTGAAACGCACGATCACATGCGAGGCGGTCTTGCGGCCCTGCACCTCGAGCGGCACGCCGGTATTGGTCTCGACCGTCAGGTCGAAGGCGACGGCCTTCTCGCGCAGCGCCAGGACCGCATGGTCGAGCGCGGCGGCCGAGCGCGGCATCAGCCAGCGGCCGAAGGCGAGGAAGGCGGCCCGCTCGTCCGGGGCGCCGGTATCGGTCGGCAACGCGCCCAGCAATTCCGCCTTCTGGCGATCGCTCGCCCATACGACGAGGCGCTGGTCGCGCAGGTTGAGCAGCGCGTCGGAGCGGTGGAGGGAAGCGTTGAGGTCGGCGACCCGGGCGCGCAGCTCGACATTCTCCGCGGCGGTGCGGGTCCGCTCGCGGATCAGCGCGATGGCCGAGATCAGCGCGGCACCCATCACGCCGGTGACGACCGCGATCTGGATGACCTCGACCGTGTTGACGGTGAGCGAGATCGCTTTCGCCTGGGCCAGCGCCGGCAGGAACGGCAGGCCCACCGAAAGGGCGGCGCCGCCGACGGTCGCCTTCAGCGCGCGGATGAGCACGGCGCGAAGCCCGCCACCCTCCATCCTCGAATCGGTGCGCCGGCCCGTTCCGGCCTGTCCCGCGTGTCGCGGGCCTTCCCCCGGCATGTCCTGTTCCTCTCCGCGCCTGTCTGCAAGACCGCCCCCGGTCCGACGACCGGATGGCCGTAAGCGTCGCGAATCACAGTCAACATACAGGGTCGGCGAATCGACGTGAAGAAGTTTGCCGCGCAAAACAAAGCCGGGCGAAAAGTCAATCGCCCGGCCACAATATATTGTGTTGTATGGTTAAGGGATCAATACCTGTAGTGTTCCGGCTTGAACGGTCCCTGCGGCGTCACGCCGATATAGGAGGCCTGCTCGGAGCTGAGCTCGGTCAGCCGGGCGCCGAGCTTGTCGAGGTGCAGGCGGGCGACCTTCTCGTCGAGATGCTTCGGCAGCACGTAGACCTTGTTCTCGTACTGGCCGGGCTTGGTCCACAGCTCCATCTGCGCCAGCACCTGGTTGGTGAAGGACGCCGACATGACGAAGCTCGGATGGCCGGTGGCGTTGCCGAGATTGAGCAGCCGGCCCTCCGACAGCAGGATCATCCGCTTGCCGTCCGGGAAGGTGATCATGTCGACCTGCGGCTTGACGTTGGTCCATTTCAGGTTCTTCAGCGCCGCAACCTGGATCTCGTTGTCGAAGTGGCCGATGTTGCCGACGATCGCCATGTCCTTGAGCAGGCGCATGTGGTCGAGCGTCACCACGTCCTTGTTGCCGGTGGTGGTGATGACGATGTCGGCGGTCGGGGCGGCGTCCTCGAGGGTGACGACCTCGAAACCGTCCATCGCCGCCTGCAGCGCGCAGATCGGATCCACCTCGGTCACCTTGACGCGGGCGCCGGCGCCGCTGAGCGAGGCGGCCGAGCCCTTTCCGACGTCGCCGTAGCCGCAGACGACCGCGACCTTGCCGGCCATCATCACGTCGGTGCCGCGGCGGATGCCGTCGACCAGCGATTCCTTGCAGCCGTATTTGTTGTCGAACTTCGACTTGGTGACCGAGTCGTTGACGTTGATCGCCGGGAAGGGCAGCAGGCCCTTCTTCTGCAGCTGGTAGAGGCGGTTGACGCCGGTGGTGGTCTCCTCGGTGACGCCGCGGATGGCGTCGCGCTGCTTGGTGAAGAAGCCCGGGCTGGCGGCCAGCCGCTTCTTGATCTGGGCGAAGAGGATCTCCTCTTCCTCGCTGCCCGGCTTCGACAGGACGTCCTCGCCGGCCTCGGCGCGGGCGCCGAGCAGGATGTACATGGTGGCGTCGCCGCCGTCGTCGAGGATCATGTTCGACAGGCCGCCATCGGCCCACTGGAAGATCTTGTCGGTGTACACCCAATAGTCATCCAGCGACTCGCCCTTGACGGCGTAGACCGGGATGCCGCTGGCGGCGATCGCCGCGGCGGCGTGGTCCTGGGTCGAGAAGATGTTGCACGACGCCCAGCGGATCTCGGCGCCGAGCGCCTTCAGCGTCTCGATCAGCACCGCCGTCTGGATGGTCATGTGCAGCGAGCCGGTGATGCGGGCGCCCTTGAGCGGCTTCGCGGTGCCGAACTCTTCGCGGCAGGCCATCAGGCCCGGCATCTCGGTCTCGGCGATGTCGATTTCCTTGCGGCCCCAGTCCGCGAGAGCAAGGTCGGCGACCTTGTAGTCCTTATCCGCCATGGCAGTGCTCCAAGTTGAGGCCCGGGCAGGTGCCCGACGGGCCGGATCGGGCGACTGACTAGCAGAAACGCCGGAGGGCGGCAATGGAGACATAAAGAAATCTTTATTCGTGCATGTCTTCCGCGCCTGGCGGAGGCGGACACGAAGGCAGGCCGGCGGTGCCGGCCAAGCGAATCCTGGCGGCGGACGGGACGGCCCGCTTGCAGCCTCGAAACGTAGGCCCCGTGCAGGATGTCGAGGCAATATCCGCTTCCGCCCGGTCCCATGTTCCAATCTTCGGGCAAACTCGCTAAGGGTCCGCCAAATTCGCTTGGAGGCGTCCCTTGATCACAGTCATAGGTTCGATAAACCTCGATCTCGTTGCCGACGTCGAGCGCCTGCCCGCGCCGGGCGAGACGGTGCCGGGTTCGGTTTTCCGCACCGCGCCGGGCGGCAAGGGGGCCAACCAGGCGCTGGCGGCGGCCAGGGCCGGCGGCGACACCCGCATGATCGGCGCGGTCGGCAAGGACGCCTTCGCCGCCGAGGCGCTCGCCCTGCTTTCCGACGGCAAGGTCGATCTGTCGGCCGTGCGCGCAACGCATGCCGCGACCGGCGTCGCGCTGATCTTTGTCGACGGCAAGGGCGAGAACGTCATCGTCGTGGTGCCCGGTGCCAACGGCACGGTGACTTCCGGCGACGTGGCCGCGGCAAAGCTGAGCAGGGGCGAGATCGTGCTGCTCCAGCACGAGATCCCGCTCGACACCGTGGAGGCGGCGCTCGACGCTGCACGCGCCGCCGGCGCCGTCTCCATCCTCAACACCGCGCCGTTCCGGCCCGAGGCGGCGGGCCTGCTCGCCAGGGCGGACTTCGTCGTCGCCAACGAGACCGAGTTCGACCTTTATGCCGAGGCGCTCGCGCTGGCCGGCGACAGCCGCGAGGATCGCATGCGCGGCTTCGCGGAGCAGACCGGCCGCACTATCGTGGTCACGCTCGGCGCCGACGGCGTTGCCGCCGTCGGCGAAGGCCGGCTGCTGCGGGTGGCGGCCCTGCCGGTGACGCCGGTGGATACGGTCGGCGCTGGCGACACGTTCTGCGGCTATCTCGCGGCCGGGCTCGGCGAAGGGCTGGCGCTCGACCAGGCGCTGGCGCGGGCCGCTGCAGCCGGTTCGCTGGCCTGCCTCCAGCCGGGCGCACAGCCGGCCATCCCGCTGCGCGGCGACGTCGACGCGGCCCTGCGCGCGGCCTGACGGGAGACGCGTCGGCAGGCGGTTAGGAGCCAGCGACGGCGCTGCCCGATCGCCGTAGGGCACCCGGACGCTGATCTCGCCGGCGCGAGGCAGGAAGCGTCGCCCACACGCAGCGATGGCGCGGCTTCGGACGTCATCGACTTGCCCAGCCTTTCATAGTAGGCAACACGACGGTCGGCGCATAACCGCCGCGAACGAACGGGAGGATGAGAATGTTCCGCTGGGGTGTCCTGTCGACTGCCAAGATCGGGCGCGAGCAGTTGCTGCCCGCCATCCAGGACGCCGAGAACGGCGTGCTGATGGCGGTGGCGAGCCGCGACGCGGCCAAGGCCCGCGCGCTCGCCGACCGCTTCGGTGCGCCGCATGCCTTCGGCTCCTACGAGGAGATGCTCGCCTCCGACACGATCGACGGCGTCTACATCCCGCTGCCGACCTCGCAGCATGTCGAATGGGCGGTGAAGGCGGCCGACGCCGGCAAGCATGTGCTGGTCGAGAAGCCGCTGGCGCTTGACGCGAAGGACATCGCCGAGGTGATCGCCGCCCGCGACCGCAACAAGGTGCTGGTCTGCGAGGCCTTCATGGTGGTCTACCACCCGCAGTGGAAGAAGGTGCGAGAGCTGGTGCAGGACGGCACCATCGGCCGGCTGCGCCACGTGCAGGGCGCCTTCTCTTATTACAACGTAGACGCCACCAACATGCGCAACATCCCCGAGCTCGGCGGCGGCGCGCTGCCGGACATCGGCGTCTACCCGACGGTGTCGACCCGTTTCGTCACCGGCCAGGAGCCGCTGCGCATCCAGTCGACGGTCGAGCGCGACCAAAAGTTCGGCACCGACACCTATTCCAGCACCAAGGCCGATTTCGGCGATTTCCACCTCACCTTCTACTGCTCGACGCAGATGGCATTGCGCCAGTTCATGGTCTTCCACGGCGAAAAGGGGTTCATCGAGGTGCATGCGCCGTTCAACGCCGGCGACTACGACCACCACCGCATCGAGCTGCACAACCAGACCCACACCGAGGCGACCGTGTTCCGCTTCCCGGCGACGCGGCAATACCGGCTGGAGGTCGAGACCTTTGCCCGCGCCGCGCTGGGCGGCGACGATCCGGTGTTCACGCTGGAGGAGTCGGTCAAGAACCAGAAGGTCATCGACGCCATCTTCCGCGCCTCTGAAAAGGACGGCTGGGAGCCGGTCTGAGCGTTCTCACCGGTTCCGGCCGTTCACCACCACACCCCGCCGCGCGTCAGCCGGATGCGCGGGATCCCGTCCGGCGCATTGAGCGACGTCTCGCAACCCGGCTGGTCGTCGAGATCGGCGAGCGGAGCGAAGAACGTGCCGTAGAGCGGGCTGCGCGGCCGCAGTCCGCGTCGTTCGCGGATCGACGGGATTATCGACCGGCGCGGCGTCGGCATCGGCTGCGGCGGGGTCGGCGGCAGAGCTATCACGACGGGGCCGGCGGCCTGCCCCATCTCGGCCTTCAGCGCTGCAAGCCGCGCCAGGCGGTCCTCGGTCGCCGGATGGGTGCGCAGGACCGACGGATCGGGAACGCGGCCGCCCGGCAGCAATATGCCTTCCCACAGCCGGCCGCGTGCCCGCTCCAGCTTCCGCAGCGCCGAGGCGAGCCCGTCGGGATCGCCGGTGAGCACGGCCGCGCCGAAATCGGCGTCGAACTCGCGGGTGCGCGACAGCGCCATCTGCAGCAGGCCGCCGATGGTCGGCGCCGCCAGCAGCACCAGCACCGCCAGCCACGGCACCTGCTCGCCGGCGCCGCCGAACAGGCCGCCGAGGTTGATCAGCAGCGTGAACAGGCCGACCGTCGACATCACCGAGGTGAAGCGCGAGACGATGTCGGCCAGCGCCATCACCTTGATGTCCTCGTGGGCGATGTGGCTGACCTCGTGCGCGAGCACGCCGGCGAGCTCGCGGGTGGTCAGCCGCCGCGCCAGCGCGTCGGTGACGGCAATGACGGAATCGTCGCGCCGCCCGACCGCGAAGGCGTTCAGCATCTGCGAGGGGATGACGTAGAGTTTCGGCACCGCCGGCAGCTCGGCGCGTTCGGCGAGCATCCTCAGGATGCGCACGCCGGCCGGAAAGCTTGCCTCCGTCACCGGCCGCGCCTTGTACATGGACAGCACCATCTGCGGGCTGATGCGGCGCACCGCCGCCAGCGAGACCGCGCCGAAGATGACGGCGAAGATGACGCCGCTCAGCCCGCCGAACACCCAGGCGGTGACGGCGAGCAGCAGCAGGCTGCCGCCGGCGAGGATGCCGGTGTGCAGGGCGTTGACGAAACGGTGGCGGCGCAGCGCGGCCGGGTTGATCGTGGTGGTGGCGGTCATCGACTGAATATGGGGGAAGACGCGGGTTTTGCCCATATTTCCGCCGACTTGACGCTGGGACGGCGCTTGCGCGCGGAAATGGCTGTTCTTATATACGCGCCACAGCCGCCGGACAGGTCGCGGATGCGGTCCGTCAGGCGAATTTCTTGAGAACAGGGGTTTTCACCGGAACGCCTCATTGGGTCCTGAAAACCTGCTAAGCGGAGAGAATATAGAATGGTAAAAGTTATCGGCATCGACCTCGGAACGACCAATTCCTGCGTCGCCGTCATGGACGGCAAGGACGCCAAGGTCATCGAGAATGCGGAAGGTGCGCGCACGACGCCCTCCATAGTGGCCTTCACCAGCGACGGTGAACGGCTCGTCGGCCAGCCGGCCAAGCGCCAGGCCGTGACCAATCCCGAAAACACCATCTTCGCGGTGAAGCGCCTGATCGGCCGCCGCTACGACGACCCGGTGACCGAGAAGGACAAGAAGCTCGTCCCCTATCACATCGTGAAGGGCGACAATGGCGACGCCTGGGTCGAGGCCGGCGGCAAGAAGCAGTCGCCCTCGCAGATCTCCGCGACCATCCTGCAGAAGATGAAGGAGACGGCGGAAGCCTATCTCGGCGAGAAGGTCGAGAAGGCCGTCATCACCGTTCCCGCCTACTTCAACGACGCCCAGCGCCAGGCCACCAAGGACGCCGGCAAGATCGCCGGCCTCGAGGTGCTGCGCATCATCAACGAGCCGACCGCGGCCGCGCTCGCCTACGGCCTCGACAAGAAGGACGGCAAGACCATCGCCGTCTACGACCTTGGCGGCGGCACCTTCGACATCTCCGTGCTGGAGATCGGCGACGGCGTGTTCGAGGTGAAGTCGACCAACGGCGACACCTTCCTCGGCGGCGAGGACTTCGACATGCGCCTGGTCGAGTATCTGGCGGCCGAGTTCAAGAAGGAGCAGGGCATCGACCTGAAGAACGACAAGCTCGCGCTGCAGCGCCTCAAGGAGGCCGCCGAAAAGGCGAAGATCGAGCTGTCATCGTCGGCGCAGACCGAGATCAACCTGCCCTTCATCACCGCCGACCAGAGCGGTCCGAAGCACCTTACGATGAAGCTGACGCGCGCCAAGTTCGAGCAGCTCGTCGACGACCTGATCCAGCGCACCGTCGAGCCCTGCAAGGCGGCGCTGAAGGATGCCGGCCTGAAGGCGGGCGAGATCGACGAGGTGGTGCTGGTCGGCGGCATGACGCGCATGCCGAAGGTCCAGGAGATCGTGAAGCAGTTCTTCGGCAAGGAGCCGCACAAGGGCGTCAACCCCGACGAGGTGGTGGCGCTGGGCGCGGCCATCCAGGCCGGCGTGCTGCAGGGCGACGTCAAGGACGTGCTGCTGCTCGACGTGACCCCGCTGTCGCTGGGCATCGAGACGCTGGGCGGTGTGTTCACGCGCCTCATCGAGCGCAACACCACGATCCCGACCAAGAAGAGCCAGGTGTTCTCGACCGCCGAGGACAACCAGGGCGCCGTCACCATCCGTGTCTTCCAGGGTGAGCGCGAGATGGCCGCCGACAACAAGGCGCTCGGCCAGTTCGACCTGGTCGGCATCCCGCCGGCGCCGCGCGGCGTGCCGCAGATCGAGGTTTCCTTCGACATCGACGCCAACGGCATCGTCAACGTCACCGCCAAGGACAAGGGCACCGGCAAGGAGCACCAGATCCGCATCCAGGCTTCGGGCGGCCTCAGCGACGCCGACATCGAGAAGATGGTGAAGGACGCCGAGGCGAACGCCGAGGCCGACAAGAAGCGGCGCGGGCTGGTCGAAGCCCGCAACCAGGCCGAGGCGCTGCTGCATTCGTCCGAGAAGTCGCTGAAGGAGTATGGCGAAAAAGTCTCGGAGGCCGATCGTACGGCGATCGCCGACGCCATCGCCGCCCTGAAGACGGCGACCGAGGGCGACGACGCCGACGACATCCAGGCCAAGTCGCAGACGCTGATGGAAGTCTCGATGAAGCTCGGTCAGGCCATGTACGAGGCGAGCCAGAAGGAAGCTGCCGAGGCCGACGCCAAGGCGGATGCCGCCAAGGATTCGGACGTGGTCGACGCCGATTTCGAGGAGATCGACGAGAACGACGACAAGAAGAAGTCCGCCTGATCCCGATCGGACGGAGACAGCATGGGAGCCCGGCCACCGCGCCGGGCTTCTTTTTTGTGAACGCACCGCGGGCCTTCGTTAAGCTTACCTGAAGAACCTCGCCCCAACGTTCTCTCCCCGAGATACACTTGTCGTGGGTTGCCGGCGGCACTGCTGCCGGGGCAGGGTCGGAACAGGGGCCGATGCATTTCAGGACGCTCGAGATCTGGCGGCTGTCGGCTGCCCTCGCGGTGATGATGTGGCATTTCCTGCGCTACGCGCCGCCCGGGCACGAGGCGGCCAGCGCCGCGCTGTACCGCCTGATGCCGCTCATGGAGATGTTCTTCATGATCTCCGGCTTCCTGATCATGCTGCGCTATGCCGATACGCTGATGTCCGAGCCCGTTTCGTTCCGGCGTTTCATCGTGCGACGCTTGGCGCGGCTCTATCCGCTTTATTTCATGACGCTGCTGTTCTTCTGCGTCGTCGCCGCCGCGCTGCATCTCGGCCTCGTGCAGTCGGAGCAGCCCGAGCGTTATGCCTGGTCGGCACTGCCGGCCAACATCCTGCTGGTGCAGGCCTGGGGCCTTACCGACACGCTCACCTTCAACTATGTCGGCTGGACGCTTTCGGCCGAATGGTTCTGCTATCTCACCCTGCCGGTGCTGGTCCTGGCCTATCAGCGGTACGGGATATGGGGGCTGGCCGCCGTTGCGGCCGCGGCCATCGTTGCGCTGGAAATCGGTGTGGCCATGGGCTGGATACCGTTTCCGAGCTGGCTTCAGGCCAACACCTGGGGCGCCTATCGCGCCTTCGCCGATTTCGCGCTCGGCGCCATGGTCGCCGTCGCCGTACGCGACAGCAGGTTCGGGCTGAAGAGCCTCGTGCCTGGATGGCTCGTCTTCATCGCGGCGGTCGCGGCGATGGCGACGCTGCAGAACGCCTATGTGATCGTGCTCCTGCTGGCGGCCGCGACCTTCCTCGCCGCGCTCGCCGAGCGCAACGATCCCGAGGCCGCCGCCTATCTCAAGCCGCTGCATCCGATCGGCCGCGTCTCCTTCGGCATCTACATGATCCATCCGGTGATCGAGAGCGTCCTACTCGCCGTGGTGTGGCGCAAGATGCTCGAGCCGATGGGCGTCATGAGCTTCTACGCCTACTGGTATCTGCCGGCAGCGGCGGTGATCGCGACCGCGCTGCTGTCGGACCGCTATTTCGAAGGGCCGGTCAGCCGCTATCTCAATGCCCGTTTCGGCGGCACGCAAGCCGGCGCGGCGGCGCAAAAGCGTGGTGCCGCCGCAACTGGAACCGCCTGATCCGTTCCAACGGCCGGTTTTCTGCCGAAAACTGTCGCTTTGCCGGCCGCCCCCTATGGCATACCGGCTTGCGGTTTACTAAATCCTGTGCCAGTTGCCCGCGCTGATCGGACAAGCAGTGCACCTAGCTTGAAACTCATCCACCGGTTCACAAGGCAGAATGAAAGCCGATTTCTATGAAACGCTGGGCGTCGGCAAATCAGCCGACGAAAAGGCCCTCAAGAGCGCGTTCCGCAAGCTCGCCATGCAGTTCCACCCCGACCGCAATCCCGGGGACAACGCCTGCGAGCAGAAGTTCAAGGAAATCAACGAAGCCTACGAGACCCTGAAGGACCCGCAGAAGCGGGCGGCCTATGACCGCTTCGGCCATGCCGCGTTCGAGCATGGCGGCATGAACGGGGGCGCGAACGGCTTCGGCTCGGGCGGCTTCTCCGACATCTTCGAGGACATTTTCGGGGAGATGATGGGCGGCGGCCGCCGCCGCTCGACCGGCGGCCGCGAGCGCGGCGCCGACCTGCGCTACAACATGGAGATCACGCTGGAGGAGGCCTATACCGGCAGGACGGCGCAGATCCGCGTGCCGACCTCGATCTCCTGCTCGGATTGCAGCGGCTCCGGCGCCAAGCCGGGCACCCAGCCGGTCACCTGCTCGCTGTGCTCGGGCTCCGGCCGCGTGCGCGCCGCGCAAGGCTTCTTCTCGATCGAGCGGACCTGCCCGCAGTGCCACGGCCGCGGCCAGACCATCAAGGACCCCTGCTCGAAATGCGCCGGCCAGGGCCGCGTCACCGAGGAGCGCTCGCTGTCGGTGAACATTCCGGCCGGCATCGAGGACGGCACCCGCATCCGGCTCGCCAACGAGGGCGAGGCGGGGCTGCGCGGCGGCCCGCCCGGCGACCTCTACATCTTCCTGTCGGTTAAGCCGCATGAATTCTTCCAGCGCGACGGCGCCGACCTCTACTGCAAGGTGCCGATCTCGATGACCACCGCCGCCCTGGGCGGCGCGTTCGAGGTGACGACGCTCGACGGCTCGCAGACCCGCGTGAAGGTGCCGGAAGGCACACAGAACGGCCGCCAGTTCCGGCTGAAGGGCAAGGGCATGCCGATCCTGCGGCAGCCGACGATCGGCGACCTCTACATCCAGACCGCGGTCGAGACGCCGCAGAACCTGAGCAAGCGCCAGCGCGAGCTGCTGGAGGAATTCGAGAAGCTGTCCTCCACCGAGAATTCCCCGCAGTCGAGCGGGTTCTTCTCGCGCATGAAGGATTTCTTCGAGTCGTTCGGCAACAACTGAGGCGTGTGCCCGAGGCGCCGTCACGCCCGATGGAACCAGTCGGGGAGAACCCCGTTTCGCCGCTGCGTAAGCCTTGCATCAGGACGTCAGGCTGGTATTGATCGCCTCACAGCGACAGGGAGTGGACGCGATGCGACGCGGTTCGGAGTTGCGTAAGGCGCTGGCCGAGAAGTTCGACGACGAACTTCGTTTCTTCCGAGGCTGGATCGACAAGCCGAAAGCCGTCGGCTCGATCATTCCGACCAGTTCCTTCACCGCCCGGCGCATGGCCTCCGTCATCGACGTCTCGTCCGGCCTGCCGGTGCTGGAGATCGGCCCGGGGACCGGCGTCATCACCCGCGCCATCCTCGCCCGCGGCGTCCCGGCTGCGAAGCTCTACACCGTCGAATACTCGGCCGACTTCGTCCGCCACCTGAGACGCCATTTCCCCGGCGTCAACGTCATCGAGGGCGACGCCTTCGATCTCGACCACACTCTGGGGGCCGACGCACCGAAGCGCTTCGACTGCGTGATCTCCGGCGTGCCGCTGCTGAACTTTCCGGTGGAGCGCCGCGTCGCCTATCTCGAGGACCTGCTCGACCGCACTTCCGAGGGCCGGCCGGTCATCCAGTTGACCTACGGGCCGAAATCGCCCGTGCCGCCCGGCCTCGGCAGCTACACGGTGCGGCATTTCGACTTCGTCATCCGCAACATCCCGCCCACGCAATTGTGGGTCTATGAACGCGGCCGACGGAACTGACGGCACAAGCTGGGCTTGTCGCCGCTGATTTCCCCATGCATGACTTCTGAAGCCAAGGGGGCTGTCATGCGCGAAATCCCACTGAAGGAGGCGAAGGCAACGCTTTCGCGTGTCCTCGACGAGGCGATTGCCGGAAGACCATCCATCATCACCCGGCGCGGCAGGCGCGAAGGCGTCATCCTGAGCTACAGCGAATTCGAGCGGCTTTCGCGTACTCACTCGTTCGGGTGGCTGTCGGCGAACGCGCCGCTGGATGCCGACGAAGCGCGGCCGGACTGACAGCCGGCCAACTCCGATCCCCGAAAGGAAGCCGGCCTTTGCATCATCCAAAAATCCTCGTCTTCGCCGGCTCGATCCGCACCGGCGCCTACAGCGGCAAGACCGCGGACGCGGCCATGCGCGAACTCGCGCTGCAGGGGGCGGAGGTGACCCGCATCTCGCTCGGCGACTATCCGCTGCCGATCATGGACCAGGATATGGAGGCGGAGAAAGGCGTTCCGGAGAATGCCGTGATGCTGGCTCGGCAGTTCGTCGACCATGAGGGCCTGCTGATCGCGACGCCCGAATACAACGGCTCGATGCCGCCGCTGCTCAAGAACGCCATCGACTGGGTGAGCCGTGTGCGCAAGGATCGCGGCGCGCCGGTGCGCCCGTTCTCCGGCAAGCCGGTGGCGCTGTGCTCGTCGTCCGATGGCCATTTCGCCGGCATCCGCAGCGCCAACCATCTGCGCGCCGTGCTGTCGCATATCGGCATGGAAGTGATCGCGCCGCAGGTCTCGGTGCCCTATGGCGAAAAAGCCTTCGACGAGAATGGCGGTTTTCGCGAGGAGAGGCTGCGCAACGGCATGGAGCGCCTGTGCCGGACGCTGATCGAGCGCGCCGCGATGCTGTCGACACGGGCCGACTCGTGATAATGGCCGCTCGACTCGACGCGGCGGACGGCGCCGATTCGACGGAGATGCGCATGACAGAGACCAATCTCGCCAGCCGGCTCATTGTCGGCCTGGACGTACCGGACCTGCGAATCGCCCAAGCCGTTGTGCGCGAGCTCGACGGCGTCGTCTCCTTCTACAAGATCGGCTACCAACTTGCCTTCGCCGGCGGGCTCGATTTCGCCCGCGAGCTCGTCGCCGAGGGCAAGCAGGTCTTCCTCGACATGAAGCTGCTCGACATCGACAACACGGTGGCGAAAGGCGTCGAGAACATCGCCAAAATGGGCGTAACGATGCTGACGCTGCACGCCTATCCGAAAGCGATGCGGGCCGCCGTAGAAGCGGCGCGCGGCACGCCGCTCTGCCTGCTCGCCGTCACCGTGCTTACCTCGATGGACGAGAGCGACCTGATCGAGGCCGGCTATGAATACGATCCGCACACGCTAGTGCTGCGCCGCGCCGAGCAGGCGCTCGCCACCGGCATGGGCGGCATCGTCTGCTCGGCCGGCGAGGCGGCGGCGGTGCGCAAGGTCGTCGGCCCCGAACTCGCCGTGGTCACGCCCGGCATCCGGCCGGCCGGCACCGAGCATGGCGACCAGAAACGCGTCGTCACCCCGGCGGATGCCATCCGGGCCGGCTCAAGCCACCTGGTGGTGGCCAGGCCGGTCGTCGCCGCCGTTGACAGGCGGGCGGCCGCGCAGGCAATCCTGGCCGAGATGGCCGCGGCCTGAGTTTCACACGGGAGAAAAAAATGCCGAAGGGATACTGGATCGCCCGCGTCGACGTGCGCGACCCCGAGGGCTACAAAGACTATGTCGCGGCGGCGAAGCCTGCCTTCGACAAGTACGGCGCGACGATGCTGGTGCGCGGCGGCGCCTATGAGTTCGCGGAAGGGCCGGGCCGGGCGCGCAACGTGGTCATCGAATTCGCCTCGCTACAGGCCGCGCACGACTGCTACCACTCGCCCGAATACCAGGCCGCCAAGGCGATCCGCCAGAAATACGCCGAGGCCGAGATCGTGCTGGTCGACGGGGTCTGACGTCCGGCCTGGCGCATCGCCCGCCTTCATTGGACTAAAGGATGAGGCCACCGCCGGACGTATATCGTATTGCGTCGCAGCAATTGTTCGTTAACTTCGCTGCCTAACGATAGGACGCGGTTTTTCCGCGCCGTAGCGCGGGACCGGCGGAGTTTTCGATGTTCTACCAGCTCTATGAACTGAACCATGCGGCCATGCAGCCGTACCGCGCCTTCGCGGATGCGGTAAGGCTGTTCTACTCCAATCCGATCAATCCGCTGTCGCACACCGCGGTAGGCCGTTCGGTCGCCGCCGCCGCGGAGCTGTTCGAGCGCACGACCCGGCGCTACGGAAAACCGTCCTTCGGGCTCGATCGAACGGTGGTCGACTGGAAGGAAGTCGGGGTGGTCGAGAAGGTCGTATGGTCGCGGCCCTTCTGCAATCTCATCCATTTCGTGCGCGACCTGCCGGCGCGGCGCAAGGCCGATCCGAAGCTGCTGATCGTGGCTCCGATGTCCGGCCACTACGCGACGCTTTTGCGCGGCACGGTGGAAGCGATGCTGCCGCACGCCGACGTTTACATCACCGACTGGGCCGACGCCCGCATGGTGCCCGTGTCGGAGGGCCGCTTCGATCTCGACGACTACATCGACTATATCGTCGAGATGCTGCATGCGCTCGGCCCCGAGGTGCATGTGATGGGCGTGTGCCAGCCCTCCGTGCCGGTGCTCGCCGCCGCAGCGCTGATGGAAGCGCGCGGCGACCGCTTCGCTCCCTCCACCATGACGCTCATGGGCGGCCCGATCGACACGCGGCGCAACCCTACCGCCGTCAACCTGCTGGCCGAGGAGAAGGGGATCGACTGGTTCCGCGACAACGTCGTCATGCAGGTGCCGTGGCCGGCGCCCGGCTTCATGCGCGACGTCTATCCGGCCTTCCTGCAGCTGTCCGGCTTCATGAGCATGAATCTCGACCGCCACATCACGGCGCACAAGCAGTTCTTCATGCATCTGATCAAGAACGACGGCGACAACGCCGAGAAGCATCGCGACTTCTACGACGAATATCTCGCCGTCATGGATCTGACCGCCGAGTTCTACCTTCAGACGGTGGAGACCGTGTTCGTCCGCCATGCCTTGCCCAAGGGCGAGATGACGCATCGCGGTACCCCGGTCGACCCGTCGGCAATCCGCAACGTCGCGCTGCTGACCGTCGAGGGCGAGAATGACGACATCTCGGGCATCGGTCAGACGCAGGCCGCGCACGACCTCTGCGTCAACATCCCCAACGACATGCGCGCCCACTACATGCAGCCGGCGGTCGGCCATTACGGCGTCTTCAACGGTTCGCGCTTCCGCTCCGAGATCGTGCCGCGCATCGTCGATTTCATCTCCAGCTACGGCAAGGAGAACCGCGCGCCGGCGAAACTGCGGCTCGTGCGCGCGGCCAAGGGCTGATTTTGGCCGAAGTCCCGATGCACCCGCACAGGCTCCGGGCGACGCCGGACGGGCTGTTGCAGATTCATCGCGCCGCGCTGATCACGGTAACCATCACGCGAAAGTCTAGTCAGGCGTGAATTGACTCGGCGGAAAAATCGTCCTTAACGTTTCCTTAACGACAAAGGGCGAGTGGGCTATGCAATCCTCTCCGCGGGCGCGCCGCGCCGCGAAGCTTACCGGGATAGTGCTGGCTTCGGCGATGGCTAGTCTTATCGCCGGCGCAGCTTCGGCATCCGGTCCGATGCTGACCGGCGGCCTGACCTCGCAGCCGATCGGCCACTATGAGTTCTGCAAGATCAATCGGGCGGAATGTTCGATCCGGGTGCGAGACGCTGGTCCGGAGCGCATGTCCGGCGCGCTGTGGAGCCTGCTGGTCGGCATCAACACCGACGTGAACGGCGCCGTGAAGCCGATGAACGATTTCGACATCTACGGCAAGGACGAGGTCTGGGCCTATCCCGACGACGGCGTCGGCGATTGCGAGGACTATGTGCTGGAGAAGCGTCGCCAGTTGCAGGCTGGCGGCCTGTCGCTGTCGAACCTGCTCATCACCGTGGTGCGCAAGCCGGACGGCGAGGGCCATGCGGTGCTTACCGTGCGCACAGACAAGGGCGACTTCGTCCTCGACAACCTGTCCAACGAAGTCAAGGACTGGAGCCAGACCGGCTACCGCTTCCTCAAGCGCCAGGCCTCGAACCATACCGGCCGCTGGGTGACCATCCGCGAGGGCTCGGCGCCGCTGGTCGGCGCGGTGCAGTAGCGGGCACGGCGCCGGCATTTCCGGCGTCCATTTGCACCGGCGCGGGCTGCATGCGTCCGCTCAGCCGCCCTTTCCATCCCGCGCGATGCCCCTTGCAATCGCCTGCGCCTTGTCGATCGCATTGGCGAAGCAGCCGCGCAGATCGGCGCGCATGCCGGTGAACCACAGGCCGGGCAGGGCGGGGTCGTTCTCGCCGCCGTTGAAGCGCGGCCGGCCGCGCGGGTCGAGCACGCCGAGATGGCCGACCATGCCTTCCAGCCCGGTGCGGTAGCCGGTCGCGGCGATCACCACGTCCGGGCTGAGCGTGCTGCCGTCCTCGAACAGAACGCGGCCTCCCTCGAAGCCGCCGATCACCGGCACGACCGCGACGCGGCCCGCCCTGATCGCCGCAACCGCGCCGTCGTCGGTGGCGATCGCGATGCTGTCGGCCTTCATGCGGCTTGCCGCGCCACCGGCCGCCGGCGGCAGGCCGAGCTTGCCAAGGTCGCCGAAGCTCAGCCGCTGCGTCGCGCCGATGACGCGATCGGCGACGCCGACCGGCAGCTTGACCAGCCAGGTGGCGTTCTTGTGCACGGCGAGGTTGGCGACCCGCTTCGGCAGCACGGCCGGCGCGTGGCGGGCCGACAGCCACAGCCTGCCGGTCTCCGCGCGGATCAGATGGTTGAGCACGTCGAAGCCGGAATTGCCCGCTCCGCTCACCAGCACGCTCTTGCCGCGATAATCCGCCGCCTCGCCGAAATCGGCCGAATGGAGCAACCGGCCGGTATAGGTCTCGCGGCCGGGCCATGCAGGGATGAAGGGAACGCGGTCGCGGCCGGTGGCGATGACGACGTGTCGCGCCCGGTAAGTCCGTCCCGCTGCCCTCGCCTCCCAGCGATCGCCGGCGCGATCGATGCGCTCGACGGCGGTGTCATGGTCGATCGACAGGCCGTGCAGCCGCGCGAAAGCCTCGAACAGGTCGATCACCGCCTCGCGTTTTGGAAACGCCGGCGTACCGGCCGGATAGGTCACGCCGGGAAGCACGGACAGGTCGCGGTGCGAATTGAGCGTGAGATGCTTGTGGCGCCGCCGCCAGGACTCGCCGAGCCGGGGCGCGGCCTCCAGCAGGCGCACCCCGATGCCTGCCTTCGCCAGCGCCTGCGCCACCGCCAGCCCGGCCGCGCCGCCACCGACCACCAGTGCTTCCGTGTCGATCATCCGCCACCATCTTCCGCTTCCGGGCGACCGCACCGGATTTTTCGCGGCAGGTGATCGGCTGTGGACGCCGGAGTGTCAAGCGGCCGGGCCGTGGCGCTGGACACGACCGATGCCGGACAGCAATTCTCTTCCTCAAGGAGAAAGAAAGAGGTTGGCCGCTCCTACTCCGCTGCTTCTCCGTAGCGCGGCGCCGCATCGGCCACGTGGGCGTCCACATGCGCCTCGAACTTCTCGAAGTTGGCGATGAACATGCCGACGATGCGCTTGGCCTGCCGGTCGTAGGCGGCCCTGTCCGCCCAGGTGGCGCGCGGGTCGAGAATGCCGGAATCGACGCCCGGCACGGCGACCGGGACGGCGAAGCCGAAATTCGGGTCGGTGCGGAATTCCGCCTCGTTGAGGCTGCCGTCGAGCGCCGCGGCGAGCAGCGCGCGCGTCGCCTTGATCGGCATGCGCCTGCCGGTGCCGAAGGCGCCGCCGGTCCAGCCGGTGTTGACCAGCCAGCAGTCGACGCCGTGCTGGGCGATCAGCGAGCGCAGCAGATTGCCGTATTCGGATGGATGGCGCGGCATGAACGGCGCGCCGAAGCAGGTCGAGAAGGTCGCCTCCGGCTCCTTGACGCCCTTCTCGGTGCCAGCGACCTTGGCCGTGTAGCCGGAGAGGAAGTGGTACATGGCCTGCGCCGGCGTCAGCTTGGCGATCGGCGGCATCACCCCGAAGGCGTCGGCCGTCAGCATGACGATGTTCTTCGGATGCCCGGCGCGACCCGTCGGGCTGGCGTTCGGAATGAAGTCGAGCGGGTAGGCGCAGCGGGTGTTCTCCGTCAGCGAGCCGTCATCGAAGTCCGGCACGCCGCGCCCGTCCAGCACGACGTTCTCCAGCACCGTGCCGAAGCGCCGCGTGGTGGCGAAAATCTCCGGCTCGGCCTCGGCCGACAGGCGGATGGTCTTGGCGTAGCAGCCGCCCTCGAAATTGAAGACGCCGTCCGGGCCCCAGCCATGCTCGTCGTCGCCGATCAGCGTGCGCGAGGCGTCGGCCGACAGCGTCGTTTTGCCCGTGCCGGACAGGCCGAAGAACACCGCCGTGTCGCCGGCGGGGCCCATGTTGGCCGAGCAGTGCATCGGCATCACGCCGCGTTCCGGCAGCAGGTAGTTGAGGGCGGTGAACACCGATTTCTTCATCTCGCCGGCATAGGAGGTACCGCCGATCAGCACGATCATGCGCGAGAGGTCGACAGCGATCACCGTCTCGGTGCGCGTGCCGTGGCGCGCCGGATCGGCGCGGAAGGAGGGCAGGTCGATGATCGTCATCCGCGGCTCGAAATCCGCCAGCGCATCCTCCGCCGGGCGGATCAGCAGGTTGCGGATGAACAGCGAGTGCCAGGCGAACTCGGTGATCACGCGTGTCGGCAGCGCCTGCGCGTCGTCGGCACCGCCGACGAGGTCCTGCACGAACAGATCCTTGTCCGCGGCATGGGCGCGGAAATCGGCGAGCAGCGTTTCGAAACGCGCCGGCGTCATCGCCGCGTTGTTGTCCCACCAGACCTGGTCGGCGGTCGCCGCGTCGCGGACGACGAACTTGTCCTTGGGAGAGCGGCCGGTGTGCTGGCCGGTATAGGCGACAAGCGCGCCGTCGGCGGAAAGCTGCGCCTCGTTGCGGCGGATTGCCTCCTCGTACAGCGCCGCCCTTCCGAAATTGTAATGGACCTTGCCCGACGTCCTCACACCGATTCGCTCGATCCCGCAGCCGGGATTGCGTATACCGATCTCGCCCATCTTGCCTCGACCTGGTGGGTTGGCACTCCCGGGGTGACGCCCGGAATGAAGTCCATGCGCTCAACTTTTCTTGAGCGAAGCCCGTCGAAACCAGAAAAGATGAAGAATATCAAACTATTAATCGATTTAAAGATTTTGAAATCGTTTAAATCGGTTATATAAGGCAGAGCTGTGCAGCAGTCGGACGTTACAAATTAAGCATTTGCTGCCAAGCTTTGCAGGACGGCCGGCCGAAGTTGCGCCGCCGGCCGTGTCATGCCATGGACGGACGCCGTGCCACATTTTGTACTCAATTTGTCCGCCAATAGCCTCTTCCTTATATTGGAAGGGACCCCCGATCATGAGGGAGCCGCTTGAAATGGCAACGATCGCGCTTGTCGACGACGACCGCAACATCCTGACCTCGGTGTCGATCGCCCTGGAATCGGAAGGCTATCGCGTCGAGACCTATACCGACGGGGCCTCGGCCCTCGAGGGCTTTGCCGCCCGGCCGCCGAACCTGGCTATCCTCGACATCAAGATGCCGCGCATGGACGGCATGGAGCTGCTGCGCCGGCTGCGCCAGAAGTCCGACCTGCCGGTGATCTTCCTCACCTCCAAGGACGACGAGATCGACGAATTGTTCGGCCTCAAGATGGGTGCCGACGATTTCATCCGCAAGCCGTTCTCGCAGCGGCTGCTGGTCGAGCGCGTGCGCGCGGTGCTGCGGCGGGCGAGCGCCCGCGAGGCGGCCGCCAAGGCGCCGAGCCAGCAGACGAAATCGCTCGAGCGCGGTCAGCTGGTGATGGACCAGGAGCGCCACACCTGCACCTGGAAGGGCGAGCCGGTCACGCTGACGGTGACCGAGTTCCTGATCCTGCATTCGCTCGCGCAGCGCCCCGGCGTGGTCAAGAGCCGTGACGCGCTGATGGATTCGGCTTATGATGAGCAGGTTTATGTCGACGATCGGACCATCGACAGCCACATCAAGCGGCTTCGCAAGAAGTTCAAGGCGGTCGATGATGATTTCGAGATGATCGAGACCTTGTATGGCGTGGGCTACCGGTTCAGGGAGGCCTGAGCCGAACCGCCGGGGATCCGGGATTGAATGACGATTGACCTCCAGCTTAACAAGCCGATGGCCGCCGCCCGGCGGCCGCGGGGCTGGCTGGCGGCCGTGCTTGCGGCGCTGACGGTGCCGCTGCGGCGATTTCTCGGCCACCACGTCTTCTCGAGCCTCACCCGCCGCATCCTGTTCCTGAACCTTGCCGGCCTTGCCGTTCTGGTCGCCGGCATCCTCTATCTGAACACCTTCCGCGACGGCCTGATCGACGCCCGCGTCGAGAGCCTGATGACGCAGGGCGAGATCATCGCAGGCGCCATCTCCGCCTCGGCGACCGTCGAAACCGATTCCATCAGCATCGATCCGGAGAAGCTTCTGGAGCTGCAGGCCGGCGAGAGCCTCGGCCCGGGCACCGACCAGCTCGACAATCTGGATTTCCCCATCAATCCCGAGCGCGTCGCGCCGCTGCTCAAGCGGCTGATCTCGCCTACCCGCACGCGCGCCCGCATCTACGATCGCGACGCCAATCTGCTGCTCGATTCGCGCCATCTCTACTCGCGCGGCCAGATCCTGCGCTACGACCTGCCGCCGGTCGACGAGGAAGAGCCGAGCATTCTCGAGAAGGCGGAGAAATTCGTCTTCAACCTGTTCCGCAACACCGACCTGCCGATCTACCGCGAGCAGCCCGGCGGCAATGGCGCGGCCTTTCCGGAAGTCATGAACGCGCTCACCGGCAGTCCGTCCACAGTGGTGCGCGTCAGCGAGAAGGGCGAGGAGATCGTCTCCGTCGCCGTGCCGATCCAGCGTTTTCGCGCGGTGCTGGGCGTGCTGATGCTGTCCACCGAAGGCGGCGACATCGACAAGATCGTGTCGGCGGAGCGTAACGCCATCCTGCGGGTGTTTGGCGTCGCGGCGCTGGTCATGGCGATCCTGTCGATGCTGCTCGCTTCCACCATCGCCAATCCGCTGCGCCGGCTCTCGGCGGCGGCGGTGCGGGTGCGGCGCGGGGTCAAGAGCCGCGAGGAGATTCCGGATTTCTCGGACCGACAGGACGAGATCGGCAATCTCTCCATCGCCGTGCGCGGCATGACCAACGCGCTCTATGCGCGTATCGAGGCGATCGAGAGTTTCGCCGCCGACGTGTCGCATGAGCTGAAGAATCCGCTGACCTCGCTGCGCAGTGCCGTCGAGACCCTGCCGATCGCCAAGAACGAGGCTTCGCGCGAGCGGCTGATGGAGATCATCCAGCACGACGTGCGCCGGCTCGACCGGCTGATCTCGGACATTTCGGACGCCTCGCGGCTCGACGCCGAACTGGCGCGCGAGGACGCCACCCGGGTCGACCTGCGCAAGCTGGTCTCCGATCTGGTCTCCGCCGCGCAGGAGACCGGCCGCCACAAGCGCAAGGCGACCATCGAGTTCAAGGCGGCCAAGCTGCCGCCCGCCAGGGGTTATTTCGTCACGGGCCACGACCTGCGGATCGGCCAGGTCATCACCAATCTGGTGGAGAACGCGCGCTCCTTCGTGCCGGAGGACCATGGGCATATCACGGTAAGCCTGTCGCGGGCCGGCCAGTTCAACGTCGTCACCGTCGACGACAACGGGCCGGGCATTCGCCCCGACGCCATCGACCGCATCTTCGAGCGCTTCTACACCGACCGGCCGTCAAGCGAGGCGTTCGGCCAGAATTCCGGCCTCGGCCTGTCCATCAGCCGCCAGATCGCAGAGGCACATGGCGGACGCCTGACCGCCGAGAACATCTCCGGCACGAAACCCGGCGAGGTGAAGGGCGCCCGCTTCGTCATGACACTGCCGGCCGACGAGTGAGCGCCGCGGCAGGAACGGTGCGTCCTTCCATCGTCATGGCCAAAGCCGAACCAGGGTATCCTCCAAACCTGCATGCAACGGGGATCGTCGTCGGCGACCGGGGAATCCTGATCCGCGGCGAATCCGGATCCGGCAAGACCACGCTGGCGCTCGCCGTGATCGCCGCGGCACGCGCCGCCGGGCGCTTCGCGACCCTGGTGGCCGACGATCAGCTCCTGCTTGCCCGTCGGAACGGGCGGCTGGTGTGCACCGCTCCCGCGGCGATCGCCGGCCTGGTGGAGGTTCGCGGCTCGACGCCGCAGCCGATCGGTCACGAGGCCGCAGCCGTCGTCGACCTGTTGATCCGCCTGGTCGACGGGCCGGCGGCGCCGCGCTACCGTGAGGAAGAGAGCGAAGAAATCGGCGGCTGCCGCATCCCGGTTCTGACGCTCGAGCGCCGCAATGCAGCCGGCGCGTTCGCCGCGATTGCCGCGCGGCTGTCACTGCCGCCGTTCGGCTGAACCTGTGTCATGGATGCCAGGATGCGGCAAAATGGCCGCCGCTAACGAAGATTTGGGCTTGTCAACGGCGGGTGGCTGGACAAGATGGCGCTCCGCTCCGGCGGTAGGCATTTTACCGAACGCGTATGAAGGGGCGATGACGGGAGCCATGGCGGAATGATCGGACTCGTGCTGGTAACGCACGGTCGGTTGGCGGAAGAGTTCCGCAACGCCGTCGAGCATGTCGTCGGGGCGCAGCAGAGCTTCGAGACGATCTCGATCGGCGCCGACGACGACATGGAGCAGCGCCGCCGCGACATCGTCGATGCGGTGGCGCATACCGACACGGGCAACGGCGTCATCCTGCTCACGGACATGTTCGGCGGCACGCCGTCGAACCTGGCGATCTCGGTCATGGAGCCCGGCCGCGTCGAGGTGATCGCCGGCGTCAACCTGCCCATGCTGATCAAGCTGACCAGCGCCCGCAAGGCCGACGACATGGCCAAGGCGCTGGAACTGGCGCAGAGCGCCGGCCGCAAATACATCAACGTCGCGAGCCAGGTGCTGAGCGGTAAATGACCGGTCCCCTGCTGTCGAAGGATACCATCAGCCGCGACATGGTCATCATCAACCAGCGCGGCCTGCACGCCCGCGCCTCGGCCAAGTTCGTGCAGCTCGCCGCCGGCTTCCAGGCGACGATCGAGGTCGAGAAGGACGGGGTGAGGGTCGGCGGCACCTCGATCATGGGGCTGATGATGCTGGCCGCCAGCCCCGGCTGCTCGATCCGCGTCTCCGCCAGCGGTCCCGAGGCGCGCCAGGCGCTCTCGGCGCTGGAAGAACTGGTCGCGTCCAGGTTCGGCGAAGAAGCCTGAGGCGCCCTCGGCGGGCTGCCCTATCGGCAGGCTCACCCCGCTTGTCCGGCCTCGCGAATTGCCCCGGTGGGCCATTCATCCGCAGGCCAGCTTGCCCGCTTCCCAGCCGAGGATCGCCCGCTTGCGGGTGAGACCCCAGTGATAGCCGGTGAGCGCTCCGGACTTGCCGAGCGCGCGGTGGCAGGGCACGACGAAGGACACCGGGTTGGCGCCGACCGCGGCGCCGACGGCGCGGCTCGCCGCGGGCGCGCCGATCTCGGCGGCGATGGACGAGTAGTTGCGGGCGCGGCCCATCGGGATCTTCAGCAGCGCCTCCCACACCCGCACCTGGAAATCGGAGCCGATCAGCACCACGCGCAGCGGCTGGTCGGACCGCCAGTTGGCTGGGTCGAAGATGCGTGCCGCATAGGGCGCGGTGGCGCCGATGTCCTCGACGTAGGACGCGTTCGGCCAGCGGCCGGACATGTCGGCGAAGGCGTCGCGCTCCTCGCCCGGATCGCAGAAGGCGAGGCCGGCAAGCCCGCGGTCGGTGACCATCACCAGCGCGATGCCGAAGGGCGAGATGTGATAGCCGTAGCGGATGGTCAGGCCGGCGCCGCGCGTCTTGTAGTCGCCCGGCGACATCGCCTCATGGGTGACGAAGAGGTCGTGCAGGCGGCCGGGACCGGACATGCCGAGCTCGAACGAGGTTTCCAGCAGCGGCATGCCCTGGTCGAGCAGTCTTCGCGCATGGTCGAGCGTGACGGCCTGGAGAAAAGCCTTCGGCGACAGGCCGGCCCAGCGCGTGAACAGCTTCTGCAGCCCGGTCGGCGTCTCGCCGACATCGGCGGCCAGTTCCTCCAGCGACGGCTGGTCGCGATAGTCGAGGCTGATCTTCTCGATGGCGCGGCGCACGATCTCGTAGTCGCCGTCGGTGGGCGTGATATCCTTCTGCAGGATCGGCATCGGTTTCGTCGGCATCGGCGAATTCATAGACATAAGAGCGTTCATGGCAATGTCTCCTTGGCCCCGAATATCGGGCCAGCGGAGGCGTGAAACCACCCGAAACTTGCCTTGCGGGACGCTGGACCCAGATAGGGCTGCACACCGGAGGGAGGAAGATGCCGGGCGAAAAAGCGCATCTCACCAGGGAGAAGGAAACTCTGCTGATCACGCTCTGCGGCAAGGCGCTGGAGAGCCGGCTGCCGGATTCGCTGCTCAAGGACTGGTTCGCCGCCGAGGCTGTCGGCAAGATCGACTATGATTTCGGGCGGCTGAAGGTCGACAGGAATCTCGGCGTCGGCCTGGCGATCCGGGCAAAGGCGATCGACGACCGGGTGCGCGCCTTCATCGCACGGCATCCGGATGCCGTGGTCCTGCATCTGGGCTGCGGGCTCGACAGCAGGGTGTTCCGCGTGAATCCGCCGGCCGGCGTTGCATGGCACGACGTCGATTATCCCGAGGTGATCGCACTTCGCGGGAGGCTCTACCCGGACCGCGAAAACTGTCGCCTTGTCGCATCGTCGGTGACCGATCCGCAATGGCTGGAGACCGTGCCGGCGGATCGCCCGGCGATGATCGCGGCGGAGGGGCTGACACCCTATCTTCCGGCCGATGAGGGACCGAAGCTGTTCGCCCGCCTCGTCCGGCATTTCGACCGCGGCGAGATCGTCTGCGACGCCTACAGCAGCCTCGGCCTGAAGATCGTGGCGATGACCCCGTCGGTAAGGGCGACCGGCGCGAAATTGCTCTGGGCGATCAACGATCCACACGATCTGGAGAAGGCGGTCCCAGGGCTGAAGCTTGTCGAGGAGATCGCTCCCTACGAGACCGAGCATGTCAGGCGCATGACGCTGGGTGCGCGCCTGTTCATCGGCGTTTGGAACCTCATCCCGCCCCTGAAGAAAATCGGCCGGCTGCTGCGGTTCGAGTTCTGACGTCGTTATGGAAGGCCGCGCCGTGACTAGCGCGCCTTGGCGGTCGCCAGCGCCCGCGAAAACGCCGCGGCAAAGCTCTCGCGGTCGTCGGGGTTGAGGAAGGAGCCGATAGGCACGCTCTTGCCCTGTCCCTCCACGGCCATGCCGGTGATGCCGATCTCCTGGTGGCGGGCAACCGCGAAGCGGGCCCAGAACGGGTTGAAGCGGTGCGCTTCGCTGCGTCCCGAGGGCGCGGTCTTCCTGATGTCGAGGCGGGTGCGCGACACCGACACCTCCTCGCGGGCGCGGGCGGCGCGATAGTTCATGCGGAAGGCGATATAGACCAGCAGCACGTCGAGGCCGAAGAAGCCGAACACCGGCCAGGCGCCCTTCGACAGGAAGAAGGCGCCGGTGACCAGCCAGCCGAACAGCAGCGCGCCCATGAGGATCGCGAAGCCGGTGCGCCCGAGCGACCGGTGCGGCGTGAGCAGCGCCCGGAAGAACGGCTCGTCGGCATCCCGCATGGCGTTTGTGTCGTCCATCGCCCGCAATTATAGAGGTCGCATGAAAAACCCCAAGGCAAAAAGCGCCGCAGCGCGTCCGGCGGTCGGCCCGGCGAAGGCAAAGTCCCGGCCGATGCGGGCTCGCCCGGCTTACCGGCCGGAGGAGGTGCACGAGATATTCCGCCGCTTTTCGGTGCAGCGGCCGGAGCCGAAGGGCGAACTCGAGCACGTCAACGCCTTCACGCTGCTGGTAGCCGTGGTGCTGTCGGCGCAGGCGACGGATGCCGGCGTCAACAAGGCGACGCGGCCCTTGTTCGCGGTGGCCGACACGCCGGAACAGATGGTGGCGCTAGGCGAGGAGGAGGTAGGACGGTACATTCGCACCATCGGCCTGTGGCGCGGCAAGGCCAGGAACGTGATCGCGCTGTCGCAGGCGCTGGTCCGCGACCATGGCGGCGCCGTGCCGGACGACCGCGAGGCGCTAACGGCGCTGCCCGGCGTCGGCCGCAAGACGGCGAACGTCGTGCTCAACATGGCCTTCGGCCAGCCGACCATGGCGGTCGACACGCATATCTTCCGCATCGGCAACCGCATCCTGCTGGCGCCCGGCAAGACGCCGGAGCAGGTCGAGACCGGGCTGGTGAAAATCATCCCGCCGCAATACATGCGCCATGCCCATCACTGGCTGATCCTGCACGGCCGCTATGTCTGCAAGGCGCGCAAACCCGATTGCCCGCGCTGCGTGATCGCCGATCTGTGCAAATCACCGGAGAAGACGACGTCGGTGCCCGCACCGCTGGTCGAGATCGGGGCGACCGGCGGGTTGCAAGCCGCTCAGTAGCCCACACCGCGCGCCATCGACGCGGCGAACACCAGCACCAGCGCCAGGAATGCCGCCTCGGCCTTGAGCCAGCCGCGCAGGCGCGAGACCTCGGCGTCGGGCACCGTGGCCAGGCCGGCGCGGCGCCAGGCGACGATGTGGCGCGTCGGCCCTATGGACAATAGCCCGATCGCCACGAAGGCCGCCATCTTCATCCAGAAGACTGGGTAGTAGACGTAGTACTCCCAGCCCTTCAGCCCCCAGACGACGCGGCCGATGCCCACCAGGATCAGCAGCATGGCGACGCCGCCATAGGCCGAATCGACACGGCCGAGGCGCGCAAGATCAACCGTTCCCAGACCGGGCCGGACAAGCGCCAACTCGACGGCGATGAGCGCGGCGAGCAGGAACGCCAGGAAATGATGGGCGATCGCCAGGACGAGGTCGAGCAGCAGGTCGTCCATGGCGCGCTCCGTATGTTGACAATGTCAAGATTAAGTCGCGGCCGTTGGCGTGTCAAGGCGCAAGGCGGGAGGGCAGCGAGCCCCGATCGATGGGTCCTGCGACTTGCTTCGCCGGGCGCCCCGGCTCCGAGACTCCGCGTCTGCGCCGCATTCCGCGACCTTGCTTCGATGCCGACGCGATGGCGCATGGCGCTTCGGCCGGGCAGGCTCTAACAATGCCCTGGAATCAGTAGACGGGGCATGCGGCATGCGGTTCGACGTAGTCATCATCGGCGGGGGATCGGCTGGGTCCGTGCTGGCGGCGCGGCTGAGCGAGAATCCCGACCGCCGCGTGGCGCTGATCGAGGCCGGCCTCGAGCCGACGGACCCGGACATCGCCCAACCGTCCATGTGGCCGTTCATCCAGGGCCGCGACTACGACTGGGCCTATGAGACGGTGCCGCAGGGCGGCACGGCCGGCCGCGTCCATGCCTGGCCGCGCGGCCGCGTCGTCGGCGGGTCGAGCTGCCTGCATGCCATGGCGCATGTGCGCGGCCACCCCGACGATTTCGAGGCCTGGGCGGAGGCGACCGGCACGCGCAACTGGTCCTATGACAGGCTGCTGCCGGCTTTCCGGCGGAGCGAGCGCTTTTCCGGCGGCGGCTCCGAGCTGCATGGCGGCGACGGCCCGCTTCCCGTCTGGCTGCCCGGTGAAGAGGTCAATCCGGTGGTGCGCGCCTATATGGAAGCCGGATTGCAGCGTGGCGTGCCGTCGCTCGGCGACCACAACGGCCGGCGCCTCAACGGCACCGCGCCGAATGCGCTCACCATCCGCGACGGCCGCCGTGTCAGCGCCGCCGACGCCTATCTGACCGCCGCCGTGCGCGCCCGGCCCAACCTCGCCATCCTGACCGGCCTGCTGGTGCACCGCCTGGTGCTGGAGGGCGATCGCGCCGCCGGCGTCGCCGTCACCCGCGCCGGCGTCGGCGAGATCGTATCGGGCGGCGAGATCGTGCTTTGCGCCGGTGCCATCGGCTCGCCGCTGCTGCTGCAGCGGTCCGGGATCGGCGATCCCGAGACGTTGCGGCGGGCCGGCGTCGCCTGCCGGCTGGCGGTCCCCGAGGTCGGCCGCAACCTGCACGACCATCTGCTCGGCGCCGGCAACGTCTACCGCTCGAGCCGGCCGGTGCCGCCGACGAGGCTGCAGCATTCCGAATCGCTGATGTATCTCAACGCCGCCGACGTCACGCGGCCGGACGGCGCGCCCGACATCGTGCTCGGCTGCGTCACCGGCCCTTCCGTCTCCGAGAGCTTCGCGCCGATCGCGCCGGGCTTCGCCTACACCCTGCTGTTCGGCGTCACCCATCCGACCAGCCGCGGCTTTCTGGCGATCGGCGGGCCGGAACTTTCCGACCGGCCGCTCATCGACCCGGCCTATATGCGGACCGAGCACGACCGCCTGACCTTCCGCCGTGCCTTCGAGGTCGCCCGGGAAGTCGGATCGGCGCCGGCGCTCGAGGGCTGGAAAGCCGACGAGCTGCTTCCCGGGCCGGGTGTACGGACCGCCGCCGAGATCGATGCGTTCATTGCGAAGGCGGCGATCACTCATCACCATCCCGTCGGGACGTGCCGCATGGGTGCCGACACAGGAGCTGTGGTCGACCCGGGGCTGAAGCTCAGCGGGCTCGACAATCTCTCCGTGGTCGACGCCTCGGTGATTCCGACGATCCCATCCGGCCCGGTGCATGCGGCGGTGCTGGCGATCGCCGAGACCTTCGCCGCGGGATGGACGGACCGGCCGTAACGGCCATCATCTGACCCGGTCCCGCCCCCGCCGTCCCGGTTAGCCTGGCGCGGCTCGTCGGTCGGCACGCCGGAGAGGTTATGCCGGCGGCTGGCTAGACGGGAAACCGGGTCCGGTAGCGCTCCAAAACCTCGGGATTGCGCAGGTTGACCGGCAGCGCGCCGGACAGCACCCGCACCGCCTCCTCTGCCGCGCCGACGCCCATCGCCATCATGCTCTCCTCGGTGATCCCCGCCAGGTGCGGTGTGACGATCACATTGTCGAAGCCGAGGTAAGGGTGGTCGGCGGGCAGCGGCTGGGTCTTGAACACGTCGAGCGCCGCTCCGGCGAGCCGGCCCTCGCGCAGCGCCGCGATCAGTGCCTCGTCGTCGACGACCGCCCCGCGCGACACGTTCACCAGGATGGCGTCCCGCCGCATGGAAAAAATGCGCCGGCGGCTCATCAGTCCGGTCGTCTCCGGCGTCAGTGGGCAGGCAAGCACGACGATGTCGCTCTGCACCACCAGTTCGTCGATCCCGACGGGGCGCACAAAATCGGGAAAACCGGCGCCGCTGCGGCTGTTGCCGAGCACGGCAAGGCCGAAGCCGTGATGCGCGATCGCCGCGACCTGCCGCCCGACCGCGCCCATGCCGACGATGCCGATCGTCCGTCCGGCAAGCTCGCGCGCCGCGTTGGCATGATCGCGGCCGGCAAGCCAGCCGCCGTCGCGGAGATCGCGGTCGATGGCGCGAAAACGCCGCAGCAGCGCCAGGGTGACGAACAGCACATGCTCGGCGACCGAGCGGGCGTTGACGCCGGGCACGTTGGCGACCAGCACGCCCGCCTCCGTGGCGGCCTCAACCGGGATCATGTCGAGCCCGGCGCCGTGGCGGATCGCGGCGCGGATACCATGCGTGCCGACGAAGATTTCGGACGGAAGCGGCGCCCTGACGATGATCACGGCCGCGTCGCGCGTTTCCCGGACGAGCGTGTCGGTATCGAGCGCAGAGGCGATCCTGAGTTCGCCCGCCCGCTCCAGCATGGCGGTGGCGCGCGGATGCAGCGCATGGGTGGACAGGATCACCGCCATGGCCGGCTGCTCGCGACTGGGAGCGCCCGACGCGCGAAGAGGTGCGTCTTTCGAGGCTCGTCAGGCCCGAGAAAGCGGAGGACAAGAGCGGCCCGGGCGAGCTCCGAACGACGCATGGACAAGACCCTCACATCGGCCGGCCGGCTCGCCAGGGCGACGGCTACTCCCACCCCTGACCCCTCCTCACAAGGGCGAGGGGGGCCGGCTTTCGTCTCAACCAGGCGCCAATCGTTGACCGTTCTGGCCGGCACAGCGGCCGCAAGGTCCCCGTCCGCCTTGTGGGGAGGGGTTGGGCGTGGAGGTAAGAGGCGGCTCGGTTTCGCAGCGTGTTTCATGTGCAAGTGCCCCAGCCGGCACATCACACCGTTTCCGGCGTCTTGATCGGCTCTGCGGTGCCGCTGATCAGGCCCTTCCAGTAGCTTTCCGCGCCCTGCAGATGCGCGCTCATCAGCGCTTGCGCCAGATTGCCGTCGCGGCGCAGCAGCGCGTCGAAGATCTGCAGGTGCTCGGCATGCGAGCGCCGGCCGCGCTCGGGATCCTTGAAATAGACCGGCAGCCGGTGCTCGCCCATCAGGTAGTAGACGCTGCAGACCTTGTGGAAGACGCTGTTCTGCGTTGCCCTCACGATCTCCAGATGGAAATCCCGGTCCTCGCGCGCCAGCGCCTCGCCCGCCGCCAGCCGAGCCTCGGAGGCGGCGAGAATTTCGCGCAACCGCTCGAAATTCTCCTCTGTGGCCCTGCTGCAGGCCAGCTCCGCCGCCTTGATCTCGTGGATCTTGCGCAGTTCGACCGTCTCGTAGATCTGGATCGGATCGAGCGGCACGCCGGCCTTGGCGAACAGCGCCATCGCCTCGACGCTCGCCTGGTTGGTGGTGAGATAGATGCCGGACTTGGCCCGCCGCTCGACGATGCGCATCGCCTCCAGCACGGCCAGCGTCTCGCGGATCTGGCCGCGGCTCACGCAAAAATGCTCGGCCAGCTCGCGCTCCGAGGGCGTGCGGCCGGTGTCGGCGTTGGAATAGCTGTAGAGGTAGGCGGCCAGTTCCGCGAGGAGATCCTTTTCCTTCATTTCGATCAGCCGCGCTGGGCGTGCGCCTCCAGGAATTTCTCCGACACGGTGAACCCGAGCCCCGGCTTGTCCGGAATGGCGACCATTCCGTCCTTCGCCTCGACCATCTCCTCGACGAGGTCGTGGATCATCGGGTTGGCGCCGAGCGAATATTCGACGGTGAAGCTCGCCGGCGAGGCCGCGCATAGATGCAGCCCGGCGAAAAAGCAAGGCGCGCCGGCCCACAGATGCGGTGCGAAACGCAGGTTGAAGGCACTCGCCAATGCCCCGATCTTCATTGCCTCGCTGATGCCGCCGCAGAAGGCCGGGTCGGGCTGGAAGATGTCGGCGGCCTTGAGCACGGCGAGATCGCGGAAATCCCAGCGGGTGGCCTCGCTCTCGCCGGCGGCGATCGGCACCGGGCCGGCGGCCCGCACCTCCGCCATGCCCGCCTTGTCGTCGGCGATCACCGGCTCCTCGAACCAGGCGAGGTTGCAGTCGGAAATCAGCGCGACGAAGCGCCTCGCCTCGGCCACCGTATAGGTGCCGTGCGCGTCGACCATGATGTCGACGCCGTCGCCGAGCGCCTGCCGGGCGGCGCGGACGCGCGCCGCGGAAATGTGCGGCGCGCCGTCCATCGCCCCCACCCGCATCTTCACCGCCCCGAACCCGCCGGCGTCGATGTAGGATTTGAGTTGCTCTCCGATCGCCTCGGCCGGCGCCCAGCCGCCCGACGCATAGGCCGGCAGCCGGTCGGCCTTGCGGCCGCCGAGGAGCTGCCACACGGGCTGGCCGAGATGTTTTCCCAGAATGTCCCACAGCGCGATGTCGATGGCGCTGATGGCGGCGATCGTCATGCCGCGCCGCGCGATCTGCGGCATGGCGTGGCCCTGCCTGGCCGCCGTCTCGGCGCGGCTGCCGTTGTAGAGCATGTCCCAGATCGGTCCGATGTCGCCGGCGTTGCGGCCGACCAGCATCGGCCCGATCTCATGGTTGAGCATGTGCACCAGAGCGCCGTAGGAGCCGGCGCTGCCGGCGGCGTTCTTGCCTTCTCCCCAGCCCACCAGGCCGTCCTCGGTTTCGATGCGCAGGATCGCCGCGTCGAAGGTCCGGACCTGGCCGAAGTCGCTGCGGTGCTGGCGCGCGGCTTCTATGGGGATGCGTACCCACCAGGCCTGTGTCTTCTTGATGCGCATGCGGTGTCCGTTGCCTGTTGCGAGGAAGAGGCTCGCGCCGGCCACCGCCCCCCGGTGGCGGCCGGCGCGGCGAGACGCGCGCTACTTGATCAGCGGCAGCAGCGTCTCTGCTGTGATGCGCATCTGGTCGGTATAGAATGTCTCGGTGAGCAGGCTGGAACCGTGGTCCTGGATGAACTTCAGCTGCTCCGGCGAGATGTCGACGGGGTTGCGCTCGACCATGTCGGGATAGCGGGCGGCCGGGGTGCGGTCGACCGGCGCCACGAACTCGTTGGTCAGCGCGCCGTCATAGCCGATCTCCCTGAGCGTCCCGACGATCCGCTTCCAGTCGATGGTGCCGAGCCCCGCCGCGAAGCGGTTGTTGTCGGCCACATGGAAGTCGAACAGCCGTTTGCCGACCTTGCGGATCGCCTCGTGGACGTCGAACTCCTCCATGTTGAGGTGATAGGCGTCGAGGCAGACGCCGCATTCGGGCGACACCGCGTCGGCCAGCGCCAGCGCCTGCTCGCCGCGATTGAACAGGTAAGTCTCGAAGCGGTTCAGCGGCTCGACCGCGATCCGCACCCCGACCTTTCTGGCATGGCCGAAACACTCGCGGGTGGCGTCGACCACCCAGCTCCACTCCTCCTCCTCGGTGCCGTCCGGCACCACCTTGCCCACCGTCGCCGGCACCAGGGTGATGATCTCGCCGTCGAGCTCGCTCACCATGGTGAGCACGTCCTTGACATACTGCACCGAGCGCTCGCGCTGACCCTGATCCCTGGCGGCAAGATTGCGCTCGCCCAGCATCAGCGTGACCGCGCCCCAGCAGCGGATGCCGTGCTCCTTGAGCAGGGCGCGCGTCTCGCCGGTCTTGTACTGCTCCGGCTCGCCGGAAATCTCGATCGACTCGTAGCCGAACCGCTTGATGCGCTTCAGCGTTACCTCCAGCGGCTCGGCGCGCATCCAGTTGTGCGTCGAAAGATGCATGATCCAGGTCTCCAGTCCTGCCTTGAATTCGCTCCGCCGCGCGGAGCCGTTTCCTCCCGCAAGGCCGTCCAGTCTTTTTCGCAAACTGGTTCGACCAATTGGGCTTTAGAAGATTTCTAGCCCATTTGCCTTCCGGTCGCAAGAAGGTGCAGGTCGAGCAAGGAGATGCAGAACATGTTTATGAAAACACTACAAAAATGGGCGATCTGCAAGAAGAGTGACGCACTGCCATGCGTCCGGCGCGGCCTTGACCTCGTTTTCAGATTTGGTATGACCAGAGCGACGAAGACCAACCGCGGTCGCCGTTCCCCTCGAAGCCTTGCGGCTGCGGCGGAAATGCCTAGGATGCGGCCGCGATCCAGGAGGAGACAGATGGCCAAGACGATGAAGGGCCCGGCGATATTTCTGGCCCAGTTCGCGGGTGACGCCGCCCCGTTCAATTCCCTTCCCGCCATCGCCAAATGGGCGGCCGGGCTCGGCTACAAGGGCGTCCAGATCCCGACCTGGGACGGAAGGCTGTTCGACCTGGAGAAGGCGGCGACCTCGAAGACCTATTGCGACGAGGTGAAGGGCATCTGCGCCGATGCCGGCGTCGAGATCACCGAGCTCTCCACCCATCTGCAGGGCCAGTTGGTCGCCGTGCACCCCGCCTATGACGCGCAGTTCGACGGCTTCGCGCCCGCCGCGGTCCACAACAACCCGAAGGCGCGGCAGGCCTGGGCCGTCGAGCAGATGGCGTTCGGCGCGCAAGCCTCGCGGAACCTCGGGCTGAAGACCTCTGTTTCCTTCTCCGGCGCGCTCGCCTTCCCTTATCTCTACCCCTGGCCGCAGCGGCCGGCCGGCCTGATCGAGGAGGCCTTCGCCGAACTCGGCCGGCGCTGGAAGCCGATCCTCGACAGATACGAGGACGCGGGCGTCGACATCGGCTACGAGATCCATCCGGGCGAGGACGTGTTCGACGGCGCCACCTTCGAGATGTTTTTGGACGCGGTCGGCGGCCACAGGCGCTGCAACATCAACTACGACCCCTCGCACTTCCTGCTGCAGCAGCTCGACTACCTCGCCTTCATCGACATCTATCACGAGCGCATCAAAGCCTTTCACGTGAAAGACGCCGAGTTCAACCCGAACGGCCGCCAGGGCGTCTATTCCGGCTATCAGGGCTGGGTGAACCGTGCCGGCCGCTTCCGCTCGCTCGGCGACGGCCAGGTCGATTTTTCCGGCATCTTCTCGAAACTTGCCGCCTACGACTACGATTCCTGGGCGGTGCTGGAGTGGGAGTGCTGCCTGAAGCACCCGGAAGACGGCGCCGCCGAAGGCGCGCCTTTTATCCAGCATCACATCATCCGGGTGACCGAGCGGGCCTTCGACGATTTTGCGGAGGGCAAGTCGGACAAGGCGGCGCTCAGGAAGATGATGGGGATAGAGAGCGAGTAGCGACTAGGAAATAGCGAATAGCGAACATGAAACGTCGTCCGATCGGTCGCGCATCGAACCCGCTATTCTCTATTCGCTATTTCGCTATTCGCTCATTTGGGAGACACCAATGGTATCCGGTAGGCAGGTCGAATCGGGCTCCGGGCCCATCCGCTACGGCATGGTGGGCGGCGGGCAGGGCGCCTTCATCGGCGCGGTGCACCGCATCGCCGCGCGCATCGACGGAGAGTTCGAGCTGGTGGCCGGCGCGCTGTCCTCCAGCCCAGAGCGAGCCAAGGCTTCCGCGGCGGAGCTCGGCCTCGATCCGGAACGCAGCTACGGCTCCTTCGCCGAGATGGCCAAGGCCGAGGCGAAGCGCTCGGACGGCATCGAGGCGGTCGCCATCGTCACGCCCAACCACATGCACTGGCCGGCGGCAAAAGCGTTCCTCGAAGCCGGCATCCACGTCATCTGTGACAAGCCGCTGACCTCGACCCTGGCCGACGCCAGGAAGCTGGCGGCGCTGGCCGAAAAGAGCGGCAAGCTGTTCGTCCTCACCCACAACTACACCGGCTATCCGATGATCCGGCAGGCGCGCGAGATGGTGGCGTCCGGACAGCTCGGCGACATCCGCGTCGTCCAGGCCGAATATCCCCAGGACTGGCTGACCGAAAAGGCCGAGGACAGCGGTTCCAAGCAGGCGGCCTGGCGCACCGACCCGAAGCAGTCGGGCGCCGGCGGCTCGACCGGCGACATCGGCACGCATGCCTACAACCTGCTGCGCTTCGTCACCGGGCTGGAGCTGGACAGCCTGGCCGCCGACCTCGACGCCTTCGTGCCCGGCCGGGCGCTCGACGACAATGCGCATGTGCTGCTGCGCTTCAAGCCGCGCGGCAAGGCGCCGGGCGCCAAGGGCATGCTGTGGGCGAGCCAGGTGGCGCCCGGCAACGAGAACGGGCTGAAGCTCAGGGTCTACGGCACCAAAGGCGGCCTCGAATGGACGCAGGCAGACCCGAACTATCTGTGGTGGACGCCCTTCGGCCAGCCGAAGCAGCTCATCACCCGCGGCGGCGCCGGCTCCGGCCCGGCGGCGGCCAGGATGACGCGCGTGCCGCCCGGGCACCCCGAAGGCTATCTCGAAGGCTTCGCCAACATTTATGCGGAGGCGGCACGCGCCATTCGCGCCATGCGCAAGAAGGGCGGCAAGCCGCCGAAGGACGTGATCTTCCCGACCGTGCAGGATGGCGTCGAGGGCGTCGCCTTCGTCGAGGCCTGCGTCCGATCCTCGAAGAAAAACGGTGCCTGGACGAAGCTGTAACGCCTTTCCGCCGGTGCTTTCTTCCGCGGCGCCGCGGCGCCCGGGCCGGCTGAATCCGCCCCCGGGGTAGAGCTGTCCGGCGTGGCGCCGTCGGAATATTTTCGCAATACCTTGATTTGGATCGGAATAAGGGTTAGTTATGCCCCATCGATCTTGCTTGTCGAACTTTGTTCTGGCGCCAACGCGCTTCCGACGATCTTCCCTCTCAAAATCGATTGCATTGCGTCGCCCTGCATACGGCCGGGCGAGCGTAGTTTCATGACCAATTGAAAAGGAAGCCGTCATGACCACCGGAACCGTCAAGTTCTTCAATTCCACCAAAGGCTTCGGCTTTATCCAGCCTGACGACGGCGCTGCCGACGTGTTCGTCCACATCTCGGCCGTCGAGCGCGCCGGCATGCGCACGATCGTCGAAGGGCAGAAGATCAGCTTCGACATCGTCAAGGACAACCGCTCTGGCAAGAGCGCGGCCGAGAACCTCACGGCCGTCTGACTATTCGGCACCGATCCGTGACCACGGATGTACTGGCACGGATCGTCGCCACGACGATGAAGGCCGGGCTCGCGCCCGGCCCTTTTGTTTTCGAGGACGAACCTTCATCACGGAGGGCAAAATGACCAAGGCGATCGAGCGGCTGAGCCTGCTGAAGACGTCGCGCTCAAGGGCTGAGACCAAGGCCGAGGTGACCGACAGCGCCGCCCGGACCATTGTGGCGACGGAAGCGGCGAAGCGCGACGCCAAGACGGCGAAGCTCCGCCAGGCGCGACTGGCAAGGGAAGCACTCCAGGTCGACGCGCCGCCGGAAAAACGCGGTTCGCGCAAGCCGGCGAAGAAGAAGGCTTAGATCGTCCCGTTCACGGGTTTCCGAATTCTCCTCCGCTGCGAGGAGAGGATGCCGGTGCGCTGGCTGCGGCCGGCGCGGACGATCGACGCGGCAGCCTTCCGACGAAGGCCGTGTCGGCCCCGGCGGTGACGCAATAGCCGGGCTCCGTCGGCCAGGATCGATCCGGCGTCCTACTTGATGTGCGTCTGCACGACCTTCTGGCAAGCCGGCGAAAGCTTGTCCATCTGCTTGGCGAGGCACTCGAGCACCCGGCCGCCGCCTGGGATGACGCCCGGACAGAACTTCTCGAAATCAGCCTGGCAGGCGGCGCGTTCCTCAGCCGTCTGGGCGCTGGCCTGCCCTTACCCCTCCTTTGGAGTTCTCCGGACAGCTATACTTCGAACGGGAATCGCTATAGCGTCAAACGAAAAACCTGAGGTCGAGCAGTTCTCTCCTCGGCGTTCCTGTGATTGACGGAGTAGGGGGGCTTCCATCACGCAGCAGTATTGCGCACCGGAAGACGCGGATCGGGCGTCGGACCGGGAGAAAGCCCCCTCATCGGGCTTGACGCGGCTGGCTAGGAGAGCGGGTCCGCGCGGGTTCTGTGCCGTCGTAGTGGCTGCGATGCTTGTCGCCTGCACCGAGCAGAACACCTATGTGCCGCCGCCGCCGCCTAAGGTGGACGTTGCATTGCCGTTGAAGCAGGATGTCACGCCCTATCTGACGGCAACCGGCAACACCACGGCCGTCAACTCGACCACTCTGGTGGCGCGCGTCCAGGGCTTCATCCAGGAAATCGACTACAAGGACGGCGACGAGGTGAAGGCCGGCACGGTCCTCTTCCTCATCGAACCGGAACCCTATCAGCTGGCCCTGGAGGACGCACAGGGTGCCCAGGCCAGCGCCGAAGCGACGGCGAAGAACTCGCAGGCCGAATTCGTCCGCCAGCAGGATCTGGTGAAGAAGGGCGTCTCCCCGCAGTCCTCGCTCGACCAGGCGACCGCGCAGCGCGACGCCGACGCCGCTCGCCAGCGGCAGACGGAGGCGGACACCAAGAAGGCGGCGCTCGACCTCAGCTATACCCAGGTGAAGGCGCCGTTCGACGGCATCGTCACCGCACGGCAGGTTTCCATGGGGCAACTCGTCGGCGGGGCGGAAGCCACCGTGCTCGCCAGCATCGTCCAGCTCGATCCGATCTATGTGAACTTCACGATCAGCGAGCAGGACGTGCTGCGTATCCGCGCCGCCATGCGGCAGCGCGGACTGACCTCGGCCGATCTCAAGAAGGTCGAGGTCGAGGTCGGGCTGCAGACCGAGACCGGCTTTCCCCACAAGGGCCTGCTCGACTATGCCGATCCGAGCGTCGACGTCTCGACCGGCACGCTCGGCGTCCGCGCCGTCCTGGCCAATGCCGACCGCCAGCTTCTGCCCGGCTATTTCGTCCGCGTCCGCGTGCCGCTCGGCAACGAGCCGGGAATGCTGCTGGTTCCCGATCGCGCCATAGGCGCGGATCAGGCCGGGCGCTATGTGCTGGTAGCCGGCAAGGACGACATGGTCGAGCAGCGCACGGTGCAGATCGGCCAACTGGTCGGCGACCTGCGCGTGGTCACCGCGGGCGTCGCCGCCGAGGATCGCGTCCTCGTCTCCGGCCTGCTCGACGTCGTGCCCGGCCAGAAGGTCGAGCCGCAGGTGCGGACCCTCGCCGCCCAGTCCGCCGGTTCGGCGCAATGATCTCGAAATTCTTCATCGAGCGGCCGGTGCTGGCGAACGTCATCGCCATCCTGATGGTGGTCATCGGCATCGTATCGGTCATCAACCTGCCGGTGGCGCAATACCCGAACGTCGTGCCTCCCACCGTGCAGGTCACCACCCGCTATCCCGGCGCCAGCGCCCGCACCGTCATCGACACGGTGGCGCTGCCGATCGAGCAGCAGGTGAACGGCGTGGAGGACATGCTCTACATGCAGTCCTACGCGGCCGCCGACGGCAGCTATTCGTTGACGGTGACCTTCGCCATCGGCACCGATCTCGACCAGGCCCAGGTGCTGGTGCAGAACCGCGTCTCCAGCGCCATGGCGGCGCTGCCGCAATCGGTGCAGGTGCAGGGCGTCAACGTCCAGAAGAAGTCGACCGCCATCCTGCAGATCGTGACGCTGACCTCGCCGGACGGCCGCTACGACAGCCTGTATCTCAGCAACTATGCCACCATCCGGCTGAAGGACGAGATTGCCCGCCTGCCCGGCGTCGGCAATGTCGGCGTCTTCGGTGCCGGCCAGTATTCCATGCGCATCTGGCTGGACGCCGAGAAGATGCGCGTGCGCAGCCTGACCGCGCAGGATGTGGTGCAGGCGCTGCAGCAGCAGAGCGAGCAAGTCACGGCCGGTCAGGTCGGCATGCCGCCCACCCCCGACGGCCAGTCCTTCCAGTACACGATCGACGTTTCGAGCCGCCTCGACGATCCCGATCAGTTCGCCGGCGTCATCGTCAAGTCCGGCGGCAATGCGGAACTGACGCGCGTGCGCGACATCGGCCGCGTCGAGCTCGGCGCCCAGACCTACGGCCAGGTGTTCAACCTCGACGGCCAGCAGGCCGCCGGACTGGCGATCTTCCAGTCGCCCGACGCCAACGCGCTCGATGTCGCCAGGGCCGTCGGCGCCAAGATGGACCAGCTCGCCGCCGAGTTTCCGCAGGGCGTGGTCCACGACATCCCGTTCGACACCACCGTGTTCGTCAGCCAGGCCATCGGCGAGGTCTACAAGACGCTGATCGAAGCGGCGGTCCTGGTGCTGATCGTCATCCTGCTGTTCCTGCAGGACTGGCGGGCCATGCTGGTGCCGGCGACGACGGTTCCGGTGACGATCATCGGCGCCTTCGCGGCGATGGCGGCAATGGGCTTTTCGATCAACCTGTCGACGCTGTTCGCCATCGTGCTCGCCATCGGCATCGTCGTCGACGACGCCATCATCGTCGTCGAGGGAGCCGCCCACAACATCGATCGCGGCATGTCCGGCCACGACGCCGCCATCGCCGCGATGGACGCCCTGTTCGCCCCGATCGTCGGCATCACGCTGGTGCTGATGGCGGTGTTCCTGCCGGCCTCCTTCCTGCCCGGCCTCACCGGCCAGATGTATGCGCAGTTCGCGCTGGTCATCGCTGCCACCGCCCTGCTCAGCGCCGTCAACGCGGCGACGCTGAAGCCCACCCAATGCGCCCTGTGGCTCAGGCCCTCGGTTCCTATGGAGCGGCGCAACGCCTTCTATCGGGGCTTCAACGCGCTCTACCAGCGCCTGGAGAACGGCTATGCCCGGCTGATCGGCTCCATGGCCCGCCACAGCGTGCCGATGGTGCTCATCGCGCTGGCGATCATCGGCGCGGCCGGCTACGGCATGTCGCGGGCGGCGACCGGCTTCCTGCCGATCGAGGATCAGGGTTATGTGCTGGCCGCCGTGCAGCTTCCCGACGGCGCCGCGCTCGGGCGCACGCAAGCGGCGATGCAGCAGGTCGAGCAGATCGCCAGGCCGATCCCCGGCGTCCGCCAGGTGATCACCATCGCCGGCGTCTCGGCGCTCGACAACAGCTCGACGCTGGCCAATGCCGGCATTGCCTACATCATGTTCGACGACTGGAGCGAGCGCGGCAGGACCGAGTCCCTTCCGGCGCTCTATGCCACGTTGAGCAAGAGCCTGGAGGCGGTCCAGGACGCGCGCGTCCTGGTCCTGCCGCCGCCGCCGATCCAGGGCATCGGCAATGCAGGCGGCTTCACCATGCAGATCGAGGTCCGCGACGGCAGCTTCGATTTCGGCAAGCTGCAGCGCTCGGTGAACGCCATGGTGCTTGCCGCCGAGACCCAGTCCGGCATCCAGCGGATATCGGCGCCGTTCCGCGCCAGCGTGCCGCAGTACCGGGTCGAGGTCGACCGCGAGAAGGTCGAGAACCTGGGCCTGACCACGGACGCGGTGTTCTCTACGCTGGCGAGCTATCTCGGCTCGACCTATGTCGACCAGTTCAACAAGTTCGGACGGGTCTTCCAGATCTACGTGCAGGGCGACGCGCAGTTCCGCCTGAAGCCGGACGACATCGGCAATCTGACCGTGCGCAACAAGAACGGCGACATGATCCCGCTGGGCACGGTGCTGACCGTCACGCCGAGCGTCGGCCCTTCGTTGATCAGTCTCTACAATCTCTATCCTTCGGCATCGCTGGTCGGCGTGCCGGCGCCGGGGTTTTCGTCGGGCCAGGCGATGCGGCTGATGGAGGAGATCGCCGAAAAGACGCTGCCGCCGGGCGTCGGCTTCGACTGGACCGCGCTTTCCTATCAGGAGAAGCTGGTCGGAAACCAGATGTACCTGGTCTTCGCGCTGGCGCTGCTGCTGGTCTATCTGGTGCTGGCCGGGCAGTATGAGAGCTGGATCGCGCCGGTTTCGGTCCTGCTCGCCGTGCCGTTGTCGCTGATAGGCCCCGTGGCGGTGATGCTGGGGCTGGGCGTCGAGATCAACCTTTATGTGCAGATCGGCCTGGTCCTGCTGATTGCCCTGTCGGCCAAGAACGCCATTCTGATCGTCGAGGTGGCGCGCGAGCTGCGCCACAAGGGCATGCCGGTCGTGGAGGCCGCGGCGGAAGCCGCTCGGGCGCGGTTCCGGCCGATCCTGATGACCTCCTTCGCCTTCATCCTCGGCGTGCTGCCGCTGGTTTTCGCCACCGGCGCCGGCGCCAGCGCCCGCCGCTCGATCGGCGTCACCGTGGTCAGCGGCATGACCGCATCGGTCTGCCTGGCGGTGCTGTTCGTGCCGTCGTTCTTCGTCGTCCTTCAGCGCTTTGAGGATTGGCGCGCCTCGCGCAAGCAGCCGGTGGCACCATCGCCCCGCGCCGAAGCGGTCGAGGAGGCCGCGGACGGCCGATAGCGCCGACGGGCCGGTCATGGGCTGCGCTGGCCGCCGAATTGGACCGCGAGGCTCCCTGATCCGGCAGCCTTCTGTCTCAGCGGGAACAGGGTACTTGCGCCATTGGTGCGCGAGGAAAATCATCGCGCGCCGCCGACTCGCAAGGTCAAGAAAAACTATCGTTTGAATCAATCGAAGCTGACATTGTTTTTCGACCGGTCAAATTCTTATCCTTGATCGTCGATGGCTGCCGATCATGTCGCAGCCTTCGCGGGAGGTCAGGATGAGGCATGATTTCGAGACGCACCGCCGTCAGGCGATGAGCATTTTCCGCGCCTGGGGCATGCCTGCGGAGAAGGCCGGGAAATCGGCGGACGTGCTGGCCTGGGCCGATCTCCATGGCCTCGAAAGCCACGGCATCGCGTTGTTGGTCGAATACAACGAACGGCGGCAGACGAGGCCGATCAATTTCCAGTCGAAGCCCGTGCTCGTGCAGGAGACGGCGGTCAGCGCCCTGCTCGACGGAGACGGCGGCCTCGGCCACGATCCCGCCATACGGGCCATGGAAACCGCGATCGCCAAGGCGACGGCAGCCGGCGTCGGGGTGGTGTCGGTCCGCAATTCCGGTCATTTCGGCGCGCTGGGCTACTTCACCACCAAGGCCACCGATCACGATCTGATCGGCATCGCCGCCACCAGCGTATTCGGCATCCGCGTTCCCCCGACCGGCGGCGCGGCGGCCCGCTTCGGTACCGACCCGTGGTCCTTCGCCGCCCCCGCCGAGCCCGGCCGGCCTTTCGTGCTCGACATGGCCACGACGACCGTGGCGTCCGGCAAGGTCCGCAACAAGATCGTCGAAGGCCAACTCATGCCGCCGGGCTGGGGCATGGACGGCAAGGGCGTGCCGACGCTCGACCCGAAGGCGGTGATGGAGGGAGGCTTCCTGTCGCCGCTGGGCGGTGCGGCGGAGAGCGCCGGCTACAAGGGTTACGGGCTGGCTGCGATGGTCAACATCCTCGCCTCGTGCCTGTCCGGCTCCACGCTGATCACCGATCCCAACCACTCGAAACAGCCATGGGGCCTCGATGTCGGCCACTTCTTCATGGCCATCAATCCCGCCCTGTTCCGGCCGATTGCGGATTTCCGCGCCGATGTAGCCCGCTTCTGCAACGACCTGCGCGCAACGCCGCCGGTGGACCCGGCGAAGCCCGTCCAGGTGGCCGGCGACCCCGAGCGCAAAGTCCGCGCCGAGCGTGAGAAGACCGGCATTCCCATCGGGCCCGGCGTGCACCGCCGTCTCCATCGGATAGCGCAGGAATGCGGCGCCGACTGGGTGCTTTCGCCCGTTGATTCTGTCGACAGTTTACAGTTGACTGGCGACAGTGAACCGGGGGCGAACACGTGACATTTGCAGCAAGACCGATTGAACGATCCGAAAGCCTGAGCGCTCGCGTCTACAGTGAAATCGAACGGATGATCCTCACGGGAGACATGCAGCCCGGCAGCAGGATCAAGGAGGCGGTGCTTGCCGGGCAGATGGCCGTGAGCCGAGCGCCGGTGCGGGAGGCGACGCGGGCGCTGGTCGAGGCCGGTCTTCTCGTCTTCATTCCGGCGCGCGGCGTCTTCGTCCGCGAAATGTCCCACCGCGAGATCGCCGAAAACTACGACGTGCGCTCGCTGCTCACCGGCCTGATGTGCGCGCAGGCAGCGGAACGGCGTACCGGAGCCGAAGCGGCGAAGCTCAACCGCCTGATCACCGACATGGATGCGGCGATCGCCGCCGGCAGGATCGCGCGCTACTACGAGATCAACCTTGCGTTTCACGATCTGATCGGCCGCATCGCCGACCATTCCTGCGCGCGTCGCGTCTACAACGACCTGATCCGGGAAACCCATTTCCTGCGGCGGTCGCTGTCATCGCCGGAGCAGACCAATCTGGAGCATCGCAGCATCGCCGAGGCGATCGAGCGCGGCGACGCCGAGCTCGCTCGGCAGCGCGGGCTCGAGCATGTCCTCAACGGCAAGGCACGCTGGAAGGCATCCATCGAAAATGCGGCGTCCGTCGCGGCCGCCACATGATTCATCCATCCCAGGGAGACCTCACTTGAAAATCGCAAACATCACCGCCAGCCTGCATCGCCACGAGATCGACCTGCCCGGCATCGGCGAATCCATCGAATCCCGCATGTTCGTCTTCGTCGAGGTCGAGACCGACACGGGCGTCAAAGGCCTTGGCTGCACCGGCCAGTTCCTGCCCTGGTCGACCATGCCCTGCATCGAGGACCACATCTTCCCGCTGATCAAGGGCATGGATGTGTTCCACACCGAGGCGATCCATTCCAGGATATGGAAGCAGCTCAACAACCGCGCCTACACCGGCGTCATCTCCAACGCCCTCTCGGCGATCGACATCGCGCTGTGGGATATCCAGGGCAAGATCGTCGGCAAGTCGGTTTCGGAGCTGCTGGGCGGCTATTCCCGCGAAGCCTACACCTACGCGACCTTCGGCTACCCGTTCTTCGACGAGCAGCAGATCGCCGACTATGCCAGGAAGTTCCTGGCCGACGGACACACCATGCTGAAGATGGTCGTCGGCGGCGAGCCGACCCGCACCTGGAAGGACGACGTGCGCCGCGTCTATGCCGCCCGCGAGGCGATCGGCCCGGACGTCGATCTCATGATCGACGCCAACTGCTACTTCAACCCGCATGACGCCTTCATGCTGGCGAAGGCCGTGGAGGACGCGAACCTGAAGTGGTTCGAAGAGCCCATCCAGCAGAACGACGCGCGCGCGCTGGCCGACCTGCGCAACCGCGTCAAGGTGCCGATCGCCGCCGGCCAGATGGAAGGCAATCGCTGGCGCTTCCGCGAGCTTGTCGTCCACCACGCGGTCGACGTGCTGCAGCCGAACGTTCTTTACAATGGCGGCTACACGGAAGCCCTCAAGGCGGCGCATCTCGCCCAGGCCTTCAACCTGCCGTTGGCTAATGGCGGCGGCTGGCCGATCTTCAACATGCATATCCTGGCGGGCGTGATGAACGGCGGCCCGGTCGAGTTCCACTACGGCATGTGGATGACCGGCAAGCATTTCTTCCACGGCACCCCCGACCCGGTGAACGGCAAGATGACGATCCCCGACGCGCCGGGCCTCGGCTTCACGCCGAACTACGAGGCGCTGAAGGACGGCCGGGTCAAGGATCCCAAGGGCAGCCAGTTCACCGGCCGTGACGCGCACGGCTACCTGTTGCGCGAAACCATTGAGAACAAGCGCGCCTGACGAACGCAGTCCGGGGCCGCCGGACGGCCGGCGGTCCCGGCGCGATCCAATTTAAACTGGGAGGAAACGAACCATGACCTACGGACTCTGCAATCTTATCGGCCGCGGCCGTGTCGCCGGCCTCGGCCTGCTCGCGGCTGCGGCCCTTGCCGTCACCCCCGCGGCGGCGGCCGACTATCCGGAAAGGGACATCACCATGATCATCCCGTTCGGCGCCGGCGGCGGCAGCGACACGCTGGCCCGCACCATCGCCGGCGTGATCGAGGAGATGAAGCTGATCCCGGTGAAGATCCTGCCCGAGAACCGCACCGGCGGCTCCGGCGCGATCGGCTACAGTGCCGTCGCGAAGGAGAAAGGCAATCCCCATTATCTGGCGACCGTCAGCGTCAGCTTCTTCACGACGCCGCTGCTTGGCGGCTCGCCGGTAAGCTACAAGGACTTCACGCCCCTCGCCGCGATCGCGCAGTCGCCTTACATCATGGTCGTCCCGTCTTCCAGCGAGTACCAGAAGCTCGACGACCTGAAGAAGACGCCACGCTTCACCACCGGCACCACGGGCGTCGTCTCCGACGCGGCGCTGCTGGCCAAGATGACGTCCAACGCGCTCGGCATCCAGATCGACTCGGTGCCGTTCGACGGGGAGGGCGAGGTGATGGCGGCGCTGCTCGGCGGCCATGTCAACGTCGGCTTTCTCAACCCGTCCGAGGCGATGACGCAGATGACGGCCGGCAAGCTGCGGCCGCTGGCGATCACCTCGGCCGAGCGCTCGCCGGCCTTCCCCGACATTCCGACCTTCAAGGAACTGGGCTACGGCGACATCGTCCATACCCAGTTGCGGGGGCTGGTCATGCCTGCCGACGTTCCGCAGGAGGTCGTGACCTACTGGGAGGGTGTGCTAGAGAAAGTCGCGACCAGCGAGCAGTGGAAAAAGCAGTATATCGATCGCTTCTACGACGTCCCTGACTACGTCGACGCGGAGGGCTTCAAGGACGTGCTCGAGCGCACCAACGCGCGCTACGAGACGATGATGAAGGATCTCGGCCTCATCCAATAATGACTTGCGCGGGAGCCGCCCGACGCGGCGGCTCCCCATCCATAGGGAGGAGGAAAGCGATGAGCATTCAACGGCTCGACCAGCTGATCGCCGCGCTGCTGGTGATTTTCGGTCTTTGGCTGGTCTACACGGGCATCGGCTATGGCGCGATGCAGGGCACCACGCCTGGCGCGGGGCTCCTTCCGATCATCGTCGGTTCGGCGATCGCGCTGCTCAGCGCGGTCAATCTCTACCGCGCGCTGGGCGGGCTCGAGAAGCTTGGCGCCGGCATGTCGGGCCGCGAGGCGGCGAAGGCCGCGGCCGTGATCGTGGCGCTGCTCGTCGCCGTCTGGGCGATCCCGTATCTCGGCATGACCATCGCCACCATGCTGGCGATGGCGGGGATCGGTCTGGTCCTGCGGACCGAATCCGGTCCGCGTTTCTTCGTCAGGCTGGCGGCCGTGTCGGTGCTGACGCCGATCGTTCTTCTGCTGCTGTTCCAGAATCTCCTGGGCGTGCCGATCCCCAAGAGCGTGTTCGGCTTCTAATCGGTCACGCGAGGGAGGAATCGCGATGGAAACGCTTGCCCTGCTGTGGGACGGAATTCTCGCTGCCACCGATCCGGGAATCTTTGCCTGCACCATACTTGGCGCGGTCGTCGGCTTGCTGATCGGCGCGCTTCCTGGCCTTGGTCCGACGGCCGGCGTGGCGATCATGCTGCCGGTTGCGGCGGGCTTCGGCGGCGTCGCGGCGATCGCCTGCCTGGGCGGCGTCTATTACGGCTCGATGTTCGGCGGCGCCATCACGTCGATCCTGCTCGGCATTCCAGGCGATGCGCCATCTGTGATGACCGTCCTCGACGGCTATCCGATGGCGCAGAAGGGAGAAGCGGGCCGCGCCCTCGGGACCAGCGTCTTCGCGTCCTTCGTCGGTGGTCTTCTCGGCATCGCCGGGCTGGTGGCCCTTTCGGTCCCGGTATCCGGCTACGCGCTCGCCTTCGGCCCGACCGAGATGACGGCGATGATGTGTTTTGCCCTGTCGCTGCTCAGCGTGCTCGGCGGCCGCAACGTCTTCAAGGGTTTCGTGGCGCTGGCGCTGGGCTTCTGGCTGGGGATGGTGGGGCTCGATCCCATTTCCGCGCTGCCGCGCTATACGGCCGGCTCGATGAACCTGTTCGACGGGCTCGACTTCTCGATCGTCGCCGTCGGCCTGTTCGGGCTTGCCGCCATCTTCATGTCGCTTGAGGTGAATGTCGACAAGCCGGTGGCCAAATACACCTTCGCCTCGCTGTTGCCGCGCATCTCGGACGCCGTCCGGACACGCTGGCAGCTGCTGCAAGGCTCGGTGCTCGGGTTCTTCGTGGGCGTCCTTCCCGGTGTCGGCGCCTCGGCGGCGACGATGCTGTCCTATGCGCTTGCCAAGCGCATATCGGCGACGCCGGAGAAATATGGCACCGGCATCGTCGAAGGCGTCGCGGCGCCGGAGGCGGCCAATAACTCGGCGTCCTACGGCGCGATGATCCCGCTGTTCACGCTCGGCATTCCGGGCTCGGCGACCACGGCGGTGATGATGGGCGGGTTGATCATGATCGGCCTGCAGCCCGGTCCGATGCTGTTCACCGAGAATCCAGAATTCGTCTGGTCGGTGTTCGGTTCCTTCGCGCTCGGCAACTTGGCGCTGGTGTTCCTGACGCTGCTGCTGACGCCCCTGCTGGCGGCCGCGCTGTTCATTCCGACCGCCTATCTCTATCCGATCGTCATCGCGATCGTCGTCTACGGCGTCTTCGCCATCGACAATTCGGCCTTCAACGTGATGCTGACCATCGTCGCCGGCGGCGCCGGGATCATCCTGGCGAGGCTCGACTATCCGGCGGTGCCGCTGATCCTCGGCCTGGTTCTGGGACCGCTGCTCGAGCGCAACATCCGCCGCACGCTGATCCAGTCGCAGGGCGACCTGCTCGTCTTCATCGAGCGACCCATCGCGCTGGGGCTGTTCATCGCCACCTTGCTCGTGCTGTTGATCCCGCTGTTCCTCAAATTGATGGGGCGCAAGATGATCGCGGCGGACGAAGCCGAAGTCTGACGGGACCTGCAGCACATGTCGTTTCAATATTGCGTCGTCGGTGGCGGCATCGTCGGGCTCGCCACCGCCTCCGAGATCCTCGCCCGCGATCCGGCCGCCCGCGTCCTGGTCATCGAAAAGGAGGCGGGCTTCGGCGAGCACCAGACCGGCCACAACAGCGGCGTCATCCATGCCGGCATCTACTACGCTCCCGGCTCGCTGAAGGCGAAGCTCTGCCGCGAGGGGGCCGAGGCTACGAAGGCCTTTGCGCGCGCCAACAACATTCCGTTCGAGGTGTGCGGCAAGCTGCTTGTCGCCACCAGCCCACTCGAGATGGAGCGCATGGAGGCGCTGAAGGGCCGCGCCACTGAGAACGGCATCGGCTTCGAGGAGATCGATGCGGCGCGACTGCGCGCCATCGAACCGAACGTCGCCGGCCTGGGCGCTCTGCTCGTGCCCTCGACCGGCATCGTCGACTACAGGCTGATCTGCGACGCCCTGGCCGAGGGTCTCAAGGCGAACGGCGCGAAGCTGATGACCGGCACCCGCGTCACGGGCATCGTGGAGGACGATACCGGCGTGACGGTGACCACCGACCGCGGCGAGGCGGTCCGTGCCGAGCGGTTCGTCGCCTGCGCGGGCCTGCAATCGGACCGCCTGGCAAAGCTGGCCGGGCTTCGCCCCACTCACCAGATCGTGCCGTTTCGTGGTGAGTACTACACCTTGCCGGAGGCGAAATCGAAGATCGTCAGGCACCTGATCTACCCGATCCCCGATCCGGATCTGCCGTTCCTCGGCATTCACCTGACGCGCATGATCGACGGGCGCGTGACGGTCGGGCCCAACGCCGTGCTGGGCTTCCATCGCGAGGGTTATCCAAAAGGCAGCATCGACTTCGGCGACGTCGCCCAGATACTGGCCTTCGGCGGCTTCTGGAAGATGGCCCGCAGGAATCTCAGGTCCGGCATGGACGAGTTCCGCAACTCGATATCCCGCCGCGGCTACCTGGAGCAGTGCCGCAAATACTGTCCCTCGCTCGAGCTTTCGGACCTCGGTCAGCCGGGCGCCGGCATCCGCGCACAGGCGGTTCTGGCCGACGGCACGCTGGTGCACGATTTCCTCTTCCTCGAAAGCCCGCGCCAGCTGCATGTCTGCAACGCACCGTCGCCCGCCGCCACGTCCGCCATGCCGATCGCCAGGATGATCGTCGACCGGATCGAGGGGCAGTCACAATGACCAGGCAGGCTGCAACGCCTTGACGGGCGGTCTTTAGCATGCACCTGCCCGCGCTTCTCACGCGGACCGCAGCTGGCGGCAAAAATGCGGATTTCCGGGAATTGTTAAAGCCTTGCGCGCGGGTCCTTGCGAGCCAGCCGCTCCAGCAGGTAGTCGACCTCGGATCGTCCGGCCGGCGTCAGCAACGAGCGCGGGCTGCGCTGCACGTCCGAGGCGATGGCGCCGCGCCGCATCAGCACGTATTTGCGCACGGCGAGACCGACCCCCGGTTGCTGCTCGAAACGGATCAGCGGCAGGTGGGCGTCGAAGAGATCGTGCGCCGCGTCGCGCTCGCCCGCGCTGTGCAGCCGGTCGAGTTCGACGAGCATGTCGGGGAAGGCGTAGCCCGTCATCGCGCCGTCCGAGCCGCGTTCCGGCTCGAAGTCGAGGAACAGCCCGCCATTGGCGGTCAGGATCGAGAATTTGCGCAGCTCGCCCGCGGTTTGCAGCCTGCGGAGGGCCGAAATCTTCTCGAGTCCTGGCCAGTCCTCCGCCTTCAGCATGACGCAGGAGGGGTGTTCCTTCATGATGCGCGCGATCATCGGCACCGACAGGATCACCGACAGCGTCAGCGGATAGTCCTGCAATGCCCAGGGCACATCCGGCCCGATCGCCTCGACGGCGTGCTGGAAATAGGTGGCGATCTGCTCGTCGCTGCGCAGGTGCGAGGCAGGCGCCAGCATCGCGCCCGCCGCGCCGGCTTCCATTGCCTCGCGCGCCAGCCTGCGCATGGCCGCGAAGCTCGGGTTGGATGCGCCGACGACCACGGGGACGCGCGAGCGCGCGATCACCCGCCTGGCGATCGCCAGCGATTCCTCGGGCTCCAGCTTCTGGGCTTCGCCGAGGATGCCGAGGATCGTCATGCCCGTGGCGCCGGCCTCGTGGTAAAAATCCGTCAGCCGGTCGACTGAACCGTAGTCGACCGACATGTCCGCATTGAACGGCGTCGCCGCGATCGGATAGACGCCCTTGGTATCGACGCCGAAGGTCATGTCTTCCTTGCGAAAGCGGCATAGCGCGCTTTCGTCTCCTCGTTCATCGGATAGAGGCCGGGCAGCGGCACGCCGCGGTCGACCTCGGTCATGATCCACGCTTCCATGGCCTCCTGCTCCGGCGCTTCGGCCAGCACCTGATCCAGAAATGCCGCGGGAATCAACACCGCTCCGTCATCGTCCACCACGACGATGTCGTCCGGGAAGACCGCCACGCCGCCGCATGCGATCGGCTCCTGCCAGCCGACGAAGGTGAGACCGGCCACCGAAGGCGGCGCGGACACGCCGTCGCACCATACGTTGAGGCCGGTGCCGAGCACGCCCGCGGCGTCGCGCATCACGCCGTCGGTGACCAGTGCGGCGACATTGCGCTTGACCATGCGCGCGCAGAGGATATCGCCGAAGATGCCGGCGTCGAGCACGCCCATGGCGTCGGCCACCGCCACGCAACCTTCGGGCATTGCCTCGATCGCCGCACGGGTGGAGATGGGCGAGGCCCAGCTTGCCGGGGTGGCGAGGTCCTCGCGCGCCGGCACGAAGCGCAGCGTGAAGGCCGGGCCAACCACGCGGGGCTGGCCCTGACGGATCGGCTTGGTGCCGCGCATCCACACATTGCGCAGGCCCTTCTTCAGAAGGACCGTGGTGAGCGTCGCGGTGGAGACGCCTTGCAGTGTCTTCACGGCGTTCGGGTCGAGGGCCATCGGAATCTCCTTAGATGCTGGGGATCAGGCCGCCGTCGACGCGGATGACGGAGCCTGTGATGTAGGAAGCGCGCGGGCTCGCCAGGAAGGTGACCGTGTCGCCATATTCCTGCGGCCGGCCATAGCGCCCGACCGGAATGGAGGCCGTGCTCTGACTGGTGACCTCTTCCACCGGGCGCCCCTCGCGCTTGGCTTTCTGCTCATCGAGGAAGGTGATCCGCCCCGTGGCGATGCGCCCCGGCAGCACGATGTTGGCGGTGATGCCGTCGCGGCCGACTTCGGCGGCAAGCGTCTTGGACCAGCCGACCAGCGCCATCCTGAGCGTGTTCGACATGCCGAGATTGGGGATCGGCGCGACCACGCCGGACGACGTCGAGGTGATGATGCGGCCCCATTTGCGTTGACGCATGCCGGGGAGCACCGCGTCGGTAACGGCGATCACCGAACGAACCATGCTGTCGAAGAATTTCGACCAGTTCTCCGAGGACTGGCCGGCCGCCGGCGTCGGCGGCGGGCCACCCGTGTTGTTCACCAGGATGTCGATTGGGCCGAAGGCCTTCTCGATCGAGGCGAGGCGGGCCTCGATCACCGACAGATCGCCGATGTCCCAGCCGACTGCCAGCGCCTCGCCGTCCGCGTCCTTGACGGCCGCGGCAGTCGCTGCCGCGGCGGCTTCGTCTATGTCGGCGACGGCCACGCGCACGCCTTCGCCGGCCAGCGAGCGCGCGATCGCACCGCCCAGTCCGCCGCCGGCGCCGAAGACCAGCGCGACCTTGCCCTTCAATTCGAGATCCACGAAAAAATCCTCCAGTTCAGGAGCGGATTATCGTCAACGGCGTACAGAAGAAAACATGGCTGGTCGTATAATTTGATGATAGTTTTTCTATCGATGGAATCGCGCTTTCTCGAAACCTTCCTGCTCGTCGCGGAGCTCGGCTCGCTCGCCGAGGCGGCCCGCCGCCTGGCGATCACGCCGGCTGCCGTGGCGCAGCGCATGCAGGCCCTGGAGGACGAATTCGGCAAGCCGCTGCTGGTGCGCGCCGGCCGCGTGGTGCAGCCGACCGATGCCGGCCATGCCATCCTGGAACAGAGCCGCAGGATACTCAGGGACATCCGCGACCTGAAGAGCCTCGCGCACACCGACGCGCCGTCCGGCGAGATGAGGCTCGGCGCCGTGTCGACGGCATTGACCGGCATCCTGGCGCCCGCCCTGCGCAACCTCGTCGACACCGTTCCCTCGATCGAGGTCTTCGTTCTTCCGGGCACCTCCACCGATCTCTACCAGGCCCTCGGCGACGGGAGCATCGATGCGGCCATCCTGGTGCGGCCGCCCTTTCCGATCCCCAAGTCGCTGCATTGGAGCGTGCTTCGGACCGAGCCCATGATCCTCCTGGCGCCGAGCGCCCTCGCCGCCGACGATCCGCGGCATTTGCTGACGACGCGGCCCTTCATCCGCTACGACCGCAACAATTGGGGTGGGCGGCTCGCCGACGAGTGGCTGCGCCGGCAGAGGCTCCGCCCCCGGGAGTGGCTGGAGCTGGATTCGCTGGAAGCCATATCGGTGATGGTCAGCAACGGCCTCGGCGTCTCCATCCTGCCCGACTGGGCGCCGCCTTGGCCGGAGGGGCTGTCGGTGGCGCGCCTGCCGCTGCCCGGCCCGCCGATGGTGCGCGAGATCGGCATGCTGTGGCCGCGCAGCGCTCCGGCCGGCCGGCTGGTGCGTGTCCTTCTCGACGCCCTGGAGGCGGTCTCGACGGAGCGGGGGCGCAGATGATGTTTGATGGGTCTGGCCGCGTTGATGCCCGTCGCTGCGCAGGCCTGTCCAGGCGGGCCGGATGGCGTCGCCAATGACCGAACCGAAGCCGCCGCCGGACACCAACGCCGCCGCCCTGGCGCGGGTGAACCTCAAGCTGCTGCAGACCTTCATGCTGGTCGCCGAGAACGGCAGCTTCAAGGCCGCCGCCGACAGGGCCCGTCGGTCGCAATCCGCCATCAGCATGCAGATAAAGCAGCTCGAGGACCAGCTCGGCGCCAGGCTGTTCAACCGCACCACGCGCGACGTCAAGCTCACGCCCGAAGGGAGCAAATTGTTCGCCAGCACGCAGCGCGGTCTGCAGGAGGTCGGCATCGGGCTGCGCAACGTTCAGGAGGCGCTGGCCATCCGGCGCGGCCAGGTCGCACTCGCCTGCGCGCCCACCATCGCCTCCACCCACCTGCCGCGCATCCTGGCCGAGTTCGAGCGCGACTATCCGGGGATCAAGATGCTCTTGTCGGAGCTGAAGTCCGCCGACCTCTATCAGGCGATCGGGACCGATGCCGTCGACTTCGGCATAGGCCCGATCTCCGGCAATCCGGATCTCGATTTCGAGCCGCTGCTCGACGATCCGCTGCACGCGCTGATCCCGACGCGGATGTGTCCGCACAACCGCCGCAGCATCACGCTGACGGACCTGTCGGCCCTGCCACTGCTGCACTTCCATACCACCACCCTGATGGGCGCGATGCTCGAGCGCGAGGCGGCCGCACGCGGCATGGTGCTGAACGTGCGCTACCGCTGCATCCAGGCGGAGACGCTGGTCGCGATGGCCGAGGCCGGCATCGGCGCGGCGATCCTCACGCAGTCGGTCGTCCGTTTCGCCCAGCCGAACCATTCGCGCGTCTACCGCATCGTCGAGCCCGAGCTCGTCCACCGCTATGGCATCGTGCGCAAGCGCGGCAAGGAGCTCTCGCCGGCCGCCGAACGGCTCGCGCAATTGATCCGGACGTCGCTGCGCCAAGTCTGAGCGCCATGCGACGGAGAAGAGCGACTTCAGATTTTCAGAATAATCGATCGGATTTTTGAATTTTTCCTGACGCTCGCGCCTCTCTAGGAATCCTGCCTGTAACTTCGGGAAGGGAGAAGGCCGTGCTGCAGGATGTCTATGTCCAACAGGACAACACCGTCGTGGAGGCCAGGACAAGGATCGCGCGCATCCGGGCGCACAAGCTCGCCAACATCCCGATCACGCCGCCGCCCTACCGGGACAAGCCGAACAAGGAAGGCGCGCTGCTGCTCGAGATCGAGACCAATGACGGCATCGTCGGCTGGGCGACCAGCGGCTACACCCACCACGTCGCCATCGACCTGATCAACAAATACATTGCGCCGAAGATCATCGGGGAGAGCCCGATGCGGACCGAACGTATCCCCCTGCTGTTCGATCGCGCCAGCTTCGAGCGGCCGCTGGGCAGGACGCTGATCTCGGCGCTGGCCATGATCGACATCGCGCTGTGGGACATCAAGGGCAAGATGCTCGGCCTGCCCGTGCATCACCTGCTCGGCGGCGCGCGCGACAAGGTGCCGGTCTACGTCACCCACGGCGCGGCCTACGACAACGCTCCCGTCTACTCGCCTGAGGAATTGGCGGCCGAGGCGGCGCACCTCGTCAAGCTCGGCAACAACCATCTGAAGAACACCGTCGGCCGTCAGCCGATCCCCGACCCGAAGGACGACTACATCCGCATGAAGGCGATGCGCGAGGCGGTCGGTCCGGACGTCAAGCTCGCTATGGACGGTAATCTGCGCATGAACCTGGCGCAGGCCGTGGAGCTGTGCAAGCGCTGCGAGGAGCTCGACATCAGCTTCGTCGAGGAGCCGCTCTACTACAACGACCCGAGACTCCTGCGCGAGCTGCGCTCGAAGACGATCATCCCGGTGGCCGCTGCGGAAAACGAGAAGTTCTCCGCGCGCGACCTGATCCTGGCCGACGCGGTCGATTACATACAGCCCAACGTCAACAATGACGGCGGCTACTCGGCGGCCATCCGCACCGCCGCCCTTGCCAAGCTGTTCCACATCCCGCTCTCGCATGGTAACGGCAACGGCCCGCACAACATCGCGCTGCATGCCGGCCTGTCGAACGGCGGATTGGTCGAATATCATTTCCACAAATGGATGGCCTACAACGCGATCTTCAAGAGCGTCCCGCAGCCCGAGAACGGATACCTGACCGTGTCGCAGGAACCGGGGCTGGGGCTCGAGCCGAAGGATGGCCTGATCGAGGAGTTCTCGGTGCAGATATAAGGCGCCGCGGCAGCCCTCCGTGAGTGCGTCGTTCTTGCCGGGCTGGTCATATGGGCTGGCGTAACGGATGCATCTCGCGACGAACGCCTGGCTGCGGTGCGCGAAAGCTATTGCCGGCACGAGCCTGTGAATGCCTTCGCGCGCCGTGTCCTCGGCTAATACAAATCGACCACAATCGTTCGCGCTGAACCGGCGATGAGCAGCTGGTTCGCGTTGCCCGCCGCCTGCCTGCGCAGCTCTACCGGCCGGAGCCAAAGGGGCCCGATATCGCCGTCACGGCGCTGCATGGCCGAGACAAGCGCCCATATGAATTGAAGCTGCCGGCTGGATCGTCGCCGGCACGACTTCGGCGTTCTGTTCCCACAGACGCGGCACTCCCCAGGCAGAGCTCTGGAAATTTGCGCTTGAAATCGATTTCATTTTGACCTTACAATCGATTTCATCAATTGAAGCCAGGGAGGCTCCGTGAAAAATCTGAAATTGCTCGCGCTTGCGGGCGTCGCTGCCATTGCCGTTTCCGTCTCGTCCGCAAATGCGGACGACTTCAAGATCGGTCTTTCCAACGGCTGGGTCGGCTCCGAATGGCGCACCCAGATGATCGAGGAAGCCCAGGCCGCCGCCGCCGCGTGGAAGGAAAAGGGCCACAACGTCGAAGTCGTGGTGCAGAGCGCCAATGTCGACGTGCCCGGCCAGATCGCCCATGTCCGCAACTTCATCAATGAAGGCGTGGACGCCATCATCATCAACCCGAACAGCCCCACGGCGTTCGACCCGGTCTTCGCGCAGGCGAAGGAGGCGGGCATCCTCGTGATCTCCACCGACGCCGAGGTCTCCTCGCCCGACGCGACCTATGTCGGCATCGACCAGACCGCCTGGGGCGCCGCCGGCGCCGAATGGCTGGCCAAGGCTCTCGGCGGCAAGGGCAACGTCGTCGCCATCAACGGCGTTGCGGGCCACCCGGCCAACGAGATGCGCGTCGCCGGCTACCGGTCGGTGTTCGAGAAGTATCCGGACATCAAGATCGTCAACGAAGTGAACGCCAACTGGGATCAGGCGCAGGGCCAGCAGGCCATGCAGAACATCCTCGCCACCAATCCCGACATCAGCGGCGTATGGGTGCAGGACGGCATGGCCGCTGGCGCCTGGAAGTCGATCACGGATGCCGGCAAGAAGGATCAGATCGCCGCCACCGGCGAGATACGCAAGGACTTCATCGACCTGTGGACGGCCGAGAAGCTGAACTCCGGCGCCTCGGTGAACCCGCCCGGCGTCATGGCTTCGGCGCTCAATGTCGCGGTGCTGATGCTCCAGGGCAAGGAACTGAAGCAGCCGGCGACAGCCGGGCAGTACAAGAACGCCATGTACCTGCCGATCCCGTTCATCGACTCGTCCAACCTGGCGGAAGCCGCGGCGCAGCTCGACGGCAAGCCGGGCCACTATTCCTACACCAGCACGCTTTCGATCGAAGACGCCGAGGCGCTCTTCAAATAGGCTGTTCCTCCCGGACCGGAGGCGGGAACCCCGTTCTCGCTTCCGGTCGCCGGCTGGGGATATTTCACATGGCAAAACTCAAGATCAGTGGCGCCAGAAAGGCTTACGGCGCGACGATGGCGCTCAGCCGCGGCGACCTCGAACTGCAGGCCGGCGAGGTTCATGTGCTCATCGGCTCGAACGGTTCGGGCAAGAGCACGCTGTGCAAGATCGTCGCCGGCTCGGTGAAGCCCGACAGCGGCGACGTTGTGCTCGACGGCAAGGCGGTCACTGTCGAAGGCCCGCGCGCCGCCAAAGCCCTCGGCATCGGCATCTTCTACCAGGAGCTCAGCCTCGCCGCCCGCCGCACCGTCGAGGAAAACATCTGCCTGCCCGACCTGTCGATGAATGGGCCGTTCGTGGATCGCACGGCGCTTTCCGAGCGGGCTGGACGCTACATCGCCCTGTTCGAGGGCGTAGCCGGCGAGGGTTTTGCCGCGGATGCGAGGGTGGACGCGCTGCGCGCCGACCAGCGCCAGCTCGTCGAGATCATGAAGGCGCTGGCCACGGAAGCTCCTGTCCTCATCTTCGACGAGCCGACCTCCGCGCTCGACCGCGCCCAGGTCGACCGTTTTTTCGAGATATTGCGCCGGCTGAAGACCGAGGGCCGGGCCATGGTCTTCATTTCCCACCGCATGGACGAGATCTTCGCCATCGGCGACCGCGTGACCGTGCTGCGCGACGGCCGCACGGTCGGATCGTCGCGTATCGCCGACACCAGCCCGCAGGAAGTCGTGCGCATGATGGTCGGCGAAGAGCCGTCCCTGGCCGCCGCGGCGCCGCAAGCGTCGGTGGCGAACGAGGCGAAGCGCCCGCTCGCGCTTTCCGTGTCGGCGCTGGCGGGGCCGGGCTTCACCGATGTCGCCTTCGACGTGCGCCAGGGCGAGATCCTGGGGCTGGGCGGCCTGCATGGCCAGGGCCAGTCGGCGGTGCTGCGCGCGCTGTTCGGCGCGGCGCCGGTGACCGCCGGGAGCGTCACGCTTGACGGCGCGGCTTATCGGCCCGCCAATCCGCGCGCTGCCATCCGCGCCGGCCTCGCCTATGTCTCGGGGGATAGGGGGCGCGACGGGGTCATCCACGGCCGGACCATCCTCGAGAACGTGACGCCGATCCATTTCCTGCGCAACGGCCTCAAGCTCGCCAGTCCTTCCGCGCTGCGGGCGAAGGCCACCCCTGCGGTGGATGCGCTGAAGACTAAGTTCGCGGGTTTTTCCCACCCGATCGGTTCGCTCTCGGGCGGCAACCAGCAGAAGATCGTGATCGCCCGCTGGCTGATCGACCGGCCGGGCGTGCTGTTGCTCGACGATCCGACCAAGGGCATCGATCTCTCGGCCAAGGCCGACCTCTTCGCGCTCGTGCGCAAGCTCGCGGCCGAAGGCATGGCGATCGTGCTCTATTCCTCGGAGGATGCGGAACTGCTCGCCAATTCCGATCGCATCCTCGTCTTCAACGGCGGGCGAATCAGGCGCTCGCTGCAGGGTGCCGAGCGGACCCGGTTCAACCTCTACGAAGCCGCCTACGAGGCCGCCTGATGGGAATGGCCTGATGGTAGACGCAGTCGCAAAGCCGCCGCGCGAGCCTGGTTCGGTCAAGCGCTTCATCGAGCGCTATCCGTTCCTGCCGGCGCTCGCCATCATGCTGCTGCTGCTGGCGCTCAACGGCATATGGCAGCCGCGCAGCGTCAGCCTCGTCGGCATCACCGGGCTGGTGAAGACATACATGGCGCTGATGCTGCTCGCGGTGGCGCAGACCTATGTCGTCTATGCCGGCGACATCGACCTGTCGGCCGGCGCCATCGTCTCGCTGGTGAACGTGGTGATCGTGGCCGCGATGGCGGCGATGGGTGACAGTGGGTTTTCCGTCATCGCGGCGATGGCGATCGGGCTGGGCGTCGGCCTCGCCTGCGGCCTCGTCAACGGTGTCGTGGTCGCCACGTTCCGATTGCAGGCGATCGTCGCGACGTTCGCCACCTCCATCTTCTTCACCGGGCTGGCGCTCTGGATCATGCCGGTTGCCGGCACGCCCGCTCCCGCCACCTTCTGGCGCGCCTATGGCGGGCGCATCCTTGAGATCCCGTTCGTCTTCTGGGCTGCCGCGGTGCTCGCGCTGATCCTCTACTTGCTCGCCCGCACGCGGCTCGCTCTTCAGCTGCTCGCGGTCGGCGACGACGCACAGGGCGCCTACCAGAGCGGCCTGCCGGTCACGGCGATCCGCATGCGTGGCTACGCGCTTTGCGGCCTGTTCGCCGCGCTCGCCGCATTCTGCGTGACCGGCGACACGGCAAGCGGCGATCCGCTGGTCGGCGGCAAGATGACCCTGTTCTCGGTGGCGGCCGTCGTGCTCGGCGGCTCGGCGCTCGCCGGCGGCTACGGCACCGTCGTCGGCTCGGTATTCGGTGCGCTGATCATCGGCCTCATCAACTCGCTGGTCTATTTCGTCGGCACCCCCTCCGAGTGGCAGAACCTCGTCCAGGGCCTCGCCATCCTCGTTGCGTTGATGGCCGGCATACTGGTCGGGCGGAGGGCGCGCTCATGAGCCGGCTTCTCGACCTCGCCAGGCAACCGCTGCTGGTCGCGCTGGCGCTGATCGTCGTTCTCCTGATCGTCGGCGAATTGCTGTCTCCCGGCTTTGCCTCGCCGACGCAGATCATGCGCCTGCTGATCGTGGCCGCCCTTCTGGGCATCGTCGCCGCCGGCCAGAATCTCGTCATCCTCGGCGGCCGCGAGGGCATCGACCTCTCGGTCGGCGGCGTCGTGTCGCTGTCGGCCATCATCGCCGGCAATCTGATGAACGGGCAGGATGCCGGCATTCCGCTCGCCATCCTCGGCTGCATCGCCACGGGGGCGCTGTTCGGCCTCGCCAACGGCCTCGGCGTGACGCTGCTGCGCATACCGCCGCTGGTGATGACGCTCGGCATGCTCGGCGTGCTCCAGGGTCTGCTCGTCGTCATCCGCCAGGGCATCCCCTCCGGCCGCGCCGCGCCCGGCCTGTCGCAGTTCGTCACTCAGCCGTTCCTGTTCGGCCTGCCGGGGATCATCTGGCTGTGGGTGGCGATCGGCCTGCTGCTCGCTTTCCTGCTGTCGCGCACCGTCTATGGCTATCGCGTCTACGCGATCGGCTCCAACGAGCAGGCGGCCCGCATGGCCGGCGTGCCGGTGGCCGCGATGCGCGTATCGCTCTTCGTTCTCTCGGGCGTCTTCGCGGCAATCGCCGGCATCTGCCTGCTCGGCTATTCCGGCTCGTCCTTCGCCAATGTCGGCGAGCAGTACATGCTGCCGTCGATCATCGCCGTCGTGTTCGGCGGCACCTCGCTTGCCGGCGGCAAGGGCGGCTACACCGGCACCATGGCCGGAGCGATGATGCTGACCGTGCTGCAGGGCATCCTGACCACCGTCAACATCGACGAATCCGGCCGTCAGATGATCTTCGGGGCGACCCTGCTGCTGCTGATGCTGTTCTATGGCCGTGGCCGGGCGATGCGGGCATGAACGGGCGCCCAAGAATCAAGGATATCGCCCAGCGGCTCGGCGTCTCGCCGGCGACCGTGTCGCGCGCGCTCACCGGCACCGGGCTGGTCGCCGAGCCGACGCTGTCGCGCATCCGCGAGGCGGCGCGCGCCATGAACTACCGGCCCAATGTCAGCGCGCGCAATCTGCGCACGCGCCGCTCGATGTCCGTGCTGATGGTGGTGCGCGACATCGGCAACCCGTTCTATCTGGAGGTGATGAAGGGGGTGGAGCAGGCGGCCCGCGAGGCCGGCTATTCGGTGCTGATGGGCAATACCGAGAGCAACCCCGAGCGCGAGACCGAGTATTTCGACATGCTGCGCGACGGCCATGCCGACGGCATGATCCTGATGACCGGCAAGCTGCCGGCCGGACTGGACGCCGCGGGCATTGCGATCTCGGATCTGCCGCTGGTGGTGGCGCTGGAGACGATCGAGGGATCGGGCCTGCCGCATGTCCGCATCGACAATCTCGCCGCCGCGCGCGAGGCGGTCCGGCATCTCGTCGGGCTGGGTCACCGGCGCATCGCCCACCTCACCGGTCCGCTGCCCGAGATCATGTCCAGGCTGCGCCGGGACGGCTGGCGCGCGGCGATGCACGATGCCGGCCTGGCCGTGCCGGAAGCCTACGAGCAGCGTGGCGACTATCTGCTGCGCAGCGGTCAGGCGCTCTGCGCGATCCTGTGCGACCTGCCCGAGCCGCCGACGGCGATATTCTGCGCCAACGACGAGATGGCCTTCGGCGCCATCCACGAGTTGCGCCGGCGCGGGCTGGACGTGCCCGGCGACGTTTCGGTCGTCGGCTTCGACGACATCTATCTGAGCGAGGTGATCTTTCCGCCCTTGACCACGGTCAGCCAGCCGCGCGCCGAGATCGGCCGCGCGGCGATGTCGCTGCTGCTGCAGGTGATCGGCGGTGACGAAGTGGCGGCCGAGCCGATCGTGCTGCCGACCATGCTCAAGATTCGCGGGACCACCGGTCCCGCCGGCACGTCAGGATAAGGAGAGTTCCATGGTCGAGACGAGGGAGCGCTTGCGCGTCGGCTTCGTGGGGTCGGGCTTCATCGCGCATTTCCACCTGAAGTCGATGGTGGGCGTGCGCAATGTCGACGTGACCGGCGTCTACAGCCGCAGCGCCGGGAAGCGGCAGCGCTTCGCCGATGCGGTGACGGAGTTCGGCCTCGGCCATTGCCGCACGCATGCGACGCTGGAGGCGCTGCTCGAGGCCGACGACGTCGACGCCATCTGGATACTCTCGCCCAACGACACCCGGCTCGACGTGATGAAGGCGCTGCACGCGGCGAAGAAGGCCGGCAGGAGCAAGATCTTCGCCGTCGCCTGCGAGAAGCCGCTGGCGCGCACGGTGGCCGAGGCGCGCGAGATGGTTCGCCTCGTCGAGGACGCCGGGCTCAACCACGGCTACCTGGAGAACCAGGTATTCTCGACGCCCGTGCTGCGCGGCAAGGAGATCGTCTGGCGGCGCGCCGCCTCCACCACCGGGCGTCCGTATCTCGCCCGCGCCGCGGAAGAGCATTCCGGCCCGCACGAACCGTGGTTCTGGCAGGGCGACAGGCAGGGCGGCGGCGTGCTCTCCGACATGATGTGCCATTCGGTCGAGGTGGCGCGTCACCTGCTGACCGCGCCGGGCGCCAAGCGCGGCTCGCTAAGGGTCAAGGCGGTCAACGGCACGGTGGCGAACCTGAAGTGGACGCGGCCGCACTACGCCGATCAGCTCAAGGCCCGCTTCGGTGCCGAGGTCGACTACCGCAATCGCCCCTCCGAGGATTTCGCCCGCGCCACGGTGGAGCTGGAGGACGAGGACGGCAATGACCTGATGATCGAGGCGACGACGTCCTGGGCCTATGTCGGCGCCGGCCTGCGCATCCAGCTCGAGCTCTTGGGGCCGGAATATGCCATGGAGTTCAATTCGCTCTCGACCGGCCTCAAGGTGTTCATGTCGCGCGCCGTCACCGGTTCGGAAGGCGAGGACCTGGTCGAGAAGCAGAACGCCGAGCAGGGCCTGATGCCGGTGCTCGAGGACGAGGCCGGCGTCTACGGCTACACCGACGAGAACCGCCACATGGTCGAATGCTTCCGCAGGGGCGAGACGCCGCTGGAGACGTTCCACGACGGGCTGGCCGTCGTCGAGATCCTGATGGGCCTCTACATGTCTTCGGAGCTGCAGCGCACCGTGCGGTTCCCCGAGCCCGCGCTGGAGACCTATGTCCCCGTCGTCGCCCGCCCGCGCTGAGGCGGCCGCGGCCCCGCCGATCCTCGTCCTTGGCAACGTCAATGTCGACCTCGTCCTGGGGCCTCTGGACGGCTGGCCGGCGATCGGCACCGAGATTGAGGTCGAGCGCGCGGAGATGCGGGCGGGCGGTTCGGCCGGCAACACGGCGCTGGCGCTGACCGGCCTGGGCGAGCCGCACCGGCTGGTCGCCTCGACCGGCGACGGCCCGAACGGCGTCTGGCTGCGCGGCCGATTCGATGCCGCCAGCTGCGACTGGAGCGACGATCCGGGCATGACCACGACCACCGTCGGGATCGTGCACAAGGGCGGCGACCGCGTCTTCTTGACGACGCCCGGCCATCTGCAGCGCGCCACGCCCGAGGCATTGCTGGCCCGCGTGCCGGCGGCGCCGCGGCCGGGCGCCGTTGCCATCCTCTCCGGCAATCTGCTGATGCCCGCCATCCGCGCCGCGACGACGCGGATCCTCGGCGAGTTGCGGGCGCGCGGCTGGGCCACCGCCATTGACCCGGGCTGGCCGACGCAAGGCTGGACGCCGCTCCTGCGGACAACGTTCGGCGAATGGCTGCCGCTTGCCGATCACGTGCTGCTCAACGAGGATGAAGTGGCGGCCCTCGGCGAAGGCATGGGGTCCGGGGCGGTGGCGGCCCAACTGCGCCCGGGCGGCATCCTGGTCGTCAAGCGCGGCGCGGCGGGCGCAAGCTGCATGGTTGACGGCGCGGAGAGCATTGTAAGCGCGCCCGTGGTCGATGTCGTCGATACCGTGGGGGCCGGCGACAGCTTCAATGCGGCCTATCTGGCGGCGATCGTCGCCGGGGCAACGCCCGATTCGGCCATCGCCCGCGGGGTGGAAGTGGCGTCGCACGCGATCTCGACGTTTCCCCGGAGCTACGGCAAGGCCGGCCGCTTCGTCGCGCAACAATAGGGTACTATCCACACCCTTCGAAGACCGGCCGGCCTGGATGGGTCAGCCGACTGCGAGAACACGCTGCTGCGTTGCGAAGCTATCGATCAGACGCTCGGCCGCGTCGACGAACCGTGTGCTCGCGCCGCCCTCTCCCGCACTGCGCCAGTTGACGCGCGCGCCCTCGATCAGCAGCGTCAGCGCGTCGACCAGCAGCTCCGCCTCGGCGATGCCTGCGTCCCGGCAAAGCTGGGTAAGCCTGCGCAGTTGCCCCCTCCTCACCTGTTCGATCACGCGGCGTGCCGGATGATCGCTCTCCACCAGCTGGGCGGCGGCATCGATCAGTTCGCAATTGCAGTGATCGACCGTGACGAAGTCGCCCGCCCGCTTCACCCAGTCCCTGAGCTGGGCCTTGGCGTCACCGGGATGGGCTTCTTCCAGCGCCACCCAGAAGGCCTCGGCTTCGGACGCCGCCTTCTCGATGCAGGTGATGAGCAGGTCGTCCTTCGAGCCGAAATGGCGATAGAGCGTCATCTTGTTGCTGTCGGCGGCTTCCGCGATCGCGTCTACCCCGATCCCGCGAACGCCGTGCTTGCGGAACAGATCGCGCGCGGCGTCGATGATCCGGTCCCTCGGCGGGAGCGCCGGTCTGTCAGGAATCGTCATTATCGTTTCCTCCCTTCCAGTCTTCTCGCCGGAAGGCCCTTGACAATGTTACCAGCCGGTCACATCTGACGTTACCAGATAGTAACATACCCTGCCGCAAGTCAACATCCGGGAAAGCGGACCGCGCATCACAGCTTCGGGAGAGCCCGTTCAGGATGCGCACGTGCCCTCCCGACCTTTGACCGGCTTTCGGCAGGTTGTGGGTATTTCGCCAACGGGAGCGGCAGGATGCTGCGGCGGAAGCGCACGCGAGGGGAACAGTGTCGCCGGCCCTGTGGTCGCGCGGCCGAGGGGAACGTTGACCAATGGTAGGGTTCTTCATCCAGCGTCCGGTGTTCGCCTCGGCGATCGCCATCATCATGATGCTGGCGGGCGGTATCTGCTATTTCCTGCTGCCGGTCTCGCAATTCCCCGACATCACGCCGCCGCAGATCGTCGTTGCCGCCAACTATCCGGGCGCCAGCGCCCAGGTCGTCGCCGACACCGTGACGACGCCGCTCGAGCAGCAGCTCAATGGCGTGCCCGGCATGCTCTACATGTCGTCGACGAGCTCCAATGACGGCTCGTCGCGCATCACCATCTCCTTCGAGGTCGGCTACGACATCGACGTCGCCGCGATGGACGTGCAGAACCGTGTCTCGCAGGCCGCCCCCTCGCTGCCGGCGCTGGTCAACCAGACCGGCGTCACGGTCACCAAGCAGAACCCGAACTTCACCGTGCTGGTGGCCATCGGCTCGCCCGGCAATGCGGTCGACTTCACCACGCTCAGCAACTACGCCTATCTGCAGGTACTGGATCCCATCAAGCGTCTGCCCGGGGTCGGTGAGGTGCTGTTCTTCGGCGAACGGCGCTACTCCATGCGGGTCTGGCTCGATCCGGACAAGATGACGAGCCTCGGCATTACCGCCGTCGACGTGCAGAACGTCGTTGCCGAGCAGAACATCCAGGTCGCGGCCGGCAAGATCGGGCAGGCGCCGGCGCCCGCCGGAACGGCCTTCGAGATGCAGGTCAACGCCGTCGGCCGGCTGTCCGATCCCGAGCAGTTCGGCGAGATCGTGCTGCGCGTCGACCCCGCCACGGGCGCGGCCGTCAGGCTGCGCGACGTTGCCAAGATCGAGCTGGGCGCACTCCTGTATTCGTCTTCGGTCAACCTCAACAACCGGGAAACCGAGCAGCAGGTCGTCGTCCTCGCCGTCCTGCAGGCGCCGGGCTCCAACGCGCTCGACCTGCAGAGCCGGGTCAAGGCCAAGATGGACGACCTGTCGACGCGGTTCCCGGCCGGCGTCAGCTACAACATGTTCTACGACACGACGCGCTTCGTGTCGGCGGCGATGACCGACGTGATCGTGACGCTGGTGGAAGCGCTGCTGCTGGTCATCTTCGTCGTCTTCATCTTCCTGCAGAGCTGGCGCACCACGATCATCCCGCTGATCGCCATCCCTGTGTCGCTGATCGCGACGCTGGTCTTCATGTATCTGCTCGGCTTCTCGCTCAACATGCTCTCCCTCCTCGGCATGGTGCTCGCCATCGGCCTTGTCGTCGACGACGCCATCGTCGTGGTCGAGAACGTCGAGCGTCAGCTCGAGGCCGGGCTGGCGCCGCTCGCCGCCGCGCGCAAGGCCATGCAGGAGGTGACCGGTCCGATCATCGCGACCACGGCGGTGCTGATGGCGGTGTTCATTCCGGTCGCCTTCATTCCCGGCGTGGCCGGCCGCCTCTACAACCAGTTCGCGCTGACCGTCGCCATCTCTTTCGGCATCTCCGCCTTCAACTCGCTGACGCTGAGCCCGGCGCTCGCCGCCGCCTTCCTGCGCTACCGCGGCGAGCCGCAATTCTTCGTGTTCCGCTGGTTCAACAACGGCTTCCACTGGCTTGCGGACGCCTATGCCGGCAGCATCAGGGGGCTGATACGCCTGCGCTGGGCCTTGCTCGTCGTCTTCGTCGCGGCGCTCGCCGGCACCTGGATGCTGTTCCAGCGCATCCCCTCGACCTTCCTGCCGGTCGAGGACCAAGGCTATTTCTTCGTCGTCCTGCAGCTTCCCGACGGCGCGTCGCTGGAGCGCACCGAAGCGGTGGCCAGGAAGTCGGAGGAGATGCTGCGCAGCCTGCCGGGCGTCACCACAGTCGGCTCGGTCGTCGGCTTCAGCTTCCTGTCCTTCGCCAACCAGTCGAACGCCGGCGTGCAGTTCGTTATCCTCGATCCTTGGGACGAGCGCGGCCCCGAGGAGGGCGCCGTCGCGCTGCGCGAAAGGGCGCAGCAGATGCTGTTCCAGATTCCCGACGCCATGGTGCTCGCCTTCGATCCGCCATCCATCCAAGGCCTCGGCGCGACCGGCGGCTTCGAGTTCCAGGTCGAGGACCTGACCGGCCAGGGCGCCGTCGCGCTGGACCAGGCTACACAGGCGCTGATCGCCGAGGCGCGCAAGCAGCCGGAGATCAATCCGTACGCGCTCTTCACCACCTTCTCGACCTCGACGCCGCAGCTCCAGTACGATCTCGATCGCAACAAGGCGAAGCTGCTCGGCCTCAACCTGCCGGACATCTTCAACACGCTGCAGATCTATCTCGGCTCGCTCTACGTCAACGACTTCAACCTGTTCGGCCGCACCTTCCGCGTCACGCTGCAGGCGGACCCCAAGGCCCGTGCCTCGACCGCCGACATCTCGCGCCTCTACGTGCGCAACACTGCCGGCGAGATGGTGCCGCTCTCCACGCTGGGCTCGCTGCGGCCCATCGCCGGCCCGGAGACCGTCACCCACTACAACAACTACCCCTCGGCCCTGGTCAACGGCGCCGCCGCGCCGGGCTACAGTTCGAGCCAGGCGATCGCGGCGATGGAGCGTGCCGCCGCGACGGCGCTGCCGCGCGACTTCAGCTTCGAATGGACCGGCATCACCTACCAGGAGATCAGGGCCGGCTCGATCGCGCTGCTCGTCTTCGGGCTCGCCATCGTCTTCTGCTTCCTGATCCTGGCGGCCCAGTACGAGAGCTGGTCGATGCCGTTCATGGTGCTGCTGGCGGTGCCGCTCGCCTTGCTCGGCGCGCTCGTCGGCCTGTGGTTCCGCGGCATGCAGATCGACGTCTATTCGCAGATCGGCTTCGTCATGCTGATCGGCCTCGCCGCGAAAAACGCGATCCTCATCGTCGAGTTCGCCAAGCGGCGGCGGGAGGAAGGCCTGGAGATCGTCGAGGCGGCGGCCGAGGCCGCCAAGCTGCGCCTGCGGCCGATCCTGATGACCGCCTTCGCCTTCATCCTCGGCGTCGTGCCTTTGATGAAGGCGACCGGAGCGGGCGCGGCAAGCCGGCAGTCGCTTGGCACGACGGTGTTCGGCGGCATGCTCGCGGCGACCGTGCTGACGCTGATCTTCGTGCCGGTCTTCTATGCGGTTCTCGAGCAATGGCGCGAACGTTTTTCGCCGGCCGCCGCCCACCCGTCGATGCCTGCGCATGGCCCCGAGAGGGCCGAGCCCGCGGAATAGGAATGGAGCTGGAAATGCGTGTGTTGAAATATGGTGCCAATGGCGCCCTTGTGGTCACGGCGCTCGTCGCCGCCTATTTCCTGGCCCGTGGCATGCCCGAGCTTGCCGGAACTCCGGCGGGCGCGGCGCCGGCCGCCGCGGCCCCGCAGGCCATGCCCGTTCCGGTGGTCGGCATCGTCAGGAAGACGATCCCGATCTACCTCGAATATTCGGCGCGCACCGAGGCGATCCGCGACGTCACGCTGCAGGCCAAGGTCTCGGGTTACCTTCAGCAGCAGGTGGTCCCCGACGGCACCGACGTGAAGGCGGGCGATCTCCTCTACCGGATCGACCCGAGCGACTATCAGGCCGCGCTCGAGCTGGCGCAGGCGCAGGCCAAGCGCGACGAGGCCTCGCTCGAATACGCCCGCACCAGCCTCGATCGCGGCAACGATCTCGCCACCAGCGGCTATCTGGCCAAGGACAGCTTCGACCAGCGGACCAGTGCCGTCCGGCAGGGTGAGGCAACCGTGGGGATGTCGAAGGCGACGGTACGCATCGCCGAGCTCAATCTCCAGAACACGGAAATTCGCGCCCCCTTCCCCGGCCGTCTCGGACGCAACAGGGCACCCGAGGGCACGATGGTCAGCAATGCCGCCGGCACGCCGCTCAACAACCTGGTGCAGCTTTCGCCGATCTACGTCACCTTCAATCCGAACGAGAACGAGCTGGCCGGCATCCAGAAAGTGCTGCTCGCCAAGGGCAAGGTGACCGCCGAGGTGTTCCTGCCGGGCGAGGACGAGCCGCGGCACAGCGGCGCGCTGACCTTCATCGACAATTCCGTCGAACGCTCGACCGGCACGATCCTGGCGCGCGCGACGATCGAAAATGCCGATCGGACGCTGCTGCCCGGCCAGTATGTCCGCGTGCGCCTGCATGTCGGCGAGCATCCGGATGCGCTGATGGTGCCGCAGACGGCACTCGGGTCGAGCCAGTTCGGCAAATATGTCTATGTCGTCGGCAAGGACAACCTGGTCGAGCAGCGCCTGGTCTCGCTAGGCCCCGTCGACGGCGGCCTCGTCGTGCTGTCTTCAGGCGTTTCGGAAGGCGACCAGGTGATCGCCGGCAATCTTCAGAAGATATTCCCGGGGGCGCCGGTGCAGCCGATGCCGGAGGAAAAGCCGCAGCTCTAGAGCGCGCTGCGTTTTGATTGAATCGGGGGATTCCCTGGCAGGGGCAAATCAGATTCCATCTGTTGACCGTGGAGGTCGACAGATGGCGAGACCGTATTCGATGGATTTGCGGCAGCAGGCGATGGATCGGCTGGCTGCGGGTGAGACGAGCCGCGCGGCGGCAGCGGCGCTGAAGGTCGCGGTGTCGAGCGTGATCAAATGGGCGGCGCGGCAGCGCGCGACGGGCAGCGCTGCGCCGGGCCAGATGGGGGGCCACCGTCGCCCCCTGATCACGGGCGCGGATCGCGACTGGGTCCTGGCCGAGGTTGAGCGCACTCCGCATGTGACGCTCGCCGTGTTGACGGCCGGGCTCGCGGCGCGCGGTCTGAAGCTGCACCCGGCCAGCGTCGGGCGCTTTTTGCATCGCGAGGGCAAGAGCTTCAAAAAAAACCGTTCTTCCCGCCGAGCAGGCAAGGCCGAGGCTGGCCCGTCTGTGTGAGCGGTGGCAGCGCCATCAAGGCAAGATCGATCCCACGCGCCTAGTCTTCCTGGACGAGACCTGGGTGAAGACCAACATGGCTCCGCTGCGCGGCTGGGCCGACCGCGGCAAGCGGCTCCTCGCGCATGTGCCTCACGGCCACTGGAAGACCATGACCTTCATCGCGGCCCTGCGCTACGACCGGATCGAGGCGCCATGGGTGCTCGACGGGCCGATCAACGGCGAGGCTTTCCGGACCTATGTCGCGGCCGAGCTGCTCAAGACGCTTAAGCCGGGCGACATCGTCGTGCTCGACAATCTCGGCAGCCACAAGAGCAAGGAGGTCCGCGCCATGGTCCGCAGGACCGGCGCCAAGCTCGTCTTCCTGCCGCCCTACAGCCCCGACCTCAATCCGATCGAGCAGCTCTTCGCAAAGCTCAAACACGCCATGCGAAAGGCCATGGGCCGCACCGTCGACGCCGTCCATGACGCCCTCACCGAAACCCTCGAAACAATCCCGCCCAGCGAATGCCAGAACTACCTCGCAAACGCCGGATACAAGTCAACCTAAATGCGAAATGCTCTAGGCCTGCGAGGTTCAGCCCGTTGTCTCCGATGGCGATTTCAATCTTCTTGTAGAGCGCCAAGCCCGCAAGGGGAGGGTAGGGAGCAGCATTCTCAATTCCGGCCGCCCGCCGGTAAGGCAAGAGCCTTGGGCAGCCAGGCCGTCTTTGGAAGGGCGATGGGGCGGTCCTGCATCCCCTTGCTCCTCGCCATGGTGATGGCAGGAGCGCTGCCGGGTGGCGGCAAGTTTTTCCGGCAGCCTCTCCATGGATGAGCTTATGCCGTCTTCGAAGGATCTCGCTTGCGAGGCCTTGCGGCTGCCGCTGGCGCCTGATCTCGAGTGCACTGCTTGCGAAAGCGGCGGGCGCTACTTCTGACGGAATGTTACATCTCGACATCAGACGTTATCGCTCGCCTCGGAATCGCCCGAAACCCGCCCCATTCGGCACCCCATTTGCTTGAATGACAATGCTCCGTCACGTCGCACGGAGCACTCTTCACAGATGAAATTCAGATACGGCAAAGCCGCGGCAATACTGTTTGCCGCGGGCGCAACCCTTGTGTCCTTCAACGCCACCGCGTCGGCCCAGTGCGGCCGCGCCTCCTGGTACGCACTGACCTCCAGGACGGCTTCCGGGGAACGGATGAACCCGTCGGCCATGACCGCCGCCCACCGCAGCCTGCCCTTCGGCACGAAAATCCGGGTTACCAACAAGCACAACGGCAAGAGCGTCGTCGTGCGCATCAACGATCGCGGTCCCTTCATCCGCGGCCGTGTGCTCGACGTATCGAAGGCCGCGGCGCGCCAGCTCGGCTTCGTCGGCGCGGGCCACACCGCGGTCTGCATGGCGCGCACCTGAGTTTTCCGCTTTCCGCCGGGATGTCGGAGGAAAATCCTCCGAAACCCCGCTGATCTCGGCTGAAAGCTTAGGGTTCTTTGCGGCTTTCGGCGAAAAATTACGCCGTCCCCCGAGCAGTCGTACGGAAACGGTGGCCGCCAGCACGACCAGGTCGGCGGCGGCCACGGTCTATCTTCCGGCTTTGCGCGCATGTTCGGTCGGGGGCACGAGCGGCAGGTGGCCGGTTTCCTTGGGCGAGGAAAGCGCGATCAGCGTCTCCGTCCGCAGCACGCCCGGCACGGCCTTGACGATGCCGCCGAGGAAGGCCTCCAGGTCGCGCGTGGTGTGCGTTCTCACCTTCAGCAGATAGTTCCACGTCCCGGTGACGTGGTGGCACTCCAGGATCGCCGGCTCGCTGGCGACGCGGGCCAGGAACTGTTCCTCCGTCGCGGGGTCGTTCCAGCCGACGAACACGAAGGCGAGCAGGTCGAGGCGCAGCGCCGAAGCCGAAACCGCGGCATGCACCCCTTCGATGACGCCGCGCTCGTTGAGCTTCTTCACCCTTTCGTTGACCGAGGAGACCGCCAGTCCCACCGCCTTGCCGAGTTCGGCATAGGGCGTGCGGCCGTTTTCCTGGAGAAGGGCGAGGATCGTCCTGTCGATGTCGTCGATGTCGCTCATCATCCTTCCCTGCGATGAAAGCGGCGGGGCGTCAATCGACCCGGCCGCGGTCGGCGCCTGCGCGACCGATCACACGCACGGCAGTATGCAGATATTTTACGGTACTTTTGTATCTAAACCGAAAATTTAGCGACACAAGACCGATACACTCACAAATTATACGGGCCGCCAAGGGGTCGAGCAAGGCTCTACCCGGCATCAGCAAGGCGGAGGGCTTTCCATGGCAATCATCACCTATAACCACGAACAGATTCTCGAACCGGTCGCGCTCAGCGACATCTTCAAGACGGACAATCAAGGTTCGCCGTCGATCACCGTGCTGAAGGATGGTACGCTGGTCACCACCTTCGACCATTTCGGCACGACGCAGATCGTCGCGACCGCTTACAAGGCGGGCACCGATCCGACCAACTCGGCGCCGCTGTTCGAAATCGGCCCGGTCAACTCGACGAGCGCCGGCGACCAGCATGGCAGCGAGACCGTCGCCCTGGAGGGTGGCGGGTTCGTCACGCTGTTCAACGATATGAGCTCCGGCGCGAACCAGCTCCGCTACCGGGTCTTCGACAGCGAAGGCGTCGCGCTCGGACCCGATGCGCTCGTGTTCGAAAGCTTCCCAACGACCGGGATGGGCGGGGTCACGGCGCTCAAGGATGGCGGCTTCGTCGTCACCTTCGAGCCCAACACCGCCGCCGGAGACAATGGCGACGTCGATTTCGCGCGGTTCGACGCCAAGGGCGTGCTGACGGGAGCCTGGGCGGTCGACGACCTGCCGCAGAACGACACGACCGTGCCCTCCATTTCCGCCCTGGCCAATGGCGGCTACGTGATCGTCTGGTCCGAGTTCGTTCTCGGCCAGGGCTGGAGCACCCATGTCCGCAAGTATGGCGACGACAACGCGGCGGTCACCGACGACATCCTGGTGGACGACACCGGTGGCGGTGAGGGCCACAATCCGCAGGTGATCGGACTGAAGGATGGCGGCTTCGCCGTCGCCTACCTCAACCACGACGGGGTCTCGAACATCTTCGACCTGAACATGCGCATCTACAACGAAGACGGCACGGCGCGCACTGCCGCCTTCAAGATAAACCAGGTTACCGTCGGCGCACAGACGAACCCGTCGCTGGCGCTGATGGACAACGGCTTCATCGCGGTCACCTGGGAGATGGGCGGCGCCAACAAGGACATTGCTGCCAGAATCTTCAGCCCGAGCGGCGCGGCTATCACCGGCGAGTTCATGGTCGCCGACACCATCCACGTAGAAAGGGACGCCGACGTCATCGGCACGGCCGGCGGAGTGCTGACTCATGTCTATGCAACGACCGACCCCGAGGTCGACGGCCCGGGCAGCGACATCGCGTTCACGCAGACGCAGATCATCCGCACGACGGTCGGCGACGACACGAGCGAGACGCTGAAGGGCGACGAGCTGGCCGACGTCATGTTCGGCGGCGGCGGCACCGACAAGATTTCCGGCGGCGTCGGCAACGACGTCATCGAGGGAGGCGCAGGCGCCGACACGCTCGACGGTGGCGCCGGTCGCAACACGCTGAGCTACAAGACCTCGACGCTGGGCGTCCTGGTCGACCTCGCGGCCAGCAGCGCGAAGTTCGGCGACGCGGTGGGCGACACGATCAAGGCCGGCACCTTCTCGTCCGCCATCGGCTCGGCCACCGGCAACGATGCGCTTTACGGCAGCAGCGGCGTCAATGTGCTCCATGGCGGCGGCGGCGCCGACACGCTTGCCGGCAAGGGCGGCAAGGACGCGCTCTACGGCGAGGACGGCGACGACACGCTGGTCGCCAGCCTGGCCAGCGGCAGCCGCTACGACGGCGGCGACGGCATGGACACGATCAGCTACGAAGGCGTGGCGAGCGGCATCACGCTCTATCTCAGCGGCGGCCCGAATGCCGGTGGAGCAAGCAACGACATCATCGTCGTGGGCACGATCGAGAACGCCCGCGGTTCGCAGCACAATGATGTCATCTTCGGAACGAGCATCGACAACCAGCTTTTCGGCCTGGGCGACAACGACACGCTTTACGGCCAGGACGGTGACGACAAGCTGTACGGCGCGGAGGGCGAGGACCAGCTTTCCGGCGGTTCCGGAGAGGACTGGCTCGACGGCGGAACGGGAGCGGATACGCTTGCCGGCCATGCCGACGACGACACCTATGTGGTCGACACGCAGGACGATATCGTCGTCGAGGTCGCCGGCGACGGGACTGCCGATCACGTCGCGGCACGCGTCAGCTATGCGCTCGCGGCGGATGACGACATCGAAAAGCTGACAACCACGGCTTCGGCCGGTACCTCCGCCATCGACCTGACCGGCAACGCGCTCGCCCAGGAGATCACCGGCAATGCCGGGGAGAACATCCTGCACGATGGCGGCAAGGGCGCGGCCGACGTGATGAAGGGTCTTGGGGGCAACGACACCTACCGTGTGTTCAATTCCGGCGATGCCATCGCCGAGGCCGCCTCGCAAGGCAGCCTCGACAAGGTGAATGCCGCCGTCGACTACGCGCTCGGCGCCGGCGTGCATGTCGAGATCCTGCAGACCAACGGCTCGGCCGGTACGTCCGCCATCGACCTGACCGGCAACGCGCTCGCCCAGGAGATCATCGGCAATGCCGGAGAGAACATCCTGCATGACGGCGGCAAGGGGGCGGCCGACGTGATGAAGGGGCTCGGCGGCAGCGACACCTACCGGGTCTTCAACTCCGGCGACGTCATCGTCGAGGGCATGTCGCAGGGCGCGGCCGACAAGGTGGTGGCGGCGGTGGACTATGCGCTCGGCGCCGGTGTGCATGTCGAGATCCTGCAGACCAACGGCTCGGCTGGCACGTCCGACATCGATCTCACGGGGAACGGGATCGGCCAGGAGATCGCCGGCAATGCCGGCGACAATCGCATCGACGGCAAGGGCGGCAACGATGTGTTGAAGGGTTCCGGCGGTGCGGACGTATTTGCCTTCTCGACCGCCTTGGGCGCGGACAATATCGATGTCATCGCCGACTTCAGCGTGGCGGCTGATACGATCGAGCTGGACGACGCGATCTTCGCGGCACTGACGACCGGCACGCTCGCAGCCGCGGCCTTCTGGTCGAACACCACCGGCCTGGCGCATGATGCCAGCGACCGCATCATCCACGACACGTCCACCGGCAAGCTGTTCTACGATGCGGACGGGACCGGCGCCGCCGCCGGCGTGCACTTCGCCACACTGACTGTCGGCTTGGCGCTGACCAATGCCGATTTCGAGGTGATCTGATCGACGGGTCGCCGCGACCGGCCGCGGTGACCCTGGAGCACAGCCAGGCAGGTTGGTCGGGCTCTGGACAACAGACCCGCAAGGGTCGACAGCATGCATCGCCGCCCCGCCGCGGAAATCCCCTGGCCGGTCGGTCCTTCGCTGTCGTGTCCGCCAAGCAGAGCGTCGTCACGACGTGTCGGGCGGCTCCAGTGCCCACTGCGCAAGCCCGTGCAGGACGTCGAGGACCTCGTGCACCTCGTGAACGGGCTTTTTTCGCCGCCAGCCGGGCGGCCGGCCGGGCTTCAGCGGCGAGAAGCGGCCGAATCGGCGCAGACCGCCGGATTCTCGCTCGCGCGCGATCGCTGCGTCGCGGCGTGCCCGCCAGCGGGCGAAGCGCCTTGCCTGGCCGGGCAGGTCGTCGAGCGCCAAAACCAGCGCCCACAGCCGCGCGTCCAGCCGCGTCGCATCGATGGGATCGTTGGGCGACCAGGCGGGGATGCGGAACGGCTCGCTGTAGCCGGGACAGGAGATGCGCGGCACGCCCCTGGGCGCCCGCCGCGGGCGGCGGCTCCAGGGTTTCAGCGGATCGAGCAGAGGCAGTGAGGTGCTGCGGGCGCGGGCTTTCGGCCGCGCCGGCATGCGGACGGGGCCGGCCCCGGGCCGGAATTTCGGCTTCGGTTTCTGCCGGGGCGGCGGCAAGGCGACGATGAGGCTACGTGCTGCCACGACGATCAGGCGCCGCACCGCCGCTTCGGCGGGACGCAGGAGCCGGAGTATGGCGCGGTGGAGGCGGCGGGGAAGGGTGAGTTCCGGGTCAAGTGCCGGGGACAGTTTACTTTTTTCGGTCCGCGAAAACCTCGAAGCGGCTGTGCCCTTCTGCCGAAACAAAGTAAACTGTCCCCTGAGTTCCCCGAGTTCCAGGCCGGCCATGGCGACGAGCATGGCGAGGATGCGCTTCAGCGCCTCGCGATTCTTCTCGATTGCCGCATCCCAGTCCACCGCCGCCTCCTTTCCTGCATGGGCGGCGGGAAGTATCGCTGTGGTCGGGAAGGGAGGGGATAGATTTTGCGAAAACAATCCTGACGGATGCTGACAAGGAGCGGCCGAAAGCAACCCCACCTCAGGCAAGTCCCAGCCGCTGAAAGAACCCCCGAACAGGTCCGAAGGGCCGGTGAGGGGGTTATTGCCGAGGAACTCAAGGTCGGAGCTGAAGACTTCCGATCTCACCATGCGACGCCTCTACAGGATCCACACATCCGGACTGGCTTTGCCGGCTGAAGAGAGATTTTTCATCGGCTCTGGCTTCGCCACTTCCGAGGCCTGGACTCCGCGAAGCCAAAGCCGATGAAGATCTTCATCTCGGAGTTGGAGACGGCCCGGCCAAGTGCGAGATGTGTGAATGCGATAAATGCGACGCTGGCTGGGATCGGTCTCGGGACAGCGTCGATCGGAAGGTGTCTAAAGCGGAAGCCGAAGGGGAAGGAGCCGATCTTGAATGTGGTTCAGGCAGCGGGGAGGAGCCGCCGCGCCGCTGTCTCGGCCATCGCGTCGGGCAGGGCGAGGCCCCACTGCGCCCGGCAGTAGGCGCGGAAATCGAAGCAGGGCAGGCCGGGACAGACTTCGAATTCGAGGAGATGGACCGTGCCGTCCTCTTCGACGCGGAAATCCATGGAAAACACGTCCCGAACGCCGAGAGCCGCCATCAGCCTCCCGGCAATGGAGCGGATGCGGCGGTCGGCCCGCGGCTGGATGGCGGCGACTGGCACGAGTTCCGGCTCGCGATAGGTTTCCGCGGCTCTGGCCTTCGCGCCGGTGTCGCCATAAAGCGCCATGGAATCGGCCATGGTCTGGAAATCGCCGCCGGCATCGACGAAGAACACGCCGAGCGCCTCGACCTTCGTGGCGGGATCGACGGCGAGGAAGCTGGCGCGGACGTTGCGGCCGGAAACATAGGGCTGGACGACGGCATCGTCGCGATAACAGGCGAAGATGCGGCGGCTGAGCGCCAGCGCCGCCTCGGCGTCGGCGCAGCGCGAGTTCGGCCAGATGCCGATCTTGGCCCCGAGCCGGTTGGGCTTGACGAAATAGCCGCTGGCCGTGGCCGGCGGCGCCACCAGCCATTCGCCGTCGCGTGCCAGCCCGGCCGGCGGCACCGGCAGGCCGAGCGCGCCGAGGACCGCGCCGGATCGGAACTTGTCCTGGCAGAGCGCGAACAGCGAGTCGTCGGAGCCTATGGTGGCGAGGCCGGCAAGCCGCGCCAGCGCCGGCGCCGCGCCGCCGCGGAAATAGGCGATGCCGTCGGTAAGGGTCCACACCAGCGTCGCCGCCGGATCGGCTCCGGCCAGGGTGCCTGCCGCCGCGTCGAGCGGCACCGGAACGAAGCGCAGGCCGCGCCGGGCGCAGGCATCCTCGATCCCGGAAAATTCCAGGGCGATGTCGGTGCTTTGCGCGAGATAGGAGGAAATCTCAAGCGCGCGTTCCGCGGCAAAGCCCTGTCGGGCCAGGATTTCCCGGCACGCGTCCTCCGGCTCGTAGACCAGGACGAGTTGCGGCTTCGACATGTCTTCCCCCGGGGTCGATCCCTGCGCGGCGGGCGTCAGGCTGCCTTGAACACCACGTCCCAGGCCTGCGCCGCCGCCTGCGCCCGCTGCCCCACTTCGGCCGCGCTCATGCCCGGCTTGAACAGGCTGGAGCCGAGGCCGAAGGTGCGCACGCCGACCTTGGCATAGGCCGCGAAATCGGCTTCCGAGACGCCGCCGACCACCCCGACGGTCGTATCGGACGGCAGCACGGCGCGGATCGCGGCGATGCCGCCGGGGCCGAGCACGCTCGCCGGGAAGAATTTCAGCGCCGACGCGCCGAGCTGCAAGGCGGCGAAGGCTTCCGTCGGCGTGAACACGCCGGGCATGGTGACCATGCCGTGCTTTCCCGCCTGCCGCATCACCGCGGCGTAGATGTTGGGGCTGACCAGCAGCCGCCCGCCGGCATCGTGCAGCCGGTCGACTTCGTCCGCCGAAAGTACCGTACCGGCGCCGATCAGCGCCTTGGCGGGCAGGGCCCTGGCCAGCGCCTCGATGGAGCGGAACGGGTCGGGCGAGTTGAGCGGCACCTCGATCGCCTCGATGCCGGCCTCGAACACCGCCGTGCCCACCGCGACCGCTTCCTCCGGCCGCAGGCCGCGCAGGATGGCGACGAGATTGCGCCGCAGCGCCGGGAAAGCCACCTTCATGCCGCGTCTCCCGTCATGCCCATGTGCCGGGCGGCCTCGGCAAGCCCGCCGCGCACCGCCTCGTCGGCGTCGATGATCGTGGCCGCAAAGCCGGCGAGCCCGAGCGCCTCGGCGTAGAGGTCGCGCATGGCGCCGGAGGCGATCAGCACGACCGGCCCGCTCTCGACCGCGAAGCGCGCCCTGGCGGCGACGATCTCGGCGCCGATCAAAAGGCCGGACAGCGCGGCCGCCGCGTCGGCGCCTTCCAACCCCTGCAGCAGGGTTGCGGCGCGGATGCGGAAAAGACTGGTCTCCAGCGGCGCGGGCGACGCGACGGCATTTTCGCACCACCGCGCGAACAGCGGACTGGCGGCGTCCACCTTCGCCTCCGCGTCGACCGAATGGCGCAGGATCGACTGGGCCGACAGCACCGAGAAGAGCTCGCCGGTCATGAAGGTCTGGAAGCCGGCGACGGCGCCATCAGCCAGCTCGACCCATTTCGAATGGGTTCCGGGCATGCAGGCAAGATGCCGTCCGGCGCCGAGCCGCGCCAGCGCGCCGGCAAGCTGCGTCTCCTCGCCGCGCATGACGTCCGGACGGTCCGCGTCGCGCTGCGCCAGGCCGGGCACGATGCGGATGTCGCGAGCGGTCGCGGGCACGCGCGCGGCCGCGCCGAAAATCTCGCCGAGCGAGGCGGGCACGGTGATGTAGGGCGCCTCGACCCAGCCCTGGCGCGATCCCGCCATGCCGCAGATGACCACCGGCAGGGACACCGGCGCTCCCATTTCGGCGAGCTGCCGCTCGAGGATGGCCTCGAACCGGTCGGGCTGCGCTGCCAGCAGGCCCTCGTCGCTGCGCCGTTCGGCGATGACGCCGCCGGCCGCGTCGAGCAGCCAGACCCGCAGCCGGGTGGTCCCCCAGTCGGCGGCCGCGACCGCCGCCCGTTTGGCGTCCGTCACAGAAAGCCTCCGTCGACGATCATCGTCTGCGCCGTCAGCATGCGCGAGGCGCCGGAGGCGAGGAACAGGCAGGGGCCGACCATGTCCTCGGCCTTCATCACCTCGCGGATGCACTGGCGCGCCACATGCACGGCAAGGGCGTCGTCGCTCACCCAGAGCTCGCGCTGCCGCTCGGTGATGACCCAGCCCGGCGCCACCGCGTTGACGCGGATGCCCCACGGGCCGAGCTTGCCGGCAAGGCCCTTGGTCAGGCCAACGATGCCGGCCTTGGCGGCGGTATAGGCCGGCATGTCCGGATGGTTGATCATGAAGGAGGTCGAGGTGAAGTTGATGATCGAGCCGCCGCCGGCCGCGCGCATGCCGGGCGCCACCGCCTGTGCGGTGAAGAAATGCGGGCGCAGGTTGATCGAGAGATTGTTCTCCCAATAGTCGACGGTGACGTCGGCCACCTCGTGCCGGTCGTCGAGCGCGGCATTGTTGATCAGCACCGTCGCCGCGCCATGCGCCGCCTCGGCTTGGCCGATCGCGGCGCGCAGCGCCTCGACGTCGCGCAGGTCGCAGCGGATGTAGAGCGGGGCGGAGCCGTGGGCCTTGCCCAGGCGGTCGCGCAGCGCCTCGCTCGGTCCCGCCGCTATGTCGAGGAAGGCGACCTTCGCGCCCTGCTCGACGAAACCTTCGGTGAGGGCCGCTCCGATGCCGGAGCCGCCGCCGGTGATCAGCACCGCCGCTCCGTCGAGGTCGCTGTATCGGGCCGGATGCGCCATGGCAAAAGTCTCTTCTCGTCAGGGATTTGGCGGGCCATCCTTTAGCCCGTCGGGGCGTCCGGCGCGACAGGAATCTTGCGCGGGGTCATGGCATTTCGCGGGGCTGCGGACAGCGCGCGCCGTCGCCGTTTCCGACGGGATGAGCTCAGACGGCGACCAGCGCCGGCCTGCCCCGGATCGTGTCGCGCAGCAGCCCGAGCGTCGTCTCCGCGTCGGCCGGCCGGCCGAACAGATAACCCTGCCCGCCCTGGCAGCCGAACTCGCTGAGGCGGGCCGCCTGGCCCTCCTTCTCGATGCCCTCGGCGACAGCCTCCATGCCCAGCCCCTCGCACATGGCGAGGATGGCGCGGATGATGTGCTCCGACGGCCTGTCGTCGAGGATGGACGACACGAAGCTGCGGTCGATCTTGAGCTTGTCGAAATGGAACTCGCGCAGCCGGCCCAGCGACGACAGGCCGGTGCCGAAATCGTCGAGCGACACGCGGATGCCGCAGCGGCGCAGGTCCTCGACGATCTTGCCGGCCGATACCGGATCGTTCATCAGGCCGGTCTCGGTGATCTCGATCTCCAGACGGCGCGGGTCGAAGCCGGTGCGGTCGAGGATGGTGAGGATGTGCAGCCCGGTGTTCTGGTCGACCAGTTGCGACGGCGACAGGTTGAAGGACAGGAACAGGTCGCGCGGCCAGTTGCGCGCGGCTTCCGTCGCCTTGCGCAGCACCAGCTGCGACAGCGGCCCGATGATGCCGCGCTCCTCGGCTATGGGGATGAAGATCGCCGGCGACACCGGCCCGAGATCCCGGTCGGTCCAGCGCGCCAGCGTCTCGAAGCCGCGCACCCGCCGTGTCTCCAGGTCGATGATGGGCTGGAAATGCGGCTCGACCTCGCCCGCCGCCACGGCGCGGCGCAGCGCCTGCTCGATGCGGGTCACCCGCTTGGCCGCCTCCTCCATCTCGCGCGTATAGACCACCACCTTGCCGCGGCCGGAGCGCTTGGCGTGGTAGAGCGCGGTCTCGGCCTTGTCGACCAGCACTTCCGTCGTCTCGTCGCCGGAATAGAACAGCGAGCAGCCGACCGAGGCGGACAGCCGCGCCATGCGGTCGCCGACGTCGTAGGGGGCCGAGATGATCTCGATCAGCATCTTGGCGCGCTCCGAGGCGGCCTCCTCGGAAAACACCATGGGAAAGAGGAAGGCGAACTCGTCGGAGCCGACGCGCGCCACGGTCGAGCCGGCGTCCATCGCCGCGCGCAGCCGCATAGCCACCTGCACGAGGATGTCGTCGCCGGCCCTTCGCCCGAACAGGTCGTTGATCGGCTTGAAGCCGTCGAGATCGAGGATTCCCACGGTGAACGGCGCCGGATCGTCGGCGCGGTCGCTGATCAGCCGGTCGATCTTGTCGGAGAAACGCCGATGGTTGCCCAGCCCGGTCAAGGGATCCGTGAAAGCGAGGTCGGCGCTTTCGCTGCGGTCCGGGCCGGGGGCGAAGGACGGCTGCATCAAACTTCCTGTATTCCATGCGACGCGCCGGCGGATAATGGCGGCAAAGTATTGAGGAAACGTATCGGCGGCGTGCTCTTGGCCGGTGGGATTGGCAGCGCGGGCCCAAGCCTATACATCGGCATCGGTTGCGCCCGGAGTTTTGCGACATGCCCCTGAACATCGCCATCCAGATGGATCATGTGTCGACGGTCAACATCGCCGGCGACACCACCTTCGCCCTTTCGCTGGAGGCCGGGCGGCGCGGCCATGCGCTCTACCACTACACGCCCGACCGGCTGACGCTGGACGGCGGAAAGGTGTTCGCCCGGGTCGAGGAAATGTCTGTGCGCGACGAGAAGGGCAGCCATTTTACGCTCGGCGAACCGGTCCGCACCGATCTGTCGGAGATGGACGTGGTGCTCTTGCGCCAGGATCCGCCCTTCGACATGAACTACATCACCACCACCCATATGCTCGAGCGTATCCACCCGGGGACGCTGGTGGTGAACGACCCTGCATGGGTGAGAAACAGCCCGGAAAAGATATTCGTCACCGAGTTTCCCGACCTGATGCCGGAGACGCTGATCACCAGGGACCCGCAGGAGGTCGCCGCCTTCCGCAAGGAGCATGGCGACATCATCGTCAAGCCGCTCTACGGCAATGGCGGCGCCGGCATCTTCCACCTCGCCGAGGCCGACCGCAATCTCGCCTCGCTGCTGGAGATGTTCTCGCAGATGTTCCGCGAACCCTTCATCGTGCAGCGCTATCTCAGGGACGTGCGCAAGGGCGACAAGCGCATCATCCTGATCGACGGCGAGGCGGTGGGCGCCATCAACCGCGTGCCGGCCGAGCACGACAGCCGCTCCAACATGCATGTCGGCGGCCGCGCCGAGAAGACCGAGCTGACGGCGCGCGAGCGCGAGATCTGCGCGCGCATCGGTCCGTCGCTGAGAGAGCGCGGCTTCATCCTGGTCGGCATCGACGTCATCGGCGACTACATGACCGAGATCAACGTCACCTCGCCGACCGGCGTGCGCGAGGTGAAGCGTTTTGGCGGCGCCGACATCGCCGCGCTGTTCTGGGACGCGGTGGAGGCGAAGCGGGGGTGAGGGGCTGCCGTGGAGCGCCGTCCAGCACGTCTTCACCGTTGCTACCCGGACATCGAGCCATCATTTTGTTCTCTTAATGTTCTTGCGGAGTGCGGCGTTCTGTGCTTCACTCCAGGCTGCGCGGGGAAGGGGAAAACCCCGCTGCTGGAGAGGGCGGGCATGGTTTCGCGCGTGCGTACCGTGGCATTCCAGGGCGTCGAGGCGGTTCCCGTCGACGTGCAGGTGATGGTCGCGCCGGGCAAGGCCGGCATGCACATCGTCGGCCTGCCCGACAAGGCGGTGGCGGAAAGCCGCGAGCGGGTGCAGGCGGCGCTGCACGCTTCCGGCCTGTCGATGCCGGCCAAGAAAGTGACCGTCAACCTGGCACCGGCAGATCTTCCGAAGGAAGGCAGCCACTACGACCTACCGATCGCGCTCGGACTGATGGCGGCGCTCGGCGCGGTGCCCGGCGATGCTCTTGCCGGCTATGTGGTGCTTGGCGAACTGTCGCTCGACGGCACCATCGCGCCGGTCGCCGGAGCGCTGCCGGCGGCGATCGGCGCCAATGCCGAGGGCAAGGGCCTGATCTGCCCCTCCGCCTGCGGCCCGGAGGCGGCGTGGGCGGGCGCCGACATCGACATCCTGGCGCCGCGCAGCCTGGTCGCCATCGCCAACCATTTCCGCGGCACCCAGGTGCTGACCCGGCCCGAGGCCAAGGTGCATGTGCCGGCCGACAATCTTCCCGACCTCGCCGACATCAAGGGGCAGGAGACGGCGCGCCGGGCGCTGGAAGTGGCGGCGGCCGGCGGCCACAACCTTCTGATGGTCGGCCCCCCTGGCTCCGGGAAATCGATGCTGGCGCAGCGTCTGCCTTCGATCCTGCCGCCATTGTCGCCGAAGGAACTGCTCGAAGTGTCGATGGTCGCCTCCATCGCCGGCGAGCTGGCCGGCGGAAAGCTCACCGACCGGCGGCCGTTCCGCGCGCCGCACCACTCCGCCTCGATGGCGGCGATGGTCGGCGGCGGCCTGCGCGTGCGGCCGGGCGAGGTGTCGCTCGCCCATCACGGCGTGCTCTTCCTCGACGAGCTGCCGGAATTCTCGCCGGTGGCGCTGGATTCGCTGCGCCAGCCGATCGAGACCGGCGAATGCGTGATCGCCCGCGCCAACACCCGCGTCACCTACCCGGCGCGGCTGCAGCTCGTCGCGGCGATGAACCCGTGCCGCTGCGGCATGGCGGGCGAGCCGGGCTATCGCTGCGCGCGCGGCGAGCGCTGCCGCAGCGAATACCAGGGCCGCATCTCCGGACCGCTGATGGACCGCATCGATCTGCGGGTCGAGGTGCCGGCCGTCAGCGCCGCCGACCTGATCCGCCCGGCGAAGTCCGAGCCCAGCGCCGCGGTAGCGCAGCGCGTCGCGGCGGCCCGGGCGATCCAGCGGCGGCGCTTCGAGGAGATCGGCGCCGTGGTCGCCACCAATGCCCACTGCCCGACGGCGCTGGTCGAGGAGATCGCCAGGCTGGACGCCGCCGGCGAGGCGCTGCTGCGCGACGCCAGCGAAAAGCTCGGCTTTTCGGCGCGCGCCTATCACCGCGTGCTCAAGGTGGCGCGCACGCTTGCCGATCTCGACCAGAGCGAGGACGTCCGCCGCATTCACCTTGCCGAGGCGATCTCCTACCGCATCGTCGGGGAAAGGCTGGCACAGGCGGCTTAGGACGCGCGCGAGGGGAAGGGTGGGCGGATCGACCGGCCGCCGGATGGTTGCGGCGGCTGACGGGTGGAGCCGGACCGGTCGGGCGCCGGGATGCGGCGGCGCTGCCGCCGGTCCGACGGTTGGTCGTGCGACCCGGTCAGTACGGCCACAGCAGATAGGCGGCGGCGGCGAGCATGGCGAGCTGGGTGCCGACGCCGCCGGCGATCCGCAGCGGCGAGGTGACGCGTTTGGCGTCGAGGCCGACGAGGTGCAGGGCGCGCGATGCGATGAGCACGATGCCGATGGCGTGCAGCCAGGTCGGGCCGAGGCCGCGTGCTTCGCAGAACGCCATCAGCAGAAGGGCGAGCGGAGCGTTCTCGACGAGATTGCCGTGGCGGCGCATCCACAGCGCCAGGTCGGCATCGCCGCCGTCGAGGATCGAAATGCCGGAACGCCCTCGCTTGGCGCTGACGACATTGGCGAGAACGATCACCATAACGGTGAGGATGGAGGCATAGAGGGCGGTTATCTGAAAGGACATCTGGAAGTCTCCGTATCGCGGATGGGGTTGCGATCCGTTGACGAACGGCGTTTTGCGGAATCGACAAGGTTTCCGTCTGGAAGTTGGAGGTTTTGAAAAAAGATCGGGTTATCCCGGACGATCCGGATTCCGGCGACAGGATCGGATGAGCCGGCCGGCTGCGTTTTGGCTGGTCCTGGCGGGCAATGGTCGAGGGGCCGGCTGCACGGCAGATCGTGTGGGTGCGTCGGAGGCGGCGCCGGGCAGTTCAGCCTCGCGTTCGGCGGGACGGCCATGGTGCGGCAGGAGCGGCGGGCCGAGACTCGTCGCAGCCGTGCCTGGCGCATCTGCGCCGGCAGTCCGTGGATTTCCTCAGCCCATCCGTGGTCGGACAGGCCCGTTGACGGAGACTGGAGCGCGTGCCGAGGGAAGCAGGGAGGAGTGAGCCGGGCACCGCGCGACTGCCCGCCCGGCGCCGGCGGAGAACGCCGGGGAGGCCGGGATGAAGCGGTTCTTCACGGCGGCCGCCTGGGATGATTGCCAGCAAGGTGGAATGGCCGCCTGGGGAGGGAGGATGCGGCTGCCGCCACGGACGGGGCAAAAATTCTCCTGTCGCATGTCGATTCCGTCGGGTGCCGTTCGTTTTCGGTTGCACGCCTTGCTTTCCAAGGCATCATCGCCCGGAACGGGCCGCAGAAGGGAGCTTCACCGTGAAATACATCGCGCTCATCTATTCCGCCGAGGCGTCCGAGCCTCCCTATGGGACACCGGAGTTCGGCACTTATCTCGCCGAATATCAGGCGGCCAACGAGACCTATGCCCGCGACGGCGTCCTGGTTGCCGGCGAGGCGCTGAACGGCGTCTCCACGGCGACGACGATCCGGGTGCGCGACGGCAAGGTCGAGACCATGGACGGGCCCTTCGCCGAGACCAAGGAACAGCTCGGCGGCTTCTACCTGCTCGACTGCGACAATCTCGACGAGGCCATCCGCTATGCGGCGATGATCCCGACGGCGCGGCATGGCGCCATCGAGATCCGGCCGGTCATGAGCTTCGGCTGAACCGATGACGGATGCCGCCGCCCCGCAGCCCGTGCGCGCCGCGATCGAGCAGATCGTGCGCGACGACTGGGGGCGGCTGCTGTCGTCGCTGATCCGCAACCTGCGCGATTTCCAGCTCGCCGAGGATTGCCTGCAGGATGCGCTGGAATCGGCGCTCGTCCATTGGCAGCGAAACGGCCCGCCCGCCTCGCCCGGCGGCTGGCTGATCCAGACGGCGCGGCGCAAGGCGATCGACCGTATCCGCCGCGACGTGAACTTCAGAGCCAAGCAGGAGCAATATGCCGTGCTGCTGGCGCTCGACGCCGACAGCGTCGAGGCCGCCGAGCCCGAGGCGATTGCGGACGAGCGGCTGCGGCTGATCTTCACCTGCTGCCATCCGGCGCTCGACCGCAAGAGCCGGCTGGCGCTGACCTTGCGTACGCTGGGCGGCCTGACCACCGCCGAGATCGCCCGCTGCTTCCTCGACGGCAAGGAGGCGATGGCGCAGCGCCTGGTGCGTGCGCAGGACAAGATCAGGCGCGCCGGCATCCCCTACGAGGTGCCGGACGACGACGCCTGGCCGGCGAGGCTGCAATCCGTGCTGGGCGTGCTGTATCTCATCTTCAACGAGGGTTATGCGGCCAGCGCCGGCGAGCGCCGCATCCGCGTGGACCTGTGCGAGGAGGCGATCCGGCTGGCGCGGGTGATGCTGGCGCTGCGACCGGAGGAGCCGGAGATCGAAGGACTGCTGGCGCTGATGCTGCTCAATCATGCCCGCCGCGCCGCGCGCCACGCCGGCGGGCTGGTGCCGCTCGAGCGGCAGGACAGGGCGCTGTGGGACGGCAACGCCATCCGCGAGGGGCTTGCCCTGGTGGAGGCGGCCCTGAAACGCGGCCGGCCCGGCCCCTACCAGCTGCAGGCGGCGATCAGCGCCATCCACGCCGAGGCACCCGACCACGCGCGCACCGGCTGGCCGGAGATCGTGCTGATCTATGACGAGCTCTACCGCCTGGCGCCGAACCCCGTGGTGCGGCTGAACCAGTCGGTGGCGCTCTCCTATGCCGAGGGGCCGCAGGCGGCGCTGGCCATGCTCGAGCCGCTGCGGCCGGCGCTGTCCGGCTATCAGCCTTTCCACGCCGCCCGCGCCGATTTCCTCCGCCGGCTGCAATGCACCGGGGCGGCCGAAGCCTATGAGGAGGCGATCCGCCTGTCGCAGCACGCCTGCGAGCGACAGTTCCTGGAAATGCGCATGCGCGAGTTGCGGTAGTCGGAGCCCGGAATGCCGTCGGCGGATCTCGTACCTCGGCTGCAAGTTTGGTCGATGAAGCGTCCCTCACCGGCTCGCTGCGCCACTTGCCCAGAAGAGAGGAACGCTGTGATGCCGGCCCGTCTCCAGCCCGGGCTCCTCGCCCTCATGAGCCGCAATCGGATTCACACATCTGGAAACTGGCTTTGCCGGCATCGTTGAAGAGATTTTCTTCATCTCGGAGTTGGGAACGGCGCGGCCAAGTGCGAGATGTGTGAATGCGATAGCTCATGAACCGGGAGGGTGGCCGGACTGGTGGGATTGATTGGCAATGCCCGAAATCCGGGTTCACGACCGGTGCCTACCCCGCGTGGCGCAGGCTGACGCCGGTGGCGCGGTCGAACAGCGCGACCTTTTCCGGGTTCCAGTCGAAGCGCACGGTCTGCTCCATGGCGAGATCGACGCGGGCCGGCGCGGTCGCGTGCAGCATCCAGTCGCCGACCCGCAGCGTCACGATCTTCTCCACGCCATGGTTCTCGACGTCGTGCACGATCGCCTCCACCGGCGCGCCGGCTTCGATCACCACGTCCTCCGGCCTGATGCCGAAGACGAGAGGCCGCCCGTCCGCTCCCCGGGCAGGCGCGGCGCTCCCGCAGGGCAGTTCGAAGCTCTTCGGTGCGATCACCGCCCGGCCGGAGGCCAGCGTGCCGTCCAGCAGGTTCATCGGCGGCGAGCCGACGGCGCGCGCCACGAAGGTGTTGAGCGGGTTGGAGTAGATTTCCTTCGGCGTTCCGGTCTGCACCAGCCGGCCCTTGTCGAGCACGCCGATCTTGTCGCCCATCGACATCGCCTCGATCTGGTCGTGGGTGACGAACAGGAAGGTGGCGCCGAGATGCATCTGCAGGTTCTTGAGCTCGGTGCGCAGTGCCTCGCGCAGCTTGGCGTCGAGCGCCGACAGCGGCTCGTCCATCAGGAAGACGCGCGGCTTCCTGACGATCGCCCGGCCGATCGAGACGCGCTGCATCTCGCCGCCTGAGAGGCGGTCGGTCTTGCGGTCGAGCAGGTGCTCGATGCGGAGCGTCTTGGCGACCCGCGTGACTCGTTCCGCGATCTCGGCCGGCTCGACCCGGCGGATTTTCGACTTCAGCGGGAATTCGAGGTTTTCGCGCACCGTGTAACGCGGGTAGAGCGAATACTGCTGCAGCACCAGGGCGACGTCGCGTTCGGCCGCGCCCCAGTCGCCGACGTCGGTGCCGTCGATGAAGATCTTGCCCTCGGTCGGCTTCTCCAGCCCGGCGATGAGGCGCAGCGTCGTCGTCTTGCCGGCGCCGGTCTCGCCGAGCAGGACGAAGAACTCGCCGTCCTGGATTTCGAGGTCGAGCCCCTTCAGCGCGGTGTGGCCGCCGAACTTCTTGGTGATGGTCTTGAGCTGGATATGGGCCATGGGTTAGCCGGCCTTTGCAAAGGAAAGTCTGGACGGGCAAGGCGTTCCTTCGCACCCCCCTCTGTCCTGCCGGACATCTCCCCCGCAAGGGGGGAGATTGGCTGGCCGCTTTTGTTTCGCCAATCTCCGACGTTGGAGGAAGAGTACCTTCAGCGAAGCCGCCGATCTCCCCCCTTGCGGGGGAGATGTCCGGCAGGACAGAGGGGGGTGCGACGAGGCACTGAACATCGTGATCAAGCCACCCATCACAACCGCACCCCCAGGCTCTGCCCGCTCGCGTCGAAGAAATGCGCGTGGCTGGGGTCGAGGCGGGCGAACACCCGGTCGCCGGCCTTGTCGACATAGCCGGCCTTGGTGCGGGCGCGCAGCATCTCGCCGCCGATCCTGAGGTCGACGATGTCGTGCGAGCCGAGCGGCTCGATGATATGCGCCTCGACCGGCAGGAAGCCGTCCGCCGCCTCGTGCCGCACCAGCACGCCTTCCGGCCGGATGCCGAGCTTGAGATCGCCAACCGCCGCCTTGCCGTTGAGCTTTCCGAGCAGCTCGCGCGGGAAGGCAAAACCCTCGGCGGCTCCGTCCACCGTCACACGGGCCTCGCCGCCCGCTTCCGAGACGGATGCCTTGGCGACATTCATCACCGGACTGCCGACGAACTGCGCGACGAACAGGTTGGAGGGGTATTTGTAGACATCCTCGGGGCTGCCGACCTGCTGCAGCACGCCCTCATGCATGATGACGATGCGGTCGGCCAGGCTCATCGCCTCGATCTGGTCGTGGGTGACGTAGATGGTGGTCGAGCCCTGCTTGACGTGCAGCCGCTTGATCTCGCCGCGCATGTCCTCGCGCAGCTTGGCGTCGAGCGCGCCGATCGGCTCGTCCATCAGCATGGCCTTGGGCCGGCGCACCAGCGCCCGGCCGATCGCCACGCGCTGCATGTCGCCGCCCGACAGCGCCGACGGCTTCCTGCCGAGCAGGTCGGTGATGCGCAGCACCTGCGCGATCTCGCGCACCGCCTTGTCGACCTCCGTGCGGCTCATGCGGGTGGCGCGCAGCGGGAAGGCGATGTTCTCGTAGACCGTCATGTGCGGGTAGAGCGAGAAGGACTGGAACACCATGGCGATGTCGCGGTCCGAGCATTTGAGATGCTGCACCGGCTGGCCGTCGATGAGGATGTCGCCCTCGTCGATCGTCTCCAGCCCGGCGATGCCGCGCAGCGTCGTGGTCTTGCCGCAGCCGGACTGGCCGAGCAGCACGATGAACTCGTTGTCCTCGATCTTCAGGTTGAGGTCCTTGATGACCTGTACCGTGCCGAAGAATTTCTGGACGCCGCGGAGTTCGATCTGGGTCATGGATGACCTTCTCCCTTCGGCGCGTCCTCGTCGTCGCTGACCACCTTTGCCCCGAACCAGTTGGTGAACAGGAAGGTGACCAGGCCGACCAGGATGATGGTGAGCCCGTAGCGGTGCAGGAACAGGTTCCAGGGCTGGCACAGCGCCACGATGCCGAGCACCATGACGATCTCGGCGATGCGCTGCAGTCTGTCGGAGCGTATCATTTGCGGATCGCTCCGAACGACATGCCGCGCAGCAGATGGTTGCGGAGCAGGAAGGTGAAGATGGCGACGGGCAGCAGGAACAGCACCGTGCCGGCGGCGATCACCGTCCAGTCGGGCAGGCCGGAACCGACCTGGCTGGGGATGAAGGGCGGTGCCGTCTGGGCGCGGCGGTTGGTCATGATCAGCGCGAAGGCGTATTCGTTCCACGCGGTGATGAAGCAGAACACGGCCGTCGCGGCGATGCCGGTGGCGGCCTCCGGCAGCACCACCTTGAAGAAGGCCTGCATGCGCGTGTAGCCGTCGACGAGCGCCGCCTCCTCGTATTCCTTCGGGATCTCGTCGATGAAGCCTTTCATCAGCCACACCGAGAAGGAGAGATTGAAGGCGGTGTAGAGGATGATCAGGCCCCAATGCGTGTCGTTGAGGCCGACCATCCGGTACATCAGGAACATCGGGATCGCCACCACCACGGGGGGCAGCATGCGCGTCGACAGGATGAAGAACAGAAGGTCCGCCTCGCCCTTCATCTTGAAGCGGGAGAAGCCGTAGGCGGTGAAGGTGCCCATGCCGACGGCAAGCACCGTGGACGTGATCGCCACGATCAGCGAGTTCATGAAGCGGTCGGGATAGGCCGACCATTGCACGTTGCCCCTGCCGTCGCGCACCACCTTCTCGCCGCCGTCGAAGACGATACGCTCCCACCAGGGCGCCGCCTCGTATTCCTCCGGCGTCGGCTGCGTCCTGAGCTGCGAGCGCTTGGTGAACAGTTTCACCCAGGGCGACACCTCCGGCTGGAACAGGACGGTCGGCGGGATGGTGGTGGCGAGATTGCGCGGCTTGAAGGCGGTCGAGGCGATCCAGTAGATCGGCGCCAGGAAGACCAGCGTGATCACGATGACGGCGGCGATGGCGACGCGGTTGAGCGCGACTTCGCCGGATGTGCGGACGGCGGCCATCTCAGCGCTCCTTCACCTTGTTCAGGTATTTCACATAGATGTTGGTGATCGCCAGGATCATGATCAGCACGATGTAGGCGAGCGCACAGGAGCGGCCGGTCTGCCATTCCTGGAAGGCCATCTTGTAGAGCCGGATCGAGATCAGCTCGGTGGTCGGCTGGCTGGTCAGGATGTAGGCGAGGTCGAAGGTCTTGAACGCCTCCATGGTGCGGAAGATGATGGCGATCATCAGGATCGGCGCGACCAGCGGCAGGGTGATGCGGAAGAAGGTGTAGAGCGGCCCGGCGCGGTCGATCGCCGCCGCCTCGTAGAGATGCTTCGGCACGGCCGACAGGCCGGCGAGCGACAGCAGCATGACGAAGGGCGACCACATCCAGATGTCGGTCAGCGCCACGGCGTAGAGCGCCATGTTGGGATTGGACAGCCACTCGAAGGTGCCTAAGCCCAGCGCGTAGTTGATGATGCCGAAGGACGGATCGTAGAGCAGCTTCCAGAACAGGCCGACCACCGCCATGGACAGCATCATCGGCAGCAGCAGCAGCGTGGTCAGCAGCCCCTTCAGCGGGATATCGCGATTGAGCAGCATCGCCATGCCGAAGCCGACGATCACCTGCCCCACCACCGAGACGATCACGTATTTCGCGGTGATGGCGAAGTTCGACCAGATGAAGGGGTCGTTGAGCAGCTCGCGATAGTTCTGCAGCCCGACGAAGTTGGCCGGCGCGTTGGTCGAGGCGCGGAAGTCGGTGAAGGAATAGCCGAGCGAGTAGATCAGCGGGAAGATGTTGAAGACGATCAGGAACAGGATCGTCGGGATGACGAACAGGTTGCGGATGGTGAGATCGCTCCAGCCGCGGGCGGCGGCGCGCGATTGCGGATCGAGCCGGGTCATGACGGCGGTAGCCAAATCCGGATTCCTTCCATGGAAACCCTGAAAAGAAAAGGAGGGGACGGGGACCGTCCCCTCCAGATGTGCCCCAGTGCCGGGCTTACTGTACCCGGTTGTACTTCTTGAACGTCGCGTTCCAGTCGCCGGCCAGCGAGTCGAGCACTTCCTTGGCCGTGCCCTGGTCGCCGGTGATGTAGGGATAGACGCGCTGGTTCATCTGGATCAGCAGCTCGGCATATTCCGGCGTCGCCCAGAAGTCCTTCACCTTGAACATGGTCTCGTAGAAGGCCTTGTTGTAGGGCGTGGCGTTCTGGAACTCGGCGCTCTCCAGCACCGCCTTGTTGCAGGTATAGCCGCCGAGCTCGGCCCACTTCTTCTGCGTGTCGTCCTTGATGAACCATTCCAGGAACTTCATCGCCTCTTCCTGGTTCTCCGAATAGGAGACCACCGAGATGCCCTGGCCGCCGAGCGCGGCGAACTGCTCGCCGCCGGGGCCGGCCGGGTTGGCGAAGAAGCCGGTGCCCTTGGCGTTGGGATTGGAAGACTCGTTGACCAGCGCCGGGAAGAAGGCGAAGTAGTTCATGCTCATCGCCGCCAGGTTCTCGGTGATCGCCTGGTTGTCCTCGATGAAGAAGCTCTTGGCCCAGCCGGGCGGCGTGAACTTGTAGAGCTCCTTGTAGGCCTCGAGCGCCGCGACGTTCTTGTCCGAGTTGATGATGCCGTCCACCTTGTAGGTGGCGTAGTCGCCGAGTTCGCCGCCGAAGGAGAAGATGGCGTTCTCGACGCCCATCACCAGCGCATCGTAGGAATTGTCGGTGTAGATGGCGACGCCGTAGCGCTTCTCGTCGGGGCGGTGGAAAAACTCGGCGATGTCGCGCAGCTGCTTCCAGTCCTTCGGCGGTGCGAGGTCGTAGCCGTATTTGGCCTTGAACGCCTCCATCTCCTTGGGATCCTCGAACCAGTCCTTGCGGTAGGACCAGCCGACCGCGTCGCCCTCCGCCGGGATCGACCAGTATTTCCCGGAACTGGCCGGGTATTCGGCGTAATACTTGACCGTCGCCGGCGCCATGGTCTCGGCGAGCTTGTGCTTGTTGAAGAACTCGGTCAGATCGACATAGTGGCCGGCCTCCGAAGCTGCTCCGATCCATTGCGAGTCGCCGACCACCATGTCGTAGGCGCTGCCCTTGGCGTTGAATTCGGTGAAGGCCTTGGTCTGGAAGTCGGACCACGGCGTGGTCTCGACGGTCACCTTCACGCCGGTCTCGGCCTCATAGAGGTTGGCGAGCTCCTGCAGGTAGTTCGCCGGATCCCACTCCGCCCAGAAGATGGTGAGTTCCTGCGCGAACGCCGAGGTTCCGCAGGCAAGCGAGAATCCGATGCCGGCCAGCAGACCGGTCAGTGTCTTGCGCATTCCAAATTCCTCCCTTGTGCAACTGCATTCTCGAGTTGTCCGAGCGCGATGCTCGGCCCCGTCTGCCTTCGCTGCCGCATCGCCGCCCGACCCTCCCCGGCCGGTTCTAGACGTGCCTCGGCCTCCCCAGCCGATTGTTCCTCCCTCTACAATCTGGTATTACCAATATGCGTTCGTCGTCAAGGGCTTTGTTGCCGGCCAGTTCCCGCCCGCAAAAGCGGCTCCGCTCGCATAACGCGCGATTTTTAACCGATTTTCTTTCTCTGCCGGCGGGTGTGGATCAGCGGGTCGAGCACTCCCTTGAAAAGTCACGTTCACTTTACCCATTATCTGGTCCAACCAGATTGGCGAGAAAGTTTCACGCTTCGGCCGCGGCGGATGCCTGTACCAAGGTCGCCGCCGCCCATCTTGCCACGGCCAAGGTCTCTTCGCCATCGAGACCCCAGATGTCCTTCAGCACGATCAGCACCTCCACGCCGAACACCAGCGACAACGCCTGCGCGAGCCGGTCGAACTGCGCGGCGGGCAGCCGGTCCCGGAGCGGTGCGATCGCCTCCTTCAGCAAGTCCACGCGATGGCCCCGGGTGAGGCGCGGCTCTTCTCCCAGCGTGCCCGCCTGCCGGCGCGCCCACTGGTCGAGCGACAGCTTCAGTGCGGCCTTGAAGGTCGCCTCGTAGGCCTCGATGCGCGGCAGCGACGTCGCGATCAGCTGGTCGACGCGCTCGCCGGTGTCCTTTGCCGCCGATTTCCAGGTCAGGATCGGCCCCAGCCCTTCATGCACCACCGCCTGCACCAGGGCTGCCTGGCTGGGGAAGTAGCGATAGGCGGTGGCCCGCGAAACGCCGGCCGCTTCCGCCGCCTCGGTCACCGACGGCGTCACGCCCGATTGCATCAGCCGGCTCGCCGTGTCCAGCAGCAGGCGGCGGGTGCGGGCGCGGGGGCCGCGCTCCGCCGTCGCCATCGATTGACGTGAGACATCCATATCAATACGATACGCCCGTCTCAAAAAATTGCAACGGCCAGGCGAGGGCAGAATGCCGCTGATTCCGCGAAAAAAGATCGTCGACAAATTCAGGAAGATGATCGCAGGCGGCGTGCCGATCGTCGGCGGCGGCGCCGGTACGGGCCTGTCGGCGAAATCCGAGGAGGCCGGCGGCATCGACCTGATCATCATCTACAATTCCGGCCGCTACCGCATGGCCGGGCGCGGCTCGGCAGCCGGCCTGCTCGCCTACGGCAACGCCAACGAGATCGTGAAGGAGATGGCGGTCGAGGTGCTGCCGGTGGTGAAGCATACGCCGGTGCTGGCCGGCGTCAACGGCACCGATCCTTTCGTCATCATGCCGCGCTTCCTCGCCGAGCTGAAGGACATGGGTTTTTCCGGCGTGCAGAACTTTCCGACCATCGGCCTGTTCGACGGTACGATGCGCCAGAGCTTCGAGGAAACCGGCATGGGTTTCGGCCTTGAGGTCGACATGATCGCCGAGGCCCACAAGCTCGACCTGCTGACCACGCCCTACGTCTTCAACACCGACGAGGCCAAGGCCATGACCAGGGCCGGCGCCGACATCGTCGTCGCCCATATGGGCGTCACCACCGGCGGCACGATCGGCGCCACGTCGGCGAAGTCATTGGACGACTGCGTGGCAGAAATCGACGCCATCGCCGAAGCGGCGCGCTCGGTGCGCAAGGACGTGATCCTGCTCTGCCACGGCGGGCCGATCTCCATGCCGGAGGACGCGCGCTACGTGCTCGAGCGGATCGACGGGCTGCACGGCTTCTACGGCGCCTCGTCGATGGAACGGCTGCCGGCGGAGGCGGCGATCGCGAAGCAGACGGCCGACTTCAAGGCGCTTCCGGTGCGGGGCAAAGCGGCGAAGCCGGCGAAGAAAAGGAAGGGATGAGGCCATGACCGACACATCGAAAGTCTTCGTTTATCCGCAGGACGTAAGTGCGTTCGGCTTCGACTGGGGCAGGCTGGCGCTGACGGTGGCGCCGGAGGTCAACGGCGCCAGGCGATTTTCCGGCGGGGTGGTCGACCTGCCCTCCGGTCAGGGCCATGCCCGCCACAACCATCCGGGCGCCGAGGAGATCATCTTCGTCATCTCCGGCAATGGCGAGCAGATGGTCGAGGACGAGGCCGGCAAGCCGGTGGTCGCGAAGGTGGGCCCGGGCTGCACCGTCTTCGTTCCCGAAAGCCGCTACCACTCGACGCTCAATACGGGCGACGGACCGATGCAGCTCTTCGTCGTCTATTCGCCGGCCGGACCGGAGCTGGCGCTGCGCGACCTGCCGGATTTTCGCATGCTCCCGCCGGGAACCTAATAGTCGGGGGCGTCACTCGTCCTTGAGAAAGGTCGACCAGTCGATCTTCAGGTTACCGTCGTCTTCGGGAATGAAGCTGTTGGCGGGGATCGCCATGCGCTGCCGCCTGGCGCGGTCCTGCGCGCCGGCCAGGCTGCCCAGCACCGAAATGTTGCCCATCGAAAACAGCTGACAATAGGCGGTGGCGAGCGCGCCGCAATCGCGCAGCGCCACGAGATCATCGGCTCCGACCGCGTTGAGGGCCGCCTCGTTGATCCGCTTGAGGCCGCCGATCCGCCGGTCGCCTGTCTCCTCCTTGGCGACCACCGGCCATGGCTCCAGCAGGCCGCGCGTCGCGAGGGCGGCAACGGCGTTGCGCACGACGTCGAGGCTCCGGCGTGCCCGGGTCAGCGAATCGGCGATGGCCTGGGTCTCGCGCGTCGGCGTGCCGTCGGAGGCGAAGAACGGAAAGCCGTGCTCGCCGACCGCGGTGTCGCGGATCAGCCCGCTCGCCTCGTTGACGCAGAGCGCGAACTTGCCGTCGGCCTGGCGGCCGAGGCTGAAGGGAAAATTCTGCAGCGCGGCCGGAACATGGGAGGCGAGCCAGCGTCCGTCCGGCGCGACGAAGAGGTTGCGGTCGCGATGGAGACTGAACAGGGCGACCAGCGTCGCGCCGTCTTCCATGTCGACGAAGGCCAGGGGAAAGGCGCGGCCGGCATGCGCGATCTCCGACGCACCCACCGGCGCAAGATTGATCGACGCGGCGAAGCCGTAGCCGGTCGGACGCTGCCATTTCTTGTGGAGGTGGCGCTCCCGGGTGATGACGTGCAGCGTCTCTGGCATGTCCGCTCCGCTTTCTTTGTGCCCTCCATGATGCCGATCCCGCGGACCCGGCGCAACCGGCTTGCCTTGGGACGAAGAGACGTGGCGGTTCGAGCAAAACGACATCGGTAACTTGCCCCGCGGCGCGGTCGCCTGCGGTGAATATTTGGTGGTCATAGTGGTTCCCAAGCTTGACTTCGGTGTTCCTCTCTTTTCATAAGGCAGGAGAGGCGGGAACAATATCGGGCGGCATGCGAATACTTGCGGGGGCAGTTGCGGCGGGTCTGATGCTCGGATGCGCCGCCGTGGCGCATGCGGAGCCGGTGGCCCGCGACGCTCCGGCCGCCGGCTCGGTGATCGCCCGCAAGACCGGCGAGGAGGTGCGCTTCATCGACGTCAGCACTTGGCGCGGCGTCGACATCCACCAGGATCTGCTGGCCGGCGACGTGCTGAGGACGAACGCCCAGGGCAATCTCGCCGTCCTGTTCGCCGACAAGACGCAGGTCCGGCTCGGCCGCAACACCACCATGCTGGTGAAGGAGGTCAATCCCGGCGCCGATTCGCTGTTCGGCCTGGAGAGCGGCAGCATCTGGGCGCGCGCCGAGCGCGGCGGCGAGGGCATCGTCGTGGAGACGCCGGCCGCGGCCGCCGCGATCCGCGGCACAGACTGGACGATGACGGTCGACGCCTCCGGCCGGACCTCGCTGACCGTGCTGGAAGGGCAGGTCGAGCTTTCCAACGCATTCGGCTCGGTCTCGGTGCGGCGTGGCGAGGCGGCCTCCGCAAGAATCGGGCAGGCGCCGACCAAGATCGTGATCGTCGACCCGGACGACCGCGAGCAGATGCTGTTCTACCTGTCGCTGCGGAACGGTTTCGCCGCCATGCCGGCCTCGCCGCTCTCCAGCGCCGGGATGCGCGGCGAACGGGCGCGGATCGCGGCGGTGCCGGAGGCGCGGCGCACCGCCGAGCAATGGCTGACGCTGGCCGAAGTCGGGCTCTCCTATGACGGGCGCGGCGCCGGCAAGCGCGCCGCCGACCGGGCGCGCAGCCTACCGCTCGATGCGTCGCAGCGCGCCCGCCTCGATCTCGTCGACGGCATGATCGCGGCGTCCGAAAAGCGCTACGACGCGGCGATCCCGCTGCTTTCCCGCGCCGCGCCGCTTCTGTCCGGCAGCCGGCGCCAGGTCGCCCTCTACGCCGCCTATTTCGCCCGTACGCTGGCCAACCCCGACCATCTCGAGCAGCCGCCTTCGGGTGCCGCCGTCAGCCCCTATGGCGCGCTGGCAGAGGCCTGGACGACCGGCTTCCTCAAGGACATACCGGCGGCGGTCGAGGTCATCCGCCGCGCCGAGTTGCGCTTTCCCGACGACCCGACCCTGCCGGCGGCGCGCGCCCAGATGGCGCTGCTGCTCGACGACCGGGTGCAGGTAAAGGAGGCGGTCGACCGGGCGCTCTCGCTCGATCCCGACGACCCGACGGCGCTGGAGGCGCGCGGCAACTACCGCGCCGACATCGACAGCGATCTCGACGGCGCCACTGCCGACCTGAAGCGGGCGACCGAGCTGGCGCCGGGTTCCTCCTCGGCATGGAACGCGCTGGGCCTTGTGCTCGACGAGCGCGGCGCGACGCGCGAGGCGGAGGCGGCGCTGCAGACGGCGGTCGCGCTCGACCCGCAGGACCCGGTGTCGCGCGCCAACCTGGCGCTGATCTATCTCGGCCAGGACCGGCTAGCCAAGGCCAAGGCCGAGATCGACAGGGCGATGGCCGAGGATCCCGGCTTCGACATCGGCCTGGTGGCCCGCGGCCTCTACCACCTGAAGACCGGCGAGATGGACAAGGCGATGCAGGACCTGCTCGCCGGCTCCACCGCCAACCCCGCCTTCGCGCAGGCGCTGCTGCTGCTCGCCGCCGGCTATTACGAGACCGGCCAGCGCCAGCCGGCCGAGCAGGCGCTGGAGAATGCCGACCGCCTCGACCCCAATGATCCGGCGACGGCCAATGTCGCGACGGCGATCGCGGCGGACGATTACGATTCCGATCGCGCCATCCGCTCGGCGCAGGAGGCGATGAAGCGCACGCGCGCCCGCGGCGGCGACTATGCCGCGCTCAGCGCCAGCCGCGACCAGGGCTCGACGCTGAACCACGCCTACCGCCTGCAGGGGCTCGATGCCTGGGGCCGCTTTTATGGCGACGTGGTCTTCGATCCGTTCTCCGCCAGCGCGCTCGCCGACCAGGCGATCGCCGGCAGCCCGAATCCGTTCACCACCAGCGGCGACTATGACGGGCAGACGGTCGGCGAGCCGATCGCTGGCGATTCGGCGCTGTCGTCCCTCATCCAGGGTCTGCTGCTCGAACCGCAGATGCTTGCCGGCCGCTCCCGCGGCGCCAATCTGATCAACCGGCCCTTCATCGAAGGCGCGATCCAGGGCGGCGGGCTCAGCGGCGACGCCAGCGGCTGGACCGGCGAAGCCGAGGTGAAGGGCTATCTCGCCTACCCGTTCCCGATCAGCTTCTATGGCGAATTCACCAAACGCGATACCGAGGAGTCGCGCGGCGAGATACAGCCCGATGCGAGCCGGACTTCCACAGAGTACGATCTGTTCGACAAGACGGTAGGAGGCTTCGGATATCTGACGCTCAGCCCGACTCCGAACGACAACATCGTGCTGTTTGCCGCGGTCCAGGATACCGAGGATGATCTTCGCAATGGTCTCACGGTTTATGTTCCGCCGCTTGGGATTCCAGTCCCGCCCAACACATCCGGCGTGAATTCTCTCGACTTGCTCGGTTCCACAAACGATCGCACCGTTGACGACCGCACTGGCGGTTATGGTGCTGCCTGGAGCCATACTTTTGGGTATCGGAACGTGGTGAGCGCGGGTGTGTTCGCGTCCGGCTTCAAACGTCACAGCCTTGAGGCTACCAACTTCCTTATCCTGCTCAACGACCAGTATCTGGTATCTGGTCTCGGTGCGCAGGAGGTTAAAGCCGACAGTGATTCAGTACTCGGCAGCGTGAACCACACGCTGGGAGTTGATGATCTGACTTTGCGCTATGGCGCGGAGGGCGGAATGCTCAATCAGAACCGCACCGCATCGAACCTGACATATATTCCGGGCGTGTCGCGGGATCTCACGACCACCGAGAGCAACTTCGACCTAACCACCGGCCGCATCTACGCAGACGTCCTCTACGACATCACGCCCAGCCTCAAGGCGGAAGCGGGCCTGTTCGGCACCATGTTCGAGGGCGAGGCGCTCGACGAATTCCGGGCGGAGCCGCGCGTCGGTGCCGCCTGGGCGCCGTTCGAGGGCCACTGGCTGCGCGTTGGCTATATCGAGGAGAGCAGCGCGCTCAACGCCTTCACCCTGGCGCCGGTCGGCGTGATCGGCATGCAGGCGAACCAGGCGCCGCTCGACATCGGCGGCAAGAGCAGCAGCTTCGCGGCCCGCTGGGAGGCCCAGTGGTCGGATCACCTGTTCACCGCGGTCGACTACCAGCACCAGGAGCTCGACGATCTCGCCATTCCCGTCCCGCTCAGCCTCGACCAGATATCGCTCACCGAAGGCCGGATCGACCGCGTCAGCGCCACCGCCAACCTCTGGCTGACGCACGGGTTCGGCGCCTTCGCCACTTTCGCCTACGCGAACTCGGAGAACCGCGATCCGTCGAGCCTGAGCTATGGCGGCCTGATCCCGTACGTTCCGGAACAGACGGCGAGGCTGGGCCTGACCTGGGTGAGCACGGCCGACGTCAAGGTCACTGTCGCCGCGAGTTATGTCGGCGAGCGCTCCGGCGGCGATTCCGGCATCATGCTCGACCCCTACTGGACGGCCGACGCCTTCCTCACCTGGGAGCCGCTGGACAGTCGTTTCGAACTCGAACTCGCCGCCTACAACCTGTTCGACGAGGAGTTCGAGGTGGCGCCCAACGTGCCGGGCTGGGGGCGCGTCTTCACCGGCTCGCTGAAGGTCCGGTTCTGAGGTGGCCGACGGCGCGACCATCGACGCGCGCCGGGCCTGGCAGCTTGCCGCCATCGCCGCGGCGGTGGCCGTCCTCGTCTTCGCCGCCTCGCTCGCCTCGGCCTGGCGGCTGGTCGAGCTGAAGATATTCGACCATTTCTCGACGCTTGCGCCGCCGCCGCTCTCGCCGGATTCGCCGATCATCGTGGCGATCGACGAGCCCTCGATGGCGGAGATCGGGCAACGCTGGCCGTGGCCGCGCGACCTGCATGCCCGCCTGGTGACGGCGCTGCGCGCTGCTGGCGCCGAGGCGATCGGCCTCGACATCATCTTTTCCGAGCCGTCGACGGCTGCGGGCGACCATGCGCTCACCGCGGCGCTGGGGCCCGACGTGGTGCTTGCCGCCGACGAGACGGTGATCCGCACGCCGCAAGCCGACCAGCTGATCCGGGTGGAACCGCTGGCGGCCTTCACGGCATCCGGCGCGCGGTCGGGCATCGTCTCGATCAGCCTCGACGGCGACGGGGTCGTACGCCGCGTTCCGGCCTACGCGGACGGTTTTGCCGCGCGGCTGCTCGAAACCGCCGGCGGCGTGGCGCCCGCAGTGCCGGCAGGGGCGCTGATCCAAGGTTTTGGTCCGCCGCGCAGCTTTCAGACGGTGTCTTATTACCAGGCGCTCGATCCCGGCGCCTTCCTGCCGCCCGATGCGTTCCGCGGCCGCACGGTTATCGTCGGCCTGTCGATGCAGTCGGCGCCCAGCGTCGACACCGGCGGACCCGACGTCTATGCCACCTCCGACACGGTGCGCAGCCACAGGCTGCTCGCCGGCGCCGAGTTGCAGGCGACGATCTTCGAGAATCTCGGCGGCCGCCATTTCGTGATGCCGGCGCCGGTGGTGGCGGTCGCACTCGCAATTTTGGCCGCTGCGGCGCTGGCGGCTCTTTCCGTCTGGAGCGGCACGGGACGGATCACGGCGGCGGTCTCCATCGCCGCCGTGCTCGGCATCTTCGCCGCCAGCCTGCTGCTTCTCCAATACGGCCGCGTCTTCCTGGCGCCGGTGGCGCCGTCGCTCGCCTTCGCCGGCGTCGCTGCTATCCAGAGCGCGCGCGACTACGCCGCCGAGCGCCGACGCCGCATGAGGATCACCCGCGCCTTCTCGCAATATCTGTCGCCGGTGCTGGTCGAGCGGCTGGCCGACGACGTTTCCCAGCTCAAGCTCGGCGGCGAGCGGCGCGTGCTCACCGTGCTGTTCTGCGACGTGCGCGGCTTCACCACCATCTCGGAGGAGATGAAGGACGACCCGGAAGGGCTCACGCGGCTGATGAACCGGCTGCTCAACCCGCTTTCCGACGTCATCCTCAAGGCCGGCGGCACGATCGACAAATATATCGGCGACGCGATCATGGCCTTCTGGAACGCGCCGTTGGAGGATCCGGACCATGCGGTCCACGCGATCGAGGCCGCGCTTGCCATGCTGGACGCGGTCGACGCGCTGAACGCCGAGCGCGAGCGGGAGGCAGCCGGCTCGGAGCGGGCGCCCACACCGCTGCGCATCGGCGTCGGCATCAACAGCGGCGACTGCGTGGTCGGCAACATGGGCTCCGACTTCCGCTTCAACTATTCGGCGCTGGGCGATCCGGTGAACCTCGCCTCGCGGCTGGAAAGCGAGACGAAGAATTTCGGCGTCTCGATCCTGGTCGGCGAGGCGGCGGCGCGGCTTGTCGGTGGGCGGATCGCGCTGGCCGAACTCGACCTGGTCAAGGTGAAGGGCAAGTCGCAGGCGGTCATGGTGTCGACGCCCGTGCCCCGCGCCACCGCGGACGCACTCGCCTGGCATGCGGCGCTGATCGCCGACATGTATGCCGGGATGCTCAGGGCCGACGGTCCCCGCTTCGAGGTTCTGGGGAAAGAACTGCCGGAGGTGGCGGGTTTCTACCGGATTCTGCGCGATCGTCTGGCGGCAGGGCGGTAAGCGCCGGCTTCACGGCCGGTTTGGCCGGGCACAAGGGCGGGGCAATCACAGGGCAATCACAAACCGCCGTTGCAGGCCAGGGCCATGCACGCTACCGTCGCGGCAGGGAGAGAGATCATGAACATCAAAACCGAGACGCCGGTCGCCGTTCCGTTCGACCATGAAAAACTCGACCGGCTGATGGACAAGGCTGGCATCGACATCCTCGTCGCCACCTCCAAGCACAACGTCCAGTACCTGCTGGGCGGCTACAAATTCATCTTCTTCGCTGCCATGGACGCGATCGGCCACAGCCGCTACCTGCCGGTGGTCGTCTACGAGAAGGGGCGGCCGGACCACGCCGCCTATGTGGCCAACCGGATGGAGGGCGGCGAGCACGCCAACCGGCCGTTCTGGACGCCGACGCTGCATGCCGCCGCCTGGGGCACGCTGGACGCCGCCCAGCTCGCCGCCGACCATATCCGCAAGATCGCGGCGCCCGGCGCGCGCATCGGCATCGAGCCCCCCTTCCTGCCGTCCGACGCGCATGCGGTGCTCGGACAGCTCGGCAACCGCGCCGAGCTGGTGGATGCCACCAGCGTGTTCGAGCGGCTGCGTGCGGTCAAGACGCCGGAGGAGCTGGACAAGCTGCGCACCGCTTCCGAACTCATCACCGACTCCATGCTCGCCACCATCGAATGGGCAGGCGAGGGCACGACCAAGGCCGAGATCATCGAGCGGCTGCGCAAGGAGGAGACCGATCGCGGGCTGCATTTCGAATACTGCCTGCTGACGCTGGGCTCCAGCCACAACCGCGCCGCCTCGCCGCAGGCGTGGAAGAAGGGCGAGGTGCTGTCGATCGATTCGGGCGGCAACTATCACGGCTATATCGGTGACCTCTGCCGCATGGGCGTGCTGGGCGAGCCGGATGCCGAACTGGAGGATTTGCTGTCGGAGATCGATGCCGTCCAGCAGGCCGCCTTCGGAAAAATCCGCGCCGGCGCGCCGGGCGGCGATTTGATCGCCGCCGGCGAGCAGCGGCTGAAGGCTTCGCCGGTCGCGCCCTACACCGACTTCTTCGCCCACGGCATGGGCGTCATCACCCATGAGGCGCCGTTCCTGATGACCAACCACCCGGTCACCTATGAAGGCGTCGACGCCGCCCACCCGCTGGAAGCGGGCATGGTGCTGTCGGTGGAGACCACCATGCTCCACCCGGCGCGCGGCTTCATCAAGCTGGAGGACACGGTGGCCGTCACAGAGAGCGGCTACCAGATGTTCGGCGAGCGCGGCCGCGGCTGGAACCGGGGCGGGTGAGGCCTATGTTTTCTTCCCCCCATGGACGGCAGGGCAATCGCATATGCCGATGTTGACCGTCATTCCGGGGCCGCGCAGCGGAACCCGGAATCCAGAGCGTTGGTGTCGAAGGAAAAGCGAGACTTCGCAAATATCCAGGAATTTCGAGCAGCGTCCGCACTCTGGATTCCGGGTTCCGCTGCGCGGCCCCGGAATGATGGGTGGACGGCCCCTCACGGCATCGAATGTGCCAAGCTGGAGCTGTTGGACTCAGCGAAGGAGACCGTCCGCGATGCAAACTATCAGATTTGGAATAGATTTGGCCAAGA
>NZ_PXYK01000014.1 GCF_003012745.1 Kumtagia ephedrae | reverse complement strand
GAGGGGGCGTCCGTTCCGATCTCACGACGCCATCGCCCTTGCCAGGATCGCTTCCTCGCTGACGCCGGCGCCGCTGAGCTCGCCGGTGATGCGCCCCGCCCGCAGCACCAGCACGCGCTCGGCATTCATGATCAGCTCGGGGATCTCCGACGAGATCATGACCACGGCGACGCCCTCCTCGGCAATGCCGCGCAGGATCGAATAGATCTCGGCCTTGGCGCCGACGTCGATGCCGCGCGTCGGCTCGTGCAGGACGAGCACGCGCGGGTTGGTGACCAGGCTGCGGCCGAGGATGATCTTCTGCTGGTTGCCGCCGGATAGTGTGCCCAGCCGCTGGCCGAGATGCGAGATGCGGGCGTCGAGCCGCGCCACCTGGGCGCGCGCCTCGCGGCGGATGGCGCCGCGGCGCAGGAAGCCGGCCATGGAGAAGCGCGGCAGCGAGGCGGAGACGACATTGTCGGCGACGCTCATGGACAGCAGCCCGCCGGCGCCGCGCCGGTCGGCCGGCACGAGCGACATGCCGTCGCGGATTGCCGCCAGCGGATCGCCCGGCCGCAGCTCCCGGCCGTCGATCGTCACCCGGCCGCTGCGTTCGACCAGGCCGAACAGCGCCTCGCCGAGCCCGTCCTTGCCGGAATCGGGCAGGCCGCCGATGCCGAGAATCTCGCCGGCGCGCACGCTGAAGCTGACGTCGCTAAGGCCGGGCGCCGTCAGGTTTTCGACCGACAGCGCGACGGCGGCGCCGGCGGAGCGGCCTTCGGCCTGCAGCGACCATTGCGTGGCGGCATCGAGGTCGCGCCCGACCATGGCGCGGATCAGCCGGTCCTCGGACACGCCGTCATTGGCGATCGTCTCGATGGTGCGGCCATCGCGCATCACCGTGATGCGGTCGGCGAGCGCCAGCACCTCGGCCAGATGGTGCGAGACGTAGATGACGGTGACGCCCTCGGCGCGCAGCTGCCGCACCACCTCGAACAGGCGTTCGCTCTCGCGCTTGGACAGCGCCGAATTGGGCTCGTCGAGCACCAGCAGGCGGGCGTTCTGGCGGATGGCGCGGGCGATCTCGACGAGCTGCATCTCGGCGACCGACAGGCGGCCCACCCTGGTGTCGGGATCGAGCCGCGCCATGCCGAGCCGGGCCAGCGCGGCGCGCGCTTCCGCGCGCATGGTGTCGCGCGGCACGATCGACACCGCGGAGCGCGCCGCCATGTCGGACATCATGATGTTTTCGGCCACGCTCATCGTCGGGCAGAGCGCCAGCTCCTGGTAGACGACGGTGATGCCCGCAGCACGGCTGACCAGCGGCGTCGCGATGGCGGTTGGCTTGCCGTCGACGAAAATCTCGCCGCCGTCCGGCTGCAGGTCGCCGGCCAGGATGTTCATCAGCGTCGATTTGCCGGCGCCGTTCTCGCCGATGACGGCATGCACCTCGCCGGGACGGAAGTCGATGGAGATGCGGTCGAGCGCAAGCACTCCGGGGAACCGCTTGGTCACCCCGGAGATTTTGACGATCGCGTCCTGGGAGGATGGATGGGTCATGGCGTGATCACATGTTTCGGCGCCCCCTCCACCACGCTTCGCGTGGTCCCCCTCCCCCGCTCCGCAGGGGAGGATCCAGCATCGCGGCCGGCCGCGACATTGATCCTCCCCCGTTTACGGGGGAGGGGGACCGCCGGAGGCGGTGGAGGGGGCGCAAGGCCGGCGCTACTTCTTCGCCACCTCCGCGATGTTCTCCTTGGTGTAGATGCCGACGCCAGTGTCGACGTCGGCGATCGGCTCGCCCTTGACGAATTTTGCCAGCAGGTCGACGGCGGCGAAACCCTGCTTTTCCGGCGCCTGGTCGATGGTCGCCTGGATGTCGCCGCTCTCGACGAGGCCGACGGTCTGGTCGAGCAGGTCGAAGCCGACCACCTTGACCTTGTCGGCGGCCTTGTTGCGCTCGACCCAGGTGCCGGCGGCCGGCGTCGAGCAGCATTCCAGCGACAGCACGCCGGTCAGGTCGGGATTGGCGAGCATGGCGTTCTCGATCGCCGAATAGATCTTCTGCGGGTCGGTGCCGGTGTTGAGCGTCTGGATCACCTCGATGCCGGGCTCGGCCTTGAGCGCCTCGCGCGCGCCGGTCTCGCGGTCGATCGACCACTGCGCGGCGGCGTCGATGGTGGTGATCATCACCTTGCCCTTGCCGCCCAGCACCTTGGCCATCAGCTTGCCGGCCTCGCGGCCCGACTGCACCAGGTCCTGGCCGGCGAAGGCGAGGCGCTTGGAATCCGGATTGTCGGTGTTGAAGGTGACGACCGGGATGCCGGCGGCGAGCACGCGGTCGATCAGCGGCGCCAGCGCGTCGGTGGAGACCGAGGAGATGGCGAGCCCGTCCATCTTGCCCATCAGCGTCTCGATCTCGCTGATCTGGCCGTCGGCATCGGCGCCGACCGGGCCGATGAAGCTGGCGTTGACCTTCTCCTCCGCGGCGGCGCGCGCCACGCCGGCCTTCATGAAGGGCGCGAACTCGTTGGAGACGTCGTGGTAGGAGACGTAGATGTCGAGCGGCTGGCCGGCATCGACCTTGGCCTTGATGCGCTCGGCGAGCGGGAAGTCGGCGAGTTTCGATTCGGCGCTCGCCTGCAGGGGCAGCAGGCCGAGCGCCGCTGCCAGGATGACGTGTCTGAGTTTCATGGATAGTCCTCCCTTTTTTGATTGCGCCCTGGCTTCATGCCCTTCGGCGCATCGTCCACTTGTCGATTCCGACTGCGATGATGATGACCAGGCCGATCATCAGTTCCTGCACGAAGGGCGACACCCCCATCAGCACCAGGCCGTTGCGCATGACGCCGATAATGAGCACGCCGAGGATGGTGCCGAGGATGGTGCCCTCGCCGCCCGACAGCGAGGCGCCGCCGACGATGGTGGCGGCGATCACGTCGAGCTCCAGCCCGAGGCCGGTGCGTCCGGCCTGGCCGCTCGGCAGGAAGGCGAGGCTGAGGATGCCGGCGAAGGCGGCGAGCAGGCCCATCAGCACGAAGGCGCAGATCTTGACCGTGTTGACGGAAATGCCCGACACTCGCGCCGCCTTGGCGCTGCCGCCGACGGCGAACACCTTGAAGCCGAAATTGGTGTAGGACAGCACAACCCAGGCGAGCGCGGCCACGATGATGAAGAAAACGAGCTGCATCGGGATCACCCCGAACAGGTAGCCCTGGCCCATGAAGGCGAAGGTCTCGAGCACGCCCGCGTCGGCGCCGTTGCGCACGTTGACGGTGACCGGCTGGCCGTTGGTCAGGATGAGCGCGGCGCCGCGCACCATCGACAGCATGCCGAGCGTGGCGATGAGCGAGGGCAGCCGGCCATAGGTCGACAGCACGCCGTTGATCAGGCCGATCGCCATGCCGGTGAGCAGGCCGACGATCAGCGCCGGCGCCAGCGGCCAGCCGGCGATGATCAGCATGCCGGCGGCCAGGCCGGAAAAGGCGTAGGTGGACCCGACGGACAGGTCCACCTCGCCGGAGATGAGCACGAAGGTCATGCCGACGGCCATGATGCCGAGCAGCGAGATCTGGCGGCCGATGTTGAGCAGGTTCACCGAGGTCAGGAAGCCGTCCGTGGCGAAGGCCAGGAACAGGCACAGCGCGACCAGCGCGACGAACACGCCCGTCTCGCGTGCGCGCAGAAGCCTCGACATCGAAAAGCGGTCCATGGCGGGCGCACGCGCGCCGGTCCCGACCGTATCGGCCATTCCGTCCTCCCGTTGGGTCCGGCGGACACCTGCCGGCGCCGCCGTGCCTTGCGGCGGCGGCTCCAGGATGCCGTCGCCAAATCCTTCCCTGGCGATCCGGCCGAAACACCGCCGGACCGGTTACGCGCGTGTCTTCAGGCGGCCTTGTCGGCGGCCATGAGGAACGTGCCCGCCGGCACCTTCTTCATCTCGTCGTAGTTGCCGTAGTCGCGCACCTTCTTGAACGGCGCGTTCTCGACGGCGTTGTAGGAGCAGATATAGCCCCAGCGATATGTGTCGGAGCGGTTGGCGTCGGAGCGGTGCAGCAAATTGCCGTCGAACACCAGCACGTCGCCCGCCTCCATCTCCACATAGACATGCTCGAAGCGCTTCAGCGCGGCCTCCAGATGCTCCTGCTCGACATTGGTCTGGTCGTTCTCGCGGATGTGGTTAAGGCGGCCGAGCTTGTGCGTACCCTTCAGCACCTGCAGGCAGCCGTTCTCCTTCGTCGCCTTGTCGAGCGCCACGTAGATGCTCATCATCTCGGGGGCCAGGCAGCCGTAATTGTACCAGTAGCCGAAGTCCTGGTGCCATTCCCAGGCGCCGCCCTCGTTGGGCTGCTTCATGGTCATCTTGTGGCTGTAGAGATAGATCGGCTTGCCGATGGCGTCCTCGGCGAGGTCGACCATGCGCTCGTCGCGGGCGAGAAAGCCGTACTGGTCGTCTTCCGCCGTGTTCCACATCTTCAGGAGGGTGGTCTTGCCCTCCTTGTCGCCCTTCGCCATCACGGCGCCGGCCTTGCTCTCGGCCTCGAGCTGGGCGCGGGCCCGGTCGCGGAAGATCTGCACCTCCTCGGCGGACAGCAGCCCCTTGCGAATGATGTATCCGTCGCGAGCGTATAGCTCGGCTTCCTGCTTGCTCATCGCGAGCATCGGTCTCTCCCTGGCATGCACGTCCGGCTGGGTCCGAAAGACACCCGCCAGCCATGGCCGCGGGCGCCGGAATTCCCGGATTTCGACGCCGAACCGTCGAGGTCCTCAAACTCTCGAAGATGACATTAGACGCGGCCCGCGCATGGGGAAATGGACAAACGGGACAGCGTCTTTGTATAAAACGCGCATGCTGGAAAAGACCACTTTCCTGGAAAGCCTGCACTATGTTCCGGAGCCCGGCTGGACGCGCACCGCCTTCAGCGTGCTGCGCGCCGGCAAGGTCGCGGCCGCGCCCGACTACCGGGTCGCGCGCGCCGTCCATCCCGGCCAGGACGTCATCTACTGCCTGTCCGGCGGCGGCACGGTGGAGACGCTCGGGCAGCGCCTGGAGGTGCGCCCGGGTCAGCTCGCCTGGATCGCCAACGAGGCGCCGCATGCGCATATGGCCGATCCGGCGGACCCGTGGACCGTGCTGTGGTTCCGGCTCGACGGCCCCGACCCGGCTGCGCTGCGTGCAAAGCTGTTCGGCGACGGACCGCCCCGCGTCGCCTTTGCAGAAAGCGCCAATCCGGCAGCGTGGTTCGACCGGCTGTTCGTGGCGATGCGCGGCCGCGATGCCCGCCTCGACCTGCGGCTGAACCAGTTCGTCGCAGAGTTCCTGACCATGGTCGACCATGCGCTCGCCGGCACCGCCGCGCAGAACGTTCCGGCGCCGCTGGCGGCCGCGCTCGGCGCCATGCGCGCCGATCTCGGCCTACCCTGGAGCGCGTCCGACCTGTCGGCGGTGACCGGCCTCGGCCATTCGCAGACGCGGCGGCTGTTCAGGAAGCACCTGCGCACCGGCCCGCGCCAGTGGCTCATCCGGGAACGGCTCATGCACGCGCAGGCGCTGCTGGTCGAAAGCGACGCCCCCCTGGCCGAGATCGCCGAGCAATGCGGCTTCTGCGACGTCTATCACTTCGGCCGCGAGTTCAAGCGCTCGGTCGGCATCGCGCCGGCCGCCTGGCGGCGCAGCGAACTGGGGGCGCGGCCTAAAGCATAGCCGGCGCAGAACGGCTACGGCAGGTCGTCGCCCTTGATGTCGGGGAACACGTAGGGCGTGTCGGTGTTCGAGTTGCACCGCCGGCGGTCCGCCTCGCCGTCGCTGGCACCCTTGTAGGCCCAGGCCCTGATGGCGAAATCGGGTGGAAAAGGGCGGTTCTGGGTGAGCGCCATCGACTTCAGGTCCTTGTCGCCCCGCATGATCGCCAGGCGCTTCTTCGAATCGTAGCCGTCGATGAAGGTGCGCATCTGCGAAACGGTCGCCTTGCCGGCGCAGACGTGGAAGCGCGACAGCATATAGTGCGCCGCGGCGGCGAGGTTGGAGTTCAGCGACGCGCCGGGAACGCGCCGCTGGTCCACCAGGATCGGCTTCCAGGCGACGAAATAGGCGCCGCAGCAGGAATTGGCCTCGCCCGCCAGCGCCGCCCATTCGGTGCCCTTTTCACCGCCGCGTATCGCGGCCGGCGCCTTGTTGATCGCGTCGTTTATGGCGTTCTGCACCCCGGTATCGTCCAGCCGGGTGCAGCCGAGAAACTCGCGGCCGTCATTGACCTGATCCGGCAGCAGGCCGAGATCGTAGATCTCCCGGTTGTCGATGACGCCGGCGGCAAACTCGATGCGCTGGAAGGACATGGTGTTGCCGAAGATCGCCAGCGCGTTGCGCAGCAGCAGCTCGCGATCGCTCTCGCTGAGCGCCGCCAGCGCCTTCAGCATGTCCGGCATGGCCAGCCGGCTGACGGCATGGACGACCGGCTTCCAGTCCTCGAAGACCAGCGCGGACTTGGCCTTGGCGACCGCGTCCCTGACGGCCTGCAGATCCTGCTCGCCCATGGTAGCCTCGATCGTTTCCAGGCTTCGACCGGCATGCGCGGGATGAACTATGAACCTGTCGCCGCCTGCCGGCAAGGGCGGAACGCCGTCGCCCGGCAGGGGTTATGCTTTCGACATGAAACTGTCATCCAACTGTTACATAGGCTCGTTATGGCCTCTCCACGACGCTGCTGAACAAGGCGTCTTAGCGAATTTTCGACAGGAGCAGGCCCAATGAAGAAAGCTATCCTCACAGCGTCGGCTGCGGTCCTGGCGCTTGCCGCCTCGGCCGGTTACGCCGCCGCCCGCGACCAGGTCCAGATCGCCGGTTCGTCGACCGTTCTGCCCTACGCCAAGATCGTCGCCGAGTCCTTCGGCGAGACCTTCACCGAGTTCAAGACCCCCGTCGTCGAGTCCGGCGGCTCGGGCGCCGGCATCAAGGAATTCTGCAAGGGCGTCGGCGAGAACACCATCGATATCGCCAACTCCTCGCGCAAGATGAAGGAGGACGAGCTGAAGTCCTGCGTCGACGCCGGCGTCAAGGAAGTCCAGGAAGTCAAGATCGGCTATGACGGCATCGTCTTCGCCACCGACATCAAGGGTCCGGACTGGGCGCTGACCCCGGCCGACCTCTACAAGGCGCTCGCCGCCCAGCTGGTCGTCGACGGCAAGCTCGTCGCCAACCCGAACACCAAGTGGAACCAGGTCAATCCGGCGCTGCCGGACTGGGACATCGCCGCCTACATCCCCGGCGAGAAGCACGGCACCCGCGAAGTCTTCGAGGAGAAGCTGATGGCGGCCGGCTGCGACAAGGAGGCCGTCAAGGCCGCCGGCGTCGGCGAGAAGGAAGTGACCAAGGCCTGCGTCGCGGTCCGCAAGGACGGCAAGGCGGTCGATATCGACGGCGACTACACCGAGACGCTCGCCCGCATCGACTCGAACAAGACCGGCGTCGGCGTGTTCGGCCTGTCCTTCTACGAGAACAACGCCGACAAGCTGAAGGTCGCGACGGTCTCCGGCGTGACGCCTTCGACCGAAACCATCGCCTCGGGCGAGTATCCGGTGTCGCGTCCGCTGTTCTTCTATGTGAAGAAGGCGCATCTCGGCGTCGTGCCGGGCCTGAAGGAATATGTCGAGTTCTTCCTCGACGACCAGATGGTCGGCCCGGAAGGCCCTCTCGCCGAATACGGCCTCGTCGCCGCTCCGGACGGCGAGCGCCAGGAACAGCGCGACGCCTTCACCGCCGGCAAGTCCATGTAATATCCGATGTCGCCGCGCGGCCCGACCGCGCGGCGACACTCTTTTTCAGGTTCGAGATCGTAAGCGCCCGGGGTTTCCGCTGATGCCGATGATCTATTTTCTCGCCATCGTCCTTGCGATCGGCGTGGCCGCCTACATCATCGGCCGAGGGCGCGCCGCCGCGCAGACCGGCGGGGCCCAGAAGCAGCATTCCCGGCCGCACTATCACGGCTGGTGGGCATTCATGCTCGCCGCCCTGCCGGCGCTGCTGCTGATCATCGTGTGGAGCGTCGGCTCCTCGCTCTATATGGAGCGCCACGTCGAAGCGCAGCTGCCCGAACAGACCGCCGACAGCCCGATCGCCAGCCGCTCGCTGGCGCTGGGCATGGTCAAGAGCCTCGCCAACGCATTGCGTCGACTCGACGCCCAGGCGCTCGACAACCTGCCTGCGACCTTTGCCGAACTGCAGCCGGCGCTCGCCGCCAAGGGCGCGGCGCTCGCACCCGACACGCAGGACTACATGATCCCGATCGCCACCGAGGCGAACAGCACCAGCGACACGCTGCGGCTGACCGGCGGCGTCCTGGCGTTGGCGCTGGCGCTCGGCGGCGCCGCCCTCGGCATCCGCTCGATCCAGCCGCGGGCCAGGGCGCGCAACAATGTCGAGCGCGTCGTGCTGTGGGGCCTGCTCGGCTCGTCGATGATCGCCATCCTGACCACCGTCGGCATCGTGCTGTCGATGTTGTTCGAGACCTTCCATTTCTTCTCCGTCGTGCCGCCCGCAGGCTTCTTCTTCGGCACGGTGTGGGACCCGCGCTTCGCTGCCGCCGGCGCCACCGACTCGGCCGGCCAGTTCGGCCTGATCCCGCTGCTCGCCGGCACGCTCTACATCGCGCTCGTGGCGCTGCTGGTCGCCGTTCCGGTCGGCCTGATGTCGGCCGTCTACATGGCCGAATACGCCTCGCGCAGCGTGCGTTCCGTGGTCAAGCCGGCGCTCGAACTGCTCGCCGGCATCCCGACCATCGTCTACGGCATCTTCGCGCTGGTGACGCTCGGGCCATTCCTGCGCGACCTCAGCGCGGCACTCGCCGGCGGCTCGCCCTTCATCCAGGCGCAGTCGATCTTCACCGCCGGCTTCGTTATGGGCATCATGTTGATCCCGGTCGTGTCGTCGCTCTCCGACGACATCATCACCGCGGTGCCGCGCGCCATGCGCGACGGCTCGCTCGGGCTCGGCGCGACGCGCTCCGAGACGATCAAGCGGGTCATCCTGCCGGCGGCGCTGCCCGGCATCGTCGGCGCCATCCTGCTCACCGCCTCGCGCGCCATCGGCGAGACGATGATCGTGGTGCTGGCGGCGGGCGTTGCCGCCAACCTGACCCTCAATCCGTTCGAGGCGATGACGACGATCACGGTCAAGATCGTCAACCAGCTCACCGGCGACCTCGAATTCAACTCGCCGCAGACGCTGGTCGCCTTCGCGCTCGGCATCACGCTGTTCGCCGTCACGCTCGTCATGAACATCGTCGCGCTCTACATCGTGCGCAAATACCGGGAGCAGTACGAATGACCGACGCAGCGATCGGCAGCCTCCCCATCGCCTCGGCGCCGCCGCGCCGCGACATCGGGCTCAGGCGGCGCTATGCCGCCGAGCGGCGCTTCCGCTGGTACGGCCTGGCGGCGATCTCGGTCGGCCTGATCTTCCTGGTGGTGATGCTCGCCTCGATCATCGGCAAGGGCTACACCTCCTTCCTCCAGACCTCGATCCTGCTGCCGATCACCTTCGACGCGCAGGTCATCGACCCGCAGGACAGGCGCGACACCGACCCGAGCGTGCTGGTGAAGGCCAACTATCCGCAGCTTGCCCGCGACGCGCTGGCCCAGAAGCTGGGAATCGCACTCGACGACAAGCCGCAGATCGCGGCCTTGCGGGGGTTCGTTTCCGACGGCGTGCGCACGCAGCTTCGCGACATGGTCGTCGCCGATCCGTCCCTCATCGGCACGACGCGCGACGTCTGGGTGCTCGCCGGCGCCAATCTCGACTCCGCCTTCAAGGGCCAGATCGACCTCGAAGTCGCCGAGGGCAACCGCAAGGTCTCCGACCGGCAGATCGGCTGGATGGACCAGCTGCGCGCCGAAGGGGCGATGGCCGGCAAGTTCAACACCGGCCTGTTCACCTACGGCGCCTCGAGCCGGCCCGAGACCTCCGGCATGGGCGTCGCGATCATCGGCTCGCTCTACATGATGGCGATCGTGCTGCTGCTGGCGCTGCCGATCGGCGTCGCCGCCTCGATCTACCTCGAGGAATTCGCCAAGAAGACGCGGCTCACCGACATCATCGAGGTCAACATCAACAACCTGGCCGCCGTCCCGTCGATCGTGTTCGGCCTGCTCGGCCTCGCCGTCTTCATCAACTTCCTCGGCCTGCCGCGCTCGGCGGCCCTGGTCGGCGGCCTGGTGCTGACGCTGATGACGCTGCCCACCATCATCATCGCGACGCGCGCCGCGCTGGCCGCGGTGCCGCCGTCGATCCGCTCGGCCGCGCTCGGGCTCGGCGCCTCCAAGACGCAGACCGTGTTCCAGCACGTGCTGCCGCTGGCCACGCCCGGCATCCTGACGGGCACGATCATCGGGCTCGCCCGCGCGCTCGGCGAGACCGCGCCGCTGCTGCTGATCGGCATGGTGGCCTTCGTAGCCGACTATCCGAAGACGCCGCTCGATCCGGCGACGGCGCTGCCGGTGCAGATCTACATGTGGGCGAACGAGGCCGAGCGCGCCTTCGTCGAGCGCATGTCCGGCGCCATCATCATCCTGCTGGTGTTCCTCATGGCGATGAACATCACCGCAATCGTGCTGCGCCGGCGATTCGAAAGACGCTGGTAGACGGGGGCAGATATCATGAACATCATGAGCCAAGAGAAACTCGAAGAGGCGGTGAGCGGCGGTATGACTGCGAAGCCCAACGAAGTGATCAAGATGCAGGGCCGCAAGGTCGGCGTCTTCTACGGCGACAAGCAGGCGCTGTTCGACGTCGACCTCGACGTCCGGCAGAACCAGGTGACGGCGCTGATCGGCCCGTCGGGCTGCGGCAAGTCGACCTTCCTGCGCTGCCTCAACCGCATGAACGACACCATCGACTCGGCCCGCGTGACCGGCAAGATCACGCTTGACGGCGAGGACGTCTACGACCCGAAGATCGACGTGGTCGAGCTGCGCGCCCGCGTCGGCATGGTGTTCCAGAAGCCCAACCCGTTCCCCAAGTCGATCTACGAGAACGTCGCCTACGGACCGAAGATCCACGGGCTCGCCAAGAACAAGGCCGAACTGGACCAGATCGTCGAGTCGAGCCTCAAGAAGGCGGCGCTGTGGAACGAGGCCAAGGACCGGTTGAACGAGCCCGGCACCGGGCTTTCCGGCGGCCAGCAGCAGCGCCTGTGCATCGCCCGCGCCATCGCCGTGTCGCCGGAAGTGATCCTGATGGACGAGCCGTGCTCGGCGCTCGACCCGATCGCCACGGCCAAGGTCGAGGAGCTCATCGACGAGCTCAAGCAGAACTACACCATCGTCATCGTGACCCATTCCATGCAGCAGGCGGCGCGCGTGTCGCAGCGCACCGCCATGTTCCATCTGGGCTACCTCGTCGAGGAGGGTGCCACCGACAAGATGTTCACCAATCCCGACGACAAGCGCACGCAGGACTACATCACCGGCCGCTTCGGCTGAGTGGGTATTGAGGAAAGCCGCAATGGGCGAACATACCGTCTCCTCCTTCGACCAGGATCTCGAGCACATCGACAAGCTGATCCGCGAGATGTCGGACCTGGCGGCCTCGATGGTCCGCGATGCGATCCGCGCGCTGCTCCATACCGACGCGGCGGCGGCGCAGCGCATCATCTCGGAAGACGCCGTGATGGACGCCAAGCAGCGCGAGATCGACGACAGCGCCATCACGCTGATCGCCAAGCGCCAGCCGATGGCGCAGGACCTGCGCGCCGTGCTCGGCGCCATCCGCATGGCCGGCGACCTGGAGCGCATCGGCGACCTCGCCAAGAACGTCGCCAAGCGCGTCGGCGCGGTCGGCGAGGGCTCGACGCCGCGCGGCCTGTCGCACGGCATCGACGACATGGCGACGCTGGTGCTGGCGCAGATCAAGGGCGTGATCGCCGCCTATGCGGCGCGCAAGCCCGAGGACCTGCGGACGCTTCGCGTCGACGACGAGAAGATCGACCTCAAATACACCTCGGTGTTCCGCGAGCTCCTCACTTACATGATGGAGGATCCGCGCAACATCACCGCCTGCACGCATCTCCTGTTCTGCGCCAAGAATCTCGAGCGCATCGGCGACCATATGACCAACATCGCCGAGAACGCCTATTATGTGCTGACCGGCTCGCAGCTTCCGGCCAACCGGCCGAAGCAGGACGAGACGGCGACGACCGTGCTGGCCGAGTAGAAGCGAGGCGCGATGATCGCTCCAAAAATCATGGTGGTTGAGGACGAGGAGCCGCTGGGCGTGCTCCTGCGCTACAACCTGGAGACCGAAGGCTACCAGGTCGAGGTCGTCGCGCGCGGGGACGAGGCCGAGATCCGGCTGCAGGAGAACGTGCCGGACCTGCTGGTGCTCGACTGGATGCTGCCGGCGCTCTCCGGCATCGAGCTGTGCCGGCGGCTGAGGATGCGGCCGGAGACCGAGCGGCTGCCGATCATCATGCTGACGGCGCGCGGCGAGGAGAGCGACCGGGTCCGCGGCCTGGCCACCGGCGCCGACGATTACCTGGTAAAACCGTTCTCGACGCCGGAATTCGTGGCGCGGGTGAAGGCGCTGCTGCGGCGCGCCAAGCCGGAGGTGCTGTCCTCCGTGCTCAAGGTCGGCGACATCGTGCTCGACCGCGAATCGCATCGCGTCTACCGCAAGAAAAGCGAGATCAGGCTCGGCCCGACCGAGTTCCGCCTGCTCGAATTCATGATGCGGCATCCCGGCCGGGTGTTTTCGCGCGGACAGCTCCTCGACAACGTCTGGGGCGAGACGATCTATATCGACGAGCGCACGGTCGACGTGCATGTCGGACGGCTGCGCAAGGCGGTGAACAACGGACGGATGCCGGACGTCATCCGCACCGTGCGCGGCGCCGGCTACGCCATCAGCGACGAATAGCCCCCCAACGAACCGCTCGCGCAATCGTTAGTATTTTGTTATCCACGATTCGCTAAACTTGTGCGTGTGATGTGGGGGCACACATGCAGACACTTTCAAAGCACCGGAACATTGCCGAGATGGACGCCTTCATCGAGGCGCAGGGCGGCATCAAGACCAAGCTCGTCGACCGGCGGGCGATCTACGAATCGGTCTCCTATCTGAGGAGCCACGGCTTCGACGCCGAAGAGGTCCAGCTCTGCCTGGTGCGCTATTTCTACGTCGATCTCGACCTGCTCAACGAGGCGCTTACCGAGCATTGAGGCTCGCGGTCAGCCGACCTCCGGTTTTCCGAACACCGTTTCGAGAAATTCCGCCAGCCAGCGCTTGAGGTGCATGTCCCAGACCATGCGGCCGCCGAGATGGTCGCGGCCGGGCTGCGCGCCCGGCAGCTCGAAGCGGTGCGCGCCGCGCACCACCCAGCGGTGCATCATCACCCGCGTCAGCTCGGCATGGAACTGGATGCCCCAGGCGTTGTCGCCGTAGCGGAAGGCCTGGTTGGGATAGTGCTCGGCGGTGGCCAGCAGCGAGGCGCCGGAAGGCAGCGAAAAGCCCTCGCGGTGGAACTGGTAGACCATCTCCGGCCAGTGCATCAGTTTCCTGCCGTCGTCGGTGGCCTTGAGCGGATACCAGCCGATCTCGACCAGCCCGTCGCGGTGGCCTTCGACCTTGCCGCCGAGATGGTTGACCAGCATCTGCGCGCCGAGGCAGATGCCGAGAAAGGGACGGTTCTCCTTCAGCGGCACGGCCAGCCAGTCGGTCTCGCGCCTGACGAAATCCTCGGGATCGTTGGCACTCATCGGCCCGCCGAAGACAACGGCGCCGGCATGGTGGACAAGCGTCTCCGGCAGCGCGTCGCCGAGCGGCGGCCGCCGGACGTCGAGTTCGAACCCCGCCTCGATCAGCATGTGGCCGACCCGCCCGGGGCTGGATGTTTCCTGATGCAGCACGACGAGGACGCGCGGTCGACCGGCGTCCGCCCCCAGCCTACTCATTCGATGGCGTGCCCTTGGCTCCTGGAACCTTGCGTGCCGCGTCCTGCCGCGCCAGGACGCGGTCGCGGCCGTCGACGCCGAGCAGTTCCGCCACCCGCCACAGCGTGTTGTCCTCGAGCTCGTGCAGCACGCCGTCGGCATAAACGACGTCCCACATCAGCCGAATGAAGGTGATGCGGCCCTCGTCGTCGAGATGCCGGTTAAGCACGCTGGTGAAGGCGTAGAGGTCGATCGCCTCGTGCTCGGCGCTCTCGCCGGCATTGACGAGATCGTCGAGCTCGCGCCCGCCGATGTGGTAGGTTTCGCCGAGCAGCTGCTTGATGCGGTCCCATTCGGCGTCCTGGCGCACGCCGTCGGCATCCATCACGTGATACATCAGCGCCGCCGCGGCGACGCGCGGATCGTCGCCGCGCGCGGCGGTGCCGCCGTTGCGCGGCAGCTCCTTGAGGAAGGAGATCATGCGTTCGAGCATCGAGGGGTCACTCATCAGAACAGGCTGAAGCGCCGCCGGGGCTTGGCGGCCTCGTCGGGGTCGACGCCGGGATCGTCCGGCAAGGGCGGCTGCGTCGGTTCGCTTTCATCATCGACAAATGTGGTGTCTGCAAACGCCGGTGCAACCACGCCGGCGACGGCAGCCGGCTTCGCAGGCTGCGGCTCGGCCGGCTTGCGGTCGTTGGCCGGTTCCGGGGCGGGCGGCGGCACCGATTTCGGCGGCGCCGGCTCGGCCTGGACCTCGACCACCGGCCCGGGCGCGGGAACCGGACTGGGCGCCTCCAGCACCGGCGGCTCGACCGGAGCGACCGGCGCCTTCTCTTCCTCGATCAGCGTGCCCAGCCGCTCGACCGGCACCCGCCACTCGAAGGCGTCGAGCCGTCCGCTGACCGGCGAGAACGGCGCCCATTTATCGGTCTCGAAGCCGTCGGCCACCCAGGCAGGATCGCGCGGCGCGCGCACCGCCCTGGCGAGCAGCTGGCGCACCTTGCCGACGTCGCCGGTCTCGGCTTCCTCGATATCGGCGAGCAGCAGCCACGCACCCTCGCGCGGCTGCATGCGGATCGCCGCCTCGGCTTCCTTGCGCGCCAGCCGGTAGTCGGCCGCGTCGAGGGCGGCGCGGGCGACGGCGAGCGAGGATTCGGGATGGTTCTGCCTGAGCGACTGCAGCCGCCTGGCGCGCGTCAGACGGTCGGCGACGGCGTCGCCGTGGCGGGCATGCACGTAGAGATCGGCGACGTCCGGATGCGGCTCGGCCTTCCAGGCAGCCTCGAGGATCTTCGCACCTTTGCGCGTGTCGTCACCGCGAAACAGCGCCCGCGCCGCGACGAGCGCCGCCGGCACGAAATCCGGCCGCAGCCGGTTGGCCTCCAGCGCCGCCGTCTTGGCATGCGGGAATTCGACGTCGAACAGCGCCGTCGCCTTGGCGGTGAGCAGCACGGAGCGGCGGCGGTTGGCGGCGTCGCGCTCGATCTGGTGCGTCGCCTTCTGCGCGTCGACGATCTTCAGCGCGCCGTCCCAGTCGCCGCTGACGATCTTCTCCTCGATCGTCGAATCCGCCGCCCAGCCGAGCTGCGGCGCGATATCGGCGGCGCGGCCGGCATAGTGGCGCGCCGCGGCGCGGTCGCCCAGCCGTTCAGCCTCCAGATAGAGCCCGCGCAGGCCGAGCAACCGCATCTCCGGATCGTCCAGCATCGCCTCGAACTTGTCGCGGGCGCCGTCATGGTCGCCCTCCAGCAGCGCCGCCTGCGCGTCGAGAAGCCGGATCAGCGGCTCCTGGTCGGAGCGGATCAGCTTGGCGGCTTCCTTGTTCTTCTTGCGGGCGAGCGCGGCGTCGCCCGCGCCGGCGGCGATCATGCCGGTCGACAATGCCTGATAACCGCGGTCGCGGCGGCGCACGCGAAAATAGCGGGCGACGGTGTAAGGGCTGTTCCAGATCGACTTCACCAGCCACCAGGCGATCATCACGGCGGCGACGATCGCCACCACGCCGACCGCGGCCGCCATCAGGCTGACCGTGTAGCGGTAGCCTTGGAAGGTGACGACCATGTCGCCCGGCCGGTCGGCCAGCCAGGCGAAGCCGAGGCCGAGCAGGAAGACGACGAGGAGGAAGAACAGGATGCGGATCATGCCGTCCTCACGCCTTCATCGCGCCGGCGATGGCCTGATCGACGAGCTTCTCGACGTCGCGCCGCGCCTTGAGCTTGTCGCCGAACCCGCCGGCCGCCGCCTTGGCGGCGTCGGGCAGCGAATCGTATTCGGCGATCGCCTTGTCGAGATCGCCCGCCGTCAGCGCCGCTTCCATGCGCGCCACGATCTCCGGCACGCCCGCGCCCTCGACCGCGCCGACCGGCCGCACGGTGACCAGCGATTCGGCGCTCTGCATCAGGCGGTCGACGATGCCGGCGTCGGGATCGACGGGTTTCGCGGCGGCGATCATGGCTGTGGCGGCCGGCTCGAGCTCGGCCAGCAGCGCCTCGCGGGTCGACACGCCTTTCTCGGCATGCGCGCGCAGCGCCGCCAGCTCCGGCGCGGTCGGAAAGATCGCCGCGAACGTCTCCAGTTCGGCCGCGAAGGGCGCACCACGGTCCACCGCCGCCTTCAGGGCGGCAGTGGCGATGGCGAGCGCGATCTTCGGCTGCTGCGCCTGCGCATCCACCCGTCCGGCCAGGCTGCCGACCGTCTGCTCGAGCGCGGCAAGCCGGTCGCCGGCCTCCGCGGCCGAGTCGTTCTCGGTTCTCGCCAGCGCCTCGACGGCGGCAACCCGCTCGCCGAGCGCGGTCAGGTCGGCCGCATCCGGCGCCTGGCCGAGCGCAGCGATGGTGCTCTCGACCTGCTTGATGCGGTCGTCCAGCGCCTGGAGCGCCGCGGCATCGCCGGAACCGCCGCCGGGCGGCGCCTCGCGCAACGCCGCGACATCCGCCTTGAGCGCGTCGAGCGCCGAAGACAGGCCGTCGACGCGGGCACCGAGATCATCGGTTCCGGCATCGCTGCGGACGGCCGCGACCTCCTGCCGCAGGCTTTCGATCTCGGCAGCCGCCTGCGGATTGCCGCCCGAGGTGTGCGGTGCGCCGAGCAGTCCCGCATATTGCAGACCTCCGGCGGCGGCGAGCGCCACGACCGCGCCGATCACGCCCGCGGCAATGCGCGAAAAGCCGTCGCCACGCGGCGGCGCCGGCGACGGCGTTGCCGTGTCGTCCCGCGATGCAGACGATTCGGTCCGGCCCGATTCCGGCTGCCGCGCTTCCGTTTCGTCGAACCGGTAGCCCGCCGGCTCCCGCGCCGGTTCGGCAGGCTGGTATTCCTGGTCCGGCTGCGCCGCCGTGCCGGTTTCGGTCGCCGGTTCCGGTTCGGTCGACAAGCGATCGTTCGGCACGTCGTGCGGCCCGGCTTCGGTCTCGGCGGCTGAAATCTCTTCGGTACCCGGAGCGGTCGCGCCGGCGGAACCTTCGGCGTCCGCCCCCGCCTGCGAGGGTGACTCCGGGTCGCCGGAAACCGAATCGGCCGCGGCCGGCGACACGGTCTCCGTCTCGGACACACGCGAGACATCGGCCGGATCGAGCTCGATGGTCAGCGGCTCGCGCTGCGTCTTCGAGTGCCGGGTCCTCGGCGTCTTGACCATGCCTGGCCTCCGTTTCGTTCGTCCTGGCACCGGCGCGCCGGCCACCTTCTGGATACCTACCACACCAGCCTGCCCTGAAAAGAGGCGCGGGCAAGACGGGGCGATCGGCCTCAGACGGCAGGCGGCCCGAGCAGCCGCAACAGCGCCGCCTCGCTGGGTTCCGCCGCGATACGGATGCGGATGGCGGAGACGTCCGCGAGCCGTTCTGCGACCCGCTGCGACAGGCATAAAAATTCCGCCGCCGCGAGCATCCGCACCGCTTCCGGCGGCCAGGAGAGTTCGAGAAAGCGGCCGGCAGCCTTGGCGGAATAAAGCAGCACGACGTCGATCGGTTCCGCGCCGACGGCCGGGGCGAGCTGGTCGCGCTCGTAGCCGATCGTGCGCGTGTCGTAGGTTTCCAGCGGATGAACGGCGATGCCGGCCTCCGCAAGCCGCGCCTCGAAACCTCTCATGCGCACCCGCCCGCACAGATAGACCAGGCGGGCGCCGTGCCGGACGCGGCGCGTCACCAGCCCCGCCAGCGCGTCGGCATCGCCGTCCCCCGTCTCCACGGCGGCGAAGCCGAGCGCCCGCGCCTGCTCCGCCGTCCGCTCGCCGACGGCGAAGCACTTTTTTTCTTTGAGGGCTTCGATCAACCCCGCGGGCGCATGCCGCAGCGCGTTGGCGCTGGTGACGGCGACGGCGTCGATATCCCCCGGCGGGGATTGCAGCTCGACTGGAAGCGCGACGGTTTCGGTCAGCGGCAGCCGCACCGGGACGAATCCGCGTTCGGCCAGCCGCGCGGCAGTGCGCGTAGCGCCCGGCTCGGGCCGCGTCACCAGGACGCGCGCGGCCATTCAGCTCCAGCCTTCGAAGAAGCGGGGGCCGGCCTTGGCGCGCACCGTTTCGCCGGCGCTGCGGCCGAGCGATGCCGCGTCGCCGGCGCGTCCCTCGATCGTCACGTCATGGGCGTTCTGCCCGTCCGGCGACAGAATCAGGCCGCCGAACCGCAGGCGGCTGCCGTCCACGACCGCATGGCCGGCGATCGGTGTGCGGCAGGAGCCGTCGAGCGCCGCCAGGAAGGCGCGCTCGCAGGCCAGCGCCAGTGCCGTGTCGCGGTGGTCGAGCGGTTCCAGCAGCCTTGCGATTCGCTCGTCGCCGATGCGGCTCTCGATGCAGATCGCTCCCTGGCCGGGCGCCGGCGGGAAGATGTCGAGCGGCATCAGGTCGGTGACGACGTCGGCCATGCCCAGCCGTTTGAGCCCGGCGCAAGCGAGCATCGTGCCGGCGACCTGGCCCTCCTCCAGCTTGCGCAGCCTGGTCTGCACATTGCCGCGGAAGGTGACCACGGAAATGTCCGGCCGCATGCGCCGGATCAGCGCCTGACGCCGCAGCGAGGACGACCCCACCGTCGCGCCGTGCGGCAATCCTCGGATCGTCGGGGCCGCCCTGCCGATGAAGGCGTCGCGGACGTCCTCGCGCGGCAGGAAGGCCGAGAGCTCAAGCCCGTCGGGCAGTTGCGTCGGCATGTCCTTGGAGGAATGCACGGCGATATCGATGCGGCGGTCGAGCAGCGCTTCCTCGATCTCCTTGGTGAACAGGCCCTTGCCGCCGGCCTCCGACAGCGGCCGGTCCTGGATGCGGTCGCCGCTGGTGGAGATCACCTCGATGGCGAAGGCTTCCTCCGGCAGGCCATGGGCGGCCATCAGCCGGGCGCGCGCCTCGTGCGCCTGGGCGAGCGCCAGCGGGCTTCCGCGGGTTCCGATGGTGAGGGTCGCTGTTTGCATCCTGCCCGGTCCGTGATAGGCAGCCCGGCGGAGATGCCCGGCCGGGCCCCTCCTAACGGGGAAATCCCCGATGGACAATCTTGGACCATCTTAAGGCATGATCCGCGTCCTGGGCATAGAGACCAGTTGCGACGAAACAGCCGCGAGCGTCGTAGCGCTCGCCGATGACGGCCGGCCGCAGATCCTGTCGAATGCCGTGCTCAGCCAGATCGAGGAGCATGCCGCGTTCGGCGGGGTGGTGCCGGAGATCGCAGCGCGAGCGCACGTGGAAGCCCTCGACGGGCTGATCGAGGCCGCGCTCACTGACGCCGGAACGACGCTTGCCGATGTCGACGCGGTGGCGGCGACCGCCGGGCCGGGGCTGGTCGGCGGGCTGATCGTCGGGCTGATGACGGCCAAGGCGATCGCCGCCGCGGCGGGCAAGCCGCTGCTCGCCGTCAACCATCTCGAGGGCCATGCGCTGACGCCGCGGCTGACCGACGGCCTGTCCTTCCCCTACCTGCTGCTGCTCGTCTCCGGCGGCCATACGCAGATCGTGCTGGTGCGCGGCGTCGGCGACTACCAGCGCTGGGCGACCACCATCGACGACGCGCTCGGAGAAGCCTTCGACAAGACGGCGAAGATGCTCGGCCTACCCTATCCCGGCGGCCCGAACGTCGAGAAGGCGGCGAGGGCCGGGGATGCCGCCCGCTTCGCCTTCCCGCGTCCGATGAAGGGCGAGGCGCGGCCGGATTTTTCCTTCTCCGGTCTCAAGACCGCCGTCCGGCAGGCGGCGACCGCCATCGCGCCGCTCAGCGAGCAGGACGTTGCCGACATATGCGCGTCGTTCCAGGCGGCCGTCACCGACGCGCTCGCCGACCGGGTGTCGCGGGCGCTGGAGCGGTTCCGCGCCGAATACCCGGACGCGGCGGGGCCGGCGCTGGTGGTGGCGGGCGGCGTGGCGGCCAACCGGCTGGTGCGCTCGACCCTGGAAAAGCTCTGCGCCGACAACGGCTTCGGTTTCGTCGCGCCGCCCTTGGCGCTGTGCACCGACAATGCGGCGATGATCGCCTGGGCGGGCATCGAGCGGCTGCGCGCCGGGCTCACGCAAGCCGACGGCATAGATTTTTCGCCGCGCTCGCGCTGGCCGCTCGACAGCGTGTCGGCACCGGTCGTCGGCTCCGGCCGCCGGGGCGCCAAGGCATGAGCCGCGTTTGCGTGCTCGGCGGCGGTGCCTGGGGCACGGCGCTTGCTCTTACGGCACTACGTGCCGGCCGTCAGGTTTCGCTGTGGGCGCGCGAACCGCAGGCTGCCGAGGCGATCGCCATGGGCAGCAATCCGCGCTACCTGCCGGACGTTGCCTTCGAGACCGGGATAAAGGCCACGACCGACATCGCATCCGCCCTCGCCGAGGCAGAAGCAGTGCTCGTCGTCGTGCCGGCGCAGGCATTGCGCGACACCCTGGCGTCGGCCGGGCCGCATCTTCCCGCCGGCGCGCCGCTGGTGCTTTGCGCCAAAGGCATAGAGAGCGGAACCGGCAGGCTGCTGTCCGAGATCGCCGCGGAAGCCTGCCCGGGCAGCAGCACCGCGACCCTGTCCGGCCCGAGCTTCGCGACCGACGTGGCGCGCGCCATGCCGACCGCCGTCGTCGTCGCGGCGAAGGACGAGGCGCTGGCTGCCGACCTCGCCGCGCTGCTGTCGACGCCTACCTTCCGCTGCTATTCGACCGGCGACCAGACCGGTGTCGAGATCGGCGGCGCGCTGAAGAACGTGCTGGCGATCGCAGCCGGCGCGGCGCAGGGCGCCGGGCTCGGCGCCAGCGCGCAGGCCGCTCTGGTGACGCGGGGCTTCGTCGAGCTGCGGCGCATCGGCGTCGCCTTCGGTGCGCAGCCCGAGACGCTGATGGGCCTGTCGGGACTGGGTGACCTGGTGCTGACCTGCGCGTCGGCGCAATCGCGCAACTTCGCTTACGGGTTGGCACTGGGACGCGGCGAGCCGCTGGCTGGCCGGCCGCTCGCCGAAGGCGTGGCGACGGCGGGCATCGCGGTGCGCATCGCCGCCGAGAAGGGCGTCGACGCGCCGATCATCGCCGCGACGGCAAGAATCCTGGCGGGAAAACTGACGATTTCGCAGGCGGTCGAAAGCCTGATGTCGCGGCCGCTGAAGGCGGAGGCCGACTGAAATGAACTCCGTGGCCTTTCCCGCCGACCGCGCCTTGCATTAGAAAGCATCGAACGAGGAGCAATCCATGATTTTCGTCTTCACCTGCAAGGACAAGCCCGGCCACCTCCAGACGCGGATGGACAACCGCCCGCCCCATGTCGAATACCTCAACAAGCTCAATGCCGAGGGCACGCTGAAGTTCGCCGGCCCTTTCCTCGACGGCGACGGCAAGCCATGCGGCAGCCTGGTCGCCGTCGAGGCGGCGGACCTTGCCGCGGCGGAGGCGATCGCCGCGGGCGATCCCTACGCCAAAGCCGGCCTGTTCGAATCCGTCGACATCCGGCCGTGGAACTGGGTGTTCAACAATCCGGCCGCCTGAGCGCCGCGGATCTGAGACGAGGGGAAGCACCGTGCAGTACTGGCTCTTCAAATCCGAACCGAGCGCCTTTTCGTGGGACATGCTCAAGTCCAAGGGCAAGGCCGGCCAGGAATGGGACGGCGTGCGCAATTACCAGGCGCGCAACAACATGCGCGCCATGCAGATCGGCGACCTCGGCTTCTTCTATCACTCGAACGAGGGCCTCGCGGTGGTCGGCATCGCCGAGGTGTGCAAGCTGGCGCATCCTGACTCGACCACCGACGACCCGCGCTGGGAATGCGTCGACATCCGCGCCGTCAGGGACGTGCCGAAGCCGGTGACGCTGGACGACTGCAAGGCCAATCCGAAGCTCGCCAAGATGGTGCTGGTCAACAATTCGCGGCTGTCGGTGCAGCCGGTGCAGCCCGACGAATGGCGCGAGATCTGCCGCGTCGGCGAGGTCGACCCGGCGCCGTGACCGGGTCGCCGGCGGCACGTCCGCGCGTCGGCGACAGGACGCCGTTCATCCGCGCCAACACGGCGCTGATGGCGCCGCCGCATGTGCCGGAGATCCGGCTCCATCTCGCCGACGAGGCGCACGACCTCTGGCACCGCACCGAGGACGAGCTGCAGCAGATCGGCCTGCAGCCGCCCTTCTGGGCGTTCGCCTGGGCCGGCGGGCAGGGCCTCGCCCGCCATGTGCTCGATCATCCGGAAATCGTGCGCAGCCTCTCCGTCCTCGATTTCGCCACGGGCTCCGGCCTGGTCGCCATAGCTGCGGCCAAGGCCGGCGCGGGACGGGTGCTCGCCGCCGATATCGATCCCTTCTGCGAGGCCGCGATCGCGCTGAACGCCGAGGCCAACGGCGTCCGGATCGTGTTCTCGGCGGAGGACCTGGTCGGGCGCGACGAGGGCTGGGACGTCGTGCTCGCCGGCGACGTCTTCTACGACCGCGCCTTCGCCGACCGGCTGAAACCGTGGTTCTCGGCACTCGCCGCGCGCGGGGCGACGGTCCTGGTCGGCGATCCCGGCCGCGCCTACCTGCCGAAGCAGCGGCTGGAAAAACTCGCCGTCTACGAGGTGCCGGTCACCCGGGCGCTGGAGGATGCGGAGGTGAAGCGCACCACGGTGTGGCGCTTCGGCTGACGCTGCTCAGATCACGTTCAGCTCGCGGAACGGCCTGCCCGCCGCGATCCGCTCGTAGCCGAAGGCGGAGCAGTCGACCGTGCGGTAGCCGCCATGCACGACCAGCTCAGCCAGCGCCCTGCCGACGGCCGGCGCCTGCTGCAGGCCGTGGCCGGAGAAGCCGTTGGCGAACAGGAAATTGCCGATCTCCGGATGCCGCCCGACCACGCCGTTCTGGTCGAGCGTGTTGTAGTCGTAGTGGCCGGCCCAGGCGCGCGTCGGCTTGATCGCCTCGAAAGCAGGGATGCGGGTGGCGAGCACCGGCCAGATCACTTCTTCGAACAGCGGCCAGTCCGGATCGAAGTCGGCCGGATCGGCCGGTCCCTCGTTCTCCTCGGATTCGGCGCCGCCGGTGATGTAGACCGATCCTTCCGGCCGCACGTAGATGCCCGAAGGATCGACCAGCAGCGGCATGTCCTCGAATCGTTCGCGCGCCTCGAACACGAAGACGCTGCGCTTGCGCGGCTCGACCGGCAGCGCGATGCCGGCCATTTCGGCCACCCTGCCGGCGTTGGGACCGGCGGCGTTGACGACGATGCCGGCCTCCAGCTTTTCGCCACCCTCGAGCGTGACGGCCGTCACCCGCGCCCCCTCACGCTCGATCCCGGCGACCGAGGCGGTGACAAGGTCGACATTCTTCGTCCGCAGCGCCTTGCGGAACAGCATCAGCAGCGCGTGCGCGTCGAACCAGCCCTCGCCGCTGCGGCCATAGGCACCGGCGGCGACACCCTCCGTCGACAGCCAGGCGAAGCGGCGGGACAGCGCGGCGGCGTCCTCCAGCAGGATGTCGGCGCCCTCCGCGGCCTGTACCGCGTGGTTGGCCCGCAGCACCGGCAGGCCTTCCTCGCTGGCGAGGATGAGATAGCCTTTCTCGCGAAAGCCGATGTCGGCCTCCGCGCCGAATTCCTCGGTCAGGCGGCGGAACAGCGAAAGCGTGAACTGCGACAGCCGGATGTTCTCGGCGATGGAGAACTGCTGGCGGATCGAAGCGGCCGACAGCGTGGTGGCGGACCGGGCGAATTGCGGATCGCGCTCGATCACCGCGATCGTGCCGGAAAAGCCCTCCTCGCGCAGATACCAGGCGACCGAACTGCCGACGATCGCTCCGCCGATGATGACGATGTCGTAGCGCGCCATGCTGCTTCCGTTCCGTTGCCGTCCGTCGCTACCAAGCAGCAACCGCGGCACAAGGCAAGCTCTTGCAAGGGCCGGCGACGCCGGGCAAGAAGGACGGATGGCCGCAGCCGAAAAGCCCTTCCGTTCCGTGCTCTACGTGCCCGCCTCCAATCCCAAGGCGCTGGCCAAGGCGGGCTCGCTCGCCTGCGACGCCGTCATCCTCGACCTCGAGGATGCCGTGGCGCCCGGCGACAAGCAGGCGGCGCGCGCCAATCTGAAGGACTGGTTCGGCCGCAGGCCGGTTGGCTCGCCGACCGCGATCGTGCGCGTCAACGCGCTCGCGACCGAATGGGGCGCCGACGACCTCGCGCTCGCCCGGACGCTCGAGCCGGACGGCATCCTGCTGCCCAAGGTCGACACGCCGCGCGACCTGCTGGAGGCCGGCGACCTGCTCGACGAGGAGGCGGTGCCGGAACGGGTGAAGCTGTGGGCGATGGTGGAGACGCCGCGCGGCCTGCTCAACCTCGGCGCGATCGCCGAGCTCGGCCGCGACCCGGCGGCACGGCTGGCCGGGTTGGTCGCGGGCACCAACGACCTCGTCAAGGAAACCGGCGTGCTCGCCACGCCCGACCGCCGCTACCTGGTGCCGTGGCTGATGCAGATCGTGCTCTCCGCGCGCGCCGGCGGGCTGGTGGCGCTCGACGGCGTCATGAATGATTTCCGCGCTGCGGCACTCTTCGAGCTGGAATGCGCCGAGGCGGCGGCGATGGGTTTCGACGGCAAGACGCTGATCCACCCGGCGCAGATCGGCCCGGCCAATGCCGCCTTCTCGCCGTCCGAGACGGCCGTTGCGGAAGCCAGGCGGATCGTCGAGGCCTTCGCGCTGGCTGAAAACGCCGGCAAGGGCGTGATTGTGCTTGACGACCGCATGGTGGAGCGGCTTCACCTTGCCCAGGCGCAGCGGTTGCTTGCCCGCGCTGCCGCCGCACCGGCGACGGACCGATCGGAGAAGGACCCATGAAACTCTACCGTTTCCTCAGCGGACCGGACGATTCCGCCTTCTGCCACAAGGTGACCGCGGCCCTGAACAAGGGCTGGCACCTGTTCGGCTCGCCGACCTACTCCTTCAATGCCGAGACCAAGACCATGATGTGCGGTCAGGCGGTGGTGAAGGACGTCGACGGCAAGGACTACGAGCCCGGCATCAAGCTCAGCGACTACTGACCGTCCCCGGCCTGGAGCCGATTCATCGCCGCTACCGGTCAGGACCGGGCGGCGATCCGGGTGAAGTGGCCCATCTTGCGGCCCGGCCGCGCCTCCGCCTTGCCATAGAGGTGGAGTACCAGGTTGGGCTCGGCGAGCAGCGCGGGCGTGCGCTCGATGTCGTCGCCGATTAGGTTTTCCATCACGCAATTGCTGTGGCGGTTGGCGTCGCCCAGCGGCAGCCCGGCGACGGCGCGGATGTGCTGCTCGAATTGCGAGAGGGCGCAGGCGGCCTCGGTCCAGTGGCCGGAATTGTGGACGCGCGGCGCCATCTCGTTGGCGAGCAGGCGGCCGTCGGCAAGCACGAAGAACTCGACGCCGATGACGCCGACATAATCGAGGGCCCGCAGGATGGAGAAAGCCGCCTCGCGTGCCGCCTCGGCCGTGTTCGGCGAGATGGCCGCCGGCACGGTGGAGCTGTGCAGGATGCCGTCGCGGTGGACGTTCTCGGCCGGCTCGTAGGCGGCCATGGCGCCGTCGGTGCCGCGCGCGGCGATGATCGAGATCTCGCGCGCGAACGGCACCAGGCTTTCCAGGATCAGCGGCACGCCGCCCATGGCGGCAAAGCTGCCGGCGACGTCTCCCACATGGTCGCGGAAGAGGCGCTGGCCCTTGCCGTCATAGCCGAGGCGCCGCGTCTTCAGGACGCCGCTGCCGCCGAACGCCGCGAGGCCGGCGCGCAGGTCGTCATCGCCGTCGACGGCGCGGAAATCGGCGGTGGCGACGCCGACGCGGTTGAGGAAGGATTTTTCGACGAGCCGGTCCTGCGCGGCCTCCAGCGCCTTGGCCGGCGGGAAGACCGGGACGTTTCCGGCAAGCCGCGCCGCGGCGGCCACTGGCACGTTCTCGAACTCGTAGGTGACGACGGCCGACAGGGCGGCGAGCTCGTCGAGGGCGGCGGGGTCGTCATAGGCCGCGACGATCTGGGCACTGGCCACCTGCGCCGCCGGGCAATCGGGCTGCGGCTCGAGCACGACGGTGCGGTAGCCGAGCCGGGCGGCGGCAATCGCCAGCATGCGGCCGAGCTGGCCGCCGCCGAGAATGCCGATGGTCGAGCCGATGGGGAGCGGAGCGCTCATGCGTCGGTCGGCGCCTCTGCGACCGCATCGGCCTGCCGCGCCCGCCAATCGTCGAGGCGGGTCGCCAGATCCGGATCGCCGAGCGCCAGCACGGCGGCGGCGAGCAGCGCAGCGTTGACGGCGCCGGCGCGGCCGATGGCCAGCGTGCCGACGGGAATGCCGGCCGGCATCTGCACGATCGACAGCAGCGAATCCTGGCCGGACAGCGCCTTGGATTCAACGGGAACGCCGAACACCGGCAAGGGCGTCAGCGCCGCCGTCATGCCGGGCAGGTGCGCCGCGCCGCCGGCGCCGGCGACGATCACCTTGTAGCCGGCGGCCTTGGCACCGGTGGCGAAGTCGTAGAGCCGCTTGGGCGTGCGATGCGCCGAGACGATCCTGTCGTCATGGGAAACGCCGAGCGCATCCAGCGTCTCGGCGGCGTGGCGCATCGTCGCCCAGTCGGACTGGCTGCCCATGATGATCGCGACGTCGGCCACGCTTCGTCTCCCGGTCGGCGGCATGCGGCGCGCTTAGCGGAAATCCGCCCTGGTCGCAAGGACGGCAGGCGTAGAAGGTTTCCTCCGCAGGCGCCGGTGATGCAAGCGCGGCCGCGACCCGGCGCGGGCGCCGCCTCAGCCGCTCGTCCGGCCGGAAGCCGCATTGGGCGTCGACCTGATCATGTTGGCGATCAGAAGCCCGCAGACGATGATGGCCGCGCCGGCCACATGATATCCATGCAGGCTCTCGCCCAGCAGCAGGAAGGCCAGCAGCGCGACGAAGGCGGCCTGAAGATACAGCAGCATGCCTGCGCGGCTGGCACCCAGCGTGTCGACGCTACGGTTGTAAAGATAATACATGAAGGCCCCGCCCGGGCCGGCAACATAGGCAAGGGCGAGAAGACCCTTGCCGTCGAGCGCCGACCGTTCGTCCCAGATGAGCTCCAGCCCATAGAGCGGAGCTGCCACGATCGCGCCGGCGCCCAGCAGCAGAACCAGCAATGGCAGGCGCTCGACGTCGAATTTGAGACGCCGCAGCAGGACGGTGTAGAGGGCCCAGCTGAGCGCGCTGACGAAGATCAGGAGCTCCCCCGGGTTCACCTGCAGCCGGACGAGGGCGGCGAGGTCGCCATGCGCGACGATCACGATCATGCCGAGGAGGGACAGGACGGCGCCCACCCCTTGCCACCCGCTCAATGTCTCACCGAGGATCAGCCGGGCCAGGATCATCGTCATCACCGGCGAAAGCGCCATGATGATGCCGGCCGTCGTCGCATCGGTGAAGTGCAGCGCCGTGTAGAGCAGCCCCTGGCAGAGGGTCAGGCCGATGCCGGCGACCACCAGCAGTTCGATCGGCCTCGACCGCAGGAGGTGAAGCATGACCGGAAAGTGATGGCGTACGAAGGGGAGCAGCAGCGCGCAGGCAAGCGTCAGCCTCCAGAAGCACAGCGTCCATGGCGGCATTTCGGCGTTCGCCCATCGCGCGGCTATGTAGACGCCCGCCGAGAGAAACCAGCCCAGCACCGCGCCGGAATAGGCCACGCGCTGCGAGGTCCCGGCAGGGCTCGTCTCGTTGCTGTGCAGGGCAGCCAGGACGTGGATCGCCGCACCCTCCCATGACACGCCGGTCGGCCGCCGATCAGGCTATGCCGATCGCAGCCACGCCAGCGATCTTTGCCATTGCCGCGGCGGAAAGCAATCGCAAATGCCGGGGATGACTCTCGTTGCGGGGCAGGCAGATCGCCTGCGTCCGGCCCGCCGGCCGGTCACGCAATTATGTCCGGGATCATCCGGTCTTCGAGCTTCGCCAGCCGGTCCTTGATCACCAGTTTCTTCTTCTTCATGCGCTGGATCTGCAGCGGGTCGCAGGCCATGGCGATCATCGCGTTGATGGCTGCGTCGAAATCGGCGTGCTCCTGCTTAAGCTTTGCAAACTCAAGACGAATCTCGGTCTGATCCTGGTCGGACATGGCTTCCGTCAGCAGAAGTTCCGGCGCTGCGTGCACCTATGGGGGCGGGTCCGGGCGCGCGAGCCCACCCGGCGCGGATTGAATACCACATTTCGCCGGTTCAGGAAATGCTACCACGCGGCATTCGACATTGCCACAATCTGGTGGCAGACTGTCACCGTACCGTCACGAGGCGGCATGGGCGGGCGCCGCTTTAGTGCGGACGATCGAGGAAACCATGAAGGGAGCAGCAATCATGTCTCTTGCCAACCACCTTGACGAGCTGCAGCGGAAGCACGGCGACATCGAGCGCCAGATCGACGAAGCTTTGACGCATCCGTCGGTGGACGATCTCGAAATCGTCAGTCTCAAGCGGCGCAAGTTGGCGATCAAGGACGAGATTGAGAAGTTGCGGCATACCACGCACTGAAGAGAACCATAGACCGACCTTGAAGGCAGCCGGCGGCATGTCTGCCGCTGGCCCTCAGGGTGGTTTTCGTAGTTTCCTGGCTGCCGCTGCCGAACCTCAGCGGCCTGATGTCCCTGTTGTTCGCGCGATACGCCCGACCCGTTCGTAGTGGATTTGCAGCGGGCATCGCAACGGTCCGGCCGCTCCTTGCAGCGCACTGACGCCGGCGTGGGTCTTCGGCGATTATACGGCGGCGCCCGCCGCCGCTAAGCTAAGCCTGCCAGAATTGATCCAGCCAGATGTTGAGCTTGAGGAATCCCGGCGCGCTCACCGCATAGACGCGCCGTGTGCCGTCGGCCCGCGCACTCACCAGGCCGGCATCGAGCAGGACCTTGAGATGCTGCGAGACCGCCGGGCGCGACACCGGCAGGCCCGAGGCGAGCTGGCCGACCGTCTTGGGGCCGCGGCGCAGCTCCTCCAGGAGATGCCGGCGGTTCGGATCGGAAATGGCGACGAAGGCGTCGTTGAGCATGCCCCTACCCTCCGCGACGAGGTTTGGCCGGATGCCGGCATTGCGTTCCGGGCGCGCCAGCTTCATGCAAGCGTGGCGGATTCTCAACCCTCTTGTTCGGCCGGCGTGCGCGGATCGAGCCGCGCCGCCTCGGGGGTGGCGCCGCGCTCGGAGGGCAGCGTGGTGAATGCCTCGCGTGCCTCGACGGGCACCGGGGCGCGCCGCGAGATGCGCAGCAGCGTGTAGGCGGCGAGCCCGAGATGAGCGAGGGCGGTGGCCAGGAACAGGCTCTCCGGCCGCATCCAGCTCATCAGCGAGGCGCCGATGACCGGACCGATCATCGTGCCGAAGCCGTAGAGCAGCAGCAGCCCGCCCGACACTTTCACGAAGTCCTCGGGCGCCGCGTGGTCGTTGGCATGGGCGACGGCCAGCGAATAAAGCGTGTAGGCGAGCGCGCCGTAGCAGGCCGTCATGGCGATCACCACGGCGCCGGCGCGCGGCGCCACGAAGAAGACCAGCAGGCCGAACACCGCCGCGCCGGCTCCCGCCGCCGCCAGCACGTAGCGGCGGTCGGTGCGGTCGGAGATGCGTCCGATCGGCAGCTGCAGGGAGGCGCCGGCGACGACGACAAGGCTCATCATCAGCGCGATCTCGGCCGTGGTGACGCCGATGCGCGCGCCGTAGACGGCGCCGAGCGTGCCCCAGGCGCCGTTGGCGACCCCGATCAGCAGGCAGCCGACCGAGGCGACCGGCGAATTGACGTAGAGCCCCTTCACGTCGAGCGACACGTCCTGCAGCGGCTTCGGCGTGTCGGCGGTCGACATGGCGGTCGGCAGCAGCGCCAGGCAGAAGAAGATGCCGGCGACCATGAACAGCGAATCGGAACGGATGTCGCCCGCCGCCACGATCATCTGCCCGGCCATGATCGAGGCATAGGTGACCATCATATAGAGGCCGAAGACGGTGCCGCGGTTCTCGTTGGTAGCCTTCTCGTTCAGCCAGCTCTCGATCACCATGAAGGCGCCGGCCATGGTGAAGCCGGTGGCGGCGCGCAGCACGATCCAGGAGACCTCGTGGATCCACAGCCCGGTCAGCAGGGCGATGATGGCGCCGGACGCGGCGAAGGCACCGAAGGCGCGCACATGACCGGCGCGCCGCACCAGGCGCGGCGCGAAAAAGCAGCCGGCGACGAAGCCGCCGGCCCAGGCGGTGCCGAGCAGGCCGAGCACCGCGGTTGAAAATCCCTCGGCCTGGCCGCGAAGCGGCAGAAGCAGGCCGTGCAGGCCCGATGCGGCGAGCAGGAAGGCGGTGCCGCGCAGCAGCGAGAGGATCGGCCGGTAGGTCGCGAACATGATTCAATCCGAGTCAGAGGTACGAAGCGCCTCCGATACAATAGCCGATTCCGTCGATAGCGTGACCACGCTCGACCGACGCTCGGCGTAGGCTGGTTCGGGGAGTTCTCTCCGGGTGGATGACTATGTCTCATCCCCGCCAAAATAGTCTTCAATGTCCCGATGCCCCGCCATCACGTCGACGACCTCGAACACGTCATCCCGATAGCGGAAGAAAATCACATAGTTCTTGAAGGCGACGCTGCGCAGATCCGCCCGCAACTCCGGTCGTGGCCGGCCCATGCTGCCGGGCAACGTCGCAAGATGCCGACATTTTTGATGAATCTGTTCGCGGAAGTTTTCGGCCACTCTGCGGCTTCCGGTCTCCCGCGCGATGTAAAGCGTGATGTCGGCGATATCAGCCCGCGCAGCGTCGGTATATCGCAGCCTTGCCACTATTTGCCCTGGGCCTGGGCAGCTTCCCATTGATCGAGGCGCTCGTCGATGTAGGCATCGACCTCACCGGCACTGTGACTGCCGCCCTGCGCAATCGACGCATCGATGGTTTCGCGCAAGGCCTTCAACTTCGCCTCGCGCTCCTCCACCAGACGCAGCCCCTCCCGCACGATCTCGCTCTGCGAGCCATAGCGGCCCTCCTTCACCAGGTCGTTGACGAAATTTTCCCAGCGTTTTCCGATCGACACGTTCACGGCGCAGCCTCCTCTTGGTGCTACCGTCGCAACCCATAACATAAACAGCGCAATTATTGTTAGCGACATTGTCGCCGATAACCGTCCGTTCTCACCTTCGGAACAGCGCCTCGGCCGCCGACTTGGTGGCGCCGCGCCGGCCGCGCTCCTCCTCCAGGCGGGCGATCTCGGCGGTGAGCTGGGCGATCCGCTCGCTCAGCTCGTCCGCCGACATCAACGAAATATCCTGCCCCACCACATGCGCGCTCGCCGGCTTGCGCGGCTCCTCGTCGAACACGGCCATCGGGTCGTCCTCCGGTTTGCCAGATCGGCGGCGAGATTACATAAGGGGGAGGCCCGGAGGCAAATCTCGGACGAATCGGTTTGGAGCGACGATGGCAGGTGACGTGAAAATTCCGGCGCGGATGACCGCCGTGGCGATCTCCCAGCCCGGCGGGCCGCTGGTGCTGAAGCCGGAGAAGCGGATGGTGCCCGAGCCGGGCAAGGGCGAGATCCTGATCAGGGTGCGCGCCGCCGGCGTCAGCAGGCCGGACGTCATGCAGCGCAAGGGTGCCTATCCGCCGCCGCCCGGCGCCTCCGACCTGCCGGGGCTGGAGGTTGCCGGCGAGGTGGCGGCGCTCGGCGCGGGAGCGCGGCGCTGGCGCGTCGGCGATGCCGTGTGCGCGCTTGCCCCCGGCGGTGGCTATGCCGAATTCTGCAAGGTTCCCGAGGCGCAGGCGCTGCCGGTGCCGGCCGGCTTCACCATGACCGAGGCGGCGGCGCTGCCCGAAACCTTCTTCACCGTCTGGCACAACGTGTTCGAGCGGGGCGCGCTGAAGCCCGGCGAAACGCTGCTGGTGCATGGCGGCACCTCCGGCATCGGCACGACCGCCATCCAACTCGCGAAGGCGTTCGGCGCCACCGTCATCGTCACCGCCGGCGGCGAGGAGAAATGCGAGGCCTGCCGCAAGCTCGGCGCCGACCTCGCCATCAACTATCGCGAGTTAGATTTCGTCGAACAGGTGAAGAGCTTCACCGATGGCAAGGGTGCCGACGTCATCCTCGACATGGTGGGCGGCGACTATGTCGGCCGCAACTATTCCGCCGCCGCGGTCGAGGGCCGCATCGTGCAGATCGCCACGCAGGCCGGCGCGGTGGCGAGCGCCGACTTCTCGAAGCTGATGGTGAAGCGGCTCGTCCACACCGGCTCGACGCTGCGGCCGCGCTCGCTCGAGTTCAAGGGCGCGGTCGCCGCCGCGCTGGAGGCGCAGGTCTGGCCGCTGCTCGCCACCCGGCGGATCGAGCCGCTGCTCGACATGATCTTCCCGCTCAAGGAAGCCTGGCGGGCGCACGAGCGGATGGAGGAAGGCCAGCACATCGGCAAGATCGTGCTAGACGTGGCCTGAGCCGGCGAAAAACGATGGCAGGGCCGAGCCGGCGGGGAGCCGGTACGGCGCTTTGCCTCAGGCCATGCCGAGGGCGGCCATGTAGAGGTCGAGGATCGCCTCCTCCTCCTGGCGCTCGTTGGCGTCCTTCTTGCGCAGGCGGATGATGGTGCGCACCGCCTTGGTGTCGAAGCCGGTGCCCTTCATCTCGGCATAGACGTCCTTGATGTCATCAGCGATGGTCTGCTTCTCCTCCTCCAGCCGCTCGATGCGCTCGATGAAGGCCTTGAGCTGGCCGGCCGCCACGGTCTGGCTGGATTCGGTGATGTCTTCGGCCATGTCTGTCTCCGGATCGGCGAATTCGTTCATGCCGCGACTCGAAAGGGCCGCGGCGGACGCGGTTCGATGCCCGAAGCGGCTGGCAGGGTCAAGAGCGACGCGCGCTGCCGAAGGCAGTTCCCGGGATTCAGTGATCCTTCGGCCGGCTGGCCTCGAAGGCCGCCTTCTTGGTGTCGGAGGCCTCTGTCTGGTGGAGCGCCTGCCAGTCGGCATAAGGCATGCCGTAGACGATCTCGCGGGACTCGTCCTTGGACAGCGACGCGCCGGCGGCCTCGGCGGCCTCGCGGTACCAGTTGGACAGGCAGTTGCGGCAGAAGCCCGCGAGGTTCATCAGGTCGATGTTCTGCACGTCGGTGCGTTCGCGCAGATGCGCGACCAGCCTGCGGAACGCCGCCGCCTCGAAATCGCGTTTCTGCTCTTCGGTGAGTTCCGGCATCGATGCCTCCTTCACAGCGGCCCGGTGCGCGAGCCGTAGCGCCTGACTTCATGTATATCGGACCGGCGGTTGATCGCGTCAACGATGGGCGCGAGCCTGTCGGCCCAGGCTGCGGCGCCGGCCTCTTCGGCGATCAGGTCCTGGCGTATCTCGATCAGGGCGTGGGCGAAGCCGTTGACGATGGCGTGCCGGTACATGGTGTCGCCCTTGAGGGCGCCGTCATAGGGCTCGTTGTCGCCGACGGTCAGCAGCGGATCGGCCGCCAGCATGTCGATAAGCGGCCGCGCGACTCGATCGTCGTTGTCCCACAGGACGCCGGCGTGCCACGGCCGCGGACGGCCCTGCATGACCGGGGTGAAGGAGTGCACGGAAAAGATCAGCGGCGGCGCGCCGCTCTCATGCGCCACCGACGCGACCATCGCCGACACCGCATCGTGGTAGGGGCGATAGTAGCGCGCCAGCCGCCGCTCGCGCTCCTCGGCGTCCATCGGATAGTTGGCCGGCACGACGGTGCCGTCATAAAGCTGGCGGATCAGGGTCGGGTCGTCCTCGCCGCGATTGGGGTCGATCAGCAGCCGCGAGAAGGCGGCGAAGACGGCCGGCGCACCGAGCCGCGCGGCAAGCCGTCGCAGCACCATCTCGACACCGATGTCGTAGGCGATGTGCCGTTCGAATTCGCCGGCGGGCAGCCCGAGGTCGCCATATTCCTCCGGAAGATCGCGGCGGGCATGATCGGCAACCAGCACGATGCCCCTGCGGCGGTCGCCCTCGATCAGTTCGAACGGGGCGAAAACTGCCATGCGTGTCATCTGGAATCTCAATTCATGCGGCAGGATGGCGCGTCTTTCCATGAAGCGGGGACTGGCGCAATGCCGTTGTTTCGACAATCTTGCGGCCGACATCGGTAGTGCGGGCAAGGCGGACGGTGCGCCGGTCATTAAATCGATTGGATCGGGCGGCCGGGCGCGTTGACATGCACGCGCAGTTTGCCGAAAAGGGGTCTCCGAGATGATTTCGTCGATTTCGAGAGGTATGGGAATGGTCCTTGCCGCCGGCCAGCGCAGGCACTGCGCCGTCGCCGCGGCCGCCGTTTTCGCGGCGGGACTAGCTCTGGGCACGAGCCAGGCGCGAGCCGATTTCCGCGTCTGCAACGCCACGCAGAATCTCGTCGGCGTCGGCATCGGCTACCGCGCCAAGGCGGGCTGGGTGACCGAGGGCTGGTGGCATATCGACGGCTCGAGCTGCAAGACGCTGATCGAGGGGCCGCTGTCGTCGCGCTTCTACTATCTCTATGCCGAGGACGCCGAGCGCGGCGGCCGCTGGGACGGCCCGATCACGATGTGCGTGGCGGAGAAGGAATTCAAGATCGCCGGTGTCACGGACTGCGTCGCGCGCGGTTTCCAGCGCGTCGGCTTCCAGGAATACGACACGGCCGAGCAGGCGAGCTGGATGGTTCAGCTGACTGATCAGCCCGCAGACGGCGCGAACGCCGCAGCAAACGGAGCTTCGCCGCCATGAGACGCAGCCGCAAGGTCAAGATCCTCGCAACCATCGGTCCGGCGTCGTCGTCGGTCGAGATGATCCGCAAGCTGTTCGAGGCGGGTGCGGATGTCTTCCGTATCAACATGAGCCACAGCGACCATGCGCTGATGCGCACGCTGGTCGAACGCATCCGGTCGGTCGAGCAGGAGCTGGGACGGCCGATCGGCATCCTCGCCGACCTGCAGGGTCCGAAGCTCCGGGTCGGCAAGTTCGCCGACGGCAAGGTGGCGCTCGAGGTCGGCCAGGCCTTCACCCTCGACGACGATCCGACGCCCGGCGACGCCCGGCGCGTGCACCTGCCGCATCCGGAGATCCTGCAGTCTGTTGCCGTCGGCGACCGCCTGCTGATCGACGACGGCAAGCTGCAGCTGAAGGCGGTGCGCTGCGACGGCAGGTCGATCGAGACGACCGTGGTGGCGGGCGACCGGATCTCCGACAAGAAGGGCGTCAGCCTGCCCGACACGGAGCTGCCGGTGGGCGCGCTGACCGAGAAGGACCGCGCCGATCTCGACGCGGTCTTGGCGACCGGCGTCGACTGGGTGGCGCTGTCCTTCATCCAGCGGCCGGACGACCTTGCCGAGGCGCGCAAGATCGCGCGTGGCCGGGCGTTGCTGATGTCCAAGATCGAGAAGCCGCAGGCGGTCACCCGGCTGGCCGAGATCATCGAACTCTCCGATGCACTGATGGTGGCGCGCGGCGACCTCGGCGTCGAGATGCCGCTGGAGATGGTGCCGGGCATACAGAAGCAGATCACCCGCGCCGCGCGGCGCGCCGGCAAGCCGGTGGTGGTGGCCACCCAGATGCTGGAATCGATGATCACCGCGCCGGTGCCGACGCGCGCCGAGGTGTCGGACGTCTCCATCGCCGTCTTCGAGGGGGCGGACGCGATCATGCTCTCGGCCGAATCGGCTGCAGGCTCCTATCCCGTCGAAGCGGTGGCGATGATGAACCGCATCGCCGAGCAGGTCGAGCGCGACCCGCTCTATTCGAGCATCATCAACGCGCAGCGCTCCGAGCCGGAAGCGACCGGCGCCGACGCCATCTCGCTGGCCGCGCGGCAGATCGCCGAGACGCTCAACCTGTCGGCCATCGTCAGCTACACCGCCTCCGGCACCACCGGCCTGCGGGCGGCGCGCGAACGGCCGCGCGTGCCGATCATCGCGCTGTCGCCGGTGGTGGAGACGGCGCGGCGGCTGTCGCTGCTGTGGGGCACGCATTGCGTGGTCACGCCCGATGCTTCCGATCTCGACGACATGGTCAAGCGCGCCTGCACGATCGCCCAGGCCGAAGGCTTCGGCGGCGAGGGCGACCGCGTGATCATCACCGCCGGCGTGCCGTTGCGCACCCCCGGCTCGACCAACATGCTCAGGATCGCCTATCTCGGCACCGACGGACGCCGCTGAGAGCTACGAAGGCGCGAGTTCCGGCCCGCCTGGCTTCTCATCGACGCAGACCGCCCTGCCCGACCGATCGCCGGCGATCCGCGCCTCGACGGTCCGCGCCGCGGCGGCGAGGTCGATCGGCTTGCCGGACAGCTTCTCCACTGCCGCGACGATCAGGTCCGGGGCGATCCAGTCCGGCTTGTGGCCGAGATTTCTCACCCAGACCAGTTCGGCCCCGGGGATGTCGCGCGCCAGGCCGAGCGAATGGACCTCCTCGTAGACGACGCTGTCGCAGTCGCCGGACATGACCACGGTCGGCGCGGCGATTTCGCCATAGCGCGGCGCGTGGGCGAGCGTGGCGGGATAGAGGCTCTGCACGTCGACGGCGTTCGCCCGGAAGGCCGCCGGGCGAAGCACCAGCGCGATCGAGGCGCGGGCGAGATAATCCTTCGGCGTGGGGTTCGGAGCGAAGACCTCATCCGTCACCGCCGCGATCCTGAGCGCACCGGCGGGATAGGCGACGAGCTCGGAAAACAGCCGCCCGGCGATGGGCAGGGCCGTCACCGAATAGTACCAGGAGGTGCGGCCGCCCGGCCACGGATGGGTGGCGGCGGAGACGAACAGCAGCCCGGCGACTTTCTCCGGATGGTGAAGCGCGAAGGCGGCCGCGATCGCTCCGCCGAAGGAATGGCCGACGACGATCGCCCTGGCGATGCCGCGGCGCCGCATCAGCTCCGCCAGGAGTGCGGCCTGCGCCTCCGGCGTGTCGTGGCCGCTGCCGCGCGACGACCAGCCATGGCCCGGCCGGTCGAAGAACAGCGTCTCGGCGCGGCTCTCCAGCAACGGGCGCAGCGGCACCATCTGGTCGTTCAGGTTGGCGCTGGCGCCATGGATGAAGACCACCGGCGGCAGGTCCGCGCCGGTGGGCGCGGGATGGTGGACGTAGTGGATGCGCGCGCCGCCGATCTCTTCAAAGGCGCCGGCCGGCGGATGGGCGCGGGCGATCGACCAGGCGCCGAGCCGCGTGACGGCGGCGAGCAGGACAAGAACAGCAAGCAGGAGAATGGCGGTCGAAGGAAGGCTCATGCTGGACGGAAACTGCCGGCGGACGACGTCCTGCCTTATATGCCGGCCGGCGTGCCGCGATCAAATGCCTTCGCCGGTCAGCTCTTCCGACAGCGTCGCCACTTCGCCCTGGGCGCTGCGCAGCATGGGGTAGATGTCGAGCACGCGCTGGTAGGCGTCGAGCGCGCGCTGCTTGCGGTCGGTTTCCTTCATGATCTGGGCAAGCCCGGAGATCGCACCGAAATGCCGCGGCTCGAGCTCCAGCGTCCTTTCGATGTCGGCCATCGACTTGCCGAAGCTGCGCATCATGAAATGCACGGTGGCGCGGCGGTTCCAGCCCTCGGCATAGTCGGGCGACAGGGTCACGACCTGATCGAGGAAGTCGAGCGCGACATCGAACTTCTTCTTCTCGATCGCCTGCTGCGACCATTGCATCATCAGGTCGGTGGTGGCGCTGCCGGAATCGTTCCATTCCTGCCAGATGCGGCCGGCGATGCGCTCCGCCGCCTTGGCGTTGCGCTCGCGCTTCAGCGACACGAACAACGCGTCTATGCGTTCGGCCTGCGTCTTGGGCGCGGCGGCTTCGGGGTTCTCGGCGGAAGGTTGCTGCGGCGGGGCGGCCGCCGTCTCGACGGCAAGGGCGGGCGCGGCGGCCCAAGCCAGCGCAAGTCCCGTCAGCAAAACAAAACGATTCCGCATTCCCTGGACTCTAGGCCCCGGAAGCGGAACGTCAAACTGAAAATCGCGTGATGCGCGGCCGGCGAGCCGGCCGCGGCGGCAAGGGCTCAGCCCTGGCGCGCCTTGTAGCGGGGCGCGCTCTTGTTGATGATGTAGATGCGGCCCTTGCGGCGAACCATGCGGTTGTCGCGATGGCGGCCCTTGAGGGCCTTGAGCGAGTTCTTGATCTTCATCGGTCTGGCCTGTCGAACTGGGGCCCCGGCAGGGCCAACGGAAAGGCGCGCCCGAGAGCGCGCCCGTAAGAGTTGCCCGGCTCATAAGGGCAAACCCGCTCGCCTGTCAAGCTGCTGTCCGGATGACACGCGCGACGGTGGCTTCCCGGCCGCCCCTGCTTCACCGCTCCGATCGGCATTTGACTTTTGTCAATCTCGGTGACTATTGTCAAAAGTAGGAGGCGTTGATGACGATCCGTCCGGCGGACCAGATCATACACAAGGCGGCGTGGCTCTACTATGCGCATGGGTTGACGCAGGACGAGGTCGCGCGTGCGCTCGACATCTCGCGCGCCTCGGTGGCCATGTACCTGCGCCGGGCGCGCGACACCGGCATCGTCACCATATCGACCTCCACGCAGCTCTTCGCCGAGGACGTGCTCGCCCGCCGGCTGGAGGACGCGCTGCGGCTCGACGCGGTGTGGGTGGTGCCCGACAGCGCCCATTCCTCCGATCCGACCGCCGACGTCCCGATCGTCGCCGCGAATGTCTTCATGGGCCTGGTCGAGCGCGGCTCCCGCATCGGCGTCGCCTGGGGCCGCACCGTCTACACCATCGCCGACCAGATGGCGCATGCCGACCTGCAGGGCGTCACGGTGGTGCAGCTCTGCGGCAATCTCGGCGCGCCCTATTCCTACCGGCCCGATGAATGCACCATGGAGATCGCGCGGCGCCTCAACGCCAAGGGTCTCAATCTCTACGCGCCGCTGGTGCTGAGCACGGAGAACCTGGCCGCCGCCTTGCGGGCCGAACCGGTGATCCGCGAGCAGCTCGACGGCATCGCCGGCTGCGACCTCGCGCTGTTCTCGATCGGCACCGTCGACGCCGACAGCCATGTGGTGAACTGCGGCGCCGTCGATGCGCGGGGGCTGGCCGAGCTACGCGCCGCCGGCGCGGCGGGGGTCGTCGCCGGCCGCATCATCGACGCGCGGGGCGAGGCGCTCGACTGCGGCTACAACCGCCGCCTGATTGCCGCCGACATCGACACCTTGCGGGCGATTCCCAGGCGGCTGGTCGTGGTGCGGGAGGACAACAAGCTGGAGCCGCTCGAGGCCGCCCTGGCCGGCGGGCTCTGCACGCATCTCGTGCTCGGCACCCGCATGGCGCGGCGTCTGCTGGAGCACGCGGAGAAAGCGCGGGCACCCGCGCACTGAACGCCGGCCCCGCGGCCTGCCCCTCTCACAGCCGCATGGCTCCGAAACGAACCCGAAACACCCGGACACACTGGAAGACGACGATGAAGAACCTCTGGAACGACACGCAAGCCGAAGCCCTCGTCGAGGCGTATGGAAAGAAGGGCGTCGGGCGCGATCTGGCGCTGCGCGTCTACACCACCCGGCTGCTCGGCGGCGAGCCGCGGCTGGTGCTGCATGGCGGCGGCAACACCTCCGTCAAGCTCACCATGACCGACCTGGTTGGCGACGAATGGGACGTGCTGTGCGTCAAGGGCAGCGGCTGGGACATGGGCGTGATCGAGCCGCAAGGCCTGCCGGCGGTGAAGCTCGACCCGTTGCTCAAGGCGCGCAAGCTGGACAAACTGTCGGACGAGGACATGGTGGCGCTGCAGCGCGCCAACCTGATCGACCCGAGCGGCCCGAATCCGTCGGTGGAGACGCTGCTGCATGCCTTCCTGCCGCACAAATTCGTCGACCACACGCACTCCACCGCCATCCTGTCGCTGATCGACCAGGAAGACAGCAAGCCGATCTGCGAAAAAGTGTTCGGCAGGACTTTCGGCTTCGTGCCCTACATCAAGCCCGGCTTCGACCTCGCCAAGGCGGCGGCGGAAGTGTTCGAGCAGGACAGGTCGGTCATCGGCCTGATCCTCGACAAGCACGGCATCTTCACCTTCGGCGATACGGCGAAGGAAGCCTATGACCGCATGATCGACGCCGTGACGCTGGCCGAGGACTTCGTCGCGAGCACGGGCAAGACCGCGCCGGCGCCGGTGGCCCTGCCCGCCGATCTCGCCAAGCCGGCCGACATCGCCGCGAAGCTGCGCGGCGCCGTCGCGGTCGCCAAGGGCGAAGGCCGCTTCGACCGCATGGTCAGCGACTTCCGCACCTCGCCGGCGATCCTCGACTTCCTGCGCGGGCCGCGGCTGGAGGCGCTGGCGAGGACCGGCGTTTCGACGCCCGACCTGTCGATCCGCATCAAGACCGGTCCGATGGTGTTGCCGGCGCCCGACGCCTCCGACCTCAAGGATTTCGGCGAGATCATCGACAAGCGCGTGGCGGAGTTCGCCGAAACCTACGAACACTACTTCACCAGCAACGACGCCCGCGACGACGTCAAGCGCACCATGCTCGACCCGATGCCGCGCCTCACCCTGGTGCCCGGGCTCGGCATGTTCGGCCATGGCCGCACGCTGAAGGACGCGAAGATCGCGTCGGATGTCGGCGAGATGTGGATCGAGGCGGTGAAAGGCGCCGAGGCGGTCGGCACCTTCCATCCGCTCGCCCATTCCGACCTGTTCGAGCTCGAATACTGGTCGCTGGAGCAGGCGAAGCTCGCCGCCAACAAGCCTAAGCCGCTGACCGGCCAGGTGGTGCTGATCACCGGCGGTGCCGGCGCCATCGGCGCGGCGACGGCGAAACTCTTCGCCGACTACGGCGCGCATGCCGTGGTGGTCGATCTCGACGCCGAGCGCGCCGCGGAAGCCGCCAAGAAGGCCGGCAACCAGTCGATCGGCGTCGGCTGCGACATCACCGATCCGGCCGCGCTGCGCACCGCCTTCGACAAGGCGGTCGAAGTCTATGGCGGCCTCGACATTCTCGTCTCCAACGCGGGTGCTGCCTGGGAGGGCAAGATCGGCGAACTCGACGACGCGCTGCTGCGCAAGAGTTTCGAGCTCAACTTCTTCGCCCACCAGAACGCCGCGCAGAACGCCGTGCGCATCTTCAAGCAGCAGGGCACCGGCGGCGTGCTCCTGTTCAACACCTCCAAGCAGGCGATCAATCCGGGCGCCAATTTCGGCGCCTACGGCCTGCCCAAGGCGGCGACGCTGTTCCTGTCGCGCCAGTACGCGCTGGAATACGGCGCGATCGGCGTGCGCTCCAACGCCGTCAACGCCGACCGCATCCGCTCCGGCCTGCTCACCGCCGACATGATCGCCAGCCGCTCCAAGGCGCGCGGCCTGTCGGAGAAGGATTATATGTCCGGCAATCTGCTCGGCCAGGAGGTGACGGCCGAGCATGTGGCGCAGGCCTTCCTGCACCACGCGCTGGCCGAGCGCACCACCGCCGACGTCACCACCGTCGACGGCGGCAACATCGCGGCGACGCTCCGGTAGACACCGCGAAGGCGGTTTCGTCAGGCCGATGGAAGTGCTATATTTGTAGCACTTCCATCGGAGATAAATGATGACCGTGACTTCGAAAATTCGCCGGCAGGGCGGGGCGGCCGTGATCACCATCCCGCCTGCGCTGCTCAAGCTGATGGATCTCGATGTCGGCGCTCAGGTCTCCCTCACCGTATCGGACGGGGACCTGATCGCACGGCCGGTAAAACCTTCGCGCAAGCGGTATTCCCTCGCTGAACTGCTCCAGGGCTCCGAGGCATTGACGGAGTTGAACGCCGAAACCGAATGGGCGCGGGAAGGCGGCCCGGTCGGCCGCGAAATATCCTGATGGTGAGAAGCAGCGTACCGCGACGCGGGGATATTTACTGGATCGATCCGAACCCGGTGGCCGGCCGTGAGATGAAGGACCGGCATCGGTTTGTTGTCATCACACCTCGAGAGATAAATGCGCTTGGTGTTTGCATGACCGTTCCGGTGACGACAGGCGGGGCTTTCGCACGCAACGTCGGTCTTGCTGTGCCGATCACCGGGCATCAAACCAGCGGCGTTGCCGTCTGTAACCAGGTGAGGAGCTTCGACATCGAGGCGCGCGTGCGTGCTGGAACGGCTCGCTTTGTGGAATCCTTGGACCCGGCGACAACCAGCGAGATCGTTGCGCGGGTCGTGAGCGCGATCGATCCTGAGGGGTAATCATAACCTGACGGCAGGGGTGAGCGGCTGGCTCCAGCATTTGTCAGATCGATTGACAATTGCCAGGTCGATTCTTACCGTAGCTCCTATGTTATCCTGCGGTAGGCCTGACGGCAGGGAGGAGACGCATGACGACCGACGCCTTCAAGGCATTGACGGTAGAGACCTTGCCCGTGCGATTGGGCAAGCTGGAGGCGATGCGGTCACGCGTCGGCGACGACATCGCCGCCTGGACCGTGCGCGAGGTCGGCGACGGCAACCTCAACCTCGTCTTCATCGTCGAAGGCCCGGCCGGCGGCGTCGTGGTCAAGCAGGCGCTGCCCTACGTCCGCCTTGTCGGCGATTCCTGGCCGCTACCGCTGAAACGCTCCTTCTTCGAATACCACGCGCTGACCCGGCAGGAAGCGCGCGACCCCGGCTCGACCCCAAAAATCTTCCATTTCGACGAGGCGCAGGCACTGATCGTCATGGAATTTCTGTCGCCGCACATCATCCTGCGGCGCGGGCTGATCGCCGGCAACATCTATCCGAAGATCGGCCGAGACCTCGGCCTGTTCATGGCCCGCACGCTGTTCCGCGGCTCCGACTTCCATATGGAAACGAAGCATCGCAAGGCCGATCTCGCGCTGTTCGCCGACAATGTCGAGCTGTGCGACATCACCGAAAGCCTCGTCTTCTCCGATCCCTATTTCGAGGCGAAACTCAACCGGCACACCTCGCCGCAGCTCGACTCTCTTGTCGCCGAGCTGCGCGCCGACCGCGACCTGAAGGTGGAGGCGCAGCGGCTGAAGCATCTCTTCGCCGCCAATGCCGAGACGCTGGTGCATGGCGACCTGCACACCGGCTCGATCATGGTGACCGAGGCCGACACGCGGATGATCGATCCGGAATTCGCCTTCTACGGGCCGATGGCCTTCGACGTCGGCATGGCGCTCGCCAATTTCTGGATGGCCTTCTTCTCGCAGCGCGGCCATGAGAAGGCCCCGGGCGATCGGGAGCGGATGCGCGACTACCTGCTCGGCGTCATCGTCGAGGCGTGGTCGGTGTTCCGCGCCGAATTCTCGCATCTTTGGCGCACCGAGCGCACCGGCATTCTTTACGAGAAGAGCCTGTTCGAGCATCAGGGCGACCGGCTGGCCTCCGAGCAGGCGCTGGACCACGTGCTGCATCAGCTGTTCGACGACATGCTGGGTTTTGCCGGCGTCGAGTGCCACCGCCGCATCCTCGGCCTCGCCCACAATGCCGATTTCGAGACGATCGAGGACGCCGACCTGCGCGCCACCTGCGAGGCCAAGGCGCTGCGCTTCGGCCGGCATCTCGTGGTGAACCGCAAGGCCATCCACGGCATTGAGGAGGTGAACAACCTGGCCGGTCTGATCGAGAAGGAGCAAACGCTATGAAGGTCGGCGAAAAACATTTCCGCACCATCTGGCTGAATGCCGACGGCCGCTCCGTCGACATCATCGACCAGCGCTGGCTGCCGCATGCCTTCCGCATCGAGACCGTCGACACCATCGACGGCATCGCCACGGCGATCCGCGACATGTGGGTGCGCGGCGCGCCGCTGATCGGCGTGACGGCGGCCTACGGCGTCGCCATGCAGATGGCCGACGATCCGTCGGACGCCGCGCTTGAAGCGGTCTGGCACAAGCTGCACGAGACGCGCCCGACGGCGATCAACCTGCGCTGGGCGCTCGACGAGATGACCCGCATGCTGAAGCCGCTGGCGCCCTCCGAGCGCGCCGCCGCCGCATATAGGCGCGCCGCCGAGATCGCCGACGAGGATGTCGGCCTCAACCGCTCGATCGGCGAGAACGGGCTGAAGATCATCCGCGACATCGCCGCCCGCAAGAAGCCGGGCGAGCCGGTCAACATCCTCACCCACTGCAATGCCGGCTGGCTCGCCACCGTCGACTACGGCACCGCCACCGCGCCGATCTATCTGGCCGTCGAGGCCGGCATCCCGGTCCACGTCTATGTCGACGAGACCCGTCCGCGCAACCAGGGCGCCCAGCTCACCGCCTGGGAGATGGCCGGCCACGGCGTGCCGCACACGCTGATCGTCGACAACGCCGGCGGCCACCTGATGCAGCATGGCGACGTCGACATGGTGATCGTCGGCACCGACCGCACCACCGCCAACGGCGATGTCTGCAACAAGATCGGCACCTATCTGAAGGCGCTTGCCGCCGCCGACAACGGCGTGCCCTTCTACGTCGCCCTGCCCTCGCCGACGATCGACTGGACCGTGGCCGACGGGCTGAAGGAAATCCCGATCGAGGAGCGTGCGAGCGACGAGGTGTCGCTGGTGTGGGGCAAGACCGGCGACGGCGAGATCGCCCAGGTGCGCGTGTCGCCCGACGCCACCCCGGCCCGCAACCCCGCCTTCGACGTGACTCCGGCCCGGCTGGTGACGGGGCTGATCACCGAGCGCGGCGTGGCGAAAGCCTCGCGCGCCGGGCTGGCGGAACTGTTCCCGGAGCGCAGGGCCGCCGCGGAGTAGCGCGGCAGGGTTTTGATGCGCGGTTCGAACGACCAGTGGCAGTAGCGGCGGCTGTTCCATCAATTCGGCGCAGCCGGTACCTGCCCAATTACTGATCAGCATTGTGCGGGTGCCAGTGTTTTGATCACCTGCTACCCCGCCGCTGCGCAAAGAAATTGCACTCCCATCGTCAGCCGCCCAACGAACCAGCCCGCCGATTCCGCTCGTCCTCCTTAAACCTCTGGAATCCATCCCCGAATCATCCTCGACCAGGCCGGCCCGGCAACTGGCACGGCGGTTGCATCGCATTGCTGCGGTGCAACAACCCGTTCGGAGGTTTGTATGAGGGGACTGACAACAACGATAAGAAGCCTGCTGGCCGCCGGGGCGCTCTCGGCTGGCCTGATGGCCGCGCCCGCCTGGTCGCAGGAGGAGACGATCAAGGTCGGCGTGCTGCATTCGCTGTCGGGCACGATGGCGATCTCGGAAACCACGCTGAAGGACACCATGCTGTTCCTCATCGAGGAGCAGAACAAGAAGGGCGGCGTGCTCGGCAAGAAGCTGGAAGCCGTCGTCGTCGATCCCGCCTCCGACTGGCCGCTGTTCGCCGAGAAGGCGCGCGAGCTGATCTCGGTCAACAAGGCCTCGGCGGTGTTCGGCTGCTGGACCTCGGTGTCGCGCAAATCGGTGCTGCCGGTGTTCGAGGAGCTCAACAACCTGCTGTTCTACCCCGTCCAGTATGAGGGCGAGGAAAGCCAGCGCAACGTCTTCTACACGGGCGCGGCGCCGAACCAGCAGGCCATTCCCGCCGTCGACTACCTGATGAACGAGGAAGGCGTCGAGCGCTGGGTGCTTGCGGGCACCGACTACGTCTATCCTCAGACCACCAACAAGATCCTTCAGGCCTACCTCGAATCCAAGGGCGTGGCCAAGGAAGACATTCTGGTCAACTACACGCCCTTCGGCCATTCCGACTGGCAGACCATCGTCACCGACATCAAGAACTTCGGCTCGGCCGGCAAGAAGACCGCCGTGGTCTCCACCATCAACGGCGACGCCAACGTGCCCTTCTACAAGGAGCTTGCCAACCAGGGCATCAAGGCCGAGGACATCCCGGTCGTCGCCTTCTCGGTCGGCGAGGAGGAACTCGCCGGCCTCGACACCGCCCCGCTGGTCGGCCATCTCACCGCCTGGAACTATTTCCAGTCGGTCGACACGCCGGAGAACGCCGAGTTCATCGCCGCGTGGAAGGGCTACACCAAGAACGACAAGCGCGTCACCAACGATCCGATGGAAGCCCATGTCATCGGCTTCAACATGTGGGTGAAGGCAGTCGAGAAGGCCGGCACCACCGATCCCGACGCCGTCATCGACGCCATCATCGGCGTGTCGGTGCCCAACCTGTCGGGCGGCTACTCCACCATGATGCCGAACCACCACATCACCAAGCCGGTGCTGATCGGCGAGATCCAGGCCGACGGACAGATGGAGACGGTGTGGCAGACCTCCGGCCTGGTGGTCGGCGACGAATGGTCCGACTACCTGCCGGATTCCAAGGACCTGATCGCCGATTGGCGGGCGCCGCTCTCCTGCGGCAATTTCAACGTCGCCACCGGCAAATGCGGCGGCAAGGGCATCAACTGACGCGCATCCTCCCAAGCGACGCGCGCACCCGGGCGGGGTTTTCCTCGATCGCCCCGCCCGGGGAAATTGATCCCAAAGGCACAGTCCTTATGACCTGTAGCGCTCCTTCCCACCCCCCTCTGGCCTGCCGGCCATCTCCCCCGCAAGGGGGGAGATCAGCCTTCGTCTCCCTTCCCGCCTGTTATGCAACGCTGGCGATTGGCGAAAGCGGCGATGACAGCCAATCTCCCCCCTTGCGGGGGAGATGGCCGGCAGGCCAGAGGGGGGTGGGAAGGAGCGCGGCTCTTACAGTACTGGCATTTCTCCTTACCTTCCTTGCGGCCTTCATCTCCCCCGCCTCCGCCGACGAAGCCGCCCTGCGCGCGACCATCGCCAAATTCGCCCAAGCGAAAAACTTCCAGGCGACCGAATCGGTCGTGAAGGAGCTCGCCGCGGCCGGCGATCCCGCCGTCGAAAAGCCGCTGGCGGCGCTGGCCGAGGGCGATCTTTATGTCCGCAAATCCGATGCCGCCGTCTTCATCGGCAGGGAGAGCGGCCAGGCGGTGAAGCTCGCCGATCCGCTGACCGGCGCCGAGGCCGGCGAGGCCGCCAAGTCGGAGGTGACCAAGGTCAGGGTCAACAACAGCCTGCGCCGCGCCATCCGCGAGGCGCTGGGGTCGCTGACGCTCGGCGCCGAGGATCCGGCCGCCCGGCTTGCCGCCGCGCAGACCATGTTCAGGACCCCGGATCCCGATGCGATCGAGGCCCTCGACGCGGCAATCGCCAAGGAAGGCGTCGCCAGCGTCAAGACAGCGCTTGAACAGGCACGTGCTGCGGCGGCGCTCGCCTCCGATCTGCCGGAAGCCGACAAGCTGGCGGCGATCCAGGTGGTGGCGGCGCGCGGCGACCGCGACGCGCTGTCGCTGCTCACCGGCTTCCAGGCCAGGGCGGAAGGTCCGCAGAAAGAGGCGGCTGCGGCCGCGATCAGCACGATCAACTCCTCGCTGGCGATCTGGGCGGCCGGCCAGAACGTCTGGTACGGCATCTCGCTCGGCTCGGTGCTGCTGCTCGCCGCCATCGGCCTCGCCATCACCTTCGGCGTCATGGGCGTCATCAACATGGCGCATGGCGAGATGGTGATGCTCGGCGCCTACACCACCTATGTCGTGCAGAACGTCATCCGCACCTCGGCGCCAAACCTGTTCGACTGGTCGCTGGCGATCGCCCTGCCGCTCGCCTTCCTGGTCGCGGCCGCCGTCGGCTTCGCCATCGAGCGCGGCATCATCCGCTTCCTCTACGGCCGGCCGCTGGAGACGCTGCTCGCCACCTGGGGCGTGTCGCTGATCCTGCAGCAGGCGGTGCGCACCGTGTTCGGCCCGACCAACCGCGAGGTCGGCAACCCGTCCTGGATGTCCGGCGCCTTCGAGCTCGGCCAGCTCTCCATCACCTGGAACCGGCTGTGGATCCTGTGCTTCGCGCTCGCCGTCTTCTTCGTGCTGCTGTTCGTCATGAAGAAGACGCCCTGGGGCCTGCAGATGCGCGCCGTCACCGCCAACCGGCGCATGGCCTCCTCCATGGGCATCCGCACGCCGTGGGTCGACGCGCTCACCTTCGCGCTCGGCTCCGGCATCGCCGGCATTGCCGGCGTCGCGCTTTCCCAGATCGACAACGTCTCGCCCAATCTCGGCCAGGGTTACATCATCGACAGCTTCATGGTGGTCGTGTTCGGCGGCGTCGGCAATCTGTGGGGCACGCTGGTCGGCGCGTTCTCACTCGGCGTGCTCAACAAGTTTCTCGAACCCTATGCCGGCGCGGTGCTCGGCAAGATTCTCGTTCTCGTCCTGATCATCCTGTTCATCCAGAAGCGCCCGCGCGGCCTGTTCGCGCTCAAGGGCCGGGCGGTGGAGGCATGATCGCGAAGAATACCCCCACCCCTAACCCCTCCCCACAAGGGGGAGGGGAACTTGGCGGAGACGCCTCCGTGTTCCCCTCCCCCTTGTGGGGAGGGGTTAGGGGTGGGGGTTCTCTCGCAAAGACTCTTTCACTTGGCATTCGACGCCGGAGATCCCAACCATGATCTCCGGAAAGTTCTTCGCAGCCGGCGCCGACAGGCGCATCGCCATCACCATCGCGATCCTGGTGGCGGTGGCGATCGTCGTGCCCATCCTGAACCTCGCCCTGCCGCCGGATTCGGCACTGCATGTGCCCTCCTACATGGTGGCGCTCACCGGCAAATATCTCTGCTACGCGCTGCTGGCGCTGTCGCTCGACCTCGTCTGGGGCTATTGCGGCATCCTCTCGCTCGGCCACGGCGCCTTCTTCGCGCTCGGCGGCTACGCCATGGGCATGTACCTGATGCGCCAGATCGGCGATCGCGGCGTCTACGGCAACCCGCTGCTGCCCGATTTCATGGTGTTCCTGAACTACAAGGAACTGCCGTGGTTCTGGCATGGCTTCGACCAGTTCTGGTTCGCCGCCCTGATGGTGATGCTGGTGCCCGGCCTGCTCGCCTTCGTGTTCGGCTGGTTCGCTTTCCGCTCCAGAGTCACCGGCGTCTATCTCTCCATCATCACCCAGGCGATGACCTATGCGCTGCTGCTCGCCTTCTTCCGCAACGACATGGGTTTAGGCGGCAACAACGGCCTGACCGACTTCAAGGACATTTTCGGCTTCAGCGTGCAGGCCAATACGACGCGCTCCGCCCTGTTCGCGGCGAGCGCGCTGGCGCTGGCACTCGGCGTGTTCGTCACCTGGAGGATCGTCGGCTCGAAATACGGCAAGCTCCTGATGGCGGTGCGCGACGCCGAGAGCCGCACCCGCTTCCTCGGCTGGCGGGCCGAGAACGTGAAGCTGTTTGCCTTCACCCTGTCGGCGGTGATGGCCGGCATCGCCGGCGCGCTCTACGTGCCGCAGGTCGGCATCATCAATCCGGGCGAATTCGACCCCGCCAATTCGATCGAGGTGGTAGTGTGGACGGCGGTCGGCGGCCGCGCCACCATCGTCGGGCCGATCGTCGGCGCTCTGCTCGTCAATGCGGGAAAAAGCTGGTTCACCGGCGCCTTGCCGGAACTGTGGCTGTTCGCGCTCGGCGGGCTGTTCGTCGCCGTCACCCTGTTCCTGCCGAAGGGCATCGTCGGCACCTGGGATCAGTGGCGCGCGCGCTCGCGGCACCGGGCTGCGCCGGACGAGGCGGACGGCGACGCCGGTTCCGAGGAAGAGGTGGTCGTGCGCGTCGAGCCGCGCCCGGCGGCGCAGTTGAAGCCCCCGCATGGCGGCCTCGCGCCGCAGCCGGCGGAGTAGGCCATGTCGAAGAGCGGCACCATCCTCTATCTCGACGGCGTCTCCGTCTCCTTCGACGGTTTCCGCGCCATCAACAATTTGTCGCTCGTCCTCGACAAGGGCGAGATGCGGGCGATCATCGGCCCCAACGGCGCCGGCAAGACGACGATGATGGACATCGTCACCGGCAAGACCAGGCCGGATACCGGCGAAGTCTTCTTCGACGGCCAGACCGATCTCACCAGGCACGACGAGGCCGAGATCGCCATGATGGGCATCGGCCGCAAATTCCAGAAACCGACGGTATTCGAGAACCATAGCGTCGAGGACAACATCCTGCTGTCGCTGAAGGGGCCGCGCTCGATCTTTCCGGCGCTCTTCCACAAGCACTCGGCCGAGGAAAAGCGTCGCATCGACGAGATCTTTTCGGTCATCCGCCTCGGAGACAAGCGGCACGATCTCGCCGCCAACCTGTCGCACGGGCAGAAGCAGTGGCTCGAGATCGGCATGCTCCTAGCGCAGGACCCGAAGCTGCTGCTGGTCGACGAGCCGGTCGCCGGCATGACCGACGCCGAGACGGAGGAGACGGCACGGCTTCTCAAGGACATCGCCAAGACCCATTCGGTGATCGTGGTCGAGCACGACATGCATTTCGTGCGCGAGCTCGGCGTCAAGGTCACCTGCCTGCACGAAGGCTCGGTGCTCTCGGAAGGCACGCTCGATTTCGTCTCCTCCGACGAGCGTGTCGTCGAAGTCTATCTGGGGCGGTGACGGCGATGTGGCGGGTTTGTCTGGATCGATTTGATGGGATCCGTTCGCGCGGTACCCCCACCCCTAACCCCTCCCCACAAGGGGGAGGGGGACTGGCCCGCACTTCCGCCGGGCTCAGATTGTCGACGGTTTTGCTCCGCAAAGCGGCCGCAAGGTCCCCCTCCCCCTTGTGGGGCGGGGTCAGGGGTGGGGGTAACCTGCCCAGCCATTTTACCAACCTCCCCTGGCGCGCCGGAAGGCTCGTCACCCCCATCGTTGCGGCGGTGGGGGCGCGGGGGGACCAGGTGCAGGGGACGGTTCACTTTCTTCCCGCCGACATGCTGCGGCGGTTCCGGCGCTGGCGCGGGCGGGAGAAGGCGGACTGTCCCCGGGCGTTCGACCCGCAGCGCGCGGAGACGTACCATGCTTGAGGTCGAGAACGCCGTCCTCCACTACGGCGCCGCCGAGGCGCTGCGCGGCGTCTCGCTGAAGGCAGACGCGGGAAAAATCACCTGCGTGCTCGGCCGCAACGGCGTGGGAAAAACCAGTTTGATGAGATCGATCGTCGGCCACCACCGGCTGACGAGCGGCAAGGTAGCCTTCGAGGGGAAGGCGCTCGACCGGAGCGCGGCGTATGATCGCGCCCGGTCGGGCATCGCATTCGTGCCGCAGGGGCGGGAGGTGTTCCCGCTGCTGACGGTCAAGGAGAATCTCGAGACCGGCTTCGCGCCACTGAAGCGGTCGGAACGCAACATCCCGCCGCATGTGTTCGAGCTGTTCCCGGTGCTCAGGCAGATGCTGGCGCGCCGCGGCGGCGATCTCTCCGGCGGCCAGCAGCAGCAGCTCGCCATCGGTCGCGCCCTGGTCATGCGGCCGAAGCTGCTCGTCCTCGATGAGCCGACCGAGGGCATCCAGCCCTCGATCATCAAGGACATCGGCCGCGCCATCCGCTATCTGCGCGACAGCGCCGGCATCGCCATCCTGCTGGTCGAGCAGTATCTCGACTTCTGCCGCGAGCTCGCCGACGAGGTCAACATCATGGACCGCGGCCGGATCGTGCATACCGGCCCGGCTGCCGACCTCGACAGGCCGGACGTGCGGAAGTTCCTGACCGTGTGACACGAAGGCCCCGCCGGATTTCCGTGGAGGCGGCGTGGCCGTTGCTCCGGCTGAGGCCGACGGTGAGCCCTCCGTGACTCGCGCCGCCGATCCCCGGCGAATGAGGCTGGACGGATTCCGTCCGTGATCGAGACCACCGGATCACCATTGCGAACAGCCGCCGTATCTATTCAGATGTCGAAAATCAATGACCGCACCTGCGACGCGGGCAAGAGACAATCAGTGGTAGACCCTCAAGAAAGAAACAAGCAGTCGGCAGGTGGGGCTCAAACAAAGCCTGCGATCAACCAGAATTTACATCGCACATCGGCTGGTTTTCAGGAGCCCGTGGCGGTGGCCGTGTGATTCTGCTATAGCGCAGTTTACCTTGAGGAAGGTGGCCGATCGCTTCGGAGAAGAGGGAGGGCATTGCATGACCGCGCTTGATACCGTCAAGGCGATATACGAGCTTTATGGCGCCGGGGATATGGACGGTGCCCTGAAGTACTGCGACGAGGATGTGTGCTTCGACTGGCCGGTCGACCAGACACTGGTCCGGTTCGGCGGACACTGCAAAGGGCGGGATGCTTTCCGTGCCCGGCTGGCCGAGTTGCACCGGACTTATGACTATCACGCCTTCCGTCCGGCCGCCTTCCTGGCGGACGGCGACCGGGTGGCCGCGCAGATCGAGGTGGAGCTGACGCATCGCGGGTCGGGCCGGCGCTTCCAGATGCGCTCGGCGCATTTCTGGACCGTCCTGGACGGCCGCGCGACCGAGTTGCTCGAGTATTACGATACAGCGCTGATCGCCGCCGTCGAGCAAGGATCGTTGCCGTCGGCGGCATAGCCGACCGCGATCTCCCGCGCATCCCGCAAGTCGTGAGGGATCGCGTCGGCGGCGCGTTGTCGGGGCGAGCTATTCCCGGAAGCCCGTGACGAAAGCCGCGGATACCCAGCCGCTCCGGCAGGGACCCTTGTAGGAGGATCTGACGGCGGCGGGCGTTCCCGTGCCGCAGTCCTGGCCCGCCTTGCCGTAGACGATGCCGAACCAGCGGCCGTCGGGCCCCTCGGCCTTTTCCTCGCAGATGGTTATCCCGCTGCCAGCCGCCAGCTTGTCGACGACCGGATGGCGAGGCCCTGGCCCGCTGCGGACATTGAGCCGCGTGGCGATGGCGGCGACAGCCGCGCTGGCGCCGCATGCGTCGGACTCCGCGTCGCCGCCGACCATGACGGCGACGGGAGCATTCTGGCCCGAGGCATGCGTGGCCGCCAGGACCGCGCCCAGCAGGATCGCGGCCGGAAACGAGACGCCCGGCCATCGACGCCGGCTGCGTCCGCCACGTCCTTCGAGCACTTGCCGCGGAAGACCGCGGATCGGGTTTGCCATCGCGCTGCGCAAGTGCCTCAGTTCCGGTTCTTCAGGATCGCAAAGACCTTGCGCTCGGAGAGGAGATTCCCGGCGGCGGTGAGGTTGTAGCGCTTGTAGTTCACCGTGTCGCTGTTGTTGCCGCCGAGCGCCCTGACGAAGCCGTCGCCGACCTCGACGATGATGTCGCAATGGCTGAAGAAGCCGTCGGCCGCGGCCGCCTGGTCGTAGGTGCGCGGCGTGTTGCGCCACTGGCAGACCATGTCGCCCAATTCCGCCTTCTGCTCGCCGATGCGCCAGCCCCAGAACGGCGACTCCTCGCCGGCCAGCTTCTTCTTGATGGAATCGTGGATGTAGCGGGCGTGCGCGGCAGCGAACTTGAACCCGTTGTATCCCGCGGTGCGCACGCACCAGGAGATGAAGGCCGCCGACCACGGCTGGTCGCGGTCCCTGCCGTCGAGATTGAGGCCGATCGCGTCCCACATCTTGCCGACGAAGCGGAAGTAGGGTTCCTCGTTCTCCTTGCCCGATCCCCGGTCGAACTGCAGCCATTCGGCCACGGCCGCCGACATCAGGCTTTCCTTGGCTGCGCTGACCAGCGCGCGCAGGCGCCGTTCGGCGACGACGCCTTCCACCTCGTGCCCATTGACCTTCGTTCCGACCTTCACCCATCCGTCGGTCCCCGACGGACCGGCCGTGGTCACTGCATGGCCGCGCGGCAGCGCGGCCAGGATGGTGCCGTTGACGGGCGCAGCCCGCAGATTCAGCATATCAAGATTCACGCGCATTTCCAGCATGATGAACCTCTCAAAGGTTACCATTCAATTTTCGGGTAAATCTCTGGCATGCGCCGCATGTTTTGAGCATCGGCGCGTACACAAGAAGCAATATACAAGAAATACTTTTATACTTCAATATCGAATGAAAAACAATTTAGAGAATGTCCTTCCAATTTATATTTATCTCCTGATCCTGTGAAGACTATGCCTTAGTTTCTCAGTTTTTCATCTTCTGATTTGTAAAAGGATATATTTAAACCAGCCAGATCGCACGGAAGTTGCATGCCGTGCCCTGGATAGGCCTCATTTGCCCGACGGCCGCTGCAGGCCGTTCTTCACAGAAAGCTCTGCGGATCGATGTCGACCTGCACGCGGATAGAACCGCGCGGCTTCGGCCCGTTGGCGAGAAGCGTGCGCAGAAATCCCTGCATGTCGGATCGCCGCTCGCCATGGACGAGCAGGCGGAAGCGGTGGCGGCCGGCGATCAGCGCCAGCGGCGCTTCCGCCGGGCCGAGCACGCTGATGTCGTGGGCGGGCGGCGCGGCGCGGCGCAGGCCGCGCGCATGGCCGTCCGCCTCGGCCCGCGTCTCGGCGCTGACGACGATGCCGGCCAGCCGGCCGAAGGGCGGCAGGCCGGAGCGCTCGCGCTCGGCGATCTCGCGCTCGTAGAAGGCCGCGGCGTCGCCCGACACCAGCGCCCGCATCACCGGATGGTCGGGCTGGAAGGTCTGCAGCAGGCCGAGGCTCTTCTTGCCGGTGCGCCCGGCCCGCCCTGTGACCTGGCTGAGCAATTGGAAGGTACGCTCGGCGGCGCGCGGGTCGCCATTGGCAAGGCCGAGGTCGGCATCGACCACGCCGACCAGCGTCATGTTCGGGAAATTGTGACCCTTGGCCACGAGCTGCGTGCCGATGACGATGTCGGCCTCGCCCTTGGCGATGGCGTCGAGCTCGAGCCGCAGCCGCTTCACCCCGCCCAGCATGTCGGAGGACAGCACGATGGTGCGCGCCTCCGGAAAATGCCCGACCACCTCCTCGGCGATGCGCTCGATGCCGGGCCCGCAGGCGGCGAGATGATCGAAGGTGCCGCATTCCGGACAGGCCTCCGGCCGCGGCTCGTGATGGCCGCAATGATGGCAGAGCAGTTGGCCGCGGAAACGGTGCTCCACCAGCCAGGCCGAGCAGGACGGGCACTGGAATCGGTGCCCGCAGACGCGGCAGAGCGTCAGCGGCGCATAGCCGCGCCGGTTGAGGAAGAGCAGCGCCTGCTCGCCGCGCTCCACCGTCCGCCGCACCTGCTCGACCAGCACCGGCGAGAGGAAGCCGCCCCGCGCCGGCGGCGCACGGCGCAGGTCGACGGCGCGGATGTCGGGAAGCGCCGCATCGGCGAACCGCGACGGCAGGGCGATGCGCCGGTAGCGGCCCTGGTCGGCGTTGACGCGGCTTTCCACCGATGGCGTCGCCGAGGCGAGGATCGCCGGGAAGCCGCCTATATGCGCGCGCACCACGGCCATGTCGCGGGCGCTGTAGAAGACGCGGTCCTCCTGCTTGAAGGCCGGGTCGTGCTCCTCGTCGACGACGATCAGGCCGAGCTTCGGGAAAGGCAGGTAGAGCGCCGAGCGCGCGCCGGCCACGACGCGGGTCTGGCCTTCCGCCACCTGCCGCCAGACGCGCTCTCGCATGCGCGGCGGCAGGTCCGAGTGCCACTCGGCCGGCTTGGCGCCGAAGCGGTCCTGGAAACGCTCGAGGAATGCCTGGGTCAGCGCGATCTCCGGCAGCAGGATGAGCACCTGCCGGCCCTGTGCGAGCGCGGCCGCCACCGCCTCGAAATACACCTCGGTCTTGCCGGAGCCGGTGACGCCATCGATCAGCGTGACGCTGAAGCGATCCTCGGCGACGGTCCGGCACAGCTCGGCCGCGCCGTCCGCCTGCTCGGGGCTCAGCCTGCCGCCGCCATAGGTCGGGTCTGGAGGTGCCACGACCGGCCGCGGCGGGATCATCTCGGCGGCGAGCACGCCCTGCGCCTTCAGCCCGTCGATCACCGAGGAGGAGACGCCGGCGGCATGCGCCAGGCCCGAGCGGGTCCAGGCAAGGCCGTCGCCGGCAAGCTCCAGGACGCGCGCCCGCGCTTCGGTGAGGCGGCCCGGCTCGGCATCCGTGCGCTTCAGCCCTTCGATCCAGGGCTCCGGATCGAAGGCTTCCGGCGCGCGCAGGATCATGCGCGCCACCATGCCGGGCGCCGACAGCGTGTAGGTCGCGACCCAGTCGATGAACCGGCGCATCGGCTCGGGCACCGGCGGGCAGTCGAACACGTGATCGATCGGCCGCAGCTTCTTCGCGTCGACCGCGCCACCGTCGCCGTCCCAGACGATGCCGGCGACCAGGCGCGGGCCGAGCGGCACCCGCACGATCGAGCCGGGCTCGACCGTCATGCCGGCCGGCACCGCATAGGTGTAAGGCGCTTCCGCCGGCACCGGCACCATCACGGGCACCGCGCCGGTCTGCGAATCTCGTTTCATGATGAGCGACCTTGCCCCGACTTGCGGGGAAGGAAAAGAGACAGCGTTTGCGTGCGCCAGTAGATCGTCAGAGCTTCGCCAGTTTCTGGGCGATGTCGAGCCTGAGCAGCTCGGCCAGCTCGCGGGCGGCGCGGTCCTCGGCGTCGCGCCGGGCGCGCAGGTTCGCGAATTCCTGTGTCGGCTGGTCGTAGGAGGCGGGAATGGTGCGCGAGCCGTTGGCGACGGGCTTGCCCGTGGTGAGATCGGTCAGCACATAGCTGCCGGTCATGTGCAGCGAGGCGGCCGACGGCCGGTTCTCGTCGCCGACCGAGATCACCGCCTCGTTGAGCACCAGCACGGTGGCGTTCAGTGTCATCTTGTATTTCGGCTGTTCCGGCTGGCCGGCGCCGCCGTTGAGCAGGAAGATCAGGTCGTTGCGAAGCCGCTGGCCGTAGCGCGTATTGACCGGGTCGATGGCGATCTGCCTCAGCCCCTCCTGGGCTCCCGGGACCGCGCCCGTCTCCAGGCTCGCGTCCGAATAGAGCGGCCGCACCGTGCAGGCGGACGCCAGCGCCAGCGCCGCGAACAGTGCGACGGTGCCGGTGCGGCGGAACGAGGGGCGGGCAGTCCGGCGATCAGGCAACGACATTGACGATCCTTTGCGGCACCACGATCACCTTGCGCGGCACCTTGCCCTCGAGTGCCTTCTGCACGACCTCGAGCGCAAGTGCTGCCTTCTCCACCGCAGCTTGATCTGCGTCGCGTGCGATCGTCAAGTCGCCGCGCTTCTTGCCGTTGATCTGCACGGGGTAGACGATCTCGTTGTCCACCGTCAGGGCCGGGTCGAAGGCCGGCCACGGCCGCTCGGCGATCAGCCCCTCGCCGCCCAGCGCCGCCCAGCACTCCTCGGCCAGGTGCGGCATCATCGGCGCGATCATCGACAGCAGGAACTCCATCGCCTGGCGCAGCGCCGCGGCATCGGCGGAAGCCAGCTTCGCCGCTCCGTCCGTCCCGTCCGACGACGAACCCAGAAAGGCACTGATCTTGTTGGTCAGGTCGTAGATGCGCGCCACCGCCTTGTTGAAGCCGAGCCGGTCGATGTCCTCGCCGACCGCCTTCAGCGTCTTGTGCGCGACCTTGGACAAGGCGCCGGCCTCGCCTTCCGAGGCGTCGGCAGGGGTCACCCCGGCAACGACCGGCGCGGCCTCCGACACCAGCCGCCAGACGCGCTGGACGAAGCGATACGCGCCCTCGACCCCAGCTTCCGTCCAGATCACGTCGCGCTCGGGCGGCGAATCCGACAGCATGAACCAGCGCGCCGTGTCGGCGCCGTAGCTGGCGATGATGTCGTCCGGGTCGACCACGTTCTTGCGCGACTTCGACATCTTCTCGATCGCGCCGATCTCGACGGGCGCGCCGTCCTTGATCAGCGTGGCGCGGCGAACGCCGTCGACCTCCTCGACCTTCACCTCGGCCGGCGTGATCCAGCCTTCCGGCAGGCGATACGTTTCGTGCACGACCATGCCTTGCGTGAACAGGCCCTCGAACGGCTCCTCGACGTCGCTGACATGGCCGGTCGCCTTCATGGCGCGCATATAGAAGCGCGAATAGAGCAGGTGCAGGATCGCGTGCTCGATGCCGCCGATATACTGGTTGACCGGCAGCCAGCCTTTTTTGCCGTCGACCGCCGGCAGAGTGGTCGGCGCCGCCTCGTTCCACGGATCGGTGAAGCGCGCGAAATACCAGGACGAATCGACGAACGTGTCCATCGTGTCGGTGTCGCGCCGCGCCGGCTTGCCGCAATTCGGGCAGTCGGCATGCTTCCAGCTCGGATGATGGTCGAGCGGGTTGCCGGGCTTGTCGAAGGAGACGTCGGCCGGCAGTTCAATCGGCAGCGCGCTGTCGGGCACCGGCAGCGAGCCGCAATCGTCGCAATGGATGACCGGGATCGGGCAGCCCCAGTAGCGCTGGCGCGAAATCAGCCAGTCGCGCAGCCGGAACTGCACTTTTCGCTCGCCCATCGGCCGGTTGCCGATCGACACGGCTGCCAGCCGGTCCGCCACTTCATCGAACGCCGCTTTCGGCTTCATGCCGTCGAGGAAGCGCGAATTGATCATCAAGCCGTCGTCGACATAGGCCTCCTCGGTGATCGAAAAAGTCTTCTCATCGGCATCCTCCGGCATCACCACCGGCACCACCGGCAGGCCGTATTTGTTGGCGAAGTCGAGGTCGCGCTGGTCGCCCGACGGGCAGCCGAAGATCGCCCCCGTGCCGTAGTCCATCAGCACGAAATTGGCGACGTAGACGGGAAGCCTCCAGCTCGGATCGAACGGATGCACGACGCGGATGCCTGTGTCGAAACCCTTCTTCTCGGCAGTCTCCAGCTCGGCGGCCGAGGTGCCGCGATGCCGGATCTCGTCGATGAAGGCGGCGAGCTGCGGATTGCCCTCCGCCGCCTTCCTGGCCAGCGGATGGTCCGCGGCGATCGCCATGAAGGAGGCGCCGAAGATGGTGTCCGGGCGGGTGGTGTAGACCTCCAGCTCGCTCTCGCCGGCCGGCGCGGTGTCCGCGGCCAGCGGCCAGCGGATCAGCAGGCCCTCGGAACGGCCAATCCAGTTGGCCTGCATCAGCTTGACCTTCTCCGGCCAGCGCTCCAGCGTGTCGAGGCTGTCCAGCAGTTCCTGGCTCATCGCCGTGATCTTGAAGAACCACTGCGTCAGGTCGCGCTGCTCGACCGGCGCGCCCGAGCGCCAACCCCTGCCGTCGATCACCTGCTCGTTGGCGAGCACGGTCATGTCGACCGGATCCCAGTTGACCTTGGCCGATCGGCGCTCGACCAGCCCGGCCTTCCAGAAATCCAGGAACAGTTTCTGCTGGTGCCTGTAGTAGGAAGGATCGCAGGTGGCGATCTCGCGCGCCCAGTCCAGCGACAGGCCCATGGTCTTCAGCTGGCCCTTCATCGTCTCGATGTTGGCGTAGGTCCAGTCGCGCGGGTTGACCTTGTTGTCGCGCGCCGCGTTCTCCGCCGGCAGGCCGAAGGCGTCCCAGCCCATCGGGTGCAGCACGTTCTTGCCGCGGGCCCGCTGGAAGCGGGCAACCACGTCGCCCATCGTATAATTGCGCACATGGCCCATATGGATGCGCCCCGACGGATAGGGGAACATCTCCAGCACGTAGTATTTCTCGCGCGGGTCGTCGTTCTTCGTCTCGAAGAGCTTTGCCGCGTCCCAGGCCTTCTGCCATTTGGGCTCGGATGCGCGCGGATTGTAGCGTTCGGTTGCCATTGTCGGGATTTCGCTGGATAAGACGGGCAAAATGGTTCGGCGGACCTTCACCATGGTTTGCCGGGGGCGTCAAATTTTTTCCCCTTCAAACGCGGAAGTCACGTTTAACTTGAGGCCATTTCTCCTTTGGGTGAGGCATGAGCGACGCAGTTTCCCGGCTGGCGGAAGTGAAAGCGAAAATCGCCGCGGCGGAGCGCGAGGCAAGGCGCGCGGCCGGCAGCGTCACGCTGGTTGCCGTTTCCAAAACCTTCGACGCCGCGGATATTCGCCCGGTCATCGAAGCCGGGCAGCGCGTGTTCGGCGAGAACCGCGTGCAGGAAGCGCAGGGCAAATGGCCGGCATTGAAGGCTGAGTTCCCGGACATCGAGCTGCATCTGATCGGCCCGTTGCAGTCCAACAAGGCCAAAGAGGCCGTGGCTTTGTTCGACGTCATCGAGACGATCGACCGGGAAAAAATCGCTGCCGAACTCGCCAAGGAAATTCAGAAGCAAGGCAAGGCGCCAAAACTGTACGTCCAGGTGAACACCGGCTCGGAGCCGCAAAAGGCAGGCATCGAGCCGCGCGAGGCGGTTGCCTTCGTCGCGCGCTGCCGCGAGGTCCATGGCCTGGCGGTCGAAGGCCTGATGTGCATCCCGCCGATCGACGAGAATCCCGGCCCGCATTTCGCCCTGCTGGAAAAGCTGGCGCGGCAGGCCGGTGTCGAAAAACTGTCGATGGGCATGTCCGGCGACTACGAACTGGCGATCGCCTTCGGCGCCACCAGCGTGCGTGTCGGCTCGGCGATTTTCGGGGCGCGGTGAGCCGTCATTGAAGCTGACCGCAGGAAGTGCTATCTAGCTAGCCAGGTTGGCTAGGTATCTTTCGATGAACTGGCATCTGCAGGACGCCAAGAACAATTTCTCCAAAGTGGTCCAGAAGGCACGCACGGAAGGACCTCAGACGGTCACGCTGCGTGGAGAGCCGGCGGTCGTGGTGATTGCTGTCGACCAGTACAAGCAGTTGCTCGAGCATCGGCCTTCCCTGGCCGAATTCCTGCTGACCGGACCCGAATGGGACGACGAGTTTGTCGCGGACGTCAACCGCCGCAACAAGTCCGGCCCTCGCGACGTCGATCTCGACTAGATGTTTCTGCTCGACACCAACGTCGTGTCGGCGGCGCGAAAGAGCGATCCGGCCGTAGTCCGGTGGCTCGTCGCGCATGAGCACGATGGCCTTTGGCTGAGCGTCGTCACGCTCGGCGAGATCGCGAGCGGCGTCCATCAGAAACGGCGACGAGACCCTGCCGCAGCCCGCTATCTCGAGCGATGGCTTGAGGGCCTGCGGCTGCAATACCGTGACCGAGTACTCGACATCGACGATCAGGTTGCCGTGGAATGGGGTCGGATCGACGCGATCAGGACGCGTGGCACGGCGGACGGGCTTATTGCCGCGACTGCCATCGTCCATGGCGTGGCGGTCGTCACCCGCAACGTCGCCGATTTTCGTGACACGGGTGTTGCGCTGTTCAACCCCTGGAGCGCCTAAACCTCCATCACTTCCGCCGCAGTCCTCTTCAGCTTCTGCTCGCGGAAGAAGATGAACAGCCCCGCCGCGACGATGATCGCCGCGCCGACGAGCATGTTGAGGCGCGGCACGTCGCCGAACACCAGCCAGCCGAACAGGATTGCCCAGAACAGCAGCGTGTACTGGAAGGGCACCACGGTCGCCGCGTCGGCGAGCTTCAGCGCCCGGTTGATGCAGACATGCGCCACCATGGCCACCGCGCCGAGGAAGGCGAGAAGGAACAGGTCGAAGCCGCTGGGCGTCACCCAGCCGAAGGAGGCGGTTGCCAGGCCGAGCAGGCCGGCTCCGGCCATCTGCCAGAATACCAGCGTGAGGTCCGGCGTGCCGCGCAGCGCCCTGCCCGACAGCATCATGAAGGCGAAGGAGAAGCTGCCGAGGATGGCGATCAGCGCCGGCGGGGTCAGCGTCGCGGCCGAGGGCTCCAGCGCCACCACCACGCCGCAGAAGCCGAGGAAGATCGCCGTCCAGCGCCGCCAGCCGACCTTCTCGCCAAGCAGGAAGGGCGACAGCGCCGCGACGTAGATGGGCGCCGCCAGCCAGTAGGTCATGGCGTCGGCGAGTGGCATGTAGGCGACCGCGAAATAGAAGGCGTAGACCTCGGCGGAGGAGAGGATGACGCGCGCCGCCTGCATACCCGGCCGCTCGACCCGCACCAGCGGCCGCCAGCCGGCCTGCCACAGGAAGGGCAGCAGCACCGCAAGCGCGGCGGCGCTGCGGATGAGCAGCACCTGGCCGACCGAATAGGTGGCGACCAGCCATTTACCGAGCACGTCGTTGAGCGAGAACAGCAGGACTCCGGCGAGCATCATGGCGATGCCCAGCCGTGCCGTGTTGCCGGTGTTTCCCGTGGTCAATCCCGCCCGCCGTCTTAGTCCGCCGTGAGCACGACCTTTACGCTGCGGCTGCGATCGAGCGCCAGCCGGAAAGCGTCTGGCGCATCACGTAGCGGCCTGTGGGCCGTAATCAGCCGCCCGACGTCGACGGCGCCCGAGACGATGAGGTCGACGGCCTGCGAGAACTCCTCGCCGAAGCGGAAGGTGCCCCTGACGTCGAGCTCCTTGGCCATGATGGCGTTGGCCGGTACCGGCATGTCGCCGCCCGGAAGATTGCCCACCTGCACCACCGTGCCGCCCCGCCGCACCGTGCGGATGGCCGAAGCCAGCCCGGCCGCGGTGCCCGAGGTTTCCAGGGCGACGTCGATCGGCGAGTCGGCCGCGATCTCGGCGAGCATGGCGCCATTGGCAGCGACATCGACGGCGCGGTCGGCGCCGAGCGCCCTGGCGAAGGCGAGCGGTGCCGCCGCGATGTCGATCATCGTCACCTGATCCGCGCCGGCCAGCCGCGCCGCCAGCATGCACAGCAGGCCGATCGGCCCGGCGCCGAACGGGGCGACGTGCCTGCCCTCGACCGAGCCGGCGCGCGCCACTGCGTGCAGCCCGACGGCGAAGGGCTCGGCCAGCGCCGCCGACGCCAGCGGCAGCTCCTTCGGCACCTTCACGCATTGCGCCGGGATGGCGTCGAACAGGCTGGCGAAGCCGCCCTGCATGTGCGGCGTCTTCGACGCCGAACCCATGAAATAGATGTTGTCGCAGAGATTCGGGCGGCCGTCGCGGCAGTGCCGGCAGGTGCCGCACCAGCGCGACGGGTTGACGGCGACGTGGTCGCCGACCGCCAGTCCCTTCGCCTCGCCGGCGATCTCGACGATCTCGCCGGCGACCTCGTGGCCGAGGATGAGCGGCGAGGTCACGACGAAGTCGCCGGTGCGGGCATGGCGGAAATAGTGAAGGTCGGAGCCGCAGATGCCGCCGGCCCCGAACCGGATGCGCACCATGCCCGGCGCCAGCGGGCCGAGGTCGCGCTCGACCAGGCGGAGGTCTTCCGGCGCAAACAGCGTCGCGGCGGTGGAGAGGGTGGCGGTCATCTGATGAGTCCGAGCTGGGTGGGCAGCCACAGCGTGACGGCCGGAATGAAGGTGATGATCATCAGCGCGATGAACAGCGGCGTCAGCCAGGGCAGGATCGCCATCGTCGTGCGCTCGACCGATAGCTTCGAGATGCGCGACAGCACGAACAGGATCATGCCGACCGGCGGCGTCAGCAGCCCGATCATCAGGTTGAGCGTGATGATCAGCCCGAGATGCACCGGATCGACGCCGTAGCGCGCGGCGATCGGCATGAGGATCGGCACGAGGATGGAGATCGCGGCAATGGTGTCGAGGAAGGCGCCGACGATCAGCAGCAGCACGTTCACCAGGATCAGGAACGTCCACCAGTTGTCGGTGAGCGAGAACATGAAGTCGGAGAACAGCGCCGCCGCCTGGCTCACCGTCAGCAGCCAGGCGAAGATCGATGCGGCAGTGACGATGAACAGCACCGAGGCGGTCGTCTCGATCGTGTCGAAGCTCGCCTTGGCCAGCGTCCTCAGCGTCATGGTGCGGTAGCGCACCAGGCCGAGGAACAGCGACCAGATGACGGCGGCGACGGCGGCTTCGGTCGGCGTGAACCAGCCCATCGTCATGCCGCCGATCAACAGCACCGGCGTCATCAGCGCCATGACAGCCGAGAAGTCGAAATACCAGTCCAGCGCCACCAGCGCCGCCAGCCCGACGAGGACGGCGAGGTTGATCGACAGACCCGCCAGCACGAGGATGTAGACCGCCAGCGGGAAGCACAGCACGACGACGATTTCGAGGGACGCGCCGGCCAGCCGGCGCAGCTCGAACGGCGTGTCCGAGCCCCAGCCCTTGCGGTAGGCGAAGACCGCGACCGTGATCATCATCAGCACGGTCATCACGATGCCCGGCAGGATGCCGGCCATGAACAGGGCGCCGATCGAGACATTGGCCATCATGCCGTAGATGACGAAAGGCAGCGACGGCGGGAAGATCGGCCCGACCGTCGCCGAGGCGGCGGTCACGCCGACGGCGGCCTCGACCGGATAGCCGTGGTCCTTCATTGCCTTGATCTCGATGGTGCCGATGCCGGCGGCATCGGCCAGCGCCGTGCCGGACATGCCGGAGAACACCACCGAGCCGATGATGTTGACCTGCGCCAGCCCGCCCTTCATCCAGCCCACCAGCGACAGCGCGAAGTGGTAGATGCGGCCGGTGACGCCGGCGATGTTCATCAGGTTGCCGGCCATGATGAAGAAGGGCACGGCAAGCAGCGGGAAGCTCTCCACGCCGGCGATCATGCGCTGCGCGGTGATGATGTCGGGCGCAACGCCGTAGAAGACGAGGTAGAGCAGCGAAGCGGTCGCCATCGACACCGCGACCGGGGCGCCGATGAGCATGAGCAGCAGGAAGGAGCCGATCAGCAGCAACATGGGGTCAGACTCCGCTCGGGCCGGCAGCGGCCTCTCTCTCGAGGATGGATCTTTTGTGCCGGATGTCGCCGACGAAGACCTGGACGGCGCGCGCCAGCATGAGCACGAAGGCCGCGAGCACGGCGTAGAAGACGATGCCGCGCGGCAGGTCGACCGTGACCATCCGCTCGCGCCCGACGATGGAGACGTAGCGCCACATCAGCCAGGTCATGTAGCCGTAGAAACCGATGGACAGCAGATCGACGGCGAGCGCCAGCCAGCGCGCCGGCTTCGAAGGAAGGAGGCGGTAGATGAAGTCGACCCGGATGTGCCGGGACAGCCGCGTGCACATCGCCGCGCCGAGGAACACCACGACGATCAGGCAGTTGATCGCGATCTCCTCGGTCCAGGCATAGCTGTTGTTGAGCACGTAACGCGTGAAGAACTGCAGGAACACGCAGAACGCCATGCACCAGTAGATGGCGAGGTTCAGCCAGTCCTCCGCCGCGTAGGGGGACAGGTCGACGGGGCCGGCCTCCTCCTCGAACGCATGCGCGAGTTCCTCGACCGACAGCTGCGTGTTGTGGACTTCGCCCGACATGGCGCGGCTCCGCGGATCTTCCTGGACAGGGGTGAGGGGAACTGGCCCGGCCGCAATGGGCCGGGCCGGAACCGGGTGCGAGCTTACTGGATGGCGCGGATGGCTTCCCAGTCGGCCTTGTTGTAGCCGAACTCCTCGAACGTCACCTTTTCCATGACGTTCTTCTCGAAGTCGGCGCGGTCGATCTCGGTGACGGTGAGGCCGCGGTCCTTGAACACCTGCACCAGTTCCTTCTCGCGTTCGACGATCTTGGCGGTGGCGCGCGCCGCCGCCTCCTGCGTCACCTCGGTGAAGATCTGCTTGTCCTCGTCCGACAGCGAGGCCCAGCGCGTCTGCGAGACGATGGTGTTGAGGTGGTCGACGATGTGGCCGGTCAGAACGATATGCTTCTGCACCTCGAAGAATTTTTTCGCCTCGATGGTGGTCAGCGGGTTCTCCTGCGCCTCCACCGTGCCGTTCTGCAGCGCCAGGTAGACCTCGGCGAAGGCGATCGGCGCGGTGTTGGCGCCGCAGGCGCGCGGCATGGCGAGATAGGCCGGCACGTCGGGGACGCGCATCTTCAGGCCCTGCATGTCGGCGCACTTCTCGATCGGCCGGTTCGAGGTGGTGTGGCGCGTGCCGTAATAGGTGGTGGCGGTGATGTGGTGGCCCGACTTTTCCTCGTAGCCGCCGGTCAGCGCCTTGTAGGTGTCGCTCTTGGTGTATTTCAGCAGGTGGTCGGCGTCGCGGAAAATGAAGGGGAAATAGGTGACGCCGATCGGCGCATATTCGCGCGCCGCGAAGCTCGAGCCGGAAATGATGATGTCGACCGTGCCGAGCGTCAGGCCCTGGTTGATGTCGGCCTCCTTGCCGAGCTGCGAGGCCGGGAAGACGTCGATCTTGTAGCGGCCGTCGGTGCGCTTGGCGATCTCCTCGGCCGCCCACACCGATTCGGTATGGAACGGCTCGGACGTCTCATACACATGCGCCCATTTCAGCGTCTCCTGCGCCATCGCCGTCGATGCCGTCAGTGCCAGCGCGGCGACCGCGCCGAGGGTTGCTGCCAGATGGAACTTCATTCTCTTTCCTCCCGAAGGTTGCGTGAACTGCCGGCCGGTCAAATGGCGTGGCCGGGTGCCGCCTGCTTGCGTTCCGCCACGGCTCTCGCCTTGGCGGGCTCCCTGAAGCTGATCGAGAAGCGCTCCTGCGATTTGCGCAGATGCTCCTGCATGGCGGCCCTGGCGCCTGCCGCGTCGCCGGCCGCGATGGCGTCGCGGACGAGGCGGTGCTCCTGCAGCGCCGCGTCCCAGGTGCTCGGATCCTCGAAATAGCTGGAGAGCCGTTCAAAGAACGGATTCATGCGCTGGTCGAACAGTTCGCCGACGACGCGCGCCAGCACGGCATTGCCGAGAATGCCGGCGATGGTTGTGTGGAAGGCGCGGTCGAGGCCGATGGTCGTGTGGTTCGGATGCTGCTTGCCTTCCATCCGCGCCAGGATGTCGTCGAGCGCTTCGACATCGGCCGGCTTCGCCAGCCGCGCGGCCTCCTCGGCGACGGCGCGCTCGATGAACTCGCGGGCCCTGAGAAGCTCGAACGGCCCTTCGTCCGTGGTCGGATTGGGCGGCATGCGCGGCGGTTCGGTGACGTAGATGCCGGAGCCGACGCGGATGCGCACGCGACCCTCGACCTCGAGCGCGATCAGCGCTTCGCGGATGGTCGGCCGCGAGATGCCCATGCGCTCGGCCAGCTCGCGCTCGGGTGGCAGGCGGTCGCCGACGGCGAACTCGCCGCCGTCGAACAGCTGGCGCAGCTGCTCGGCGACTTGCCTGTAGAGACGGCGCGGCACGATGGTTTCGATCGGCATGGCTGCCGGCTCCTCCTCTGGCCAGACCCGGCTCCTCTCCGGTAAATTGGTCTGACCGCTTGGCCAGTTAACTGCATGACGAAGTGGCTTCCGTCAAGCGGAAAGATCGCTGTCCTGCTCCCGGGCCGTGTCCCGCTGCCCTACAGACGGCCCGGATCGGGTTCGGCAGCACGCTTGCCGGCGGTCCTCGCCACCGGCCTTGGATTCCCTCGGAGTCACGCATCTGTTGCCACCAAGGTGCCGACACGTCGGCGCCTGATACGCGCGAGGGCGCAGCTCGCGTTGAAGAACGAATTGGCGCTCCGTCATGAGTATGATAATTTCATACCGGTTCTGGAGAAGATCATGTCCGCCACTGAAAAACGCACCTTCAGCCTGCCGGCCGAGCAGTCCGCCTTCATCGACAAGCTCGTCGAGTCCGGAGCTTATGCCACCAGCAGTGAAGTCATCCGTGCCGGTCTTCGCGCGCTGCAGGAGCGCGACGCGGCGGTGGAGCGCTGGCTGCGCGAGCAGGTCGTGCCGACCTATGACCGCTGGAAGGCCGACCCGAGCAGGGGCATTTCGATCGATGAAATGGCTGAGCACGCCCGCAAGCGCCACGAAGCCCGCTTGCAGAGGAAAGCGTGAACCGCAAGGCCGTCATTTATGCGCCCGAGGCCGGCGACGACCTCGATTGGATCTACGACACCATAGCTGACGCCAGCAGCGCAGTGGTAGCCGATCGCTATGACCAGCGCATCCGAACGTTCTGCGAAAAGCTTGAATACGCATCCGAGCGCGGCACCCGCCGCGACGAGTTGAGACCGGGGCTTCGCACCGTCGGTTTCGAGCGCCGCGTTACCGTGGCCTTCACCGTGGAAGACGACCGCGTGGTGATCCTGCGCGTCTTCTACGGTGGGGCCAATTGGCAGGATGAGTTCGCCGAGGCGAGGAACTGACGCCCTTTCTGCTGTACCCCGGCGGATGGCGGAATCACTCAGCCGCCGCGAACCTCGGTCGCGTCCCCCGCCGCCACCAGCTCCGGATCGAGCGTGAACAGCTCCTGCGCCCGGCCGACGCCGCGCAGCGCGAAGCGGCCGACCGACACCAGCTTCGCCTGCTCCTCCGCCGGCAGCAGTTCGTAAAAGCTCGGCGAGAACAGCACGTGCCGGTCGACCGAGCGGCACATGGAGGCGATGCGGCTGGCCTCGTTGACGGCCTGGCCGACCACGGTGAAGTCGAGCCGGTCGGGGCTGCCGATATTGCCGTAGAACACGTCGCCGACATGCAGCCCGAGATAGATGGTGCTGACCGGCTGGCCGGCGTCGCTGCGGCGCTGGTTGAGCGCAGCGAGCCGCAGGCGCAGGTCGGCCTCGGCGCGCATCGCCGCCACGCAGGCCTTGGCCGGATCGGAGTCGGTGAAGATCGCCAGCGTGCCGTCGCCCATCAGCTTCAGCACGTCGCCGCCGGCGCCGTGCACGGCCGTGATGACGGCCTCGGCATAGTCGTTGAGCAGCGGGATGAGCTGGTCGGAGGCGATCGTCTCCGACAGCGTGGTGTAGCCGCGCATGTCGGAGAACCACAGCACGGCGTGCAGCGTCTCGGCGATGCCGCGGCTCATGCGTCCCGCCAGCACGCGGCGGCCGGCGTCGCGGCCGAGATAGGTCTCGACCACCGCCGCCGGCACGCGCGCCAGCGACGCCGACTTGATCGCCAGGCCGAGCAGCGGTGTGAGGTACCGCAGCGCCGCGACCTCGTCGTCGCTGAAGCCACCCGGCTGGGCCGTCGTCCAGCGGCTCGCCAGATTGTCCATCTCGCCGAGAATGGCGTCCGGCGCGAACAGGTGCACGCTGGCGAAATAGTCGGTCTGCCCTTCCGCGCCCAGTTCCTCGATGGCCGAGAAGCCCGCCGTCTCGCCGGCATGCAGCCGGCAGCGCAGCTCCCCGCCGCCCTTCTGGATCAGATGATAGAAGGGGCTGCTCTGCCAACCTTCGGTCGAGCCGCCGATGTCGCGTGTGAACTCCAGAAGCGGCTGCTCGTCGCTGTCGTCCTCGCGCCAGCGGAAGCCGCGGCCTTCATAGATCGGATGCAGCGTGTCGATGATGACGATGGCGCGGCCGAGCGCCAGGCCGGCCGCCTGGCAGCGCTCGCAGAAGCCATGCAGCAGCGCGATCTCGCCCTCGCCCTCCAGACCCTTTTCGGAGAGCCAGGCCGCTATGGCGTCGACGTCGCGCTTGTCCATGCCCACAGAGTGCACAGCCGGGCGGTACCGCGCAAGCGGGACGACTGCAGGGCCTACCCTTCGACGTGGCCGCCCTTCAGTGCAGCACGAGCAGGTCGTTGGAGGAGAAGCTGATCTCCGTCTTGTCGCCTACCGTCGGCGGCGGCGTGGCCGAGTTGTTGAAGGTGTCGAGCGAGACGATCCCGCTGCCCAGCCCGACCCGCACGCGGATGACCGAGCCGAGGAAATGCACGTCGGCGATCTGCCCTTGCAGGCTGGCGTCGTGGCCGGGTTTCGGCCCCAGCGCGATCGCCTCCGGCCTCAGCGCCAGCGACAGCTGGTCTCCGGTCTTCGAGCCGTTCAGCTTGCCCTTCAACGACAGCTCCTGGCTGCTGATGCGCACCTTGCCGGCGGCGGCGTCGCTGACCACCCCTTCCAGCACGTTGAGCGTGCCGACAAAATTGGCCACGAATTTCGTCGCCGGCCGGTTGTAGATCTCGAACGGCGTGCCGACCTGCTCGGCCTTGCCGCCATACATCACCACGATGCGGTCGGAGATCGACAGCGCCTCTTCCTGGTCGTGGGTGACGAAGATGGTGGTGATGCCCAGTTCCTTCTGGATCATCCGGATCTCGTCGCGCAGCGACACGCGCACCTTGGCGTCGAGCGCCGACAGCGGCTCGTCGAGCAGCAGCAGCTTCGGCTTCGGCGCCAGCGCGCGCGCCAGCGCAACGCGCTGCTGCTGGCCGCCCGAAAGCTGGTAGGGATAGCGGTCGCCGAATTCCGGCAGCTTGATCAGGTTGAGCATCTCGGCGACGCGTCTGTCGGCATCGGGCTTCGGCATGCCGGCAACCTTGAGGCCAAACCCGACGTTCTGCGCGACCGTCAGGTTGGGGAACAGCGCATAGGCCTGGAACACCATGCCGACATTGCGCTGGTTGGGTTTCAGACGCGTCACGTCCTTGCCCGCGACTACGATGCGGCCCGAACTCGGCTCCTCGAAACCCGCGACCATCCGCAGCACCGTGGTCTTGCCGCAGCCGGAGGGGCCGAGGAAGGACACGAACTCGCCGCGTCCGACATCGAGGTTGAAGTCCTGGACGACGGTCGTCGGCCCGAAGCTCTTGCGGATGTGTTCGATCTGGAGAAAGGGATCTGCCATTGTCGGTCCCTGTAAATCAGTGCAGTTGCGTCGGAGGCTTGGGCGCCAGCCGTGCAACGATCTGGATGAGGCCCATGCAGAGCCAGGTGATGCCGAAGGAGATCACCGCCAGCGCCGAGGGCTCGTAGGCCTTGTTGGCGCCGACAAGCTGGAGATAGGGACCGAAAGCGGGTCGGTTCAGCAGTGCGGCGAGCGTGAATTCCCCGATGACGATCGCGAAGGTAAGGAAGGCGCCGGACAGCACCGCCACGAAGACGTTTGGCAGGATCACGCGGCCGAAGATCGTCGGCCACCCTGCGCCGAGCGACTGCGCAGCCTCCGTCAGCGTGGCGACATCGATGCTCCGCAGGCCGGTATCGACTGCGCGGTACATGTAGGGCAGGGCGAGTGCCGTGTAGCCGAACATGAGGAGGATATCGGTCCCCATGGAACTGCCCGTGAGCGGCAGCCAGCTCGATGTGTTGTAGAGCCGGATATAGCCGAACACGATGACGATGGCCGGGATCACCAGCGGCATCAGGGTGATGAACTCCACCACCGGCCGCAGGCCCGGCATCTTGAGCCGGACCCAGTAGGCCGTCGGCACGACGAGCAGCACGCCGAACACGATCGTGAACAGGGCCATGACCACCGAATAGGTGAAGGTCTGGCGGAACTGCGGATCCGCAAGCACCGACGCATAGGCGTCGAAGGAGTATTCTCCCCGCCGCATGGACAGCGAAAATTCGGTCATGCCGACCAGCGGCAGGATGAAGATGAGCGATCCCAGCAGGAACGCGATCCATGCGATCGCGCGCTTCATTTCTGCCACCTCTCGGTGCGGGCGCGCAGCCACAGATACAGTGCGTTGGCAAGCCCGGTGATCACGATCATGCCGAATGCCAGCGCATATCCGAGCCCCGGGCTGCCGAGCACGTCGCCGCGTATCTGCGAGAACAGCAGGATCGGCGCGATGTTGAGCTGCGGCCCGGCCAGCGCAAAGGCGGTCGCGACGGCACCGAAGGAATTTGCGAACAGCAGCGCGAACGTTCCGAGCAGAGACGGCAACAGGATCGGAAATGCCACCATGCGCCAGTACTGCGCACCCGTCGCGCCGAGGATCTCCGCCGCCTCGCGCCATTCACGCCGCAGGGCGTCGAGCGCCGGCGTGATGATCAGGATCATCAGCGGCACTTGGAAGAACATGTAGGTGGCGATGAGCCCGGTGGTGCTGAACAGGTTGAAGCCGGTCGCCGCCCGCAGGTTGACGCCGAACTCCGTCCGCAGCCACACGGTGATGAGGCCGGCCGGCCCGATGGTCGCGATGAACGCGAAAGCGAGCGGCAGGCCGGCAAAATTGGAGGCGACGCCGGAGAAGGTGAGCAGCGGGGAGCGTATGAAGCGTGGAAGCCCGCCCAGCACGGTGGCGGCGGCCATGGCGAAACCGATCAGGCAGCCGAGCAGCGCCGACCAGAAGCTGACATAAATGGACACCCAGTAGGCGGCGCGGATCGTGGGCGTGTTGAGACCGACGATGTTGGCCAGGGTGAAGCCGCCATCCGGTCCGCGAAATGCGCCCAGCACGATCGAAAGCGCCGGCAGGATGAGAAACAGCAGCGCGAACAGAAAGAACGGCACCACCCCCAGCCACTGCGTTGGCAGGCGGCGCGACAGAGATAAGGTTTGCGACATGCGTTCCGTGGCCCCGCCGGAGGGCGGATGCGGGCTCACTTGGCCCGCATCCGCATGTCAGTGATCACTGCACCACGTTGGCGCCGACAACCTTGTCCCAGCCAGCCTTCACGGCTTCGGAGTTGGCATTCACCGCGTCGAGGCTGGGGAACACGGCCTTCTCGTAGGCTTCCGCCGGCGGCAGCTTGTCGAGCAGTTCCTTGGGAACAGCGCCCTTGGAAACCAGGTCGTTGAACCGGATCGGGTGGCAGTAGCCCTTGAGCCAGCCGAGCTGTCCTTCGTCGCTGTAGAGATATTCCATCCAGAGCTTCGCCGCGTTCGGCTGCGGCGCGTAGGCGCTGATCGCCTGGACATAGACACCGGCGAGAACCGAGTCCGACGGTACGATCACGTCGACCGGCGGATTGCCGTTGAGCGAGTCCCGCCACGAAAGTGCATTGTAGTCCCACGCGATAATGATGGGCGTGGTTCCCTGGGCGAGCGTGCCCGCCTTGCCGATGACCGGGACGAAGTTGCCGGCGTCGTTCAGCTTCTTGAAGAACTCGAGGCCCGCCTGTGCGGCCGCGGCGCCCGGCTCGGCGCCCTGCGCCATGCCGGCGGCGAGCACGCCAAGGATGGCCTGGTTCGACGCCCGCGGATCGCCGGCGAGTGCGATCTGGCCGGCATATTCCGGCTTCAGCAGATCGGCGAAGGATTTTGGCGGATTCGGAACCAGGTCCTTGTTCACCAGGAACGCCATCACGCCGTAATAATCGCCGTACCAATTGCCGTCGGCGTCCTTGGCGTCGGCAGGAATGGAATCCCACGTGGCGACCTTGTGCGGCTGAAGCAGGCCCTCGGCCTGCGCGGCGGGACCGAACGACAAGCCGACGTCGATGACGTCCGGAGCTTGCGGGCCCTTGTTGTCCTTGTTGGCACGAATTGCTTCCACTTCGTCGGCGGAGCCGGCGTCGGGATTAAGTTCGTTGATGGCGATCTCCGGATATTTCGTCTTGAAGCCTGCGATCACATCGCCATATCCGCACCAGCTGTGCGGCAGCGCGATCGTGGTCAGCTTGCCTTCCGCCTTGGCCGCGGCGATCAGCTCGTCGCTCTGGGCGGCGGCGATCGCCGTGGTGACCATCAGCGACGCGGCGGCAAGGGAAAGGACCTTTCCCGTAAATCTGAACATGGTTGTCTCCGTTGGGTTAACGCCGATCGGCGCCCCTGTTGCGGTTATTCTTGTCGTGTGACAGTCGAATGAAACCGGCTGTCAGCCCCTCTGAGGCCGTAAAAATCTATCTATTTTACAGTGCCGTAGCAATCGCCGCCGCAATATTTCTCCGGCTAACCAATCACCCTTCCTTTCCCCTCGCTTTTCTTTCCCCGCCGCCGACGCGTCGCCTTGCGACGCGCCGTCAGAGCCGGCCCTCTATCGCGCTGTCTAGGATGGCCCGCGCCGCCTCCTTGGTCAGCTCCACCGGATTGCCGCCGGTCGACGGATCGGCCACAGCCGACACCGCGATGAAGTCCTTGCGCGCGGCATCCATGTCGAGGCCCTTGATCAGTTCCGGCAGCGTGTGCGGCACCTTCAGCTGCTCACGCAGGTTCAGGATCGCCTTGGCGAAACCGTCGAAGCCGCCCGCAATGCCGAGATAGGCGGCAAGCCGGGCGATGCGCTCCTCCACCGCCGGCCGGTTGAAGGCCAGCACGTAAGGCATGAACACGCCGTTGGTCATGCCGTGATGGGTGTCGTAGAGCGCGCCGATCGGATGCGACAGCGAATGGATGGCGCCCAGGCCCTTCTGGAAGGCGGTGGCGCCCATCGCCGCCGCGGCCATCATGTGCGCCCGCGCGGTGATATCCGTCCCGTCGGCATACGCCTTGGGCAGGTTTTCGAGCACCAGCCGCATGCCCTCCAGCGCGATGCCGTCGGCCATCGGATGGTAGCCCGGTGCGCAATAGGCTTCCAGGCAGTGCGCCAGCGCGTCCATGCCGGTGCCGACCGTGATGAAGGGTGGCATTCCGGTGGTCAGCTCCGGGTCGGCGATGACGATCGCCGGCAAAAGCTTGGGATGGAAGATGATCTTCTTGGTATGGGTCGCCTCGTCCGTCAGCACGCCGGCGCGGCCGACTTCCGAGCCGGTGCCGGCGGTGGTCGGCACGGCCACGATCGGGGCGATCGCATCCGAGTTGGCGCGCGTCCACCAGTCACCGATATCCTCGAAATCCCAGACCGGCCGTGTCTGCCCGGCCTGGAAGGCGATCAGTTTTCCGAGATCGAGCGCCGAGCCGCCGCCGAAGGCGATGACGCCGTCATGCCCGCCCGCCTTGAACACCGCGATGCCGGCCTTGAGATTGGCTTCGACAGGATTGGGTTTGATGTCCGAAAATGTGCCGTACGGCACCTTCGCGTCGTCGAGCAGCTTCAAGGTCGAAGCCACCACAGGCAGCTTCGCCAGGCCGGGATCGGTGACGAACAGCGGCTTCTTGATGCCGGCGGCTTCCAGCACCTCCGGCAATTCCTTGATACGCCCGGCGCCGAAGCGCACGGTGGTCGGGTAGTTCCATTTGGAGACGAGGTTGGTCATGAGGTCTCTCAGAAGCAGATTTGAAAAATAGGCGAAGCCAACGAAGTTGCGCCCCTCCACCGCCTTCGGCGGTCCCCCTCCCCCGTAAACGGGGGAGGATCAGCGTTGGCGAAGGCCGCAGCCTTGGTTCCTCCCCTGCGAAGCGGGGGAGGGGGACCATGCGCAGCATGGTGGAGGGGGCGCCCTCACTCACACAACCTCCCGCAGGTGAAAACTCTTCGGCCGGGTCAGATTGTCATAGCCGAGGGCCGACAGCGCCGCGCCCTTGCCGGTGTCCTTGACACCCGTCCACACCAGCGCCGGGTCGAGATAGTCGCAGCGGTTCATGAACACCGTGCCGGTCTCGACGCGGTCGCCGATGGCCGCGGCATGGTCGATGTCACCAGTCCAGATGGAAGCGGTCAGGCCGTAAGGAGAATCGTTCATCAGCGCGATCGCCTCCTCGTCGTTGCGCACCTTCATGATGCCGACGATCGGCCCAAAACTCTCCTCGCGCATGACCGACATCTGGTGGTCGACATCGGTCAGCACCTCCGGCGCCAGATAGGGCGAGCCGGCGACGTCCTTGTCGACCTTCATGTTGATATGCGCGGTCGCGCCCTTGCGCAGCGCCTCCGCCTTCTGCTCGCGAATGAAGTCGGCAAACCGCGCCTGCGCCATCGGCCCAAGCGTCGTGCCGGCGTCGAGCGGGTTGCCGACGACATAGTTCTTCGTCTCGGCGATATAGCCTTCGACGAACTCGTCATAGACCTTCTCGTGCACGTAGACGCGCTCGATGCCGCAGCAGCACTGGCCGGAATTGTAGAAGGCGCCGTCGACGAGGTTCGCCACCGCATGGTCGAGTTTTGCGTCGGGCAGCACGTAGGCCGGATCCTTGCCGCCGAGCTCCAGTCCGAGTGTCATGAAGGTGCCGGCCGCCGCCTTCTCGATCGCCCGCCCGCCGGCCACCGAGCCGGTGAAGTTGACGTGGTCGATCTTTCCGCTTGCGAGCAGCCTTTCCGTCTGCCCGTGGTTCAGAACGAGGTTCTGGAAGACGTGTTTAGGCAGCCCCGCCGCCTCGAACGCTTTTGCAAAACGCTCGCCGACCAGCAGCGTCTGTGCTGCATGCTTCAGGATCACGCTCGAGCCGGCGATCAGCGCCGGCACGATGGTGTTGACCGCTGTCAGATACGGATAGTTCCACGGCGCGATCACCATGACAACGCCGAGCGGGTCTTTCTTCACGTAACGGCGGAACCCGTCCTTGGGGTTGGACGCCATCACCGGCGCGAGCGCCTTCTCGGCGATCTCGACCATATAGGCGACGCGTTCCCTGACGCCGCCGAACTCGCCGCCGTAGCGGGTCGGCCGGCCCATCTGCCAGGCGAGCTCGGGCACGATCTCGTCGCTCATGGCGACAAGCGCCTCCAGCATCTTCAGCATGTAGTTGCTGCGCTCGGCGACCGAGATCTGTGCCCAGCCGACCTGCGCCGCCTTCGCCCGCTCGACCGCCGCGTTCACCGCCTGGTCACTCGCGACCGGCCGCTCCGCATAGATCGAGCCGTCGATGGGGGATTTGAGTTTGATGGTTTCCAAGGTCGGCGTCTCCGATTGTTTTTCTAGCAGGCTATGGCCTGCACATGGCCTTGCCTGGCGTAATCCAGGATTTTGTGATCCCGCGTCATGATGCGATAGCCGTGTTCGCGTGCGGTCGCGATGATGATCCGGTCGGCCGGGTCGTTCGGTGGCATTCCCGGCATGAATGACGAATCGATGAGAACGTTGGATGTCAGTTCGACGACCGCAGAGTAAGGCGGCACGACGAGGCTGTCGAACCAGCCTTTCACCGTCATGGTGGCTGGATAGCGTCCTCGCGAGACAAGGCGCCCAACCTCTAGGGCGGTGATTGGCGAGATCATGACGGACACTCGTTGCGCAGCGCTCTCGTTCAACGCTTGGACCGCTTCCGGTTCCAGCCAGGCGCCATCCGCGATCCACATCGCCGCGCAGGTGTCGAGAAGGATATTTCTATTCATCCTGACTGGCATCCTTCCCGTATTTTCGGTCCAGATATCCACCCCAATCAGGAAACGCCGGCTCCGTCAGATCGACTCCAGGCGGAACCCTAATCACACCCTTGAGACGCCCCCACAGCGGGTGCTTGACCGCGGCCTCGGAATATTCCGCTTGTGGGTTCTCGGCAAAGCCGTCAACGCCAATCGCGCGCTCCGCGCGGCGGAACGTGACCGTCTCGCCCGCCACGTCAACGTCTCCGGTCTCGAAACCCGCCGCCAGCCATTCCTTTGTCATTGGATTGTTGCTGGGGTTGTTGCTCCACCACGCCGGATACTTCTTCGAGGCTGGCAACGTTTCGCCGAGCAGCCGTTCGATCTCATCGAACGACATCGCGATCCGGTCCTCGCCTTGCGTTTCCAGAAATGTGCGCAATGGAGAATACTTGCCCATCTTTCGCCTCCGTAAAGCAGCCAACATTACAGCTTTACCCAGCTGGCAACAATACAGATTGCAGCTTTAGTACCGCTCAAATCCCCTATGCAGCTCCCAGTCCGTGATCCGCCGGTCGTATTCGAGCTGCTCCCAGCGGGCGGTGTGCACGTAATGCTCCACCACCTCCTCGCCGAGCGCCGTCTTCAGCATGGCCGAGCCGGCGAGCGTCTCGGTCGCCTCGCGCAGGGTCTTCGGAATCTCGGGCAGCTGCGCGGCCTGGTAGGCGTCGCCGACGAACGGCGCCTCTAGCTCAAGCTTCTCGTCGATGCCGGCCAGACCCGCGGCGATCAGCGCCGCGAAGGCGAGGTAGGGATTGAGGTCGGCGCCGCCGATGCGGCACTCCATGCGCACGCCCTTGGTGCCCTCTCCGCACAGGCGGAAGCCGGCGGTGCGGTTGTCCTCGCTCCACATGATCTTGGTCGGCGCGAAGGTGCCGGACTGGAAGCGCTTGTAGGAGTTGACGTAGGGCGCCAGGAACCAGGTGAACTCCTTGGCGTATTTGAGCTGCCCGGCCGACCATTGGCGGCCGAGCTCGGTCAGCCCGTAGGGCCCTTCCCGGTCGAAGAACAGCGGCGTCTTGCCGTCGGCGCTCCACAGCGAATTGTGGATGTGGCTGGAATTGCCGGCCAGCCCGTAATTGTACTTGGCCATGAAGGAGATCGCCTTGCCCTCGCTGGTCGCGATCTCCTTGGCGCCGTTCTTCAGGATGACGTGGCGGTCCGCCATCTCCAGCACCTCGGCGTAGCGGACGTTGATCTCCTCCTGGCCCGGGCCCCATTCGCCCTTGGAGTTCTCGATCGGGATGCCCGCCGCCTCCATCTCGTTGCGCAGGCGGCGCATCACCCCTTCCTCCTTGGTGGTGATGCCGATCAGATAGTCGCCGATATAGGGCGAAGCGGTATCGAGGTTCTGCCAGTGTTTCGCCCGCGCCGAATCGTAGCTCTCGGAGAACAGGTAGAATTCGAGCTCCGAGGCGAAATAGGCGAGCCAGCCGCGCTCCTGCAGCCGCTTGACCTGCTTGCGCAGGATGGCGCGCGGCGAGTGCGCCAGATCCTCATGCGTATGGTGGTCCTTGAGATCGTTCAGCACCAGCGCCGTCTTCTCCAGCCACGGTATCTTCCGCAGCGTGGAAAGGTCGGGCTTCATGATGAAGTCGCCATAGCCCTTCGACCAGCTCGCCGCCTTGTAGCCGGGCACCGGCTCCATATCGATGTCGTTGGCGAGCAGGTAGTTGCAGCCATGCGTCTCGTCATAGGCGGATTCGACGAAATACTTCGCCAGGAACCGCTTGCCGACCAGCCGGCCCTGCATGTCGACGGCGGCGGCGAGCACCGTGTCGATCTCGCCCGCGGCGACCGCTTGCTTCAATTCGTCGAAAGTCAGGTTTCCAGCCATATGTCCCTCGTGCGGCGCGATCGCGCCATGCTTCACGTCGCCGTCATGCATCGATGCCGATGATCGCACCAGGCCCGGCCAGGATAGGCCGGCCCCATGTGCACCCCTGAAGGGTCAGCCCTGCGTGTAGACGCCGCCGGCCTTCTTCAGGATCTCGTTGTACTGCTTGAAGATGCCGACCACCTTCGCCTTCAGCTCGCCCTCGGCGGCGACCTCGTCCCAGAACTTGAAGGCGGCATTCTCCACCTCGGCCCATTCGGCGGCGGGGATGGTGGTCAGCTTCAGCTTTTCGCCGGTGGCGCGCAGCTTGGCCTCGCCGCCCCAGTACCACTGGTTGCGGTAGGTGTGTCCGGCGTCGACGCATGCCATCCATAGCTGCTTCAGGTGGTCCGGAATGTCGGCCCAGCTCTTCTCGTTGACGAACCACGAGCCGATCCAGGCGCCCGAGATGTTGTTGGTGGTGAAGTGGTCGGTCACGTCGGCCCAGCCGACCGTGTAGTCCTCGGTGATGCCCGACCAGCTCATGCCGTCGAGCTCGCCGGTCTGCACGGCAACCTGGACGTCCTCGTAGGGGATCGATACCGGCACCACGCCGAACTGCGCCAGGAAACGGCCGGCCGTCGGGAACGTGTAAAGGCGCAGGCCCTGCAGGTCGGCGAGCGAATTCAGCGCCTTCTTGGTGTTGAAGTGGCAGGGGTCCTGACCCGCGGCCGAGAGCCAGACCACGCCGCCCGCATTGGCGTAGGCGTCGCGCCAGATGTCGGCCAGGCCATACTGGCTGAACAGCACCGGCACGTCGAGAATGTGCTTCGTGGCGAAGGGAAAGTAGCCGCCGAACAGCGAGATCTCGACGGGCGCCGCCATCGAATCGTCGTCCGAATGCACTGCGTTGATGGTGCCGGCCTGCATGGCGCGGAACAGTTCGCCGGTCGGGACGATCTGGTCGGCGTAGTAGAGTTCGATTTCCATCTCGCCCTTGGCGGCCTTGTTGAACATGTCGACCGCCGGCTTGGTGACATGAGGGCCGAGCGCCGCGCCGGCATAGGTCTGGAGCCGCCACTTGATCGGTGTCTGGGCGATCACGGCGGGGGCGGCGAGCGTCGTCGCGCCTGCCGCTCCGGCGGTCATCAGGCCGGCCTTTTTCAGGAAATTGCGTCTGCTGTGGATCGTCGTCATCGCTTCTTTTCCCTCTGGTTTGGACTTCATGCAGGTCACTTCGAGTAGACGTAGTTCGGCAGCCACGTCGCGATCCCGGGGAACATACCGATGATCAGCAATGTCAGCAGCATGATTCCGACGAACGGAAGCACGGACCGATAGATGTCGGGAAGCGTGACCTCCGGCGGCGCCATGGCGCGCATCAGGAACAGATTGTAGCCGAAGGGCGGCGTCAGATAGGCGATCTGGCAGGTGATCGTGTAGAGAACGCCGTACCATACGAGATCGAAACCGAGCGCGCCCGCCAGCGGGATGAACAGCGGCGCGACGATCACCAGCATCGCCGTGTCGTCGAGGAACATGCCGAGCCCGAGGAAGGTAAGCTGCATCAGCACCAGCACCTGCCAGGGTTCCAGCCCCAGTTCGCCGAGGAAAAGTCCTTCGATCGACTTCACTGCCCCGAGCCCGTCGAAAACCGCGCCGAAGCATAGCGCCGCCGTGATGATCCAGAAGAACATGCAGGAGATGCCGAGCGTCTTCTTGACCGTATCGTGCATGATCTTCCAGTTGAGGCCGCCCCGCCACCATGCCGCGAGGATCGAGGACACGGCGCCGACCGCCGAACTCTCCACCAGGCTGGTCACGCCGGTCAGGAAGAGCCCGGTCATGGTGATGAAGATCACCAGCGGCACCACGCCCGCGCGTGCCAGGGCGAGTTTCTGGGCGAATGTGTACTCGTCCCGCTCCGCCTTCGTCAGCGGCGGTCCGAGGTTCGGCTGCAGCCAGCACCGGACCACCACGTAGAGGATGAACAGCGACGCCATGAGCAGGCCGGGGAACACCCCCGCCATCCAGAGGTTGCCCACCGGCTGGCGCGCGATCATGCCGTAGAGCACGAGCACCACGCTGGGCGGAATCAGGATGCCGAGCGTCGACCCGGCCTGGATCACGCCGGTCACCATCACCTTGTCGTAGCCGCGGCTGAGCAGCGCCGGCAGCGCGATCGTGCAGCCCACCGCCATGCCCGCCACCGACAGGCCGTTGATGGCCGAGATGATGACCATCATGAAGATGGTCCCGACCGCGAGACCGCCGTGCAGGCCGCCCATCCAGACGTGGAACATCTTGTAGAGGTCGTCGGCGATCTTCGATTCCGCCAGCATGTAGCCCATGAAGACGAACAGCGGCAGCGTCAGCAGCGGGTACCACTTCATCACCTTGATGATGGCCGTGAAGGGTATCTCGATGCCGCCGGTGCCCCACAGCAGCGCCGCCGCCGCCGCGCCGACGAAACCGATGACCGCGAAGATGCGCTGCCCCGTGAGCAGCAGGAGCATCATCGACGAGAAAAGGAGGGTCGCGATCAGGCCGTAGCTCATACCCGGGGCCCCTCTCTCAGCGACTCGGTTCCAAGCGACTCGCCCCGGAGAAACGCCCAGTCCTTGAAGAAGATCGCGATCGCCTGCAGCAGCGTCAGGAAGATCCCTATGTTAAGCACGACCTTGATCGGCCACATCAGAGGCGCCCAGGCCGAGAAGCTCTTCTCGCCATACTGTACGGCGTAGATCAGCGAGGAGATTCCCCCGATCAGCAGCATGACCAGAAAGCCGATCAGCACGAAGGAGGTGACCAGATCGATCTTCGCTTTCCCGCGCATGGTGAAGCCGCTGTAGAGCAGGTCCATGCGCACATGCTCGCCTTCCTTCAGCGTATAGGCGCCGCCGAGCGTGAAATACGCGACCATGACGAACTGGGCCATCTCGACGGTCCAGATGGATGGCAGGAAGAACACCTTCATGATCGAGGCGTAGGACAGGATGCCGATCATCAGGAAAACGAGATACATGGCAAAAAGGCCGGAGTACCGGCTCAGCGCGTCGATGACGCGGACATAGGTTTTTACCGCATTCGGCATTCATCTGCCTCCGGGGAACTTGAGGCCGGACATCTCGGCCGTACAGGCCGGACGGAGGCCGATGGTGACATTCCATCCGGTCATCCGGCAACCTGCAAGGCATCGATCGTCGGCTCTACCTGCGCAAGAATGCCCGCGAGCAGATCCCCCCACTTCCTTTGTCCGGCTTCGTCCCGGATCTCGTCGTTGCGGATTTCGATCATGGCGCACGGCAGCCCGCGCGACCGCGCATGGCGCTCCAGCGTGAAGTAGACGCGGTCCGCCGGTGAGTAGGGCTGGTTGTCGCCGACCACGATGTCGCCTCGCCGTTGAAGAGCATCGGCCATCGCTGCGGAGAGCCGGACGTCGTCGTCGTGCAATATGCCGATCTGCCAGGGTCGGCCTACCCCCTTGTAGACCGGCGTGAACGAATGCAGCGAAACCAGCCAGGTCTCCCGGCCGGCCTTGAGCCGTTCATCGACGAGGCCGCCCACCGCCTGGTGAAATGGTTGCCAGGATAACGCGATGCGCGCCTCCCGCTGCGCAGGGGAAAGGTTTTCGTTTCCCGGAATGGCTGTGGTCTCGCTGATCGTCGGGACTAGGTCGGGTGCGTCCAGCGCACGATTGCAGTCGATGGCGAGCCGCGACACCCGCGATTCGACCAGCGCCGCGTCCAGTTTCCGCGAAAGCAGGCGTGCGACGGGCAGGGCCCCGGGATCCCAGGCGATATGGGAATCGAGCGCGGCGGCCGGAAGCCCGAGCGACGCCAATTCCGGCGGCAGGAAATTCGAGGCGTGATCGCAAAGCAGCACGAAGCGGCTGGCACCGCTTTCGTTGCTGATACTTACGGGTTCGAAGCGGCCCGCGAAGGCCGCCGGACGATCGTGCATTGCTTCCCCGTTCCCCGCGGCGCTGTAACGAATGATACGTTCCAGCTTGTCATTGCGCCATCGCGGATGATTTCATACACTTCGCCGGAGTTTGTCAAACGGCTTTTGGCATTGTGCGGAAAGTCGAGGCGAGCCTTGGGAGGTAAGCAGTTGGAAGCCAGCGTCGCCGAGCGGATCGCCGAGCGGATGGACGGCATGCCGGCGGGCGAGCGCCGCGCCGCGCAGACGCTGGTCGCCAACTACCCGCTGATCGGCCTGAAGACCGTCGCCGACTTCTCGGTAGCCGCGGGCGTCAGCTCGCCGACGATCCTGCGCTTCGTTTCGCGCCTCGGCTTCCAGAATTATCCGGAGTTCCAGGCCGCCCTCCAGGACGAGCTCGCCGAGCAGCTGCAGTCGCCGGCATCGCGCGCCGCGGCACCAAGGCGGACCGACGCCGGCGGCGCTTCGCCGGCTGTGGAGGCGACGCTCGACAACATCCGCGAGACCTTCCGCCACGTCTCGGCCCGCCAGCTCGACGACATCGTGGCGCTGCTCGCCGGCAGGCGGTCGAGCATCTATCTGATCGGCGGGCGCTTCACCGACCCGCTCGCCCGCTACATGGCGGCGCATCTGGCGATCGTCCGGCCCGGCGTCTTCCATCTCGCCGGCCAGGAAAGCAACTGGCGCGACCGTCTCATCGACATGGGCAGGCGCGACGTGTTGCTGGTCTTCGACATCCGCCGCTACCAGGACAGCCTGCTGCGTTTCGCCGAGACGGCGAACCGGCGCGGCGTGCAGATCGTGCTGTTCACCGACCAGTGGCTGTCGCCGATCGCCCGCTTCGCCCGCCACGTGGTCGCCGGCCGCACCGGCATGCCGTCGCCCTGGGATTCCTCGGCGGCGCTGTTGGTGGTGGCCGAGACGCTGATCGGCGGCCTCACCCAGGCGCTGGAGCCGGAAGCGGGCCGCCGCATCCGCGACATGGAAAGCCTGCGCTGATCGGGCAAGGCGCGCCGACCCCAGGCGTCGGCGCTTACCTTACGGATAATTTAGGTGCCAAGGCGCCCGGAAAACGACATAAGCGTCGCTGACAAAATCGGCTATGATGCGTGCGGTGCTTTCTGCACGCCGGCACAATGTCTGCCGTTCTGCCGACCGGGTAGCATCTAACCTGCGGAGCGCCGATGGCGGCCTGGAAACAACTGGTGATCGCGATCGTGCTGCTCGCCGCAGCGGCCTTCGCCTGGGTCCGCTACTATCCGGGCGCGCCGGATATCCTTGCCGGCTGGGGCATCGAGGCCGACTGGGCCCGCGCCGCCACGTCCGGATCGGACGAGGCAGGCGGTCAGGCGGCCGGCCAGGCCGCGCGCCGGCCGGCCACCGTCGTCACCGCGCCGGTGACGGCCGCGACCATCAACGACAAGCTGTCGGCGATCGGCACGGGCCGCGCCAACGCCTCCGTTTCCATAAAACCCTATTCCTCGGGCCGGCTGACCGAGCTCCTGGTCGAGCCCGGCGCCCGGGTGGCGCGCGGCGACGTACTGGCACGGCTCGACTCGGATGGCGAGGAGATCGCCGTCGACCGCGCCAGGATCGCCCTCGAGGACGCGCAGGCACGGGTTACGCGCGTCACCGCGCTGCGCTCGTCCAACGCCGCCTCCACCGTCCAGGTCACCGAGGCGCAGCTCGCCGTGGACAACGCGCGCCTTGCCCTGCGCGACGCCGAGCTCGCGCTCGACAGGCGCGCCATCGTCGCGCCGATCGCCGGCATCGTCGGCATCCTGCCGGTCGAGGTCGGCAACTACGTCACCGCCGAGACGCAGATCGCCATGGTCGACGACCGCTCGTCGATCATCGTCGATTTCTGGGTGCCGGAGCGCTATGCCGGCCTCATCGCGGTCGGCGAGCCGCTCACCGCGACCTCGATCGCCCGCCCGAGCGACCTGCTCGAGGGCGTCGTCAGCGCCGTCGACAACCGGCTGGACGAGCAGAGCCGCACCTTGCTGGTGCGCGCCCGCATCGCCAACGAGGACGACACGCTGCGCGCCGGCATGTCGTTCCAGGTGTCCATGCGTTTTCCCGGCGACAGCTACCCGTCCGTCAACCCGCTGGCGATCCAATGGGGTTCCGACGGCGCCTTCGTGTGGACCGTGCGCGCCGGCCTCGGCACGCGCGTGCCCGTGCGCATCGTCCAGCGCAACACCGAGAACGTGCTGGTCGCCGGCAGTCTCGCCGTCGGCGACCAGGTCGTGACCGAAGGCATCCACCTCGTCCGCGAGGGCGCCGAGCTGCTGATCGCCGGCGCCGAGCCGGCCGGAGACGGCGGCCCCGCCGCGCCGGCGACGCGGCGCAGCGGGTCGTAGGAGCGGCGGCCGATGAGCGAGACCACGGGCGAAGCCGGCGGCAAGGGCATCACCGCCCTGTTCGTGCGCCGTCCGGTGCTCGCCTTCGTGCTCAACACGCTGATCGTCGTCGCCGGCCTGGCCGCCTTCTACGGCGTCGAGATCCGCGAGCTGCCGGACGTCGACCGGCCGGTGATCACCATCAACGCCGATTTCGAGGGCGCCGCCGGCGAGACCATCGACCGCGAGGTGACCGCCGTCATCGAGGGCGCCGTGGCGCGCGTCTCCGGCGTCAAGGCGATCTCGTCGACCTCCTCCTACGGCCGCAGCCGCGTCACCATGGAGTTCAACGACGGCGTCGACCTCGACGTCGCCGCCTCGGACGCGCGCGACGCGGTGAGCCGCATCCAGAACCAGCTCCCCACCGACATGGACCCGCCGCGCATCGTCAAGGCCGACGCCAATGCCGACGCGGTGATGCGGCTCGCCATCACCTCCGACACCATGTCGGTCGAGGACATGACGATCCTGGTCGAGGACGAGATTTCCGACGTGCTCGCCGCCGTCCCCGGCGTCGCCGACGTCCAGGTCTACGGCGACCGCGAGAAGATCTTCCGCGTCGACATCAACCAGGCCAAGATCGCCAGCTACGGGCTGACCGTCGTCGACATCCGCGACGCGCTGGCCTCCGTCGCCTTCGACACGCCGGCCGGCTCGCTGACAACCACCAACCAGGACCTCATCGTCCGGGCCACCGCCAACGTCACCACGCCCGAGGCTTTCGAGAACATCGTCATCGCCGGCCGCACCAAGCTGCGCGACGTCGCCACCGTGACGCTCGGCGGCGATCCCAACACGACGTCGCTGCGCTCCGACGGCAAGACCGGCATCGGGCTCGGCATCATCCGCCAGGCGCAGTCGAACACGCTGGACATCTCGGACGGCGTGCGCGCCGCCGCGCAGCGCATCCAGCAGACGCTGCCCGAAGGGATGAACATCCGCGTCAACAGCGACGACGCCATCTTCGTCAACGGCGCCATCCACGAGGTGGAGATCGCGCTCGGCCTGTCGGTCACCATCGTGCTGCTGGTCATCTACCTGTTCCTGCTCGACTGGCGCGCGACGCTCATCCCGGGCCTCGCCATGCCGGTGGCGCTGATCGGCACGATCGCGGCGATCTATCTCGCCGGCTTCTCGATCAACATCCTCACCCTGCTGGCGCTGGTGCTCGCCACCGGCCTGGTGGTCGACGACGCCATCGTCGTGCTGGAGAACATCGTGCGCCGCCGCAACGAGGGCATGGGTCCGCGCGCAGCCGCCGTGCTCGGCACCCAGGAAGTGTTCTTCGCGGTGATCGCCACCACCGCCACGCTCGCCGCCGTCTTCGTCCCGCTCTCCTTCCTGCCCGGCCAGACCGGCGGCCTGTTCCGCGAGTTCGGCTTCGTGCTGGCGATGGCGGTGCTGCTGTCGTCGGTGGTGGCGCTGTCGCTCTGCCCCATGCTCGCCTCGCGCATGCTGAGAGCCCACAGCGGCGAGGCGCATCACCACGGCCCGATCGGCCGGCTGGGCAGCGGGCTCGCCGCCCTCTACAAGCGCTGCCTGATCTCCTGCCTCAACGCGCCGCTCATCGTCATCCTCGTCTCGGTGCTGTTCGCCGCGGGCGCCTGGGGCGTCTTCGGCATGATCCGCCAGGAACTGACGCCGCCCGAGGACCGCTCGATGGCGATGCTGCGCATCACCACCCCGCAGGGCGTCAGCCTCGACTACACCACCCAGCAGATACGCCGCATCGAGGAGCTCGTGCAGCCGCTGCGCGACCGCGGCGAGATCGTCAGCATCTTCGCCAATGCCGGCATGAACAACACGACCAACAGCGGCTTCATGGTCATGGCGCTGGCGCCGTGGGACGAGCGCGAGCGCGGTGCCCAGCAGATCGTCGCCGACATCGACCGTCTGGCCAAGCAGGTGCCGGGCGTGCGCGCCTTCCCGTTCTCGCCCAACAGCCTCGGCATTCGCGGCGCCGGCAGCGGCCTGCAATTCGCCGTCGTCGGCAACAGCTATGCCGAGCTCGGCGAGGTGGCGAACCGGATCATCGCCGAGCTGGAGAAGGATCCGCGCTTCGACCAGCCGCGGCTGTCGACCGACGCCACGCAGCCGCAGCTCCAGGTGGAGATCGACCGCGAGCGCGCCTCCGACCTCGGCATCAACATCACCGGCCTGTCCGACACCATCCAGGCCATGCTCGACGGCCGCGAGGTGGCTGAGGTCTTCATCGAGGACCGCAGCTATCCGGTGAAGCTGATCTCCACCAGCAATCCGGTCAATGATCCGACCGACCTGGAAAACGTCTTCGCCAAGGCGACCGACGGCCGCTACGTGCCGGTGTCGACCTTCGCGACGCTGACCGAACGCGCCGTGCCGCCCTCGCTGCAGCGCGAGCAGCAGTTGCGCGCCGTCGCCATAACCGCCGGCCTTACCCCCGGCTTCGCCCTCGGCGACGCGCTGCGGGCGGCCGAGCAGGTGGCGGAGCCGCTGCTGCCGGCCGGCAGCCGCATCATCCCGCTGGCCGAGGCGGCGACGCTCACCGAGACGTCGAGCGGCATGCTCACCATCTTCGGCTTCGCGCTGGTGATCATCCTGCTGGTGCTCGCCGCGCAGTTCGAGAGCTTCATCAGCGCCATCATCATCATGGCGACCGTGCCGCTCGGGCTCGCCTGCGCCGTCTATGCGCTGCTGATCACCGGCACCTCGCTCAACGCCTACAGCCAGATCGGCCTGGTGCTGCTGGTCGGCGTGATGGCCAAGAACGGCATCCTCATCGTCGAGTTCGCCAACCAGTTGCGCGACCGCGGCCTCGGCGTGCGCGAGGCGATCGAGCAGGCCTCGCTCATCCGCCTGCGGCCGGTGATGATGACCATGATCTGCACCGTGCTCGGCGGCCTGCCGCTGATCCTCGCCACCGGCGCCGGCGCCGAGGCCCGCATCGCGCTCGGCTGGGTCATCGTCGGCGGGCTGGGGCTGGCGACCCTGTCGACGCTCTTCCTGACCCCCGTCGCCTATCTGCTGCTCGGCCGCTTCGTCACCCCGCATGCCGACGAGCAGGCGCGGCTGAAGCGCGAGCTGCAGGAAGCCGCCTATACCGGCGTCGAGCCGGCGGAGTAGGCGGCCGCTCTCCCCTATTGAGGCAGGGCTATCGCATATGGGTTCACCCCCACCCCTAACCCCTCCCCACAAGGGGGAGGGGGACGGGCTGGCCTCTCCGCCAGGCGCCAATCGTCGACGGTTTCGTGCGACATGGCGGCCACAAAGTCCCCCTCCCCCTTGTGGGGAGGGGTTGGGGGTGGGGTACGAAGCAGCGAAATTCATCGCTGTTTGCCATATGCGATTCCCCTCCCCCTATTGAGGGGAGGGTGCCGGGCGAAGCGAGGCGGGCGGGGTCCAGGCGGACGAGCGCGACCTTTCGCGCAGATCTTGAGCGTCGGCTCTCCCGGTGACATCCACCTTCCTATTCAGTATCACTGCCCGGCCGAAACTGCCGGCTTCGACATCTTGCCGACGGCATCCGGAAGGAAGCGCCATTGAACACCATCACCCTCGAACAGGCCCTCGCCGGCGTCGGCCAGGAAGCCGGCGTCTCGCCCTGGCGCGTCGTGACGCAGCATATGATCGACCAGTTCGCCGACGCCACCGACGACCACCAGTTCATCCACTGCGACCCCGAGCGAGCGGCCAGGGAGACGGCGTTCGGCGGCACCATCGCCCACGGCTTCCTCACCGTGTCGCTGCTGTCGGCGATGGCATTCGAGACGATCCCGCGCATCGCGGGCGCCGACATCGGCATCAACCACGGCTTCGACACGCTGCGCTTCGTCGCCCCCGTCAAGACCGGATCGCGCATCCGCACCCGCTTCGTGCTGGCCAAGCTCAAGGCGCGCCCGTCCGGCTGGATCGAGATCGCCCATGACGTGACCATCGAGATCGAGGGATCGCAGAAACCGGCGCTCACCGCACGCTGGCTGACGCTGGCGTTCATTCAGCCGGAGGAGGGATAAGTGCTGGGGACAGTTTACTTTTTTCCGCGGAAAGGCAGATGCGCTTCAAGGGTGGCGCGGGCGGAAACAAAGTAAACTGTCTCCTGCGGTTCCCGCGCTCAGCGCTTCTTGCCCGGCCCGCCGGGAATGGCTGTCGAGGTCACCGAGACCGGATCGCTCGCCGGGAACGAATCCTCCAGGCCCTCGTCGAGTTCCTGTTCAAGAGTCTCGTCATCATCCGGCCGGTCTTTCGGCGGCAGTTCGTCCTTGGGTGGTCTGGGCGCACTCATCCCGGCACTATGACATGCCCAACGGCAACATCAAGATTTTGCCGCCCGCGGCTTTGCCTGCGGTTGCCGCCGGCTCCGCGGCGGCATCGCCAGCCGATAGCCCTTGAGCAACGCGACCGGCCCCAGCACGGCGAACAACAGCTTCTGGACCCAGATCGGGATGCCGTGTCCGTAGGCATGTCCACGGAAGGCATGCAGCGCCAGGGCCTGCAGAAGCAATGGCGGTTCGCCCTTGGCGTCGTACCAGGACGGGTTGTTGGCGATGTTCATCGACATGTTTAGGAACAGGCGCAGGAAATCGTGGGCGGGCCGGAATTTGGCGGTGAACAGCGTCTTGCCGTCATGGCCGTTGCGGAACAGATGCGGCGTGCCGCGCGTCACCACCAGGCCCTCCCCCGGCCCGAGCGTGTGCCAGGAGCCATCGACCATGATCCGCAGCATGCCGGTCTGCACGATGAATTCCTCGTCGGCATTTGGATGGAGATGCTGCCGCCCGGTGCCCGTCAGCATGCCGCCGCGCTCGAGGAAAACCTCGGACCGGACCTCGTCCGCCTCGTCGTCCATATGGGTGAAGATGAAGGTTTCACCGTTGAAATCGTTGCGGATACGCGTACCGGCGGGCGGGAGCGATTGCATTGCGAAATCCATGCGGCACATGGGCGAACGCATTCGGCGGCACCGCTTGGCGCCGTCGCCATATCTTAGCAAAGAATGTGGCGCGGTCGAATGGCTGGCAGGTCAGCCCTCGCGAGCTGCCGCAACTCGCTGAGCCGTTCGGTTCTTGACGGTGCTAGCCAGCCGCATCCCCCGCCGCTTCCGTCAGGAAATCGAGCACATAGTCCGAAAACGACCGCCAGCACTCGACTCGGAACGCATCCTCGGCGGTCCTGAGAATCACGATCTCGACCTTGCCCAGAATGGTGCGCGAGCAGGCGCCGACCGGGAAGGTTTGCAGCGACAGATCCTGCGGGCAGCCGGCGGCGAGCGTCGCCTCCGCACCCGGCCCAGACGCCGAGATGGCGACGTTGCGGTGCGAGATGCCGACGGCCGAATGCAGCGCCTTGACCTTGGCGCAGTCGGCGAGCGGATCGCCGGTCTGGTCGATCACCAGCCATTCGTCCGGCCCGAGCCACAGCGCCGTGCGCGCGCCCGACGACGCCGACGTCTTCGGCTTCACCGGCAGGTCGAGCCCGAGCGCCCTGGACAGCGCCGCCACCGAGGCGGCCGGCGCGCGCAGCGACATGCGCTCGGCCGGCGGCAGCACCGATAGGCGTGCGCCGCCCGCCAGCACCTCGCGCCCGGCCAATGCCGGCCGGCGGAGGGTTCCCGTGGTTGCGGTCTTCGCGGCGGCCTTAGCCATTGAGGCGCTCTCCCTTCGGATCGTAGAACACCATGCCCGTCACCTCGACCTCGACCGTGCCGTCCGGCATCGGCACATGGAGCGTGTCGCCCAAACGCGACTTGCCGTCGACGACCAGCGCCAGCGCGATCGAATGGCCGCAATTCTCCGACCAGTAGCTCGAGGTGACGTGACCGATCATCTTCATTGGGATCGGCTGCTTGGGATCGCCGACGATCTGCGCGCCTTCCTCCAGCACGATCTTCGGGTCGCGCGTCTTCAGCCCGACAAGCTGTTTTCTGCCCGCTGCCACGAGGTCGGGCCGCGACAGCCCGCGTATGCCGACGAAATCCTTCTTCTTCTTGCCGATCGCCCAGTCGACGCTGGCATCGGCCGGCGTCACCGTGCCGTCGGTGTCCTGGCCGACGATGATGTAGCCCTTTTCGGCGCGCAGCACATGCATCGCCTCCGTGCCGTAGGCGCAGGCGCCATGTTTCTGGCCCTCCGCCCACAGCGCCTCCCAGACGGCTTCGCCGTAGTCGGCCGGCACGTTCACCTCGAAACCGCGATCGCCGGTGAAGGACATGCGGAACAATCTCGTGGGTACCCCGCAAATCTTTCCCTCGCGCACCGACATGTGCGGGAATGCCGCGTCGGAAAGGTCGATCCCTTCCACCAGCGGCGCGATGGTCTCCCGGCTTTTCGGCCCCTGCACCGCGATCACCGCCCACTGCTCGGAGATCGAGGTGAGCCAGACGTTCAGATGCGGGAACTCGGTCTGGAGATAATCCTCCATCATGTTCATGACGCGCGCCGCGCCCCCGGTCGTCGTCGTCACGTGGAACCGGTCCGGCGCCAGCCTGCCGACCACGCCGTCGTCGTAGATGAAACCGTCCTCGCGCAGCATGATGCCGTAGCGGCAGCGGCCGGCGTCGAGCTTCTCCCACGGGTTGGTGTAGAGCAGCTCCATGAATTTCGCCGCGTCCGGCCCGACCACCTCGATCTTGCCGAGCGTCGAGGCGTCGAACAGGCCGGCGGCCTGCCGCACCGTCACGCATTCGCGGTTGACGGCGGCGTGCATGTCCTCGCCGGCGCGTGGAAAATACCAGGCGCGCTTCCACTGGCCGACATCCTCGAACACCGCGCCTTGGCGCTCGGCCCAGGGGTGGATCGGCGTGCGCCGCGTCGGGTCGAACAGCTTGCCCTTGGCGTGGCCGACGATCGAGCCGAAGGTCACCGGCGTATAGGGCGCGCGGAACGTGGTGAGCCCGACCGCGGGGATCGGCTTGCCCAGCGTCTCGGCGGCAATGGCAAGGCCATGCATGTTCGACGTCTTGCCCTGGTCGGTCGCCATGCCATTGGTGGTGAAGCGCTTCACATGCTCGATCGAGCGCATGCCCTCATGCACCGCCTGGCGGATGTCCTTGGCCGTCACGTCGTTCTGGAAGTCGATGAACGCCTTCACGGTCGTGCCGGCGCCGGCACCGGGTCCGCTGCCCAGCATGCCGCCGGCCCAGGATTCAGAGGCATCGACCACAGGATGGCCACTACCCCCACCCCTTACCCCTCCCCTCAAGGGGGAGGGGGGCGTAAACGCCTCAGAATCCCCCTCCCCCTTGAGGGGAGGGGTAAGGGGTGGGGGTGCCTTTGCACGAGTTCCACCGGCCTCCCTGGCCGCCTTCTCCCCGGCATCAAACGCTTCGGCGACCGTCGCCTCCAGCCCGTCCGTGCCGTTGCAGGCGCCCACCGACACGCAGTCCTGCGCGTAGGTACCCGGCAGGAAACGCTTCGTCGCCTCGTCGAACGCCACTTTTCCGCACGACTGCGAGAACAGGTGAACCGAAGGCGTCCAGCCCGACGAAGTCAGCAGCGCGTCAATGGCCACCGTGCGCCCACCACCGCCGCCCTTCGGCTCGATCGTCATCGACGACACCCGCAGCTTGCCGCCGACCTTCGTCACCGCACGGCCGTGATTGACCTCGATGCCAAGCGCCCGCGCCTCCTCGACCGCCGGGCCCGACGGGTTGTCGCGCAGGTCGACGATCGCCGCGACATTGACGCCGGCCTTCTTCAGGTCGAGCGCCGCGTAATAGGCGGAATCGTTCGCCGTATAGACGCCTACCGTCCTGCCGACGGCGACGCCGTAATGGTTGAGATAGGCACGCGCCGCCGACGCCAGCATGACGCCCGGCCGGTCGTTGTCGGCGAACACCATATGCCGTTCGATCGCGCCTGTGGCGAGCACGACGCGCTTGGCGCGTACCTGCCACAGCCGCTCGCGCGCCGCATGCCTGTCCGGCCTCGCGACATGGTCGGTGACGCGCTCGACCAGCCCGACGAAGTTCTGCGCATAATAGCCGAAGGCAGTGGTGCGCGGCAGCAGCCGGACGTTGTCCATTGCCGCCAGCTTGGCGACGCTCTGCTGCGCCCAGGCCCAGCCGTCCGTGCCGTCGATCTTCGCGCCCGCCTCGTAGCGCAGCGCGCCGCCGAACTCCGCCTGCTCGTCCGCGAGGATCACCCGCACCCCGCTCTCGGCCGCCGCGAGTGCCGCCGCGATGCCCGCCGCGCCGCCGCCGACGACCAGCACGTCGCAATGGGCGAAGCGCGAGGCATAGTGGTCCGGGTCCGGCTGGTCCGGCGCCACGCCCAGCCCTGCCGCCGCGCGGATCTTCGGCTCGTAAACCTTCTTCCAGGCCGCCTTCGGCCACATGAATGTCTTGTAGTAGAAGCCGGCCGAGAACATCGGCGACGCCAGGTCGTTCATCGCACCGACATCGAAGGACAGCGACGGCCAGCGGTTCTGCGAGACCGCCGTCAGCCCGTCATAGAGCTCCTGCACGGTGGCCCGCACGTTGGGCGTCCTGCGCGCCGAATCGCGCTCGACGCCGACCAGCGCGTTCGGCTCCTCCGCACCCGCGGACAGGATGCCGCGCGGCCGGTGGTACTTGAACGAGCGGCCGGTAAGGTGCACGCCGTTGGCGAGCAGCGCCGAGGCCAGCGTGTCGCCGGAAACGCCGGAAAGATGCTTGCCGTCGAAGGTGAAGCGCAGGCTGCGCGCCGGCGTCAGGCGCCCGGCGCCGGAAATGCGGAAGGGCTGGGTCATGCGGCACCCGTGAAAATCGTGCTTGGACGGCGCCCTGTCGCACCCCCCTCTGTCCTGCCGGACATCTCCCCCGCAAGGGGGGAGATTGGCAGCTTCATCGAAGCCGCCCTCCTTGCAACGTTGGCGATTGGCGAAATGCGAGCGGTCAGGGCAATCTCCCCCCTTGCGGGGGAGATGTCCGGCAGGACAGAGGGGGGTGCGAAGGAGCGCCGCATCATTCCGTCACCTGCTCCTTGAGCCTGGAAGACGATGTCTCGTTCAGCTCCGCCGGCTCGCGATTCGCCCACGCCGCCGGCCCCGCGTCCTCGGCGGAAATCTCCGGCTTCGGCTCGCCGGCCTTGTAGGTCACCAGAAACCTGTCGGTGACCGTGTTGCGCGCCGCGTTGAAGAAGCGGGCGCAGCCATGCACGTGCCGCCAGCGCTCGAACACCACCCCCTTCGGGTTGGAGCGGATGAAGAAGAACTTTTCGAAATCCTCGTCGGAGATCGCGGCGATGTCGCCGGAGCGGGCGACATGCGCCTCGCCGGCATGCCGGAATTCCAGCTCCGGACGCTCTTCCTCGCAATAGGGGCAGCGGATGAGAAGCATTGAACCGACGTCCTCGACTAGCTTGATATCTGAAGTGCGTTCAGCAGACGGGCACCGATCCGGTCCGGCGCTTCGAGCTGCGGCAGATGGCCGACGCCGGCCAGCGCTTCGAAGCTCGAATGCGGTATCTTCTCGTGCAGCAGGCGTCCGCGCGCGATCGGTATCCAGGGATCGTTCTCGCCCCACAGAATCGCAACGGGACAGCGGATCGCATCCAGCCCGTCCTCGAATTCCCGCGTGTACCGTTCGTCCGCCTGAGCGAACTGGGCGTAGAAGCTTGCCCGCCCTTCCTCGCTCAGCCACGGCGCCCGAAGCCGCTCGAAATCGTCGCCGGAGAGATCATTGACCAGTGCGCCCTTGATATACGCGCCGGCGACGGCCTCATGGATATGCGGCGGCAGACCGGTGAACGCTTCGATGTGACGGCCGACATGGTCGAAGAAGGCCGACCCCCACGGGCTGAGCGCCACGACATTCATCAGCACCAGCCTCTCGTAGCCGACGCCGCCGAGCAGGTGGGCGCGCAGCGTGACGGCGCCGCCCATGTCGTGGGCGACGACGTTCGGATTGGACAAGCGCCAGAAGCCCAGCATTTCGGCGAACACCTCTCCCTGCACGTCCAGCGCCGTCGACCGGTCGCCGTCCATGTCGGACCGGCCATAACCCGGCATGTCGTACCAGTGGACCGTGAAGTGCCGGGTTAGCGCCGGGATCACGCGGTGCCAGCTGAACGACGACCAGGGCCAGCCATGCGCGAGCACGAGATCCGGCCCGCTGCCGGCCTTCCCCCAGGCGACCTCGCCTGCCCGGGTATTCGCCCTTCGATCGACGGTCCACATCGGCTGCGGACCCTAGTGCGCCACCGCGGCGGCGGCGGCCTCGTCGATCAGCCGGCCGGTGCGAAAACGTTCCAGCGTGAACGGCGCGTTGATCGGATGCGGCTCGTCGCGGGCGATGGTGTGGGCAAAGACATGGCCGGAGCCGGGCGTCGCCTTGAAGCCGCCCGTGCCCCAGCCGCAATTGACGTAGAGCCCCTTGACCGGCGTCTTGGCGAGGATCGGCGAGCGGTCCGGCGTCACGTCGACGATGCCGCCCCAGGAGCGCAGCATCTTCATGCGGCCGAACATCGGGAACATCTCGCAGATGGCGTCGAGCGTATGGTTGAGGATGTGCAGCCCACCCGTCTGTGAGTAGGAAGTATACTGGTCGGTGCCGGCGCCGATCACCAGCTCGCCCTTGTCGGACTGCGAGATATAGGCATGCACGGTGTTCGACATCACCACGCAGGGGAACACCGGTTTGACCGGCTCCGACACCAGCGCCTGCAAGGGATAGCTCTCCAGCGGCATGCGCACGCCGGCCATGTCCATCAGCACCGAGGTGTGCCCGGCCGCCACCACGCCGACCTTCTCGGCGCCGATGAACCCCTTCGAAGTGTCGACGCCGGTGACGCGGCCGTCGGAAGCGCGGCGGATGCCGGTCACCTCGCAGTTCTGGATGATGTGCACGCCGCGTGCATTCGCCCCGCGCGCATAACCCCAGGCGACCGCGTCGTGCCGCGCCGTGCCGCCGCGCCGCTGCAGCGTCGCACCCACGACCGGATAGCGCGCTTCCCGGCTGATATTCAGCGGCGGGCAGAAATCCTTGGCCTGCTCCGGCGTCAGCCATTCATTGTCGATGCCGTTCAGCCGGTTGGCGTGCACGTGGCGCTTCAGCACCTGCACGTCGTGCACATTGTGCGCCAGCATCATGACGCCGCGCGCCGAATACATCACGTTGTAGTTGAGGTCCTGGCTGAGCCCGTCCCACAGCTTTACCGCGTGGTCGTAGATGCCGGCGGACTCGTCGTAGAGATAGTTGGAGCGGATGATGGTGGTGTTGCGGCCGGTGTTGCCGCCGCCCAGCCAGCCCTTTTCCAGCACCGCGACATTGGTGATGCCGTGCTCCTTGGCGAGGTAATAGGCGGTCGCCAGCCCGTGCCCGCCGGCGCCGACGATGATGACGTCGTATTCGGAGCGCGGCTCGGGCGAGCTCCACTGCTCCGGCCAGCCCTTGTGGCCGCGCATGGCCTCGCGGGCGATGGCAAAGACCGAATATTTTTTCACGTTTCCAGGGCCTCGCGCTTTGCGCCGGGTTGCTACCACCGCCCGGCGCGCGAGGTGTACCACTAGCGAAAACGGGCTGTCACCCTTGCGCTAATTGCGACGGCCCTTGCCGCTTTGCGCCGGGGCTTCTGCCTGCCCTCCCCTCCCCTGCCATTTCAAAATGGGAGATGGCCCGTCAATTGCGAAATCCGTCAACACGATTGCCGTTGAGGGACTTAGACAATCCGGCACGTTTCGGGTGGTTGCCCCGCTCCCGATCTGCGACGACCGCGCCATCGCCGGCTCTGGTCGGCACAGCACAGGGAGCAAAAGCATGTTCGATCTCACCGACAAGGTCGCCATCGTCACCGGCGCGTCGTCCGGCATCGGCCGGGCGGCGGCAAAACTCTTCGCCGAGCACGGCGCTGCCGTCGTGGCGGCGGCCCGCCGCGCGGATGAGCTGGAAAGGCTCGTCGCCGAAATCGAAGCGAGGGGCGGAACGGCCGCCGCGCTGGCCGGCGACGTGCGCGACGAGGTCCACCAGAAGGCGCTGGTCGCGCTGGCAGCGGAAAAATTCGGCGGCCTCGACATCGCCTTCAACAATGCCGGCTCGACCGGCGAGATGGGCGAGATGCCGGATGTCTCGGTCGAAGGCTGGCGCGACACGATCGACACCAACCTGACCAGTGCCTTCCTCGCCGCGAAGCACCAGATCCCGGCCATGCTGAAGCGCGGCGGCGGCTCGCTGATCTTCACCGGCAGTTTCGTCGGCGTCACCGCCGGCATGCCGGGCATGGCCGCCTATGCGGCGGCGAAGGCCGGGCTGATCGGGCTGACGCAGGTGCTGGCGGCCGAATACGGAAAGCACTGCATCCGCGTCAACGCGCTGCTGCCGGGCGGCACCGACACGCCGGCCGCGACCTTCAAGACGCCCGACGAGCGCGCCTTCGTCGAAGGACTGCATGCGCTGAAGCGCATCGCCCGGCCGGATGAGATCGCCGCCTCGGCGCTCTACCTCGCCTCCAACGCCTCCAGCTTCACCACCGGCACGGCGCTGCTGGCCGACGGCGGGGTTTCGATCAACCGGACGTGACCGGGCGGCGACGAATGGCGATGCAAAGTTCGAGTGCGTCCTTCAAGCACGCCTGTGGGAATCGCACTCCGAACCCTTCGCGCGCGCCGAAGCGAGATGCTAAGGACGGTGCCTTGAACAAGGGCGCCGGATGAAGGTTGGCATCGACATGGGCGTCGCGGCGGGCGGCGTCGCGGCCGAGCTCGATCTGGAGGAGCTGCTGGCGACCCGCCTGCTGGTGCAGGGCAATTCCGGGTCCGGCAAGTCGCATCTTCTGCGTCGGCTGATCGAGCAGAGCGCCCCCTGGGTGCAGCAATGCATCGTCGATCCCGAAGGCGATTTCGTCACGCTGGCCGACCGATTCGGCCACCAGGTGGTCGACGCCGCCCGCACCGAGGCCGAGCTGACGCGAATCGCCGGCCGCGTGCGCCAGCACCGCGTCTCCGTGGTGCTCAACCTCGAAGGGCTCGACGTCGAGCAGCAGATGCGCGCCGCCGCCGCCTTCCTCGGCGGCATGTTCGACGCCGAGCGCGACCACTGGTATCCGGTGCTGGTGGTGGTCGACGAAGCGCAGCTTTTCGCGCCCGCCGTTGCCGGCGAGGTCTCCGACGAAGCGCGAAAGTTGTCGCTCGGCGCCATGACCAATCTGATGTGCCGCGGCCGCAAGCGCGGGCTGGCCGGCGTCATCGCCACGCAGCGGCTGGCGAAGCTGGCGAAGAATGTCGCGGCGGAAGCCTCCAACTTCCTGATGGGCCGCACCTTCCTCGACATCGACATGGCGCGCGCTGCCGACCTGCTCGGCATGGACCGCCGCCAGGCGGAAATGTTCCGCGACCTGGCGCGCGGCCATTTCGTGGCGCTGGGTCCGGCCTTGTCGCGGCGGCCGCTGCCGATCACCATTGGCGCGGTCGAGACCTCGGCGCGTTCGACCAGCCCGAAGCTGACGCCGCTACCCGAGGCACCGGAGGACGCGCGCGACCTAATCTTCACCCCCGGCCCCGAAGAGGCGCGTGCGGTTGTACGCAAGGCTCCGCCTCCCGCGCCGATACCCACCGCCGACCTTCTGGCGCAGCTGTCGCGGCCGAAGCCGGCGCCGATGCCCGCCGAGCAGCCGGTCTTCGCGGTGATCGACGAGGCCGAGCGCGAGGCCGGCATCGAGGCCGTGCTGCGCGAGATACTCGAGGACGCGGATGCCGCCTTCCGCTCCGACGCCGTGCTCTACCAGGATTTCCTCGTGCGCTGCCGCATCCGCCGCGTGCCGGGCGAGCCGCTGCCGCTCTCCGGCTTCCGCCGGCGGCTGGCGGTGGCCCGGGCCGGCGTCGACGAGCGCTCCGCCGACGGCGAGGCCTGGGCGACTGCGCTGGCGCTGTCGGAAGCGCTGCCGGACGACCTGCAGGGCGTCTTCCTGATGGTGGCGCGCGCCGCCACCAATGGCGATCCCTGTCCTTCGGATGCGACGCTGGCGCGCGCCTATGGCAGCCACTCGCCGCGTCGGGCGCGGCGCCTGCTCGCCTATTTCGAGGAGCGCGGCCTGCTGGTGGCGCGCACCGACTTCCACGGCAAGCGGGTGCTCGCCTTTCCCGACCTCGGCTGCGAGACCGCGCCCGGCGATCCCGACGCGCCCGGCGAGGCCGCCGGCCAGCGCGACGCGGCCGAATAGACCGCGCCGCCTCGCGCGCATCCAGGAAGACTCCCCCAGACCATCACGAAGACGTGCGGAGACCGGACAGGAACGATCCGGCCGCCTTTGCGTTTCCGCCGGGTGCGGAGCGTTGTTCTCCGGCCTGTGGTCGGGCGAAGCGCTTCCTCAGGCGGCTCCGATGGCCGGACCGCCTATTCGCGTTTGCTCAGGATGGTTCCCATGCAGGACAGCGCCGGACGGTCGATGATCAACGCGGCGATGGCGGCTCCCTACCTCGATCGGGAGGAGGAGCACGACCTCGCCGTGAGGTGGAAGGACGACCACGACCAGGACGCGCTTCACCGCATCACCGTCGCGCATATGCGCCTGGTGATTTCCGTCGCGGCCCGCTTCCGGCATTTCGGCCTGTCGATGGGCGATCTCATCCAGGAGGGTTATGTCGGCCTGCTCGAGGCGGCGGCGCGCTTCGAGCCGGAGCGCGAGGTGCGTTTCTCCACCTATGCGACCTGGTGGATTCGCGCCTCCATGCAGGACTACATCCTGCGCAACTGGTCGATCGTGCGCGGCGGCACCAGTTCGGCCCAGAAGGCGCTGTTCTTCAACCTGCGTCGGCTGCGCGCCAAGCTGGCGCAGGGCGGCGAGATGAAGGCGGGCGCAGCGCTCTATCGCAAGATCTCGTCCGAGCTCGGCGTATCGGAAGCGGACGTCGCCCTGATGGATTCCCGGCTCTCCAATCCCGATTCCTCGCTCAACGCGCCGGTCGGCGACGACGGCGCCGGCTCGGCCGACCGCATGGACTTCCTCGTCTCCGACGCGCCGCTGCCCGACGAGGTGGTGGGCGAGGCGATCGACGTCGAGCGCCGCTCCAACTGGCTGCACAAGGCATTGGACGTGCTCAACGACCGCGAGCGCCAGATCATCGCCAGGCGGCGGCTGCAGGACGACGGCGCGACGCTGGAGGCGCTCGGCGAGTCGCTCGGCATCTCCAAGGAACGCGTCCGCCAGATCGAGAGCCGCGCCATGGAGAAGCTGCGCCTGGCGCTGGTCCGTGAAAACACGGCATTTCTCGCCTGAGACCACCCTTCTTGCGCCGATTTCCTCTGATCTTCGACTGGAATTCGGCCGTTTAGAACTCATCCGATCGAAAAACAGCGGTGATTGTCGCGAGGGCCGGCGCCGATCTCGTCGCCGGATGCGCATCCGGCACGTCGACTGACCCAACGAAACACCCTATCAGCCCCTTGACCTCAATCTGACTCGAGGTCCTATCAGCCCGGCCACTGCGTCGCACGACGTGTTGGATCGGAGAAGGTTCGTGGCCGAAAATACCGCTGAAAGGATCGACTGGCGCCAACTCTGGGCGAGCGGCGATCTCGCCCGCTTCTGCTTCATCTGCCTCGGCATCCTGCTGCACGCCACCAACGAGACCATGGTTGCGACCGTCATGCCGGCCATGGTCGGCGATCTGTCCGGTGTCGAGCTGGTCGGCTGGTCGCTCGCCGTCTACGAGATCGGCGCGATCGTCGCCGGCGCGGCGGCCGGGCGCATGACCAGCTACGTCGCCTTGCGCACCAACATGATGGGCGCGGCGCTGGTCTATTCGGCCGGCGCGCTGCTCTGCGCCACCGCGCCCTCCATGCCGGCCTTCCTCGCCGGGCGCCTGGTCGAGGGTTTCGGCGGCGGCGCGCTGGTGTCGCTCGCCTTCGTCTCGGTCGAGCGATTGTTCCCGCAGCGCATCTGGCCGCAGCTCTTCGGCGTCATCTCGGCCGTGTGGGGCGTCGCCGCCTTCAGCGGCCCGCTGATCGGCGCGCTGATGTCGGAGTTCCTGTCCTGGCGCTGGGCCTTCGGCGTCTTCGCGGCGGGCGGCGTCGCCGCCGCCCTCGCCTGCCTTGCCGTCCTGCGCGGCCCGGCCGCCACCAGGCAGCGCAACGACGGCGCGCCGCTGCCTCCCTTTCCCTTCGCCACGCTTGCCTGCCTTGCCGTCAGCGTCGTGCTGATCGCCTCGGCCGGCGTCGACGTCACGCCGCTGCGCTCATCGCTGCTGCTGGCGGCGGGCCTGTTCGGCATCGCGCTGTTCTTCGGGCTCGACCGGCGCCTGCCCGCCGGGCGCCTCTTCCCGGCGAAGCCGCTCAGCCTCGCCACGCCACTCGGCAACGGCATGATCATGGTCGCCGCCTTCTCGGTCGCCACCGTCACCTTCACCGTCTACGGCCCGCTGCTTCTGACCAGCCTGCACGGCACCTCGGTGCTGACCACCGGCTACATCATCGCCGCCGAATCCATTGCCTGGTCGGTGCTGTCGATCCTCGTCGCCAACACCCCGCCTGAGCGTGAGCGCGGCATCGTGCTGGCGGGCGCATTGATGATCGCCGGCGGCGTCGCCGGCTTCGCCTATGCCGTGCCGGCCGGCAACATCCCGCTGATCCTCGGCTGCGCGATCCTGCAGGGCGGCGGCTTCGGCATCGCCTGGCCCTTCGTCACCCGCATCATCGTCACCGCGGCGCCGGCGGCCGAGCGCACCGTCGCTTCCTCGGCCGTGCCGACGATGCAGCGGATCGGCTATGCCGTCGGCGCCGCTTCCTGCGGCATCGTCGCCAATGCCAGCGGCTTTGCCGGCGGGCTGAGCAGCCAAACGGCCGCCGGCGTCGCCGCCTGGCTCTTCCTTGCCTTCCTGCCGCTCGGCGTGCTTGGCTGCCTCGCCGCCTGGCGGCTGCCTGCGAATTCAGCCTCCCCCGCTCCTGCCTGAGAGATCGACCATGCCGGAAACGACGACCCTCATCGCCTTCGCCCTGATCGCGCTCGGCATGGTGCTGACGCCCGGCCCGAACATGATCTATCTGGTGTCGCGCTCGATCAGCCAGGGGCCGAAGGCCGGGCTGATCTCACTGGGCGGCGTCGCGATGGGCTTCGTCTTCTACATGCTCGCCGCCGCCTTCGGCATCACCGCCCTGCTGATCGCCGTGCCCTTCGCCTACGATGCGCTGCGCTTCGCCGGCGCGGCCTATCTTCTGTGGCTCGCCTGGCAGGCGGTGCGGCCCGGCGGCCGCTCCCCGTTCCAGGTGCGCAGCCTGCCGAAGGACGGCCCGCGAAAACTGTTCCTGATGGGCTTTCTCACCAATCTGCTCAATCCGAAGATCGCCATGGTCTACTTGTCGCTGCTGCCGCAGTTCATCGACCCGGCGCTGGGCAACGTGTTCGCGCAGTCGCTGATCCTCGGCGCCACCCAGATCGTCGTCAGCGTGACGATGAATGCGATGATCGCGCTGGCGGCCGGCTCGATCTCGCTGTTCCTGGCCAGGAACCCGCTGTGGATCACGCTGCAGCGCTGGCTGATGGGCACCGTGCTCGCCGGGCTGGCCTACAAGATGGCGACGGAAGCGCAGCGATAGGCCTGGCTCCCGGCAATGTCGCGCCGGCGACGGACCCGTTCATCGCGAAGCTGCTTCCTCCTCCCGAAAAACCTTCGGCGGCTCACCAGCGGATCGAAGGGTCCGGAACAGGAATCGCGTCGAGCAGCTCGCGCGTATAGGGGTGCGACGGCGCCTCGAAGAGCTGCCTTGTCGGTGCGTCCTCGACGATGCGGCCGCCCTGCAGGACGATGACCCGGCCGCACAGCCGGCTGATGACCGAGAGATCGTGGCTGATGAAGGCGAGCGTCAGGCCGAGCTCCTTCACCAATTGTTCCAGCAGGTTCAGCACCTGTGCCTGCGAGGACACGTCGAGGCCGGAGACGATCTCGTCGGCGAGGATGAAGTCGGGACGCATGGCGATGGCCCGCGCGATGCCGACACGCTGGCGCTGGCCGCCGGACAGCTCGTGCGGATAGCGCGCCGCGAACGCTTTTGGCAGGCCGACCTGGTCGAGCGCCTCTGCCACGCGCGCATCGCCCGTCCGCGCGCAGAGCGGCGCGGCGATGATGCGGCCGACGGTGAGGCGCGGGTTGAGCGACGACATCGGGTCCTGGAAGATCATCTGGATGCGCCGCCGCAATCCGCGCAGCCGCCCGTCCGGGAGATGGGTGATGTCCTGCCCGTCGAACAGGATTTCTCCGCCGGTCGGCTCGATCAGGCGTACCAGGGCGCGCCCCAGCGTCGTCTTGCCCGAGCCCGAGCCGCCGACGATGCCGAGCACCGCGCCGCGCGGGATGTCGAAGGAGATGCCCTTCAGGATCTCCAGCCGCGGGGCCGGGCCGAACAGCGGCTTGCGCGCCATGTCGGGCACGTCGAGCCGCAGGCCGGATATCTGGAACAGCGCCTCAGCCATGACGACTCCATGCCGCGTCGGCCGCCGCGATCTCGGCGGCGACGGCGTCGAGCACGTCGCGCGGGACCGGACGCAGCGAGGAGGCGGGATCGTTGTGGCGCGGCGTGGCGGCCAGCAGCGCGGCGCTGTAGGGATGGCGGGGCGCGGCGAAGAAGGCGTCGACGGTGGTGTCCTCCACCACCTTGCCGGCATAGAGCACCGACAGGCTGTCGCAGATCTTGGAGACCACGCCGAGGTCGTGGGTGACGAACAGCAGCGCCGTGCCGTGGCGCGCCTGCAGCTCCGAGATCAGCCGCAGGATCTGCTTCTGCACGGTCACGTCCAGCGCCGTCGTCGGCTCGTCCGCCACGATCAGCTTCGGCTCGGCGGCGAAGGCCGAGGCGATCAGCACGCGCTGGCGCATGCCGCCGGACAGCTCGTGCGGGTAGAGGCGCACCACCCGCTCCGGCTCGGGGATGCGCACCTCGCCGAGCAGTTCCAGCGCCCTCGCCCTCGCCCGTTCCTTCGTCCAGCCGAGGATGTCGACCAGCCGGTCGGTGATCTGCGGGCCGATGCGCCGCGACGGGTTGAGCGCCGTCAGCGGGTCCTGCGGGATCAGCGCGGTGCTGGCGCCGATCAGCCGCCGCCGCTCTGCCGGCTTCATGCGCAGGAGATCGTGGCCGTCCAGAAAAATCTCGCCTTCGACGATCTCCACCGACGCCGGCAGCACGCCGAGCACGGCCTTGCCGATCATGCTCTTGCCGGCGCCGCTCTCGCCGACCAGGCCGCGCACGACGCCCGCCGGCAGGTCGATGTCGACCGAGCGCAGCAGCCGGTGGCCCGTGTTCCTGAGGCGCGCCGACAGGTTGCGGATCTGCAGGAACGCCGTCATCTGAGCACCGGGTCGAAGCGCTCGCGCAGGCCGTCGCCGAGCTGGGCGAAGGACAGCACAGTGAGGAACAGTGCGACCAGCGGGAACACCAGCACCCACCATGCCTGGTGGATGGCCAGGCGGCCTTCGGCGATCATGCCGCCCCAGGTCGGCGCGTCGGTGGAGATCGACAGGTTGACGAAGGACAGGATCGCCTCGACGATGACCGCGATGCCCATTTCCAGGGTCAGCAGCGCCACCATCGTGGGCAGCACGTTGGGCAGGATTTCCGACAGCAGCGTGCGCAGGCGGGTGAAGCCGGCGATGCGGGCGCTCTGCACATAGTCCATCTGCGACTGGTTCAGCGTCTCGGCGCGCACCACCCGGCAGAAGCGCGTCCAGTCGATCACGACGATGGCGATGATCACCGAGGTGAGCCCGGTGCCGAGCACGGCGATCAGCAGGATGGCGAACAGCACCGGCGGGAAGGCCATCCAGATGTCGACCAGCCGGCCGACGATGCGGTCGGCCCAGCCGCGGTAGAAGCCGGCGACGAGCCCGAGCGCCGAGCCGACCAGGCAGGTGACGACGCCGGCGAGCAGAGCCACCGTCAGCGCGACTCGGGCGCCGAAAATCATGCGCGACAGCACGTCGCGGCCGAGGCTGTCGGTGCCCAGCCAGAAACCGGGCTCGGACCCGGCCATCCAGGCAGGCGGCAGGCGGCCGAGCATCAGGTCCTGCGCCAGCGGGTCCTGCGGGCTGATGAGCGGCGCGAAGATCGCGCACAGCGCGACGAAGCCGAGCCAGAGCGCCGACAGCCACAGGCGCGCCCCGGCGCGCCGCTTGATCGCACCGCGTCCGTCAAGCATTGCGCAGCCTCGGATTGAGCAGCGCGTAGGTCATGTCGACGGCCAGGTTGACGAAGGTGAACATCAGCGCGAACAGGATGACGATGCCCTGGATCAGCGGCAGGTCGCGGTTGATCACCGCGTCGATCGCCATGTTGCCGAGCCCCTCATAGGAAAACAGCCGCTCGATGATGACGGTGCCGCCCATCAGGAAGGTGAACTGCACGCCGATGAGCGTCAGCGTCGGCAGCACTGCGTTGGGCAGCGCCTCCGACAGGATGACGCGGGTCTCGGAATAGCCCTTGGTGCGGGCGAGCACGGCATAGTCGAGGTTGACCGTCTCCTTGAGCGACTGCTTGAGCAGCTGCGAGATGATCGCGGCGAGCGGCAAAGCGAGCGCCAGCGCCGGCATGAACATGTGGTCGACGAGGTCGGCCAGGATGTCGAAGCGCAGCGTCACGATGCTCTCGAGCAGGTAGAATTGCGTCGAGAACGGGATGTCGAGGCGCGGCGAGACGCGGCCGGAGATGTGGAACAGCGGCCACAGCACGCCGAACAGCAGGATCAGCACCAGGCCCCACAGGAAATCCGGCACCGACAGGCCGATGCCGTTGGCGAGATCGACGCCGGCCTCCGCCTTGCGGCCGCGGAAGCGCGTGCCGAGCACGGCGAGGCTGCCGCCGAGCGCCACGGCGATCAGCAGGGCCACCAGGCTGAGCTCCAGCGTCGCCGGCAGGCGGTTGAGCACCAGCGACAGCACCGGCTGGCGGGTCGAGATCGACGTGCCGAAATCGCCGTGCAGCACATTGCCGAACCAGATGGCGAATTGCTGCGGGATCGATTTGTCGAGCCCGTAGAGCGCCCGCAGCCGGTCGATGTCGGCGTCGGTCGCGCCGGGCGGCAGCATCATGGCGATCGGATCGCCGGGAACGATGCGGACGATGAAGAAAACGATCACCGCCACGCCGATTAGGGTGATCAGCGTGGTGGCGAGACGCCCGAAAATGGTACGCGCAAGCTGCATGTAGGGTGTCTGCTCGCCGGACTAGAGCGCAACGCGATCAATATGAATCGGCATTCCGCTCTGTCTCTTTATCTGGGCATGATCCGTCCCGAAGAATCTGCGATTTTTCGGGATCATGCACCGGCCGGCGGGCCACTGTCTCAGGCGCGCTTGATCAGGTGCGGCAGCAGCGCGCCCGACTTGTGCGGCGTCACGGTTATCCCGTCGCGATGGACGATCGGCTGCGCGTACTGGATGAGCGGGACCACCAGGCCCTCCTCGGCGATGTAGCGGGAGACGTCCTTCCAGCCCTGGATGCGCTTGTCCTCGTCCTTCTCGCCCCACAGCGGCCCGATCTTGTCGATGAGATCCTGGCCGTCCCACACCGAATGCGGGCTCGGGCCGAACATGGCGAAGCCGGTCGAGGTGGTCGGGTCGCCGACGGCGTTGCCCCAGTTGTAGAAGGCGGCCGGGGCCAGCTTGTCGGCGGCGCGCAGCTCGTAATGCTGGGCGATCTCGTAGACCTCGATCTCGGCCTCGATGCCGACCTTGCGCCACATGCCGACGATCGCCTGGATCATCTCGTAGTCCTTCGGCTTGAAGCCGCGCGTGGTCTGAAGCTTGAACTTCACCGGCTTGTCCGGCGAGTAGCCGGATGCGGCGAGCAGCTTAGTCGCCAGCTCGGCGTCGTAGGGGACCTTTATGGAGGCGTCGTAGGCGACGTATTCCGGCGTCTCCAGCGTCGACAGCGGCACGCCGTAGCCACGCAGCAGACGGTCGACCAGAAGCTGCTTGTCGATGGCGTGGTTGGCCGCCAGCCGCACGTTCTTGTCCAGCATCGGATCGACATCGTTGAGGAAGATCATGGCGATGTCGGAGATGGTCTCGTTGGAGCCCTTCAGCCCGCCGGCGGTCAGGCGGTCGTATTCCTCGTAGGGGATCTCCAGCGTGACGTCGGAATTGCCGGATTCGATCTCGGCGACGCGGCTCGCCGCGTCAGTGACGAATTTTATGGTGACCGTGTCGAAATCCGGCTTGCCGCCCCAATAGGTCGGGTTGGCCTTCAGCCGCACGAACGCGTTGCGCTCGTAGCGGTCGACCATGTAGGGGCCGGTGCCGATCGGCTTGGCCTCGAAACCTTCGGCGCCGACCTTCTCGTAATAGGCCTTGGGCAGGACGTAGCCGGTCAGGAACGACATCCACTTGAAGATGGTGGGCTCGAATTCCAGCACGTCGGCCTCGACCCGGTTGCCGTCGACCTTGAAGTTGCCGACCTTGGCCCAGACGAACTGGATCGGGTTGCCGGTCTCGGCCTTGCCGGCGCGCTCCAGCGACCAGGCGACGTCCTCGGCGGTGAAGGGGCTGCCGTCGTGCCAGGTGACGCCTTCGCGCACCACCAGGAAGATCTTGCTGCGGTCGCCGTTCCAGCCCCATTCGGTGACCAGGCCGGGACCGAAGCTCAGGTCCGGGTTCTGGTGGATGAACATGTCGAAGACGGACTGGTAGAAACCCTGGATGGTCGGGTTGACCGCCGAGGGGCCGACCGTCGGGTCCCAGGACGGCAGGTTGACGTTATAGGCGATGGTGAGTTCGTCGGCTTCCTGCGCGGAAGCGAGCTGCGGGATGCCGAGCCCCGCGGCGGCGATGCCGGCGCCGGTGAGCTTCAGGAGGGTGCGTCGATTCGGATGTCTGGTCATGTCTGCGTTCCCCAGGTGTCGTTATGAAATCGATGAAATCAGCCGCCCGCCAGCTGCTGGGCGAGCCGGTAGCCCGACCCCGCGCCGACGCCGGCCCCGGGCCAGGTCGAGGCGCCGGTGAGATGGAAATTCTTGACCGGCGTCTTCCAGCCGGCGGCGCCCGGCGCCGGGCGGAACAGGAAATTCTGCGACAAATGATGGCTGCCGCCGACCTGGTCGCCGCCGACCAGGTTCGCATTGTCGCGCTCGAGGTCGAGCGGGGTGACGACGCGGCGCGCGATGATCTTCGATGAAAGACCCGGCGCGTAGCGCTCGACGATGCCGATCACCCGCTCGGCGTAGAGGTCGCGCACCGTTTCCCAGTCCGTGCTGGCGATCGCGCCGGCGGCGTCGCCGCGGATTTCGGCCGGCACCATACGCACCTGCACCCACAGCACGTGCTTGCCCTCGGGGGCGCGGCTGGGATCGACGGCGGTGGGCTGGCCGACCACCAGCACCGGCTCGGTCGGCAGAAGGCCGGCCTGCGCCTGCGCATAGGCGAGCGCCATCGCGTCCATGCTCGGCGACAGATGCACATAGGCGAAGCGGCGGAGCGCCGCGTCCGGCCAGTCCGGCAGGTCGTCGAGGGCGAGATGGATCATCATCGTGCCCGGCGCATGGCGGAAGTCGCGCATGTGCCGGTCGAAGCGCTCGTCGCCGGAACCATGCGGCAGCAGTTTTGCGAGCGCCCGCGGTGCGACCGAGCCGATGACGGCCTTGGCAGCGGCGATGCGGCGCCCGTCGGCGAGCACGACGCCTGCAGCGCGGCCGCCCGCGGTCTCGACCCGCTCGACGGCGGTGCCGCATTCGACGCTGCTGCCGCCGGCCTTCACCATGGCGACGAGGGCGGCGATCATGGTGTCGGCGCCGCCCTTGCCGAGCGCCATGCCGAAACTCTGGTTGGCCATGCCTTCGAGGTAAGGAAACACCGCGCCGCCGGCGATGTCGGGAGCGAAGTCGAGATGCATACCCCAGGCGGCGAGCAGCGCCTTGACCTGCGGGCTTTCGAAGGTCTCGTCCAGCCAGGCGCGCGGCGACGACAGCAGGAAGCGCAGCAGTTCCTGCGCCCCGGAGAAGCCGTGGCGACGCAGGGTTGAAAACAGGATACTTGCAATCGCACGCTTTTTCATGGGGCTGCCGAGCAGCGCGAACAAGGTCTCCGCGCGCGCCGGGAACTCCGCCACCAGCCGCGCCCAGGTCTCCGCATCGCGCGGCGAGAAGGCGCGGATGCGTTCCTGCGTCGTGGCTAGGTCGGTCGACACGCCGAGCCAGCGGCCGTCCGGAAACAGCGAGGCGAAACAATCGGCCACCGGCACGAAGGCAAGGCCGTGCGCCGCCAGATCGGATGCATAGGTCTTATGGAAAGCCGAGCCTGCGAACAGGCTGAGGTTCATCGCCGCGAAGTCGTGGCGGAAGCCGGGCGCGGTCAATTCCAGCGTCTTCACGGCGCCGCCGGGCCGCTCCGCCGCCTCGAACAGCGCCACCTTCCAGCCCCGCCTCGTCAGATGCGCGGCGCACGCCAGCGCATTGTGACCGGCGCCGATGATCACGGCATCGTATGTGGTCATTCGTTTTGTTCACCCTCGACAGAGATATTTGCATATGCATCTAATTCCGTCTAGGCTGTTTTTCGGAGCGGGCCGGAAGAGGCCGCGCCAGGGAACGCGGCGCCGTTGGGGGCGCCCATAGCGAGGAGATTTCGACATGAGTGCTGCGACCGCGCTGGGCGATTTCGCCGAGTTGCTGCTGACCGGAAGGATCGAGGTCGTCGACCTGTCGGCGCCGCTCGGGCCGGACACGCCGATCCTGAAGCTGCCGCCTGAACTGGCCAGGGACACGCCGAAGATCGAGGTGCACCGCATTTCCGAATACGACCAGGACGGTCCGTTCTGGGCCTGGAACTGGCTGAAGCTCGGCGAGCATTCCGGCACGCATTTCGACGCGCCGCACCACTGGATCACCGGCAAGGATTTTTCCGACGGCTACACCGACACTATTCCCGTCCGCAATTACGTGGCGCCGGTCAACGTCATCGACTGCTCGGCCGAGGCGGCGGAGAACGCCGATTACCTGCTGACCGCCGACGCGGTGAAGGCGTGGGAAGCGAAACACGGCGCCATCGGCAAGGGCGAGTGGGTGCTGATGCGCACCGACTGGGACCGCCGCAACGGCTCCGAGGAAGCGTTCCTCAACGCCGACGCCAACGGCCCGCATTCGCCCGGACCGACGGTCGACTGCATCGAATACATCCTCGAGCGCGGCGCCATCGGCTGGGGCACGCAGTGCATCGGCACCGATGCGGGTGCCGCCGGCGGCATGACCCCGCCCTTCCCGGCGCACAATCTGGTGCACAAGGCCAACCGCTACGGCCTAGCCAGCCTGTGCAACCTCGACAAGCTGCCGGCCAAGGGCGCGATCCTGATCGCCGCCCCGCTGAAGATCGTGAACGGCACCGGCAGCCCGGTGCGCGCGCTGGCGCTCGTGCCCAAGGGCTGAGGCGTGGCCTACGATCACGTCATCATCGGCAGCGGCGTCAACGGCCTCGTCGCCGCGGCGCTGCTGTCGGGCAAGGGCGGCAAGGTGCTGCTGCTGGAGCGCTCCGACCGCCTCGGCGGCTGCATGATGAGCGCCGAGGCCACCTTGCCCGGCTTCGTCCATGACGTGATGGCGGCAACCTTCGTGCTGTTCATCACCGGTCCCGCGCATGGCGCGCTCGGCGCCGACCTTGCCCGCCACGGGCTGGAGTTCTGCCATACGCCGCATCCGACCGCCGTGCTTCGGCCGGACGGTACGAGCGCGGTGCTCACCACGGACCGGGTGGCCAATGTCGCGGCCTTCAACACGCTCGCCCCCGGCGACGGCGAGCGCCACGCGGCCGATGTCGGCGGCATCGAGGCGAACGCGCCGCTGCTGTTCGGCCTGCTCGGCGGTGATCTGTGGAGCACCGCCACCGCAAAGCTTTTGGGCCGCGAGGCGTGGCGGCGCGGGCCGCGTGGCCTGGCCGCCTATCTCGGCGGCGCGCTCGCACCGGCGCGCGGCTGGCTGGAGAACGGATACGCTTCACCAGAACTGCGGGCGCTCTATGCGCCGTGGACGCTGCATTGCGGCCTATCGCCGGAAGACGCCTATTCCGCCGAGATGGGCAAGGTCGTCGCCTTCGCGCTGGAGGCCGCCGGAGCGCCCATCGTGAAGGGCGGCGCCGGAAAGGCGGCGGCGGCGTTCCGGGCCCTGATCGAGGAACGCGGCGGCACGGTGCGGGCCGGCGCCGAGGTCGAGCGCATCCTGGTGCGCAACGGCCGCGCCGCCGGCCTGCGGCTGGCGGGCGGCGAGGAGATCGCGGCGGCGAAATCGGTCATCGCCTCGGTGGCACCGGGGCAGCTTTATGGCCGGCTGCTCGGCCAGGACGCGCCGGAGCCGGAGAAGAAGGCTGCCAAGGCGTTCCGTCACGGCCGCGGCGACTTCCAGCTTCACTACGCGCTGGACCGTGCACCGCGCTGGATCGCCGACGGGCTGGAGAAGGTTGCGCTCATCCATCTCACCGACGGCATCGACGCGGTGTCGAAATCCCACAACGAGGCGACGCGCGGCCTGCTGCCGGAGACGCCGACGCTGTGCGTCGGCCAGCCGGCGGCGCTCGACCCGTCGCGCTGCCCGGACGGCAAGGCGATCCTGTGGATCCAGGTGCCCGACGCGCCGCGCGTCATCAAGGGCGACGCGGCCGGCAAGATCGCGACGTCCGGCGGCTGGGACGAGCCGACGCGCGAGGCGTTCGCCGACCGCATCGAGGCGATGCTGGCGCATCACATCCATGGCTTCCGCGACACCGTGCTGGCCCGGCGCGCCTATTCGCCGGCCGACCTCGAGGCGCTCAACGTCAATCTGGTCGGCGGCGACCCCTATGGCGGCGCCTGCACCATCGACCAGTTCTTCGCCTGGCGGCCGTTCCCCGGCTCGGTCAACCACCGCACGCCGGTGAAGGGCCTCTACCATATCGGGGCGTCGACCCATCCGGGGCCGGGCCTGGGCGGCGGCTCCGGCTTTCTCGTCGCGAAGGAGATCGGATGAACGACCGGGTGGTCATAGGCGACGACACCGAAGGCCCGCGGCTGGGCGAGATCGGCCTGCAGCAGTTCGCGCCCTATCTGATGAACCGCATCATGGGGCGCTACAATGCCTCGCTGCGCGACGACCTGGCCAAGCTCGGCCTGACCACGCCGAAGATGCGGACGCTCGCCGTGCTGTCGGTCATCGACAATCTGGTGATCAGCCGGCTCGCCGTCTATGCCATCGTCGAGCAGTCGACGCTGAGCCGCGCTCTGGACGCGCTGGAGGCCGACGGCCTGGTGCGCCGCGCCGCCGACCCCGACGACAGCCGCGCCACGCGCGTCTCGATCACCGATGCCGGCCGGGCGGCGTTCGAGCGGCTGTGGCCGACCATGCGGCGGAGCTACACCAGGATGTTCGCGGGCATCGATGCGGAAGAGCGCGCCAACTTCGTGGCGACGCTGCAGAAGATGCTCGTCAACGTCCGCAAGCACGACTTCTGAGGAGATACCCATGGCCGAACGGTCATTCGCGAAAGAGGTCCGGAAGCTCAAGCTGGGCGAGGGCGAGACGTTCACCGGCGAAGGCATTCTGGCCATCACCAAGGCGCTGCTGCAATGCGGCGTCGGTTATGTCGGCGGCTACCAGGGCGCGCCGATCAGCCACCTGATGGACGTTCTCGCCGACGCGCAGGAGATTCTGGGCGAACTCGGCGTGCATTTCGAGGCGAGCGCCTCGGAGGCGACGGCGACCGCCATGCTGGCGGCCTCCGTGCACTACCCGATCCGCGGCGCCGCGACCTTCAAGTCGACCGTCGGCACCAATGTCGCGTCGGACGCGCTCGCCAACCTCGCCTCGGGCGGCGTCACCGGCGGCGCGCTGATCATCGTCGGCGAGGACTATGGCGAGGGCTCCTCCATCATGCAGGAGCGCAGCCATGCCTTCGCCATGAAGAGCCAGGTGTGGCTGCTCGACCCGCGTCCCAACCTGCCGTCGATCGTCGCCGCGGTCGAGCACGGCTTCGAGCTGTCGGAGGCGTCGAACACGCCGGTGATGCTGCAGGTGCGCATCCGCTGCTGCCATGTTCACGGCTCCTTCACCACGAAGGACAACAAGCGGCCGGCGATGACGGTGGCCGACGCGCTGGAGAACCCGCGCCGCGACACGCAGCGCATCGTCCTGCCGCCCGCCTCCTTCCTGCACGAGAAGGAGAAGATCTCCAAGCGCCTGCCGGCGGCCATCGACTACATCAAGCGGCACCGGCTGAACGAGACTTTTGGCGGCTCCGGCAAGGTCGGCATCATCTGCCAAGGCGGCATGTACAACGGCGTTATCCGCGCGCTGCAGCGGCTCGGCCTTGCCGACCTCTACGGCGAGACCGAAGTGCCGCTGCACGTGCTCAACGTCACCTATCCGCTGGTCGAGGACGATCTCGTCGCCTTCTGCGAGGGCAAGGAGGCGGTGCTGGTCGTCGAGGAGGGCCAGCCCGACTACATCGAGCAGGCGCTCGGCGCCATGCTCTACAAGGCCGGCGCGACGGTGCGCCTCGAAGGCAAGGGCGTGCTGCCGATGGCCGGCGAATATACCGGCGACACGCTGCTGTCGGGCCTTGGCGCGTTCCTGCGCCAGCATGCCGGCGGCATGCTGGCGCCGGAGATCAGGGCGCCCAACGTACCGGCGCCGCCGATCTTCGAGGATCTCGCCAAGACCGTGCCGATGCGCCCGCCGGGCTTCTGCATCGGCTGCCCCGAGCGCCCGATCTTCGCGGCGACGAAGCTCGCGGAGCAGGAGCTCGGCAAGCACCACATCGCCTCCGACATCGGCTGCCACCTGTTCTCGATCATGCCGCCATTCGAGCTCGGCGCCACCACCATGGGCTACGGGCTGGGGCCGGCTTCGGCTTCGGCCTTCAATTCGCCCGACGCCAAGCGCCGGTCCATCTCCTTCGTCGGCGACGGCGGCTTCTGGCACAACGGCCTGACCTCCTCGATCGGCAATGCCGTCTTCAACAAGAACGACGGCGTCATCGTGGTGGTCGACAACTATTATTCGGCCGCGACCGGCGGGCAGGACGTCTTGTCGTCGCGCGCCAGCAACCGGACCAAGTCGACGAAACATCCGATCACCGACGCCATCAAGGGCATGGGCGTGAAATGGGTGCGCCACATCGAGCGCACCTACGACGTCGGCCAGATGCGCGACACGCTGAAGGAGGCGCTGACGACCGAGGAGAAAGGCCCCAAGGTCATCGTCGCCTCGTCGGAATGCATGCTCAACCGGCAGCGGCGCGAGGCGCCGCTGAAGAAGAAGGCGGCGGCCGAGGGCAGGCGCATGGTCAAGACCAAGTTCGGCGTGGACGAGGACGTCTGCACCGGCGATCACGCCTGCATGCGGCTCTCCGGCTGCCCGTCGCTGACGGTCAAGCATCTCGACGACCCGCTGCGCGACGATCCGGTGGCGGCAATCGACGAGAACTGCGTCGGCTGCGGCAATTGCGGCGAGGTCGCCGACGCGGCGGTGCTCTGCCCGTCCTTCTACCAGGCCGACGTGGTCAGCAACCCGACGGGCTGGGACCGCTTCTGGTTCCGGCTGCGCCAGCGGGTGATTTCGGCGCTGCAGTCGCGGCGCGAGCGCCGGCGGCTGACCTTCGGAGCACAGGCGGCATGAGGCTCGGTCTGGCGGAAGGGCCCGACCGCACGGGTTCGGTCATAAAACTCTGCATCCTGGCGGTGGGCGGCCAGGGCGGCGGCGTGCTCACCAACTGGATCACCGACCTGGCGCAGCGGGCCGGCTGGCATGTGCAGTCGACCTCGGTTGCCGGCGTGGCGCAGCGCACCGGCGCCACGATCTACTATGTCGAGATGATGCCGAGCGATCCGGCCCGGCCGGACGCCCGGCCGGTGCTGGCGCTGAGCCCGGCGCCGGGCGACGTCGACATCCTGATCGCCGCCGAACTGGCGGAAGCCGGACGGGCGGTGCTGCGCGGCTTCGTCACGCCCGACCGCACCACGCTGATCGCTTCCAGCCATCGCATGCTGGCGGTGTCGGAGAAGATCGTGCCGGGTGATGGCCGCGCCGATGGCGGCACGGTGCAGCGCCGGGCGGCCGAGGCGTCGCGGCGCTTCGTCCATTTCGACATGGAGGCGCTGGCAAAACAGGCCGGCAGCGTGATCTCCTCCAGCCTGTTCGGCGCGCTGGCCGGCACCGGCGAACTGCCCTTTTCGCGCGCCGATTTCGAGGCGACGATCAAGGCCGGCGGCAAGGGCACGGAAGCCAGCCTGCGCGCCTTCGCGCTCGCCTACGACCGCGCCGCCGGCGTCGCGGCGACCGAAAGCGCGGCGGTAATTCCAGCTGGCGACACCGGGTCGGCCGTGCGCGGCCCGCGACGGCTCGAGGCGCAATGGGAGGAGCTGCTGCACCGCGTCGCCGAGCTTCCGGAGCCGGTGCGCGAGCTTGCCGAGCCGGGCCTGCGAAAAGTGGTCGACTTCCTCGATCCGGCCTATGGCGGCGAATATCTCGAGCGCATCGAGCGCATCGCCGCCGACGACGAGGAGACGCAAGGCTTCGCCTTTTCGCGCGAGGCGGCGAAATACGTCGCCAACGCCATGGTCTACGACGACATCGTGCGCGTCGCCGACCTGAAGACCCGGTCGGCGCGGGCCGAGCGCGTGCGCCGCGAGGTGAAGCTGGGCGAAGGCCAGGCGCTGCTCACCACCGAATATTTCCATCCGCGCATGGAGGAGATCTGCGGCACGCTGCCGGCCCGGCTGGGGGCGGCGATCGAGGCACGGCCCGGCCTGATGAAGGCGCTCAACCGCGTGGTCGACCGCGGCCGCCGCATCCGCACCGACAGCATCCTCGGCTTCGGCATGCTGTGGGCGATCGGCGGCATGCGGCGCTGGCGCCGCGGCCTGCTGCGCCATCGCGTCGAGACGGCGCATCTGGAGGAATGGCTGGCGACGGCGCTGCGCGAGCGCGACGGCGACTATGCTCTCGGCGTCGAGGTGCTGAAGTGCCGTCGCCTGATCAAGGGTTATTCCGACACCCATAGCCGCGGCCTGTCGAAGTTCGACCGGGTGCTCGGCTGCCTGCCGCTGCTTCGCGGCCGCGCCGACGCCGCCGACTGGATCCGGCGGCTTCGCGAGGCAGCGCTTGCGGATGCGGACGGGGTGGCGCTCGACGGAGCGATCCGTACGGTGCGCTCCTTCACCGAGGAAGTCGGCGAGCATGCAGGCTGACACCTCCGCTTCCCGCTCCGGGCTCATACGCACACGCGCGACCGGCCAGCGCAGCGCCGGCCTGGTCTCGCGCGGAGCGGCCACATAGTTTAAGCTTAGACAATCCGGCGCGCGACGCGCCGGCACCGCTTCGCGCACCGACTGCTGGCGAGGAGGGGCGCGCTTCAGGAGGGATGCCCGTTTGACCGAGCAAGGCGGCGTGGACTGGATCGACAGCGAGACCAAGGTCGCCGAGGCGCCCGCCGACCATGGCGACGACCTGCGGCTGTGGCTGCGCCTGCTCACCTGCTCTACGCTGGTCGAGACCGAGGTGCGGCGGCGCCTGCGCGAGGATTTCGACTTCACCCTGCCGCGCTTCGACCTGCTGGCACAACTCGAGCGCGCCGAGCAGGGCATGGTGCTCGGGGAGCTGTCGAAACGCATGATGGTGTCGGCAGGCAATCTCACCGCGCTGGTCGAGCGGCTGGTCGAGAGCGGCCATGTCAGCCGCACGACCTCGCCGACCGACCGCCGCGTCCAGATCATCGCGCTCACCGATTTCGGCCGCGCCGCCTTCCGCGAGATGGCCGACCGCCACGGCGACTGGATCGGCGACCTGTTCAAGGACCTTTCCGCACGCGACCGTGTCGCGCTGATTGACGAACTCGGCAAGCTGAAGCGTTCGATCCGCGCGTCGCTCGCGGCGGGCGGGGGTTCCTGAAGCGTTCGATCCGCGCGTCGCTCGCGGCGGGCGGGGGTTCCTGAAGCGGAGTTCGTCCGGCTGGCCTGCGCCGTTGGCACGCCAGTTTTCCCAAGGACAGACGGATGCCCGAATCGCCGCTTTCTTCCTCAACGTCTCATGCTTCGAGGCGGGTGACACTGGGAGCCGCTGACGACTTGCGTGCTCCCGAAACCTATCGCGGAAAAAACTTTAAGCTTGAAATTTCTCGCGATCGAGTCCACCTTGTGTGCAAGGGTCGGCGCAGCGAATCCGTGTGCCCGCGCCCAGCTCGACCAACCGGAGGACGGCCATGCGGATAGTCTGTATCGGAGGCGGCCCGGCGGGACTCTATTTCGCCCTGCTGATGAAGAGCCGACACCCCGAGCACCGCGTCACCGTGGTCGAGCGCAACCGGCCCTACGACACCTTCGGCTGGGGCGTGGTCTTCTCCGACGCCACCATGCAGTCGATGCGGCAGTGGGATCCCAAGACCGCCGAGGCCATCGAGGTGGCGTTCAACCACTGGGACGACATCGAGCTGGTCTTCAAGGGTCGCAAGATCCGCACCTCCGGCCACGGCTTCGTCGGCATCGGCCGCAAGAAGATGCTCAACATCCTGCAGGACCGCTGCAAGGAGCTCGGCGTCGAGCTGGTGTTCGAGCACGAGGTCGAGAGCGACGCGGAATTTTCCGACGCCGACCTGATCATCGCCGCCGATGGCGTCAATTCGCGCATCCGCGCCAGATATGCCGACGTGTTCAAGCCGGACATGCTGATGCGGCCGAACCGCTTCGTCTGGCTAGGCACCGACAAGCCGTTCGACGCCTTCACCTTCGACTTTCGCAAGACCGAGCACGGCTGGTTCCAGGCGCATGTCTACCGCTTCGACGCCAACACCTCGACCTTCATCGTCGAGACGACGGAGGACGTGTTCAAGGCGCATGGCCTCGACGAAATGGACCAGGACCAGTCGATCGCCTTCTGCGAAAAGCTGTTCGCCGAGACGCTCGACGGCCACAGCCTGATGAGCAATTCGCGCCACCTGCGCGGCTCGGCCTGGCTGAATTTCGGCCGGCTGATCTGCGACAAGTGGAGCCATTTCAACGGCCGCAGCCATGTCGTGCTGATGGGCGACAGCGCCCACACCGCGCATTTCGCCATCGGCTCCGGCACGAAACTCGCCATCGACGACGCCATCGAGTTGACCCGCCAGTTCGACATCGCCGGCCACGAGGCGAAGACCATCCCGGCCGTGCTCTCGGCCTACGAGGAGGTGCGCCGGGTCGACGTGGCGCGCATCCAGAACGCGGCGCGCAACGCCATGGAATGGTTCGAGGTGGTCGGCACCCGCTATGCCGACACGCTCGAGCCCGAGCAGTTCATGTATTCGATGCTGACCCGCTCTCAGCGCATCAGCCACGAGAACCTGCGCCTGCGCGACAAGGCCTGGCTGGAGGGCTACGAGCGCTGGTTCGCCGAGCGCGCCGGCATCCATCCTGCCGCCAACGGCGCCGTGCCGCCGCCGATGTTCACGCCCTTCAAGCTGCGCGGCCTGACGCTCGCCAACCGCATCATGGTGTCGCCGATGGCGATGTACTCGGCGGTCGACGGCCTGCCGGGCGATTTCCACCTCGTCCATCTCGGCGCCCGCGCCATGGGCGGGGCGGCGCTGATCTTCCCGGAGATGACCTGCGTGTCGCCGGACGCGCGCATCACCCCGGGCTGCCTCGGCCTGTGGAGCGACGAGCAGATGCCGGCGTGGAAGCGCGTCGTCGACTTCGTCCACAACCAGACGCCCGCCAGGATCGGCATCCAGCTCGGCCATGCCGGCCGCAAGGGCGCGACGCGGCTGGCATGGGAGGGCATCGACCAGCCGCTCGACGAGGGCGGATGGCCGCTGATCTCGGCGTCGGCGATCCCCTATCTCAAGAATTCGCAGGTGCCGCGGGCGATGACGCGCGCCGACATGGACCGGGTTCTCGAAGACTTCGTAGCGGCGACGCGGCGCGCCGCCGAGCTCGGCTTCGACATGCTCGAGCTGCACGCCGCGCACGGCTATCTGCTGTCGAGCTTCCTGTCGCCGCTCACCAATGTGCGCGGCGACGATTATGGCGGCGATCACGCGGCGCGGGCACGCTTTCCGCTGGAGGTCTTCCGCGCCGTCCGCTCCGTCTGGCCCGAGGACAGGCCGATGTCGGTGCGCCTCTCCGCCAACGACTGGTTCGAGGGCGGCAACACGCCGGAGGACGCGGCGATCTTCGCCCGCATGTTCAAGGAGGCCGGCGCCGACCTGATCGACTGCTCGTCCGGTCAGGTGGTCAAGGAAGAGAAGCCTGTCTACGGCCGCCTGTTCCAGACGCCGTTCTCCGACAAGATCCGCAACGAGATCCGCATGCCGACCATCGCCGTCGGCGCCATCTCGGAGGCCGACCACGCCAATTCGATCATCGCCGCCGGCCGCGCCGACCTCTGCGCCGTGGCGCGTCCGCATCTCGCCGACCCGTCCTTCGTCCTGCACGAGGCCGCCAGGATCGGCTTCGCCGGGCAGGCATGGCCGAAGCAGTATTATTCGGCGCGGGCGCAGTACGAGAACAATCTCGCGCGCGCCGCCGCTGCCGCCGCCGAGGCGGGCAAGCCGCGATGACCCGCCGGAATCGCGCAGGGGCAACAGGATGAGCGCCGGCCGCCACGCCCTGGTCACCGGCGCCGGCAGCGGCATCGGCCGGGCGGTCGCGCTGGCCCTCGCGGCGAGCGGCCACCGCGTCTCGCTGGCCGGCCGCCGCGCCGGACCGCTCGAGGAGGTAGGCCGCGAGATCGCCGTGGCAGGCGGCACGAGCGCGGTCGTCGACGGCTTCGACGTCGCCGACCCGCGGGCGGTGGAGCGGGGTGTCGCACGCGCGCTTGAAGCCGGCGGCGGCGTCGCCGTGCTGGTCAACTGCGCCGGCGAAGCACCCTCGGCGCCGTTCGACAAGACCGGCCTCGACCTGTGGAACCGGGTGATCGGCATCAACCTCACCGGCGCCTTCCTGGTCACGCAGGCGCTGCTGCCGTCGATCCGGTGCGCCGGCAACGGCCGCATCGTCAATGTCGCCAGCACCGCCGGACTGACCGGCTATGCCTATGTGTCGGCCTATTGCGCGTCCAAGCACGGGCTGGTCGGCCTGACCCGCGCGCTGGCGCTGGAGCTGGCGCGCACCGACGTCACCGTCAACGCGGTCTGCCCGGGCTTCACCGACACGCCGCTGATCGCCGGCGCGGTCGAAACCATCGCCGGCAAGACCGGCCGCAGCCGCGACGAAGCCCGCGCCAGCCTCGCCCGCGTCAATCCGCAGGGCCGCCTGGTCACGCCGCAGGAAGTGGCCGACACGGTGCTGTGGCTGGTGTCGGAGAAGTCGTCCGCAATCACCGGCCAGGCGATCCCGGTCGCCGGCGGCGAGGTCATGAGCGGCTGACGACGCGCCCGAAAACGCAAAACGGCAAAACCAGAGGGAGGAGCAGGACATGACGACCGAAGCAACACTGGACAAAGGCATAACCCGCGACGGCGCCGGCTACCGCGAGACGACCTGGAACATTCTTGGGCAGGTGTACTTTCCCAAGGCGATCTGCGACTCGACCTTCGCTTTCGAGACCAACAGCGCGCCCGGCCAGTTCGTGCCGGTCCACATCCATCCGACCCAGGACGAATTCATCCTGGTCCAGGAAGGCGAGCTGGACCTGAAGCTCGACGGCCAGTGGGTCAAGGCGAAGGCCGGCGATCTGGTACGCATGCCGCGCGGCATCCCGCACGGCTATTTCAACAAGTCGGACAAGCCGGCGCGCGCGCTGTTCTGGGTGTCGCCGACGCGCATGCTCGACCAGCTGTTCGAGAAGCTGCACGACCTCAGTGACCCCGCCGAGGTGGTGCGGATCTCGGCGGAGCACGAAGTCGAGTTCCTGCCGCCCTCGGCCAACGACTGAGCGCGATAGCGGGGGTTCGCAGGGACGGAAAGGCATGAGCATGAGCAACGCGATCCAGGACAAGAAGCGCCCGTTCAAGGGCCATCAGGCGCGGCATTTCGGCTTCGAGACCGACGCTGACGGCCGCGTTGCCACCATCACGCTGAACCGTCCGGAGAAGAAGAACCCGCTTACCTTCGACAGCTACGAGGAACTGGCGGACCTGTTCCGCTCGCTGCGCTGGGCAAGCGATGTACGAACGGTGGTGCTGACCGGCGCGGACAACAACTTCTCGTCCGGCGGCGACGTGTTCGAGATCATCGAGCCGCTCACCAGGATGACGATGCCTGATCTTTTGACCTTCACCCGCATGACCGGCGACCTCGTGCGCCAGATGCGCGCCTGCCCGCAGCCGATTCTTGCGGCCGTCGACGGCATCTGCGCCGGCGCCGGCGCCATCCTGGCGATGGCGTCAGACTATCGCCTCGCCACGCCGGAAGCGAAAACCGCCTTCCTGTTCACCCGCGTCGGCCTGGCCGGCGCCGACATGGGCGCCTGCGGCATCCTTCCGCGCATCATCGGCCAGGGCCGAGCCGCCGAGCTGCTGTTCACCGGCCGGGTGATGACGGCAGCCGAAGGCCATGCCTGGGGTTTCTACAACGGCCTTCACGATCGTGCCGCGCTGCTGGACGAGACCCGCCGCTTTGCCGGCAACCTCGCCGACGGGCCATGGTTCGCCCATTCCATGACCAAGAAGATGCTCGACCAGGAATGGTCGATGGGCATCGAGGAGATGATCGAGTCGGAAGCGCAGGCGCAGGCGATCTGCATGGCCACCGGCGACTTCCGCCGCGCCTTCGAGGCGTTCGCCGCCAAGGCCAAGCCCGACTTCAAGGGTGACTGAGCGATGACGGCGCATTCTTCCGCCCCGGCCGCCGGCCCGGCGCGCGACCACCTCGACTGGCCGTTCTTCGACGACGAGCACCGGCGGCTTGCCGGCGAGCTCGACCGCTTCGTCGCCGGCGGCGGCCTCGGCACCATCGACCACGCCGATGCCGATGCCGCCTGCAAGGCGCTGGTGAAGCGGCTTGGCGACGCCGGCATCCTGCGCCACTGCGTGCCGCGGGCGTTCGGCGGCGCTTCCGAGGCGATCGACAGCCGGGCGCTCTGCACAATCCGCGAGACGCTGGCCTATGCCGACGGGCTGGCCGACTTCGCCTTCGCCATGCAGGGGCTGGGCACCGGGGCGATCAGCCTGTCCGGCTCCGACGCGCTGAAGAGCCGCGTGCTGCCGAGGGTCGCCGGAGGCGAGCTGATCGCGGCCTTCGCGCTGACCGAGCCGGAGGCCGGGTCGGACGTTGCCGCCATGGCCTGCGCCGCCCGCCGCGACGGCGACGCCTACGTGCTCGACGGCGAAAAGGTCTTCATCTCCAATGGCGGCATCGCCGACGTCTACACGCTGTTTGCCCGCACCGGCGAGGCGCCGGGCACGCGCGGCATATCGGCCTTCGTCGTGTTCGCCGACACGCCCGGCTTCACCATCGCCGAGCGCATCGAGACCATCGCCCCGCATCCGCTGGCCCGCATCCGCCTCGACGCCTGCCGCATCCCGGCGTCGCAGCTTCTGGGAACGCCGGGCGAAGGCTTCAAGATCGCCATGCGCACGCTCGACATCTTCCGCCCGTCGGTGGCGGCTGCGGCGCTCGGCTTCGCCCGCCGCGCCCTCGACGAGGCGGCCGCCCATGCGCGGGCGCGAAAGATGTTCGGCGCGACGCTGGCCGACCTGCCGACGGCGCAGAGCACGCTCGGAGAGATGGCGACGGCGATCGACGCGGCGGCGCTGCTGACCGCCCGCACCGCCTGGCGCCGCGACGTGCAGAAGCTGCCGACCACGCGCGAGGCCGCCATGGCCAAGCTGACCGCCACCGAGAACGCGCAATGGGTCATCGACCAGGCGCTGCAGCTCTTCGGCGGGCGCGGCGTGCGCGTCGGCGAGATCACCGAGCGCCTCTACCGCGAGATCCGGGCGCTGCGCATCTACGAGGGCGCCACGGAAGTGCAGAAGCTGATCATCGGGCGCGCCGTAACGGCCGCCCCCTCGACCGACCGGAAGCCATCATGACCGTAGCCAAACTGACCGACCACGTCCCCGCCGGGACACCGCACCGCGTGCTGCAGCCGCAGGGCTGGGCCAAGCCCATCGGCTACGCCAACGGCATCGAGGCGCGCGGGCGCACCGTCTTCGTCGGCGGGCAGATCGGCTGGAACGCCCAGTGCAGGTTCGAGGCGCACGACCTGCCCGGCCAGGTGCGGCAGGCGCTGGCGAACATCGTCGCGATCCTGCAGGAGGCCGGCGCCGGACCCGAGCACGTCACGACCCTGACCTGGTACGTGCTCGACCGAAAAGTCTACTCCGCCTCGCTCAAGGAGATCGGCGCCGCCTACCGGGCGACGATGGGCCGCAATTTTCCGGCCATGGCCGTGGTCGAGGTCTCCGGCCTGGTCGAGGACGAGGCGCTGGTCGAGATCCAGGCCACCGCCGTGGTCCCGGACTGAGCCGGCATGAGCGTCAGCCTGAGCCGCGACGGCGATGTCGCCGTCATCCTGATCGATAACCCGCCGGTCAATGCCGCATCGCAGGCGGTGCGCGCCGGGGTGGTGGACACACTCGCGACCGCCAACGCCGATCCCGCCATTGCGGCGATCGTCATCGCCTGCGCCGGAAAAACCTTCGTCGCCGGCGCCGACGTCAGGGAATTCGGCAAGCCGCCGGTTCCGCCCTTCCTGCCCGACGTGGTGCTTTCGATCGAGAACTCGGCCAAGCCGGTGGTTGCCGCCGTGCATGGCACGGCGCTCGGCGGCGGTTTCGAGATCGCGCTTGCCGCCCACGCCCGCATCGCCATCGAAGACGCTTCGTTCGGCCTGCCGGAGGTGAAGCTCGGCATCGTGCCGGGCGCCGGCGGCACGCAGCGGCTGCCGCGGCTGGCCGGCATGGTGACCGCCATCGAGCTCGCCGCCAGCGGCCGGCGCATATCCGCCGGCGAGGCGCAAAAACTCGGCGTGATCGACCGCATCGCCGAGGGCGGGCTGATCGCCGCCGCGACGGCCTTTGCACGCGAGCTGGCGGGAAAGCCGCTGCGCCGCACCGGCGACCTGCCGGTGCGGCCCTTCGACGAGCAGCAAGCTGCCGCGCAGATCGCCGCGGCGGACAAGAAGGCGCGCGGCCAGATTTCGCCGGGCGAGGCGGCGCGCCTGGTGAGGCTTGCGGCCGACCTACGTCTGTCCGAGGGGTTGGCGCGCGAGCGCGCAAAATTCCTGGAGCTCGTCGGCTCGGAGCAGGCGGCGGCGCTGCGCTACGTCTTTGCCGCCGAACGCGCCGCCGGCAAGATTCCCGGCCTGGAGGACGTCGCGCCGCGCGCGATCGGAAACGTCGGCGTGGTCGGCGCCGGGCTGATGGGGGCGGGCATAGCCGTCTCCTTCGCCGATGCCGGCTATTCCGTCACGGTCGTGGAACGGGACCAGCCATCGGCTGAAGCTGGCCGCTCACGCGTCGAGAGCCTCTATGACCGGATGGTCAAGTCGGGGCGGATCGACGCGGCCGGCAAGGCCGAGCGCCTGGGGCGGATGAACTTCTTCGCCGACCGAGCCGCGCTGTCGGGCAGCGACCTGGTGATCGAGGCGGTGTTCGACGACCTCGACGTCAAGCGGGAGCTGTTTTCCGCGCTCTCCGGCATCGTGCGGCCCGATGCGATCCTCGCCACCAACACCAGCTACCTCGATCCCGACGCGATCGCCGAGGTGGTCGCCAATCCGCAGCGTTTCGTCGGCCTGCACTTCTTTTCGCCGGCAAACGTCATGCGGCTGGTCGAGGTGGTACGCACCGCGACGGTCAGTCCTGAGGTGCTGGCAACCGGCCTCTCCGTGGTCAAGCGGCTCGGCAAGCTCGGCGTCGTCAGCGGCGTCTGCGAAGGTTTCATCGGCAACCGCATCTTCACGGTCTACCGGCAGCATTGCGACTTCATGCTGGAGGAAGGCGCCCTGCCGCACGAGATCGACGCCGCTATGGAGGCGTTCGGCTTCCCGATGGGCCCCTACGCTGTCAACGACCTCGCCGGGCTGGACATCTCGTGGGCGCGGCGCAAGCGCAACGCGGCGACACGCGATCCTTCGGAGCGCTATGTCGTTATCGCCGACCGCCTGTGCGAAGCAGGCCGCTTCGGCCAGAAGACCGGCAAGGGTTATTATTCCTATGCCGACGGCCGCAAGACGGTCGACCCGGAGGTCACGGCGCTGATCGAAGCGGTGTCGCGCGAGGGCGGCCATGTCCGTCGCAGCTTCGGCCCCGACGAGATCGTCGAGCGGATCATGACGGCGATCGTCGAAGAGGGCCGCAAGATCCTCGACGAGGGCATCGCGCTGCGTGCCTCCGACATCGACCTGGTGCTGATCAACGGCTACGGCTACCCGGCCTGGCGCGGCGGCCCGATGTATCAGGCCGGGCTGGCGGCGGCGGACGCGCAATAGCGATTTGGGCCGGTGATCAGTCAAAGCCGGCGCCTCACCCGGCCTCCGCTTCGCTCGGTCAGCCGCTTTCATAGCTGCGACCGTATGAATCCGGTTGCTCTTTATCGGCTTTGACGTCTTCTAGTCCGAGGCTTGGATTCCCGACACTCTCCGCTCGCTTCGCTCGCTCACGAGGTCGAGAATGACGACATCCACAGACGCTTCCGACACTCGCCAAGGTTGGTGCTTGAAGGCGGCGGATCATGTTGTCGTCATTCCCGACCTCGCGAGCGAGCGAAGCGAGCGGAGAGTGTCGGGAATCCAGGCCTCGGACTCGAAGACGTCAAAGCCGATGCAGAAAATCCGACTGCTCACCGGAGCAGAGAGCCGATCCTGAAATGGCAGCAGAAGGTAGCCGAGCGAAGCGGAGGCCGGTGAGGGGTGTCTATCTTCCGGCAATCGTCCCCTTGACCTTCCAGCGACTGGAAACATTACGTTGCCTTCCCAGATAGCAGGGAAAGGTACGCGGCGTGGCCCATCACCATCATCATGACCATCATTGCTGCGCGGGCAAGGCGCCGGCCGCACACGCCGTGCTGCGCGACCCCGTCTGCGGCATGACCGTCGATCCCAAAGCCGGCAAGCCGATGCTGGAGCATGGCGGGCGCACCGTCCATTTCTGCTCGGCCGGCTGCAAGGCCAAGTTCGAGGCGAATCCCGATGCCTATCTGGAAGCGAAGGATCCGGTCTGCGGCATGACGGTGCAGCGCGCCGACGCCAGGCATTTTGTCAGGCACGAGGGGCGCGGCTATTATTTCTGCTCGGCCGGCTGCAAGGAGAAGTTCGAGGCGGCGCCAGACAAGTATCTTGGCGAAAGGCAGCCTGAGCCGCCGGCGCCGAAGGGCACGAAATACACCTGCCCGATGCATCCCGAGATCGTGCGCGACGGACCGGGCTCCTGCCCGCTCTGCGGCATGGCGCTGGAGCCGATGGGCGTGCCGACCGGCGAGGAAGGCCCGAACCCGGAGCTGGTCGACTTCACCCGCCGCTTCTGGGTGAGCGCGGCGCTGTCGGTGCCGCTGCTCGTCATCACCATGGGACCGATGCTCGGCCTGCCGGTGCGCGACTGGCTGGGCGAGCGCATCGCGGTGTGGATCGAGCTGGTGTTGGCCACGCCCGTGGTGCTGTGGGCGGCGCTGCCCTTCTTCCACCGCGGCTGGCAGTCGGTCCTCAACCGCAGCCCGAACATGTGGACGCTGATCTCGATCGGCGTCGGCGCGGCCTATCTCTACAGCGTCGTCGCGACGCTATTCCCGGACATTTTCCCGCACCAGTTCCGCGGCCATGGCGGCGCCGTGCCGGTCTATTTCGAGGCGGCGGCGGTGATCGTCGCGCTGGTCTTCCTCGGCCAGGTGCTGGAGCTCAAGGCGCGCGAGCGCACGGGATCAGCGATCCGCGCCCTGCTCGACCTCGCGCCGAAAACCGCCCGGCGGATCGGCGCCGGCGGCGCCGAAACGGATGTGCCGCTCGACGCGGTGCAGGCCGGCGACCTGCTGCGCGTGCGGCCCGGCGAGAGCGTGCCGGTCGACGGCGTGGTCGAGGACGGGCGCTCCTCGGTAGACGAATCGATGCTCACCGGCGAGCCGCTGCCGGTCGAGAAGGACAAGGGCGATGCGCTGACCGGCGGCACGCTCAACCGCAACGGCACGCTGGTGATGCGCGCCGAAAAGGTCGGCGCCGACACCATGCTGTCGCGCATCGTCGAGATGGTCGCCAAGGCTCAGCGCAGCCGCGCGCCGATCCAGGGCCTCGCCGACCGCGTCTCCTACTATTTCGTGCCGGCGGTGGTGCTGGTCGCGGTCCTCGCCTTCGTCGCCTGGTCGCTGTTCGGGCCGCAGCCCAGCCTGGTCTACGCCATCGTCGCGGCGGTATCGGTGCTCATCATCGCCTGCCCCTGTGCGCTCGGGCTCGCCACGCCGATGTCGATCATGACGGCGACCGGCCGCGGCGCCCAGGCCGGCGTGCTGGTCAAGGACGCCGAGGCGCTGGAGCGGCTGTCCAAGGTCGACACCCTCATCGTCGACAAGACCGGCACGCTCACCGAAGGCCGGCCGAAGCTGACCGATGTCGTTGCCGCGGAGGGTTTTGACGAGGCGGAGTTGCTGTCCCTCGCCGCCGCGCTGGAGCAGGGTTCCGAGCATCCGCTCGCCGAGGCCATCGTCGAGGGTGCGCGCGAGCGCGGCACGACGGTCGAGAAGGTGACGGATTTCGAGTCCGTCACCGGCAAGGGCGTCAGGGGCACGGTCGATGGCCGCGCCGTCGCGCTCGGCAATGCCGCGATGATGGGCGACATCGGCGCCGATCACGGTGCGCTGTCCGAACGGGCCGACCGGCTGCGCGCCGACGGGCGCACCGCCATGTTCGTCGCCGTCGACGGCAAGGCGGCCGGCATCGTCGCCGTGGCCGACCCGATCAAGGCCAATGCCGCCGATGCGATCCGCGCCCTGCACGACAGCGGGCTGAGGATCGTCATGGCAACCGGCGACAATGCCGTCACGGCGAAGGCGGTGGCTGCCAGGCTCGGCATCGACGAGGTGCGCGCCGACATGACGCCGGAAGCAAAACACCGGCTGGTCGAGGAACTGCGCGGCCGGGGCGGCGCCGGCGTGGCCATGGCCGGCGACGGCGTCAACGACGCGCCGGCGCTGGCCGCCGCCGATGTCGGCATCGCCATGGGCACGGGCGCCGACGTGGCGCTGGAAAGCGCCGGCATCACGCTGCTCAAGGGCGACATCTCCGGCATCGTGCGGGCAAGGCGCCTGGCACGCGCGACGCTGCGCAACATCCGCCAGAACCTGTTCTTCGCCTTCGTCTACAACGTCGTCGGCGTGCCGATCGCGGCGGGCGTTCTGTACCCGATCTTCGGCACGCTCCTGTCGCCGATGCTGGCGGCGGCGGCGATGAGCCTGTCCTCCGTCTCGGTGATCGGCAACGCGCTCCGGCTGCGCGGCTTGAAGCTGTGAGCGTCGCACCGATATGGGCCTTGAGCTTCCAGCAGGTGGAAGGTTTAGCCTGCTGCAAGCGAATACTGGAGACTGACTGTGAACATCGGAACCGCCGCGGAAAAATCCGGGCTGCCGCCCAAGACCATCCGCTACTATGAGGATATCGGCCTGCTTCGGCCGGACAGGGCCGGCAACGGCTACCGCGACTATTCGACCGCCGACGTGCACCGGCTGAAATTCCTGCAGCGCTCGCGCAGCCTCGGCTTCTCGGTCGAGGAATGCCGCCAGCTGCTGTCGCTCTACGGCGACCGGGAGCGGGAAAGCGCCGAGGTGAAGGCGCTGGCCGAGACCAAGCTGGCCGAGATCGACCGCAAGCTCGCCGAGCTGGCGGAGCTGCGCGCCGCGCTCAGCCACCTGGTCGAGGCCTGCCACGGCGACCACCGGCCGGACTGCCCCATTATCGACGGGCTTGCCGGGCACCGCCACTGACGTGCCGGGCAAAAGGCCCAACCGAATACTCGAAGCCTGAAAGGACACCCATGATCCGCAAGATTCTCGTCGCCGCGTCCGCCCTGACGCTGGCCGCCTTCGTCGCCGGCGCATCGCTCGCCCAGACCGACCACAGCGGCCACGGCGCCGACGCGGCAGCCAACACCCATGCCGGCGCGGCCGAGGCTGGCTATCGCCGCGCCATGGACGTCATGCATCAGGCCATGTCGAAGATGCCCTATTCGGGCAATCCGGACGTCGACTTCGTGCGCGGCATGATCCCGCACCACCAGGCGGCGATCGACATGGCCAAGGTGGTGATCGCGCATGGCAAGGACCCCGAGATCCGCAAGCTCGCCCACGACATCGTCGCCGCGCAGGAGAAGGAGATCGACCAGATGGAGGCGTGGCTGAAGGCCAACGCGCCGAAATAGGCCGTTCCGCCGCGGGCGCACCTCTTCGAACTCGGCCGGCGCACCCGTCGGGAAGCTCAGTTCAGCGGGATGTCGTTGTCGTCCTTGCCGCCCTGGTATTCGGCCGAAAGCCCATCATAGATCTTGGCGATGCCGGCAATGCGGGCTTCCAGCCTGGCGCGGTCGGCTCCCGGCAGGTCGCGCACCAGCTTGCGGAGGGAAAAGCTCTTCCAATAGGCGTTCTCGGCCCGGTAGCCGCCGGGATCGAGGGTGAACACCTCCTTCAAGATCTTCAGATCGTGCGGGATGGCAAAGCTGTCGCGCGAATCCTCATGGCTGAACAGGTAGTAGAAATTGTCGAAGCCGGTCCAGGTGATGGCCGACAGGCAGAGCGAGCACGGCTCGTGGGTCGCGACGAACAGGCAGTCCTTCGTGTCCGGCCGGTCCGCCTTGGGCAGTTCGTAGAAGCGCTTCAGGCAATGCATCTCGCCATGCCAGAGCGGATTTTCCGTCTCGTTGTTGGTCTCCGCAAGCACCAGCTCGCGATCCTCCTTGCGCAGGATGGCAGCGCCGAACAGCTTGTTGCCGTGCGCCACGCCCGCTTCGGTCTTCGGCACGATGTCGTGCTCGATCACGTCGAGCAGGCGGGTAATAAGGGAAACGTCGCTCATCGCGCGGCCTCCGGCAGGCGGATTTCGTAGGGTTCCTCGAAGAAGAATTCCTCCAGATTGTTGCCGTCGCCGCCGCGGTCGACGATGGCGAAATCCTGCGCCTCGCCGATCGGCGTCAGCACGCCGTGCCACGAATTGCGCGGGTAGTTGATGCCCTGGCCGGGCGCGGTCAGGAACGCATGCGGCATGCCCGGCCGGCCGTCCTCGTCATGGCACACGACCACCAGGAAGGGCCGCCGGTCGAGCGGGATGAAGGCCTGGCTGCCGAGCGGATGGCGCTCCACCATGGCGAGCTTCAGCGGGAATTCGTAGGGCGTGCCGCGCACCGTCGAGATCAGCACGCGGGCGTCGGGGCCAGCGGCGTCCGCCGCCGCCAGCGCGTGAAAGCGTTCCGCCTTGCCGCCATTGATCGGGAAATGATCGTCGCCGCCGATCTCTATGACCTGGCCGAACTCGGCGAAGTTTTCGCGGGTGAGCGGTTGGGCGGTGATGATGCGGGTCATTGGATCGACTCCGAATAACCGCGTTCCTCCGCACCCCCCTCTGTCCTGCCGGACATCTCCCCCGCAAGGGGGGAGATCAGCAGCGTTGACCTTGCCGCTGTTCCTGCGCCGTTGGCGATTGGCGAAATCAAGGCGGTCGGCCAATCTCCCCCCTTGCGGGGGAGATGTCCGGCAGGACAGAGGGGGGTGCGAAGGAACGCGATCATCGCCCGAATCCCCCCAGCTTCGCATGCCGGTTGACGTCCTTGTAGAGCAGGTAGCGGAATTTTCCGGGGCCGCCGGCATAGCAGGCCTGCGGGCAGAAGGCGCGCAGCCACATGAAGTCGCCGGCCTCCACCTCGACCCAGTCCTGGTTGAGCCGGTAGACGGCCTTGCCTTCCAGCACGTAGAGGCCGTGCTCCATGACATGCGTCTCCGGGAAGGGAATGACGCCGCCCGGCTCGAACGTGACGATGGTGACGTGCATGTCGTGCCTGACGTCCGTCGGGTCGACGAAACGCGTGGTCGCCCAGCGCCCGCCCGTATCCGGCATGGCGGCCGGCTCGATCTCCTGCTCGTTGGCGAAGACCGCCTGTGGCGGCTCTATGCCGTCGACGAACTCGTAGGCCTTGCGGATCCAGTGGAAGCGCGCCGGCGCGCCGCCGGTGTTGCGCAGGCTCCAGGCACTGGCGGGCGGGATGAAGGCATAGCCTCCCGGCGCCATCGCATGGGCTTTCCCGCCGAGCGTGACCGTCACTTCGCCTTCGACCACGAAGATCACGCCCTCGGCGTCCGCATCCGGCTCCGGCCTCTCGCTGCCGCCGCCGGGCTGCACCTCCATCACATATTGCGAGAACGTCTCGGCGAAGCCGGAGAGCGGCCGCGCGATCACCCAGGCGCGCGTCTTCTCCCAGAACGGCAGGTAGCTGGCGACGATATCGCTGAACTCGCGGCGCGGGATGACGACATAGGCTTGCGTGAACACGGCCCTGTCGGTGATCAGGTCGGTCTGCGGCGGCAGGCCGCCTTTGGGCGCGTAATAGCTGCGGGCGGTCATGGTCGCTCCTCAGGCGGGCAGGATGTCCTTCAGCCTGAGAAGCGCGATGCGCTCCACCTGGCCGCAGGCTGTTGCGAATTCCGTGGCACGGTTATTGGCGATGCGGCTCTCGAAGGCAGCCAGAATATCCGCCTTGGTCCGCCCCTTGACCGCGATGATGAAGGGAAAGCCGAATTTTTCGATATAGGCGCCGTTCAGCTCGGTGAAGCGGGCGCGCTCGGCGTCGGTCAGCGCGTCGAGCCCGGCCGAGGCCTGCTCCTTCGCCGATTCCGGCGTCAGGCGTTTTGCCTGCGCCAGCTTTCCGGCGAGATCGGGGTGAGCCTTGAGGACGCCGAGCCGTTCCTCCTCGGAGGCCGAGCGGAAGGCGCGGCAGAGCGCGTTGGCGAGGCCGCCGGCGCTGTCATGCGCCGCGCCGAGCTCGAGCTCGAAGGCGCGCTCGGCGATCCAGGGCGAATGCTCGAAGATGCCGCCGAATTTTTGCACGAACTCCTCACGGCCCATGCGCGACGGCCGTAGCGCCGGCGCCTGGTAGGGGTGCGTCTCGCGCCAGTGGCGGGCAATGTCGATGCGCCGCGGCAGCCATACGCGCTCGTGGCCTTTCACATAGTCGATGAAGCGCTTCAGCCCGAGCACGCGGCCGGGCCGGCCAACGAGTCGGCAATGCAGGCCGATAGACATCATCTTCGGCCGGCCCGCCTGGCCTTCGGCGTAGAGCGCGTCGAAGGCGTCCTTCAGATAAGCGAAGAACTGGTCGCCATTGGTGAAGCCGGCCGAGATGGCGAAGCGCATGTCGTTGGCGTCGAGCGTGTAGGGGATGATGAGCTGCGGTGGGATCGCGGTGCCGTGGCCGTCATGATCGAGCCAGTAGGGCAGGTCGTCGTCATAGGTGTCGGAGACATAGTCGAAACCGCCCTCCTCCGCCGCCAGCCGCACCGTATTGGTCGATGTGCGGCCCGTATACCATCCGGTCGGCCGTTCGCCGGTGACCTCCGCATGCAGGCGGATCGCCTCGGCCATGTGGGCGCGCTCCTCCTCGGCCGGATAGTCGCGATAGTCGATCCACTTCAGGCCGTGCGAGGCGATCTCCCAGCCGGCCTCCTGCATCGCCGCGACCTGGTCGGGCGAGCGGGCGAGTGCCGAGGCGACGCCGTAGCAGGTAGCCGGCACGCCCGCCTCCGTGAACAGCCGGTGCAGCCGCCAGAAGCCGGCGCGCGCGCCGTATTCGTAGATCGATTCCATATTCCAGTGGCGTATGCCGGGCCACGGTTGCGCGCCGGTGATCTCCGACAGGAACGCCTCCGAGGCGGCGTCGCCATGCAGCAGGCAGTTCTCGCCGCCCTCCTCGTAGTTGACGACGAACTGGACGGCGACGAAGGCGCCGTTCGGCCAGCGCGGATCGGGCGGATTGGCGCCGTAGCCGCGCATGTCCCGGATATAACGTTTGGGAGTCATGGGTTGGCCGTTTCCTCTTTGTTGTCTGAACGATAGCGGATGCCACGGGAAGCCGATCCCCCCGAAAAATTTGAAAGTCTTTTTGTGGCGCTCCGCTTCCCTGCGACCGCGGCATGGCCTTTAATCCATGTACGATCCAGGATCGCGTTCGAACGTACCACGGAGGGAGGCCGAATGGCGAAGGCAGAAGGCGGGCGGCTGACCACCCATGTGCTCGACACCGCGTCCGGAAAGCCGGCGGCCGGGCTCTCGATCTCCCTCTACAAGCTCGACGGCGAGCGCCGGTCGCATCTGAAGACGGTCGTCACCAATGCGGACGGCCGCTGCGACGCCCCGCTCCTGGAAGGCGACGCCTTCGCCGCCGGCGAATACGAGCTGGTCTTCGCCGCCGGCGACTATCTGCGCGCCCTGGGCACGGCGCTGCCGGAGCCGGCCTTTCTGGATCAGGTCCCGATCCGCTTCGGCATGGCCGAGCAGACGCACTACCACGTGCCGTTGCTGATCTCGCCCTACGGCTATTCGACCTACAGGGGGAGCTGATGGTTGTGTTCAGCCCGGCGCTCCTTCGCACCCCCCTCTGTCCTACCGGACATCTCCCCCGCAAGGGGGGAGATTGGCCTGCCGCTTTCCTTTCGCCAATCTCCAACTTCGCAGAAGATGCGAAGTCGTCGAAGCTGCCAATCTCCCCCCTTGCGGGGGAGATGTCCGGCAGGACAGAGGGGGGTGCGAAGGAGCGCCGCCCATACCGCTGGTCCCTGGAAAGGCGCTGAGCCATGGCAAGGACAGAAACCCGCGCCGAAATCCGCTTCATCCTCAATGGAGAGGACGTGGCGCTCTCCGACGTCGCGCCCGACGAGACGCTGCTCGACTGGCTGCGGCTCGAGCAGCGCCTGCGCGGCACCAAGGAGGGCTGCGCCGAGGGCGACTGCGGCGCCTGCACCGTGCTGGTCGGCCGGCTCTCCGGCGGAAAACTCGTCTATGAGAGCGTCAATGCCTGCATCCGCTTCGTCGGCTCGCTCGACGCCACCCATGTCGTCACCATCGAGCATCTGAAGGGCAAGGACGGCAGGCTGCATCCGGTGCAGCAGGCGATGGTCGGCTTCCACGGCTCGCAATGCGGCTTCTGCACGCCGGGCTTCGTCATGTCGCTCTACGGCCTGTGGATGCGCTCCCCTAACCCGTCGGATGCCGAGATCGAGAAGGCGCTGCAGGGCAATCTCTGCCGCTGCACCGGCTACGAGGCGATCATGCGCGCCGCGCGCGCCATCTCCGATTACGGCCAGGCGGCGAAGGACCCGCTGCTCGCCGAGCGCGAGCAGATCGCGAAGAGGCTGACGACACTCAGGGACGGCCGCCGCGTCGACATCGGCGAGGGCAAGGCACGCCTCGTCGTGCCGGCCTCGCTCGACGATTTCGCCGAGATCTATCAGGCCGAGCCGAAAGCAACCGTGGTGGCCGGCTCCACCGACGTCGGCCTGTGGGTGACGAAATTCATGCGCGAGATTTCCCCGGTCGTCTTCATCGGCGGGATCGACGAGCTGAAATTCATTTCCGAAGCGGATGGCGTCATCACCATCGGCGCCGGCGTCACCTACACCGAGGCCTTCGCGCTGCTCGCGGACCGCATCCCGACCATGGGCACATTGCTGAACCGCCTCGGCGGCGAGCAGGTGCGCAACATGGGCACGATCGGCGGCAACATCGCCAACGGCTCGCCGATCGGCGACACGCCGCCGCCGCTGATCGCGCTGGGCGCACGGCTCACGCTGCGCAGGGGCGCGGAGCGCCGGACCATCCCGCTGGAGGATTTCTTCGTCGCCTACGGCAAGCAGGACCGGCGGCCCGGCGAATTCGTCGAGAGCGTCACCGTTCCGCTGCCGGCAAAGGACGAAAAATTCGCCGTCTACAAGGTGTCGAAACGGCGCGACGAGGACATCACATCGACGCTCGGCGCGTTCCGGCTGCGGCTCGCCGAAGACGGCACGGTGGCGTCGATCCGCATCGCCTTCGGCGGCATGGCGGCGACGCCGAAACGCGCGCTCGCCGTCGAGGCCGCGCTGGAAGGAAAACCATGGACGGAAGCGACGGTCGAAGCGGCGCTCGCCGCCTTCGAGTCCGACTTCACGCCCTTGACCGACATGCGCGCCAGCGCGGAATACCGTATGCTGGCGGCGAAGAACCTGCTCCGCCGCTTCTTCGTCGAGACGACCGGCACGAGGGCGCCGGTCCAGGTCGGACGCGCTGCGTGATGATGAAGAGTGCCGGGGACAGTTTACTTTCTTTCCGCGGAAAGGCTCCGGCAGTTGAGATCTCGCGCAAGCGGAAAAAAGTAAACTGTCCCCAGAGCGCGAATGAGCGCAAGGCTGGGAGGGCACACCAGTGAACAAACATACGTCACCCGACTTCAAGGCCGCAAAGATCGCCGGCGCCGTCCACACCGACCAGCGCCACGATTCCGCCCACAAGCACGTCACCGGCGAAGCAATCTACATCGACGACATGCCGGAACCGGCCGGCACGCTGCACGGCGCGCTCGGGCTGTCGACGGTTGCACATGCAACCATTCGCGGCATCGACCTCTCCGCCGTCGGAACCGCTCCCGGTGTCATCGCCGTGCTGACCGCCGCCGACGTGCCCGGCGAGAACGACATTTCCCCGACCGGCCGCCACGACGAGCCGATCCTGGCCGAAGGCGCGGTGCAGTTCTTCGGCCAGCCCATCTTCTGCGTGATCGCCGAAACCCGTGAGCAGGCGCGCCGCGCCTGCCGGCTGGCGAGGATCGAGTACGACGAACTGCCGGCCGTCATCGACGTGTGGGACCTCGATCCGGCGAAGGACAGGCTCGTCACGCCGCCGCTGACGCTCAAGCGCGGCGACGCGGCCGGCACGATCGCCGCCGCGCCGCGCCGCGTGAAGGGACGCATGCGCGTCGGCGGCCAGGATCATTTCTACCTGGAAGGCCACATCTCGCTGGCCGTGCCCGGCGAGGACGGCGACGTCACTGTCCACTGCTCGACCCAGCACCCCAGCGAGGTGCAGCACATGGTGGCGCACGCGCTCGGCGTGCCGAGCCACGCGGTCACCGTCGAGATTAGGCGGATGGGCGGCGGCTTCGGCGGCAAGGAGACGCAGGGCAACCAGTTCGCCGCCCTGGCTGCGATAGCCGCCAAGCGGCTCGGCCGTGCGGTAAAAATCCGGCTCGACCGCGACGACGACATGCTTGCCACCGGCAAGCGCCACGACTTCGTCGTCGACTACGACGTCGGATTCGACGATGAAGGCAATATTCTTAGCGTCGACTACATCTATGCGGCGCGCTGCGGCTTCTCGTCCGACCTCTCAGGCCCGGTGACCGACCGCGCCCTGTTCCACTGCGACAACGCCTATTTCTGGCCGGCCGTCCATGCGAAGTCCGCGCCGCTCTACACCAACACCGTCTCCAACACCGCCTTCCGCGGTTTCGGCGGCCCGCAGGGCATGGTCGGCGCGGAGCGCATCATCGACGAGGTCGCCTTCGCCACCGGCAAGGACCCGCTGGAGGTCAGGAAGCTCAACTTCTACGGCACGCGTGAGCGCAACGTGACGCCTTACCACCAGACGGTGGAGGACAACATCATCCACCGCATCGTCGCGGAACTGGAGGAGAGCGCCGACTACGACGGCCGCCGCCGCGAGATCGCCGCCTTCAACAACCACAGCCGAATCGTCAAGCGCGGCCTGGCGCTGACGCCGGTGAAGTTCGGCATCTCCTTCACCGCCACCCACTACAACCAGGCGGGCGCGCTGGTGCATGTCTACACCGACGGCTCCGTGCACCTGAACCACGGCGGCACCGAGATGGGCCAGGGGCTCTACGTCAAGGTGGCGCAGGTCGTGGCGGAAGAATTCCAGATCGACATCGACCGGGTGAAGATCACCGCCACCACGACCGCAAAAGTGCCGAACACCTCGGCCACCGCCGCCTCCTCCGGCTCGGACCTGAACGGCATGGCGGCACAGGACGCGGCCCGCCAGATCAGGAAGCGGCTCACCGACTTCGCCGCGGACAAATATTCGGTGCCGGTCGACCAGATCGCGTTCCTGCCCAACCGGGTGCGGATCGGCAACCAGGAGATTCCCTTCCCCGACCTGGTCAAGCAGGCCTATATGGCGCGCGTCCAGCTGTCGGCCGCCGGCTTCTACAAGACGCCGAAGATCCACTGGAACCGTGACAAAGGCGAAGGCCATCCGTTCTATTACTTCGCCTATGGCGCCTCCTGCTCGGAGGTGTCGGTCGACACGCTGACTGGCGAGTACGTGGTCGAGCGCACCGACATCCTGCACGAGACCGGCCGCTCGCTGAACCGGGCGATCGATCTCGGCCAGATCGAGGGCGGTTTCATCCAGGGCATGGGCTGGCTGACCACCGAGGAGCTTTGGTGGGACGGCAAGGGCCGGCTCCGCACCCACGCGCCGTCGACCTACAAGATCCCGCTCGCCTCGGACCGCCCGAAGATATTCAACGTGCGGCTCGCCGACTGGCCGGAGGCGCACGAGCCGACCATCCACCGCTCCAAGGCGGTGGGCGAGCCGCCCTTCATGCTGGCGATGTCGGTGCTGCACGCACTGTCGGACGCGGTGGCCAGCGTCGCCGACCACAGGATCTGCCCGCGCCTCGACGCCCCCGCCACGCCGGAGCGCGTGCTGATGGCGATCGAGCAGCTGCGGAGGGAGGCGGGAAGGTAGGCTCCGCCGGTCAATCGGCGGAAATGCTGGTATAGTTGCTCGTGATGTTTGCGCTCCGTCGCACCCCCCTCTGTCCTGCCGGACATCTCCCCCGCAAGGGGGGAGATTTGCCGGCCGCCTTGATTTCGCCAATCGCCAACGGTGCAAGAATGGCGGCAAGGTCAACGCTGCCGATCTCCCCCCTTGCGGGGGAGATGTCCGGCAGGACAGAGGGGGGTGCGACGGAACGCGGCCTTCCCACAAATCGGTGGGTCACCGCGCTATGACTTCCGCCGTCCAGTCCCTGGCTGTCTTCATCGATACCGGCCCCACCGCCCTGGTCGAGGTCGCCTCGGCAAAAGGCTCGACGCCGCGCGAGAAGGGCGCCTGGATGCTGGTGTCGCCGGAAAAAATCTTCGGCACGATCGGCGGCGGCCAGCTCGAATTCATGGCGATCGACAAGGCGCGCGAGATGCTGCGCAGCGCCCTCTCCCCCCTCGAGGGGGAGATGTCGCCGAAGGCGACAGAGGGGGTTGTTGCGGCAGCGCGCCGACCTGATCTTGCGGCGCGGCAAGGAACGTCGAGCGCGGCCGCACCGACCCCACCCGGCGGCTTCGCCGCCACCCTCCCCTCAAGGGGGAGGGAGACCCTGCTCTCCATCCCGCTCGGCCCCGAGATCGGCCAGTGCTGCGGCGGGCGGGTCGAGCTGTCGATTCGCCTGGTCGATGAACCGCTCAAAAACCGGCTTCTCGACCAGGCCACGGCCGAAGCTGCCCGGCTGCCGCATGTCTATCTCTTCGGCGGCGGCCATGTCGGCCACGCGCTGGCCTCGGCCTTTTCGCTGCTGCCGCTGAGGACCATCGTGGTGGAGACCCGCGCCGAAGCCCTGGAAGGCATGCCCATGGCGGTCGAGGCAAAACTGACGCCTGTGCCGGAGGAGATGGTGCGCGCGGCGCCGGCCGGCTCCGCCTTCGTCGTGCTCACCCACGACCACGCATTGGATTTTCTGATCGTCGCCGAGGCACTGAAGCGCGACGACGCGGCCTATGTCGGCATGATCGGCTCGAAGACCAAGAAGGCGACCTTCCGCGGCTGGTATCTCAAGACCGCCGGCGGCAGCGAACGGACGTTTGCGCGCCTCGTCTCGCCGATCGGCGGCGATGCCGTCAGGGACAAGCGCCCCGCCGTGATCGCGGCACTCGCCGCCGCCGAGATCATGACCGCGCTGGCGACCGCTTGCGCCGGCGCGCAGGCAAAACCCTCGACCGCTCGGGCCTGACACCGGCGTCTTTCACCCCACCCGCCTTGCTTCGCTCGGCACCCTCCCAATCGAGGCACGGAGTGGCGCCAGGCTCGCTGCCTTCCTCCCCCTTGAGGGCAGGGCAATCGCATATGAGTTTACCCCACCCCTAACCCCTCCCCACAAGGGAGAGGGGAACTGGTTGGCATCACCGCAAGGCGTCAATCCTCGACGGTTTCGTGCGGCATGACGGCCGCAAAGTTCCCCTCCCCCTTGTGGGGAGGGGTTAGGGGTGGGGGTACGAGGCGGCGAAAGTCCTCGTCGATTGCCATATGCAATTGCCCTGCCCTCAAGGGGGAGGTCTCTGGCCCGAAGGGCCGGAGGGGGTAGAGCAACCAAATCGTGCGGATCGCTGTAGCGGGCTGAGGCGGTCAGTCGCCGGTCTGACCCGCACCGCCCTCGCCGGCCTTGCGTGCCATCACCGCCTCATAACCCGCCCTGAGCTGCATCCACACCGGCAACTCGTCCGGGTCGGCGTCGGCGGCGCTCTCGCCGAGATGCTCGCGGCGCAGCTCGCGCATGAACTGCTCCCACATCCTCGGGCCGCCCTGCTCCAGCAGGATGGCGCGGATCGACAGCTCCTCGCTCACCGGCAGCCATTTCGAGCCCCAGGCGCCGATCTGGGCGAACACGGGAACAAGCTCGATCGCCTTCTCGGTCAGGCTGTAGATCGCCTTCTGCTTATGCGTCGGGTCGTCCGCCCTGGTGAGCATGCCCTGCTCCACCAGCTTCCTCAGCCGGTCGGCAAGAATGTTGGAGGCGATGCCCTCCTGCGAGTTGGTCAGCAGCTCGCGAAAATGCCGGCGGTTGCCGAACATCATGTCGCGCAGGATCAGCAGGCTCCACCGGTCTCCCAATATCTCGACGGTCAGGTTGATGGGGCACCCCGATCGATGCTCGGAAACGGCATCCATTCTCTTCTCCAAAAAACCAGTTGCAAAGTACTACCGGTTTCGCTAGATATCAACTGCTTGCAAATCGCAACTGGTTGCATCAAAGCCGATGGGCCGGTGCACAGAGAGGAGAAGTCCGATGACCGCGCATTCCGTCCAGCACGGCACTTTCACCATCGAGCGGCGTTATGCTTTCGCGCCGGCCGTCGTCTTCGCGGCTTTCGCCGACCCTGCCGCCAAGCGGAAATGGTTCATCGAGGGCGAGGGCTGGACGATCGACGGCTACGAGGCCGACTTCCGCGTCGGCGGAGCCGAGCGCAGCCGCTTCCGCTTCGGCGACGGCCCGCCCATGGGCAACGAAACGCTCTACATGGACATCGTGCCCGACCGCCGCATCGTCATCGCCTATGCGATGACGCTGGAGGGCACGCCCTTCTCGGCCTCGCTCGCGACCATCGAGTTCCTGCCCGACGGCGACGGCACGAAGCTCGTCTACACCGAGCAGGCCGCCTTTCTCGACGGCAAGGACGAGGTGGCGAGCCGCAGGGATGGCTGCGGCGGCCTGCTTGAGGCGCTCGCCCTTTATCTCGACGGGGGCGCAGCTTGAGCGGGAAAGGTGCCGCCGGCATTCAGGCTGGAACCCTCCCCCAGGGGCAGGGCGATCGCATATGAGTTGTATCGGCGCGGCAGACACCTCGGCGTCGTCATTCCGGGGCCGCGCAGCGGAACCCGGAATCCAGAGTGCCGATGCTGCTCGAATTCCCGGATACTTTGGGATAGTTCGCTTTTCCTTGGACACCAACGCTCTGGATTCCGGGTTCCGCTGCGCGGCCCCGGAATGACGACCACCATCGGCATATGCGATTGCCCTGCCTTGAGGAGAGGGGTTAGGGGTGGGTAACTCCATAGGCAATTGCCCTGCCCAAGGGAGGGTCTGGGAGCTTGGGCGACGAGATGCGCCGTCGCTTGTGACTGGCGGCGGGAGGGCGGGCGGCGGGCAGCCCCGCCTCTGCCAGCGCCGCGAGACTACGCGCCCTCCTGCGTATGCGCCTCGAGGAACCACAGCGACTTGTCGAGGGCGCGCGAATAGGCGGTGAAGATGTCGGCGGTGTCGGCATCGCCAGCCTCGTCCGCCTCCTCGATCGCGGCGCGGGCGTTCTTGGCGCAGTCGGCATAGCGGTCGATCAGCGCCGCCAGATGGTCGGCGATCTTGTGGATGTCGGTCGGATAGGCGGCAAGCGGCGAGTCCTTTGCGACCACCTGAGAAGTGCCGAGCGCGGTCCCGCCGAGCTGCACGGCGCGCTCGGCGATGGTGTCGACATGCCCGTCGAGCTCCTTGCGGAAGCCGTCCAGCATCTCGTGGACGGCGATGAACTGCGGTCCCTTCACGTTCCAGTGCGCCTGCTTGGTGATCAGCGCCAGGTCGATCGCCTCGGCCAGCCGCGCGTTGAGCAGCTCGATCGATGTCCTTCTGACGTTGGATTTCAGGTCGTTGCGCGTCGGGATCATGAAAGTCTCTCCAAAGTTGGAACGGGACTGGCGCGAGGCCGCGTCTGCGGATGTCTACACGGCCGGCAACGCACCGTCGTGACGCAAGTTCAATCGCCATGCCGATCTTTGCAAGGGCCGTCGGGGAGCAGGAAGTGGCCCAGGCGGCCGTCCGGCAAGTCTTCCGGACCGCGAAAACGTCATTGTGGCGGAACTTTGTTCCTTTCCGTCTGTTTGGCCTGCACTGCAGCACGCAGCAGGAGGCTATCATGCACGGCATCATCTATCTTGTCGGCCTTATCGTCATCGTCCTCGCGATCCTGTCGCTGTTCGGGCTCCGCTGAGCATCCGCCAGCCGGGACAAGGCACAACCAGTCGGAGGAACGATCATGGCACTCGCCGAAAATCCCCAAGTCACACCCGCGGCCCTCGTCACGGACGACCGCAGCTACGTCGACTGGCCCGCCATCCTGGCCGGTACGTTTCTCGCCACGGCCGTATCCTTCGTCCTGTTGACGTTCGGGTCGGCGCTCGGTCTGTCGCTCACTTCGGCCTATGAAGGCGAGGGCATCTCGCTTACGGGCTTTGCCATCGCCGCGGCGCTGTGGCTGCTGTGGGTGCAGATTTCCAGCTTCTTTGCCGGCGGCTATCTCGCGGGCCGGCTGCGCCGCCGCTTCGGCGACGCCAGCGAGCTGGAATCGGACCTGCGCGACGGCGCCCACGGCCTCACCGTCTGGGCGCTGGGCGTGCTGATCAGCGCCTTCATCGCCTATTCCGGCATCAGCGGCGCGGCCTCCACCGCGGCATCGGCAGTGTCCGCCGCGGGCGGCGCGGCGGCAACCGCCGTCTCGGGCGTGGCCGGAGCGGCGGGCGAGGCGCTCGACCAGAACGAGCTCCTGCTCGACCGGCTGCTGCGCCCGGGTACTGCCGCGCCGGCCGAGGGCGCCGCCGCTCCCGCTGCGCCTGCTCCGGATACCGCAGCCCCGGCCCCCGGCGCGGCCAGTCCCGCTCCAGCTCCGGATGCCGCGGCGCGCGACACGACCGGCGATCGCGGCGAGTTCACCCGCATCCTGCTGTCGACCATCGCCGACGGCCAGATGGACGACGCCGACCGGCAATATCTGGTGTCGACCGTCGCCCAGCGCGCCGGCATTCCGCCGGAAGAGGCGCAGCAGCGCGTCGATCAGCTCGCCCAGCAGGCGGCCGAGCTGGAGGCGCAGGCACGGGCCGCCGCCGACCGCGCCCGCCGCCTCACCATGCTGGCCGCCTTCATCACCGCCGCGTCGCTGTTCGTCAGCGCCGTCGCCGCCTATTATGCGGCGACGCTGGGCGGCAACCACCGCGACAAGCAGACCTTCTTCGCCGACTGGGCGCGACCCTGGTAGGCGCGTTGGACTCCGCGACGAGTCAGCCCGCATCCAATTGGATGCGGGCTATTTTCCTGCCAGAATATCCTTGATCAGCCGCTGGCAGCGCTCGGCCATGAAGTCGAGCAGCAGCCGCACCTTCGGATCCTGCAGCTTCTTGTGCGGATAGACGGCGGCGAGCTGGATCGGCGGCGGCGGCGTGTCGGCAAGGATCACCTTCAGCCGGCGGTCGCGGATGAACGGCTCGACCTCGAAGCGCGGCTTGTTGATGATGCCGCGGCCGGCCAGCGCCCAGCCGGTGATGACGTCGCCGTCGTCGGAATCGAACGGCCCCCTCACCTCGATCTTCATCGGGCCCGACGGCGTCGCCAGCGTCCAGAAATATTCGCGCACGCCGGGGAAGCGCAGCAGCAGGCAATCGTGGCCGTCGTCGACCAGCTGCTGCGGCGCGGTCGGCTCGCCGCGCGCCTCCAGATATTTCGGCGAGGCGACCAGCACCCGCTCGCACTCCATGACGCCGCGCATGCGCAGGCTGGAATCCTCGAGCAGGCCGAGCCGGAAGGCGACGTCGATGCCCTCCTTCATAATGTCGACATTGTGGTCGGAGAGCCTCAGCCGCACCTCGATCTGCGGATAGCGGTCGCGGAATTCCGGAATGCCCGAGGCGATCAGCCGGCGCCCCATGCCGAGCGGCGCGGTGACCCGGATAGTGCCGCGCGGCTGGCCCGACAGCGCGCTGACCGCGGCTTCCGCCTCGGCGATGGCGTCGAGCACACGCTTGGCGCCGTCATAGAACACCGTGCCCTGCTCGGTCGGCATCAGCTGCCGCGTCGTGCGGTTGAACAGCCTGACGCCAAGATGCTTCTCCAGCTCCTTGATGCGGTTGGACGCCACAGCCGGCGAGACGCGCAGGTCGCGTCCGGCGGCCGACAGATTGCCGAGCTCCACCACGCGCACGAACACGGTGAGATTGTCGAGATAGGCCATCCAGCCTCCGGTTCCCCGGCCGACGCGTCGCGACCCCGGCCGGCGCCATTATTTTCCAGTTTTTTTTGAAAGTCATCGTGCATCTTTGCCCTTTCCAGCGGGGCCGGATGCCGCGACAATCGGACGGACAGGGTGAGGTGCCGTAATGCTGGATATCGCGATCCTTTGGGACTGGCTGAGTTTCGCCGCCCGCTGGCTGCACGTCATCACCGGCATCGCCTGGATCGGCTCGTCCTTCTATTTCGTGGCGCTCGACCTCGGCCTTCGCCAGCGTCCCGGCCTGCCCGCCGGCGCCCATGGCGAGGAGTGGCAGGTGCATGGCGGCGGCTTCTATCACATCCAGAAATACCTGGTGGCGCCGGCCGAGATGCCGGAGCATCTGACCTGGTTCAAATGGGAATCCTACGCCACGTGGCTGTCGGGCTTCGCCTTGCTGGCCATCGTCTATTACGCCGGCGCCGACCTCTTCCTGATCGACCGCAACGTGCTCGACGTCTCGGCGCCGGTGGCGATCCTGATCTCGCTCGCCTCGCTGGCGCTGGGCTGGCTGGTCTACGACCTGTTGTGCAAGTCGCCGCTCGGCAGGAACGACACGCTGCTGGTGCTGGTGCTCTATGCCATCGTCGTGTTCATGGCCTGGGGTTATACGCAGCTCTTCTCCGGCCGCGCCGCCTTCCTGCATCTCGGCGCCGTCACCGCCACGATCATGTCGGCCAACGTCTTCATGATCATCATCCCCAACCAGAAGATCGTGGTCGCCGACCTGATCGCCGGCCGCACGCCCGACCCGAAATACGGCAAGATCGCCAAGACGCGCTCGACCCACAACAACTACCTGACGCTGCCCGTCCTATTCCTGATGCTGTCGAACCACTATCCGCTGGCGTTCGGCACCGAGTTCAACTGGATCATCGCCTCGCTGGTGTTCATGATCGGCGTGCTGATCCGCCACTATTTCAACACGCGGCATGCCCGCAAGGGAAACCCGACCTGGACCTGGCTCGCCGCGGCAATCCTGTTCGTCGTCATCATCTGGCTGTCGACCGTGCCCAAGGTGCTGACCGGCGAGCCGCAGGCCGCCGCCACCGCCGTCGATCCGACGCTGGTCGCCTCCACGCATTTCCCGGCCGTGCGCGACACCGTGCTCGGCCGCTGCGCCATGTGCCACGCCGCCGAGCCCTCCTACGAGGGCATCTATTTCGCCCCCAAGGGCGTCGTGCTGGAGAGCGACGCTGCCATCGCCGGCCATGCCCGCGAGATCTACCTGCAGGCCGGCCGCAGCCACGCCATGCCGCCCGGCAACGTCACCCAGATGACGCCGCAGGAGCGGGCGCTGCTGGTGGCGTGGTTCGAGGAGGCGCGATGATGCGCCATACGCCCCCTCCACCGCCGGAGCCTGTCCTCGGGCCGGCCTTCGGCCGGACCCGGGGGGCGGTCCCCCTCCACCGTAAACGGGCAGGGCAATCGCATATGCCGATGTTGATCGTCATTCCGGGGCCGCTCAGCGGAACCCGGAATCCAGAGCGTTGGTGTCGAAGGAAAAGCGAAACGTCGCAAATATCCAGGAATTTCGAGCAGCGTCGGCACTCTGGATTCCGGGTTCCGCTGCGCGGCCCCGGAATGACGACGCAGAGCTGTCTGCCACTCCGATACAACTCATATGCGATAGCCCTGCGTAAACGGGGGAGGATCAAGGGCGTGGACGGCCGCAGCGTCGGTTCCTCCCCTACGAAGCGGGGGAGGGGGACCGCCCCCCGGGTCCGGCCGAAGGCCGGCCCGAGGACAGGCTCCGGCGGTGGAGGGGGCGCATCGCCTGGCAAGAGGGAAAGGGCCGCAATATGACCACCCTACTTCGCGGCCGCACCCTTTCCTTCCTGCGCTGGCCGGAGGGGCCCGACGATCTCGCCGCCTGCCGCTACGAGGAGGACGGCGGCCTGCTCCTCCGCGACGGCAAGATCGCCGCCGCCGGCACTTTCGCCGAAGTGAAGGCGCAGGCCGGCGATGGCGTGAAAATCGTCGACCACCGGCCGCATCTCATCCTGCCCGGCTTCATCGACTGCCACGCCCACATGCCGCAGATGCAGATCATCGCCTCCTACGGCGCCGAGCTGCTCGACTGGCTGAACACCTACACGTTCCCGGAAGAGTCGAAATTCCGCAACACCCAGCACGGCCGCCGCATCGCCCGGCTCTTCCTCGAGGAGCTGATCCGCCACGGCACCACCAGCGTGGTCGCCTACTGCTCGGTGCACAAGGAATCGGCGGACGCCTTCTTCGCCGAATCGCACGACCGCAACATGCTCAACGTCGCCGGCAAGGTGATGATGGACCGCAACGCGCTGGACGGCGTCCTCGACACCCCGCGGTCCGGCTATGACGACAGCAAGGCGCTGATCGCCGAATGGCACGGCAGGGGCCGCCAGCATTATGCGGTGACGCCGCGCTTCGCCATCACCTCGTCGCCCGAGCAGATGGAGATGGCGCAGGCGCTGATGCGCGAGCATCCCGACCTGCACATGCAGACGCACCTGTCGGAGAACCTCGCCGAGATCGCCTTCACCCAAAAACTCTATCCCTGGTCCAGGGACTACACCGACGTCTACGAACACTATGGCCTGCTCGGCGCAAAAAGCCTGTTCGGCCACTGCATCCACCTGTCGGAACGCGAGGCCGACGCCCTGTCGGCATCCGGCTCGGTGGCCGTCTTCTGCCCGACCTCCAATCTCTTCCTCGGCTCCGGCCTGTTCGACTACCAGCGTTTCCGCACCCGCGAAAACCCGCTGCGCATCGCCACGGCGACCGACGTCGGCGGCGGCACCAGCTATTCGATGCTGCGCACCATGGACGAGGCCTACAAGGTGATCGCGCTAAACGGCGAGAAGCTGAACCCGCTCGCCTCCTTCTGGCAGATGACGCTGGGCAATGCCGAGGCGCTGTCGCTCACCGAGCGCATCGGCACGCTGGAGCCCGGCACCGACGCCGACATCGCGGTGCTCGATTCACGCGCCACGCCGGTCATGCGGCTCAGGATGGAGACCGTCGCGACGCTGGCCGAGGAGCTGTTCCTGCTGCAGACGCTGGGCGACGACCGCGCCGTGCGCGAGGTTTATATCGCGGGCCGCCCGGCCAAGAGCGATCTGGCCGTCCAGGCATAGGCAATCCTCGGAGCGTGCGCCGACCTTTCAAGCGACCTGACCCGGCAGGCGGTTTACTTTTCCCCGCCGGTGTGAGACCTCCGCGTCGGAGCCGATCACGCAAACGTCATCCGTCGCCGGTGCTTCCAGCCGGTGACTTGCCGAAATTTTTGCAAGGATTGTCATGGCCGCTGCGGAAGACATAGCCAGAATCGCCCGGCAGGAAGCCGCGCTTGCCTTCGACGCCTTCGACGAGACGACCGCCTTTGCGCTCGGCTCGCGCATCCGCGACCGGGCGCTGGCGGAAAAACTGCCGATCGTCATCGACATCCAGCTCTGGGACCGCCCGCTCTTCTACGCCGCCCTGCCGGGATCGACCGCTTCCAACCCCAACTGGGCGCGGCGCAAGCGCAACGTCGTGCGCATTTTCCAGCGCAGCACCTACCGCATGGTGCTGGAAAAGGCCCGGCCGGACCGCACCTTTCCGCCCGGCGACGGGCTCGACCCGGCCGACTACGTGCTTGCCGGCGGCGGCTTCCCGATCACGGTCAAGGGCGCCGGCGTCATCGGCGCGATCGCGGTTTCCGGCCTGCCGGAGCGGCAGGACCATGCCGTCGTGGTCGCCGCACTCTGCGCCCAGCTCGGCCTCGACCATGAGGCGCTGGCCCTGCCGGCCGCCGCAAGCTGATCACCCGCCCGTCGATCCCAGCGAGTAAAGCCATGACCGTCGAGCCGCGCTCCCTTCTCACGTCGATCTTCAGGGCGGCGGTCGCCGCCGCCGACCCCGAGCTCACGATCCGCAAGCATCTGCCGGCGAAGCCGAAGGGCCGCGTCGTCGTCATCGGCGCCGGCAAGGGCTCGGCCCAGATGGCCGCCGCCTTCGAGAAGGCCTGGGACGGGCCGATCGAGGGCGTCGTGGTGACGCGCTACGGCTATGGCGCGACCTGCGAGCGCATCGAGGTGCTGGAAGCCGCGCACCCTGTGCCGGACGAAGCCGGCCTGCGCGCCGGGCGCCGCCTGCTGTCGGCGGTTTCAGGGCTGACCGGGGACGATCTCGTCGTGGCGCTCGTCTCCGGCGGCGGCTCGGCGCTGCTGCCGTCGCCGCCGGAAGGGCTCACGCTGGCCGACGAGATCGCCGTCAACGAGGCGCTGCTCGCCTCCGGCGCGCCGATCTCGGCCATGAACACGGTGCGCAAGCATATGTCGGCCATCAAGGGCGGACGGCTCGCGGCCGCCGCCTGGCCGGCAAAGGTCGTGTCGCTGGTGGTCTCCGACATTCCCGGCGACAATCCCGCGCTGGTCGCCTCCGGCCCGACGGTGCCGGACGCGGCGGCGCGCGGGGAGGCGCTCTCCATCGTGGAGGCCTACCGCATGAGCCTGCCGGACGCCGTGACGGCGCATCTGCGCTCGAAAGGCGCCGACGCGCCGCGTCCGGACGATGACCGTTTCGCCGGCAACGAGGTGCATGTCATCGCCTCCGCCGCCGTGTCGCTCGAAGCCGCTGCCGAGGAGGCCCGCCGCCACGGCGTCGAGGCGGTGATCCTCTCGGATTCGATCGAGGGCGAGGCGCGCGACGTCGGCTCCGTCCATGCTGCGATCGCCCGCGAGGTCGCGCTGCGCGGCCGCCCCTTCGCCCGGCCGGTGCTGATGCTGTCGGGCGGCGAGACCACCGTCACCTTGCGCGGCAAGGGTGGCAAGGGCGGGCGCAACAGCGAGTTCCTGCTGTCCTTCGCCGTCGGCATCGACGGTTTCGACGGCATCCACGCGCTTGCGGCGGACACCGACGGCATCGACGGCTCGGAGGACAACGCCGGCGCCTTCGCCGACGGCGCGAGCGTCTCACGCATGCGCGCCGCCGGCGCCGACGCCAAGGCGCTGCTTGCCGCCAACAATGCCTGGACCGCCTTCAGTGCCGCCGGCGACCTGTTCGTGCCGGGGCCGACGGGGACCAACGTCAACGATCTCAGGGCGATTTTGGTGCGGTGACTACCGCCTGAGGCCTTGCCGCTTGGGCCGTTGCCAAGCACCATCCCCCCTCTCCGTCTCGCCCTTCGGGCTCGCCACCAATCCTCCGCTTTGCGGGGCGAGGAACCCAAGCTGGAGGAGCGCCCGTACTGCGGCAGCGCTGCCTCGCCCCACGAAAGTGCTAGGGTATATACATATGTCGGCAGCAGAGTCTTGGTAGGCAGAAACGTCTTCACCGACTTTGACTTCGCCATCGCCGAGGCCTGGATTCCCGACACTCTCCGCTCGCTGCGCTCGCTCACGAGGTCGGGAATGACGACAGTTATCGACGTCTCCGCTAGTCACCAACGTTGGCGATTGGCTGAAACAGAACATCACTGTCGTCATTCCCGACCTCGTGAGCGAGCGCAGCGAGCGGAGAGTGTCGGGAATCCAGGCCTCGGACTCGAAGCTACAAAGCCGACGCAGAACCAAGCCGGCTCAAAACTGATGGCCGAGATGTGCATATGCCTTAGCGCGAAGCAGGAGGTGAGCTAGAGGTGGCGAGCCCGAAGGGCGAGACGGAGAGGGGGCCGTTCGACGTCACGCCGCCATCAGCTTCTTCACCGCCCGCATATCCTGTCGGAACCGCGCCCGTTCGGCGTCCTTGTCCGCCGGCTCGCGGATGCGCAGGATGAACGACGGGTGGATGGTCAGAAAGACCTTCAGCCCGTCCTCGCGCTCCACCACCTGCCCGCGCATTTTCGTCACCGGAACCGCCTTGCCCAGCAGGGATTGCGCCGCCGTGGCGCCGAGCGCCACGACCAGATCCGGCTTGACCAGCGCCAGCTCCTTGTCCAGCCACCAACGGCAGGCCTGTATCTCGCCGGCATTCGGCTTGGAATGGATGCGCCGCTTGCCGCGCGGCTCGAACTTGAAGTGTTTCACCGCATTGGTGACATAGGTCTTCTGCCGGTCGACGTCGGCCTCCTCGAGAATCGCGTCGAACACTTTTCCGGCCGGCCCGACGAACGGTTTGCCCGCAAGATCCTCCTGGTCGCCAGGCTGCTCGCCGACGAAAACGACGCTGGCGCTTTGCGGCCCCTCGCCGAAGACGGTCTGCGTGGCGTTGCGCCACAATGGGCAGCGGCGGCAGCCTTCGGCCACCTCCCTGACCGCCGCGATGGTGCGCGCGGCGGCGGCGCTTTCGCCAGTCGGGTCGGCCGGCAGATCGCGCGACAGCGGCCGCCTCGCCTCGGTTCTTTGCTGATGCGGTGCGGGTGCGGTCGGCATTCTGCATCTCCCGGCCTGGCAGGACTGCGATGCTCGGACCCGTCTGGTCGGCCGCGCGGCCTGCGCATCGGCTCTCCCTCAACCGCCCTGCGGCGGAGAGGTTCCGGCGAGCCGCGATCGCGACTCGGTCCGCTCACACCTCGTGCAGATACAGGTGGTAGTCGAGCTCGCTGACCGTGCGGGCGACGCGCAGATATTCCGCGAATTTTATCTCGGTGAAGGTGCGGTGCAGGTCCTCGCCCAGCGCCTGCCTGAGGAACGCCGACCCCTTGGCCGCCTCGATGGCGCCGCGCCAGTCGGACGGCATGGTGCCGCCGGCCGGCGCTTCGGCGGCGTAGCCGTTGCCGGTGGTCTCCGGGCCGGGATCGAGCTTTTCGTCGAGGCCCTTGGCGATGCCTGCGAGCACGGTTGCGGCCACCAGGTAGGGATTGGCGTCGACACCGGACGGCCGGTGCTCGATGCGCCGGTTCTTCACGTCGCCGGCCGGAACGCGCAGCGCCACCGAGCGATTGTTGACGCCCCAGGTCGGCGCCACCGGCGCATAGGACTGGGCCACGAAGCGCCGCCAGGAATTGGCGTGCGGGGCGAACACCAGCATGGATTCGGCCATAGTGCCGGCAAGCCCGCCCAGCGCGTTCAGCAGGGTCGGCGCCCATTTGCCTTCCGTGGCCTCGGAAAACACGTTGCCGCCGGCGCCGTCCAGCATCGAGACATGGAAATGCATGCCCGAGCCGGCATATTTCTCGATCGGCTTGGCCATGAAGCAGGCGGTGACACCGTGGCGGCGCGCCTGCGCCCGCACGATGCGCTTCAGCATCACCAAATCGTCGGCGGCACGCATCGCGTCCTTGCGGTAGCGCAGCGTCAGCTCGTACTGGCCCGGCGCATATTCGGAGATGATGGTCTCGGCCGGGATGTCCTGCGCCGCGCAGGCGGCGTAGATGTCGGAGAACAGCGGCTCCATGCCGTGCAGATGGTCGACCGAATAGACCTCGGTCTTGCCGCTGCGGCGGCCGTCGAGCACGGCGCTGGCGGGCTGCACGCGGCCTTCCGCGTCGCGCTCGTTGGCGAGCAGGAAGAACTCCAGCTCGAAGGCACCGGCGGGGTGAAGCCCCTTCTCGGCAAGCTTTCCCACCTGCCGGGCGAGCGCGTGGCGCGGGTCCGAAGTCATCGGCGTTCCGTCGAGGTGGTACATCGCCATCAGCACCTGCCCGCGCGCCGGGCTGGTGCCATGCAGCCGCACCAGCGTGCCGGGGATCGGCCAGGCGCGCAGGTCGCCGTCGCCGGAATCCCAGATCAGCCCGGTCTCGTGCACGTCCTCGCCGGTGATGTCGAGGCCGAGGATGGAGATCGGCAGGTGACGTCCGCTCTCGTAGACGCCGGCGAGCTCGTGGCGGCGGATGATCTTGCCGCGGCCGATGCCGTTCACGTCGGTGAGCACGATGTCGAAGGCTTCGATATCGGGATTGGCGTCGAGAAAACGCTTCGCCTCGTCGAGGCTGGAGCCGGAAGGTGAGGTCATTTTCCGCCTGATTGCTTGTCCGGGCGCTTTTCTCACGCCGCGAGCGCCGCGGCAATATCCGCGAAGGCGGCCACCAGCCGGTCGACCTGGCGCTGCGAGGTCGCCGGCGACACCAGCATCATGTTGTGGAAGGGTGCGATCAGCACGCCGCGATTGACCAGCGCGACATGGATCGCCGCCTCCAGCTCCGGCGCGTGCGCGGCGTCGGCCTCGCCGCCGTTGCGCAGCGGCCCGGGCGCGCAGATGAACTCGACCCGGGCGCCGACGCGGGCGACGTGCCACGGCAGCCGGTGGCGCTCGATCGCCGCCTGCAGGCCCGCCTGCAGTAGCCCGGCGAGCCGCTCCATGCCGGCATAGTTCTCCTCCGTCATCACCTCTTCCAGCGTGGCGCGCATGGCGGCGAACTGCAGCGGGTTGGCCGACAGCGTCGTGCCGATGCCGGAATAGCCGGGCTCCTTGGCCGAGAGATAGCGGTCGTAGCGCTCTGCGGTTTCGGCCGACAGGCCCCAGACGCTTGCAGGTACGCCGCCGGCGACAGGCTTGCCGAGCACGAAGAGATCCGGCTCCAGCCCGTGCCCACGCGTGAACCCGCCCGGCGCGGTCGAGATCGTATGCGTCTCGTCGATCAGCAGCAGCGTGCCGGTTTCCCGCGTCAACCGCCGAAGCGCGTCGTGAAAACCGGGCTGCGGCGGCACAATGCAGCAATTGGTCAGCACCGGCTCGGTGATCACGCAGGCGACGTCCCGTGCCGCCAGCGCGGCTTCCAGCGCAGGAGCGTCGTTGAACTCGACAACCTTGGTATGCTCGGTGAGATCGCGATATTCGCCGGACAGGCCGCGCTTGTTTGCCGGCTTACCATGATCGAGGCGAACGAAGGTCTCGTCGACGGCGCCGTGATAGCAGCCGTTGAAGACGAGGATCTTGCCGCGGCCGGTGACGGACCGGGCGACCCGCAGCGCGAAGCGGTTGGCGTCGCTGGCGGTGGTGGCGATCTGCCAGCGCGGCAGCCCGAATTGTTGCGCGAGCAACTTTCCTACCGCCACGGCATCGTCGGAGGGCAGCATGTAGGTCAGCCCGCGCCCGCTCTGGCGGCGGATGGCGCGCGCCACCGGCGCCGGCGAGTGGCCGAACATCGAGCCGGTGTCGCCCAGGCAGAAATCGGCGAGGCGGTTGCCGTCGACGTCGACGATGGTCGCGCCCTTCGCCTTCTCGACCATGATCGGAAACGGCGTCGGCCAGTCCTGCATCCACAGCATCGGCACGCCGCCGAGATAGTCTTGCAGTCCTTCGCCGAAGGCCTTTGCCGATTTGGGCCGCGCCGCGCGGAAGACCGCCGCCTCCCTCTCGCGCAGCTCCGCGATCCGCGCCGGCGCGATGCCGCCGGAATTTTTGGATGACATGGTGTCCATGTGGCCCCCTGCTTGCGCCGGCACTCTAGTCGAGGCGGCGGCGGCGCGGCAATGGCGACGAAATGGCCGCCGGAAGCACCAGCTTGAACGGAATTTGCGCTTTCCTGGCCATGCACCGAAGGGTGTGAACAAATTCCGGCCGGCATAAAGGGGTTTGGATCAGCAGGCCGCTGAAATCCCTTCGTTTTTTCGTGCCGCAAAGAGGCCAGGGTGGAAGTTTATCCCCTCGTCAAATCTCTCCGCCCTCCTGCTGGAGGCCGAGTGAAATGACAAATGGTTCGCCCGAAATCGCGACGTATCAATCAGTTGCCCGCGCTCTCCATGCGCCGGCCCTTGATCGCCTTCTCCAGCCAGCCGATCTCCATCTCGGGGACGGAGGAAAGCAGCAGGTCGGTATAGGCGTCGAAGGGCGGCGCCAGCACCTGGCTTTTCGGTCCGTAGCGCACCACCTCGCCGCGATACATCACCGCGATCGAATCGGCGATCGACCTCACCGTCGCGAGGTCGTGAGTGATGAAGAGGTAGGCAACCTCCTCCTCTTTCTGTAAGTCCAGCAAAAGCTTGAGGATCCCGTTCGCCACCAGCGGGTCGAGCGCCGAGGTCACCTCGTCGCAGATGATCAGCTTGGGCTTGGCTGCAAGCGCCCGGGCGATGCAGACGCGCTGCTTCTGCCCGCCCGACAGCTCGGCCGGATAACGGTCGACGAAGCCCTTGCCCATCTCGATCTTGTCGAGCAGTTCCGCGACCTTGGCGTCGCGCTCCCGGCCGCGCAGGCCGAAATAGAACTCCAGCGGCCGGCCGATGATCGTCCCCACCGTCTGGCGCGGGTTCATCGCCACGTCGGCCATTTGGTAGATCATCTGCAGCTGGCGCAGATCCTCCTTCGGCCGGTCCGCGAGCCGGTTGCCGAGCGTCCTGCCGGCAAAGGTGACGGACCCCTGCTCGGGCGGCAAAAGCCCGGTGATCGCCCGCGCCAGCGTCGACTTTCCCGACCCGGATTCGCCGACGACGGCCAGCGTCTGGCCGGGAAAGATGTCGACCGAGACGTTCTTCAGCACCTTGACGTGGCCCCCGCCATAGGCGGCAGTGACGTTCTTGACCGAGAGCGCCGGCGTTTTCCCCGGCTGCTGCTCCTGATGCGCGATCTCGTGCACCGACACCAGCGCGTTGGTGTATTCCTGCCGCGGCTCCTTGATGATCTGGCGCGTGCCGCCCCATTCCACCAGCCGGCCGTGGCGCAGCACCATGATCTCGTCGGCGACCTGCGCCACCACGGCGAGGTCGTGGGTGATGTAGAGCGCCGCCACGCCGGTATCGCGGATCGCCTCCTTGATGGCGGCGAGCACGTCGATCTGGGTGGTGACGTCGAGCGCCGTCGTCGGCTCGTCGAAGACGATCAGGTCCGGCTCCGGGCACAGCGCCATCGCCGTCATCACGCGCTGCAACTGCCCACCCGAGACCTGGTGCGGATAGCGCTGGCCGATCGTCTCCGGGCTGGGCAGGCTGAGCTTCCTGAACAGCGCCATCGCCCGCCGCTCGGCCTCGGCGCGGCTGGCGACGCCGTGCAGCAGCGAGGCCTCCACCACCTGGTCCATCAGCCGGTGCGCCGGGTTGAAGGCGGCCGCCGCCGATTGCGCGACATAGCAGACCTCGCGGCCGCGCAGCCTGCGCAGTCCGCCGACGCCGCCCTTCAGGATGTCGCGGCCGTTCAGCACCACCTCGCCGCCGGTTATCTTCACGCCGCCGCGGCCATAGCCCATGGAGGACAGGCCGATCGTCGACTTTCCCGCGCCGGACTCGCCGATCAGCCCCAGCACCTTGCCGCGTTCGAGCGTCAGCGACACGTCGTGCACCAGCGTGATCGTCTTCGGCGGCTCGCCCGGCGGATAGACCGTCGCCTCGATGCGCAGGTTGCGGATGTCGAGCAGCGGACCGGTTCTTGCCGCCTTCGGGGCAGTTGCTTTTGCAACCATCAGCCGCGTCCTCCCTTCAGGCTCGTCGTCCGGTTGAGGATCCAGTCGGCGACGAGGTTGACCGAGATAGCCAGCGCCGCGATGGCGCCGGCCGGGATCAGGGCGGCCGGAATGCCGAAGACGATGCCGTCCTTGTTTTCCTTCACCATGCCGCCCCAGTCGGCCGACGGCGGCTGCACGCCGAGACCGAGGAAGGACAGCGCCGACAGGAACAGCACCGCATAGATGAAGCGCAGGCCGAGTTCCGACACCAACGGCGACAGCGCGTTGGGCAGGATCTCGCGGAAGATGATCCAGCGAGTGCCCTCGCCTCGCAGCTTTGCTGCTTCCACGTAATCCATGATGTTGATGTCCGCGGCGACGGCGCGCGCCAGGCGGTAGACCCGCGTGGAGTCCAGGATGCCCATGACCAGGATCAGCGTGACCAGAGTCGTGGGCAGCACGGAGAGCACGACCAGCGCGAAGATCAGCGTCGGGATCGCCATCAGCAGGTCGACGAAGCGCGACATGGTGGTGTCGAACCAGCCGCCGACCACGGCCGCGGTGAAGCCCAGCACCGAGCCGAGGATGAAGGACAGTGCCGTGGCGAGCACGGCGATGAAGATGGTGGTGCGGGCGCCGTAGATCATGCGCGACAGCAGGTCGCGGCCGAGATTGTCGGTGCCGAGCAGGAAGCTGGCCGAGGACGGCTCCCACACCTGGCCGACGGTCTCGCCCAGCCCGTAGGGAGCGATCCACGGCGCGAGGATGGCGGCGAGCAGGAACAGCGCCGTGAATACGAGGCCGATCAAGGCGCCGATCGGGATTTTTCTGAGCTCAGACATCGTCGCGCCTCACTTCGGATGCCTGAGCCGGGGATTGGCGAGGATCGCCGCGATGTCGGCCACCATGTTGAGGCCGATATAGACGGCGGCGAAGATCAGCCCGACCGCCTGGACCACCGGCACGTCGCGTTTGGCGACATGGTCGACGAGATATTGCCCCATGCCCGGATAGACGAAGATCACCTCGATCACGACCACCCCGACGATAAGGAAGGCGAGGTTGAGCATGACGACGTTGACGATCGGCGCGATGGCGTTGGGGAAGGCGTGCTTGCGAATGATGTCGAAGGCCCTGAGCCCCTTCAGCTCGGCCGTCTCGATATAGGCCGATTGCATGACGTTGAGGATCGCCGCCCGCGTCATGCGCATCATATGGGCGAGCACGACCAGCGTCAGCGCGGTTGCCGGCAGCGCGATCGCCATCATGCGCTGGCCGAACGGCATGCCGTCATAGACGGTGGAGATGCCGGGAAACCATTGCAGCTTCACCGCGAAGAAGAACACCAGCAGGTAGCCGACGAAGAATTCCGGCAGTGAGGTGGAGGCCAGCGCCAGGCCGGAGATCAGCTTGTCGACGAAGCCGTTGCGGTAGCGCACGGCGAGCAGGCCGAGCACGATCGCCAGCGGCACCGACACCAGCGCGGCCCAGAACGCCAGGAAAAGCGTGTTCTTCAGCCGTGGCCAGATCGAGGCCGCGATGTCCTGCCGGCTCGACAGCGCCGTGCCGAGGTCGCCCGTCAGCACGCCGCCCAGCCATCTCAGGTAGCGGATATAGGCGGGATCGTTGAGTCCGAGCTCCTCGCGCAGATTGGCCAGCGCCTGCGGCGTCGCCGACTGGCCGAGGATCGATTGGGCGACATCGCCGGGCAGGATCTGGGTGCCGGCGAAGATCAGGACCGAGACGGCCAAAAGCAGGAGCACGCCCAGCGCGATGCGCTGGGCGATGAGCTTCACGATGGGGGACATCTCCGCAAGGCCGGTCTCAGGCGTTGAGCCAGCACTTGGACAGCGCGTAGCCGCCCATCATCTCCTGGTTGCCGTCCGGTGCCCAGCCGCCGACGTTCGGCCCGGTGGCGTCGATGAAGTCGTTGAACATCGGCGTGATGACACCGCCCTCGTCGCGCACCATCTGCCCCATGTCGGCGTAGATCTTCTTGCGCTTCTCGACGTCGAGCTCGGCGCGTGCCGCAAACAGCATCTTGTCGAAGTCCTCGCGCTGGAAGCGGGTGTCGTTCCAGTCCGCCTTGGAATAGTAGGCGGTGGAATACATCTGGTCCTGCGTCGGCCGACCGCCCCAGTAGGAAGCGGAGAAGGGCTGCTTGTTCCAGACTTCCGACCAGTAGCCGTCGCCCGGCTCGCGCTTGATCTCCAGCGTGATGCCGCATTTGGCGGCGCTCTGCTGGTAGAGCTGGGCGGCGTCGACCGCGCCGGGGAAGGCGACGTCGGAGGTGCGCAGCAGCACCGGGCCGCTATGCCCGGACTTCTTGTAGTGCTCGGCCGCCTTCTCGGGGTCGAACGTGCGCTGCTCCATCTCGGTGTACAGCGGATAGGCCTTGTTGATCGGCGTGTCGTTGCCGACCGAGCCGTAGCCGAACAGGATCTTCTGCACGAGTTCCTCGCGGTCGAGCGCGTATTTCAGCGCCAGCCGGAGGTCGTTGTTGTCGAACGGCGCCGTGTTGCAGTGGGCGATGAAGACATAGTGGCCCTTGCCGGCGACGTTCTGGATGGTGACGCCCGGCACGCGCTTGATCAGCTCGACGATCTTCGGCTCGACGCGGTTGATCATGTTGACCTGGCCGCCCTGCAAGGCGGAGGTGCGGGCGGTAGCGTCGTTGATGACGATGATCTCGATCTGGTCGGCGAAGCCGCGGTCGTCACGCCAGTAGCCGGCGAACTTCTCGCCGCCGAGCCGGACGCCCGGCTCGTTGACCGTCACCTTGTACGGCCCGGTGCCGATGCCCTCGGTCGGATTGTCTTTGCCGCCGTTCGGCTGGATCATCAGGTGATAATCGTCGAGCAGGAAGGGCAGGTCGGCGTTCGCCTCCTTGAGTGTGAAGACCACGTTCTGGCCGTCGACCTTGACGTTCTCTATGCCGCCCATGATGCCGAGCGCGCCGGACTTCGACGCCTCGTCGGAGTGGCGCTCCATGGTGGCGAGCACGTCGGCGGGCGTCATCTCCTTGCCGTTGTGGAACTGCACGCCCTGGCGGATCTTGAAGGTCCACACCTTGGCGTCGTCGGAGGCGCCCCATTCCTCGGCCAGGGCCGGCTGAAGAACGCCGGTCGCATCGATCTGCACGAGCTGCTCGCCCCACTGGCGGCCGAAGAAATACGGCACCTGGCTCGACCAGGAGGCGGGATCGAGGCTGTCGGTGGCGGCACCACCCTGCATGCCGGCGCGCAGGATGCCGCCCTTTACCGGCGACTGCGCCTTGGCGGCGGAGGAGAGCAGCGAGTTGGCGAAGACGGCGGTTGCGCCCAGCGCCGCGGCACGCCCCAGAAAGTCGCGCCGGCTGAGCTTGCCGGCAACCACCCCACGACTCAGGAATTCCAGTTCTTTCGACATTCTATGTTCCTCACTCGGTTGGGTTTGACCCTTGGATTTATGGTTGTGATTGTCAGGATATTGACGGCATCGGGCAAGTGCGTGCGGTACGGATTACGACATGACGTGGCGTAAATGACAACGCTCCGCTGGCCCAAACCTCAATCGGTTTAAATATGGTCGCGCGGCACCTCCTCCTTGAAGTCGCGTTCGAAGATCAGCGTCTCGCCCTCATAGGCTTCGATGCGGCCGGTCAGGTGGAAAGTGTCAGCATCGGAGCGCATGGCGGAGAAGGTTTCGGTGCGCAGCGACCAGCCGTCGCGCGATAGCGTTGACGTCCAGTGCGTGACACCGCGCGCCGACAGCGGATCGTCGGGATGGATAGTCCAGCGCTCGCGCGCGATGCCGCCATTGACCAGCCCATGGTCGGCATCGCGGATTTCGCCGAAATCGTCGACGATGGCGAGCGTCACCGCACCGGTCGCGGCGTCCCGCTCGACCTTGCGGCTGTTGCTCGACGGCCGGACGGTCTGCGTGTTCCACGGACGCGCCGCCTCCGGCTCCTCGAACGTCGCCTCGTCGCCGCTGCCCGCCGGGCGCTCGGGGACGTCGACATGGCCGGCAAGCAGCGTCAGCATGACCGGCTGCGGCGAGGGCCACACCATCGGCCAGTAAGCCGAGGACACCGCCACCCGCAGCCTGTGTCCGGCCGGCATCTGATAGGCGATGTCGTCCAGCTTGAATTCCACCTCCATCGCCTCCCCAGGCACGATGGCTTTCGGGAACTCATGGCTTTCGCGATGGCAGAGATTGAAGACGCCATAGGTGATGCGCGTCGAGGCGCCGTCGGGATGCACGTCGCAGAGCCGAACCGCCACCAAGGCGACAGGCTTGTCGGCTGACAGCGTCAGCCGAATGACCGGTGCGCCGACGATATCGATCGACGCTCCGAGCGGCCGGGTGTCGAAGCAGACCGACTTCGCATCGTCCGCCCGCTGGTCGCCCGGCATTTCCGGCCCGAGCCAGATCGCGCAATATTCGCCGCCGTCCATGCCGCAATCCTGCGGCGAGGCGACAGGCGTCGGCTCGAGCGCGGCCTCGCCTTCCGTGAGCACGCCGCCTCCGGCCAATGAGAAGCGCCGCGCCCTGATCGCCGGTGGCGGCCATTGCGCTTCCGCGATCCAGCGGCCGGCCCGCTCCTCGTACCAGTCGCGCGGCGGCGCGGAGTCCATCAGGTAGAGCCGCATCGCCGGGTCGTCCTCGACGCCGGTCTCCTTGTCCTTGAGCCAACGATCCCACCAGCGCAGGGCCTCCTGCAGAAAGCCGATAGCCGGCTTGGGAACCGCGAAGTGCGGGTATTTGTGGATCCAGGGACCGACGATGCCTTTTGTCGGCCCGCCGATCCCTTCGACGAGGCGCGCCACGGCGTTCTTGTAGGCGTCGCCCCAGCCGCCGATTGCGAGCGTCGCCGCCTTGATCTTCGAAAAATCCTCGCCGACCGAGCCGCGCTTCCAGTAGGCGTCGCGCCGCTGGTGCCGCAGCCAGACGGCCGGCAGGAACGGTTCATTCTCCAGCCGCTCCAGCCACATCGCCTTCCAATTGTCGCCGACGACGGCTGGATCGGGCGAGCGCGAGGAATAGCTGAGCATGGTCGAACCCCAGCCGAGATTCTCGTTGAGCAGCAGCCCGCCCTTGTAGTGGATGTCGTCGGCATAGCGGTCGTCGGTGGAGCACAGCGTGATGATCGCCTTCAGCGCCTCCGGCTGCCTGGCCGCGACCTGCAGCGCGTTGAAGCCGCCCCAGGAGATGCCCATCATGCCGACCTTGCCGTTGCACCAGGGCTGACGCGCCGCCCACTCGATCACGGCGCAGGCGTCCGCCAGCTCCTGCTCGGTATACTCGTCCTCCATCAGCCCTTCGGAATCGCCGTTGCCGCGCATGTCGACGCGGATCGAGGCATAGCCATGGCCGGCGAAATAGGGATGGGTCAGGCAGTCGCGCGCCGTCGTGCCGTCGCGCTTGCGGTAGGGCAGGTGCTCGAGGATCGCCGGCACCGGATCCTGCTCGGCATCGGCCGGCAGCCAGATGCGCGCCGACAGCACGCAGCCGTCGCCCATGGCGATGCCGACGTCGGGGTTCTCGACGATCTTTCTCGGGAAGCTGGTGATGGTTTTCATGACTTCTTCCCGCCCTCTTCATAGGGCCACGAACCACGGCCGAGCGCCGACACCGCCTCGACGATCCGCGAGAAGCTGGCGCCCGCCCGGCCGACCGCGTGCCGGCCGCGCAGGTAACCATGCACCAGCCCCTGCTCCTCATGCCACCACGCCTTGCCGCCCGCCGCAAGGATGCGGTCGCGATAGGCTTCGCCGTCCGAGGACAGCGGATCGCATTGCGCCGCGATCGCGACCGTCGGCGGCAGGGCGGAAAAATCCGTGTCGGCGAGCGGGCTCTGCGTGGCGTCGCCGGACGAGCCGCCACGGATGGTGGCGTAGAAGTCGAGGTCGCGCACCGTCAGCATCGGCGCCTCGGCATGCTCGCGGTAGGAGCGCAGGTTCCGGTCGCCGCCGAGGCCGGGATAGATCAGCACCTGGCCGGCCGGGGCGCGGACTCGACCGCGCGTCGCATGGCTGACCGCCGCGGCAAGGTTGCCGCCAGCCGAATCGCCGCAGAGCACGACAGGACGCGCATAGGCCGCCGCCGCCCAGTGGAAGGCCGCAACTGCGTCGTCGAAGGCCGCCGGGTGCCTGAATTCCGGCGCGAGCCGGTAGTCGACGGCCACGACCTCGAAGCCGGTGCGGCCACAAAGCTCCGCGCAGACGTCGTCATGGCTGTCCAGCCCGCCGAGCATGAAACCGCCGCCGTGGAGATAGAGCACCATCGCCGCCGTGTCCGGCGTGGCGCTGCGGTAGACGCGGATCGGGATGGCACGGTCTGAGAGCTGTATCGCGGTCGTTTCCGCCGTCACGCCTTCGGGATAGCCAACGAAGAACGCGCGGCACATGCGGTCGTAGATCGCCCGCTGCTCGGCGACCGTGTAGTCGACGGTGTCCGGCGGGTAGTGGCTGTTGGTGCGCTCGATGAACGCCCAGGTCTCGGCATCAATCAGCGCGGCGTAGTCGGTCATGGCATCCCTCCCCCTCGAGGTGAGGGTGGACAATCGCCAAAGGCGATTGGACGGGTGGGGTCGGTGCGGCAGCGCGCGGCATCGATTGGCGTCGCGCACGTCCGGGGCGACCCCACCCGCCTCGCTTCGTTCGGCACCCTCCCCTCGAGGAGGAGGGATTGCGCCGCGTCCATTCTCACCGCCCCTTCCACACCGGGTCACGCTTTTCTGCAAACGCTCGGAATCCCTCCATCCCGTCCTCCGACGCATAGAGCTCGTCCACCGTGCGGAATTTGCGCTTGGTGATGCGGTTCATCGCGTCCTGGAAGGTCATGGCCTCGGCCTCCCGCGCCACTTCCTTGATCGCCGCGAAGACGAGCGGCGGGCCGCCTGCGAGCAGCCGAGCGATCTCCCACACCCGCTCCTCCAGCCGGTCGGCCGGCAGCACGTCGTTGACCAGACCCCAGCGATGCGCCTCGGCCACGTCCATCCAGCGGCCGGTGAGCAGCAGGTCCATGGCGACATGATAGGGAATGCGCTTCGGCAGCTTCACCGTCGCCGCATCGGCCAGCGTGCCGGCGCGGATCTCCGGCAGGGCGAAGCTCGAATGCTCGGAGGCGTAGATCAAGTCGCAGGACAGCGCCAGCTCGAAGCCGCCGCCCACCGCCATGCCGTTGACGCAGGCGATCACCGGCTTGTTCATGTCGCGCAATTCCTGCAACCCGCCGAAGCCACCGACACCATAATCGCCGTCGACCGCGTCGCCGCTCGCCGCCGCCTTCAAGTCCCAGCCGGCCGAGAAGAACTTTTCACCGGCCGTCCTGACGATGGCGACCCGCAGCTCCGGGTCGTCGCGGAAGGCGCGAAACGTTTCTCCCATCAGCCGCGAAGTTTTCAGGTCGATGGCGTTGGCCTTCGGCCGGTCGAGCGTGACTTGGAGAATGGCGCCTTCGCGGCGGGTGGTGATCACGTCGGTCATTGCAGGTGCTCCAGCGTTTCCTCCCCC
>NZ_PXYK01000013.1 GCF_003012745.1 Kumtagia ephedrae | reverse complement strand
GGCGGAAAGCCGTCGGTGCGCGACATGTTCGAGGGCGTCTACGCCGAGATGCCGCCGCATCTGAGGCGCCAGCGCCAGCAGGCGGGAGTTTAGGGGCATGGTCGGCATTTGCGGAATCGTGGGCAGGACAGAGGGGGGTGCGAAGAGGCGCCGTCTCTCGACACATGGCAACAGTCTCTTCACCTCGCGCGGAGGCTTTCTGATGCCCCGCAAAACCATGATCGAGGCGATCCGCGACGCCATGGACGTGTCCATGGGCCGCGACGAGCGCGTCGTCGTCTTCGGCGAGGATGTCGGCTATTTCGGCGGCGTCTTCCGCTGCACCGCCGGCCTCCAGCAGAAATACGGCAAAACGCGCTGCTTCGACGCGCCGATCAGCGAGCTCGGCATCGTCGGAGCCGCCATCGGCATGGCCGCCTACGGGCTGCGCCCCTGCGTCGAGGTGCAGTTCGCCGACTACGTCTACCCGGCCTACGACCAGATCGTGTCGGAGGCGGCGCGCCTGCGCTACCGCTCCAACGGCGAGTTCACCTGCCCGATCGTCATCCGCATGCCGACCGGCGGCGGCATCTTCGGCGGCCAGACGCACAGCCAGAGCCCGGAGGCGCTGTTCACCCACGTCTCCGGCCTGAAGGTGGTCGTGCCGTCCAACCCGGCCGACGCCAAGGGTCTGCTCATCGCCTCGATCGAGGATCCCGACCCGGTGATTTTTCTCGAGCCGAAGCGGCTCTACAACGGCCCCTTCGACGGCCATCATGAAAAACCGGTGACGCCGTGGTCGAAGCATGCGCTCGGCGAGGTGGCTGATGGCCACTATGCCGAGCCGCTCGGCAAGGCGGCGATCCGGAGGGCCGGATCGCAGCTCACCGTGCTCGCCTACGGCACCATGGTCTATGTCGCCGAGGCGGCGGCGGAGGAGACCGGCATCGACGCCGAGATCATCGACTTGAGGACGCTTCTGCCGCTCGACCTCGACGCCATCGTCGCGTCGGTGCAGAAGACCGGCCGCTGCACCGTCGTGCACGAGGCGACGCTGACCTCCGGCTTTGGCGCCGAGCTGGCGGCGCTGGTGCAGCGCCACTGCTTCTATCACCTCGAAGCGCCGGTGATGCGGGTGACCGGCTGGGACACGCCCTATCCGCATGCGCAGGAATGGGACTATTTCCCGGGCCCGGCGCGTGTCGGCCGGGCGTTCGTCGAGACGATGGAGGCGTGACCGTGGCCGAGCACGTCATAAAACTTCCCGATGTGGGCGAGGGCGTCGCCGAGGCCGAGCTGGTCGAATGGCACGTCAAGATAGGCGACCTGGTGCGCGAGGACTCGCTGCTGGCTGCCGTCATGACGGACAAGGCGACCGTCGAGATTCCTTCCCCGGTCGAGGGCGAGATCGTGTGGCTGGGCGGCGAGATCGGCGAGACCATCGCCGTCGGCTCGCCGATCGTGCGGCTGAAGGTGGCGGGCGACGGCAATGCAGCGGCCGGGGCGGCCAGGGAGGTCAAGCCCGAACCGGCTGCCTCGCGCGCCAAGAATACCCCCACCCCTGACCCCTCCCCTCAAGGGGGAGGGGGACCACCCGCCGCCGCGGCAGGCAAACCGCAACGGCCGGTTTCCGCGGACGGCGAGGGCACGCAAACCGGATCCCCCTCCCCCTTGAGGAGAGGGGTCAGGGGTGGGGGTGTTGCGGCAAAACCCGCCACCGCCGGCGCGCCGCGCCCCGAGGGTGAAAAGCCGCTGGCCTCGCCGGCCGTGCGGCTGCGCGCCCGCGAGACCGGCATCGACCTGCGCCAGGTGCCGGGCACCGGACCGGCCGGCCGCATCACCCATGAAGACCTCGACGGCTTCCTGGCCCGCGGGCCGCAGCCTGCCCGCCCTGCCGGGCTTGCGCAGGATACGTCGGTGCAGGAGATCAAGGTCGTCGGGCTGCGCAGGAAGATCGCCGAGAAGATGGCGCTGGCGAAGGCGCGCATCCCGCACATCACCTATGTCGAGGAGATCGACGTCACCGCGCTGGAGGAGCTGCGCGCCGCGCTCAACAAGGAGAAGCGCCCGGACCGGCCGAAGCTGACCATCCTGCCGTTCCTGATGCGGGCGATGGTCAAGGCGGTGAAGGAGCAGCCCGGCATCAACGCGCTGTTCGACGACGAGGCCGGCGTCATCCACCGCCACGGCGCCGTGCATGTCGGCATCGCCGCGCAGACGCCGTCCGGGCTCGTCGTGCCGGTGGTGCGTCATGCCGAGGCGCGCGACCTGTTCGACTGTGCGGCGGAGGTCAATCGGCTGGCGGAGGCCGCCAAGGCGGGCATTGCGACGCGGGAAGAACTTTCCGGCTCCACCATCACCATAAGCTCGCTCGGCGCCATGGGCGGCGTCGCCACCACGCCGGTGATCAACCATCCGGAAGTGGCGATCGTCGGCGTCAACAAGATCATGGTGCGGCCGGTCTGGGACGGCACGCAGTTCATCCCGCGCAAGATGATGAACCTCTCCTCCTCCTTCGACCACCGCGTCGTCGACGGCTGGGACGCCGCAGTCTTCGTCCAGCGCATCAAGGCGCTGCTGGAAACGCCGGCGCTGATCTTCGTGGAGGGGTGAGGGATGATTTCTCGGTCAGCATCGCGTTCCTTCGCACCCCCCTCTGTCCTGAGCTTGTCGAATGGGCCGGACATCTCCCCCGCAAGGGGGGAGATTGAGACGGCCGCTTTCGCTTCGCCAATCGTCAACGTTACAGGCGAGACGGCGAGGCCGACACTGCCAATCTCCCCCCTTGCGGGGGAGATGTCCGGCAGGACAGAGGGGGGTGGGACGGAGCGCAGCGTCGGACCATTCCGGCAGGAGCACCGCCCATGAAAGAAATCTCCTGCAAGCTCCTCGTGGTCGGCGCCGGGCCGGGCGGCTATGTCTCGGCCATCCGCGCCGGTCAGCTCGGCATCGACACCGTCATCGTCGAGGCGAAGAAGCCGGGCGGCACCTGCCTCACCATCGGCTGCATCCCATCCAAGGCTCTGATCCACGCGGCCGAGGAATTCGACATCGTCCGCAGGGCGGCGTCGAACGGCAACGGCCTGCTCGGCATCTCGGCGGCGTCGCCGGCGATCGACCTGGCAAAGACGGTCGCCTGGAAGGACGGCATCGTCGGGCGGCTCACCAGCGGCGTCAGCGGCCTTCTGAAGAAGGCGCGCGTCAAGACCGTGCATGGCTGGGCAAGATTCCGCGACGGCAAGACGGTCGAGGTCGAGACCGAGACCGGTATTCAGGTGATCCGCGCCGAGACGATCGTCATCGCCACCGGCTCGGTGCCGGTGGAGCTGCCGTCGCTGCCGTTCGGTGGAGCGGTGATCTCCTCCACCGAGGCGCTGTCGCTGAAGAAGGTGCCGGGCAGCCTCGCGGTGGTCGGCGCCGGCTATATCGGGCTGGAACTCGGCATCGCCTATGCCAAGCTCGGATCGAAGGTGACGGTGGTCGAGGCGACCGACCGCATCCTGCCGCTCTACGACAGCGAGCTGGCGAAGCCGGTCGCCAAGCGGCTCGCCGCGCTCGGCGTAGAGGTGCTGCTCGGCGCCAAGGCGCAAGGTCTTGCCGGGGCAGGCGACCTGACCATCGCCGGCGCCGACGGCACGGAGCGCCGGCTGGCGGCGGAGCAGATTCTCGTCGCGGTGGGGCGCAAGCCGGCCGTCGAAGGCTGGGGCCTGGAGGAGCTCGATCTCGCCCGCGCCGGCGCCTTCATCCGGATCGACGACCAGTGCCGCACCTCCATGCGCGGCATCTTCGCCATCGGCGACGTCACCGGCGAGCCGATGCTGGCGCACCGCGCGATGGCGCAGGGCGAGATGGTGGCGGAGATCGTCGCCGGCCACAAAAGGAGCTGGGACAAGCGCTGCATCCCGGCGATCTGCTTCACCGATCCGGAAGTGGTGAGCGCCGGCCTGTCGCCTGATGAAGCGAAGGCTACGGGACGCGAGCTCAAGATCGGCCTATTCCCGTTCTCCGCCAACGGCCGCGCCATGACCAGGCATGGCGAGGACGGCTTCGTCCGGGTGGTGGCGCGCGCCGACAACCACGTCGTGCTCGGCATCCAGGCGGTCGGTCAGGGCGTGTCGGAGCTTGCCGCCGCCTTCGGCATGGCGATCGAGATGGGCGCCCGGCTGGAGGACATCGCCGGCACCATCCACGCCCATCCGACCCAGGGCGAGGCCTTCCAGGAGGCGGCGCTGAAGGCGCTCGGCCAGGCGCTGCATATCTGAGTGGTCGACGCTTACCGTACCGGCCACACGAGCATCAGCAGCGGCACGGCTGCCAGCACGACGATCACCGACAGCGGCAGGCCGAGCCGCGGATAGTCGGAGAACCTGTAGCCGCCGGGTCCCATCACCAGCGTGTTGCACTGGTGGCCGATCGGCGTGAGGAAGTCGCAGCCGGCGCCGATCGCCACGGCCATCAGGAAGGCCTCCGGCCTGAAGCCGAGGCCGGAGGCGAAGCCGGCGGCGATCGGCGCCATGACCAGCACGGTGGCCGCATTGTTGAGGAACGGCGTCACCGCCATCGCCGTCACCAGGATCAGCGCCAGCGCGCCATAGGCTGGCAGCCCGGCGGCGACATCGGCCAGCACCGCCGCCAGCACGTCGGTGGCGCCGGTGGTGCGCAGCGAATCGCTGACCGGGATCAGCGCCGCCAGCATGACGAGGATCGGACCGTCGACCGCGCCATAGGCTTCGCGCAGCGGCACGACCCGGAACAGCAGCATGGCCACCGCCGCCGCGAAGAAGGCCACCGGCACCGGCAGCAAGCCGAGCGCGGTCGTGCCCATGGCCGCCACCAGGATCGCCACCGGCACGGCGCCGCGCCGGGCGCTGCCGATCAGCAGCGGCCGCTCGGCCAGCGGCAGCAGATGGAACTCGCGCAGGAAATCCGGCAGGTCGGCCTGGTTGCCCTGCAGCAGGATGACGTCGCCGAGGCGGAACACGATCGTGCCGGGGTCGCGGTCGAGCCGCTCGCCGCGCCTGCTCACCGCCAGCAGGTTGATGTTGAAGCGGTGATAGAGCAGCAGATCCTGCGCCGACCAGCCGAGCAGGCTGGAGCCCTCGCCGATGACCGCCTCGATCGCCATGATCTCCGCCGCGCGGTCGGCGCTGCTCAGCGTCCTGTCGCCGGTGATGTTGAGCTTCGCCTGCGCCACAAGCCGGTCGAGCGCCTGCGGGTCGCCCTCGATGATGAGGCGGTCGCCGCTGCGCAGCACGGCGTCGGGAAAGGGCGTGATCCTGAGGCCCCCGTCCCGGACGATGGAGGTGATCACCGCCTCGCCCGCCGCGATCTTGAGCAGATCGCCGACCGTCTTGCCGGCGACAGCCGAACCATCCGTGACCTTGGCCTCCGCGACATAGTTCTTGATGTCGAGCGCATGATGCACCGACGCGTCCTGGCGGGTGCGATCGGGAAGGATCCAATAGAACAGCACCAGGAACGCCATGCCGACTGCTGTCAGCGACAGGCCCACCGGCGTGAAGTCGAACATGGTGAAGCTCTCGCCGGTGATCTCCTCGCGCAGCCGCGACACGACGATGTTGGGCGATGTTCCGATCTGCGTCATCAGCCCTCCGAGCAGCGCGGCGAAGGCCATCGGCATCAGGAAGACGGAGGGCGAGGCGCCGGAGCGCCGCGCGAACTGGAAGGCGATCGGGATCATGATCGCCAGCGCGCCGATGTTCTTGACGAAGGCCGACAGCAGCGCGACGACGATCACCAGCAGCGCCAGTTGCGCCCGCACGGAGGAGAGGTTCGGCGCGAAGCGCTGGATCGCCAGTTCCATGATGCCGCTGCGCGCGACCCCGGCGCTGACCAGCAGCGCGCTGCCGACGATGATGACGATGTCGTCGCTGAAGCCGCTGAACGCCTTGTCGAGCGGGACGACCCCGACGGCGAGCGCGGCGAGCAGCGACAGCGCGGCGACGAGATCATAGCGGAAGCGGCCCCAGATGAAGGTCGCCATCATCAGGACGATGACGGCGACCGAAAGCGTCTGCGGCCATGTCAGCACCGGTATCCCCTGTTGCAGCGGACATCCCCAAACGCCCGGCGCCCGACTTCGTTGCGGTCGTCCGGCCCGGGCGGGGCGAGGGTACCGCTCGCGATCGGACCGCTACCGCGCGATTGTTCACCCATAGCCGACGTTTTGGTGGATGCCACGGCGAAAGCGGTTTGCCGGGGGGCGGAATCGGTTAAAATGGGTGCGGGGGAGGTTGCTCGCGTCGCGATGGCGGCAGGGCAGCCTCCCTCGGCCTATTGGATATCACCGCGGTCGGACCTACGAGCTCGCGGTTCAGAAACGACGGGAGGAAGCATGAACTGGCAACGGCATGCCCTTTGCCGACATGGGCTGGTACTGGCCACGGTTCTCATGCTGGCGCCTGGCATGCCGGCGCAGGCGGCTTCGCTCGCGCAGGCGAGCGGCGAGTTGTGGTCGGACAAGCCGAAGCGCGTGGAGACCGTCGATCCCTCGCTCGAGCGTCTGCCGGCGAAGCCGGCACAGAACTCCGCGGTCAAGCCGGACCGCTATCCGCTGAAGCTCAAACGCGCGGTGCCCTACCAGGTCATCGACAGCGTCAGCTTCATGCAGGAGGGCAGGAAATACCGTCTGGCCGATCTCGAGCCGATCCCCACGGCCAAGACCTGCCGGTCGGCGGACGGCCAGCGCTGGGCCTGCGGCCTGCGCGCCCGCGTCGCGCTCAACCGGCTGCTCGGCGGCAATCTGGTCCGCTGCGCTCCGCATGGCGAGCGCGACGGCTTTCTGCTCGTGGAATGCGTGCGCAGCGGCGACAAGGACATAGGCGGCTCGCTCGCCGCCGCCGGCTTCGCGCTGGCGCCGAAGGGAAAGGCGCGCTACCGCGACGAAGAGGAAGACGCGCGCCGGCAGAAGTCCGGCATCTGGGCGGACACGGCCGCTGCCAATTAGACCGAAGTGGCCCGGGCCACCCGCTCAGGCGCCGCGGCCGACATTGATGACGGCCGGCTCCCAACCGTCGCCAGCGGCGACGATGCAGCTCTCGCCGGTCACGCTGGTCATCACCAGGGTCCAGGTGCCGCCCTCGGAGGCATAGATTTCCATGATCGCCTCGTCGCCGACACGGCCATAGGCGGACTGACGCTCCTGGTAGTCGCGGGCGAGCCCCGCCTGCAGCTCGTCATGGGCGAAGCAGGCGCCCTGGACACGTTGCTGCTGGGCCTGCGAGCCCGACATTCCGGTGGCGAAGACCAAGCCGGCGGCGGCAAGGCCGCCAAGCGCCAGCGTCGCAAGTTTGGCTGAGGGTTTCCGTGCCATGGGCACCTCCTGTGCCGCCGCGTTCCGCGCGGCGGGCAGCCGGCGGCTCACGGCAGGGACGATCCGGGCCGATAGGCCGGCGCCCGTACGGCGCCGGTGCAGGGGAACGTGCCGGTCTCCGATAAGGTTCCACCGGCGGAGGAGGACGGCCGTACGGCAAAGGTTCGCTGGCAGGGCTGCGATCTCATGAACCATGCGTCGTCGCGCTTCTTCCTTCCCCAACTGCCGGAAGGCGCCTGAGTTTTGCAGAGGATATAGCTCGCGACGGTCGAGCAGCCGTCCGCCGCGTCGATTCAGCTTAGCGACAGATCATCGCAACGGGCTGGATCGCCGGCGTGCCGGAGTCGTGCGGCGCGCGATCCACCCGCCGATCACCACGAACAGGGTGGCCGCCACCGTCACCAGCGCCGCCAGGCCGAGCCAGTGCGCCTCGCCGAGCTCGCCGAACTGCTCCGCGCCCCTGGCGGTAAGCCAGCCCGGCGCGAGCATCATCGGCGCCCAGATGACGGCCGACGCAATGTTGGCTGCCTGGAAACGCCGCTGCTCCATGCCCATCATGCCGGCGACGAGCGGCACGGTGCAGCGCAGCGGTCCGAAGAAGCGGCCGAAGAAGACGGCCATGAAGCCGTACTTCCGGAAGAACAGGCGGACCCGGGCGACGCGCTCGCGATAGTGCCTGAGCGGCCATCTGTGGACCACGCTCGGGCCAAGCCATTGGCCGATCACGTAGGACACGACGTCGCCGAGCACCGCGCCGACGACGGCGCCGGCCAGCACCGGCACGGGGTCGATCAGGCCGCCGCCAATCAGCCCTCCGACGACCAGCATGAGGCCGGTCGCGGGAATGACGAGCCCAAGCAGGACGATGGATTCGCCGAAGGCGATCAGGCCGACGATCAGGCCCGCCCAGGCCTGATGCGTGCGGATGAAGGTCTCTGTCGTTTCCAGCAGGCTTTCCAAGGCAAGGGCTCCGGGTGGGTGGCGGCTATCGGTGGGAACGGACCGGTGTCATGGAATGGCCGTCGGGTGGGAGGTAGTGTCTCCGGCCACTCGCTTGTAGGGCAAAATCCCTACCGGGTGGTATCGGATGCTGTCGGCCGTCAATCCGCGGCGGCTTCGCCGTCCCGGATTCCTGCGGGATTTCGAGATGGTCGTCGGGTGTGCGGCAGCTTGAACCGCAAGGGCCGTCATGGAAAAGGCGCCGGGAGCCCGAACTCCCGGCGCCTTTTCAAAGGTCGGCGTGACGGCGCGCGACGCGCGGGCGCCCCGCGTCAATTCATCGTCGGGATGACGAACTCCGCGCCTTCCTTGACCCCGGACGGCCAGCGCGAGGTGACCGTCTTGGTCTTGGTGTAGAAGCGGAAGGCGTCGGGGCCGTGCTGATTGAGGTCGCCGAAGCCGGAACCCTTCCAGCCGCCGAAGGTGTAGTAGGCGATCGGCACCGGGATCGGCACGTTGATGCCGACCATGCCGACCTGCACCTTTGCCGCGAAGTCGCGGGCGGCGTCGCCGTCGCGGGTGAAGATGGCGACGCCGTTGCCGTATTCATGCTCGTTGGGCAGGCGCAGCGCCTCCTCGTAGTTCTTCGCCCGCACCACCGACAACACCGGGCCGAAAATCTCTTCCTTGTAGATGCGCATGTCGGCGGTCACGTCGTCGAACAGGCAGCCGCCCATGTAGTAGCCGTTCTCGTAGCCCTGCATCTTGAAGCCGCGGCCGTCGACGACGAGCTTGGCGCCTTCCTCGACGCCGAGATCGACGTAACCCTTGACGCGGTCCAGCGCCTGCTTGGTCACCAGCGGGCCGAAATCGGCCGAGGCGTCGGTGGACGGGCCGACCTTGAGGCTCTCGACGCGCGGGATCAGCCGCTCGATCAGGCGGTCGGCGGTCTCCTTGCCGACCGGCACGGCGACCGAGATCGCCATGCAGCGCTCGCCGGCCGAGCCGTAGCCGGCGCCGATGAGCGCATCGACCGTCTGGTCCATGTCGGCGTCGGGCATGATGATCATGTGGTTCTTGGCGCCGCCGAAGCACTGCACGCGCTTGCCGGCCGCGCAGCCGCGCGAATAGATGTATTCGGCGATCGGCGTCGAGCCGACGAAGCCGACGGCCTTGACGTCGAGGTCGTCGAGGATGGCGTCGACCACCTCCTTGTCGCCGTTGACGACGTTCAAAATACCGGCCGGCAGTCCGGCCTCGATGAACAGCTCGGCGATCCTGAGCGGCACGCCCGGATCGCGCTCCGACGGCTTCAGGATGAAGGCGTTGCCGCAGGCGATGGCCGGCGCGATCTTCCACAGCGGGATCATGGCCGGGAAGTTGAACGGGGTGATGCCGGCGACCACGCCCAGCGCCTGGCGCATCGAATAGACGTCGATGCCGGGACCGGCGCCGTCGGTGAACTCGCCCTTCATCATGTGCGGGGCGCCGATGCACACCTCGACCACTTCCAGTCCGCGCTGGATGTCGCCCTTGGCGTCGGCGATGGTCTTGCCGTGCTCGCGCGCCAGGATGTCGGCCAGCGCGTCGTATTCGCGATTGGCGAGTTCGAGGAACTTCATCAGCACGCGCACGCGGCGCTGCGGGTTGGTGGCGGCCCAGGCCGGCTGCGCCGCCTTGGCGTTCTCCACCGCGGCGCGCAGCTCGGCCTTGGAGGCGAGCGCGACCGTGCCGCGCACCGTGCCGTCCATGGGCTGCATCACGTCCTGCTTGCGGCCGCTGGTGCCGGCGACGTGCTTGCCGCCGATGAAATGGCCATATTCGATCATGGTTTCGCTCCCTGGAATTAGGTGCCTGCATTGTCGGTCTTTACGCGGACGATGGCAACGCGAGGGAAATCGCAGCCGTTGTGCGGAAATTGATAGGCCACTTTGATCGGCCACGAATTTTCGCATATATAGCGGATTTGATGCTTGCGCTCCTCCGCACCCCCCTCTGTCCTGCCGGACATCTCCCCCGCAAGGGGGGAGATTGGCAGTTTCGCGCTCGGCACCTTTCCTGCAACCGTGGCGATTGGCGAAACAAAAGCGGCCGGCGTAATCTCCCCCCTTGCGGGGGAGATGTCCGGCAGGACAGAGGGGGTGCGGAGGAGCGCAACCTTCGCCCAACGAGGATGCCGTCCCATGAACTGGGATGACGTGCGCATCTTCCTCGCCGTCGCCCGCGCCGGGCAGATCCTCGGCGCGGCGAAGCGGCTCGACCTCAACCACGCCACCGTGTCGCGGCGCGTCGCCGCGCTGGAGGAGGCGCTCAGGACAAAACTGTTTCGCCGGCTCACCACCGGCAGCGAGCTGACGCCGGCCGGCGAGCGCCTTCTCAGCGTTGCCGAGCGCATGGAGGCGGAGATGATCACCGCCCGCGCCGAGGTGGCGGGCGAGGGCGACGCCGTCTCCGGCACCGTGCGCATCGGCGCGCCGGACGGTTTCGGCGTCGCCTTCCTGGCGCCGCGGCTCGGCCAGCTCACAGAGCTTCATCCGGAACTCAGGATCCAGCTGGTGCCGGTGCCACGCTCCTTCTCGCTGTCGCGGCGCGAGGCCGACATCGCCATCACCACGGAGCGGCCGACCGAGGGCCGGCTGGTGGCCGTCAAGCTTGTCGACTATTCGCTCGGCCTGTTCGCCGCGCGCGCCTATGCCGAGGCGCGCGGTCTGCCCGACGATGCGGCCGGGCTTTCGGCGCACCGGCTGGTCGGCTACGTGCCCGACCTCGTGTTCAGCCCGACGCTCGACTATGCCAGCGAGTTCAGCCCGCACTGGGAGAGCCGCTTCGCCATCTCCTCGGCGCTCGGCCAGGTGGAGGCGGTGCGCTCGGGCGCCGGCATCGGCATCCTGCACACCTTCATCGCCCGCCGCCATGCCGACCTCGTCGAGGTCGCCGCCGCGCCGCCGATCCGCCGCGCCTACTGGCTGGTCTATCACGAATCGATGCGCGGCCTGTCGCGCATCCAGGCGGTGGCCGGCTTCATCGCCCAGGCCGTGGAGAAGGAGCGGGCGCTGTTCGTCTGAGGGTTGCGGCCGGTCGCCTCTTCACGATCCCGCGATCAGTTTGAGCCAGCCTTGTTGATCCCCGCCGGCGGTCCTACGTGCGCGAATAGCTACGCCTCGACCCTGTCGTTTGGCCAGCCAGCCGAGGCGGAATGCGACAGCCCATCTTCGAATTCTATTTCCTTCCATCTGGAGAATAAGAATGGTCGCTTTCACCCTCAATGGCGAGGCGCGAAGCCTCGACGCCGACCCGCAAATGCCCCTGTTGTGGGCGATCCGTGACATTGTCGGCCTGACCGGCACGAAATTCGGCTGCGGCATGGCACAATGCGGCGCCTGCACCGTCCATATCGACGGCGTGGCGACGCGCTCCTGCCAGACCATGGTCGGCGACATCGAAGGCGCCAGCATCACCACCATCGAGGGCCTGGCCGGCAAGGTCGGCGAGACCGTCCAGGCTGTCTGGGCCGATCTCGACGTGCCGCAATGCGGCTACTGCCAGTCCGGGCAGATCATGTCGGCCACGGCGCTGCTTGCCGAGACGCCGAAACCCAACGACGACGACATCGATGCGGCGATGAGCGGCAATCTCTGCCGCTGCGCCACCTATCAGCGCATCCGCGCCGCGATCCACGAAGCCGCCCACCGCCTGGAGGCCTGAGCCATGCTGCAATCCCGCATCGATCCCAGCAGCGTGCGGCCGAGCCGCCGCCAGTTCCTGCTAGGCACCGCCGCGGCGGCCGCCGGCCTCGCCGTCGGCTACCGCCTCCTTGCCGCCGAACCGGCCGGCGCGCAGCCAGCGCCGGCGGCGGCCGACGCCGGCAATCCGTTCCAGACCTATGTCGAGATCACGCCGGAGAGCCGGATCGTCATCCGCTCGTCGCAATTCGAGATGGGGCAGGGCTCCTATTTCGGCATCGCCACCCTGGTCATGGAAGAGCTCGACGGCGACTGGAAGCAGGTCGACGTCGTCGGCGGCTCCGGCAATCCGGCGCTCTACGGCAATCTGGCCTGGGGCGGCGTCGCCCAGGGCACCGGCGGCTCCACCTCCATGACCTCGTCCTGGGAGCGCTACCGCAAGGCCGGCGCCGCGGCGCGCGCCATGCTTGTCGCGGCCGCGGCGAAGCAGTGGAACGTGCCCGAAGCCGAGATCGCGGTCGCCGCCGGCGTCGTTTCGCACGGGTCGGACAAGCGCGCCAGCTTCGGCGAATTGGCCGCCGCGGCTGCCGAGCTGCCGGCGCCGCAGGACGTGCCGCTGAAATCCCGCGACAAGTGGACCCAGATCGGTTCGGACACGCTCAAGCGCTACGATTCCCCCGGCAAGGCCAACGGCACCCAGCCCTACACGATCGACGTGAAGATGGACGGGCTGCTCACCGCCGTGATGATCCACCCGCCGAAGTTCGGGGCGACGGTGAAAAGCTTCGACGCCGGCAAGGCCAAGGCGCTAGACGGCGTGGTCGAGGTGGTCGAGACGCCGCGCGGCATCGCGGTCGTCGCCACCAACATGTGGACGGCACTGCGGGGTCGCGACGCGGTCACCGTCGAATGGGACGAGTCGAAAGCCGAGACGCGCGGCACCGCCGAGATCATGGCGGAGTACAACCGGCTCGCCGACGGTCCGCCGGCGGCCAGCGCCCGCGACGACGGCGACGCGGCGGCGGCGCTCGCAAGCGCCGCCAAGGTGGTCGAGGGGCACTACGAGTTCCCCTATCTGGTGCATGCGTCGATCGAGCCGCTCAACGCGGTCGCCCGCATCGGCGAAGACGGCAGCGTCGACATATGGGGCGGCCACCAGATGCCGGACCTCTACCAGGCGATCGCCGCGCAGGTGGCGGGAACCACGCCGGACAAGATCCGACTGCACGTCCTGAAGACCGGCGGCAGCTTCGGCCGGCGCGCCGTCTCCGACGGCGACCTCATCGTCGAGTCGGTCGCGGTGGCCAAGGCGCTCGGCCCCGGCAGACCGGTCAAGGTGCAGTGGACCCGCGAGAACGACATGCGCGGCGGCCGCTACCGGCCGGCCTATGTGCATGCCGTCAGGGGCGGCCTCGACAAGGACGGCAAGCTCGTCGCGCTGTCCGACCACATCGTCGGCCAGTCGATCCTCGGCGGTTCGCCCTTCGCCGCGATGGTCGAGAACGGCGTCGACGCCACCTCGGTCGAGGGCGCCTCGAACCTGCCCTATGCGATCCCCAACGTGAAGGTCGACCTCACCACCACGGATGTGAATATTCCGGTGCTGTGGTGGCGCTCCGTCGGCTCGACCCACACCGCCTATGTGATCGAGACCTTCGTCGACGACCTCGCCGCCGCCGCCGGCCGCGATCCCGTCGAGTTCCGCCTGTCGATGCTGGATGCGCATCCGCGCCACGCGGGCGTGCTCAGGCTCGCGGCGGAAAAGGCCGGATGGGGCACGCCGCTGCCGGAAGGCCGCTTCCGCGGCGTGGCGCTGCACGAGAGTTTTGCCACCTATGTCGCGCAGGTCGTCGAGATCGCCTATCGCGGCGGCAACGATTTCACCGTCGAGCGGGTCGTCTGCGCGGTCGATTGCGGCATCGCCATCAACCCGGACCAGATTCGGGCGCAGATGGAAGGCGGCGTCGGCTTCGGCCTCGGCGCCATCCTGCAGGAGGAACTGACGCTGACCGGCGGCGTGGTCGACCAGGAGAACTACGACACCTACACGCCGCTGCGCATCGACCAGATGCCGAAGGTCGAGGTGCACATCGTCGCCTCCGACGAGCCGCCCACCGGCGTCGGCGAGCCCGGCGTGCCGCCGATCGGCCCGGCCGTCGCCAACGCGCTCAGGGCCGCTACCGGCCGCACGGTGCGCAAGCTGCCGATCGTGAAGAACCTGTCGGCGTAAGCCAGGACGCGCCCCCTCCACCGCCTTCGGCGGTCCCCCTCCCCCGTTTCGCAGAGGAGGATCCGGGCATTGCGGCCGGCCGCGCCCTTGATCCTCCCCCGTTTACGGGGGAGGGGGACCACGCGAAGCGTGGTGGAGGGGGCGTCCTGCCACCGACGGGAGCACGGCCAGCCCCGCGCCTCCACTCGAAACGCGAAGCGTGGTGGAGGGGGCGAACGGCCGCCTGGATTCGCTTCCTCGCTTTCCGGTATAAGCTCGATCGCCCCGTCGAGGGCGCGCTCGAGGCAGGGGGGATCGATGGAACAGGCAAGCCGTGTGATGTTCGCGGCCGCGGCGGCGCTGCTGGTGGCGCTCGCCATGGCGCTGATCGGCTATGCCGCCTATCAGCTGGTGAAGGCGCTGATGAACGCCAATCAGACGCTGGCGTCGGGCGATTTCGGCTACATCGTCATCGATGCGGTCGGCTATGTCGTCATCGCCATCGCCATCCTCGACGTCACCAAGCACATCTTCGACGAGGAGGTGCGCGACTGGCGCAACCGCGACCGCGAGTTCCTGCCGCGGGCGAGTTTCCACAAGTTCATCTCGATCATCTCGATCGCGGTCTTCCTGGAGGGCCTGGTGCTGGTCTTCAAGGTCTCGCAGGACGACATCCGGCTGCTGCTCTACCCGGTGCTGCTGCTGTTCGTCGCCGTTGCGATGATGATCGGGCTCGCCGTGTCGCAGCGCCTCGCCGGCCGTCATTGCGATGGCGACGGCGGACGGTAGGTGCACAATGGAGCACCGCCGGCTGCGTGTCCGACCCGCCGGCGCCGCCCCTCACTGTCCTGCCGGACATCTCTCCCGCACGCGGCATATGCCGATGATGACCGTCATTCCGGGGCCGCGCCGCGGAACCCGGAATCCAGAGCGTTGGTGTCGAAGGAAAAGCGAAACCTCGCAGATATCCAGGAATTTCGAGCAGCGTCGGCACTCTGGATTCCGGGTTCCGCTGCGCGGCCCCGGAATGACGACGCAGAGCTGTCTGCCCCTCCGATACAACTCATATCCGATAGCCCAGCCGCTTGCGGGGAGATGTCCGGCAGGACAGTGAGGGGCAGTGCGGGTGGACGAACAGTTCTGTCGTCGGCCGGACCCTACGCCGCGTAGCGGCTCAAGCCCAGCTCCTTCACGTCGATCTCCGGCGTCCCGCCGGAGATGATATCGGCCAACACACGGCCCGAGCCGCACGACATGGTCCAGCCCAGCGTGCCGTGGCCGGTGCTGAGATAGAGGTTGCCGTATTTCGTGCCGCCGATGATCGGCGGGCCGTCCGGCGTCATCGGCCGGAGCCCGCACCAGAACGTGGCGCCTTCCAGGTCGCCGCCCTGCGGGAACAGGTCGCCGACCGAATGCAGCAGCGTCGCCTTGCGGCTGTCGTGCAGGCGCAGGTCGAAGCCGGCGATCTCCGCCGTGCCGCCGGCGCGGATGCGGTTGCCCAGCCGGGTGATCGCCACCTTGTAGGTCTCGTCCATGACGGTCGACACCGGCGCGCCTCCCTCGTCGCCGATCGGCACGGTGATCGAATAGCCCTTGATCGGATAGACCGGCAGCGACAGGCCGAGCGGGCGCACCAGCTTCGGCGAATGGCTGCCCAGCGCCACGACATAGGCATCGGCGGTCAGCAGCCCGGCGCTGGTGGCGACGCCGGCGATCTTTCCGCCCTCGGCGACGATCCGCTCGATCGTCGTGCCGAATTTGAAGGTCACGCCGCGTCCCGCGGCATGCGAGGCGAGCCGCTCGGTGAACATCTGGCAGTCGCCAGTCTCGTCGCCCGGCAGGCGCAGGCCGCCGACGAATTTTCCCTTCACCCTGGCCAGAGCCGGCTCCGCGGCGATGCAGCCAGCCGGGTCCAGCACCTCGAACGGCACGCCGAACTGTTTCAGCACCTCGATGTCGCCGATGATCCCATCGAGCTGTTTTTGCGTGCGGAAAAGCTGCAGCGTGCCCTGGCTGCGCTCGTCATAGGCGATGCCGGTCGAGGCCCTGAGCTCGCGCAGGCAGTCGCGCGCATATTCGGCGATCGGCACCATGCGCGCCTTGTTGACCGAATAGCGCGCCGAGGTGCAGTTGCGCAGCATGCGGAACACCCAGCTCCACATGGCCGGATCGAGGGCGGGGCGGATCACCAGCGGGCCGTGCTTCATCAGGAGCCATTTGATCGCCTTGACCGGCACGCCGGGACCGGCCCAGGGCGAGGAGTAGCCGGGCGACACCTCGCCGGCATTGGCGAAGCTGGTCTCCAGCGCCGGTCCGCTCTGGCGGTCGACGACCGTCACCTCGTGGCCGGCCTCCGCGAGATAATGCGCGGCGGTCACGCCGATGACGCCGCTGCCGAGGATCAAGACTTTCATTGCCGCCCCAAAAATTCCGTCCGGCCGCTCAGCCGTTCTTGTAAACCCGATGAAACCGCCGCCCGAGGCTGGTGAGAATCTCGTAGCCGATGGTGCCGGCCTGCGCCGCCACCTCGTCGACCGTCTGGTGCTCGCCGATCAGCTCGACCAGCGTGCCGGGCGCGAGCGCGCCCTGCGGCAGGGCGGAAATGTCGAGGATGATCGAATCCATCGACACGCGGCCGACGAAGGGCAGCCGCGCGCCGTCGAAGAAGGCCGCCGATGCCGCCCGCCTGTGCCAGCCGTCGGCATAGCCCAGCGCGATGGTGGCGACCTGCATGCGGCGATCGGCCCGCGCGGCATGGCCGTAGCCGATGCCGGTGTCGGGCTCGATGATGCGCGTCTGGATGACCTTGGCGTCGAGCCGCACCACCGGCGCCATCGGATTGGGCAGGCCCGGCGTCGGATTGATGCCGTAGAGCGCCGCCCCGGGCCGCGCCAGGTCGAACGGATGGTCGGTCCCGAGAAAGATGCCGGCGGAATTGGCGAGGGAGCGCGGTGCCGCCGGCAGCTTTTGCGCCAGCGCCTCGAAGGCGGCACGCTGCGCGCCGTTGCTCGCCTCATGCGGCTCGTCCGCTCTGGCGAAATGGCTCATCACCAGCTTCACCTCGATCCCGGCGAAAGCGCCGGGATCGGCGGCCAGCAGTTCCACCTCCTGCGGCGGCATGCCGAGCCGGGCCATGCCGCTGTCGACCTGGACGGCGGCCGGCAGGATGCGGCCGCAAGCTGCCGCCTTGCCGCGCCAGGCGGCGAGCTGCGCCGCGCTGTTGATCACCGGCACCAGGCCGGCGGCGATGCAGGCCTCCTCCGCTCCCGGCGGAAGGCCGTTGAGGACATGGATGTCCGGCGCTGCGCCGAGGATTTTCCGTAGCACGATGCCTTCGCCGACATGGGCGACGAAGAAGCTGTCGCAGCCCTCGTCCGCCAGGCCCGGCGCCACCCTGTCGGCACCGAGACCGTAGGCATCGGCCTTGACCACGGCGGCGCAACGCTTCCCGCCCAGCCGGTCACGCAGCAGGCGGTAGTTGGCGCGGATGGCGCCGAGGTCGATCGTCAGGATCGCCCCGGCCAGATCGGCATCCAATGTCGTGAATGACGGCAGCGCGTCCAAGAGTCCTGTCCCTCACTTCCCGGCCCCTCGGCCTGAACGAGGCGCAAGATACAGCGGGTCTGGTGCAAAATCCTGCAATTGTTCGGGAGGGATACGATTCCCTCAGCAAGATTCGTGTCATCAAGACAGAAGATGCGCGGCTTTCTTGCTGCTAGCCGGCGCGAGCTCGAAACGATGCACGCCATTCCGATGCGCAATGCACGAATCCTTGCAGAAGCCGATCGGTGTGGAAGGCTGGGTGCCGAGCACCCCCTCTCCGTCTCGGGCTTCGCCCTCGACACCTCTCCCCCACTTCGTGGGGGCGAGGAACCCAAGCTGGAGAAGCGCCGGCCCTCGGCACGGCAGCACGCATCAGCAGCGCCGCCGCCGCGGCGAGCCGGGCGCCGGACCTCATCCCACCAGATGACGGAAGGCGGCTACCACCGCGACATAGGTGTGGCGCTTGAACGGCACGATCAGGTCGGGCAGCTCGGCCATCGGCCTCCACGCCCAGGCGTCGAACTCCGCCTTGTGGCCGCCCGGCGGCGGGTTGATCGCGATCTCGCGCTCGTCGCCCTCGAAGCGCAGCGCGAACCATTTCTGCGTCTGGCCGCGATACCTGCCCTTGAAGGCGACGCCGACCAGATGCGGCGGCAGGTCGTATTTTATCCAATGAGGCGCCTCCGCCAGCAGCGAGACGCTTTTGATGCCGGTCTCCTCGTAGAGCTCGCGCAGGGCTGCCGGATACGGGTCCTCGCCGTCGTCGATGCCGCCCTGCGGCATCTGCCACAGCATCGTCGTACCGGCGAACTCGGTGTCCGGCTCGGCGATGCGGTGGCCGGTCCACACCAGCCCGTCGCGGTTGAGCACCATGACGCCAACGCAGGGCCGGTAGGGCAGGGTTTCGGGATCGACGGGTTTTTTCGATTTGGGCATCGCAGGTCCGGACGAATCTATGGGCGCAAGCGCCGATCTATAGCAGCAACGCCTGAGATTTATGAACGGCCAGGCCCCTACCGCTCCGGATCGCTCGCCAGCGCCGAGACGGGCACGATCTCGATGCCGCGCTTCTTCGCCTCGGCGACCCAGGACGTCACCGCCTCCACGGTCTCGCCGAACACCGAGCCGGTGCCGATGGCAAAACCCTTGGCGCGTGCCATGCGCTCCAGTTCGTCGAGCTTCTGCAGGATGGCGCGGCGGTCGCGGGTGGCGTCGATGGCGGCGTCGCCGACGGCCAGCGGCACGCCGTTCTTCAGCGCCAGCTCCGGGGCGACGCTGCGGGCCGAGGAGCCGTCGTCGAGATAGGCGAGGCCGCGCTTGCCGAGTTCGGCAAGGAGCGGCTGCATGGCCGCCTGGTCGGCCGAGAAACGCGCGCCCATGAAATTCATCACGCCGGTGTAGTTGGTGGTGCGCGACAGCGCCCAGCGCAGCCGCTTCAGGTTCTCCGCCGCGCCGGCCTCGACTGTCAGCGTGTTGCGGCCCGGATCGACGTTCGGGTAATCGAACGGCTCCAGCGGCACCTGCATGACGATCTCATGGCCCTTGCGCCGCGCCTCCTGCATCCAGCGGCCGATGCTGTTGCCCTGCGGCGAGAAGGCGAGCGTCACCTCCGCCGGCAGGTCGGCGATCGCCGCCTGTGTGCCGGTCTGCGAGATGGCGAAGCCGCCGAGCACGATGGCGACGCGGGTGCCGCGCGTGCCCGACCACGGCCGCGCATAGACGTCGAAGGGCCGCCGGCCGTCGGCGGCGCGTACCGGCAGCGGCCCGGTCGGGCTGTCCTCGATCAGGTCGCGCTCGGGCAGGTGGGCGACCCGCAGGTTCTGGCCGACCGCCGAGGGATCGCGGATCACGACGACGCCGTTCGGCGCCGGCCGCTTCTCCGGATCGACCTGGATGATCTTGGGGCCGTCGGCAGGCGGAGCGGCGGCGGAAGATGCTGGAGCGACCTCTGCAACTTCGGGCGTGGTGGTGACGACCGGCGCGGGCTGGCGGAACGGCTTTTCGCGCAGCGCGATCGACAGGGCGGCGCCGACGATGGCGACAACCGCCAGGCCGGAGACCACAGCTCCGGCCGAGACCGGCCGGCGGGCGGCCGGGCGCGCACCGGCGGACTGCCCGAGCGGGCGGTCGATTTCCTTATCCGTCAACGACACGGCGATGCCCTTTGCCCATCCCCCGTTCAGGCAAATCCCGCCTCCGACCGGAGGCGGGTACGCTCGCCGATTCCGAAAGGGCGGCGAAGTCTTCGCCGCCCTCGAACACTACTGGTTGAGAACCGCCCGGTCCGGATTGGGCGGGAAGGCCGGGTCCGTCTTGACGCCGCGCAGCAGGTCGAGCGCGTAGCCGAGCTGGATGTCGTCCTTCGGATCCGGCGGCACGTAGGCGGCCGAGCCGGAGCCGGCGTCGCTCTCCTCGACGCCCTTGATGTGGCCCTTCAGGTCCGATTCGCCACGCGACACGTCGGCACCCTTGAGATCCTCAGGCAGCGGCTGGTCGACCTTGATGTCGGGCGTGATGCCCTTGCCCTGGATCGATTTGCCGGACGGCGTGTAATAGAGCGCCGTGGTGAGCCTGAGCGCGCCGTTCTCGCCGAGCGGGATGATCGTCTGCACCGAACCCTTGCCGAAGGACTGGGTGCCGACCACGGTGGCGCGGCGGTGGTCCTGCAGGGCGCCCGCGACGATCTCCGAAGCGCTCGCCGAACCGCCGTTGATCAGCACCACCAGCGGCTTGCCGTCGATGTCGTCGCCGGCCCGCGAGTCGAAGCGGGTCACGTCCTTCGGATCGCGGCCGCGCGTCGAGACGATCTCGCCGCGGTCGAGGAAGGCGTCGGAGACGCTGACCGCCTGGTCGAGCAGGCCGCCCGGATTGAGCCTCAGATCGAGCACGTAGCCCTTGAGCTTGTCGTCGGGCACGTCCTTCCTGATCTCCTTGATGGCGTTTTCCAGGTCGTCGAAAGTCTTTTCGGTGAAGGAGGTGATCTTCATGTAGCCGATGTCGTTCTCGACACGGAACTTGACCGCCTTGACCTTGATGATGTCGCGCACGATCGTCAGCTCGAGCGGCTTGTCGGCGCCCTCGCGCAAAATGGTCAGCTTGATCGGCGTGTTGACCAGGCCGCGCATCTTCTCGACCGCGTCGTTCAGCGTCATGCCGCGCACCTCGGTGCCGTCGATCGCCGAGATGTAGTCGCCGGCGCGCACGCCCGCCTTGGCGGCCGGGGTGTCGTCGATCGGCGTGATCACCTTGACCAGCTCGTTCTCCATGGTGACCTCGATGCCGAGGCCGCCGAACTCGCCCTTGGTCTGGACGCGCATGTCCTTGGCGGCGTCCGGATTGAGGTAGGAGGAGTGCGGATCGAGCGAGGTGAGCATGCCGTTGATGGCGCTTTCGACCAGCGCCTTCTCTTCCGGCGGCGTCACATACTGGGCGCGCACCCGCTCGAAGATGTCGCCGAAGATCGCCAGCTGCTTGTAGGTCTCGGAGCCCGCCGCGTTCGCCGTCGTCCCCGCCGCGCCGTAGACCAGGCCCATGGCGGAGGCGCCCATCAGCGCGCCGGCAAACAGAAGCGACAATTTACGTATCATTTCCTGTCCTTCCAGAAACACGCTCCGCCCACCAGGGTGAGGGATCGACGGGTTTTCCATCCTTCCGGAACTCGACATAGAGTTCCGGCCCATTCGTCACACTGCTTGCCAGGGTGCTCGCCACCCTGGCTTCCCCCATCGCTCCCACCGGCTCTCCCGCCATCACCGATCGGCCGAGCGCGACGGTGATTCTGTCCATCCCCGCCAGCACGACATGATAGCCGTCGCCGGCGTCGAGGATCAAGAGTTGTCCATAAGAGCGGAACGGACCCGCATAGAGCACCTTGCCGTCGGCGGGCGCCGTGACGATTGCGCCCGATTGTGTCGCAACCATGTCGCCCTGCATCACGCCGCCGTTATCGTCCTTGCTGCCGAAACGGTACCTGAAGCGGCCGTTGACCGGCGTCGCGAGCTGGCCGCGCAGCGCCGCGAAGGGCAGCGACACCATGGCGCGGTTGTTCTCGGGCAGCGCGGCGATCTCCGCCTCGCGCTCGAGGATCTTGCGCTTGGCGGCACGCGCGGCTTCCGCCGCGGCGCGATCCTTGGCCGCCTGCTGCTCCAGCGCGGCGATCAGCTCCTTCAGGCTGCCGGCCTTGGCCGCCAGATCCTCGGAGCGCCGCTGCTCGGCGGCGAGCTCGGACTCGGTCTCGCTCTGCAGCTTCTGCTTGGCCTCCAGCAGCAAGGCAAGCCGCTGCTTCTCCGCCAGCTGCTCGGTGACGGAGGCGGTCAGGCGCGCGCGTTCGGCCTCGATCGAGCCGGTGATGCGGTTCATCTCCGCCATCTCGACCATCAGAACTTCGGTCTCCTGCCGAAGTTCCGGCACGACGGCGCCGAGCAGCACGGCGCTGCGCACCGATGACAGGGCGTCTTCCGGCTTGACCAGGATCGCCGGCGGCGGGTTTAGGCCCATGCGCTGCAGCGCGCCCAGCACTTCGGCAAGCACGCCGCGGCGGGCGGCGAGCGAAGCGCGCACCGTGTCGGCCTGGCCGTTCAGATCCTGCAGCCTGGCCGAGATCTCGTCGATGTCCTGGCCGAGCTTCTTCTCGGTCTTGGCGGCCTGGATGAGCGCGGCGGTGATCGAGGTATAATCCTGCTTCACCCCGGCGATCTCGGCCGCGAGCTTTTCCATGCGCTCCGCCGACAGCTCGATCTCGCGGGCGACGGCATCGTACTCGCTGCGCTTGGTGGCGGCGGGATCGGCTTCGGCGGTGGCAGGCGCGGCGTCGGAGCCGTCCGCATCACGGGCTCCCACCGGGGCGGCGGCAAGCAACAGCACGGCCGCTGCAACCGCGCCGCGGCGGAGCATGTCCGCAAACCCTTTTCCCGATCCTGTCATGCTGCCGGAACGCACACTCCAAACGCTGCGCAATCTAGCGGCCCGGTCGTTAACGAACCATCAACCATACCGTGATCGCCCCGCAGATCACCGTTTCGGACAGGATCTTGTCGAGAATAGGGGCGGTGTGGAGGTTGTTGGGGATGTCCTGCCGGCGGCTCCGGATGAAAAGCCTCAACCGCCGGAGCACTTCGCCGCTGGTACGGCATGGATCCTAGGGTCTCCGCACTCGCTGCGCTCGCGCTCCGCCCTAGGATGACGAATTCGTGGGCGTCTCCGCCAATCGCCGACGTTGGCGACTGGCGGAGACGCCCTTTTTTCCTTCGTCATCCTAGGGCGGAGCCGGAGCGCAGCGGAGGCGCAGACCCTAGGATCCATGCCGTACCGGCGGTGACATGCTCCGGCGGTTGAGAATCTCCGGGCGTGATGCCAACCACCATCTCGCGAGGGTGCTCCTCGCACGCCCTACCACCCCAGTCCTCGGAACAGCTCATGCCATTCCGGATTCGCCTTCTCGATCAGCTCGATCTTCCACTGCCGCGGCCACCGCTTCAGCGATTTCTCCCTCTGGATGGCGTCGCGGACGTCGAAACGCTCTTCATACCAGACGAGCCGCTGGACACCGTAGCGCGCCGAGAAGCGCGAACCCTGTCCGGACTTGTGCTCGGGCATGCGCCGGCCGAGATCGTTGGTCACGCCGATATAGATGGTGCCGCGCTTCTGGCTGGCGGTCATGTAGACATAGCCGGTCATGACGGGATGGTAGCTCGGCCGGGAGCCGAGGCAAGATCGACCTGTGTCTTTGCCGCCGGAGCACTTCGCCACCGGTACGGCATGGATCCTAGGGTCTGCGCCTCCGCTTCGCTCCGGCTCCGCCCTAGGATGACGAATGTGAAAAGCGTTTCCACCAATCTCCCGCGTTGGCGATTAACCGCGAACTCCATTGCCTTCGTCATCCTAGGGCGAAGCAGGCCGAAGGCCGTCGCGGAGACCCTAGGATCCATGCCGTACCGGTGGCGAAGTGCTCCGGCGGCGCATAAGGACTTCCAAGCCGTACCAGTCAAACCGCCCCATCGGTTCCGAAGGACAGACAGTCGCGAGACCCGCCGCCCTTCACGCCCGATGATACGGGTGCCCCGAAAGAATCGTCGTTGCCCGGTAGAGCTGCTCGGCCAGCATGATGCGCACCATCTGGTGCGGCCAGGTGAGCGGGCTGAGCGACCACACCAGATCCGCCCGCTGGCGCAGGCGCTCCTCGTGGCCGTCCGGGCCGCCGATGGCGAACACCGCCAGGCGCCGGCCGTCGTCGCGCAGCAACGCCAGCCGCTCGGCAAACTGCGGAGAGGAGAAGGTCTTGCCGCGCTCGTCGAGCAGCACCAGCGCGGCCTTGTCGTCGGCGAAGGCGAGCAGGCGTTCCGCTTCCTCGCGGGCGCGCTCGGCTGCGCTTGCGCCGCGGCCCTCGGCGATCTCGGTCAGGCCGGCGAAATCGAGGCCCACCGCCGGACCGCTCCTGGCGAAGCGGTCGAGATAGCGCGTGGCCAAATCCCTCTCGGGGCCGGCCTTCATGCGGCCCACGGCAAAAACGGCGATCTTCATCGCCGCCTGCTTACAGGCGGTGGCCGCCCGCCGCCAGTCCCGGCGCCGCCTGGCCGCGACGCCCGAAACCGGTCAGTGGATCGTCCCCTCCTCCAGGTCCGGCGTCTGCCACATCTTTTCGAGATTGTAGAATTCGCGGACCTCGGGGCGGAAGACGTGGACGATGATGTCGCCGGAATCGATCAGGACCCAGTCGGCGGCCGCCAGCCCTTCCACGCGCGCATTGCCGAAGCCGGCATCCTTGAGCGCCTTGAGCAGGTGGTCCGCCACGGCCGCCACATGACGATGCGAGCGGCCCGACGCCACCACCATGTGGTCGCCGAGGCTGGACTTTCCCTGGAGATCGATCGAGACGATGTTTTCGGCCTTGGAGTCTTCCAGACTGGCAAGGACTGTTTCGAGGGCGCGGGACACGGAGTCCATTCCGCTGATCCCGGCCGGCGAAGGCATGGGGTATGCCTTCTTCCGCAGTGCTGTTCTCAGTGTCTTTCCTTTCGCGACAGGAACAACCAAATCATCCGCCAAATCAGCGGATGCTCCGAAGATAGGCGCAGCTGGGTTAAGGTTTCAAGACAGTCGTCTCCGCTCTTTTTGCTTTGCGGGCGCCAGACGGGGCTTCGTGGCCCGCATCTTGCCGGAGGAACGCGCGACGCTGCCATCCGTTGCGCCTCCGCCGGTCGAAAGGAGAGATGCGGCACCAGCAGCCGACGGGGTGGCGCAACGAGGTCAGCGGCCCGGCTGTCCGGCGCCGTCGTCCTGCGGAAAGGCGAGTTCGGCGGGCAGGGGGGCCTGCGCCGACATCGGCGCGAAATTGCCCGACTGTTCCGCCGCCGGCGGCGCCTTGGCGATGCGCCAGGCGACGAAGCCGCTGAACGCCACGGCGATGACGATCGCCACATGCATGAAGGCCTCCGTCCCGTAGAGCGCGGTGAGCGCCGTCGCCACGCCGGGGACGATGAAGCCGGAGAACGACCAGGTGAACAGCATGGCGCTGGAGAGCGGGACGAGGTCGGCCTGGCCGGCCCGATCGTTGGCATGGGCGCTGGAGATCGAATAGATCGTCTCGGTCGCGCCGCTCCATATGACGAAGACCACAACGATCCACAGGAACGGAACGCCGGCCGTCTGGCTGGCGGCGAGGCCGGCAAGCGCCACCAGCAGCGACGTTCCCACCAGCACATAGCGGCGGTCGGTACGGTCCGACAGCCAGCCGAGCGGCAGCTGGAACAGGATGGTGCCGAACTGCATGGCGACCATCAGCACCGATACCTGGTCCTTGCCGAAGCCGCTGGCGGTGGCGTGGATCGGCGCGAAGCCGGCGACCATCATCGACAGGCCGCCGACCGCCAGCATGCCGGCTATGCCGACCGGCGAGATGCGCCAGGCGCGGCCGATGGCGAGGCTGGCCGATTCCGGCGGGGGCGGTGGCCTCAGGCTGGTGAGCCCGACCGGAATGATCGACAGCGCCGCGAAGGCGACGGCGACGATGGGTGCCGCCGGCGTGTCGATGTCGATGAAGGCCAGCGCCAGCGAGCCCAGCCCCAGCCCGACCACGTAGCAGATATAGAAGGCGGCCATGACCCGGCCGCGGATGGCATTGCCGACCGCGTCGTTCAGCCAGCTCTGGGCGACGATGAACAGGCTGTTGATGGCGAAGCCGTAGAGGGCGCGCGAGGCGATCCACAGCACCGGGTCGATGCCGGCGGTGATCAGCGTGTTGGCCAGGATGATCAGCGCCGAGTAGGTCATGAAGGCGCGGGCATGGCCGACGCGGCGCACCAGCTGGCCGGTCAGCAGGCAGCCGACCAGCCCGCCGGCCGACAGGCCGGTGAGGATCAGCCCGGCCCAGGTCGGCGCGAAGCCCGAGGCGCCGAGCCGCACCGGCACATAGGCGAACAGCAGGCCGTTGCCGACCGCCAGCAGCGTCATCGACAGGATGATGCTGGTGATGGCGACCAGCGGCGCCGGTCCCCTGCCGGCAACAGCCCTTGTCCCGCCGGCAGTGAGAAGCGTGTCGCCCATGGCCCGAAAGTGCCCGAGCCGCGGTCGCCGCAACGCTGCAAAAGCGACATCGCCGGACGAGCGTGCGTCGAGACCGGCTTTCGACGCAATTGCGGCGCGCTTTGCCGAGGAAACGACCGGCCATGGCCGTGCCGGCGGCCATGTGAACACAAAAGCGCGGCTTTTCGTGCCTGCCTTCAGCCGGGCACTTGATTTCCCAATGATTTCACGTGGCCGGCGCGGCGCGCGGGGCGAAATCTATCCCCCTTTTTCCGCCTCGCCATTGCGATTCGCACGGATCGCGGTGGAGGACAGCGACGAGCGCGGGCCGTGGATGAAGGTCCAGGCCGGCGCCTTGCTGCGCGCGAGCCGCGGCGCGTCCGCCTCGTCGATGCGCGCATGGTCGAAGGTTTTCGCCAGGACCGAGGACAGGAACGACAGGGTCGCGCCCGGGCGATCGATGACAGCTATCGGAAAAGTAAGGGCAATTTGCCGCCAGCGCTGCCAGCGGTGGAAGTCGCGCAGATTGTCGGCGCCCATGATCCAGACGAAGTCGACGCCCGGATTGCGTGCCTTGATCAGCGCCAGCGTGTCGGCGGTGTAGCGCACGTTGTGGGCGGCCTCGAAGGCCGTCACCTTCACGCGCGGATCGTGCATGAGCGCTTCCGAGAGCCGGATGCGCTCGCCGAGCGGCGCCAGATCGCGCCCGTTTTTCAAGGGGTTGCCCGGCGTGACGATCCACCAGAGCTGGTCGAGCGCCAGCCGCCTCAGCGCGATCTCGGCGACCAGCGCATGCCCCGCATGCGGCGGGTTGAAGGAGCCGCCGAACAGGCCGACCTGCATGCCCTTCTCGACATGCGGCATGGCGAGGTAGCGCGCCTGGAGAGCCTGCGGGGAACGGTGGGTCATCGGATAGGAATCGAAACCCACCGCAAAATCAAGGCCTTGTCTGCCCCGTGCCGCGCACGCGGTACTTGAACGAGGTGAGTTGCTCGACGCCGACCGGCCCGCGCGCGTGCATCTTGCCGGTGGAGATGCCGATCTCGCCGCCGAAGCCGAACTCGCCGCCGTCGGCGAACTGGGTCGAGGCGTTGTGCAGCAGGATGGCCGAGTCCACCTCGTTGAAGAAGCGCTCCACCGCCGCCGCGTCCTCGGCGAGGATCGCCTCGGTGTGGTGCGACGACCAGGTCTCGATGTGCTCGATCGCGCCGCCGATGCCGTCGACCAGCTTCACCGAGATGATGGCGTCGAGATATTCGGTCGACCAGTCGGCCTCGCTCGCCGGCTTCGCGGCGGGATAGAGCTTCAGCACCTCGGCATCGGCACGGATCTCGCAGCCGGCCTCGGCCAGCGCGTCCAGCACCGGCGTCAGGTGCGTATCGGCGACGGCGCGGTCGACCAGCAGCGTCTCGGCCGCGCCGCAGATGCCGGTGCGGCGCATTTTTGCGTTCACGACCAACGGGATAGCCATGTCGAGTTTTGCCGAACGGTCGATATAGACGTGGCAGAGCCCCTCGAGATGGGCGAAGACGGGCACGCGGGCTTCCGACTGCACGCGCGCCACCAGGCTTTTGCCACCGCGCGGCACGATCACGTCGAGATTGCCCGACAGACCCTTCAGCATCTCGCCGACGGCGGCGCGGTCGGCCACCGGCACGAGCTGGACGGCGTCGGCCGGCAGGCCGGCCTCGGTCAGCCCCCTTGCCAGCGCGGCATGGATGGCGGCGGACGAATTCAGCGAATCCGAGCCGCCGCGCAGCACCACCGGGTTGCCGGCCTTCAGGCACAGCGCGCCGGCGTCGGCGGTGACATTGGGGCGGCTCTCATAGATCACACCGATGACGCCGAGCGGCGTGCGGACGCGCTCGATGTGCAGCCCATTGGGGCGGTCCCATTCGGCGATGACGTCGCCGACCGGGTCGCGCAGCTCGGCGATGGCACGCACGCCCTCGGCCAACGCCTTGATGCGCGCCGGCGTCAGCTTCAGCCGGTCCATCATCGCCGGCGACAGTTTCGCCTCCTCGCCGTTCTTCATATCAATGGCGTTGGCCTCAAGGATCTTCGGCTCGTCGCGCAAAATGGCGTCGGCCATGGCAATCAGGGCCTTGCGCTTCTGCTCGGCCGGTGCCAGCGCCAGCGGTCGGGCGGCGGCCCGCGCCTTGCGGCCGATCTCGGCCATGATGGCAATCGTGTCGTTCGCGTCGTGCCTGTTCAGCATGGCTCAACCCTGACTTGCTTCTTCGCGCTCCCGGACCACCAGGTCGTCGCGATGCACCATCGCCGAGCGTGCCTCGTAGCCAAGCACGGCTTCGATCTCGGCGGTCTTCAGCCCCGCAATCCTTACGGCATCGGCGGCGTCGTAGGCAACCAGCCCGCGCGCCACCTCGCGCCCTTCCGGCGTCAGGATCGCCACCGTGTCGCCGCGGGAAAAATTGCCGCTGACCAGTCTTACGCCGGCCGGCAGCAGCGATTTTCCCGCCATCAGCGCGCCGATCGCTCCGGCATCGATGGTGAGCCGACCGGCCGGCTCGAGCTGGCCGGCGATCCAGGTCTTGTAGCCCTTCACCGGATTGGCGCTCGGCTTGAAGAAGGTGGCGCGCTCGCCGCGCTCGATCGCCATCAGCGGGTTCTGCCGCGTGCCGGCGGCGATGATCATCGCCGTGCCGGCGAGGGTGGCGATCTTGCCGGCGTCGAGTTTCGTGCGCATGCCGCCGCGCGACAGCTCGGAGGCCGCGGCGCCGGCCATCGCCTCGATGTCGGGGGTGATGCGCTCGACGATGGGGATGAACTGTGCCTGCGGATCGCGGGCCGGCGGGGCGGTGTAGAGCCCGTCTATGTCGGACAGCAGCACCAGCAGGTCGGCTCCCATCATGGTGGCGACGCGGGCGGCGAGCCGGTCGTTGTCGCCATAGCGGATTTCGGTGGTAGCGACCGTGTCGTTCTCGTTGATCACCGGCACAGCCTTGAGTTCCAGCAGCTTGGAGATGGTGGCGCGGGCGTTGAGATAGCGGCGGCGCTCCTCGGTGTCGCCCAGCGTCAGCAGGATCTGCCCGGAGCGCAGGCCGTGGCGGCCGAGCGCGTCGGCCCAGGCGCTGGCCAGCGCGATCTGGCCGACGGCGGCGGCGGCCTGGCTCTCCTCCAGCTTCAGCGCGCGCTTGCCCAGCGCCAGCACGGTGCGGCCGAGCGCGATCGCGCCGGAGGAGACGACCAGCACCTCCGCTCCGCCGGCGGCAAGGGCCGATACGTCGTCGGCAAGCGAGTCCAGCCAGCCGCGCTTCAGCCCGCTTTCGCGGTCGACCAGCAGCGCCGAGCCGATCTTCACGGTGATGCGGCGGTAGGATTTGAGGGAGAGGGTGGTCATGCAACACTCGCAGATTTGCGATGGCGAGAAACGCGCAGAACATCGCGTTCCTTCGCACCCCCCTCTGTCCTGCCGGACATCTCCCCCGCAAGGGGGGAGATCGGCAGCTTCGCGCCTACCGCCCTTCCGGCACCGCCGGCGATTGGCGAAAGCAAAGCGGCCGTCCGATCTCCCCCCTTGCGGGGGAGATGGCCGGCAGGCCAGAGGGGGGTGCGAAGAGGCGCGGTCATCGACAAGCCGCAGCTATCTCTGCCACCGGACATCGGGCTCGGCGGGTGCCTCCGCCTGGCGGGCATCCTCGATCTCGGCGATCAGCGCCCTGAGCGCTACCTCGACGCCTTCACCGGTGACGGCGGAAAGCAGCAGCGGCGCACGGCCGGCGGCGCGCTTCAGCGCCGAAACCTTCTTCTTGCGCGTGTCGGCATCGAGCGTATCGGCCTGGCTCAGCGCCACGATCTCCGGCTTCTCCGCCAGCCCGTGGCCATAGGCGGCGAGTTCGGCCCGCACGGTCTTGTAGGCCTTTGCCGGGCTCTCCTCCTGCGCCGAGACCAGATGCAGCAGCACGCGCGTGCGCTCGACATGGCCCAGAAACCGGTCGCCGATGCCGACACCCTCATGCGCGCCCTCGATCAGGCCGGGAATGTCGGCGACGACGAATTCGCGGGCGTCGATGCGGGCGACGCCGAGATTGGGATGCAGCGTGGTGAACGGATAGTCGGCGATCTTCGGTTTTGCCGCGCTGACGGCGGCGAGGAAGGTCGACTTGCCCGCATTGGGCAGGCCGACCAGCCCGGCATCGGCGATCAGCTTGAGACGGAGCCAGATGGTCAGCTCCTCGCCGGGCAGGCCGGGATTGGCGCGGCGCGGCGCCTGGTTGGTCGAGGTCTTGAAATGCTGGTTGCCGAAGCCGCCATTGCCGCCGGAGGCGAGGCGGAAACGCTGGCCGACCTCGGTCAGGTCGCAGATCAGCGTCTCGTTGTCGTCGGCATAGACCTGCGTGCCCGCCGGCACCTTCAGCGTGACGTCGGCGCCCTTGGCGCCAGTCATGTTGCGGCCCATGCCGTGCACGCCGGTCTTGGCGCGGAAATGCTGCTGGTAGCGGTAGTCGATCAGCGTGTTCAGCCCGTCGACCGCCTCGACCCAGACGTCGCCGCCGCGCCCGCCGTCGCCGCCGTCCGGACCGCCGAACTCGATGAACTTCTCGCGCCGGAACGACACCGCGCCGGCGCCGCCGTTGCCGGAGCGGATATAGACTTTGGCCTGATCGAGAAATTTCATGGTTCTTTTGTTCTGGCGGCTCTTCGGACGGGCCTGCTCTAGCGGAAAGTTCTGCCGAGCGCGAGGGTTTCCCTCCCCCGTGAGGGGAGGGTGGCCGCGAAGCGGCCGGGTGGGGTCGGTGCGGCAGTGCTCGACGCAAAGAAATGTTCGAGCTTGGCCAAAACAACTCCTCCCCCGCCTGCGGCCGGACCCTCCCCTCGAGGGGAGGGTCCGGCGCTCAGCTCAGCGCCCAGTTCCGCAGGCTCGCCCAGGTCTTGCGGTCGAGGCGGTAGCGCTCGATCGGCACCTGGCCGGCCACCAGCGAGTTCATCATCCCCTGGCCGGCATATTGGAAGCCGCATTTGTGGATGACGCGGCGCGACGCCGGGTTGATGACCCGGCAGGACGCGTGCAGCACGTTGACGCCGGTGGCGTGGAAGCCGAGGTCGACCAGCGCGTGCGCCGCCTCGGTGGCGTAACCCTGCTTCCAATGGGGCTCGCCGATCCAGTAGCCGAGCTCCAGCCCGCGGTCGGTGGCGTTCAGCCCCGCGCAGCCGATAAACGTGCCGCCGCCGGCAAGCGTCAGCGCGTAGACGGCGCCGGCGCGGCTGGCCCCGGCCATGGCGAGGAAGGCGCGTGCCTCGGCCCCGCCATAGGGATGCGGCATGCGCGCCAGCATCTCGGCGACGTGGCGGTTGTCGGCCAGCGCCACGAGAGCGGGAATGTCCGCCTCGTTGGGACGGCGCAGGACGAGACGTTCGGTGTGAAGCGTCGGGCGGTCGATCGCCAGACTTTCGTCTTCGCTGTCTTCCTTCTCGGCAACCATGGCAGTCCTCCAGCCAAAGAAAAAGGGGAGATGGCGGCCCATCTCCCCTGATCCTTTTCTGGCCTTGCCAGACACCGGTTCCCGAGATGGGGCGCCGGTGTTGTGGTGCGGATCCGGCTATTCCGCGGCTTCGGCAATCGGGTTGACCGATACGTAGGTTCGGCCGTTGGCTTTCTTGTTGAACTGGACGGCGCCGGGTTGCAGCGCAAAAAGCGTATGGTCCTTGCCCATGCCGACATTGGTGCCCGGGTGCCAGGTGGTGCCGCGCTGACGCACGATGATGTTGCCGGCAAGCACGGCCTCGCCGCCGAACTTCTTCACGCCGAGGCGCTTGGATTCCGAATCGCGACCGTTACGCGACGAACCGCCAGCCTTCTTGTGTGCCATGGTTTTGCTCCTTCGGTCCTAATACTTACTCGGATTCGCCAGCGGCTTCAGTCTTTTTCTGAGCCTTGGCCGGCTTTTCGGCGGCTTCTGGCTCAGCGGCGGCCTTGGCGGCTGCCTTCTTCGCCGGCTTGGCCCCGCCGGTGAGGATCTCGGTGATCCGCACCGTGGTCTCCAGCTGCCGCTGGCCGCGCTTGCGGCGCGAATTCTGGCGGCGGCGCTTCTTGAAGGCGATGACGGTAGCGGCGCGGCCCTGCTCGAGCAGCTCCGCGGTCACCGTCGCGCCCTCCACGAAAGGAGCGCCGAAGGTGGCGCTGTCGCCTTCGCCGAAGGCCAGCACCTGGCCGAATTCGACGACGTCACCGGCATTGCCGGCAAGCCTGTCGATGGTGATCACGTCGTTGGCGGCAACGCGGTACTGCTTGCCACCGGTCTTGATGACTGCGAACATTTCTTGCCTTTCGCTGTTCGGTCCGGCATTTCGAGCGCCTTCAGGCGATCTAGCCGTCTTTTTGTCAGTCGTTATGGGTTCAAACAAAAACCAGCGCGGGGAACGCCCCACGCCGGAGATGCGCCGTCCCTAGCGGAACAGCCGGCGCAAGTCAAGGCAAACCGGCCGGTTTTGGTGCCAATCCCGCTGCACCGGGCAGGTTTTTGGTTGCTCCGAGTGCAGGTCGGGATCGGGTGCGGGCCCCTCATACGAAGCGAAGACGCTGCCTTGCGGGCAGGGCTCGCTTCGTGCGGGCAGGGGGCGCAGATAGGCCCTTGTATCCGGCGAGGGCTGTCGCTATCTAGTGCCCGCGCCGCAAGGCGGACCACGCCCCGCGGAGAGGTGGCAGAGTGGTTGAATGCACCGCACTCGAAATGCGGCATACTCGCAAGGGTATCGGGGGTTCGAATCCCCCCCTCTCCGCCAGCGTTCATGCTGCCCGGAAATGTCATTGCGGCGTCGCCCGAACCCTACATCTGGTCGTTGTAGGATCCCTTGGTTCTGCCGACCATTTTCGCCAGCTCCGAAAAGCCCGGCACGCCGGTCTCGGACTGCGCCTGGTTCGCCATCATCAGCAGCCGGAGCGGAAAGCAGACGGCGTCGCGGTTGGCCGGCGTCATGTCCTCGTAGAGGCGCTCGTCGCCGGTGATGTCGGCCTCGACCGTGCGCAGGGCGCGGTCGATCTCGTCGATCGACAGCACACCCTTGTGGACGAGCAGGTTGTTGAGCGCGGCGAGCGCCATCATCATGCCTTCGAGCTGCAAGTTGGCGACGTTCATCGGTTTCTCCTCAAAGCCGGCGCCCTCCGCCCTTTCGTCTCCGCTAGAACGCGGAGAGGCCGAAAACGCTGCCGGTGCACAATGTCGCCAGCGTAATTCCGTTCCACCCTCCGCCCGCGCCGGCCGACGCCGCGCAATTCACTCGGAAGCGGCGATCTCTCGTCACGGGGTTGCCAAGTTCCTTTCTCATCCGCCGAAACCGGGTTTTCCCCGTTCGACCAGGCGGTAGCTGTAGCGGTCGCGGATGAAGGCGTTGAAGAACCGGCCCTTGGACGGTGCGCACCGGAAAGCGTCGTAGATCTCGGGCTCGACGCCCTCATATTCGTAGCGGTCGCCGCTCGGCACGAACCAGACGGAGAGCTTGTGGCTTTCCGGGTCGTAGTCGGTCCTGCGGATGGCGGTGGACGGCACCGTGCGCTCCAAAACGCTTGCCCAAGCCAACCGTCGAGAGGCGCTTCCGTTCCGGGGAAGCCAGGTGGCCAGGCGAAGCCGGCGCGTCAATCGCCGCCGGCCGTTCCAAGAGCCATCCGTTTCAGTGCGTCGCCAGCTCCCGTGCCGTTCGTTTGCCAGCAAAGCAAAGGCCAAGCTCGGGCGTGCAGAGATCAGGAACCTTTTCAATCGTCGGAGCTTTCTGGTTCTGCATTGCAACGCTCGTGAATGAACTCTGGCTTCGAAGGAAACTCCCATGGCAAAAGAAAAGACGCTGGATGATCTGTTCCACGATACTCTGAAAGACATCTACTACGCTGAGAGGAAGATCCTGAAGGCACTGCCGAAGATGGCGCGCGCCGCGTCGTCGGCCGAGCTGAAGGCGGCTTTCGAAAAGCACAAGGACGAGACCGAGGGCCATGTCGAACGGCTGCAGCAGGTCTTCGAGATTCTCGGCAAGCGCGCCCAGGGAAAGACCTGTCCCGCGATCGATGGCATCATCGAGGAGGGAGAGGAGATCACCGAGGAATTCAAGGGAACGCCGGCCCTCGATGCTGGGCTGATATCGGCCGCCCAGGCCGTCGAACATTACGAGATCACGCGTTACGGCACCCTGAAGCGCTGGGCCGAGGTTCTCGGAATGAAGGACGCCGTCAAGCTGCTCGACAAGACGCTCGACGAAGAGTCCGCGACCGATGAGGCGCTCACCGGGCTTGCCGATGCCTCCGCCAATGAGATGGCCAAGGCAGCCTGATTGCCCAAGCCAACCGGCGCCGTGCGGCAAGCGGCGCCGCGACAGCCGTTTCGCACACCGAGGCCTCGGACGTTTCGCTTGCGGGCGGCAGAGCATGCGCGATCGGCGGGAAGAGAAGAAGAATATCCGCTGAAGAATGCGGCAACTGGTTCATTCCGGTAATCGCTTGGATGCCGAGACGGAATCCGGCTTGCGGGACCGTTTCAGCTTAACGCGACTCCGCTCCGCAGGACCCTGGTCGCGCGGTCCCAATGCGAGTCCCAACGACATCGCTTTCGATTTGACGCCGATCCTCGTCCGGCGCAGCGCCTCGGCGATGTCTTCCGCCGTCATTCCCGCCGCGGCCATCCGTCGAAGCTGCCGGACATCCCCCCGCGACCACGGCAGACCGTTTCGAGAGGCAGGAGGCATGGGACTTCTCGCAGACAACGAGCCTCCCAAACCTCCGCAATAAATGTTTGTTCCTGATTGTATGAACTTCCGGCGCGGCCCGATCGGCCGGGCAGTCTCTCACCCGTCTCTGTCCTGCCGTCGCCGCGCCTCCCTTCTCCCCAGCAGCAAATCAAAGACATACCCGCAACGATCCCGGGAATAGACCAGGCCATGATACAAGGTCAGCGCGGCGCGCGCCCAACCGAGATAGAGGAAGGGCAGCCCGGTTCCCCGCGCCAACCCGAACACGCGGTGGCTCCAGGCGGAAATATTTCCGCGCAGGCGATAGACGAGCCTGCGCCGCAGCTCGATCGGCGGCGGGTCGTCGAACACCCTCTTGCGCAGACGAAAGGGGAAGCGCCGCAGCCGCAGGCGGTACGACAATCCCTCGCGCCGCTGCCGGAAGCCGGCGGCCTGCGTCTGCCCGACGAAATCGCCGTCGACCTCGCGCAGGTCGAGACGTCCTTCGGTCGCAGCCTCGCTGAGCAGGCGGTTCAGTGCTGGCGACCGGACGACGACCACGTTGGTGCCGCGGCCATCCGACGAATACGGCTCCACCCAGGCGTCGCCGAACGAGATGTCGGCCGTCTCCGCCACCACGTCGTCGCAGAAATTGCATGCCGCGTTCTGGAAGAAGCCGGAACCCCAGTCGCCATCGACGAGATGCCACCAGTCCTTCCGGTGGACGCTTCCGTCGCTGAGCGTCAGCTGCGCGGTGTACCAATTGGCCGGGCGATCCGGATTTTTTTCGCGAAAATCGACGCCGGCGATCGCGGCGGGATCGACGCCCATCTGCAGGGCGAAACTCTCCACGAAACGCGCGCTCTTCATGTGGCCGCAGAAGAGGCCGAGCGTGAAGGCGATCCGCTCGCGGAAGATATCGTCCTCCAGGCGCAGCAGATTGACGGCCTTGATGAAGCAGGGAATGCCGACCACCGCGTAGCGTCCGGGGGTAGAGCGGATCGTTTCCAGCATGGCGGACAGTTCGATGGGATAATAGCGCGACTTCGCCCCGGCGCGGACATCCGCCTCGGTCCGCGAGATCGTGTAGCGGAAGAACCGCTGCTCGCGCTGCGGCTCGCGCACCGCCGTCACGTGCGCCACGCCGTCCACCAGCCCGCGCCGCAGCAGTTCTGCGGCGACCCAGCTGACCATGCCGCCGGAACTGCCGTCGGCACGGAAACCCGCCTCGGCCACATGGCCGACATAGGCAGCCTCGAAGCGGCCGACTTGGGGGTCCGCATGCCTGGCCGTTGGAAATTGCAGCAGGGCCAGCTCGTCCTCGCCGCGCGCGCCAGGGGAAAACGGACAGGTCCGGGTGAAGCCGGCCGAAGGCCTTTTCCGCCAGCCGCCGCCCGAGGGTTTCAACTGGCCATAGCGGTCCCATCGCATGGCGGCGTCGGGAGCACCGCTCTGCGCGACGCAACTGCCGCAGCCGATGCACAGCCCGGCGGCGACGATGTCGCGGGGGCCGACAGGCCGGCCATGAGGCGCGGCGGCCGCCGGTTCAGGCGAGGGCTTCGCGGAGATAGTCATGCGACCTGCGACGCAGCTTCTCGATGCGCGAGAGGATGCCGCCTTCGAGCGGAGCGCCGAGCAGGCCCGCAATGGACGCGCCGGCGGAATGCTCGTCGACCAGATGGTTGCCGGCTCCGAGCAGCTGCGTCAGGTCGCGCAGCTTGTTCGCGCGATAGTCCGACGAGACGCAGGCGAAGGGTTTTGCGTTGAACAGCGAGAACACGCAGCCGTGGAAGAAGTTGGTGACGACGGCCGCGGCGCCGGCCATCAGGCGCGCAAAGGTTTCCGGCCCCGCGGCGATGCGCTGCTCGTCGGCCCAGGCGTTGCGGTAGCCGATGCTCAGCAGCCGATAGCCCATCGAAATGGCCCAGGTCCGGACCATCGCCGTGAACCAGCGGGGGAAGGAGTGGCCGTAGACAGCCACATAGGGCGTGTCGGCAGCGACCGGCTCGGCCGCCGGCGGGAATTGCAGGCAGGGGTCGAGCACCAGTTCGGGATTGGAGCCGAGCGCGTCGCGGACGATTCTGGCGCTGTTGCCGTCGCGTACGGATATCCGCCTGAAGGTCGCGAGTCGGTCCGTCCAGGGCGACGGCAGCCCCTCCGCCGCATCATAATTGCCGAAGCTTGCCGCATAGGACACCAGGCGGCAAGGCTCGAGCCCGACACCATAGAAGATGGAATGGCCGCCATACCACGGATGCCGCAGGTTCCAGACCTCGTCGCTGCCGACGACGATGCGGTCGAATTGCGCGAGGGCAGAAGGGTCGTCGAGATCGAAGCGCGCCGAGCATGGGAGCCGGTCAAAAGCCTCGAAGAACAATCGTGTCTTCAACACGTAGCCGACGGTGTCGCCGGGAATGTCGACCTGCGGCCGCAGCGCGCAGCGCCACTCGCGCCGGTTCACGAGCGGTGAATGATGGTCGAGCAGCACGGCGTCGTGTCCCATCGACCGGAGACCTTCGACGAGGCAGCGGGCCTGCCAGTAGGATCCGTAATTGATGCAGCGGTGAAACGTCAGCACGCCGATTTTGCGCGAGGCGGGCATCCGTCTTACTGAGCCGCCACGAGGCCGAGCGGCGGGCCCTGCTGCATATCCGCGGAACCGATCGGCATTGCCGGCGCATATCGGCGGATCATGTCGCCGCAGAAGCGGGCGAATTCGTCGGGCACCAGCGGCGGGCTGGTGTGGTGGGGCATCAGCCCGCGATGCTCCGGGGTGAAGCAGAAGGTGACCGTCACGTCGAAATCGGCCAGCGCTTCCATCTGCCGGTCGAACCAGTCGAACGCGTTCGGCCGAAAGCTATCGGCCCAGGAGAGGCCGGTGCGGATATAGGTGACGCCGAGCCGCTTCATCCATTCGACCGCTTCATCCAGGCGGGGATCCTCGAAATGGAACCATTGAACCAGTCCCATCTCGGGGGTGAGGCCGGCAAAGGTTTCGAGGGCGGGCTTCGGCGTGCCGTCCTCGCGCAGCAGGCCCATGTAGAAATGCCGGTAGTAGGATGATCCCTCAGCCTCCCGGTGACGGGTCGTCGCGCCCCAGGCCATCGGCAGATCGTAGAGGCTGTACCATTGCACCCGCGGCGCTTTGCCGAGCAGCAGCTCGGCGGTGCGCTTCAACCCCCAGACCTGGATTTCCTCGGCGCCGAAGGTGGAGATGCCGACCTCGCTGACCCAGACCGGCAGGTCGGTCACGGCGCCAATCTCGCCGATCTTCCGCGGCCATTCGTGGACCTGCCAGAGGTTCCAGTCGAGCGGGAAGCCATGCACAGCAACCGCATCGACGCGGTCAAGCACGCCGAATTCCTTCATGCGGGTCATGAACGCAGGATCGATCGGCGAGATACCGCCGAGGACCTTCGTCACATCCGGATTTTCTCGCGCGATCGCATCGGCGGCCAGGATCGCCATCTCGGCGTAGCGGCTCCAGTCCGGGTCGAGTTCCGGGTCCCAGTGGGACTTGTTGTTCGGCTCGTTCCAGATCATTGCCGCTTCGATCATTTATTCGCTCCTCTGGCTGGATAGACGGCGCCCTCGCCGGCCGGCGCTCCTGCCGGCCGGCAGATATAGACCTCGGCCTCAGGGTGCGCGGCGATGTCGAAGCCGGCGCTGCGCAGCATGGCCTCCATGCCTGCCCGGTTGGGAATCCACCAGTTGGTCGGATCGTTGGCGTAGCGATGCTCGATGAAGTGCAGTTTTGGAAAGCCGGGCTCGTCGAACAGGTCCTTGCGCCAGAAATGATAGTCCTCGTCGAGGGCAGCCACGTCGCCGCTGCCGCGCTGCATCGACTGGAACACCATGAGGTCGCCGACCACATGGTCGCGGATGAGATCGAGGGCCAGAAGGGGATGCCGCAGATGATAGAGGACGCCCATGAACAGGACGATGTCGAAGCGCTCACCCAGGGAGCCCACGTCGTAGACGGAGAGCTTTCGGAACTCGATGTCCGCCTCGGCGATCTCGGCGGCGAAGCGTGCCTGCGCGAGATAGGTCTCATCGAAATCGACGCCGAGCACGCGCTCGGCGCCGCGGCGCTTCATCTCGATGGAGTAGAAGCCGGCATTGCAGCCGATATCCAACACGGTCCTTCCCGTGAGATCGGCCGGGATGGCGTGCGCGAACTTGCGCCACTTCATATAGGGATAGTTGCCGAGAAAATGATCGGGTGCCGTGGAAATCCCGCCCAGCTCGATGTTGTGGAACCAAGGCCCAAGTTCCTCGATGCGGCGGCGGACCGCCTGGTCGGACATGCTCATGGCCGGGCTCTCCACGCGGGCGAGCGGGCCGGGCGCGCGGGATATCCGCACGCTGCGCAGCCGTTCGCGTCGATTGACATCACACGCCCTCGTTCAGCCTGAGAAGCTTGGCGCCCCAGTCGCCCATCGCCACCACGCTGATGGAGGCGGGCTCGATGTCGAAGCGGAAGCCGCCGTCGGCGGTAAGGCCGAGGACATGGCAGACCGCGCTCTTGATGACCTCGGCATGGCTGACGAGCACGACGCCTTCGCCGGCGTGTCTCTTGCGCAGGTCGGCCATGCAGGCGCAGACGCGACCGCACACGTCCTGCATGCTCTCGCCGGTGGGGGTGACCGCGACCGCACGCCGGCTGTTCCAGTCCCGCCATGCCGGATCCTGATTGAGTTCGACGAAAGTCTTGCCCGACCACGGCCCGAAATCGATCTCGTCGAGCTCGTCGCGCAACTCGACGGGGCCGATCTCGGAGTGCAGGGAAACGGCGCGGGCCGTCTGCGCCGTCCGCTCGCGCGGGCTCGAATAGATCGCGACGAAATCCTCGCGGCACATCCTTTCGCCGAGCCGCCGCGCCTGGGCGCGTCCGGCCGGTCCCAGCGAGACATTGGGCGCGCGGCCGGCGAGATAGCGGCCGACATCGTCATGCGCGGCATGCCGCAATAGGAAGAACGTCGTCGTCATTCCGCGGCCTTCAGCGATTCCGATTGCTCGCCGGCGATGAAGTCGAGCGTGCGCCGGCGCGCCTCGGCGTCGGTGAACTGCCGCGGCGGCGACTTCATGAAGTAGCTCGACGGACCCTCCAGCGCGCCGCCGATGCCGCGGTCAAGGGCAAGTTTCGCGCAGCGGATGGCGTCGATGACCACGCCGGCGGAATTCGGCGAATCCCACACCTCCAGCTTGAGCTCGGCGTTGAGCGGAACGCCGCCGAAGGTGGTGCCTTCCAGCCGGATATAGGCCCATTTGCGGTCGGCGAGCCAGGGCACGTGGTCGCTCGGCCCGACATGCACGTTGTCGGGCTCGAGGGGGACGTCGAGCTGGCTCATGACCGACTGGGTCTTCGAGATCTTCTTCGATTCCAGGCGCTCGCGCTCCAGCATGTTCAAAAAGTCGGTATTGCCGCCGAAATTGAGCTGATAGGTGCGATCGACCCTGACACCGCGCTCGCGGAACAGATTGGTCAGCATGCGGTGCACGATAGTGGCGCCGACCTGGCTCTTGATGTCGTCGCCGATGAGCGGCAGGCCGCGCTCCGCGAAGCGGGCCGACCATTCCGGCCGCGAGGCGATGAAGGACGGAATGCAGTTGACGAACGCGCAATGCGCGGCGAGCGCCTGCTCGGCATACCAGGCGGTGGCACGTTCGGAGCCGACAGGCAGATAGGAGACGAGGATGTCCGTCTCGGTGGCACGCAGGACGTCCGCCACGTCGGCCTCCGGCGTGGCCGATTCCTCGATCGGGCCGCGCAGATATTTGCCGATGCCGTCGAGCGTCGGCCCGCGCTGCACCTTGACTCCCGTCGGCTCAACCGAGGCGAAGCGGGCGGTGTTGTTCGGCGGCGCGAAGATGGCGTCGGCGACATCGCTGCCGACCTTGCCGTTCGCCACGTCGAAGGCGCAGGCGACCTCGATGTCGTCCGGGCGGTAGCCGCCGAGCTCGACATGCATCAGGCCCGGCACGGGTTCGTTGTCGCAGACGTCCCGGTAGAAGCGGGTGCCCTGCACCAGCGACGAGGCACAGTTGCCGACGCCGACGATGCCGATGCGGATTTTCTTGCGCGTCATCATTCTTCCTTGCGGCGGACGAAGGCCGGTCCTTACGACCACTGAGGGCCGGGACATTTCTCGTGGCCGAACCAGCACAGCGAAGGAATGTTCCTCCGCTTTTCGACGGGAGCCGGCCGGACTGGATCAAACCCGGCATCCGCAGGTTGGACGAGTCCCGGACCTGGCGGATTTCATGATCGTCTATGGCGACCTCGAACGGATTGAACGGGCGGCCGACGTCGAAGCGTCGCTCGCCAGCGCACTGCGGCGTGTCGAAACAATGCCGGCGGGGATCGACCGGCATGCCGCCCTGGTGGGCGCCTTCATCCGCGCGGCCGAGCTGGTGCAGGGCGTCGCCGACGCCGGGTTCGACCGGCTGGGGAAGGACGCGAGGTCCGCATCGCAGGAAAGTGGGGCGATGCTGCTGCTGCTTCTTGCGGCGGCGATCGGCCGTTCGTGGCGGCGCGGTTTTGATGCGGACGTCGATGCCGGCCGGCTGTCGGAGCTGCTGCGGCAAAGCCATGGTGGCGGTGTCATCAAGACGCGTACCGCGGAAGGTTTTGCCCACTACGCACTCTATCCGGAGAGCTATCTTGAGGCCGCGCGGGCTTCCGGCCTGGCGGCGAACACGGTCGCGATCGGGATCAGGAGCATAGGCCTCGGCCTCGGAGCGCTGGTTGCCGCCGCGCTCGGAGCGGCGCCGGCCATCAGCCTGCGGCCCGCCGGCCATCCCTATGATCGCGAGGTCCGCGCCGACGCGGAGCTGATCGAGCCTCATGCCGCCGATCCGGAGGTGCAATTCGCCATCGTCGACGAAGGGCCGGGCCGGTCGGGCAGCTCCTTTGCGAGCGTGGCGCGATGGCTGTCGGGGCACGGCGTTGCGGCGAGCCGCATCCATTTTTTCCCGAGCCACGACGGTCAGCCGGGGCCGGAAGCCTCCGCGGAAACGCGTTCGGTCTGGGATGCAGTCCGGCGCCACCCGGCAGGCCGGCACGACATCCTTTCAGGCGCAGGCGGATTGCGAAGCTGGGTGGAGAAGACGCTCGGGCCGCTCGACGGGTCGCTGCGGGAGTTATCGGGAGTCCAATCCGCCGCTGCCGTCCAACCGCAGCCGGTCGACACGCGTTTCGCGCGGCGAAAGTTCCTGGCGCACAATGCCGAAGGTCTTTGGCTGATCAAGTTCGCCGGCCTTGGCGACGTCGGCGAGCGAAAGTTTTGTGACGCCCGGGCGCTGGCACACGCCGGATTCGGACCCGAGACGGTTGGCCTTTGCCACGGCTTTCTTGTTCAGAAATGGGTCGAGGGGCGCCCGCTCGGCGAAACGCCTTGCGATCGCAAGGTCTTGCTCAAGGTGCTCGGCGCCTATCTGGCGTGCCGGAGCAAGTGTCTGGGCGCGCCGGGCGTAGGCGCCTCGCTGGAGAAGCTGCGCGACATGGCGGTCTGGAACACCTCGCAGGCGCTCGGCGCCGAAGCCGGCTCGGCACTGGAGCGTCGCCTGTCCGGCGTGGCTTCGCTCGAAGATCGCGTCCGCCGCATCCGCACCGACAACCGCTTGCATGGCTGGGAGTGGCTGGCGGCAGGGTGCGGTCTGTTGAAGATCGACGCGGTCGATCATTGCGAGGCGCACGACCTGATCGGCTGCCAGGATATCGCCTGGGACGTCGCCGGCGCCATCGTCGAGCACGATCTGACGGAGGACGACATCGCGACCTTGCGCCACGAGCTTCGCCGTGGGGGTGTGGAAGCGGAGGGCGCCATGATCGCGGCCATGCTTCCGTGCTACCTCGCCTTCCAGCTCGGCCTATGGTCGACGGCCGAGCCTTCGACCGGCCAGACAAAAGCCTGCGCGACAAGCTATGCGGACAAGCTTCTGCGCCATTTGCGGCAGCCGCGCTGATGGAGCCGGATTGTATTTATCGCGAGGTAAGTACGGCTAAATTGGAGGCAGCGCTGCTTCTTATTGAGCGCGCTTCAGTTGATTCCGCATCGCCTTCGATTTCTGTTTCGCGGAAATGCCGGATGGTTTTCAGCAGTCCCTCGCGCAGCGGCGTGACCGGTCTCCAGCCGAGAAAGCTGCCGGCGCGGCCGATGTCGGGACGCCGGCGCCTGGGATCGTCGACCGGCAGTGGCAGAAAGCGCATGCGCGAGCGCGACCCGGTCAGGTCGAGGACCAGCTCGGCGAGCTCGCGCACCGTGAACTCGGCCGGATTGCCGAGATTGACGGGGCCGTCGGGCCGCAGCTCGATTTCCATCAGCCGATGCAGGCCGTCGACGAGGTCGGAGACGTAGCAGAAGGACCGCGTCTGCGAGCCGTCGCCATAGACGGTCAGCGGTTCGTCCTTCATCGCCTGGACGACGAGATTCGAGACGACGCGGCCGTCCTCAGCATGCATACGCGGCCCGTAAGTGTTGAAGATGCGCGCCACGCGGACGTCGGCGCGACCGACGCGCAGAAAGTCGAAGCACAGCGCCTCGGCCGCCCGCTTGCCTTCGTCGTAGCAGGCGCGCGGGCCGGTGCAGTTGACGCTGCCGGCATAGCTCTCCTTCTGCGGGTGCATCTCCGGGTCGCCATAGACCTCGCTGGTGGATGCCTGCAGGAAGCGCGCGCCGTGGCGCTGCGCCAGGTCGAGCAGGTTGAGCGTGCCGACGACGCAGGTCCGCATCGTGTGGACGGGATCGGCCTGATAATGCGGCGGCGAGGCGGCGCAGGCGAGATTGTAGACGCGGTCCACGCGCGCACGCAGTTCGAGCGGCTGGCAGATGTCGTGCTTCAGGAGCTGAAATCGCTTGTGATCGCGGATCGACCGCAGATTGTCGCGGTTGCCGGTGACGAAACTGTCGATGCAGATCACCCGCTGGCCCTCGGCCAGCAGCAACTCACATAGATGCGAGCCGAGGAAGCCCGCGCCGCCGGCGACGAGCGCCGTTTGCAATTCCATCGAACGAGGCATTCGCTCCTCCTGAAACTAGGCCGCCTGCGGCGCGGCGGACCTGCTGTCGCGGGAAGGGGACGTCAGGCAGGAGACGAGCTCCCGCGCCCGCGCCAGCCCGGTGTGGGACGCGAGCACCCGCTTCCGCGCATTTTCGGCAAGGGCCAGGCGCTGGCTCTCGGCCTCTTCCGTCAGAACAGCGCAGACATCGTCGGCGCCGTCGGCTGCATGGATCGCTTCGCCGAGCGGGAAGAAATCGTCGAGGCCCGGCCAGCGGTCGCTGATGACGGGGCAGAAGCAGGCGGCGGCCTCGAACAGCCGCACGCTCGGCGACCAGCCCGCCGCGATCATGTCCGCCCGCGTGACGTTCAGGGTGTAGCGCTGCCTGCTGTAGAAGGAGGCGTGCTCGGAAGGCGGCAGATGCGCGATCCTGTCGACGTTCCGCGGCCAAACCAGACCCTCCGGATATTGCGGGCCGGCGACGACGAAGCGGCGGTCCGGCATGCGCCGCGCGACGTCGATCAGCAGGCGCTCCAGCGTCGGCTGGCGGTCCGGGCTGTAGGTGCCGAGATAGCCGAGTTCCCAGACCGGCCGCTCGCTGGTCGGCGCGTAGCGCTCCTCGTCGACGGAGCAGTACAGCGGCTCGGCCCGGCGGGCGCCGAACTGCTCTCTCAGGCGGTCGAGGGTGGACCCTCCGGTGAAGGAGAAATAGGTGTCGAACAGCGGCACCTGGCGGCCGGCCAGGTAGTCGCGGTCGCCCGCCGCGAGCCTTGCCAGGGTGACCGGCGTGTCGATGTCGTAGAAGCAGAAGCTGCCGGCGCAGAGCGGCGCCACGGTGTCGATGACGGCGACTCCCTCGGGAACGAACGAGCCGACGACGACCACGTCGGCCGACCGCAGCCGCTCCCGATGGTCCGTGCAAAGGCCGGCGACGGAGCGATAGTAGCGAAGGTCGCAGAAATCCGGATCGGGCAGATCGCGGTTGTCGGCATACCAGGCGACGTCGCGCTCCAGGAAGGTAAGCCTGTGGCCGAGCCGGTGCAGGCCCCGCAAAAGTGCGCGGAACGTCGTGGCATGGCCGTTGCCCCAGGACGACGACAGCGAAAGGCCGAGAAAGACGATGTCGAGCGGGGCCATCACGCGGCGGCCTCCACCGGCGAGCGTTTGGCGAAGCGGCGGAAGATCTCGTCGGCGAGCGCCGCGCGGTGGCTGTAGGTATGGTCCGCGAGCACGCGGCGCAGTGCCGCCTCGCCGACGGCGCGCGCCCTGTCGTCCGTGAGGTCCGCCAGGATGTCGATGACGTCCTGCCCGTCGCGGGCAGCCAGGATTTCCTCGTCCGGCTTGAGGAAATGGTCGATGCCGAGCCAGGCGTCGCTGATCAGGCAGGCGCCGGCGCCGGCCGCCTCGAATACCCGGGTGGCGGGGGAGAAGCCGTTGCTCGCCATGCTGTCGCGGCTGATGTTGAGCACGGCCTTCGGCGTGACGTTGAAGGCGTTGTGGTCGCGGGTGCCGACATGGCCGATCCAGCGCACGTTCGGCGACATCGGCTTGTCGTCCCAGCCGGAGCCCCCGATGAGGAAGCGGCTGGCCGGCAGGCGGGCGGCCGGCGCGAGGAAGAATTCCTCGACGCGTTTCTCGCGGTCGGGCAGGCGGTTTCCCAGGAAGGCGAGGTCGCAGGCAAAGCGCCGGTCGGGCTCGACGGGATGATGGGTGTCCGGATCGAGCGCGTTGTAGACGGGAATGCAGTGCCTCGCCCCCATGGCGCGATAGGCGTAGACGACCGGATCGCCGCCGCCATAGGTGAGGACAAGGTCGAGCTTGCGCAGCGCCCGATGCAGCGGATGGTCGGGTTCGTCCCCGAGTTGCGCCAGGGTGGCGGGCGCGTCGACATCCCAGAATATGGTGAGGGCGTCCGGCCGGGCGTGTCGCAGCGCTTCCAGCAGGAGCGCCTCGTCCTCGAAGCCGACGCCGCTCGCCTTGACGACGATGTCGGCATCGGGGGCCCTCGCGGTGACCTGCATCAGCGCCTGCGGCGTCGGCTCGTAGACCACCACGGAACACCAGCCGGGCGCCTCCATGTCGCGGTTCTTCTGCCGGTCGTAGACGTCGGGTTCGTAGAAGGTGATGTCGTAGCCGAGCGCCGCGAGGGCCTTGAGCAGCCCGCGGTAGTAGGTCGCGGCGCCGTTCCAGTAGGAGGACAGCAGGCTCGATCCGTAGAACGCGATCTTCATTGGGCGGCCTCCTTCGGTGCCAGTTGGTCGAGAACGCGGGCGCTGCCGCATTGCCCCAGGATGGTCAGCAGTTCGTCGACGCGATGCGCGCAGGTATGGCGCGCCGCGATGGTTTCGCGGCCATGCTTTGCGAGGGAGCGGGCGAGACCGGCGTCGTGCAGCACGTCGCGCAGCAGCGACGTCATTTCCGCACCGTTGCGCGCGAACAGGAAATCCCTACCGGGACGGAACAGGCTTTCGGCGTCGTCCCAGGGCGCCGAGACGAGCGGGATGCCGCAGGCAAGCGCCTCGAACATGCGGATCGTCGGGATGCCGGGAAGGCTTTCGACATAGGGGCGGCGGGGGATGTGCAGGGTCACGCGGTGGCGCGCGAAGGCGCCGGGCACGTCGGCGTTGGGAAGCCAGCCGCGATAGGCGATGCCGGCCTCGGCCAGCGCCGCCAGGGCTTTCGCCGGGTAGCGGACGCCGTGCACGACAGCCGACAGGCCGAGCCGCCGCGCCGGCTCGACCAGATATTCCGTGATCTCGGCCGAGCGTTCGCCGTCGCCCCAGTTGCCGATCCATACGAGATCGGCGTCCCGGGCGATTTCGGGGCGGGGCCGGAACAGACTGACGTCGGCCGCCTCATGCCAGGCATGGACGCGCCGGCCCCATCCGGCGCGCAGATAGCGCTCGCGCAGCGTCTCGCCGAAGGCAAGGACGGCGTCGTAGTCGTGGAGCGCGAGGCCCGAGATGGCGGAAGCCTGCGACACGGCGCGGTGGTGGGTGTCGTGGAACAGCAGCGTGAAGCGCCCGCCATGGCGGCGTGCCTTGCCGATGTGCGCGACGAGGACGGGGTCAGTCCATTCGTGGACGACGACCACGTCGGCGTCGGCCAGCACGCTTTCATGGTCGAAGCTGGCGCCGTAGGTGCGCGAGGCCAGCTCCGGGAAGTTCGCGGCGAAGCGCTGCAGCGCCGGCTCGCCGGCGTCGCGCAGCAGATTGGCGCGGCTCCATCCGTCTTCCGGCTCCAGCGCCACAGGGTCGTGGCCGCGCCAGACCAATTCGCGCATGACGCCGCGCAGGAAATGCGCGTTGCCGTGGTTCCAGTCGGAAACGAGCGAGTGCGTGTAGAAGAGGAAGCGCATGTCAGCGGCTCCCCGCATGGATGGCGGCGGCTTCGGCGTAGGCGGCGTTCATCGCGGCCGCCTGCCCGGCCATGGTGTAGCGGCCGGCGCGCCGGAGCGCGGCGGCGCCGAGGCTATGCCGGAGGGCGGCGTCCCGAGCCAGACAGTCGAGCGTGTCCGCCAGCGCGGATGCGTCGCGGGGCGGGAAGAACAGGGCGGCGTCCGCCCACACTTCGCGATAGGTCGGGATGTCGGCCAGCACCAGCGGGGTTCCGGCTTGCGCCGCTTCCAGGGCGGCGAGGCCGAAAGGCTCGTAGAGCGACGGCGAGACGAAGATGCCGGCAGCGGCCATCCGGCGCCGGGTCTCGTCGTGAGGCAGCGGGCCGAGCGAAGTCGCGTGCCGGAAGGCAAACACATCGCCGTTCGGCCCGGTTGCGGGACCGGCGGCCAGGATCGGCCATGTCGTCCTGGCCGCCGCCGCGTCGAGCACCTGTCCGTTCTTGCCGGCATCCCACCAGCGTGCCGCGGCAAACACATCGTTTTCGCGCGGCGCCTCGCAGTCGAACGCGGCGACGGCGTTGTGGACGACCTCGAGGCGCTGGATGTCGCCATAGCAGGCGGTCAGGGCCGCCGCGTGGCTGGCGCTTGGCGCGACCGCCATGTCGGCGCGGCGGAAACCGGCGCGGTTGCGGCGCTTGTGCCAGGACCAGGGAGCGGGCGGCGAGGCGCCCTGCACTGCGCGGAACCAGGTGACCACGCAGGAATGCGACACGACGACGACGGGGCAAGGCAGCGACAGGCCTGCCGCCTGAGCCGGCGCGTTGAGATGGACGAGGTCGGCGGCGTGGTCGCGCACCAGCCGCGCGAGTTCGTCGGGCAGCCCGTCGAGTTCGCCCTCGGCGGCCGCCATCCAGTCCGGCGGCGTTTGCAGCCAGGTGACGGTCGCGACGGCCTCGGCCTGCCGCCGCTGCCCGTCGGCCGGAAGCGGTCCCAGTCCGGCAAAAATGATCGTGTGGCCGGCTTCGGCCAGTTGCGCCGCCAATCCGAGCGCGTACTGCCAGACGCCGCCGACGGCATCGACAGTCATGAGGATGCGCCGCCGTCGGCGGTTCAGGCGCTGGAGCATGGGTTCTCCGCCTCGTGTGAGAGCCGCCCCCGGCGGTCCGGTCTCATGCGACGAATCTTTCCGGCATCGCCTCGCCGGGACGGTTGCGTTGCAGCCAGGCCGCGAGGTCTTCGACCCCGTCGCGCCAGCCGATGGCGGCCCGCCATCCGAGCGCGGTCTCCAGCCGGCGCGTGTCGGCGACGAAATAGCGCTGGTCGCCGATGCGCGGGGCATCGTGCGTGACCTCCACCCGGCGCCCGACGATGCGGGATATGTGGTCGAGCACCATGGCGAGGCTGACCGCGTTGGCCGTGCCGCCGCCGAGATTGAAGGCCTTGCCGCGGAAGCGGCCGATGCCGGCGAGCAGCGTCCGGTAGGCGGCGACCGCATCCGAGACATGGAGGATGTCGCGGACCTGATGGCCGTTGCCGAAAATGGTTATCGGCTGCCGGTTCAGGGCGCGGATCAGGAAATGCGCGACCCAGCCCTGGTCCTCGGTGCCGAACTGGCGCGGGCCGTAGATGCAGCTCATGCGCAGGACGGCGGTCGACAGGCCGTAGGACTTCGCATAGTCGAGCACATACTGGTCGGCAACGCCCTTGGAGCAGCCGTAAGGGGTGCTGAAGTCGAGCGGCCTGTTCTCGTCGATGCCATGGCTGCGCAGCGTCGCATCGGTGGGCATGTCGCGGCCGTCGACATCGGTCATCCCGAGATCGGAAAGCGAGCCGTAGACCTTGTTGGTGCTGGCGAAGATGACGGGGATGTCGCGCCCAGTCTCGCGAACGGCCTCCAGCACGTTGAGCGTGCCGCGGGCATTGACTTCGAAATCATCGACCGGATCGACCAGGCTGGTGGTCACGGCCGTCTGCGCCGCCAGATGGAAGACGGCTTTCGCTTCTGCGACGGTCGCCGCCAGCGAACCGCAGTCGCGCACATCGGCGATCCTCGCCGTCAGCCTGCCGTCGTGGCGCTGGCGCAGCCAGGAAAGGTTCTGCTCGACGCCGGCCCGGCTGAGATTGTCGAGGACAGTGACGGCCTCGCCGCCGGACAGAAGACTGTCGGCAAGGTTGGAACCGATGAACCCGCAGCCGCCGATGACGGCGATCGGGGCGTTTCTTGGCGGCCGTCTCATGAAACGAGACCCATGGATTCGAGCTCGCGTTTCATCTCGGCGCCGCGGTCGAGCGCGACGCTGCCGCGCACCCAGCGCACGATTTCGTCGAGCGAATCCTCCAGCCGGTGCCGCGGCTCGTACCCGAGAAGCTCGCGCGCCTTGCCGATGTCGGCGAAGCAGTTGCGGATGTCGCCTGAACGCGCCTTGCCGAGGATTTCCGGCTCGAGATCCGCAACGCCCATCGCATCGGCGAGCATCGAGGCGACCTGCGCGATGGCGTAGTCGCGGCCGCTGCCGATGTTGACGACATGACCGCCCGCCCGCGGGCTCTCGAGGGCGAGACGGAAGGCGCGCGCCACGTCGCGCACGTGGACGAAATCCCGCTTCTGCCGACCGTCCTCGAACACCATCGGCCGCTGGCCGTTGGCGAGGCGCGAGGCGAAATTGGCGAGCACGCCGGTATAGGGGTTGGACAAGGCCTGGCCCGGACCGAAGACGTTGAACAGCCGCAGGGCGACGGCATCGACGCCATAGACCTCGCCGAAGATCATCACGGCGCGCTCCTGCGCGTATTTGGTCAGCGCGTAGATGGAGGCGAGATCGACGGGCTTCCGCTCGTCGGTCGCCACCGGAGCGAGAGCCTCGCCGCCATCCGATACAGGATCCCAGAGCCCGGCCTTGACGCGGGCGAGGTCGCGCTGGACATTTCCGACATGCCGGCCGTCGGCGGTCCTGTACAGGCCTTCGCCATAGACGCTCATCGAGGACGCAACGACGATGCGGCGCACCGGCCGCTTGATCATGGCTTCCAGCAGCACGGCGGTGCCGAGGTCGTTCGCGCCGACATAGCGGGCGATCTCGTACATCGACTGGCCGACGCCGACCTCGGCGGCGAGATGGATGACGGCATCGACGCCTCGCAGGGCTTCGGACACGATCGCCGCGTCCCTGACGTCGCCCCTGATCAGTTCGGCACCGGCCGGCACGTCGATCGGGTCCGCGCCATGGACCTGCTCGATGAGAGAATCCAGGATGCGAACCTCATAGTTCCGGCCGATCAGTTCCTGCGTCACATGGCGGCCGATGAAGCCGCCGCCGCCGGTCACCAGTATGCGTTGCACATGTCCTCCTGCGGTTGGGACAACGGTTGCGGCGTCCGAACCGCCGCATCGCAGGTTTGTTCCTTTCGGATTTTCACGTGGAAGCGACCCGTGGAGGCAAGCCGGCCGCCGCGCGGCCGGCGTCCGCAATCCAAGGGCCAGGGAAAACAGGATGCCGCGGAAACCGAACACAGCGGCCGGCAGCCGGCTCGGAGGTGTGCGGCCGGGCGCCGACGCCTTGCCGCAGCGTGCGTGAAACACGGTCCGCAAAAGGAACATACCTTCGCAAGGCCGGTTAGGCCGCCGGTTCTGCAAGCGGAAGAGTGAGACGATGCGGGTAGCTATGATCGGAACGGGCTATGTCGGCCTGACAACGGGGGTGTGCCTGGCCGAGCTGGGACATGACGTGGTTTGCGCGGACATCGACGGAAACCGGATCGCGCAATTGCGTCGTGGCATCCTGCCTTTTGCAGAGAGCGGTGTCGCCGAGATGGCGTCGCGGCATATGACCCGCGGCAGGCTGCATTTCACCTGCGACCTGGCCAATGCAGTGGCCGAGCGCGACATCGTCATGATCGCCGTCGGCACGCCCAAGGGAGCCGAGGGCGAGGCGGACCTTTCTTTCGTCCGCAACGCGGCGCGCCAGATCGCTCCGGCGATCGCGCCGAAGACGGTGGTCACGCTGAAATCCACGGTCGTGGTCGGCACGGCGCGCGAGGTTCGCGAAATCATCGCCTCGGAGCGCGGAGCGCTCGATTTCTGGGTCACGTCGAACCCGGAATTCCTGCGCGAAGGCAGTGCCGTGGCGGACTTCCTGCGCCCCGACCGCATCGTCATCGGCGCCGACGATCACGACGCCGCCCAGAGGCTGATCCAGCTCTACCAGCCGCTTCTGCGGGAGGGCATCCCACTGGTGGAGACTGGGACAACCAATGCCGAGCTGATCAAATATGCGGCGAACGCCTTTCTGGCGCTGAAGATCGGCTTCATCAACGACGTCGCCGACCTGTGCGAACAAATCGAAGGCGACATCTCGGCCGTGGCGCAGGGCATCGGTCTCGACCGGCGGATCGGCTCGAGCTTCCTGGCGCCAGGACCGGGCTATGGAGGTTCCTGTTTTCCCAAGGATACCGAGGCTTTCGCCGCGACGGGACGGCGGCACAAGGCGCCACAGCCACTGGTCGAGACGCTCATCGTGCGGAACGAGAAGCGCAAGCGGGGCATCGCCGAACGGGTGCTGCGGGAACTGTCCGACATCGGCAATCCGACCGTCGGCATTCTCGGCGTGGCCTTCAAGGCCAACACCGACGACGTGCGCGAATCGGCGGCGCTCGCCATCGTGCCGATCCTGCAGCAGGCCGGCGTGTCGGTGCGCGCCTTCGACCCCTGGGCCCAGACAAAAGCCGCCGCCCTGCTGCCTTCCGTCGCCTGGCACGACGATCCCTATGCGGCGCTGGAAAACGTCGATCTCGGGCTCATCCTGACCGAGTGGGAGGCGTTCAGATCGCTGGACCTGGCGCGACTCGCGCTGAGCATGCGCAACCGCATCCTCTTCGACTGCCGCAATTTGCTGGAGCCGCAGGAAATGCCGCGGCACGGATTTCGCTATCTCAGTCTCGGCAGGGGCGGTGTGCCGCGGGCGATCAAGCAGGTTTCGGCGGGAGCAGCCCGCAGCCAGGGCCCCCATAGGAGCTTGCGGCTGCCGTCCTGACGGCGCCTGCCGCATCCGCCGGCGAGCCGGCTTGGCTCCGCCGCTCGCTATCAGCAAAGACTGGTTCCGGTGTGCACGACCAACAAGCGGTTCTTGCAATTGCCGGGCGGCGCAGCCAAATTAAAATACGTATTGCAACCGAGATTCGCCTTTTGGCCAGACGCCCTGAAGTGCCAGCAGGCATAAACCTCGACCCGCTTTCCCCCGAAAGCCGGCTGGCGGAGCTCCTGGAAGACATTGCCGAGGAGGAGACGCCGGAGCGGCTTCTCAAGCTCGCGATCGAGCTTCAGCAGCAATTGATGCTGAGGAAACAGCAAAAGAACCCGAACTGAGTTGCGCTCGGACGCATGATTCTGAAGGGCGGATTGCACCTCAGCGCGGCCGCGTCGTATCGGCCTCATATCGGGCGGAGGTGAATTTCGGTCCCGATTCTACCAGCGACTGGGCCGACGCTTCGCCCAGTTCCGCCAGAATGTGCAGCCTTGCCCGGTTGAGCCGGCTCTTGACCGTTCCCATGGCGCAGCCGCAGATCTGGGCCGTCTCTTCGTAGGACACGCCGAGCACGCCGATCAGCACCAGCACCTCGCGGTGATGGGGAGGCAGGCGGTCGATGGCTTCCTTGACCTCGCGGCTTTTGACCGACCATTCCTGGCTGGCCTCGACGGCCGGGCGGACGGCGACGCAATCCGCCGCGCCGGGTGCCTCGCGGCTGTAGACTTTTACGCGCGTGTAGAAGGTGTTGCGCATGATCGTGAACATCCACGATTTCATGCGGGTGCCGGGCTCGAAGCTGTCGAAGCTGTTCAGCGCCTTGACCAGGGTATCCTGAACCAGATCGTCGGCATCGGTCGGATTTCGGTAGAACGTCCGCGCGAATGCCCGCAATGCCGGTATCAGGTCGACGATCGAGGCATCGTCGCGAGTGGCGCTGGAGGATGAGATCTTCAAGAGAGGTTTTCCCGGTCGGAAGCGAAGGTTCAAACCTGCAATGCGCGGGGCGCGGCGAGGTTCCAGCAGAGCGTGAATCCGCGCTTTGGCCGATGTGCCGTCCGAAACCCTGTCCGATGGATCGGCCGACTGAAGCATTGCGTTGCCCGGCAAACAACGCCGCGGTAGCCGGCCGGCCGAACGTCAGTTGAGGAATTCGGCCCCATCCATGGCTGCTTCCCGCAGCAGGCCGTTCAGCCAATCTTCCGCCGAGCAATGGCCCGGGCGCCTGTCGACCGTCCGGATCGCGTCTTTCAAGGTGCGTTCGACAAGGCGGTCGGCGGCGTTCTCGTCGGTCAGCATGAGGCGGGCGGCAAGTCTCAGCTTGGGCAGAAGGACGACGATATCGTCGGGGTCGTCTCGCGGGACTTCCGGCCTGCCTTCGGGAAACAGCGCCTCGAAGAGGCTGTGACGGGGAGCCGGCTTGGTGAAGTTGCAGACGTGACGCAAGCGGCTGGGAACGATGTCTTCTTCGTAGCCGCTGAAGAACACGAAAGGGATTTCCCGCTCCATCAGCCTGTCCGCGACGGGGAAGACCGCGACGCCGTGGAGGTTTATGTCGAGGATGGCCGCATCGGCGCATTCCGTATATTGCATCGCCCGTTCCAGATCGGGCGCCGGCCCGAGGATCGTCGCCCCCATCTTGGTGAAGAAACGGGCGAGGTCGTCGGCGACGGAATACTCGTCCTCGACGATCAATATTCGCACTCCGCTGAGCGTCTGCATCGTCTTCCTCCGCCACGGCTTGTGTTGGCGAACTTGCAAAAGCAGGCCTGCCGCCCCGGCGGGCGACAGGAGAGTTCTGTTGCATTCCTCGTCGCAGCCGCCGGCGCCGATCGTTGTCCTCGAACTTCGATCGCGGCGTGGTTCGTCACCAATTGGCTGCACCAAAGCCAATGCGAATCCGGGGAGGAAAGTTCCGGACCCTTTTCGCCCGGCCGCCCGTTGTCCTCTGGCCTGCCGGTCCGCACAGGCATAAAGTTGACATGTGGCTCTCCGCTCGGGCGCCTGCAGGCAGGGAGAGGTCGATGGCCGGCAAAGAGAAATTTCCGATCGTCGGCGTCGGCGCCTCAGCCGGCGGCATTCCCGCCATGGAAGGGTTCTTCAGGGGCCTGCCGGGCGAAGCCGGCATGGCCTTTGTCATCGTCACCCATCTCAGCCCAGAGAGAGAGAGCCTTTTGCATGAGGTCGTCGGGCGCTACACCGACATGCCGGTCGCCGTTGCCGACGACGATATGCCGGTCGAGGCGGGCAGCGTCTATGTAATGCCGCACAACGCGGTCCTCACTCTCGAGAAGGGCCGGCTGCGCATGCGCCGGCCAAATGCGCTGAACCGCGAACGCAAGCCGATCGACATTTTTTTCAGCTCCCTGGCAGCCGACCAGGGGGAGTACGCGGTCGGCGTCATTCTTTCCGGTGGAGACGGGGACGGCACCCTTGGCGCCAAGGCGATCAAGGAACGCGGCGGCCTGACCATCGCCCAGACCGCCGACGAGTCCGGACCGCGCAATCCGGACATGCCGCAGAGCGCTATCTCCAGCGGATTGATCGACATCGCCGTCCCCGCCGACGAGATGGGTGAGAAGCTGCTGGCGTTTGCCGACAGTTTTGTCGTTCTCGATGATGTCGTCGAGGCCAACGGCAAGCGGGAGGCGGCGGAGCTCGAAAGCGCCCGCGACGAAATCTACCAAATCCTGCGCGGCCATTCCGGGCACGACTTCTCCGGCTACAAGACCAAGACCTTCCTGCGGCGAGTGAGACGCCGCATGCAGGTCAGCCAGATAACGAGCCTTCCCGCCTATATAGAGCGCCTGAGAGACGACCCGGGGGAGGTCATGAACCTCTTTCGGGATCTGCTGATCAACGTCACCAACTTCTTCCGCGATCCGGAGGCATTCAAGCTGCTCGAGGAGATCGTCATCCCGAAACTCTTCGCGGACAAGAACGCGACCGACTCTGTGCGGATCTGGATTCCTGGCTGCGCCACCGGCGAGGAGGTTTTCTCGATCGGCATCCTGATGCGCGAATACATGGAAACGCTTTCGGTCGTCCCGAAAGTCCAGATATTCGCCACCGATATCGACGAGCCGGCGCTGTCGGTGGCCCGCGCCGCTCGATATCCGGCGGGGTTGATGGAAGGTCTGTCGCCGGAGCGCAAGGAGCGCTTCTTCAAGGTCGAAGGGGAAGCCTACGTGCTGACCAACGAGGTGCGCGAAATCTGCATCTTCTCGCCCCACAGCGTCATCAAGGACCCGCCATTCTCCCGCATGGACATGGTCTCGTGCCGCAACTTGCTGATCTATTTCGGTCCCGACATCCAGAACCGGGTCATCCCGATCTTCCACTATTCGCTGAAGCCCGGCGGATATCTTTTCCTCGGCACGTCGGAAAGCATCGGCCAGCACGGCGATCTCTTCGTCACCGTCGACAAGAAGCAGCGCATCTTCCAGGCGCGCGAGCATGTATCGCCGGCCGCGCGCCTTCCGCTTCTGATCGGCGAAGGGCGCAACCCGGCCGCCGCGAACGAAGCAAGCGACGCCAAGCGCGGCCTGTCCGGCTATCCCCTGCGCCAGGCGGTCGAGTCGCACGTGCTCGAGCGGTTTTCGCCGCCGCATGTCGTCGTCAACTCGGAAGGCGACGTCGTATATTATTCGGCGAGGACCGGCCGGTACCTGGAGCCGCCGCAGGGCGCCCCCAGCCGGCAGCTGCTCACCATGGCACGGCGCGGACTGCGGCTCGAACTGCGCGCCGCCCTGCGCGAGGCCGTCACGACGCGCCGGATGGTCACGCGCGAAAACGTGGTGGTCGACGATACGGACGACCATGTGGAGACGGCAAGGATCACCGTCGAGCCGATTGCCGAGCGCGGCAACGGCGAACCGCTCTATCTCGTGCTGTTCGAGGCGATGGCCCAGCGGCGCGACCGCGCCGAAACGGATGGCGATGGCCGGTACGCGGATGGAGCGGCCGACCTCGAACGCGAGCTGCGCGACACCAGGGAGCGCCTGCAATCGACGATCGAGGAATACGAGACGGCGCTGGAGGAGGTTAAATCCTCCAACGAGGAACTGGTGTCGGTCAACGAGGAGGCGCAATCGACGAACGAGGAGCTCGAAGCGTCGAAGGAGGAGATGCAGTCGCTCAACGAGGAGCTCAACACGATCAACGTCGAGCTCACCGGCAAGATAGAGGAGCTCGACCGGGCGAACAGCGACCTCCGACATCTTTTCGAGAGCACCCAGATCGCGACCATCTTCCTCGACCGCAACCTGATGATCAGGACGTTCACGCCGGCGGCTTCGTCCTTCTTCAACCTGCGGCCGTCGGACATAGGAAGGCCGCTGACCGAGTTGTCGAACGAACTGGACTATCCCGGCATGCACGCGGACATCCAGTCCGTCTTCGATACCGGGGAGCCGATTACGCACAGATTGGCGCGGGACCGGCAGGGGAGATACTACCTCGTGCGGCTCATCCCCTACCGCGACCAGGCGGCGCGTCCGCAGGGCGTCGTAGTGACGCTTGTCGACGTGACCCTGCTCGCCGAGGCGGAGGAGCATCAGAAGGTGCTGATCTCGGAGCTCAACCATCGCGTCAAGAACATGCTCGCTGTCGTCACCAGCATCGTCAACCAGACGATAGAGACCTCATCGACCAAGGAAGAGTTCGCCGAGGCGCTGCTTGGACGGGTGCATGCGATGTCGCGTGCCTATGCCGTGCTGTCGCGTGAAAACTGGACCAACGCCTCGGTCGAGCAGATCGTCGGCCAGGAAGCCGAACCCTTCGGCACCGAACGCTTCGCGCTGTCCGGGCAGACGGTCAAGTTGAAGCCGCAGCAGGGTCTGTCGCTCGGCATGGTGATCCACGAACTCGCGACCAACGCGGCGAAATACGGCGCGCTGAGCATGACGGATGGCAGGGTCGAGGTTCGCTGGTCGGTAGAGGATGGGCGGTTTCACCTGAACTGGCGCGAAATCGACGGTCCGCCGGTCGGGCCGCTCAAGGAAAAGGGTTTCGGCCTTTCGCTCGTCCATGGCGAAATCGAGTACCGCCTCGGCGGCAGCACGGAAACCTTATTCGATCCCAAGGGTTTAGAGGTAAGACTATCGTTTCCGACCGATCCATAGGATTCAAATGGCCGTTCGTCTCCGTATCCTGATCGTCGAAGACGAATGGCTGATCGCGGAAGATCTTGCCGATGCGCTCAGGCGGGCCGGCCACGATGTCGTCGCCAGTGTGCCTTCCGTCCGCGAAGCGCTCGTAATCGCCGATCGCAAGACCATCGATTTCGCGCTGCTGGACGTGCAGCTCAACAACGAGACGAGCTACGCCATCGCGGACTCATTAACCGGCAAAGGCGTGCCGTTCGCTTTCCTGACGGGATATGCCGAAGGGTCTCTTCCCCTGCGTTTTTCCGGCGTGAAGATGTTGCAAAAGCCGGTCGGCAACCACCTTCTCCTCAACATTCTGCCTGCGGTTGGCGAGGCAGGCGCCCCAGGCTTGTGACTGCGGCGCGCAGGAACAAATGCCGCCGCTCATGGTTTTGGCCTGACAGCCAGGGAGCAGCGTCATGTCCAGGCCGAAGCGCTCGACCGAAGAGATAGAGGAAATCGCCGCCGCGCAGACCGCCGCATTCCTGAGGCGCGCCTCGATCACCTATCTCGAATGCTGCATCAGCCTGATGCTGACCCATCTTTCGCGCGAGGAGGTCGTCCATATCCTCTCGCAGGAAGCGCGCATGCTGCAGCAGCTCGATTGACGCCCGGCCGCGGCCCAACTCCCGACGCAAGCCTAAACACCGGCGGTTCATGACTTCCGCGCCGATGCGTAGACGCGGTCGAGCACTTCCGATACCTGAATCAGCCGTTCGGCCTCGGCATCGAAGCCGCAGCCTGCCGCCAGCCGCTCCGCCCAGTCCACGGCGGCCCGACCGCCCCAGGCGTCCGGCGGCGACAGCAGGGTCTCGCTCCGCGTTCCCCGCCGAAGCTCGGCGACGAAGTCGTAGAACGAGCCGCCGACATTGGAAAAGACAAGCGTGCCCTCGGTCCCGTAAAACGTCGCCGAGATCACTGCTTCGCAGCCGGCATGGAGCCGCCAGGAGCAGGCCAGCCGCGCGGTCGCGCCGCCTTCAAGCCCGAGCGTGACGACCGCATAGTCTTCGACTACGTCGGTTTTTCCGGAAATCCGGCTTCCGCCGGCAAAAAGATCGGCCGAAACCGTGTCGACCGCCGGAAAATCGAGCGTCCACAGCAAAAGATCGACGAGATGGACGCCCAGATCCATCACGCAGCCTCCGCCCGACAGTTCCGGGTCGTAGAACCACGGCTTGTCGGGGCCGTAGGCATTGTGGAAGACGAGGTCGGCGGCGAACACGGCGCCGATGCTGCCTATGCGATCGCGGACGGCCTGCATCGCCCTTGTGTGGCGGTAGGAGAGATCGACGGCGATCAGGCGGTCGGCGCGGCGGGCCGCGTCGAGCACCGCGGCGACTTCGCGGGCGTCCCGCCCGAGCGGCTTCTGACAGAAGACGGCCACACCGGATTCGAGCGCCCGGATCGATTGCCGGGCGTGAAGCGCGCTGGGCGTCGCGATCAGCACGCCGTCCGGGCCGGTGTCCAGAAGCGCTTCCAGCGTGTCCATCATGGCCGCATCCGGGGCAAGGTCGCGCGCGGCAGCCGCCATCTGGGCAGAGGTGTCGCAGATCGCGCAGGCCTCGCCGAGGCCGGCATCCAGGACAGCCTGCATACGGTGCCGGCCGATCCATCCGACGCCGAGAAAGCCGAGACGTGGCTTGGGCGCCATGGCCCGGGCCGCCGCGTGCACGCCGGTCACGACATCATCACCAGGGCCTTGACGAAGCCCTCCGGGTGGTCGCGCGTGGCGTCCAGGGCTTCGCCCAGCCGCGCGAGCGGATAACGATGGGTGTAGAGCGGTTCCGGCGACAGGATGCCGGCCGCGACCGCTTCGATGGCCTCCCCGATGCCGCGGATGTACATTCCGGGGTCGCGCTCATGCGCGTTGATGACGTCGATGCCCTTCCAGTTCCATTGCTGCATGTCGACCGTCCTCGGACCGTCCTGGTGATAGCCGGCGACGACCAGCCGGCCGCCCTCGCGCACCAACTCGCCGGCGAGATCGAGCGGCCACTGCTTGCCCGTCGCCTCGATGACGCGATCGCAAAGCCGGCCCGCGGTGATGTCGCGGACCCGGGCGACGACCGCGCCGTGGTCTTCCATCGCCACCGTTTCGGCGGCCTTCATCCGCGTCGCGAGGTCGAGCGACGACCTGCGCCGGGAGACGGCGATGACGCTCGCCCCCGACTGGGCGGCAAGCCGCGTCAGCAGGGCGCCGAGAAAGCCGATGCCGACGATCGCGACATGCTGGCCGGCCTGGATGTCGCTGCGGCGCAGGATGTTCATGGCGCAGCCGAGCGGCTCGCCGGGGAAAGCCCGCCCGTCGAGGAACGGCGGCAGCTTCGCCACCGCGTCGGCCGCGCCGACATCATATTCGGCATAGCTGTGGGTGAAGAGCGTGGCGACGCGATCGCCGACGGCGACGGTGCTCACGTCCGGCGCCAGGGCATCGACCACGCCCCAGCCTTCATGCCCGAGCGCGCCGGGTTCGGTCGGATAGGTCATCCATTCGGGGCCCTGCCAGGGCGTGACGTTGGAGGCGCATACGCCACAGCCCTCGAGACGTACGCGTATCTGGCCCGGGCCGGGTTCTGGCAGCGGGACGTCCCGCATCACGGCCTTCCCCGGCGCGGTGATGACCGCCGCCTTCATCGTTCGCCGGGGAGCTGTACGCAATTGCCCGGGCCTTTCCAGCAGTTCCAGCTGCAAGGGATGCTCCGTCAGCTTGTCGAAACGCCGCAAGGCGGCTTGGGCGATGGACGTCCAGAACCGGCAAGCCGAAGGAATGTTCCACCTTCTGCTCCCGCGGCGGCGGCCGGAGCCGGCATTGACGTTTTCGGGGGAACAAGCCGCCGGATACGCGGTTGGCATGGCTCACCAGAGGCTGCCGCATGAAGCCATCCCGCCCCGATTGCCGGCTTGAGACCGTCGGGGCGGAGCATGGTGCCATGCTCGCGCCACCCCGGCGCGGAGCGGCGTTGCGATGAGCCCCGCAAGGAGCGACGATGCCGCTTCGAAGGGCGGCAAGGACGGCATCGGCCGGGCGCTCGGCCTGGGCCTGATCACCGGCGCCGCGGACGACGACTGCTCCGCGATCGGCACCTACGCCAGCGCCGGGGCGCGTTTCGGCACGGACCTGTTGTGGACGGCGCCGGCGACCCTGCCGATGATGTTCACCGTGGTCTACCTGTCGTCCAAGCTCGGCCAGGTGTCGGGCCGCGGCCTGTTCCATGTCATCAGGGATTTTTATCCGCGCTGGCTGCTGTGGGCGGTCCTGATCGGCGTGCTGATCGGCAACACGATCGAGGCGGCGGCGGATCTCGGCGGCATGGCGGCGGCGATCAACATGTTCGTGCCGGTGCCGATACCCGCGATCGTGGTGCTGGTCGCCATGGCCATCTTCGCCCTGCAGATATTCGGCTCCTACACGCTAATCCGCAACGTGTTCCGATGGCTCGCCCTCGCGCTGCTCGCCTATGTCGGCTCGGCGCTGCTTGCCAGGCCGGATCCCTGGGCCGTGCTGAGCGGCACGCTGATCCCGAAGGTGGAATTCACGCGCGAGTTCCTCTCCATTCTCGTCGCCATCATCGGCACCACCCTGTCCGCCTATCTCTACACCTGGCAATCGAACGAGGAGGTGGAGGAGGAGATCGCCGAGGGAAGGAAGACGCTGGAGGAGCGAAAGGGCGCGACGGCGGGCGAGTTGCGGCGTTCCCGCAGGGACATCCTGCTTGGCATGACCTTTTCCAACCTCGTCATGTATTTCATCATCCTGTCGACGGGCTCGACGCTCTACGAGGCGGGACAGAACGAGATCGAAACCGCGGCCCAGGCGGCCGAGGCGCTGCGGCCGCTGGCGGGTCCCGCCGCCAGCGTGCTTTTTGCCGCCGGCATCATCGGGGTCGGCTTCCTTGCTGTCCCGGTCATGACCACAGGCGCCGCCTACGACCTGGCCCAGGCTGTCGGCTGGAAGGCGAGCCTGCATGCCAAGGCCGGGGAAGCGCCCAAATTCTACATCGCCGTCGGGATGTTCACGGCGATAGCGGTGGCGCTGAATTTTCTCGGGTTCAATCCGATGAAGGCCCTGGTCTGGTCGGGCATCGTGCAAGGCTTCTCTACGCCGCCGCTGCTTCTGCTCATCATGCTGATGACGAACAACCGCCGCATCATGGGCGACCAGGTGAACGGCATCGGCACGAACGTCCTCGGCTGGGTGACGACGGCCGCGATCTTCTCGGCGACCATCGGCCTGGTGGCGACCTGGTTCATCTAGGGTGTGGACAGGGCCCGGCCGTTCGCACGCCCTTTGGCGGCGACTGGCGGTGACATGCTTACGGCAGCATCAGCGCTGGTCGCGGGCGAGGTCCGGCCTGGTGTCTGAGCGTTCGATCATCTTCGGTGCGTCGGCCAGAAGCCGGCTAACGAGACACAGGCCGCCGGCGAGGTAGACCACCGCGCCGACCAGCAGCATGACGACGCCGCCGAACTGCTGGTCCTGCCCGGCGTCGAGAACGATGCCGAAGCAGGTGACTTCGCCGCTTCCGTAGAGCGGGCGGGGGCTGAGGGCCAGCAGGGCACCGAGCAGGGTCATGTGGATCGAGGTCAGGAGCAGCGCGCCGGCGCCTGCCGCCGCATGCGTCCGTTCGGCAGGCGCCGCGAAACTGGTGGACCACAAGAGGATGCCGGCAAGGAGGAACGTCGCCTGCTCCGCGGCCGTCGCGGCCAAAGAGGTTTCGGCCACGGCGCGCATGGCGGGGGCGTGCCAGCCCCAGACGGCGACCAGTTCGAACAGCGAAGCCAACACCGGCAGCGCCGCCGGCATGTTCGGGCCGGGCTGCCACTTCGCGGGCAGGCCGATGGCGATGAGCGGCGCGGCGATCGCGATCACGCCCATATGGGCGAGCATGTGAGCGGCAAAGGAGTCGCGCCATGCGCCGAGCAGCGGACCCAGCCAGATCAGCGCGAGCAGGAGCAGGCCGAGCGGCAGCGCGAGACGCTTCATCGCAGGCACTCGGTGACGAACAGCGCCGGAAGCGCGGTGAAGATGACCGCGACGAAGCTGAGACCCGACAGAAGCAGCGTCGCGTAGCCCTGGAACAGCGTGCGGTCGCGCCGGGTGGGGTCGTCATGCGGCGGGTCGTCCGTGCCGAACCCCCACTGCCGCCAAGCCAGCATCGCCGACATGACGATCATGGCCAGCGCCAAGGCGGTGACGACCGCGATGGCGACGCGCAGATTGTCGAAATCCGTGCCGAGGAAGCCGGGCTTCTCGCAGAAGATCGCCGCTCCGACATAGCAGATCAGGAAATGCAGCGCCCATACGACCGGGGCGGTGAACAGGGTCCACAGCGTCTCGAGCTGCCTGGGCAGGAGGTGCCACATCACAGCGCCTCCGGGAAAAGGCCGACGACGCCGAAGGTGACCAGCGCCGTCACCAGCATGAAGTGCCAGTAGAGAGCGACATTGTGCAGGTCCATGTCGTGGCGCGGGGTGAGCCGTCCGGCAAGGCTGCGCGCCAGGCAATAGACCTGCATGATGATGCCGACCGCGCCATGCACCGCCGCCCAGATGACGAGGATCCAGACGATCGCCGGATAGACATGCGCCGTCGGGTCCATGCCGCTCGCCCACGGGCCGGTCAGCGCGGCGCCGCAACCGGCCGCGGAAAGCAGGGCTCCGGCGACTAGCAGCGCCCGCGCCGCGAACACCGCGCCGCGCCGGTTTAATTCGCGTGCGCCGACGGTCGTCGCCCAGCCCGCCGCAAAGAGGCCAAGTGCGGCGAGTGGCCAGAAGGCGCCGGGGCCGGCAAGCCCGCCTGTGAAATCGGAATGGATCGTCCAGAAGAAGAAATAGCCGAAGACGAGGCTGGCGAAGGCGGTGCCGTCGCCGGTCATGGTGATGAACATCGCCCACCAGCCGGCGGACTTCACGCCCGAGGCATAAAGCGGCAGGCTGATGCCGTGGCCGATGTGCTTTTCCTCCTGCTCGGGAATCTCGCCGGTGCCGGTCCATAGCCACCACAGCACCGCCGCGACGAAGGCGACGCCGGCAAGACCCGACACGATCCACCACTTGAAGGTGAGCGCGACGAAGACCGTGCCGAGCAGCGCCGCGCTGACGATCGTCACGTAGGCGGTGCCGCCGACCCGCAGCACCTGTTCCGGCTCGGCATCGAGCACCGACGTGACCAGCGTTTCGCGGCGCCCCTCGCTGGCGTCGGGCAGGTACCATTCGCCGGCCCTCACCGCGCGGGCGAGATCCTTCTGGTCCCACAGCGGATAGCGGCTCTCGATGCGCGGGATCGAACGGACGCCCCAGTTCTCCTCCGGCTCGCTGATCCATTCCAGCGTCCCGGCGTTCCAGGGGTTCTGCTCGCCGCGCGGCTTGTTGCGCCGGTGCAGCGTGACGTCGACGACGACGGCGAACATGCCGATGCCGAGCACCACCGCGCCCATTGTGGACACGAGGTTCAGCCAGTCCCAGCCGATGTCGGCGGGATAGGTGTAGACGCGCCGCGGCATACCGCGCAGCCCGGCGAGGTGCATGGGGAAGAAGGTGATGTTGAAGCCGGTGAACATCATCCAGAAGGCGAACCGGCCGACCCGGTCCGACATGTGTTTCCCGTCGATCAGCGGGTAATAATAGTAGAGGCCGGCAAAGACCGGGAACAGCATGCCGCCGATCAGCACGTAGTGCAGGTGTGCGACGATGAAATAGGTGTCGTGCGCCTGCCAGTCGAACGGCGCCAGCGCCACCATGACGCCGGTCAGGCCGCCCATGACGAAGATGGCGATGCCGCCCATGGCGAACAGCATGGGCGTGGAGAAGATCACCCGCCCGGCCAGCATGGTCGCGATGAAGACGAAGATCTGTACCGCGGTCGGGATGGCCACGGCCTCGGAGGCGGCCGAGAAGAAGGCGAGCGAGATCTGCGGCAGGCCGGTCGCGAACATGTGGTGGACCCACAGGCCGAAGGAGAGGAAGCCGGTGCCGACCGCCGCCAGCACGATCCAGGAATAGCCGACGATCGGGCGACCGGCGAAGGTGGGCACGATCATCGCGAGCAGGGCGATGGCCGGCAGGAAGATGATGTAGACCTCCGGATGCCCGAAGATCCAGAACAGGTGCTGCCACAGGAGGGGATCGCCGCCGCGCGCGGCATCGAAGAACGGCCAGTCGAACATGCGCTGCATCTCGAACAGCAGGTCGCCGGCGATCAGCGGCGGGAAGGCGAAGACGATCATCCCAGCGACGATCAGCAGGTACCAGGCGAAGAGCGGCATGAGATTGACGCGCATGCCGGGCGCCCGGCACTTCATGATGCCGACGATCAGCTCGACCGCCGCGGCGAGCGAGGCGACCTCGATGAAGGAGAGGCCGAGCAGCCAGATATCGGCGCCGATACCCGCCTGCTCGGAGGTGGCCAGCGGCGGATACATGAACCAGCCGGTGGAGGGCGCGGCGCCGAAGAAGATGGAGCCGCAGACGAAGACGCCGCCGATCAGGAAGCTCCAGAAGCCGAAGGCGCCGAGCCGCGGGAACGGCATCTCGCGGGCCCCGAGCATCGGCGGCAGCAGGAAGATGGCGACCGCCTCGAAGATCGGCACGGCGAACAGGAACATCATCACCGTGCCGTGCAGCGTATAGGCCTGGTTGTAGAGATCCGCGGAGATCAGGTCGTTCTCGGGCACGGCCAGCTGGGCGCGCACGAGCAGGGCAAGCAGGCCGGCAAACAGCATGAAGGCGAAGGCGGTGGCGCCGTACCACAGACCGATCTGGTAGTTGTTGACCGAGGTCCAGTAGCGCCATCCGGACGGGTTTTCCCAGACCGCGCGAAGCTGTTCCTCCTCCGCCTTCCTGTCACGTTCCTGGCTCGCCACCTCGCTCATTGCAGCCCCTTCAGCCATGCCGCGATGCGGGCGAGTTCGTCCGCCGACAGATGCGTATAGGCAGGCATCCGGCTTCCATGCTTCAGCGACGCGGGATGCACGATGAAGCGCTCCAGGGCTTCGACGTCATTCTCCAGAAGGCCGGCGCCGATGGTCAGCCGCGATCCGACATGCGAGAGGTCGGGACCCGCCGTCGACTGCGCCTGGGTGCCGTCTACGCGATGGCAACTGCCGCAACGCTCGCGCTCGAACAGTCCGCGCCCGGCTTGGTTGGCGCCGAGCCCCTCGGACGGCCGGCTGCGCGCCGCGAGCCATGCCTCGAAATCCGCCGGCTCCATGGCGATCGCCGGGAATGCCATATGCGCATGCGAGATGCCGCAGAACTCGGCGCACTGGCCGCGATAGGTGCCGGCCTTGGTGGCGAGCAGCGACAGCCTGTTGGTGCGGCCGGGGATCAGGTCCATCTTGCCGCCCAGCGCCGGAATCCAGAAGGAATGGATCATGTCGGCGCTGGTGAGCGAAAACTCGACGCGCTCGCCGACCGGCAGCCTGATCTCGTTGGCCGAGATGACGCTCGTGCCGTCGGGCCGGCGGTAGGCGACGTGCCACCAGAACTGACTGCCGACGACCTCGACGCGCAGCCCGGCCCGGTCGGGGTCGGCGAAAGGGCGCAGCGACGGCATCAGCCACAGCGCGTAGGCGAGAAGCGCCGTCAGCACCGTCACCGGCAAGACGCCGCCGGCCCAGGGGATGAGCCGGGCAGCCGCCTGCTCGGAGATCGGCTCGCGCTTCCAGCGCGACGCGTAGAGCGAGAGGAGGACGACCAGGGCCCAGATGACCAGCCCGCCGATGGTCATCACCCAGAAGAGCGTCGCGACCTGGCTCGCTTCCTCGCCGGCCGGGTCGAGCGCCGACTGCACGCCGCCGCAGGAGGCGACGACGAGGCAAGCCGCCAGCAGGGCAACGGCGCGCAGCAGTCCTGCCCGCCGGGCGGACGGGGGAACCGTCGAACCGTCTGTTGTGCGCCTGTTGCTGTTGATGCGCGACTCCGTGGTCCCCCCGCAGGTTCAGTTCATTCGTTCATCGCGCGGCCCCGCGCTATCCTTGCGGCCCGAGGCCTTCCGCGAGCCGCTTCCTGAGATCGGCGACATCCGACGCCGAGACCGGGCCTCCATGGTTGCCCCAACTCGACCGGACATAGGTGGCAACGGCGGCGATCTGCGCATCGGTCAGCTTCCAGTGGAACGCCGGCATGGTGAGCGGCGTCGGGTGCGCCTTGGTCGGCACCGCCCGGGCGCCCTCCAGGATGACGCGGATCACCGTCGTCGCGTCCTCGTTGTTGACCTTGCCGGAGCCGGCCAGCGGGGCGAAGAAACGCGGCACGCCGGAGCCGTCCGAGACGTGGCAGGCGCTGCAATTGTCGAAGTAGATGGCCGCGCCGGCCTCCATCACCGCCCGGTCCGGCGCGGGCGGAGCGGCCCGCTCCTCGCCTTCCATATCCTTGAGGTAGACGGCGATGGCGCGCAGGTCCTCGTCGACCATGTGCTGCGTCGAAAGCTCGATCACCTCCGACATGATCGAGAACGCCGCCGTACGGGCGTTGCGGCCGGTCTTCAGGAACTCGACAATGTCGTCCTCGCTCCAATGCGCCAGGCCGCCGTTCGCTCCGCCGCGTATGTCGGGCGCCGCCCAGTTCTCCAGCTGCCCGCCCATCAGGTGCCGGTCTTCCTTGTCGGCCCCGGCCAGGTTCTTCTCGGTGTGGCAGCCGGCGCAGTGTCCCGGCCCCTCGACCAGATAGGCGCCGCGATTCCACTGGTCGGACTTCCGCGGATCGGGCTGGAACGGCTCGGGCCGGAAGAACATCCATTGCCAGCCGGCCAGCGACACCCGCCAGGACAGGGGCCAGGGCAGCTCGTTGTCCGGCTTCTTCTTCTTCACGGGCGGCAGGGTCGACAGGTAGTCGTAGAGGGCGTCGACCTCGTCCCGAGGCATCCTGGCGAAATGCGGATAGGGAAAGGCGGGGTAGAGGCGCGACCCGTCCGGCGCCATGCCCTCATGCATGGCGCGCCAGAAATCGTCGCGCGACCAGCGTCCGAGGCCGGTTTCCGGCTCGAAGGTGATGTTGGGCGTGTAGATCGTACCAAACGGCGTCTCCAGTCCGCGGCCGCCGGCGAAGGGCTCGTCGCCCGGCTCCGTATGACATCCCTGGCAATTGCCGGTGACGAGCACGTAGCGCCCGCGCTCGACCTGCGGATACAGGGTCTCCTGGGCGCGCGCCGGGAGCGGCTCGCCGACGAGAGCGCCGGCGAGCACGGCGGCTGAACAGCAGGCCATCCTCATGCCTGCACCAGGGGGCCGGGGTTGCGGAGATAGCGGGCGCGGATGGCGTCGGCCGACCAGTAGGCGAGCGCAGCGACGGTGCCGGTCGGATTGTAGCCGGCGTTCTGCGGGAACACGCCCGCACCCATGACGAACAGGTTGGGCACGTCCCAGCTCTGCAGGTAGCGGTTGACGACGCTGTTGGAGGGGTTGGTGCCCATGATCGTGCCGCCGGTATTGTGCGTCGTCTGGTAGGGCATGGAGTCGTAGGGGCCCTCGCGCGGGTTCAGCCTGATCTCGCGCCCGCCCATCCGCTCGGCGATCTCGCGCACCCGCTCCGTCAGGAAGACCGACATCGCCCGGTCATTGGCCGTGAAGTCGAAGGTCATCCGCATCAGCGGGCGGCCGTAGACGTCGGTGTAGGTCGGATCGAGGTCGAGATGGTTGCCGGCATGGGCCATCGAGGCGCCATGCGCGCCGACATTGGTCGACTTCAGAAAGTTCTCGGCCACCGCCTTCTTCCAGGCTGAACCCCAGGTAGGCGTGCCTTCCGGCGTGCGCTGCCGCTCGATCGGACGGGAATGCGTGGTCCAGCAGGCGATGTAGCCGCCGCCGATGAAGCCCAGCCCGGAATGGTCGAAATTGTCGCCGTTGTAGTCGTCGACGCACATGCCGAGCGCGCCGGCGCCGACGAACTCGTTGGTGTACTTGTCGTCGAAGAACACGTCCGCGCCGGACATCACCTGGTAGCAGTAGTTCTTGCCGACCAGTCCGTCCCCGGTGGCCGGGTCGTAGATCTCGCCGATTCCCGACAGCATCATCAGCCGCGTGTTGGATAGCTGGTAGGCGCAGAGGATGACGAGGTCCGCCGGCTGCTCGTATTCCTCGCCGTTCTGGTCGACATGGATGACGCCGGTGGCGCGACGGCCGGTCGAATCGAGCTTCACCTGAAGCACCTCGTTGTGGGTCTTCACGGAAAAGTTCGGCTTGCGCATCAGGACCGGCAGGATGGTGGTCTGCGCGCTGGCCTTGGAATAATTGCCGCAGCCATATTTCTCGCAGAAGCCGCAATAGGTGCAGGGAGCGAGCTGGCAGCCGAGCGGGTTCACATAGGGCTGGCTCATGTTGGCCGACGGCCCGGGAAAGGGCTTCAGCCCAAGCTCCCCGGTCGCGGCCTCGAAACGGTGCTGGGCAAAGGTCATATGCATCGGCGGGTTCGGGTATTCGGCGCTGCGCGGCCCCTCGAACGGGTTTCCGCCCGCGCGGATTTCACCGTTCAGGTTTCCCGCTCTGCCGCCGATGCCGCACAGCTTCTCGAACCGATCGTAATGCGGCTCGAGCTCGTCATAGGTGACGCCATAATCCTGGACGGTCATCTCCGGCCCGAGCGGCCCGTAGCGCCCGGCATTGTGGCTGGCGGCGACGAAGTCGCTGGGCAGGAAGCGCCAGGTCTGGCCGTTCCAGTGGACGCCTCCGCCGCCGACGCCTTCGCCCGGCAGGAAGGAGCCCCAGCGCCGCATCGGCAGCGCCGTCTCACCGCGGCTGTTGCGGAAGGTCAGCGTCTCGCGCGCCGTGGACTGGAACATCTCCTTGCGCCAGTACCAGCGCAGCTCGTCCTGGGCGACCGTGGTGGGGAAGTGGCTCGGCGTGTCGCGCCAGGCGCCCCGCTCTATGGCCAGCACCTGAAGCCCGTCCTGCGTCAGCTCCTGTGCCAGGATCGCGCCCGTCCATCCGAACCCGACGAGCACGACGTCTACCGGCGGAAGCTTTCGCGTCATCCTGTTTCCTCCTGCCTGCCGACCCTTGCGGGGGTGGGGTCAATCGACGTTCCATGCCGCCCGGCCGGACAGGCCGACGGGCTCGATCGAGATCGCCGCTCCGTTGTGGTTGAGATAGTCGCGGTAGTCGTAGCGGGCGCCGGGGAAGCCGACGAGCCGCCAGCCGATCATGTCGCGGTTGCCGCCGTGGACCGGATCGCAGAAGAAGCCCTCGATCGTGGTTTCCTGCAGGAGGGCGAAGAAGGCGGACGCCGATACCCCCGCGAATTCGAGGTCTTCGCCCTCGATCCGACCGAGGATGGCGTCCTGCTCGGCCTCGGACAGATCCGCGAAGAGGCGGTCCTGGAAATGCGCCCGACAGTGGGCGTCGAGTTCGGCCAGAGCAGCGCGATAAAGACCCGCCGGCGGTTGCTCGCTTTGATAACCCTGGGTTTCGAGGCCGTCGGCGAACGGGCCCATCATATACCAGCGCTCGCCGCGGCCGAACGGCCCGGCCAGCTGGTCGTCGATGAAATCGACGACGCCGGCCTCCCGCGCCCCCGGCCCCAGCTCATCCGCCGGGATCAGCCTCGCCACAAGCGCATCGACGCACCGTCGTTCCGCGGCCGTGAAGAAGCGCTGGCCGCCGAAGCCGCGAGGCGCGGGCGAGGTGCCGGCAATCCATGGAATGGAACCTGAGAGGGTTTTCGACAGGGCGCTCGGAACGATTACAGGCGCGCTGCCAAGCAGCGCCGCCACCAATATCCGTCGTCTCGAAACCCGCGTGCCCGCCAAACGTCCTCACTCTCTGTCTTGAGATGAGCGTAACCTCGCGACGCCGACAAGGTTCCGGAACGAATGGCATTTTCCGGTATTTCCAATGAAGGCCCGGCCGCAGGGGGGCCGGCCTGGCCCGCGGCGGGACGATGCCCCTCCCGGCGGAAAGCCGTGACGAGAAGCGTGACCGGAGAAGCGTCGAAGGCGAGCAATGGCTAAAAAGATAACCGGCTATTCGCGCCCGCAAGTGGCGCTGCATTGGATCGTCGTCGTCCTGGTCGCCTTTCAGTTCCTGGCCCATGACGGCATGGAAGCCTCCTGGCGGGCGTTCCTCAACGACGAGCCGCCGCCGGCGGGCCGGGTCGTGCTGACATACATGCACATCGCCGCGGGGTCGCTCGTGCTGCTGCTGGCGCTGGCCCGCATCTATCTGCGGTTCACCCGAGGAGCGCCCGCGCCGCCAGCCGACGAGCCGCGCCTGCTGCAAATCGTCGCCGAGGCAGTGCACGGGTTGATCTACCTGCTCCTGCTGGCGCTGCCGATAACGGGGGCCATTGCCTGGTTCATCGGCCTGGAAACGGCAGGCATCGTGCATGAGAAGCTGCAGACGATCCTGCTTGTCGCCATCGCCCTCCACATAGCCGGCGCCTTGTTCCAGCATTTCGTCCGGCGATCGACCGTGCTGATGCGCATGTTCAGGCCGGAGCACTCGTGACGGTGCTGGCGGCGGAGGAGGGGCCAGGCGCCTGCGGTGCTACGGGCGATGGACGCGCATGTGCGTTCGCCGGGCGAAGCTCAGCCAGCAATCGCCAGCGCCTCCAAATTCAGATTGCGAGAGTGGATGAAATCTCTGAAGAACATTGGCGCGCCCGAAGAGATTCGAACTCCTGACCCCCAGATTCGTAGTCTGGTGCTCTATCCAGCTGAGCTACGGGCGCGCAGAGGCTGCATGTGATGCAGCCAGCAGAGCCGGTCGCCGACCGGCCCGCAAGCGAGACAGTCCCTAATGGGTGGCCGCGAGAAAAGCAAGCGGCCCCGCAAAACTTTTGCCGACACGCACGACGGCATCAGCCGGAACCTTTCGGTCCGTCGCGGCAAGCCGATCTTGCCGCGCCGCCCCGCGATGAGCGGTCCACGGTCAGGAAGGCGGCGGCGCTGCGCGGAAATTCGTGAAGGTGCTTGCTCCGGCGAAGGGCGGATCGCCCGGCCGCCGCCACGGCTTCGATGGTCGCCTCGCCGCGATCCGTCAGGCGCGGCGCTTGAGGCCGCCGCGTGCGTCGTCGAGCCGCACCGGCTGGTCGGGGATGGTGACGGCAAACACCGTCCGCCCGCCGCGGCTCTCGACGAGCTCCAGCGCGCCGCCATGCGCCCGCACCAGCTCCTGGGCGATGGCGAGCCCCAGACCCGTGCCGCCGCTGCGGGCGGCGCCGCGAAACGCCGCGAACAGATTGTCGCGCGCCTTCTGCGGCAGGCCGGGCCCGGTGTCGGCGACGAGGATGCGGCTGACGCTGCCCTGCCGCTCGGCGGTGATGCTCAGCCGGTTGACCGCCGCCGCGTCGGTCTCGGACGCCATCGCCTGGACGGCGTTGCGGCACAGATTGGTGAGCACCCGGAAAAGCTGCTCGGAATCGGCGTCGACCTCGAAGGTCGGATCGACGCCGTTGACGAACTCGACGCCGTTCTCGGGCTCGATGCCGAGCAGGCTCTGCACATCGTCCACCACCTGCCGCAGCCGCAGGCGCCGCCGCGCCGGCGCCGGCTCCTGGGTGCGGCCATAAGCGAGCACGCCCTCGGAATAGGAGACGGCGCGGTCGAGCGCGCGCAGGAGCCGCGGCGCCAGCGCCTGCACGGTCGGGTCCTTCACCGTGCCCAGCCGGTCGGACATGAGCTGCGCCGAGGCCAGGATGTTGCGCATGTCGTGGTTGATCTTGGAGACGGCGAGCCCGAGATCGGCGAGGTGCTTCTGCTCCCCCAGCGTCCTCTGCAGGCGGATCTGCATGTCGGCCAGCTCGCGCTCGGCGACGCCGATCTCGTCGCCGCGGCTTTCCGGCCGGATGATGTGGCCGGGATCGTCGGGCCGGCGCGAGAAATCGAGCATGGAGCGCGTCATGGTGCGGATCGGCCCGATCATGATGCGGTCGATGGCATAGAAGACGAGGGTCGCGGTAATGAGCGAGATCAGCAGCGACAGCAGCGCCACGTTGCGCGAATAGGCGAGCATCGCCATGCGCAGCCGGCTGTCCGGGATGACCAGCTCGAACTCCTTGGCGCTGTCGCCCACCTTGCCGAAGACGCGCAGCATGCGCCCGCCGCCGGCGACCAGCGTGTCGAGCGCCCCCGCCATCGCCCGCACCGGCCCGATATTGGCGAGGTCGATGTGCTCGTCCACCTCCGGGGGCATCTCGGCCACCACCAGAAGACGCGACACGCCGTCGTCGCGCACCGCGATCGCCTTGGCGCCGATCGCCATCAGGACCTCGTCCTGCATCTGCCGCGACAGGCTGTTGGCGTCCTCCTCGACCAGCACGATGGAGAGGGCCGCGGCCGTTCCCAGCCGCTCCTCCAGCCAGTTCAGGCGGAAATTGGCGATGGAGGGAAAGAAGATGAGGATCTCGGCGATCAGCACGAAGCAGGCGGTGAGCACCAGCAGCTTGGCCGACAGGCCGCGCGCCAGCGGGACCGTCCTGTCGGCCTCCGCCCGGGCCTCCCCGGCCTCCCGCTTCGTCTCCAGCTCGCTCATGCGGCCGTCCGTCCAGTCGAGGGCGCGCCGCCCTCCCGCTCCAGGCGGCGCAGGCGTCGAGCCGCAGCGCCGGCGGCCGCACCGGGGCCGCTTGCGTTAGAATAGGTGACGGGAGCGTGTTTGCCAAATTGGCCTATCGAAGGACACGCGGGATCCCGGCGATTGACTTGGCGGGGGGCACCCCCTATAAGCCCGCCACGCTCGGGCCCGGCGTCCGACGCAGGCCTTTCTGCGTCCCGCAACTGCCCGGCGAAGCTCCTGTTACCTGGTGACAGAACCAAGAAGGGCCGCACGCCGCGGTATTAAAACAAATGAAGCGTACCTATCAACCGTCCAAGCTCGTCCGCAAGCGCCGCCATGGTTTCCGCGCCCGCATGGCCACCAAGGGTGGGCGTGGCGTCGTCGCCGCGCGCCGCAACCGTGGCCGCAAGCGCCTGTCCGCCTGAACGGGAGGCCGGCGCGTTGCCGGTTCCCGGCATCCCCCAGCCCGTCGCCCCCGCGCGCCTGCGCAAGCGGGAGGAGTTTCTGGCCGTCCGGCGCGGTGAAAAGCGCCGCGGGCGGCTTTTCCTGCTGGAAGTGCTGAAGCGCGGCGACGAAGCGCCGCCGCGCGTCGGCTTCACCGTCACCAAGAAGGTGGGCAACGCCGTGGTGCGCAACCGGGTGCGGCGGCGGCTGAAAGAGGCCGTGCGCGCTCATGCCGCCCGTGACATGGCGCCCGGCCACGACTATGTCATCGTCGGGCGCGAGGATGTGCTTGCCGCGCCCTTCGACCATCTGGCCGCCGAACTGGCGCGCCGCGTCCGCGCAAGGCTCTAGGTATCCGATGGAAAACAACCGGAATTTCTTAATCACCATCGCCTTGTCGGTGCTGATCCTGACGGCCTGGCAGTTCTTCTACATGAACCCGCGCATCGAGGCGCAGCGCGAGGCGGCGCAGGTCGAGGCCGAGCGGGTCAAGACCGAGCAGCAGGCGGCGCAGCCCGGCGGCGTCCAGGCTCCCGTGCCGCAGGGCGCGGTTCCGGGCGTGCCCGGGACCGACGGCACCACCGAAGCCGGCCGCGACCAGGCGGTCGCCGCCACGCAGCGCGTGAAGATCGACACGCCCAGCCTCTCCGGCTCGATCAACCTGGCCGGCGCGCGCCTCGACGACCTCCGGCTCAAGGACTACCGGCTCACCGTCGACCCCAATTCGCCGACCATCGAGCTTCTGAACCCGCAGTCGCTGCCCAACGGCTTCCTCGCCGAGATCGGCTTCAGCGGCGGCGCCAAGGGCGAGTTCCCGGATTCCGAAACGGTGTGGACCGTCGAGAGCGGCGAGATGCTGACGCCGTCGACCCCTGTCACCCTTGCCTGGTCGAACGACAACGGCCTGACCTTCCGGCGCACGATCAGCGTCGACGCCGACTACATGTTCACCGTCACCGACACGGTGAGCAACAACGGCACGGCCGAGGCCAATCTCCACAATTACGGAATCGTCCGCCGCTACGACAAGCCGCTGCACGCCGCCGCCTACGTCCTGCATGAGGGCCTCATCGGCGTCACCGGCGAGGAGGGCCTGCAGGAAATCAGCTACTCGACGATCGAGGACGACAAGGAGATCAAGCCGGGCAAATCGAGCGACGGCTGGCTCGGCATCACCGACAAATACTGGGCGGTCGCCATGGTACCGTCCGCCAAGCAGTCGTTCCAGCCGCGCTTCGCCTATTTCGCCGACGGCCGGCCGCGCTACCAGACCGACTTCCTGACCGACGCCATCCAGGTGGCGCCCGGACAGTCGGCCACGGTCGAGACCCTGGTGTTCGCGGGGGCCAAGGAAGTCGCCCAGATCAACGGCTACGAGGCCGACCGGCAGATCCGCCAGTTCAACCTGCTGATCGACTGGGGCTGGTTCTATTTCATCACCAAGCCGATGTTCTGGCTGATCGACAACCTCTACAAGCTGCTCGGCAATTTCGGCCTGGCCATCCTCGCCACCACCGTGCTGGTCAAGGCTGTCTTCTTCCCGCTCGCCAACAAGTCGTACGTGTCGATGGCGAACATGAAGAAGGTGCAGCCGAAGATGCTGGAAATCCGCGAGAAATACGCGGACGACAAGATGAAGCAGCAGCAGGCGATGATGGAGCTCTACAAGACCGAGAAGATCAATCCGATCGCCGGCTGCTGGCCGATCCTCATCCAGATTCCGGTGTTCTTCGCCCTCTACAAGGTGCTCTACATCACCATCGAGATGCGGCATGCGCCGTTCTTCGGCTGGATCCGCGACCTCGCGGCGCCCGATCCGACCTCGCTGTTCAACCTGTTCGGCCTGCTGCCCTTCGCGGTTCCGGAATATCTGCACATCGGCGTGTGGCCGCTGATCATGGGCGTCACCATGTTCCTGCAGATGCGCATGAACCCGACGCCGCCGGACCCGACCCAGGCGATGATCTTCAACTGGATGCCGCTGGTCTTCACCTTCATGCTGGCGTCGTTCCCGGCCGGCCTGGTCATCTACTGGGCCTGGAACAATCTGCTGTCGATCCTGCAGCAGGGCGTGATCATGAAGCGGCAGGGCGCCAAGATCGAGCTGTGGGACAATCTCGCCGGCCTGTTCAAGCGAAAACCGACGCCCGCCGAATAGCGGATCAGAGGGCCCGTCGCGTGCGGGCCCTTCGTACAGCTGCGCCATGACCTGGGATTTCTGGATCGACAGAGGCGGCACGTTCACCGACGTCATCGGGCGGGCGCCGGACGGGCGCCTGCATGCCCGCAAGGTCCTATCCGACAACCCGGAATCCTATCGTGACGCCGCCGTCCATGGCATCCGGCTCGTGCTCGGCCTGAAGGCGGGCGAGCCGATCCCGGCGGGCGCGATCGGCGAGGTGCGCATGGGGACCACCGTCGCCACCAATGCCCTGCTGGAGCGGAAGGGCGAGCCGACGGCGCTGCTGACCACCCGCGGCTTCCGCGATGCGCTCGACATCGGCTACCAGGCGCGCCCCGACATCTTCGCGCGCAACGTGGTCAAGCCCGACCTGCTCTACAGCCGGGTCGCCGAAGTCGACGAGCGCGTGCTGGCCGACGGCACGGTGGAAAAGGCGCTGGACGACGGTGCGGTGCGCGCCGCGCTGCGGGACATGCGCGCCGCCGGATACGGATCGGTCGCCATCGTCTTCATGCATGGCTATCGCTACCCCGAGCACGAGCGCCGCGCCGCCGGCATCGCGCACGAACTGGGCTTTCCGCAAGTCTCGGTCAGCCACGAGGTCTCGCCGCTGGTCAAGTTCGTAGGGCGCGGCGACACCACGGTGGTGGACGCCTATTTGTCGCCGATCCTGCGCCGCTACGTGGCGCAGGTGGAGGACGAGCTGGAGGTGAAGCGCACCGGCGCGCGCATCCTGTTCATGATGTCGTCGGGTGGGCTCACCGAGGCGGCGCGGTTCCAGGGCAAGGACGCCATCCTGTCGGGGCCAGCCGGCGGCATCGTCGCGCTGGCGCAGACCGGCGCCGAGGCCGGCTTCGCCAAGGTCATCGGCTTCGACATGGGCGGCACGTCCACCGATGTCGCGCATTTCGACGGCGAGTACGAGCGCGCCTTCGAGACCGAGGTGGCGGGTGTCCGCATGCGGGCCCCGATGATGCTGATCCACACCGTGGCGGCGGGAGGCGGCTCGGTCCTCCACTATGACGGCTCACGCTTCCGCGTCGGCCCGGATTCCGCCGGCGCCAATCCCGGCCCCGCCTCCTACCGCCGGGGCGGACCGCTGACCGTCACGGACGCCAATGTGATGGTCGGCAAGCTGCGGCCCGAATTTTTCCCGCCGATCTTCGGCCCCGGCGAGGACCAGCCGCTGGACGCGGCACTGGTGCGCGAGAAATTCGAAGCGCTTGCGGCGGAGATCGGCGATGGGCGCAGCGCCGAGGAGATCGCCGACGGTTTCCTGAAGATCGCCGTCAACAACATGGCCGAGGCGATCAAGAAGATCTCCGTGCAGCGCGGCTACGACGTCACGCGCTACGCGTTGAACGGCTTCGGCGGCGCGAGCGGACAGCATGTCTGCCAGGTCGCCGACGCGCTGGCGATGAAATCGGTGCTGGTGCACCGGTTCTCGGGCCTGCTGTCGGCCTACGGCATGGGCCTGGCGGACATACGCTGCGTGCGCCAGAAGGCGCTCGAGGCGCCGCTTGCCGCCGGACGCGCCGCCGACATTCTGGACGTCGCGCGCGAGCTGGGGAAGGAGGCGCGCGCCGAGCTGGTGCGGCAGGGCGTGGCCGAGGATCGGATCGCGGTCAGCGTCCAGGCCCATGTCCGCTATGCCGGGACCGACACGCCGCTTGCCGTCGCGGCTTTCACCGCCGGGGGCGGCGAACGCCTCGAACGGGCCGGACGGGCCATGTCGGTCGATGACATGCGCGGCCGATTCGAGACGGCGCACCGCGCGCGCTTCGGCTTCCTCGACCGCAGCAAGGCGCTCATCGTCGAAGCGGTCTCGGTGGAGGCGAGCAGCGGCACCGCGGCGCCCGCATCGGCATCCTCCCGCCAGCCCGACATCATGGCGCCGCCGCGGCCGGCCGGCCGGACACGCTTCTTCTCGGACGGCCGGATGCACGATGCGGCGGTGCATCACCGCGAAGCGTTGTCGCCCGGACATCTGGTGCAGGGGCCGGCGCTCATCATCGAATCCCATCAGACCGTGGTCGTCGAGGCCGGCTGGCAGGCTAGGCTGACGGCGCAGGGCGATCTGGTGCTCGAGCGCTATCTGGCGCTGCCGAAAGCAACCGCGATCGGCTCCGAGGCCGATCCGGTGATGCTGGAGATATTCAACAATCTGTTCATGTCCATCGCCGAGCAGATGGGCGTCACGCTGCAGAACACCGCCTATTCGGTCAACATCAAGGAACGGCTCGATTTTTCCTGCGGCGTGTTCGACGCCGACGGCGCGCTGGTCGCCAACGCACCGCATATGCCGGTGCATCTGGGGTCGATGGACCGCTCCGTCGAGGCGGTCATCCGGCAGAACGCGGCGATCCTGCCCGGCGACGTCTATGCGCTCAACGCGCCCTATCGCGGCGGGACGCATCTGCCGGACATCACCGTCTGCACGCCGGTGTTCGACAGCGGCGGCGCCTCGATCCTGTTCTGGGTCGCCTCGCGCGGCCACCACGCCGATATCGGCGGCACGACGCCCGGCTCGATGTCGCCGTCGGCGCGGACCATCGAGGAAGAGGGCGTCTATATCGACAATTTCAAGCTGGTGGAGGAGGGCGCCTTCCGCGAGGAGGCGCTGCTGGAACTTCTCCAGGGCGCCCGCTATCCGGCGCGTAACGTCGTGCAGAACGTCAACGACCTCAAGGCCCAGGTCGCGGCGAACGAGAAGGGCGTGGCCGAGCTGCGCCGCATGGTCGAGCAGTTCGGCCTCGAAGCGGTGATCGCCTATATGGGGCACGTCCAGGACAATGCCGAGGAGAGCGTTCGTCGTGTCATCGGCAAGCTCAGGGATTCATCCTTCAGCTATCCGATGGACCAGGGCTGCGCCATCCAGGTGCGGATAGACGTCGATCACGACAGGCGCGAAGCGGTGGTGGACTTCACCGGCACCTCGGGGCAGCGCAACGACAATTTCAACGCACCGGAGCCGGTGACGCGCGCCGCCGTGCTCTACGTCTTCCGCGCGCTGGTGGACGACGCCATTCCCATGAATGCCGGCTGCCTGCGGCCGATCCGCATCGTGCTGCCGGAGAACTCCATGCTCTCGCCGCAATGGCCGGCGGCGGTGGTGGCCGGAAATGTCGAGGTCAGCCAGGCGGTGACCAATTGCCTGTTCGGCGCGCTGGAGGCGCTGGGGTCGGCGCAGGGCACCATGAACAATCTCACCTTCGGCAACGACAAGTACCAATACTACGAGACGATCTGCTCCGGCGCCCCCGCCGGGCCCGGCTTCAGCGGCACGCGCGCCGTGCATACCCACATGACCAATTCGCGGCTGACCGATCCGGAAATCCTCGAGGCGCGCTTTCCGGTCGTGCTCGAGGATTTCCACATCCGCGCCGGCTCGGGCGGCCGTGGCCGCTGGAACGCCGGCGACGGCACCAGCCGCACCATCCGGTTCCGCGAGACGATGGCGTGCTCGATCCTGTCGGGCCACCGCAAGGTCGCGCCGTTCGGGACGCTGGGCGGCGAGCCCGGCGCGCTGGGCCGCAACGTGGTGCGGCGCCTGGACGGCGCGCTGGAAGAGCTCGCCGGCTGCGCCGTGACCGAGCTCGACGCAGGGGAGGCCATCACCATCGTGACGCCGACCGGCGGGGGTTTTGGCAGGCCCGAGGATGCGGATTGAGCTGCCGTCGGCTCGCCACGATGAGCCGGCGCGCCCGGTGATCGGAGATCGCGGCGGGATGCGGCGCCCGGAAATCTGCATCGTGACGGCCGACGGCCGGACGAGCGCTCCCGGCCAGCCGCAGCCGACATGATGCGCAGGCTATTGCGGATAGGTGCCGGGCACGCAGCGCCCGCTGTCGGTGGCGCGCGGGTCGCATTCCGAGGCGCTCACGTCCGCGCCGCCGCCGCTTTGGCAGCCGGCCAGAATGGCGGCGGAGAGTGCGATCAAGAGCAGCCGGCGCATCGTCATCATGGTTTCCCGATCTCGGCAGTGTCGGTCCGTGCCTTGTCGGATGGCAACAAGGCGACGCGACTTCTTCTCACACTCGGCTCTGCGAGACAATATCGACAGATCCGCCGCGAGCGGCGCCGGCGTTTTCGCTTGAACGGTCGGAATGCCCGTGCGATGAACCGGGCATTCACTGGGAAGGCCGGATCGCCGGCGACAGCTGGTGCCGAATCCCATACGGCGGAACAGGCTGCACGCTTCTTTCAAGGCAAGACATCCGGGATTTCGATGAAGGGGCCGCTGCCGAACATCAAGCATCCGATGCCGATGCATCCGCGCGTCGGCTTCCTGAAGCCGCTGGTCGAGGCAGAGAACATCGAGATCGGCGAATTCACCTACTATGACGACCCGGCCGGCCCGGAGCATTTCCTCGAGAAATGCGTGCTCTACCACTATCCCTTCATCGGCGACCGGCTGGTGATCGGCCGCTTCTGCGCATTGGCGCAGGACGTGAAATTCATCATGAACGGCGCCAACCATGCGATGTCCGGCTTCTCGACCTATCCGTTCAACATCTTCGGCCATGGCTGGGAGGAAGGCTTCGACGTGGACACCTGGCGGCGGGAGGTGCGCGGCGACACCATCGTGGGGCACGATGTCTGGCTCGGAATGGAGACCCTGGTGATGCCCGGCGTGAAGATCGGCAGCGGGGCGATCGCGGCGGCGCGCTCGGTGGTAACGCAGAACGTGCCGCCCTATGCGATCGTCGCCGGCAATCCGGCGCGGGTGGTGCGGACGCGCTACGATGCCGCGACCGTGGCGCGGCTGCTGGCGCTCGCCTGGTGGGACTGGCCGGTCGACAGGATCAGCCGCAACCTGGATGCCATCCGCGGCGCCGATCTCGCCGCGCTGGAGGCCGCGCAATGAATGCGCCGGCCGCGCAGGCGACGCCGGAGGCCGGCTATTTCGGCAAGCCGTGGGTCTTCATCCGCAGCGTGCCGTCGATGACGCTGCTGCCGCCGCAGGGACCCGCCGAGATCGCCTTTGCCGGCCGTTCCAACGTCGGCAAATCCTCGCTGATCAATGCGCTGGTCGGCAAGAAGGGGCTGGCGCGGACGTCGAACACGCCCGGCCGCACCCAGGAGCTCAATTATTTCGTGCCGGACGGCCATTCGGGCGAGGCAGGCGACCTGCCGCCGCTGGCGCTGGTCGACATGCCCGGCTACGGCTACGCCAAGGCGCCGAAGACCGAGGTCGAGCGGTGGACGAAGCTGGTGCTCGACTATCTGCGCGGGCGGGTGACGCTGAAGCGGGTCTATGTGCTGATCGACGCCCGCCACGGCATCAAGCCGCTCGACGAGGAGGTGCTGACGCTGCTCGACAAGGCGGCCGTCTCCTACCAGATCGTGCTCACCAAGATCGACAAGATCAAGGCGGCCGGCGTGCCTAAACTGCTGGCGGAAACCGCGGAGAAGACGAGGAAGCGCCCGGCGGCCTATCCGGAGATCATCGCGACTTCGTCGGAGAAAAGTGCCGGCATCGACGACCTGCGCGCGGCGATCACGCTGGCGGCGACGCAGTAGGGATCGCGAATGCCGGGGACAGCGGCACTCGAACGGAAACGCAGGGGACAGTTTACTTTTTTCGGCCCGCGCGACTTCTGAACTGCTGCGGCTTTTCTGCCGAAAGAAAGTAAACTGTCCCCGGCACCTGCGCCATCCCTGTCGCGAACGTCCTGCGCTAATTTCGGGTTGTCGGTAGACCGGCAAAACCGTCCCCTGGACCCTCCTTCTCCACCCCGTACGCCTTCAAAAACACGTCCACCCCCGCCGTCACCACCCGCTCCAGCTCGGCTTCGCTCGGTGTCGTGCTGCGATAGCCGTACAGGCACTGGCGGAACAGGCGCGCCATGCACAGGTCGGCGAACTGGTAGGCGGCCAGGTCGATGTCGGCGATGGCGAGATGCCCGGCTTCCACTTCGCGCGTCAGATAGGCGGCGAGCTTGTCGTGGCCGCGCTTGGGCCCGCGTTCGTAGAAGCGCACGCCCACCTCCGGCATGCGCTCGCAGATGCTGATCACCGTGCGTTGCGCCTTCAGCACGGTGGGCGAGGTGATTTTCCTCGCCAGTGCCAGGCCATAGGCGAGCAGGATCTCGCGCACCTCGCCGTCGCGCTCCAGCACCTGATAGAGGTCGGCATAGATGGTTCGCCGCTCTTCCTCGATGAGGGCCTCGAACAGCTCTTCCTTGTTGGCGAAATAGACATAGATCGTGCCTTTCGACACGCCCGCCTCGCGGGTGATGTCGTTCATCGACGCGGCGTCGAAGCCCATGTTGATGAAGACGCGGCGCGCGCCTTCCATGATCTGGCGACGCTTGGCGGGATCCTGGCCCGCGGCGGGGCGGCCCTTGCGGCCGCATTCGTCTGTCTCAATGATCCGGTCCTCCAGGACCTTCGGTTCGGCAGACATTTGCTCCTCGAATTATTTCGAACCGATCGGTTCGATTGGTCTTGATATGGTCGCTTCCCTACGCTATGTCAACTTCGAACCGAACGGTTCAGTTCAATTGCTAGGCTCCCCGAATCATGTCCGTCCGCACCGCGAAACCCGCCGCATCCGAGACGCCTGCCGTGTCTGCTGTCCATCCGTTCCCCGCCATGAAGTCCGTGCCGGATGTCGAGCATCCAGCGCCGGTGGCGGAGCGTCCCTTACCCATCGCGCCGCCTGCGGCAGAGACTAACGTTTCCGCGCCCAAGAACAAGAAGCGTTCTGCGAAAAGGTTTCTTTTGCCCATTATTGCGGCCGGCCTGCTCGCGGCTGCCGGCTGGTACGGTTACGACTATTGGACCGACGGCCGTTTCATGATCTCGACCGACGACGCCTATGTGCAGGCCGACATGGCCTTCGTGGCACCGAAGATCACCGGCTACGTGGCGCGCCGCGACGTTCTGGAGAACCAGCACGTCAAGGCAGGCGACCCGCTGATCACCATCGACGACGGCGACTACCGCATCGCGTTGGAGCAGGCGCAGGCGCAGGTCGACGTGCAGAACAAGTCGCTCGTCCGCATCCAGGCGCAAACCGAGGCGGCGCGCGCGGCCCTTGCCCAGGCGCAGGCGCAGAAGGCCTCGGCCGTGGCCGGGCAGCACAACGCCCAGCTCGCCGCCGGCCGCGCGACCCAGCTCCTCAAGACCAGGGTTGCCACGCAGGCGCAGGTCGACGACGCCAACACCGCGCTCGAGCAGGCCGATGCGACGCTCGCCGGTGCCGACGCGCAGATCCAGAGCGCCCAGGCCAATATCGGCGTGCTGGAGGCGCAGTACCAGGAAGCGCAGTCGACGTTGCGCAATCTCGAGCTCGCCCGCGACAAGGCGGCGCGCGATCTGTCCTTCACCGTGCTGCGCGCGCCCTATGACGGCGTGGTCGGCAATTTCGCCGTCGAGCAGGGCGACCTGGTGTCGCCCGGCCAGAAGCTCGCGGTGGTCGTGCCGATGGAAAAGCTGTACGTCGTCGCCAACTTCAAGGAGACGCAGCTCGGCCATCTCGTCCCCGGCGAAAAGGTGAGGCTGTCGGTCGACGCCATCGACGGCACCGAACTTGAGGGCACCGTGTCCTCGCTGGCGCCGGCATCCGGCGCCGTGTTCTCGCTGCTGCCGGCCGAGAACGCCACCGGCAACTTCACCAAGGTGGTGCAGCGCGTGCCGGTGCGCATCGACGTTTCCGCCGAAGCGCTGGCCTCGGGCAAGCTGCGGGCCGGCCTTTCGGTGATCGTCGACGTCGACAGCCGTACCGCCCCGCCGGCCGGCGGGGCGACCGCGGCCAAGACGCCGGACACGGCGGTGAACTGAGGTTCTTGCCGGAGGCACGACAATGGCCACCGCAACCATCACCGGCGCGCCGCCGCGGCGCGAGGACGCCATGCCGGACACCCGCCGCATCATCGCCTTCTTCGCGATGGTGTTCGGCATGTTCATGGCGATCCTGGACATCCAGATCGTCTCGGCCTCGCTTGCCGAGATCCAGGCGGGGCTGAGCGCCAGCTCCGACGAGATATCGTGGGTGCAGACGGCCTACCTGATCGCCGAGGTCATCATGATCCCGCTGTCGGGCTTCCTGGCGCGGCTGCTGTCGACGCGTGTGCTGTTCACCGTCTCTGCCGCCGGCTTCACCGCGGCAAGCGCGCTTGCCGCCACCGCCACCAATATCGACCAGATGATCGTCTACCGGGCGATCCAGGGCTTCATCGGCGGCGGCATGATCCCCAGCGTGTTCGCCGCCGCCTTCACCATCTTCCCGCCGTCGCGGCGCGCCATGGTGTCGCCGATGATCGGCCTCGTCGCCACGCTGGCGCCGACCATCGGGCCGACCGTCGGCGGCTATCTCACCAATGCCTTGTCCTGGCACTGGCTGTTCCTGATCAACGTGATTCCCGGTATCCTCGTGGCCACCGCCGCCTGGTCGCTGATCGACTTCGACAAGCCCGAGCACGGCCTGCTGGCGAAGTTCGACTGGTGGGGGCTGGCCGGCATGGCGGCCTTCCTCGGCTCGCTCGAATATGTGCTCGAGGAAGGCCCGAACAACGACTGGCTGCAGGACGAGAGCGTGTTCGTCTTCGCCATCGTTCTGGTCGTGGGCGCCGTGATCTTCTTCTGGCGCGCCTTCACGCGCGAGGAGCCGATCGTCGACCTGCGCTCCTTCCGCAACGTCAATTTCGCCTTCGGCTCGGTGTTCTCCTTCGTCATGGGCATCGGCCTCTACGGGCTCACCTATCTCTATCCGCTCTTCCTCGGGCGCATCCGCGGCTACGATTCGCTGATGATCGGCGAGGCGCTGTTCGTCAGCGGCCTGGCGATGTTCTTCACCGCTCCGGTCGCCGGCTTCCTGTCGCGCAAGATGGACCCGCGGCTGATGATGATGGTCGGCTTCGTCGGCTTCGCCGCCGGCACCTGGCGCATGACCTACATCACCGCCGACTGGGATTTCTACGAGCTGCTGCTGCCGCAGATCCTGCGCGGCACGTCGCTGATGCTGTGCATGGTGCCGATCAACAATCTGGCGCTGGGCACGCTGCCGCCGTCCATGATCAAGAACGCGTCGGGCCTGTTCAACCTGACGCGCAATCTCGGCGGCGCCGTCGGCCTCGCCGTCATCAACACCGTGCTCACCGACCGCGGCGTGCTGCATTACGAGCGGCTTTCCGAGCACGTGACCTGGCGCAATCCCGAAGCCGTCCAGCAATTGGACAACATGGCTGCCAACTTCCAGGCGCACGGCATCGACGGGGCGACGGCGGCGCTGTCGAACCTGAGCAACATGGTGCATCAGCAGGCGATGCTGATGTCGTTCATGGACGTGTTCTACCTGCTGACCATGCTGTTCGCCTCGCTCGCGCTGTTTGCCGTGATGATGCGCAAGCCACCGGCCGCAGCCGGCGGGGGCGGCGGCCACTAAGCAGATTGCGCCGGCTTCGCCGCCCGGCCGTTGCAATTTAGCCCCTTTCGAGCAGGACGCGAATGTCCGGACAATGGTGGAATTGCCGGGAGTTCGCCGCGACCGTTGTCAGCATCCGTCAGGATGATTTTTCCTCATTTTATCCCCCTCTCGCCCACCCGAGCGACAATCCCCCGCCTGTGCTGGAAAGGAGCGGCGGTGGACTGGGATGCGGCAATCGAGAAGAATCGCGAGGCGCTGAAACGCATCCTCGCATGGCAGGCTTGGATTTCGAGGAACTCAGGGGACAGTTTACTTTCTTTCGGCAGAAGGGCACAGCCGCTTCAAGGTTTTCGCGGGCCGAAAAAAGTAAACTGTCCCCGGCACTTGCGCCGGCACTTGACCCCTCGCTCACCCTTCCCCGCCGCCTCCACCGCGCCATACTCCGGCTCCTGCGCCCCGCCGAAGCGGCGGTGCGGCGCCTCATCGTCGTGGCCGCGCGTGGCCTCGTCGTGACCCTGCCGCCGCCCCGGCAGAAGCCGCAGCCAAAATTCCGGCCCGGGGCCGGCCCCGTCCGCATGCCGGCGCGGCCGAAAACCCGCGCCCGGCGCGCGACCCTGCCTCTGCTCGATCCGCTAAAACCCTGGAACCGCCGCCCGCGGCGGGCGCCCAGGGGCGTGCCGCGCATCTCCTGTCCCGGCTACAGCGAGCCGTTCCGCATCCCCGTCTGGTCGCCCAAAGATCCGATCGACGCGAGGCGGCTGGACGCGCGGCTGCGGGCGCTGATTTTGGCGCTCGACGATCTGCCCGGCCAGGCAAGACGCTTCGCCCGCTGGCGGGCACGCCGCGACGCCGCCCTGGCGCGCGAGCAGGAAACCGGCGGTCTGCGCCGGTTCGGCCGCTTCTCGCCGCTGAAACCCGGCCGCCCGCCGGGCTGGCGGCGAAAAAAGCCCGTTCACGAGGTGCACGAGGTGCTGGACGTCCTGCACGGGCTTGCGCAGTGGGCACTGGAGCCGCCCGACACATCGTGACGGCGGCGTCTGCTCGATATGAAAGCCGCCCCTCCGGGCACAAGGCGAACGGCCACAGCGGATTCTTCGCTGCTTGGCGACGATGGCTGCTGCCGGCGAACGAAGCCGGACGGATTCAGGCCGCCGGTGCGCTGACCGGCCGGCTGCGCGCCTCGGCGATGTCGACATGCTCGGCGAGCAGGAAATAGCCCGGGCTCGTTCTTCTCCATGAGCTGCCGCACCTTGACGACATGCTCGGCGAAGCGCTCGGTGCCGTGCACCCGCTGGTGGTCGGCGATCGAATCGAAGGTGCTGACCATGATCGCAGTGATGCCGTCGAGGCCGCGGTGCAGCCGGCTGCCCCGCCAGCCGGGAACGATGCCGCGCGAGCGCCGCAGATGGGCCTGCTGCAGGGCTATGAATTCGTCCATGCAGCCGGGCTTCACGGTGAAGATGTTGATGAAGACGACCGGGCTGACGGTGTTGTCGATGAAGTCCATGCGCGCTCTCCTGAAACGGTGGGCGTCAGGCTAGGACCTCAAGCTCGGTTGAGGTCAAGCGCGTCGGGGAACGCGAAAAGCGAAGCGCTCCGCCTCGGTCGCGGATGGGGCGCGAAGGGTGCGGAGCGCTTGTCGGACGCGCGGGCGGTGAAGCCGGAAACCGCCCGCATGTCCGATAGCCTGAGACGGCGGGTTTCCGGCCCCGGCCTCTTCGGCCGGGATGGGAATTACATCTTCGGCAGCAGAACCTTGTCGATGACGTGGATGACGCCGTTCGACTGCTCGACATTGGCGATGGTGACGTTGGCGACGTTGCCGTTCTCGTCCTCGATCATGACCTTGTCGCCCTGGTATTTCGCGGTCCAGGTGCAGCCGCCGACGGTCTTGACCGGATGCGCGCCCTTGTCGTCGTCGACCATCTTCATGATATCGGCCGACAGCGCCTTGGCGCCGACCACGTGGCAGGTCAGGATCTTGGTCAGCTTGTCCTTGTTCTCCGGCTTCAGCAGTGTCTCGACCGTGCCTGCCGGAAGTGCCGCGAAGGCCTCGTTGGTGGGGGCAAGCACGGTGAAGGGTCCGGCGCCCTGCAGCGTCTCGACCAGGCCGGCGGCCTTGACGGCGGCGACCAGCGTCGTGTGGTCCTTCGAATTCACGGCATTCTCGACGATGTTCTTGTCGGCATACATCGGCGCTCCGCCTACCATCGGGTTCGCGGCATAGACTGCCGTCGCGGCGAGCGCGAACGCGGAGGCGAAGAGGGCTGCGGTGACCTTGCGCATTTCGGGATTCTCCTTGGTTGCTTCCCGTCTGGCGGGCGACACAAAGAGTTACGAGACAAAGCGCAGAAGAGTTTCAGGGCGGCGATGTCGCGACGGAACCCGGCGCATCGCGAATGTTTGAAGCACCGGACAGCGTCCCGGGAAAAGTTGGCCGGGCCATATCGCGAGGTAATGCAAGACAATCAGAAAATCCCACACAACCAGCAAGCCGAAGCTCAACTGTGGAACGTATGAGTCAGACAGGTGGAAACGGGAGAGGGAGTGCGGGCAGCATCATTCGCTGGCCGCTGCGTGCCGACCCTAAAGCCGCAACAGGTCGCCCAGGGAGATCACCGGGCCGGTCGGCAGGCCGGTCGGCGAGCCGCCCGCCGGTTCGAGGCTGATCGCCAGCTTGGCGCCCGCGGCGAGCCTTCCGCCGACCTCCGCCTCGACCGGAAGCTGTGCCGTTTCGCCGGCCGGGATGACGCCCATGGAGATGGGCTGGTTGGCGCCTTCGATGACCCAGAGTTCGAAGTCTCGGCCGGCGGCCCTTTCGCCGGAGACATGGCGCAGGTCGACCTGGCCTGCGGCGGGATCGTACAGGGCGACGTAGCGAACGTCGCTGTCCGCCGCCGAGAGCGAGGCGACCAGACGGTCCTGCGGAGCGGGCGGGCGCACAGCGAAGGGCAGCAGGATGGCGAGGGCCAAAGCGGCGACCGCCGCGGCCGCCAGCCCGCGCCAGAAGGCGAGGCTCGACCACAGGCGCGGCCGCGACCGTTCCCCGCCTTCCGGGAACAGCCGCCTGTCGAGCCCGGCCTTCGCCGAGGCCGGCGGCTCGACGGGCGCGTAGGCGGCAGACATCGGCGCGAGATCGCCCTCCCAGCGCTCGACGAGCCGCGCGAAAGCCGGCTCCGCCTCGATGCGCCGCGCCGCCGCTGCCCGTTCCTCGGCGGACAGCACGCCGAGCACGAATTCGGCGGCGAGCAGGTCGTCGCCACCTTCGTCCGGCAGTCTGTCTTCCACGATGCTCATCGTTCGAGGCATTCCCTGAGTTTCAGCAGGCTGCGCCGCAGCCAGGTCCGCATGGTGTTCAGCGGCACGCCATGGCGAGCTGCCAGTTCCGCATAGCTCTCTCCCCGGATATAGGCGCCGCGCACCGCTTCGGCCCGGTCGGTGTCGAGTTCCTCGAGGCAGCGGTGGATGCGCCCGGCCTCGCCGCCGGCCGCCGCCAGCGCCTCGGGATCGAGAGCCGGATCGGCGATCTCGGCGGCTTCCTCGATGCCGGCCGCCGTCTGCCGGCGCTGGCGCAGCCGGTCGATCGCATGGTTGCGCGCGATCGCCACCAGCCAGGAGATCGGGCTGAGGTCGGAGGCGGCGAAGCGATCCGCCTTGGTCCAGATCTTGACGAATACCTCCTGCAGCGCTTCCTCGGCCTCGGAACGATCGTTCAAGACACGCAGGCAGACACCGAAGAGTTTCGCGCTGGTCTGGCGGTAGAGGAGGTCGAAGGCGGCGCGATCCTTCATCGAGACGCGCACGATCAGCCGCGTGACATCCGGCTGTCCCACCGGAGACCGGTCACCTGCGGAGGCTGACGCTTTCGGTTCCATGCACGGCCAGACTATCACGATTTCGGACCATCACCACTGGCGGCCGCACATCCGCTTCCGTCCGCGTCTGGCGCATGGGACCTTGCGCGCGGCTTCGGCCGGCATACCATCGTCGAAACTGATCAGCGCCGATTGGAGACGTCATGATCGCCGGCCATCTCGCCCTCGTCGTCGCGGCCCTGTTTTCAGGCGCGGCCGTCTACATCAATCTGGTCGAGCATCCGGCCCGGCTTTCCCTCGACGACCGCGCCCTGCTGGCGCAATGGAAGCCCTCCTACAAGCGCGGCTACGCCATGCAGGCGACGCTGGCGCTTGTCGGCTTCCTGCTCGGGCTCGCCGCCTGGTGGCAGACCGGCGGCTGGCCATGGCTCGCCGGCGCGCTGGTGCTGGTCGCCAACTGGCCCTTCACCCTGATCGCCATCCGGCCGGTCAACGACGTGCTGATGGGGATGGACCCGGCGCAGGCGGGACCGGACAGCCGCGATCTCCTGCGGAAATGGGCCGGCCTGCATGCCGTGCGCACCACTCTCGGCCTCGCCGCGACCGTCATCTTCCTGCTGGCTTCGTCCTGGTAGATCGTCGATCGGCGAATGGCCGCGACGCCATTTGCTAGCCGCCGGCTTTATCGCTAAGACGCGCCGCGGATCACCTCGGAGGACCTGATGGACATCGCCGAAACCGCCGCCGCGCAAGCCGCCCTGCTGTCCCGCGCCCTGCCTTACATGCAGCGCTACGAGAACAAGACGGTGGTGGTGAAGTATGGCGGCCACGCCATGGGCAATCCGGAACTCGGCCGTGCCTTCGCCCGCGACATCGCGCTGCTCAAGCAATCGGGCGTCAATCCGATCGTCGTGCATGGTGGCGGGCCGCAGATCGGCGCCATGCTCACCAAGATGGGCATCGAGTCGAAATTCGAGGGTGGCCTGCGGGTGACAGACCAGAAGACCGTCGAGATCGTCGAGATGGTGCTGGCCGGCTCCATCAACAAGGAGATCGTGGCGCTCATCAACGCCGAGGGCGAATGGGCGATCGGACTGTGCGGCAAGGACGGCAACATGGTCTTCGCCGAGAAGGCGAAGAAGATGGTGCGCGATCCCGATTCCAACATCGAGCGGGTGCTCGACCTCGGCTTCGTCGGCGAACCGGTCGAGGTCGACCGCACGCTGCTCGACCTGCTCGCCCGCTCGGAGATGATCCCGGTGATCGCGCCGGTGGCGCCCGGCCGCGACGGCCATACCTACAACATCAATGCCGACACCTTCGCCGGCGCCATCGCCGGCGCCCTGGAAGCGAAGCGGCTGCTGTTCCTGACCGACGTTCCCGGCGTGCTCGACGGCGACAAGAAGCTGATCGACGAACTGTCGGTGGCGCAGGCCAAGGCGTTGATCGCCGACGGCACCATCTCCGGCGGCATGATCCCGAAGGTCGAGACCTGCATCGAGGCGATCGACCGTGGCGTCGAAGGGGTGGTCATCCTCAACGGCAAGACGCCGCACGCCGTGCTGCTGGAGTTGTTCACCGAGCATGGGGCCGGGACGCTGATCGTGCCGTGATGCCGGTCGTCTTTCGACACAAGGGCTTCCGGTTCCACTTCTATTCGAACGAAGGGGAGCCTCGCGAACCGCCCCACATCCACGTGATGAAGGACGACATCGATGCCAAATTTTGGCTCAGGCCGGATGTCGTGGTAGCTACAATGACGGCTTCAACGCCAAGACGCTTCGCGAACTGACCGAAATCATCGTGAGGCGTCGCGACGAAATCGAGCAGGCTTGGTATGAATTCTTCGGTTAGGGCTGTCAAAGTTGACTTCGATCAGGACAGCATGCGGGTTGACCTGTCCGACGGGCGGGTGCTGAGTGTTCCTCTCGCATGGTTTCCGCGGCTGCTGCGCGCGGCAAGCGCAGAACGCGAAGCGGTGACCATCAGCACGCGCGGGCTGCATTGGGAAGCGCTCGACGAGGATATCTCGATCCAGGGCCTGCTGGCCGGACACGGCGACCAGACACGGCCGGGCTCCAGACAGGCAGCGGAGTAGTCCGCCGACTTCGCGACGCCGACGTGAAATCCGGTGGCCGGTCACTCGGCCGGGGGGACGGCGCGCTTGTCCGGAAAGATCTCGTCGCCAGCACCGGCTTCCGGGGCAGACAGGTTCAGCGGCGCCGCGGTCCTTTCCAACGTCTCCACCCGCCTGTCATAGCCGGGCGCGATCGTCCCCAGCATGCGGTCCCAGAACGAGAAGTAGTTCGCGTAGTTGTAGCGGAACTGCGCGTGGTGCTGGTCGTGGTAGGTCGTGCACAGCATCGGCCAGGGGCTGCGCGCCGTCGGCGCGGCGAAATATTCGAAACCCGCATGCCCGAACGTGCCGTTGATCTGGTCGAAGGCCTTGTGCGCGAGCAGGATGACCGGCGGAAACGGCACGAGGAAGACGATCACCGCGTAAAAACCCTGGCTGATCGCGGTATCCACCAGGCCGATGGAATCGTTGCTCCACACCGTCGGCGCGACGCTGCGGTGGTGCAGCGCGTGGAAGCGGTAGAAGGGTCTGGTGTGCAGCAGCCGATGGGCGAAATAGAACCAGGTGTCGAACAGCACCATGCAAAGCAGGAACAGCGGCAGGGCGGTCCACCAGTCCAGCGCCCAGGGGATCGGTGCCCAGCCTTGCATCTGGGCATGGAGACCGATCGCCAGAGAAAGGCTGGATACCAGGATCGAGGCCATGCTCTGGCGGATTTCCGCCAGCATGCGCCTTTCGCCGCGCCGCCGCTGCTGGATGCGGCGTTGCGGATTGCGGTCGTTGAGCCAGCTAATGCCGACGCCCAGGGCGAAATACAGCGCGACCGTGGCGAGGTAGACCGCCGCCAGCAGCACCACGAACTCGCCAATCACGCCGGCGACCCCCACACCTAACCCCCGTCGGCTCCGCCTTTGCGAAAAACGATTGCGAGCCTGCAAGACAAAACCTTAACACGGGAAGCGACAGCCGCAAGCTTGGAAGCCAGCAAGGGTTGCGGAGGATGGCACCCAGTCCACCGCTTCGTGCATGCGCAGCGGAAAATGGCTGTCCTCAGGTGGAATCCGGTGGAATTTTCGCGCCGTATCGCGATATAGCCGCACCCAATCGAGCCGCGGCGGCACTGAAGATGGGGCACGCCGGCGACGTCGGAATGCGGACAGCGCCCGACACAAGCGTAAGGAGACGTTCGATGGACATCAGGAGCGAGACCACGGAACTGCTCGGCAGGCTGGGAGTTCGGGCGGATCGTCTTGCCGGCGGCGATCTCGTCGTTCGCAGTCCGGTGACGGGCGAGCAGATCGCGGCGCTGAAGACGATCTCGGCGGGCGACGCGGCGGCGATGATCGAGGAGGCCGACGCGGCGTTCCGCGCCTGGCGCAACGTGCCGGCACCGAAGCGCGGCGAGCTGGTGCGGCTGCTCGGCGAGGAACTGCGCGCCGCCAAGGCCGATCTCGGCCGGCTGGTGTCGATCGAGGTCGGAAAAATCCCGTCCGAGGGACTCGGCGAAGTCCAGGAGATGATCGACATCTGCGACTTCGCCGTCGGCCTGTCACGGCAGCTCTACGGCCTGACCATCGCCACCGAGCGCCCCGGCCACCGCATGATGGAGACCTGGCACCCGCTCGGCGTCGTCGGCGTCATCTCCGCCTTCAACTTTCCGGTGGCGGTTTGGTCGTGGAATGCGGCGCTGGCGCTGGTGTGCGGCAACTCCGTGGTGTGGAAACCGTCGGAGAAGACGCCGCTGACGGCGCTCGCCTGCCAGGCCATCTTCGCCCGCGCGGCCGAGCGCGCAGCCGATGTGCCGAACGGGCTCGTGCAGGTGCTGATCGGCGACGGTGCGATCGGCGAGGTGCTGGTCGACCATCCGAAAGTGCCGCTGGTCTCGGCCACCGGCTCGACCCGCATGGGCCGCGCGGTCGGGCCGCGGCTGGCAAAACGCTTCGCCCGTGCAATCCTCGAGCTCGGCGGCAACAATGCCGGCATCGTCTGCCCAAGTGCCGATCTCGACATGGCCGTCCGCGCCATCGCCTTCGGCGCCATGGGCACGGCCGGCCAGCGCTGCACGACGCTGCGGCGCCTGTTCGTGCACGACAGCGTCTACGACACGCTCGTGCCGCGCCTGCGGAAGGCCTATCAGAGCGTGTCGGTAGGCAGCCCGCTGGAAACCAGCGCGCTGGTCGGCCCGCTGATCGACAGGGTGGCTTTCGAGGGCATGCAGAAGGCGCTCGACGCGGCCAAGGCTGAAGGCGGCACGGTGACCGGCGGCGAGCGCGTGGACACCGGCGGCGCCGAAGCCTATTATGTCCGTCCGGCGCTGGTGGAGATGCCGAAGCAGACAGGTCCGGTGCTGGAGGAGACCTTCGCACCGATCCTCTACGTCATGAAATACAGCGAGCTCGACCAGGCGATCGCCGAGCACAACGCCGTCGGCGCCGGTCTGTCGTCATCGATCTTCACCCGCGACCTGATGGAGTCGGAGCGTTTCCTGTCGGCGGAAGGTTCCGACTGCGGCATCGCCAACGTCAATATCGGCACGTCGGGGGCCGAGATCGGCGGCGCGTTCGGCGGCGAGAAGGAGACGGGCGGCGGTCGCGAGAGCGGCTCCGATGCCTGGAGGGCGTACATGCGCCGCGCCACCAACACGGTGAACTATTCGAAGGCGCTGCCGCTGGCGCAGGGCGTGTCGTTCGACATCGACTGAGCCCTTAAGGAATCGACAGGAACGACGGCGGAAGGTTTGCCATGACCAGGAAGACGATCATCTCGCCGTCGATCCTCTCGGCGGATTTTTCGAGGCTGGGAGACGAGGTCGAGGCGGTCGTCGCCGCCGGTGCCGACTGGGTGCATCTCGACATCATGGATGGGCATTTCGTGCCCAACATCACCTTCGGCCCGCCGGTGGTGAAGGCGATCCGCGGCCGTACCGAAAAACTGTTCGACTGCCACCTGATGATCGCGCCGGCCGATCCCTACATCGCCGCCTTCGCCGAGGCGGGCGCCGACCTGATCACCATCCACGCCGAAGCCGGCCCGCATCTCGACCGCTCGCTTCAGACCGTGAAGAACCTCGGCAAGAAGGCTGGCGTGTCGCTCAATCCGGGGACGCCGGAGAGCGCAATCGAGCATGTGCTCGACCGGCTCGACCTGATCCTGGTCATGACGGTCAATCCTGGTTTCGGCGGCCAGGCCTTCATCCCGGCCATGCTGAAGAAGATCCGCCGCGTGAAGGCCATGATCGGCGACCGGCCGATCCATATCGAAGTCGATGGCGGGATCACGCCGGACACCGCGCCGCTGGTCGCTGCGGCCGGCGCCGACGTGCTGGTCGCCGGCTCGGCGGTGTTCAAGAGCGGCTCGACCGACGCCTATCGCGCCAACATCGAGGCGATCCGGGCGGCGGCTGACGCTGGGGCGAAGTAGAAATCCAGCTTGTCGGCATACCGAGCAGCGGGACCGCTACGCGGTAGCGTGCCGGCTAAAAACCTTGTCGCCGCCGATCCAGACGCCTTCGACGTCGAGGTGGTCAGACAACTGCACGATGTCGGCGCGGCTGCCGCCGGCGAGCCGGCCGTGGCGCACCTCCACGCCCATCGCCATGGCCGGATAGAGCGAGGCCATCTTCAGCGCCTCGCCGAGATCGAGGCCGATCGACCGGTGCATGAAGCGCACCGCCGAGATCATGTCGAGATCGGCGCCGGCCAGCGTGCCGTCCTCCAGCGTCAGGCGGCCACCATTGCGAAAGATCGTGCGGCCGTTGAGCGTGAAGGAGGTCATGTCCGTGCCGGTCGGCGCCATGGCGTCCGTGACCAGAAAGATGCGCGCCGGCCCGACCTTCGCCCGCATGGCGATGCCGATGGTCGCGGGGTCGACGTGAAAGCCGTCGGCGATCAATCCTGCCCACAAGGTGCCGCAGCTCAGCGCCGCTCCAGCCAAGCCGGGCTCGCGGTTGCCGATCTGGCTCATGGCGTTGAAGAGGTGCGTCACCAAGCCGGCGCCGGCCTCAGCATAGACCTGTGCGATCGCATGATGCGTATCGGAATGGCCGAGGCTCATAACCACCCCCGCGCCGGCAAGCCGGGCTACGCGCTCCGGCTCGACCGATTCCGGCGCCACCGTCGTCAGCAGCGCCGGCAGGCGGGCGCGGGCACGAAGCAGGAAAGCCTCGTCGGTATCGGTCATCGGCCGGATGAGGCGTATGTCGTGGGCGCCCTTGCGGGCGAAGGACAGGTGCGGTCCCTCGAGATGCAGGCCGAGAAAGCCGGGCACGCCGGCCTCGGCCGCGGCGGCGCCGGCATCGACGGCGCGCGCGGTGATCTCGGGCGAGTCGGTGATCAGCGTCGGCAGCAGCGCGGTCGTGCCGAACGGGGCGTGCGCGGCGCAGATGGTGCGGATGGTTTCAACGTCCTGCCGGTCGTTCAGCATGACGCCGCCTCCGCCGTTCACCTGCAGGTCGACGAAGCCCGGCGCCAGCATGCCGTCCGTCCTGGTCACAATCGTCCCGGCGGGGATCTTCGAGCGCGCGACCACGGCCTCGACATCGCCATCGCGCACCAGCACGGCGGCGTCCTCGTGCCATACCTCGCCGTCGAAGATTTTTGGCGCGGAAATCGCGAACGACCGCATCAGCGCGTCTCCGTCACCTTGCGCAGGTTGCGCGGCTGGTCGGGATCGAGGCCGCGCCGGCGCGCGAAAGCCTCGACGAAGGCGTAGAAGGAGACGATCAGCGGCAGCGGGTCGGTCAGGGGATGACCGGTGGCGACATGCGGCAGCATGCGCGCCTGCGCGGTGCGCCGCGACGTGGCGAAGACGGCGGCACCCTTCGCGGCCAATGCATCGGAGGTCTCGGCGACCGAGGCTTCCGAGGCGTCGCGCGCGGCCAGCGCCAGCACCGGGAAGCCGGGACCGACCAGCGCCAGCGGGCCGTGCATCACCTCGGCGGCGCTGTAGGCCTCGGCGTGCATGCCGCAGGTTTCCTTGAATTTCAGCGCCGCCTCGCTGGCGATCGCATAGGAGGGGCCGCGTCCCAGGATGAAGAGGGAAGGCGCATCCTCCAGGGCCGCGGCGATCTCCATCCAGTCGCAATCGATCGCCTGGCGGAACTGCTCGGGCAGGCGCCGCAGCGCGGCGAGCAGGTCGGCATCGTCGGTGCAATGCGCCATCAGCACGAGGCCGGCCAGCGCCGAATTGACGAAGGTTTTCGTGGCGGCGACGCTGCGCTCCGGCCCGGCCAGTATGTCGATCGGATAGTCGGAGGCACGCGCCAGCGGCGAATCCGGCGTGTTGGTCAGCGCCACGGTCAGCGCGCCGCCGGCCTTGGCCTGCGCCGCCATGGCGACGATGTCGGGGCTTTTGCCGGACTGCGAGATGGTCAGGCAGAGCGAGCCGGCCAGCCTCAGGTTGGCGCCGTAGATGGAGGCGACCGACGGGCCGACCGAGGCGACCGGGATGCCGGCCGTGAGCTCGACCGCGTATTTCAGGAACGAGGCGGCATGGTCCGAGGAGCCGCGCGCCACGCTGATGACGAAGGAAGGATCGAGGTCGCGAATGCCTTTCCCGGCAGCCTCGAGCGCCTTGCCGCCGCCATTCAGCAGCCTTGCCGCGGCTTCGGGGATCTCCGCGATTTCGCGGCGCATATGGGTGGGATCGTTCATGGCTCGCTCCTCGTGCCAGCGGAATCCCCCAGTCTCAGTTCGGCGACGAAATCATAGGTGTCGCCGCGGTAGATCGATCGCGTGAACTCCACCACCTTGCCGCTCGCCAGGTAGGAGATGCGTTCGATGTGCAGGCCGGCGGTGCCGGTCGGCAGGTCGAGCAGCCGCGCGTCCGCGGCGCCCAGATTGGCCGCCGAGATGCGCTGTATGGCGCGCACCGGCCGGCTGCCGGTCTTTTCCAGCGCCGCGTAGAGCGAGGAGCCGACGGCGGTCGGATCGGGCAGGGCCATTGCCGGCAGGGCGGCGCGCTCGATGGCCAGCGGCGTTCCGTCGGCGATCCGTAGCCGACTCACCCGCGCCACCGATTCCTGAGGAGAGAGCCCGAGCACCATCATCTCCTCGGGTGAGGGTGCATAGATGCCGCGGTCGAGCCATTCGGAACGCAGCGTCTTGCCGCGCCGCGCCATGTCCTCGGTGAAGGAGGTCAGCAGCGACAGCGACTGCTCGACCCGCTCGACGGCGCGGGCGACGAAGGTGCCGGAGCCGTGGCGCTGCACCAGCAGCCCGTCGCGGACCAGATCCTGCACGGCCTTGCGCACGGTGACGCGCGAGATATCGGCCTTGGCGGCGATGTCGCGCTCCGAGGGCAGCGCATCGCCGGGAAGGAGGACGCCGCGCCGGACGGCTTCCTCGATCGAGCGCTTCAGCTTCAGGTAGAGCGGCGCGCCGTTGGGGCCCGCACCCTTCAGGGCGCCGAAGATCGTATCGGCGAGGTCAGCCATGCGCCGGCCTCCCGGCGCCGAAGCGGCGGGCCGCCATCGACACGGCGCCGCCCAGCGCGTCCTGCCGCGGCTGGCGCAGGCGTTCGCGGTAGTTTGGCGAAAGGCGCGGCGCATAGAGCGCCGCCAGGCCGCCGAGCAGGCTGATCGGCTCGTCGTCGCCGAGTCCCAGCACGACCAGCGACGCCTCGATGGCCGCCACCCCGCGTGCGACGATGAATTCGGCGACAGCGTCGCCCTTCGTGGCATGGTCGAATACCATCGGCGCGAAGCCGCCGAAATCGCCCGGCTTGGCCGTGGTGGTGAACTCGACCACGTCGCGCGGATTGCCGCGGAAGACGGCGAGCAGCGCGTCGGTCAGCGGGGAGGCCGGGCGGATGCCGTCATAGGCAAGCAGCGTCTCCTCGAGCAGATCGCGGCCGATGCGGCCGCCGCTCGCCTGGTCGCCGACCAGAAACCCCCAGCCGCCGACGGAGCGCACCATGTCGCCGCGCCGCATCATGTAGACGCTGCCGGTGCCGAGGATGGCGATGGCGCCGTTGCTGCCGCCGAGCGCGCCTTCCAGCGCGATCAGCCCGTCGCTCTCGACGGCGCAGCGCGGGAAGGGCAGGATGGCCTCGAGCTGCTGGCGGTAGGTGCCGACATTGCTGCCGGCGAGCCCTAGAACCGCCGGCGTCTCGGCGATCCGCTCCGGGTCAAGGCCGGCGTCGATGAAGGCCAGCCGCGCCGCCTCGACGATGCTGGCGCGGGCGCCGGTCAGGTCGGTGCGGATGTTGGCGGCGCCGCTCCTGGCGCGGCCGAGAATCTCCCCGCGGGATGTGGCGACCGCCGCCCGGCAGCTCGTGCCGCCACCATCGATGCCCAGTACCAGGTCCACGCGGAAATGCTCCTCTTTCTTGATAATACCAATAAAATACCATTCTCCAAGCGTTAATTTTTGGCCAGGGAATGGATCATGTAAGTAGCTGATATGGTTGCGCGGGCTTCGGTTTGGTGGCTCAGCCGTGACCAAATCGTAAATGCCGCGCTGGACAAGTGGTATTTTTTTGGTATGGTCGCCGAATGGAGGGGATCTGATGGCGCATGCCGGCACGGAAGCGGTGAACGCAAAGGCGAAGGGGCTGGACGAGCAGCCGCCTGCGTCCATCCTGCGCTTGCTGGCCGATGCCCAGGTCGAGGCCGCGAATAGCGTCCATGCCGCCGTCGATGCGATCGCCTTGGCCGCGGAAATCGCCGCCGGCCGGCTCGCCGTGGGCGGCCGCCTTTTCTATGCGGCGGCCGGGAGCTCCGGCCTGATGGCGCTGGCCGACGCGCTCGAGCTTCCCGGAACCTACGGCATCCCGTCTGAGCGGGTGGTGGTGCTGATCGCCGGCGGCAGGCAGGCTTTCGTCGACCTGCCGGGCGCGCCCGAGGACGACGCGGCGGAGGCTGCCAGGGAAGTGGCGGAGAACGGCCTCGACGCCGGCGACTGCCTGATCGCGCTGTCGGCCTCCGGAACGACGCCCTATGCGGTGGCCGCCCTCGACGAAGCGCACCGGCGCGGTGCCGCCACGATCGGCATCGCCAACAATGCCGGTACGCCGCTGGCGACGCGCGGCGATGTCGGCATCGTTCTCGCCACCCCGCCGGAAATGATCGCCGGGTCGACCCGCATGGGCGCGGGCACGGCGCAGAAGATCGCCCTCAACATGTTCTCGACCCTGGTCGCCATCCATCTCGGCCATGTCCACGACGGCTACATGGTCAACCTGCGTCCCGACAACATGAAACTGCGCGACCGCGCCGCCCGCATCGTGGCGGCGATCGCCGGCTGCGGCCGGGACGAGGCTCAGCGGCTCCTGGAAAAGACCGGCGGCGCCGTCAAGCCGGCGATCCTGCTTGCCGCCGGGGCGGACGACCTCGGCACCGCGACCCGCCTCCTGGCCGAGGCCGGGCAAAAGCTCAGGCCGGCGCTCGCCGGTCTCGAAGAGGGGAGCACCCGCTCTCATCACAATCGAACCTGAACAGGTCGAAACAGGGAGACTGCAATGACAACAAGACTCATCACGGCGTTGCTCACGGGCTCCAGCCTGCTCGCCTGCGCGGGCGCGGCGCTGGCCCAGGACAAGACGCTGACCATCGAGAGCTGGCGCAACGACGATCTCGCCATCTGGCAGGAGAAGCTCATCCCGGCCTTCGAGAAGGCCAATCCCGGCATCAAGGTGGTGTTCTCGCCGTCGGCGCCGACCGAGTACAACGCCGCGCTCAACGCCAAGCTCGACGCCGGCTCGGCCGGCGACCTCATCACCTGCCGTCCCTTCGACGCCTCGCTCGACCTCTACACCAAGGGCCATCTCGCCGATCTCAGCAGCCTGCCCGGCATGGAGAATTTCTCCGACGTCGCCAAGTCGGCCTGGCAGACCGACGACGGCAAGGCGACCTTCTGCGTGCCGATGGCCTCCGTCATCCACGGCTTCATCTACAATGCCGACGCCTTCCAGCAACTCGGCATCACGCCGCCGGCGACCGAGGCGGAATTCTTCGCCGCGCTCGACAAGATCAAGGCGGACGGCAACTACATCCCGATGGCGATGGGCACCAAGGATCTCTGGGAGGCCGCGACCATGGGCTACCAGAACATCGGCCCGAACTACTGGAAGGGCGAGGAGGGCCGCCTGGCGCTGATCAAGGGCGAGCAGAAGCTCACCGACCCGCAATGGGTCGAGCCTTATGCGACGCTCGCCAAGTGGAAGGACTATCTCGGCGACGGCTTCGAGGCGCAGACCTACCCGGACAGCCAGAACCTGTTCACGCTCGGCCGCGCCGCCATCTATCCGGCCGGCTCGTGGGAGATTTCCGGCTTCAACACGCAGGCGCAGTTCAAGATGGGCGCCTTCCCGCCGCCGGTGAAGACCGCCGGCGACACCTGCTATATCTCCGACCACACCGACATCGCCGTCGGCCTCAACGCCAAGAGCCCGAATGCCGACGCGGCGAAAACCTTCCTGTCGTGGGTCGCCTCGCCGGAATTCGCCACCATCTACGCCAACGCGCTGCCGGGCTTCTTCAGCCTGAACAACGCGGCGGTGAAGATGGAGGACCCGCTGGCACAGGAATTCGTGTCGTGGCGCGAGAAGTGCAAGCCGACGATCCGCTCGACCTACCAGATCCTGTCGCGCGGCACGCCGAACCTCGAGAACGAGACCTGGGTCGAGTCCGCTAACGTCATCAACGGCACCGACACGCCGCAGGTCGCCGGCGAGAAGCTGCAGAAGGGCCTCGACGCCTGGTACAAGCCGGCGAAGTGATGCGCTGGTGAACCCTCCCCCTCGAGGGGAGGGTCGCGGCGAAAACCGAGCGGGACGCGAGGTTTTTGACGCGGGGAGGGGTCGGTGGTGAAGCGCTCGGCAGAAGAGAGCGTCGAGCACTTCCGCAGCAACCCCACCCCGTCTCGCGATCTCGCTTCGCTTCGACCGCTCGCCGACCCTCCCCTCAAGGGGGAGGGTTATGCCGGCGGCGCTGCCGGCGCCTTGCCGTGACCGAAGGGCGGCGTCAGATCGCGTCAATCGCCTGCCACATCTTTACCGGGGCCGCCAATGTCCGTGGACGACCAGCCAATCAAAAAACCCTTCCGCTGGCACATCCTGGTGTTCCTGGCGCCGGCCTTCCTCGTCTACACGGCGTTCATGATCGTGCCGCTCGCCGGCACGCTGCAACTCTCGCTGTTCCGCCGCATCGACCAGCAGCTGGTCTATGTCGGCCTCGACAATTTCCGCATGCTGTTCGGCGACCCGCGCTGGTCCGTGAATTTCTGGAACGCGCTGTGGAACAATGTCTGGTTCTTCATCATCCACATGCTGGTGCAGAACCCGATCGGCGTGCTGCTGGCGGCGCTGCTGTCCAGCCCGACGCTGCGCTTCCGCGCCTTCTACCGCACCGCCATCTTCGTGCCGACGGTCCTGTCCTTCGTCATCGTCGGCTTCGTCTGGAAGCTCATCCTGTCGCCGCTGTGGGGCGTGGCGCCGTCGCTGCTGAACTCGGTCGGGCTGAGAAGCCTGTTCGCGCCCTGGCTCGGCAAGGAGGAATATGCGCTGACCGCGCTCAGCCTGATCTCGGTCTGGCAGTTCGTCGGCATCCCGATGATGCTGATCTATGCGGCGCTGCTGTCCATTCCCGACGAGGTGATCGAAGCCGCCGAGATGGACGGCATCACCGGGATTTCGCAGTTCTGGAAGATCAAGCTGCCGCTGATCCTGCCGTCGATCGGCATCATCTCGATCCTCACCTTCGTCGGCAATTTCAATGCCTTCGACCTGATCTACACCGCGCAGGGGGCGCTTGCCGGCCCCAACTTCTCCACCGACATCCTCGGCACCTTCCTGTACCGTGCCTTCTTCGGCTTCCAGCTGCAGCTCGGCGATCCAAACATGGGCGCGGCGATCGCCACCATGATGTTCCTCATCATCCTCGCCGGCGTCGCCGTCTATCTGTTCGCCATCCAGACGCGGCTGCGGCGGTATCAGTTTTGAGGATTTGAGATGCTGGTCTTTCGCACCCCCCTCTGTCCTGCCGGACATCTCCCCCGCAAGGGGGGAGATTGGCCGGCCGCTTTGGTTTCGCCAATCGCAGACGTTGAAGGAAATGCGGCTTCGATGAAGCTGCCCATCTCCCCCCTTGCGGGGGAGATGTCCGGCAGGACAGAGGGGGGTGCGAAAGAAGGCAGCTCTGGCGCTGAAACCTCGCGAGGCCGGGTATGAGCCGCGCCGCCCATTCCCCCGCCCGCTCGGCCGCCGCCCATGCGGTGCTGATCGCCTATACGGCGATCGCGCTGTTCCCGGTGCTGCTGATCGTCATCAACTCGCTCAAATCGCGCAACGCCATCTTCCGCTCGCCGCTGGCCCTGCCGACGCCCGAGACCTTCGACCCCGTCGGCTACACCACCGTCATGGCGCAGGGCGATTTCCTGCTCTACTTCCAGAACAGCCTGATCGTCACCGTCGGCTCGCTGTTCTTCGTCATCCTGTTCGGCGCCATGGCGGCCTTCGCGCTGTCGGAATACCGCTTCCGCGGCAACACGCTGACCGGCCTCTATTTGGCGCTCGGCATCATGATCCCGATCCGGCTTGGCACCGTCGCCATCCTGCAGATGATGGTGGCGAGCGGGCTGGTCAACACGCTGACGGCGCTGATCCTGGTCTACACCGCGCAGGGCCTGCCGCTCTGCATCTTCATCCTGTCGGAGTTCATGAAGACCGTCTCCGACGATCTGAAGAACGCCGGTCGCATCGACGGGCTGTCGGAATACCGCATCTTCTTCCGGCTGGTGCTGCCGCTGGTGCGCCCGGCCATGGCCACAGTCGCGGTGTTCACTATGATCCCGATCTGGAACGATCTGTGGTTCCCGCTGATCCTGGCGCCGTCGGAAGGCACCAAGACGGTGACGCTCGGCGCCCAGATTTTCATCGGCCAGTTCGTCACCAACTGGAACGCGGTGCTGGCGGCGCTGTCGCTCGCCATCCTGCCGGTGCTGGTCCTCTACCTGATCTTCTCGCGGCAGCTCATCCGCGGCATCACCTCGGGAGCGGTGAAGTGAACGCCGGCTACAACCGCGCACATCATCTGAAGGAACGCTTGTGGGCTCTCTAAAAATCGAGAATGTGAAAAAATCCTTCGGCAAGGTCGACGTGCTGAAAGGCATCGACCTGGAGGTGCAGGATGGCGAGTTCGTCGTCTTTGTCGGGCCGTCGGGCTGTGGGAAGTCGACGCTGCTGCGCGTGATCGCCGGGCTGGAGGATGCGACCTCCGGAAAGGTGCTGATCGACGGCGTCAACGTCGTCAACACGCCGCCGGCCAAGCGCGGCATCGCCATGGTGTTCCAGACCTACGCGCTCTATCCGCACCTCACCGTGCGCGACAATATGGGGCTGGGGCTCAAGCAGGCAGGCACGCCGACGGCCGAGATCGACAAGCGCATCGGCATCGCCTCCGCCATGCTGTCGCTCGAACCCTATCTGCAGCGCCGGCCGGCGGAGCTGTCGGGCGGCCAGCGCCAGCGCGTCGCCATCGGCCGCGCCGTGGTGCGCGAGCCGAAGCTTTTTCTCTTCGACGAGCCGCTGTCCAATCTCGATGCTGCGCTGCGCGTCAACACACGCCTCGAGATCGCCCAGCTGCACCGCCGGCTGAAGGCGACGATGATCTACGTCACCCACGACCAGGTCGAGGCGATGACGCTTGCCGACAAGATCGTGGTGCTGAACGCCGGCAGGATCGAGCAGGTCGGCGCGCCGATGGAGCTCTACAACAGCCCCGCCAACGAGTTCGTCGCCGGCTTCATCGGCTCGCCGAAGATGAACTTCGTCGACGGAGCGCGTCTCGGCGACGGCGGGGCCAAGACCGTCGGCGTGCGGCCCGAGCATCTGTCGGTCAGCGCCTCCTCCGGCGAGTGGAGGGGCACGGTGGTGCACGCCGAGCATCTCGGCGCCGACACCAACCTCTATCTCGACTGCGAGAAGGCCGGGCTGATCACCGTACGCATTTTTGGCGTCTACAACGCCGAGCCGGGCGCCACGATCTACGCCACGCCGCAGCCGGGCAAGATCTTTCGCTTCGACGCGGAAGGACGGGCGATCAGGTAGCGCGCAGCCGTCTCGCACCCTGACTGCGGAAGTAGCCCCCTCTCCGTCTCGCCCTTCGGGCTCGCCACCTCTCCCCGCTTCGCGGGGCGAGGAACCGCCGCCGCGATGCCGGCGCTTCTCCAGCTTGGGTTCCTCGCCCCCACGCAGTGGGGGAGAGGTGGCGAGCCCGAAGGGCGAGACGGAGAGGAGGACTTGCAACCGACTCAAAGCGAAGTTCAAGCTCCCGGACAGTGCCGCCCCCTCATCCCTTCCTGTTGAGCGCCTTGCCCGCCTTGAAAAAATCCTTCCAGGGATCGGCCGCCTTCAGCCGCTCGGCCAGCGCATCGTTGCCGATGGCGAAGCGGTCGGGAGTCAGGTCGTCGAGCATGTTCCAGGGCACCGGCATCGACATCGTGGCGCCCGGCTTGCCGCGCGCGGAGTAGGGCGCCACGGTGGTCGAGCCCTTGCCGTTGCGCAGGTAGTCGATGAAGATGCGCCCCGCGCGCGCCTTCTTCGACAGCGTCGCGGTGTAGCGGTCCGGCTCCAGCTCGGCCATGGCCTGGGCGAAATCGTGGGCAAAACCCTTGACCGCAGCCCAGTCGGCCTTGGGCTTCAGCGGCACCACGACGTGAAAACCCTTGCCGCCGGAGGTCTTCAGGAAAGAGGGCAGCTCCAGATCGTCGAGCCGGGCCCGGACCGAACGGGTGGCGTGGCGCACCGCCTCGACGTCCAGCCCCTCGTCGGGATCGAGGTCGAAGACGATCTGGTCGGGGGTCTCGATCGCCGCGATGGTGGAGCCCCAGATGTGGACCTCGATCACGCCGAGCTGCACCAGCGCCGCCAGTCCGTCGAAGTCGCTGATATAGAGCAGTTCTTCGCCGTCCTCGGGGTCCTGCATGGTCCGTATGGCCTCGTGCATGCCCTTGGAGGCGTGCTTCTGGAAGAAGCGCTGGCCTTCGACCCCGTCCGGCGCGCGCACCAGGCTGAGCGGCCGGTCGACCACGAACTGCCGCATGCGCGACCACACCGTCTCGTAATAATCGAGAAGGTCCTGCTTGCTCACCCCGGCTTGCGGCCACAGCAGCTTGTCGGGATTGCTCAGCGTCACCGAAGTCCTCGCATGGCTTGCCGCCTTTCGCGCCTTTGTCGTCGCCGAAGCCGGTGGCGCCATGCCCTTGGCGGGCTTCTCGGCCACCACCTCCTCGGCCGGCTTGTCCTCGCGCAGGCCCTGGAAGGAAGAATGGCGTATGATGCCGTCCGCCGTCCAGCTGCGGAATTCGATCTCGGCCACCAGCTCCGGCTTCAGCCAGATCGCGCCCTTCTGGCCGGGCGGCGTCTTGTCGAACGGCGACGCCTTCGCCTTCAGCCGGTCCATCTTCTTCTTGAGCTCGTCGCCCGCCCGGTTGGAGAAGCCGGTGCCGACCCGGCCGGCATAGCGCAGCGTGCCCTTGTCATTGTAGCCGAGCAGCAGCGAGCGCACGCCGCGCCCTGTGGCGGTGGACGGCACGTAGCCGACGATGACGAATTCCTGCCGGTTGGTGCATTTCGACTTGATCCAGTCGAGGCCCCGGCCGCTGCCGTAGTGCGAGTCGGCGCGCTTGGAGACGACGCCCTCCAGCCCCATGCGGCAGGCATGCCTCAGCATGGTCTCGCCGGGCTCGGCGAAGTGCTCGCTGTAGCGCAGCGCGCCTTCGCCTTCTTCCACCAGCGCGGCGAGCCGGTCCTTGCGCTCGACCAGCGGCTCGGCGCGCAGGTCGCGGCCGTCGAGATAGAGCAGGTCGAACACGTAGTAGATCATGCTCGCGGTGCGGTTCTCGGACAGCGCCTGCTGCAGGGCGGAGAAGGAGGCGACGCCGTTGTCGGCAAGCACCACCACCTCGCCGTCGACGATGGCGCTGTCGCAGTCGAGCCCGGCCAGGGCCTGCTCGATTGGCTTGCCGAATTTTTTCGTCCAGTCGAGCCCTTTGCGGGTGAGCAGCTTGACCTTGCCCCCGTCGATACGGGCCTGGATGCGGTAGCCGTCGAACTTGACCTCGTGCAGCCACTCGGCGCCGGAGGGCGGCGCGGAGCGCAGGGTCGCCAGCAGTGGCGGGACGAAGTCCGGCATCTTGTCCGGCTTTTCCGTCCTGGCGCTCCTGGCCCGGCCATCCTTCCGTCTGGCGGCTGCCTTCGGCTGCCGCTCGGCGCGCGGCGGCTTGCCCTCCGCCACCTCCTCGATGGTACGCCCCGTCGCCACCGATTGCGGCGCGTCCTGCAAAATGTCCTCGCCGGGCCGGGCGTAGCGATCCTTCGATTTGATCAGCAGCCAGTTGTCCTTCTTCTCGCCCGGCCGCGGGCGCAGCCGCACGAGATGCCAGTCGCCGGCGAGCTTGTTGCCCTTCAGCTTGAAATCGATGTGGCCCTTCTTCATGCCCTTGGCGGGATCGCCCTCGGGTTCCCATTCGCCCTCGTCCCAGACGATCACCGCGCCGGCGCCGTACTGCCCGGCGGGGATGACGCCCTCGAAGCTGCCATAGTCGAGCGGATGGTCCTCGACATGGACGGCGAGCCGCTTCTCCGACGGGTCGAGGCTCGGGCCGCGCGTCACCGCCCAGCTCCACAGCACGCCCTCATGCTCCAGCCTGAGGTCGTAGTGCAGGCGGCGCGCATCGTGCTTGTGGATCACGAACTTGCCGCCGGCCTTTTTCGCCTTGCGGCGCGCCTCGCCGCCCGACGGCTCGCTGGTGATGCGGAAGTCACGCTTGGCGCGGTAGGTGGTGAGCGGGTCGGGTGCGGTCGCCATGACTTACGCCCTCTTGCGGCGAGCGGTCTGCGAGCGCGTCTTGCCCTTGGCGGAAGCCGGGCGTTTTGCCGGCTTCCTGACAGGAGGCTTTGCCTTGTCCTTCTCTTCCTTTCCGCTGTCGTCGGAGAGGCTCTTCTTCAGTGCATCGAACAAATTGACCACGTTGGACGGCTTTTGCGCGGGTTTTGCCCTGGGCGCCTTGCGGCCCGCCTGCTTCGACTTGATGAGCTCCAGCAGGGCGTTCTCGTAGCGGTCCTCGAAGGTGTCCGGGTCCAACTTGCCTTTCCGGCGTTCGATCACCCGCTCGGCAAGCTCCACCATCTCCTCGTCCAGCTTCACCTTTTCCGTGCCGTCAGCCACATCCTCGGCCTGCCGTACCGTCGTGTCGTAGCGCAACGTGGTGAGCAGCATGCCCTTGCCGAACGGCTCGATCAGGGCCGGCCGCTCGCGGCGATAGAGCACGATGCGCGCCAGCCCGGCCATCTTCTTCTTGACCAGCGCCTCGCGGATCACCGTGAACGCCTCTTCCGAGACCTTGTCGGCAGGCGCCACGTAGTAGGGCGTGTCGAGATAGATCTGCTCGATGTCGCGCCTGGCCACGAACCCTTCGAGGTTCAGCGTATGCGAGGACTCGATCTGCACCGCCTCGATGTCCTCCTCCTCGATCAGCAGGTACTCGTCTTGGCCGGTCTCGTAACCCTTCACCTCGTCCTTCTCGGAGAGCGGTTTTCCCGTATCGGCGTCGACATACTGGCGGCGTACCGTGTTGCCGGTGGCGCGGTTGAGGATGCGGAAGGACACCTTCTCGCTGTGGGTCACCACATTGGAAAGCTCGACCGCGCAGGTCACCAGCGACAGCTTGAGATAGCCCCTCCAGGCCGGCCGCGGCGCCATCAGGCGGTGCCCCGCCGGCCGGTCGGCGGATCGGGCAGCACGAAGGCTTCGGCCGCCTCGAGATCCTCCTGGGACACGTAGATCGCTTCGCGCCCGGCCAGGCGGGCCAGCATGTCGGGAGAGAAGGTTCTGTCGGCTATCGCCTGTTCGAGAGCCATTCTCGCCTCGCGCTCCGCCCTGATGAGCGCGGAAAGCGCGAGGATAAGCCTGTCGCGATGATCCATCATGTCTGTCGACCGTCCGAAGTCTTTTGAAGCGTGTTCTGTTGCCGCCGGCGCGGCTGGAGTGGGTCGGGCGCACAACGCGCGAGGCTTGCCGCGGTTCCCGCGGCATGGCATTTCCGCCCGGCGGGTGCGTCGAGGGCGAGATGGCTGACATACTGGATATCCGGGAAATGCCGCGGCACAGCGTGCTGGCGCTGAACAATGCGCATGCCGAAGAACTGTCCTGGCTGGAGCCGGCCGATCTCGACCACCTGCTCGCCCAGGCTTTTTACGCGCGCGGCGTCGGCGACAGCGATGCCTTCCTGATCGCCTTCGACCAGGGTGCCGGCTACCAGAGCCCGAACTTCCGCTGGTTCCAGGCCCGCTATCCCCGCTTCGTGTATGTCGACCGCGTCGTCGTGGCGGCGGCGGCACGCGGACGGGGACTGGCGCGGGCGCTGTACGAAGATCTGTTCGGCAAGGCGACCGCCGCCGGGCACACCATCATCACCTGCGAGGTCAATGCCGAGCCGCCCAACCCGGCGTCCGACGCCTTCCATGCGGCGCTCGGCTTTGCCGTAGTCGGCAGCGCCGCGATCCATGAGGGCAAGAAGAGTGTCCGCTATTTCGTCCGCGACCTGTGAGCAGGATCGGAAACGGGATGTTAACGATCCGGGAGCCTTATGGCGTGGTTAAGACAACGGGAACGATTCCCGGTCGCGGCGGTTCTTCCGGCATGATGATTTCGGCTACATTCGGCGGCAAGTCCGGCAGATGGGTTGCAGGCGTGTTCGCACTCTGCGTCTCGGCTGCCATGGTGCCCGCAAGCAGCGCCGCTCCCACCGGGAGCAACGAGGCTGTCCGCGTTGCCTTGCAGGAGCGATCGGCAGCGGAGAGTCGCGAGGCCACCCGGGGCATGCTCCCCGAGGAGCCCCCGCGCCGCTTCGACGATGCGCCGGATGGTGTCGACCCGATGGTGACTGGCCCCGTCAGCGCGGCCTTCAAGCAACGTCAGGAAGCTGCCCGCTGCGACGACGCCGTGTGGCCGAACGTGCCTGCTTCCTGCTACCCGGACTGACGGCCAGCCGGCCCCTGCACCGGCGGCGCTTTACACCAATCCACGTTTCTCCAGCATGGCATCCGGCGTCGGCATCTTGCCGCGGAATGCCATGTAGAGTTCTTCCGGATCCTTCGAGCCGCCGGCGGCGTAGATGTGCCTGCGCAGTTTTTCGGCGAGAGCCGGGTCGAACGCGTCGCCGGTTTCCTTGAACGCGGCGAAGGCGTCGGCATCCAGCACTTCCGACCACAGATATGAGTAGTAGCCGGCCGAATAGCCGTCGCCGGCGAAGACGTGCTGGAAATGCGGCGTGCGGTGGCGCATGGCGATGGCGTCGGGCATGCCGAGCTTGTCGAGCGCCGCGGCCTCGAAGGCAATCGGGTCGGCGGGCGCGTCGGCGTGGGCGTGAAAGGCCATGTCGACCAGCGCAGAAGCGGTGAACTCCACCGTGGCGAAGCCCATGCCGAAGGTTCTGGCGGCCAGCATCTTGTCGAGCAGCGCCTTCGGCATCGGCTCGCCGGTCTTGTGGTGCAGCGCGTGCTTTTCCAGCACTTGCGGCTCGGTCAGCCAGTGCTCGTAGAGTTGCGAGGGCAGCTCGACGAAGTCGCGGCTCACCGACGTCCCGGACACCGACGGCCAGGTGACCTCGGTCAGCATGCCGTGCAGCGCATGGCCGAACTCGTGGAACAGCGTCTTCGCTTCGTCGAGCGACAGCAGCGCCGGCTCGCCTTCCGGCGCCTTGGCGAAGTTCATGATGTTGTAGATGACCGGGAAGGAGCCGTCGCCCAGCCGGTAGCCGGACTGCAGCGAACTCATCCAGGCACCCGAGCGTTTCGACGGCCGGGCGAAATAATCCGCCAGGAACAGGCCAAGGTCGCTGCCGTCGCGGCGCCTGACCTGGAAGACGCGCACGTCCGGATGCCAGGCCGGGATGCCGCGCTGCTCGACGAAGGAGAGACCGAACAGCCGATTCGCCACGTCGAAGCAGGCGTCGATGACGCGCTCGAGCTGCAGGTAAGGCTTCAGCTCCGCCTCGTCGAAGGCGAATTTTTCCGCCCGCAGTTTCTCCTGGTAGTAGCGCCAGTCCCATCCGGCGATGGTTTCGTTGCTGCCGGCCGCCGCCGCGAGCCGCTGCAATTCCGCCTGGTCGGCGGCCGCCTTGTCGCGCGCCTTCAGCCAAACGGGGTCGAGGAGGCCGTGGACGTTGTCCGGCGTCTTCGCCATGGTGTCGTCGAGCTTCAACGCCGCGTAGCTGCCGTAGCCGAGCAGCCTGGCCTTCTCGGCGCGCAATGCCAGCATCTTCGCCACGATGCCGGTGTTGTCGGTCTCGCCGCCATTCTCGCCTCGGCGGATGAAGGCCTTCCAGGCCTGCTCGCGCAGGTCGCGGCGTGTCGAGTAGCTGGTGAAGGGCTCGTAGATGGAGCGCGACAGGGTGACTGCATAAAGCCCCTTGCGGCCGCGCGCCTCCGCCGCCTGCGCCATCGCGTCGCGCAGGAAGGCGGGCAGGCCGTCGAGGTCGCCTTCCTCCAGGAACAGCACCCAGTCCTTCTCGTCGGCGAGCAGGTTCTGGCCGAACCGGGCGCCGAGACCGGCAAGTTCCTCGTTGATGGCGGCCAGCCGATTCTTGTCCGCGGCGCCCAGCTTCGCGCCGGCGCGGACGAAATTCTTCCAGGTCTTCTCCAGGACGCGCAGCGTCTCGGGGTCGAGGCCGAGCGCGGCGCGCCGGGCGTGGAGGTCGTCGATGCGGGCGAACAGCCGCTCGTTCATCGAGATCGCCGAATAATGCCGCGCCATCTTCGGCGACATCTCGCGCTCCAGCGCCTGGATGGCGTCGTTGGTGTGGGCGCCGGCGCGGCACCAGAAGATCGACGAGACGCGGTCGAGCTGGTCACCGGACAGCTCCAGCGCCTTCAGCGTGTTGTCGACGGTCGGCGAGGCCGGATCGCCGGCGATCGTCTCGATCTCCGCCTCGTGCGCCTTCAGCGCGGCGTCGAAGACAGGCCCGAAATCGCCGTCGTCGATCCGCGAGAAATCCGCAAGGCCGAGCGGCCCGGTCCACTGCGTCAGCGGATGGCTTTCGAGGTCGACGGCGGTATCGGTCATGGACGGGTCTCCGGGAAAGGCGCTTCCGATGTAGGGCGGGCCGTTCGCCTGCGCAACCGGATTGACGGCATCGAGGCGATACACTAAGGCACCCATATAATAAGGCTTGCTTATGAAAACGACCGGCACATTCGATCCCGACAGCGTCGGCTTCCTGCTCACCGACGCCACCCGGCTGATCCGCGCCGAGATGGATCGCAGGATCGCCGCGGCCGGGCTGGGGCTCAGCCCCGGCGACGCGCGCGCCCTGACGCATGCCGCGCGCTGCGGGCCGATCCGGCAGAACCTGCTGGCCGAGCGGATGGGCGTCGAGGCGATGACGGTCAGCGCAACCCTCGACCGGCTCGAGGCGCAGGGGCTGGTGGAGCGCCGCGCCGACCCGACCGACCGCCGCGCCAAGCTGGTCCACCTCACCGGGGCTGGCGAAGCCATGCTCGACGAAATCCGGCCGATCGGCGCAGGCATTCGCGCCGACGTCGCCAAGGGGATCGCGCCGGCCGACTGGCAGGGCTTCCTCGACACGCTCAAGCTGGTGCGCACCAATCTGGCGGAGGCGAGGGACCTTCGCCGGGAAAGCGACGCAGCATGAACATGCAGAGCCGCATCGCCACCACGCCGGCCATGAGCGAGCGCCGCGTCGGCCTGCTCGGCGCGCTGCTGATCGCCATCGGGCCGGTGTCGATGGCACTCTACACGCCGGCCATGCCGGAGATCGTGCGCGCCTTCGGCACGACGGAAGCGGCGGTGAAGCTCACGCTCTCGGTCTATTTCGCCGGCTTCGCGGTGGCCCAGCTCGTCTGCGGCCCGCTCTCCGACGGCTTCGGCCGCAAGCCGGTGACCTACGCCTTCATGGGCATCTATCTCGTCGCCTCGCTGCTGGCGCTTCTGGCGCCGACAGTGGACCTCCTGATCCTCGCCCGCCTGCTGCAGGGCGTGGGCGCTGCCGTCGGCTCATCGATCGCGCGGGCGGTGGTACGCGATCTCTTCACCAACGAGCGATCGGCCCGCATCATGAACCTGATGGGCCTGATCCTTGCCGTCGGCCCTGCCTTCTCGCCGACGCTGGGCGGCATCACCATGGAGCTCGCGGGCTGGCACGCCATCTTCGTGCTGATGGTCGTCGCGGCCGTGGCCATCATGCTCGTCGTGCGCTTCGCCATGGTCGAGACGGTCGAGCGCGACCTGTCGCGAATCCGGCCGCGGGCGCTGCTCGCCTCCTATCGCGAGGTGCTGGCCACGCCCTATTTCGTGCTCGCCAGCATCGTGCTGGCCGGCACCGTCGGCGCGATCTACACCCAGGCGACGATCCTGCCCTTCATCCTGATGGATCGCGTCGGCCTGTCGCCCAGCCAGTTCGGCGCCGGCATGCTGATGCAGTCCGGCTTCTACTTCGCCGGCTCTCTGGTGGTGCGCCAATCGCTCGGACGCCACGGCGCATTGGCCCTGGTGCCGGTCGGGCTCGCTTTCGTCGCCATCGGCTCCGCCGCGCTGGCGATCGTCCTGCGTGTCCACGAGGCAAGCTTTCTCGGCGTCATGGGGCCGGTGGCGTTCTCCGCCTTCGGCATCGCCTTCATCATGCCGGCCATGGCGACGGCCACCCTGGCGCCGTTTCCGCACATCGCCGGCGCGGCGTCGTCCATGAGCGGCTTCTTCCAGATGGGCGGCGGGCTGCTGGGCGGCCTGGCCTGCGCGGCGCTGGGCGAGCCGGTCTTCGCCATGGCTACGGTCATCCCGGCCATGGGCTTCGTCGCCATCCTCGCCTGGGCCGGCTGGCGCCGCCTGCCGAAGCCGGCGGCTGCCGGGATCGTCCATCCGGCCCCGCCGCCCGAAGCCGGTCAGTAGCCGCCGCAGTCTTCCGCGAGCACCGCCTGCCCGTTCTCGACGATCCTGCCGTTCCGGATGCGGAACAATTCCCGCATCAGAACGTCGTTGGCCGGGAAATCGTAGCAGGCGAGCACGGTCGTCGTTTCGCCGTCGGCAGCCTCGACGCGATGCCGGATCGTCGCGCCGGCGACCGCCGTCTCCCACTCGTCGAGCGCGGCGATGAACTCCGCCTTCGACTGCTCCACGCCGAGATCGGTGAGGCGGATGCGGGCATCGGGCGCGAGCAGCGCGTCCAGCCGGTCCCGGTCGGGAACGGCGAGAGCGGCATACCACGCGTCGATGGCGGATTGCTGCGCGATGGCCGCGAAGCTGCAGGTGCCGAGCAGCAGGGCGACAACGGCGCCGGCGGCTCCGGTCCTCCGCCGCGCCAGCTTCATCAGGCGATCTCGGGACGCTCGAAATCGCCGGTCTGCCGATTCATCACCCACAGCTCCCCGGTCGAGATGTCGAACCAGGCGCCGTACAGCTTCAGCCTGCCCTTGCCCTCGAGGATGTTGATGCAGGGGAAGGTGCGCAGGTTGGCGATCGAGTAGCGGATGGAGATGCGTTCCAGCGCGGTCTGCCGCTCACCGGCCGTCAGCAGCGCGTTGCCGGAGACCGCGCTGGCCGAAGGGGCGAGCAGGCTCATCCACTTGCCGATGAAGTCGCCGGGCGACAGCGGCTCGCTGGCCGGCGCCAGCGCGGCGCGGATGCCGCCGCAGCGGCCGTGGCCGACCACCACGATGTTCTTCACCTTGAGCGCCTGCACGGCGAATTCGAGCGCCGCCGAGGTGGAGTGGAACTCGCCGTCCGGCGCGTAGGGCGGCACCAGATTGGCGACGTTGCGCACCACGAACAGCTCGCCCGGACCGGAATCGAAGATGACCTCGGGTGCTGCGCGCGAGTCGCAGCAGGCGATCACCATCGTCTCCGGCGCCTGGCCCTCGCGCGCCAACGTGCGGAAGCGGTCCCCTTCGGCGACGTAGCGCCCGGTCATGAAGTTGCGATAACCGGCGAGCAGATGGTCGGGCAGATCGGTCATGGATTTCACCTAACGGCAATCGGCCCGTCGGATCAATGGCTATCGCTGCGGCGCAACAAGAAAGCCGGTCACGTCCAGATGGCGACCGGAATCCAGTGCTCGTCGCGGCTCGGCGGATCGGGAAACGGCGTTGCTTCGCCGCGCGCATGCCGGGCGGCGACCAGCAGCACCGCGGCGGCGTCGAGGACGTCGTCCTCGCCGGCACCGCGCGGCGGCTCGCCATCGAGGAAGGCACGGTCGTAACCGTGCCGCGCCAGAAGCGCGCGGCGCTCCGCCATGCCGGCCGGGTTGACGCGGCCTTTGATCTTCTTCGGCAAGCTCATCGCCCGTCCGCCGTTCAGCCGCCAGAACGCCGCTTCCGGATGCGATTCGATGACCCGGCCGCGCAATTCGGGGCGCGCCAGCAACAGCCGGTCGAGCTCGCGGATTTTCGAGAAGATACCGAAGGCCTGGATGGAGACGCCGCGGGGCGGGTCGGACGTGTCGCGCGCCACCGCGCTCGCCAGGCGGTGCGCCTCGTACCAGCGCTCGATGCCGGTAAAATCCTCGTCCGCCGCATAGATCGCGGCGCGCGACGGGATGGAGAAGACGCTGGACTGCCGCTCGCCGAGGAATTTGCGCACGATCGTCTCAGGCCCACGCCCGCCGTGGCGGGTGATGGCCGGCAGGCCGATCGGCATGTCGACAGCCACCACTGCATCGTCAGGCAGGCCGTCGATCAATTCGGCGAAGGTGTTGCATATCCGCATCGCCGGCTCCGCTGCCGGCATCTTGACGACGGCGGTCCAGCCGGCCTTGCAGCCGTCGACGCCGGCGATCGCGACCGCCGCTTCCAGCGACATCAAGCGGCTGCGAGGCGGTTCACGCCCGCCGGTCCCGTCCGGGATGCATGAGGTGGCGCAACTGCACCATCGCCATGGGATGCGACAGGCTCGCCGCGTCGGTCTCGATCTGCAATTCGTCGCCGCCGCGCTTGGCGGTGCGCGCCAGGATCTCGAACACCGATGCCGTGGTGCTCTGCAGCGCCTTGGCGATCGGCTGGCCGTCGAGCAGGCGGGCGAGCAGCACCGCCGCGGTGAGGTCGCCCAGCCCGTTCGGAGGCTTGTCGATGGCCCGGTGCTCGGCCAGCAGCGCTTCCGAGCGGGTGATCAGCAGATTGCCGATGCCGCCGGCCATCATGCCGGGCGTCGACGTGACCAGCATCGTCGGCGGCCCGGCGTCCAGCGCGGCGGCCATGATCGAGCGCAGGTCGGGCAGCGCGCTGCCCGCCATCCACTCCAGCTCGAAGCGGTTCGGCGTCGCGATGTCGGCGATCGGCACCAGCAGGTCGCGCAGCGCCTCGGCGAGCTCCTGCGGCACATAGAGCCCGCCCTGATCGCCCATGACGGGGTCGCAGACATAGGTCGCCCGCGGGTTTTTCGCCCGCACCGCGCCGACCAGCGAGGCCACCGCCTCGGCCTGGCGGGCGTCGCCGAGATAGCCCGACAGCACGCCGGTCACCTCGCCCAGCCAGGGCGCCCGTTCCAGATCCTTCATCAATGCGGCAAACTGTTCCGCATCCGGTACGATCCTCGTCGCCCGGCCATGCCCGGGATGCCAGGGGAGGATGACGGTGGGAACCGCCCAGACCGGAAAGCCGAGCGTCTCCAGGGCGAACACCGCCGCACGGTTGCCGACCGAGCCGCGTGCGACATGGCTCGAGACGACGATGACGGCACGGGGGTTTTCGGTCGGGACGGCAGTCATCGGGTCAAAGGCTCCGCACGATATAGAAAGCGAGCGTTATCATCAGCACGATGGCGATGGCCAGACCGAGCATGCGGCCGATGCGCGTGCCCCAATATTCGATCGGATCGCTCTGCCGGTCGGCCGCTTGCGGGGTGGCCTGCTGTGCGAAGCCGCTGCTGTCGGCCTCGCGCCCGACACGATCCAGGATGCGCCGGGATTCCCGCTCGCGGCCCGCGTCGCCGTCGCTTGCCAATGTTCCATCCTCGGGCCGGTTCGCTGCAAGCGCTATCACAGGCGGCGGGCCACGTCCAAGGCCGTTCGCCGCTGGCCCATTCCTTTGCCCCGCGGTTGTGGTAAGTCTTTGCTGCCTGATGCCTTTTCGAGGGAGGGGACCGATGATTCTCGAAAACGCCGCCGCCATTCCGAATGTCCGCCGCACTGCCGCGCTGCTGGTCGTCGCCATGCTGCTGCCGCTGCTGTCGGCCTGCGGCTACAACACCATCCCGACCGCCGAGGAGAAGGCCAAGGCGGCCTGGAGCGAGGTGCTCAACCAGTACCAGCGCCGCGCCGACCTCATCCCCAACCTGGTCGAGACGGTGAAGGGCTATGCCTCGCATGAGCGGGAGACGCTGGATGCGGTGGTCGAGGCACGCGCCAAGGCGACGCAGGTGACGGTGTCGCCTGAGGCGCTCAGCGATCCCGACGCGTTCCGGGCCTTCCAGGAGAACCAGGCGGGGCTCACCAGCGCCCTGTCGCGGCTGCTCGCGGTGGTGGAAAACTATCCCGACCTCAAGGCCAACCAGAATTTCCTCGGCCTGCAGGCGCAGCTCGAAGGCACCGAGAACCGCATCGCCGTGGCGCGGCGCGACTACATTGAGACGGTGCGCGAGTACAACACGACGCTGCGCACCTTCCCGTCGATCCTGTGGGCGACCTTCTGGTTCCGCGACAACAAGCCTTTCCAGAATTTTTCGGTCAGCGAGGACAAGATGGAAGCGCCGAAGGTGGATTTCGGCACCAATCAGGGCGGGTAAGGATATGTGCTGAGCCGACAATCTTTTCACGCTCGGTCCATGCTCGCGCCCTTCGCACCCCCCTCTGTCCTGCCGGACATCTCCCCCGCAAGGGGGGAGATTGGCAGCTTCGGCGGCGCCGCTCTTCAACCAAAGCTGGTGATTGGCGAAACCAAAGCGGTCGATCAATCTCCCCCCTTGCGGGGGAGATGTCCGGCAGGACAGAGGGGGGTGCGAAGGGGCGTATGCTTCTCCGGAGACGGATGGCCGAGCATCCTCCCCGCAACAATAGCAATCCTTCTCCTCTTCACCCTCTCTTCCTTCGCCGCCGAGCTTCCAAAACTCACCGGACGGGTCGTCGACGACGCCGGCATGATCGACGCGGCCACCCGGGCGGCGCTGGTGCAGAAGCTGGAGGCGTTCGAGAAGCGATCGTCGGACCAGATCGTGGTGGCGACCGTCGACAGCCTCGACGGCGAGGCGATCGAGCCCTACGCCAACCGCCTGTTCCGCGCCTGGGGGCTCGGCCAGGCGGGCGAGGACAACGGCATCCTGCTGCTCGTCGCAAAATCCGACCGCAAGATGCGCATCGAGGTCGGCTACGGGCTGGAGGGCACGCTGACCGACCTGCACTCCCGGCTGATCATCGAGGACATGGTGCCGGCCTTCCGCGCTGGCGATTTTTCCGCCGGCATATCGCGGGCGGTCGACGACATCGTCATGGTGCTGGAGGGCAATGCGGCGGAGCTCGAGGCGCGCGCCAAGCGCAACCAGCAGAGCGAGAACAGCGAGGTCGACTGGATCTTCATCCTCTTCATCGCGCTGTGGGCGACGCTGTTCTTCGGCGGCATGGCGATGGCGATCCTGCCGCCGATCTTCGGCCGGAAGATCGGGCCGAACCGCTATCGCTGGCTCGGCATGGACATCACCGTCGGAGGAGGGGGCTCGTCGCGGCGCGGCGGCTGGTCGACCGGTTCGGGCGGCTGGTCTTCCGGGCGCGGTGGAGGCGGGTGGTCCTCGGGAGGCGGCGGCTTTTCCGGCGGTGGCGGATCGTCCGGCGGCGGCGGATCCTCGGGGAGCTGGTGAGATGACCAACACGCTGAGCGCTCCCGACCACGACCGCATCGTCGCGGCGATCCGCGCCGCCGAGGCCGACACGGCGGGCGAGATCTACTGCGTCGTCGCCCGGTCCAGCGATCCCTATTTCTATCCCGCCGCCTTCTTCGTCACGCTGGGCATCGTGCTGGTCGGTGTCATCCTGGCGTTCCTGCTGGAGTTCTGGTGGGTCAGCCTGCGCCTGCCGGTGTTCTGGTCGGCCGTCGTGCTGGCGCTCGCCGCCGCCTGGCTGGTCCTGCTCCTCCTTCCCGGCCTGCGCATCCACTTCGTGCCGCGGCGGCTGCGCTACCAGCGCGCCCACGACAATGCGCTGAAGCAGTTCCTGGCGCGCAACGTCCACATCACCACGGCGCGCACCGGCGTGCTCATCTTCGTGTCGCTCGCCGAGCGCTATGCCGAGGTCGTCGCCGACGCCGGCATCAACGCCGAGGTCGAGCAGGAGAGCTGGAACGGCATCGTCGCCGACCTCGTGGCGCATGCCCGCGACGACCGGCTCACCGACGGATTCGTCGCTGCCGTCGCGGCGGTCGGCGTTCTCCTGGCGCGCCACTTTCCGCGCGGCGAGGCCGACGACAACGAGCTCGACGATCATCTTGTGGAAATCTGACACGCCGGCCCGGCGCTGACGCGTCCGTGAATCGCCGTCGCTTGCAATGGCCGGCGGGCAGGCTAATGTTAACCATCATGAGCACCCTCACCATCGATATCCGCAAGGCCGAGCCGCGCGACGCCGTGGCCATCGCCGAGGTGCATCATGAGGCATGGATGGGTGCCTATGCCGGCATCATTCCGCACAAGGCGCTGACCAGGATGGTCAACCGGCGCGGCAGCGACTGGTGGGCCAATGCCATCCGCCGCGCCGCCAGCGTGCTGGTGGTCGAGATCGGCGGCAAGGTCGCCGGCTATGCGACGATCGGGCGCAACCGGGCGCGCGAACTGCCGCAGCAGGGCGAAATCTACGAGCTCTACCTCAAGCCGGAGTATCAGGGCGTTGGCCTCGGCAGCCGGCTGTTCGCCGAGGCGCGCAGGCGTCTCGCCGGCCACGGTCTCAGGGGCCTCGTGGTGTGGGCCCTGGAAGACAACGGCAACGCCGTCGGCTTCTACGCGGGCGCGGGCGGGCGCGACGCCGCCGAGGGCGTCGAGATATTCGACCAGAAGGCGCTGAAGAAGATTGCCTTTGTCTGGGACTGACCGGCCCGGCGGCCGCTGCGGCCGTCCTCACCAGTTGCGCCCGGCCGGCTAGCCGGCTATCGGAAGGCCGAGATCAAGCCGAGTTCAACGGAAACCAGCCATGCGTATCGAAGCCATCCCCACGGGCAAGAATCCGCCCGAGGACGTGAACGTCGTCATCGAGGTACCGGTCGGCGGCGAGCCCATCAAATACGAGATGGACAAGGAGGCGGGAACGCTGTTCGTCGACCGCTTCCTGTACACGCCGATGCGCTACCCCGGCAATTACGGCTTCGTCCCGCACACCCTGTCGGGCGACGGCGACCCGATCGACGTGCTCGTCTGCAACACGCGCGAACTCATTCCGGGCTGCGTCATCAACGTGCGGCCAATCGGCGTGCTGGTGATGGAGGACAATGCCGGCGAGGACGAGAAGGTGATCGCCGTGCCGTCGCAGCATCTCACCAAACGCTACGAGAAGGTGCGCAACTACACCGACCTGCCGCAGATCACGCTCGACCAGGTGGCGCATTTCTTCCAGCACTACAAGGATCTGGAGCCCGGCAAGTGGGTCAAGATCGGCGGCTGGCACGACGCCGACCGCGCCAGGCAGATGATCTCGGAAGCCATGGAGCGGGCCGCCAGGGTGAAGGGCTAGTATCCTCCAAAGCGATCGACGGCTCGCGATCCACGCTGCCACATGGCTGGGGGCAGTTCCGCGCCGCCTCAATTCTCCTGCCGGTCGAATTCTGGCAGGCCGTCGCCGACCAGCACGCGCTCGTCGGCGCCGCAGGCGAACTGCCGCGCCTGCTCGTCGGCGATGCGGCGCGCCGTCTCGTTGGCCTTGGCATTGCCGCTCGCCATCACCAGGCCGACCGTGCAGCCGTCGGCCTCGCCGACCTGGCCGACCTTCTCCACCGCCAGAACCTCGATCTTCTCGTCGGGATTGTCCGGGTCGCTCCTGACGAACCAGCGATGGATGGTTGCGATCGGTATCTCGCGCTCGCCCTCGGTCTCGATGCGCCACTCGATCGTCGGTCCGGTCGAATTGAAGGCGGAGAAGCTCTCCCAGACATGCCCGGCTCCGGAAGGCGGGAAGCCGTAGAAGACGGATTCGCGCAGGTCGCCGAGGTAGTAGAGCACCGGGTAGCCGCGCCAGCCGGGACAGACCAGGCTGGCGAAGTCGGCCTCGCCGGCCTCGAAGGTGGCGCAGTCCTTAGCAATGTCGATCTCGGTATAGTCGCTGCGGATCTCGGCCGCCCCGGCAGGCAGGCCGAGCCCGGCGAGGATGATCGAGATGGCAAGCTTCCGCATCGACTGCTCGCTCCGCAGGGTCCAGGCAAGCGTAGTGCAGGCGCGGCCGAAAGAAAACCGGCGGCAGCGCGCGGGATCAGCCTCCGGTCGTCCGCCCGCCCAGCACGTTCAGCACGAAATCGGCGCCGGCGTTCAGCCGCACCGTTTTCAGCCGGGCGGTGTGGCCGGCGACGACGCTCACCTTGGAGCGCGGCAGGCCGAGCGTTTCGGCGAGCAGGCGCTCGAGGGCGGCGTTGGCGGCGCCCCTCTCCGGCAGCGCGCGCACGCGGATTGCAAGATGGCTGCGCCCGTCGTCGCCGGTCTCGATGCCGTCGATCCGGTCGGCGGCCGCCTTCGGCGTCAGGCGCACGAACAGCTCGAGCCCTCCGCCGCGCTCCCGGAAGAAGCCGGCCATGGCGTTCCTGTCAGACGACCAGCGGCGCGATGGTCGTCCACAGGAACTGGCGCAGGAAGAAGATGATCAGCAGCACGATGATCGGCGAGATGTCGATGCCGCCGAGATCGGGCAGCAGCCGCCTTATCGGTGCAAGCACCGGCTCGGTGATGCGGAACAGGAAGTTGCCGACGGTGCCGACGAACTGGTTGCGCGGGTTGACCACGTTGAATGCGTACAGCCAGGAAAAGATCGCCGACGCGATCAGCAACCACCAGTAGATTCCGAGAGCGAGATCCAGCGTCTGGATGAGGGCGAGCATAGGCGGTCTCCTGTGACGCCCCGACATTTAGCCACTGGCCGGAGTGCCGACAAGCCCGTGCCTGTCGTGGCGGCGCCGAGACCATATGCATGGCAAGTCCGGCGCCGGCGGCACATGCCCCGGCGGGACCAGCCGTCTTCCCGGCAAAACAATCCAGCGGCGGCGATCTTGTCCTGCTTGACAGCCGCCGCGGCTCTGCCATAACACCGCCAACCGTCGGATGGGGCTGTAGCTCAGCTGGGAGAGCGCGTCGTTCGCAATGACGAGGTCAGGGGTTCGATCCCCCTCAGCTCCACCAGACGGTTTTCTCCTTCGACTCCCCGAAATACCCATCGACAACTGGCCGACCACCGGGTCCGTTACGTCTCATCTCGCGTCGTCATCCGCGCGTGTCGGGCGTGGGCGCGCCGTTCAGGCTCCGCAAAAGTTGTGGGTATGCAACTTTCATCTACTCAGACGTGTGATGCGTCGTACCGAGGTCACATTCGCTTGGCATTAGCTTTGGTGCGCGGGGGGCCTGTCGACAGGAGATACCGAATGTGGATCAGGCTGAAGTCCAACAAGGAAGGCAACACTCTGCTGGTTTCCTTGGACCAGGTTACGCATATTGCACCGCGGGCGGGCGGAGGCTCCACGCTCTACTTTGCGATGGAAACCGCTGACCCCACGGGACGACAGCCCAAGCAGAGGCTGCTGGCAGTCAGGGATTCGATCGACGACATCGCGCCCCAGCTCGAGTTTGCCGGGCTCTCCTCCGTCAGGAGCCGCGCGGCCTAGCTCGCGGTCGCGGCTCGGAAACGGCCACCGGCCCCTGCGCGCCGAACGCGGAACGGCGGGCGATGTCGCTTGCCGTTCCGATGTAGTCGCGGCCCCGTTAGCTTCGGGCCCGCTCGTCACAAGTCCGCTTCCGCACAGCCGATGAACGCCTCGGCAGGGATGGTGCGCGAGTGTCAATTGCCTCCCGCATGACGAGGGTGCCTGTTCAGTCAAGGTCGACAAATGCAACGCTGTACGCGGGCAAGTGCTACACAGCCGGTAAATTGGTTGTGACCAAGAAGACATCGCCTACCGAAGCGTGTAAGCCGCACCAAGGTCACGTTGCTTTTTTGATTTGCTCAGGGCGGCGGTGAACCTCAATTCGTGTGGAGAGGAGAAATATTGGAATGTGGATCAGGCTGAAGTCCAACAAGGAAGGCAACACTCTGCTGGTTTCGCTGGACCAGGTTACGCATATTGCACCGCGGGCAGGCGGGGGCTCGACGCTCTACCTTGCGATGGAAACCGCTGACCCTACGGGACGACAGGCCAAGCAGAAGCTGCTTGCAGTCAGGGATTCGATCGACGACATCGCACCCCAGCTCGAATTCGCGCGGACGTCGGCCGTCAGAGGCCGGGCAGCCCAGCCGATCACGTAACGTCTTGGTCGCGGCGCGGGAATGGTCGATCATCGATCCCGCGCGGTGACCACCGCGGAACGGCAGCCGAATACCCTTGCCGTTCCGCTGTCAGCGCGGATCGGGCCGCTCGATCTCCCGGCATTTGCGCACCGGGCAGGACCTGTCGTCGGCGGCCGGGACGCTGGCATAGGCGATGATCTGGCCGGGATCGCAGAAACGCGCATCCGAGACATAGCGATCGTAAAGCGGCAGGCCGGCGATGCGCGACGACCGGTAGCGCAGGATCACGGCGCCGTTCTGGGCAACCGCCTGTTTGATGCGGGCGCAGGTCCAGCCGGTGATCTCGTAGCGCGGCTCGGCCACAGCGCCGGTGGCGGCCAGGAGAGCCGCGGCAGCCGTCAGAATTCGTCGCATGCCATCACCCGCTGAAGGCCGTCAGGCGATGCCGAGCTGTTCCAGCACGGGCAGCCGCTTGTCGGCGAAGGTTTCATAGCGCGTCCGCAATTCGGCGAGATTCTCCTCCGGCGTTGCGATCGCCTGGCCGTCGCGGATGAGCCGCTGGCCGAGCGTGCTCAGCGTCTGCCAGACCAGCGCCGGCGGGTCCGGCTGCTTGTTCTGGCGTGCAAGAAGAAAGAGCTGCTCGAAGCGGTCGACGTTGACGCCGCCGCCGGTGACGGGCGAGGCCAGCGCCTGGATGTCGTGCGAGTGGCGGGCCTGCTCCATCACCGCGCGGTTGAAGCGGCGCGTCGACTCGCGTCGCCTGGCGTCGCCCTTCTCGTCGAGGCAGGGATGCACGTGGCCCGAGCCGACCAGAACCAGCAGCGCCTGTATGGTGCGCGCCCAGCCGAGCTCGGCAATCGCGGGAATGGCCTGCATGCTGTGCAACGTCTTGGGGCCGGAGGCCAGCGCGTCGAGGAACGGGCCGTAGACCTCCGGCTGCATCGCCGCCTCGCCGAGCGAGCCGTTCACCTTGGCCGGCATGTCGGGGCGGCCGATGGACAGCGCGAAGCGCATCTCCTGCCAGCGCTCGCGCGCGGTGAAGAAGCCGAGCGGCACGGCGCCCTTGACGAAGATGTCGCGCCGGAACTGCTGGTTGACCATGTAGTCGCGCGTCGTCTCGCGCAGCTCCGGATCCTCGATCTCGTTGAGGAAGGTGCGCTGCGCCTCGGTCAGGTTCAGCGCATCGACATGGTCGAGCAGATGGGCGGAGCCGAGGAAGGTCAGCTTCGCCTCCGCCATCTCGGCCGCCACGTCCTTGTGGTAGAACGGGTTCCAGTCCTGGTTGAGGAATTCGTGGACGAGATAGTTCTTGTTCTGCGACTTCATCTTTTCCAGCCGCTCGCCCACCGCCGGGCTGGCCTGGAAATAGCGGGCATTGGCCTCCTTCAGCCGCGAGATCGCCTCGATCGACTTTTCGAAGCGGTTCAGCGGGCTGCCGCTGCGCAGCGAGGCGAATTCGGCGATGAGGCGGCGCAGCGGCGCGGCTGCGCCCCAGCCGGGCATGCAGTTGTAGGATACGTAGGCGAGGCCGCCCGGCTTGAGGTGCCTGGCGATGAAGGCGACGATCGTGGCGCGATTGGCCGCGCTGATCCAGGACAGGATGCCGTGCAGCGCGATGATGTCGAACTGCGGGAGGGACGGGTCCTCGAGGAATTCGGCGAAGCTGGAGTCGGAGAACTGGACGTTCTTCATGCCCCCGGCGGCCGCAAGGGCGCGGGCCTCGGCGATATGGGTCGGATTGAAGTCGGTGGCGTGGAACACGCCATGCGGATTGGCCGCGGCGAGCACGTTGGTGCTCACGCCGCGCCCGCAGCCCAGTTCGCACATGGCGAACGGACCCGTTGCCGGCTGCGCCGTGACGGATTTCGCCAGCGCCGCAAGATCGAGGATGGCGGGGGTGAGCTCGCGATAGAACCCGGCCGTATAGGCCACTTCCGAGATGTAGCCGGATGTCCAGGAACTCGTCGTCACCCCGATCCCCCCGCGCGGCATTTGGCACCGAACGATAGAAGTAACTGCTTCGGGTGGGAATGCAAATGGGTCGGATCAACTTCCGCGATGTTCACTTCAGCTTGGTAAAGGCCGCGCGGCCGCAGCAAAGCCGATTGCAGGACCGCGGTTTGACCGCGCCGCGCAGCGGTGACACCGGGCAATCGGTGGCAGCCGGGTCACGCACGCGCCACCCGGCTGCAGGCAAGAGGGCTTTATATCACCGCAACATGGCGCTCTGGCCTATGGTGCGGACGAGATGGTCGCCCAACCGGGCGCTGAGTGCCACGATCGTCGTGGTCGGATTGCACTGGCCCGACGTGGCGAAGACGGATGAGCCGCCGACATAGAGGTTCTCCATGCCGTGCACCTTGCAGTTGCGGTCGACCACGCTCCTGGTCAGGTCGTCGCCCATGCGGGTGCCGCCCATATGGTGGTGGCCGGCGAGTTCCTGGTCGGTGGGATAGGGGTCGCCGTTCAGCACCCAGTCGGCGATGCGCACCCGTCCGTAGTTCTTGGCGGCGAGCGTCTCGCCGAACAGGCGCAGGCCCTCCAGCAGGGTCCGGTGCTCCAGCTCGCTCTTCTTCCAGTGCAGCTCGATGCGCGGGATGCCGAGCGTGTCGCGCGCGGAAGCCGACAGCGCGACGCGGTTGTCGGCGCGCGGCGACTGCTCCCAGCCGACATAGAGCTGGGCGGCGCAGCGCAGCTTGGCGCCGATGCTCTCCGCCGTCCATTCGGCGGTTTCCGGCGCGAGGCAGGCCAGCTCGGCGACCAGCCACTTGGCACCGTGATACGGCATCTTGATGAAACGAACGCCGAAATTCATGATCTGCCGCTCTTCCATCGCCTGCAGCGACGGCGAGAAGAACGCCTCCGAAACGTCGTCCATCTCGAACTGGTCCGGATTGTTCATGATGGCGTTGCCGCCCTCGAATTGCGGGTGTTCCATCCAGTACCTGCCGAGCGCCTCGGCATGGGGCACGACGCCGCCATTGGACCGCTCGTTCGACCACAGCAGCAGGCGCGAGTTCTCCAGGCCACCGGTGCAGGGCAGATAATAGTCCGCCGTGGCGACGCCCTGGTCGCGGCCCGCCGACCAGATTTTTGCGCCGGTGATCTTGCTGCCGTCGCCCTGCAGTTCGGTGACGTAGGTATCGAGCACCAGCGCGATCGTCTTGCTGGCCTGGATCTCAGGACCGAATTTCTCGCCGAAGCGCACGGCCGGGCTCTTGATGAGCTGCACCCAGCGGATGTCGTCAGAAATCGGGACGTCGTCCCGGAACGGGACAAGATCGAGGATGTCGTGGACCTCGTCGAGATACGGCTCGATGTCGGTGCGCCGTATCGGCCAGCCGGTATCCGGCACCCACGCCTTGGGTTCGAAATCGACGGCGTCCATGACCCGGCACCAGCCCGCCCAGTGGTTGGAGCAGCCGCCGAGATGGCGCAGCCGCGTCACGTCGAGGTCGAAATAAGGGTCGCCGACGGTGGTGCCCTTGTAGAAATCCTGCGATTCCTCGGTGTAGTCGGCGGCCCCGGCCTCGAAGACGGCGACCGGGATGCCGGCGGCGCCGAGCTTGCGGGCGATGGTGACGCCGGCCGGGCCGGAGCCGATGACGATGACTTTCGGCTTGAAGCCGTTGGAGCGGAAGCTCTCGAAACTGTCGAAGATCATGCCAGGTCGCTCCTCTTCAGGATCCAGCCATTGATCTCGACGAATTCGTCCGCGGGCGGCTCCGCGGCCGGCACGGCATGCTCGCGGAAGAGCGCGAGGGCAGGTATGGACAGAAGCACCTGAAGCACAGTGCGGCGCTTCACCTTGGGAGAAGTCTGTTGGGGGCTCATGATCTCTTTCCCACGAGGTTCGATGGTCGTGGTGTCTCTTCTACAAGGCGGGACACTTGCTGAAGAAAAAGCGAAAGCCGTGCCAGATCATGGGGTCCGGCGGCTGGCCGGCTCAGCCGATCGCAAGCAAGGTTAAGATTCCGCAAACGATCAGCACGCAGCCGGCGACTTCCAGCCGGTTGATCTTCTCGCGGAAGAAGAAGACCGAGGAGGCGAAGGTGAAGATCATCTCGACCTGGGCCAGCGCCTTGACGACCGCCGCCTGCTGCAGGGTCATGGCGGCGAACCAGCCGAAGGAGGCCGAGGCGCCGACCAGCCCGACGAACAGCGACGGTTTCCACGCCCTGGCTATGCGGCCGAACTCGGCTCGCTCGCGCCAGACCATCCAGACGAGCATGACGACCGTCTGCAGCACGATCACGACGCTCAGCGTATAGGCCGCCTGCATCAGGAAGTTCGGCCCGCCCAGCGCCAGCGAGGCGGCGCGATAGGCGACGGCCGATATGCCGAAGGCCGTGCCCGAGGCCAGACCGATCAGGGCGTTGCGGGCAAACATCGAGGTCACCAGCGAGCGGGCGGTGATCGACACATGCGCGACCGAGATCAGCATGACGCCGAAAACGCTGATGCCGATGGCCGTCAGCGCGCCCGGCGTCACGCCTTCGCCCAGGAAGAGCAGGCCGAACAACGCCGCCTGCGCCGGCTCCGTGCGAGAGTAGGCGGTGCCGACGGCGAAGTTGCGGAACGAGAACAGGTGCACCAGCAGGAAGGTCGCCGCGATCTGCGCCAGCCCGCCGACGGCCGCCCAGACGAGGAATTCCTGGTTCGCCGCCGGCAGCGGATCGCCGCGACCGAAATGCAGCAAGGCCACGAAGGCCAGCGCGAAGGGAACGCCGAAGCCGAAGCGCACGAAGGTGGCGCCGGTGGTGCCCATCACGCCCTTGAGATGCTTCTGGAACGCCGAGCGCAGGTTCTGCAGGAAGGCGGCGCCGATGGTGATCGGGATCCAGAGCTCAATCATGTCGCCGCCTTCGCTGAACGACGCGGTTTAGGACATGGCGGCGGCCGGGCGCAATATCCGGGCGTGTCCGGCAATTGGCCAGGCATCGCCGGCGCGGATGCCCGGCCCTCGGCCACGGCCCGGCAGCGCCTCCACGGAAAAGGGCCAGCGTCGCCGCCGGCCCTTGCCGCATCTCCCCGGATCAGTCCGGCGGAAGGCCGGCTGCGTCAGCCGATCTGCTGGCCGGTCTTGGCCCAGTCGGCGAGGAACTGCTCCAGCCCCTTGTCGGTCAGCGGGTGCTTGACCAGCGCCTTCAGCGTCGCCGGCGGCACCGTCGCCACGTCGGCGCCGATGATCGCGGCCTGCTTGACGTGGTTCACCGTGCGGATCGAGGCCGCCAGGATCTCGGTCTTGAAATCGTAGTTGTCGTAGATGGTGCGGATCTCGGCGATCAGCTCCATGCCGTCGATGCCGGTGTCGTCGAGGCGGCCGATGAAGGGCGAGATGAAGGTCGCGCCAGCCTTGGCGGCGAGCAGCGCCTGGGTCGCGGAGAAGCAAAGGGTGACGTTGACCTGCCGGCCCTCCGAAGTGATCGCCTTGCAGGCCTTCAGCCCGTCCAGCGTCAGCGGCACCTTGATGCAGACATTGTCGGCGATCTTGGCGAGCGCCTTGGCTTCCCGCATCATCTCCGAATATTCGATGGCGGTGACCTCGGCCGAGACCGGGCCGTCGACGATATCGCAGATCTCCTTGGTGACCTCGGCGATGTTGCGGCCGGCCTTCAGGATCAGCGAGGGATTGGTGGTGACGCCGTCCAGCAGGCCGAGATCGTTGAGTTCGCGGATTTCCTTCACGTCCGCCGTGTCGACGAAGAATTTCATGGGGATCGTCCTCTTTTGCCGAATCGCGCTCGATGCCGGTTGTGCGCTTTCGTTCCGTCTCCGGAAACCGGCAATCCTCGACCGGCCTTTTAATGCGATTGGCGCCGGGCTCAAAGGACTGTTTTCGTCTGTCGTTCGATGCGGGCCCTTGCCGGCCCGTGTGCGCCGGTGCCATGGCTCGGAGGTCGACCTGCCGAACCCCGCGGGAACACGGGGTCTTTGAGAGGGCGGCCGAGTCTGATAGAGGTCGCCCGGCAGGCCGCTCAGCCACCATCAAATAGACCGAATTGCGATCAGTATCACTCCGCATGCAGGACCTTGTCAGAACCAACACCTGGGCCACGCAGATCGGCGGCATGAGCCGGGTCATCACGGCCATGATCCTGCGCGACATCAAGACGCGCTTCGGTCGCAACCGGTTCGGCCTGGTCTGGGTGCTTCTGGAGCCGATCCTCTTTTTGGCCGGATTCCTGATGCTGCGCTTCTTTCTGGAAACGCGCGTTCCCTTCGGCCAGAACATGGCGCTGTTCCTCCTGACCGGCATTCTGGTGTTCAGAACCTTCAGTTCGATCGCGACGCGGGCGCAGGCGTCCCTGACGGCCAACCGCGCCTTGCTCGCCTATCCGCCGGTGAAGCCGTTCGACATCATCGCGGCGCGGATATGCCTCGAGACGATGGTGATGTTCGTCGTCTGGGTGATCTTTTTCGGGTTGCTCGCGGCATGGTCCGAGCAGAAGGTGATCGTGCACTTCGACCGGTTCTTCGAGGCGACGTCCGCGCTCGTGCTGCTTTCCGCCAGCATGGGTGTGTTCAACGCGGTGATGGCGGCGCTGTCGGCGACCTGGGAGCGCATATGGCCGCTGATCCGGTTGCCGATGCTGTTTCTCTCGGGGATTTTCTACGTCCCCATCCTCATGCCACCCTGGGTGCAAGCCATCATCTGGTGGAATCCGGTTCTGCATTGCGTCGAGTGGCTGCGCACGGCGACCTACGTCACCTACGACCCGCTGCTGGACAAGTCCTACGTGCTGATCTTTTCCAGCGTCGTGCTGGCTCTGGGATTGCTGATAGAACGGGGCTATCGCCACGTCATTCTGAGCAATAGCTGATCGTCGGCGGTCGAACGGGTTCCGGCGCCGGCGCGGTTCAGGTGCCGGCCCGCCAGCCGCCGGCGGAGCGTCCGGCGATGAGCCAGTAGCCCAGCCCTCCGCAGATGCCGGCGCCGATCAGCAGCGCCAGAAGACGCGGGCCGGCCAGCATCGGATTGGCCGTGAGGTCGGTAGCGTCGCGATCGACGACCGTCGCGCCCGACTGCCAGAGCATGCCGGCGGCTGCGAGGCCTACGGCCGCGCCGGCGAGCGCGTAGGTGAGCCAGTCGCGCCGGCCGACATATTCGGCGAGCACGACCGCCACCGCCGCTGGCAGGAAGGCGTAGTAGGCGACGAACAGGGCGACGAATGGAATCGAGAAATAGATCGAGCCGAGCGCAACCCAATGCGCCTCCTCGGCGGTGAAGCCCTGCGCGCCGAGGACGGTGAGATGCAGGAAGGCGCTCGCCGCCAGGCTGGCGGCGGCATAGCCGACCACCATCACCAGAAGGCGCAGCAGGAGAGTGAGGACGCTCGCCAAGGAGCCGCGCTTAGTCGCCGTGGCCGGCGATCATCATCGCCTCCAGCGCCAGCCGCTCGGTCTTCTTCATCCGCTCCGATTCGGACTTGAGCTGGCCGCAGGCGGCGAGGATGTCGCGGCCGCGCGGCGTGCGGATCGGCGAGGCGTAGCCGGCATTGTTGATGAAGTCGGCGAAACGCTCGATCGTCTCCCAGTCGGAGCACTGGTAGTTGGTGCCCGGCCACGGGTTGAACGGGATCAGGTTGATCTTGGCCGGAATGCCCTTGAGCAGATACACCAGCGCGCGGGCGTCGTCGAGCGAATCGTTGACGTCCTTCAGCATCACATATTCGAAGGTGATGCGCCGCGCGTTGGACAGACCGGGATAGGCGCGGCAGGCCGCCATCAGCTCCTTCAGCGGGTATTTCTTGTTGATCGGCACCAGCAGGTCGCGCAGGTCGTCATTGGTGGCGTGCAGCGAGATCGCCAGCATCACGCCGATCTCGGCGCCGGTGCGGGCGATCTCCGGCACGACGCCGGAGGTCGACAGCGTGATGCGGCGCTTCGACAGCGACAGACCGTCACCGTCCGACGCGATCAGCAGCGCCTTCTTCACCGCCTCGAAATTGTAGAGCGGCTCGCCCATGCCCATCATGACGATGTTGGAGATCTTGCGGCCTTCCGCCGGCACGATGGCGCCGTCCGGCGTGTCGCGGTCGGGGAAGTCGCCCAGCCGGTCGCGGGCCGTCAGCAGCTGCGCCAGGATCTCCTCGGCAGTGAGGTTGCGCACCAGCTTCTGCGTGCCGGTGTGGCAGAAGGAGCAGGTCAGCGTGCAGCCGACCTGGCTGGAGATGCAGAGCGTGCCGCGGCCTTCCTCGGGTATGTAGACGGTCTCGATCTCGACCGGCCGGCCGGCGCCGCGCGGCGGGAAGCGGAACAGCCACTTGCGGGTGCCGTCGTTGGAGATCTGCTCCTCGACGATCTCAGGCCGGGCGATGGTGAAGTGCCGGGCGAGCGTCGCGCGCAGCTCCTTGGAGATGTTGAACATGTCGGCGAAGTCGGAGACGCCGCGCACATAGAGCCAGTGCCAGAGCTGCTGCACGCGCATCCTGGCCTGCCGCTCCGGAACGATGCCGGCGGCGACCAGCGCCTCGGCCATCTCGGCGCGCGTCAGCCCGACCAGCGACGGCTTTTCGGCAAGTGCCGGGCGGGTGCGGAGTGTGTCGCGCCGTTCCGGCGCGGTGAGATCGAGGGTGAGCGTCATGGCAAGCCTATATGGGGATGCCGAAGAAAATTCAAAGCGATCCGCCGCGCCCATAGCACGGCCGGCGGCCCGCGTCACGGCCTGCCCGCATCGTCACCGCCCGCCTCGCCAGATCACCGCTTCAGGTCGCCTACCTTTGCCAGCAGGACGCGACGGCGTGGAGGATCGCCGGATCGATCTCTTCCGGCCGCAAGCTGTCTCCTACTTGCAGTTGGCGATCGACGACAGCGCCGCCGAGATGCCCTTGAGCGAGAAGGTGTAGCCGGTGGCGTTGCCGCGCCCCGACTTGGCCGCGACCTTCATGTCGGCGCCGCCTCTCATGGCGGCGATCAGCGCCGGCTCCTCGGCGGCGTTCTCCACCCAGGCCGACTTGCCTTTGGTGAACATTGAGAAGGTCTTGCTGCCGACCGTCACCTGAACCTTGGAGTTCTCCTGGAAATTGTAGGAGGCGATGAACTGCGGCTCATAGCTCACCTGCTGGCCGGGACGCTGGCTGACGAAGAAGAAGATGTCGCCGTGATCGAGCGAGGGCGGCTGCTTCTCCGTCGGCACGGTCAGCACGTAGCAGACCTTGCCGTTGCCGGCCTGATAGCTGTAGGTGCCCCATGCATTGTGCTGGCCGATCTTGGTGGCCGACTGGGCAAGGGCCGGCATCGCACCCGCGACAAGGATCAGGCCCGAAACCGCTGCTATCAATCCGCGCATCTTTTCACCGTCTTGTTCATTCCGCTGGAATTGCGGGAGCAGGCCGGGTTTTGCAGCCCGGCCCGTTCGTTTAATTTTGAATTAGTCAGGGTTACGAAATGGTGAACGTCCGCGAAAAACGGCCCTCGCCATCCAGCACCACCGCCAACCTTGTTCCGGACCCTTTGCAGGTTCCGTTTTTGTCCCTGGGCAGGTTCAAGACAACAAAAACGGCAGCAGTTTGACTTTTTGCGCCTGCTTGTGACCGCGGCCGGCTGCCGTGACACGGAGCATCGCCGGAAGCCGCCGCCTTCCGGCGCAAATTCCGTCGACGGCAGAGGAAAATCACGAAATGTTGTGCAGGGTCTCGCGGGCGGCGAGCCGGTGCGCCGGCTTCAGCTGGGCGCGGACCGCCGCCAAGGCCGCCGTCAGCACGGCGATGTCGTCGGTGAAGCCCAGGCCGAAGAAGACGTCGGGGATGGTGTCGGCGGGCAGCACGAAGTAAGCCAGCGCCGCGAACAGGATGCCCTTGGTCTTGAGCGGGGTTTCCTTGTCCATGGCGCAATAGTAGCCGGCGACCACCTCGTCCATGAACGGAACCTGCGCGGCCGCCTTCCTGGCGGTCTGCCAGAACTTTTCGCGTACCGTCTGCTCCTGGGCTATTCCATCCTGGCTGTTCAACGTCGCCATCTGCGCTTTCTCCCTTCCCCGAAAGATGTGGGAAAGCACTGCCCGCCCTGCAAGGGCTTTTGCGTCAGCCGGCTGCGAAACGGTCCATCTTCCTGGCCAACTCGAAGTCGAGCGCCGTCAGCCCGCCGGCATCGTGGGTGTTCAGCTTCACCTCGACAGTCTTGTAGACATTCGACCAGTCGGGGTGATGGTCGAGCTTTTCGGCGGCGAGCGCCGTGCGCGTCATGAAGGCGAAGGCCTCGCTGAAGTTCCTGAAGACGAACGTGCGGTTGATCGCAGCGCCGTCCGCCGCGAGCGTCCAGCCCTCCAGTCCGGCCAGCGCCTGGCGGACCGCCGCTTCGTCGAGCTTTTCCCGTGCCATGATCTCTCCTCGGGTTGCGATTTTCGGTCATGATAGCGCTTCGGACCGGCGGGGACAGCCCTGCGGCACCGGCAAAGCGATCTATCCGCGATCCGCGGAGGCGGCTCCGGCGAGGCCCGCGCCGACATGCCGCTTTCGCCATGCACCGACTTTCCTTATCCTGAAGCCTACGGAGGAGGCCCGCCATGCGCGACTGGAAACTGCCCTGGGCCGGCGGCTGCCGCTGCGGCCGCTGCCGCATCGAGGTGAGCGCGCCGCCGCTGCTGGCCTCCGCCTGCCACTGCAGCGGCTGCCAGCGAATGACGGCGAGCGCCTATTCGCTGTCGCTCGCCGTTCCGGCGGAAGGATTTTCGGTCACCCTGGGCGAGCCGGTGCGGGGCGGCCTGCAGGGCGCGTCGCAACACTTCTTCTGCCCGTTCTGCAAGAGCTGGATGTTCACCCGGCCGGAAGGCCTCGACTGGCTGGTCAATTTGCGTCCGACGATGCTCGACGAGCACCAGTGGTTCATGCCCTTCGTCGAACTGTACACCAGCGAGGGCCTTGCATGGGCGAAGACCCCGGCGCGCTACAGCTACGAAACCTTGCCCGACAACGACCGCTTCATGGCGATGGCTGAGGAGTATGCGGCGGAGGGTGCCGGACCGGGGTGAGGGCCGGGGCGCCGGGATTCGAAAAACCGTACAATGGCGCTAAATCGTTTGGCGATGCATAGAACAACCGACAGTCCGACCCAGAGTTCCGCCGGCGCATCGGCCACTGTTGCGTTCATCGACCTCGCGGGCTTCAGCGCCATCGCCGACGTCTACGGGGACGCAGCCGCGATCGACGTGCTGGAGATATTCGAGGCCATGGTCGGCGAGGCGCTCGGCGGCCCTCCGATCAAATGGATCGGCGACGAGGCGATGCTGTCGTTTGCCGATCCGGAAAGCGCGATCCAGGCGCTTGGAAGGCTGCTGCCGGCCTGCCGGAAGGAACCGCGACTGCCGCTGACGCGGGCGGCGCTGAACCATGGTCCGGTCATCCGCAGGGCGGGCGATCTCTTCGGCTCGACCGTGAACATCGCGGCACGCATTGCGGCGCTGGCCGCCCCCGGCCAGCTGCTCGCGACACAGCCGGTTGCCGAGATCGCCGAGGCGAGGGGCATATCGGTCCGCGATCTCGGCTCGACGGCGCTGCGGTCGCTGGCCGCCGAAGTCCCGCTCTACGAGATCGAGCTTGCCCCCTCGCCCGATCCGGCCTGGATCGATCCGGTGTGCAAGATGCATGCACCCTACGCGTCCTATCGGCGGGCTCCGCCGGACGGGCCGTGGTTCTGTTCGCCGCGCTGCGAGGAGGCGTATAAAAAGTCGCCGCAGACCTATTCGTAGGCGTATGACAGCCGGCGGACGTGGACGGCGCCGTGGTGGACAGCCGGCTAGCGGAGGGCGAGCAGCATCGCGCAGCGGCGGTCCCGCGGCAGGCCGCTTGCGGATTCCCGATCGAGGATCGCCTGGAGGCGGGCGGGGGTGGCGCCGGCATCCAGCGTCCGGAAGCCGAGCTTGCGGTAGAACGGCTCGTTCCAGCGGACGTCGCGGAAGGTGGTCAGCGTGACGGCCGCCAGCTTCCGGCGCCGCGCGACGTCGATGGCGTGCGCAAGCAGGGCGCGGCCGATGCCCCGGCCCTGAAACCCATGCGCCACGGCCAGTTCCCAGATGTGCAGCGTGTCGTCGAGCCGTTCGGCGCTCAGGAAGCCGACAAGCGCCTTCCCATCAGTTGCGACCCAGGAATGACCGCCGGCAACCAGTTCCAGATGGCGGGCGGGCGGCTGAACCTCGTCTTCAGCGATCCAGGCGAGACCGGGCACGTCGAGAAAGGCCTGCCCCGCCGACCGTTCGATTTCGGGCAAAAGCTCCGCATCCGCAGGCTGCGCTGCTCTGATGACGAGGCTGTCGAGCTGGTTCATGGCAGACGGATAGCTCTCGACAGGTGGATGCGGCAACAAGTCTCCATCGCCGACACGATTTTCGACCGGCACTTCTTCTGAACCGAAGCGCCGCGAGGCTTTGAAATCCGCCGCCGCTTCCTGTAAAGCGAGGCAGCGAAGTTCCTCTCCGTGTCACGGGCAAGACTATCATGGACAAGTTCACGAAACTCACCGGCGTCGCCGCGCCCTTGCCGATCATCAATGTCGACACCGATATGATCATCCCCAAGGACTATCTGAAGACCATCAAGCGGACCGGTCTCGGCACCGGGCTTTTCGCCGAGATGCGCTATGCGGAGGACGGCACGGAGAACCCGGATTTCGTGCTCAACAAGCCGGCGTACCGGACCGCGCAGATTCTCGTGGCCGGCGACAATTTCGGCTGCGGCTCGAGCCGCGAGCATGCGCCCTGGGCGCTGCTCGACTTCGGCATACGCTGCGTGATCTCCACCTCGTTCGCCGACATTTTCTACAACAACTGCTTCAAGAACGGCATCCTGCCGGTGACGGTGAGCCCCGAGGACCTGGACAAGCTCATGGACGACGCCTCGCGCGGTGCCAATGCCACTGTCACCGTCGATCTCGAAGCCAAGGAAATCCGCGGGCCGGACGGCGGCGTGGTGAAATTCGACCTCGACGATTTCAAGCGCCACTGCCTGCTCAACGGCCTCGACGACATCGGCCTGACGCTGGAGAAGGCGCCGGCGATCGCCGCCTACGAGAAGAGCGCGGCGGCCGCCCGGCCCTGGGCCTGACGACTGGCGCCTGGCCGGGTCGGCATATGCGGCGCCATGCAGGCGGCGAGGGAACATGCGCAAGCTCATCTCCACCGGATCGCCGTTCGAAAAAACTGCGGGCTATTCGCGCGCCGTCGTTCAGGGTGACTGGTGCTTCGTTGCCGGCACCACCGGCTACGACTACGCGACCATGACGATGCCGGAGAGCGTGGAGGAGCAGGCGCGCAACTGTCTCGCCACCATCGGCAGGGCTTTGGAGGAGGGCGGCTTCTCCTTCGCCGACGTGGTGCGCGCGCATTACTACCTCACGGACGCCGCCTATGTGGACCGCGTCTTTCCGATCCTGGGCGAGACCTTCGGCGACGTCCGGCCCGCCGCGACGATGATCGTCTGCGGGCTGAACAAGCCGGAGATGAAGATCGAGATCGAGGTGACGGCGCTGAGACGGAATGGGTGACGCGGCGTAACCGGCGAGCGTCCTTCGAGGCTCGCTTCGGGGGATGCACCCGGTAGATCGTCCGAAGGTCAGGGCATAGACATCAATAGATGCGCAACCCGAGGTGCTTCTGCATCGCGTCGAAATCTCGGTCGGCGTGCAGCAGAACGTGGCCGCGCTCGATGCAGAACGTGCCGATGATGAGATCGGCACTTTTCCTGATCGTTACTCCCATTGCCCGCAGATAGCGGTAGTTCGCTGCCGCCTTGACCGCCAATAGACCGTCGAGCATCGGAACGATCCGGTATTGGCGCATTTCATTTTCGACGAGCGAAGCTTGCTGTTCGTCGCGAAGCCCTCGCAGAACATCCAGAAGAACGATGTCTCCAACCAGAATTTCGTAGGGGTTGGCGATTGCCGCCAGCTTCTTCACCTGCTGCGTATCGAGATTGCGAAGATTGTCGATCCAGACAGAACTGTCGACGGCGATCATCGACTGTCGTCGTCCGTCCAGTCCGTGCGCATGGCATCAAGGTCGCCTTCCCAGCCGATCCCCCTCATCGTCTCGAGCGCTTCGCGGTGTCGATCCTGACGCACCAGTCGCTTCAGCGCCTCCTCCACCGTTGCGCGTTTCGTGGTAAGCCCGGTGATCCTCATCGCTTCGGCGATCAGCGCGTCATCAAGTTCGATGTTGGTTCGCATGGATCTCGCCTCGTGTGTATGTCTCTCGAAGTAGATACACATCGGCCGGCAAGCTTGCAATCGAGCAGCAGGTTTGCCCGGCAATAAGCCTTGCGCGGTGCTGCCTTCGCCGCTAGCAAGACCGCGGCTTTCCCCAACGGTCCAAGGACATCGCGACATGGCTTCGAAAAAACTCCTGCTGCTTCCCGGCGACGGCATCGGTCCCGAGGCGATGGCCGAGGTGGAGAAGCTGATCGCGGTGATGAACGCCGATCTCGGCGCGGGCTTCGAGACGGAGCGCGGCCTGGTCGGCGGCTCGGCCTATGACGCGCACGGCCAGGCGATCTCCGAAGCGGACATGGCCAAGGCGCTGGCCGCCGACGCGGTGCTGTTCGGCGCGGTCGGCGGGCCGAAGTGGGATCCCGTTCCCTATGAGGTCCGCCCCGAGGCCGGCCTGCTGCGCCTGCGCAAGGACCTTGCCCTGTTCGCCAATCTAAGGCCGGCGATCTGCTACCCGGCGCTCGCCGCCTCCTCGTCACTCAAGCCGGAGGTGGTCGAGGGTCTCGACATCCTGATCGTGCGCGAACTCACCGGCGGCGTCTATTTCGGCGAGCCGAAGGAGATCATCGACCTCGGCAACGGCCAGAAGCGCGGCATCGACACGCAGGTCTACGACACGTTCGAGATCGAACGCATTTCCGGCGTCGCCTTCGAGCTGGCGCGCACGCGCAAGAACCACGTGACCTCGATGGAAAAACGCAACGTGATGAAGTCCGGCGTCTTGTGGAACGAGGTGGTGACGCAGACGCACAAGGCGAAGTATGCCGACGTCAAGCTCGACCACATGCTGGCCGATGCCGGCGGCATGCAGCTCGTGCGCTGGCCAAAACAGTTCGACGTCATCGTCACCGACAATCTGTTCGGCGACATGCTGTCGGACGTGGCGGCGATGCTGACCGGCTCGCTCGGCATGCTGCCGTCGGCCTCGCTCGGCGCTCCCGACGCCAAAACCGGCAGCCGCAAGGCGCTCTACGAGCCGGTGCACGGCTCGGCGCCGGACATCGCCGGCAAGGGCATCGCCAACCCGATCGCCATGATCGCCTCCTTCGCCATGTGCCTGCGCTACTCGTTCGGCATGGTGGCGGAAGCCGACCGGCTGGAGACGGCGATCTCGGCGGTGCTCGACGAAGGCCTGCGCACCAGGGACATTCTCTCCGAGGGTAAGACCGAGGTCGGCACCACGGCCATCGGCGACGCCGTCGTCGAACGATTCCGGGCGCTGTCGGCTTAGCCGCTCCGCCGCGCAGAAAAAGCGGAACCGCGATGTCGGCGCCGGGTTTCCTTACACGTCCTATGTGCGGACGAGAAGGAGGAGACCCGGAATGTCCTATGTCGACGGATTCGTGCTCGCAGTGCCGAAAGCCAATCTCGACGCCTACCGCAAGATGGCGGCCCAGGCCGGCGAGATCTGGAAGGACCATGGAGCGCTCGCCTATGTCGAGTGCATCGGCGACGACGTTCCTTATGGCGAGGTGACGTCGTTCCCGCGCTCGGTGCAGGCCAAGGACGACGAGGTCGTCGTGTTCGCCTGGATACTCTACCAGTCCCGCGAGCAGCGCGATGCCATCAATGCCAAGGTCATGGCCGATCCGCGCCTGAAGCCGGACTGGGACACCATGCCCTTCGACGCCAAGCGCATGATCTATGGCGGGTTCGAGACGTTCCTGGAGCTTTGACGGGCCCGCTCTTTCCGCGATGATCTGCCGGCCGTTCAAGTTCCGTGCCTGCCAGCCCTTCAGGCAAAGCCGATGAAGCGGCCGCACAGCAGGACGCCTGTCCACAGCAGGGCGGAGAGGCTTGCTGCGAGGCGTTCGCCGCTGCCGGCTGGTGCTTGCGGCGGCCGCTTGCGGGCCAGCATCGCGAACAAGAGCAGGTTCAGGCCGGCGAGCAGGATGAGCCCCATCTTGGCCCAGAACACCGGCATCCCCGCATATTCCGTCGCCCGTATGGAGAACAGGGCCGCTCCCGTGAGGGCTGCGCCGGCGAAGGCGGTGATAGCGACCCGCCGCATCAGCGTAAGGAAAGGGTGTTCGGGAACGGTGCGGAACGCGCCGAGCACGCGCAGGTCCATCAGCCAGACGGATGTGAACAGCGCGCCGATGGCGGCGATGTGCAGCGCGTTTACCAGCGGGTAGGCATAGAAGGACGATTTCAGCAGCCGGATCGCGCCGAGCTGCTCGATTGCGGACAGGGCTTCCACGGCGGCTCAGGCCGGCGGTACGCGGCCTGGATAGACGTCATAGGTCTTGCCGCCAACGGTGATGCGCACCGCCTTCATCCGCTTCTCCGCCGCGTCGCGCGAGCGGTTGCCGATCGCCACCACCTCGTCGCCGATCTTCGCCGCATCCTCGGTGAAGCCGGCGCGGATCGTCGCGGACGGCGTCGCCAGCTCGACCCGCCACAGCTCGCCCTCGGCGTCGACGTCAAGGGTTGCATGCGGATTGCCGACATAGACGGCGCGGATCACGCCTTCGAGCCGGAAGAAGCCATCCTGCGTCCACGACCAGCCGTGATGGGCGAGCGCCGGAACGGCCGTCGCCACGGCGAGCATGGATGCCAGCAGCAGACCGCGCGTACCGGCTCGTTGGGATCGGAAGGGTTTCATGGGACACCTCGCGAACGGACCGCCCCACAGGGTAGGGTCCCGCGGCACGAGGTCAAATCACTTCGGGAGGAGGCTGCGCAGCCGCGCAACAAAAAAGGCGGCTCGCCGGCCGCCTTTTTCTTCTTTGATATTGCTGCTGCGCCGAGCTTATTCGGCTGCGGTCTTCTCGGCCGCGGCCTCGGCGGCTGCCTTCTCGGCCGCTGCCTTCTCGGCGGCCAGCGCCTGGGCGGCGGCGACCTTCTCGGCCTCCAGCTTGGCCTTCTCGGCGTTGAGCGCCTCGCGCTCGGCGTCGTTCAGCTTGCGGGCGCGCACGCCGGTGTTCTCCGAGATGCGGGCCGACTTGCCGCGGCGATCGCGCAGGTAATAGAGCTTTGCGCGGCGCACCTTGCCGCGGCGCACGATCTCGACGCCTTCGACCATCGGCGAGTAGACCGGGAAGACGCGCTCGACGCCCTCGCCGTAGGAGATCTTGCGGACCGTGAAATTCTCCTGGAAGCCGGAGCCGGAGCGGGCGATGACGACGCCCTCATAGGCCTGCAGGCGGGTGCGGGTGCCTTCGGTGACGCGCACTTGGACGCGCACCGTGTCTCCCGGCTGGAATTCGGGCAGAGTGCGCTTGGCTTCGATCCTGGCGGCCTGCTCGGCCTCGAGCTGACGGATGATATCCATCGGAATAAACCTCTTCTTGCTTCTCGACAGCCAGAGCGCCCGACGCTCGCCTTGCAGCACATCTTGCCGCGCGGCTATGCCGATCCTCGAAAGGAGAAGCAGGGGCGAATTCACCGTCCTTATGACGGCCCGGTCGGTCATCCTTCCGGTTGCGTGCGCGGCGATACACCAAAATCGCCGGCTTGTCACGCCCGGTATGCGAAATTCGGCCCGGCTCTCGGGTCGCTCGTTCCCGCCCCATTGCTTGCGAACGGCCATCCCCGCCTTTACAGCCTTTCGGATCGCCGCTTCAAGGACCGCCGCCGGACATGGACCCAGCCGACATCCTGCTTCTCGCCACCGCCGGCTTCCTGTCGGGCGTGGTCAACGCCATCGCCGGCGGCGGCACCTTCCTCACCTTCGGCGCGCTGTCGCTCGCCGGGCTGCCGCCGATCGCGGCCAACGCGACCTCGTCGATCACCCAGTTCCCCGGCTACATCACCTCGACGCTGGCCTATTGGAGCGACATCAAGCGGTTCTGGCGCGGCGCGCTGCTGCTTTGCGCCATCTCGGCGGCGGGGGCGCTGGCCGGGTCGCTGATCCTGCTGTCGCTCTCCAACCCGTCGTTCCGCGCCATGGTGCCGTGGCTGCTGATCGCCGCCACCGCGCTGTTCGCCGCCGGTCCGTGGCTGAAGCCCAAGCCGAAGCCGGGTCAGGAGGCGGCGGTCGGCTCGGCGCTCGGCTCGCTGGTGCAGTTCCTGACTGCCGTCTATGGCGGCTTCTTCGGCGCCGGCATGGGCGTGATGATGCTCGCCACGCTGGGCCTCACCCAGTCCGGCGATTACCACCGGCTGAACGCGCTGAAGAACATGCTGTCGATCGTGATCGCGGCGGTCGCCATCGTCGTGTTCGTCTCCGGCGGCGTGGTGGCGTGGCCGCAGGCGCTGGTGATGGTGCCGGCGGTAGCGCTCGGCGGCTATGCCGGCGTGTGGACGGCCAAGCGTGTGCCGCAGACGGTGATGCGCGGCCTGGTCATCGCCGTCGGCCTGTTTCTCGCTGGGTATTATTTCTGGACGGGATGAGGGGGCTTCGCCATCAGATCGGGCCGCCGCTCCTTCGTAAGCTTTTCCGCCTGCGCCCGCCGCCAGGCAGCGATCTTCGCGTGATTGCCCGAGGTGAGCACTTCAGGGATGGGCCTGCCCTCGAATTCCTGCGGGCGCGTATAATGCGGGTGCTCCAGCAGGCCGTTCTCGAAACTCTCCTCGTCGCCGGACTGCGCATTGCCCATGACGCCGGGCAGCAGGCGCACGACGGCGTCGAGCAGGACGATCGCCGCCGGCTCGCCGCCCGACAGGATGAAGTCGCCGACCGACACCTCCTCCAGTCCGCGCAGGTCGATGAGGCGCTGGTCGACGCCCTCGAAGCGGCCGCACAGGATGACGGCGCCGGGGCCGGCGGCCAGCGCGCGCACGCGCGCCTGGGTCAGCGGCTTTCCGCGCGGGCTCATCAGCAGGCGCGGGCGCGGATCGCCTTGCGGCGAGGCATGGTCGACGGCGCGCGCCAGGACGTCGGCGCGCATCACCATGCCGGCGCCGCCGCCGGCCGGCGTGTCGTCGACGCTGCGATGCCTGTCGAGCGCGAAGTCGCGGATCTGCACCGTCTCCAGCGACCACGCGCCTTCGCCCAGGCCGCGGCCGGCGAGCGACAGGCCGAGGGGGCCCGGAAACATCTCCGGATAGAGCGTCAGCACGGTGGCGGAAAAGCTCACCGGTTGCCTCCGGCGTCCTTCGGCCCGCGCGGACGCCGGCTCGCATCGAAGCCGCGCTTGCCATGGTCCCGCTTCTCATCGGCCGGCGGCCGCGCGTCGTCCTCCTCCTCCACCAGCCCGGCGGCGATGCTGTCGATGCGGACGAAGCCGGCGGCGACGTCGACCTCCGGCACGGCCGCCTCGGTGAACGGGATCAGCACGCCCTTCGTCCCGCCATGGACGATCTCCAGAATGTCGCCGCCGCCGAAATTCTGCACGGCGACCACCTTGCCGACCGGCTCGCCGGTCTCGTCGCGCACGGCGAGCCCGACCAGGTCGGCGTGGTAGAACTCGCCTTCCTCGGTGTCGTCGGGAAGCGCCGAGCGGTCGACGAAGAGCTCCGTGCCGTTCAGCGCCTCGGCGGCGTTGCGGTCGCCGACGCTCTTGAAGCGCACCACGACCACGGTTCCCGCCGGGCGGATGTCGAGCACCTCGAAGCGGTGGCCGTCGGCGGCCTGCAGCGGCCCATAGTCGCCGAGCGCCAGCGGATCGCCGGTGAAGGTTTTCACCCGCACCTCGCCGCGTATGCCGTGCGGGGCGCCGATGACGGCCATCTGGACGGGGTTTTTCACGTTTGTCGTCCCGGGTTTCGAAGCCGATGCTCTAAGCAGGTTTGGCCGGCTTCGCCAACAGATTCGCAACGATAAGCGTTGCGACAGCCATCGTCGCCCCGCTGCGGAAAAATCCGAGGGGTTGCTGATTTTTTCGCTTGTTGAGTCCGGCGGGGGCGCAATCACGACGTGTCGGGCGGCTCCAGCGCCCACTGGGCAAGCCCGTGCACGACGTCGAGGACCTCGTGCACCTCGTGAACGGGCTTTTTTCGCCGCCAGCCGGGCGGCCGGCCGGGCTTCAGCGGCGAGAAGCGGCCAAACCGGCGCAGACCGCCGGATTCTCGCTCGCGCGCGATCGCTGCGTCGCGGCGTGCCCGCCAGCGGGCGAAGCGCCTTGCCTGGCCAGGAAGATCGTCAAGCGCCGCAGCCAGCGCCCACAGCCGCGCGTCCAGCCGCGTCGCATCGATGGGATCGTTGGGCGACCAGGCGGGGATGCGGAACGGCTCGCTGTAGCCGGGACAGGAGATGCGCGGCACGCCCCTGGGCGCCCGCCGCGGGCGGCGGTTCCAGGGTTTTAGCGGATCGAGCAGCGGCAGGGTCGCGCGACGGGCGCGGATTTTCGGCCGCGCCGGCATGCGGACGGGGCCGGCCCCGGGCCGGAATTTCGGCTTCGGTTTCTGCCGGGGCGGCGGCAATGCGACCACCAGCCCACGTGCCGCCACGACGATGAGGCGCCGCACCGCCGCTTCGGCCGGGCGCAGGAGCCGGAGTATGGCGCGGTGGAGACGGCGGGGAAGGGTGAGCGAGGGGTCAAGTGCCGGCGTAAGTGCCGGGGACAGTTTACTTTTTTCGGCCCGCGACAACCTTGAAGCGGCTGTGCCCTTCTGCCGAAAGAAAGTAAACTGTCCCCTGAGTTCCTCGAGTTCCAGGCCGGCCATGGCGACGAGCATGGCGAGGATGCGCTTCAGCGCTTCGCGATTCTTCTCGATTGCCGCATCCCAGTCCAACGTCACCTCCTTTCCACAAGGTGGCGACATGATCGCTCGGGTCGGGAGGGCGGGGATAAAATAAGGGAAACGATCCTGACAGACGCTGACAACGCCGCCCTCCGTGAGGCGATGCTGCCGTCGAGCGGGTCTTCCTGCCGTTCTCCATCGCCGGAGCGCCTCACAACCTCTACGGCATGGATCCTAGGGTCTCCGCGACGGCCTTCGGCCTGCTCCGCCCTAGGATGACGAAGGCGATGGGGTTGTCGCTAATCGCTGACGTTGGCGATTGGCTCAGGCACGCCCCCTGCTTCGTCATCCTAGGACGGAGCCGCAGCGCAGCGAAGGCGGAGACCCTAGGATCCATGCCGTAACGGTGGCGAAGTTGCGTCTTGACCGAAGGACGACATCGAACGAGCCGGCACACCTGCCCAGTCCGGGCTTTTCGATCGCGCGGCATTCACGTCTTGCTAACCGGGACACGGCAAGCATCGGGAGACAAGCCGGAGCGAGGCCCATGCAGGAATTCCTCATCGCCGCAAAGCCAGACCTGCAGGCGGCGCGCGAAAGCTGGCTGAAGATGCTGGCCAGGGAGCGGCGGCTGTCGGCGCTGACGGTCGAGGCTTATGAGCGCGACACCAGGCAGTTCCTGCAGTTCCTGACCGGCCATCGCGGCGGCGCGCCGGGCATTGCCGACATCGCCGATCTGCGGCCGGCGGACCTGCGCGCCTTCCTCGCCGCGCGGCGCAAGGACGGCGCCGGCGCGCGTACTCTGGGACGCGGGCTGGCGGGGGTGCGTTCGCTGCTGCGCTTCCTCGAGCGCAGGGGGCTGGTCAATGCCGCGGGCGCGGCGGCGCTGCGGGCGCCGAGGCAGCCGAAGTCGCTGCCGAAACCGCTGACGGCGGCGGATGCGCGGCGCGTCGTCTCGGAGGACGAGCAACTGGCGGAAGAGCCGTGGGTGGCGGCGCGCGACGCCGCCGTGCTCACTTTGCTCTACGGCTCGGGGCTGCGCATATCGGAGGCGCTCGGCCTGCCGGCGGGCGCGCTGGCCCCGCCTGGCGACAGCGTTCTCAGGGTCACCGGCAAGGGCGGCAAGACCCGCCTGGTGCCGGTGCTGCCGGTGGCCGTGCAGGCGGTCGCGGAATACCGGCGGCTCTGCCCCTACCATCTCGATGCGCAGGGACCGCTGTTCCGCGGCGCCCGCGGCGGGCCGCTCAATCCGGCGATCGTGCAGCGGGCGATGCGCAAGATGCGCGGCGCGCTCAACCTGCCGGATACGGCGACGCCGCACGCGCTGCGCCATTCCTTCGCCACGCACCTGCTCGGGCGCGGCGGCGACCTGCGTGTCATCCAGGAACTGCTCGGCCATGCCAGCCTGTCGACCACGCAGGTCTATACCGGCGTCGACACGGCGCGGCTGCTGGAAATCTACCAGGCGGCGCATCCGCGCGCCTGAACACATCGAACGCTGCAAGTTTCGCATCGGACTTAACGGTTTTGCCGCTTTTGCCCGGTAGCTTTCCGGCCATGAAACGTGTGATTGCCCTTGCCGACCGCGGCGCCCTGCCGCTGGTGAAACTGCTGGTCGCGGCCAACCTGCTGTTCTTCCTGTCCTTCGCGCTGATGGTCGCGCTGGCGACGGAGCGCGCGCGGGCCGAAGAGGTCACATGCTCCGGCAAGGACATGCTGGCGGAGCTGAAGACCAGCGATCCGGCGGCGCTGGCGCGCATCGAGGCCGAGGCGGGCAGGACCGAGAACGGCGAGGGCCTGCTCTGGAAGATCGAGAAGGACGGCGGTCCTGCCTCCTATCTCTTCGGCACCATGCACGTCACCGATCCGCGCGTGACGGCGCTGCCGCCGGCCGCGCAGACGGCCTATGACGCGTCGGGCACGGTCGTCATCGAGACGACGGACGTGCTCGACCAGTCGAAGATGGCGGCGATCATGGTGGAGCGGCCGGAGCTGATGATGTTCACCGACGACACCACGCTCGCCTCGCTGATCCCGCCGGGCGAGGTGGACGGCGTCAACAAGGCGCTGGAGGCGCGCGGTATCCCGCCCTACAGCGTCGCCAAGATGAAGCCGTGGATCATCTCGGCGATGATCGCGCTGCCGGCCTGCGAGCTGCAGCGCAAGGCCGGCGGGGCGCCGGTGCTCGACATCAAGCTCGGCCATGAGGCGGCGGCCGCGGGCAAGACGCTGGAGGGGCTGGAGACGGCCGTCGACCAGCTTGAGGCGATGGCGTCGCTGCCGATGCAGTTCCACATCCAGGGGCTGGTCGACACGCTGAAGCTCGGCGACCGCGTCGACGACGTCATCGAGACGATGATCGTGCTCTATACGCGCGGCGACACGGGCATGTTCTGGCCGCTGTTCAACGCCGTCCTGCCGGATGGCGGCGGGGGCGAGGCATCGGGTTATGCGGCCTTCGAGGAGACCATGATCACGGCGCGCAACCGGACCATGGCCGAGCATGCCGTGCCGATCCTCGACGCCGGCAATGCCTTCATCGCGGTCGGCGCCCTGCATCTGCCCGGGCCGGAGGGGCTGGTGGCGCTGCTGCGCAAGGCCGGCTACACGGTGTCGCGCGCCGACCGGGGCTGACGTTCACGCAAAGCGTGATTTGGCTGATACGGCCGGCTTTGTTAGCCTGTCCGGGTCGCCAACCAGAAGGACAGCATGGATGACCAAGCTTCTCCTGATTGCCGCCGGCCTCGGCCTCGCCGTTTCCGGAGCCCAGGCATGCGAATACCAGAAATCCGTGAAGGCAACCGAGCTCGACAAGACGACGGTGGCGAGCGTCGCCGTTCCGCAGTCCAAGCCGGTCGTCACCCAAGAGGCGGCCGCTGAAAAGCCGCAGGTCGAAAAGACCGTCGAATAGCCGCAACATTCGCCGTCGCGCAGGACCTGCCGGCGGCTTGAAAATCCGGACGATCCAGGGAACGCCGCGCCCAGCGCGGCGTTCCCTTTTTTCGTTGCGGGAGAAACGTTCAACTCCACGTGAAACCGAATCGCCGGTCGTGCGTTGTGTCGTCATCGCAACCGATGGAGGACCAGCCATGGCCAACCCTCAGCGCGTGCCGGATCCCCGGCGCGATGACCCCATCAACCCGGTTCCCCCGCTCGGGGCCGACCCGATGGGTGAGCGTCTGACCCCGACGAACGGGCACGATCCGCATGTCGACAACCGCACCGTCGTCGCCGAGCGCTCGCGCGGCAGCGGCGTCCTGATCGCGGTCGTCGTGCTGGTTCTGGCGGTGATCGCCTATTTCATCTTCGCGCCTGGCGCGGAGAACACGCCGGGAACGGCCGATCAGCCGGCAACGACGACGACCGAACCGGCAACGCCGGCGCCCGACGCAACGGCGCCCGCCCCGGCTCCTGACGCCGCGGCTCCGGCTCCGGACGCTGCGGCTCCCGCGACCCCGGCTCCCGATGCGACGGCCCCGGCCGCGCCCGCGACGCCGGCTCCGAGCGAGACCGCTCCGGCCACGCCGCCCGCCGACAGCACGGCTCCGGCACCGGATGCGACGGCTCCCGCCGCCCCGGCACCGGCCGAACCTGCCCCGGCTCCGGCGCAGTAAGGGCGACGCTCAAGGCTGAACGACAAGCGGCCCGCTTCGGCGGGCCGCTCAAGTGCGTCTGAATATCCTTCCGGACAGAGGCTGGCGCCGGTCACATGTGGATCGGCTTGAAGAAAGTCGCCAGCGCGGCCTCCTTTACCGCTTCCGACATGGTCGGATGCGCATGGCAGGTGCGGGCCAGATCCTCGGAGGAGCCGCCGAACTCCATCAGCACGGCGATCTCGTGGATCATCTCGCCGGCGCCGAAGCCGACGATGTGTCCACCGAGCACCCGGTCCGTCGCCTTGTCGGCCAGGATCTTCACGAAGCCGTCGGTGTGCAGCATGGCGCGGGCGCGGCCGTTGGCGGTGAACGGGAACTTTCCGACCTTGTAGTCGATGCCGGCCTTCTTTAGCTCCTCCTCGGTCCTGCCGACCGAGGCGACCTCGGGGCTGGTATAGACCACGCTCGGAATGACGTCGTAGTTCACATGGCCCTTCTGGCCGGCGATGGTCTCGGCAACCGCGACGCCCTCGTCCTCGGCCTTGTGGGCGAGCATCGGCCCGGCGATGGCGTCGCCGATGGCATAGATGCCGGGCACGTTGGTCCGCAGGTGCTGGTCGGTCTTGACGCGGCCGCGCTCGTCCAGCTCCACGCCGGCCTCGGCGAGGCCGAGGCCGTCGGTATAGGGACGGCGGCCGGTGGCGACCAGCACCACGTCGGCCTCGATGGTCTCTGCGTCGCCGCCCTTGACCGGCTCGAAGGTCACTTTCGCGCCCTTCTTGATCTTCTCCACGCCCGTGACCTTGGAGCCCAGGCGGATGTCGAAACCCTGCTTGGCCAGCATACGGCCGAACTGTTTCGCCACCTCGCCGTCCATGCCGCCGAGCACCGTGTCCAGATATTCGACGACGGTGACTTTCGAGCCGAGGCGGCCCCAGACGGAGCCGAGCTCAAGGCCGATGACGCCGCCGCCGACGACGATGAGGTGCGCCGGCGGCTTCTCCAGCGACAGCGCGCCGGTGGAGGAGACGATCACCTTCTCGTCGATGTCGACCTCGACGCCGGGGATGCCGGCGACGTCGGAGCCGGTGGCGATCACGATCGCCTTTGTCTCCAACTCCTGCGTGCCGCCGCCTTCCAGCGCGACCGAGACTTTTCCGGCCGAGACGATGCGGCCGGTGCCCTGGATGCCGTCGATCTTGTTCTTCTTGAACAGGAAGGCGACGCCGTTGACGTTGGAGGCGACGGTGGCGTCCTTGTGCTCCATCATCTTCTTGAGGTTGAGCCTGGGCTTGCCGACTTCGACGCCGAGCGCCTCCAGGCCGTGGCCGGCCTCGGCGAACATCTCCGACGCGTGCAGCAGCGCCTTGGAGGGGATGCAGCCGATGTTGAGGCAGGTGCCGCCATAGGTGGCGCGCTTCTCCACCACCGCCACCTTGAGGCCGAGCTGCGCCGCCTTGATGGCGCAGACATAGCCCCCCGGGCCGCTTCCGATGACAACGACGTCATAAGCCATGAACCTGTCCTTCCGTCTGGGCGGTCAGCGCCCGCCGCTCACGTTGAGAATCGCGCCCGTCGTATAGGACGCGCCGTCCGACAAAAGCCAGAGGATCGCGTCGGCGATTTCCTCGGGATTGCCCTCGCGCTTCACCGGCACCAGCCCGCGCATGGCGGCGACCCGGTCGGGCTGTCCGCCGGAGGCATGAATGTCCGTGCCGACGATGCCGGGCCTGACCGCGTTGACGCGGATGCCTTCCTCCGCCACCTCGCGCGCCAGGCCGAGGGTGAAGGAATCGATCGCGCCCTTGGTGGCGGCATAGTCGACATATTCGCCCGCTCCGCCGATGACGGCGGCGATGGACGACACGTTGACGATGGCGCCGCCCTTGCCGCCGTGCCTTGTCGACATGCGCCTGACCGCCTCGCGGGCGCACAGGATCGGGCCTATGACGTTGATGCGCATCATGCGCTCCAGCCGTGCGAGGCTGACGGCGTCGACGCGCGCCTTGCGGTCGACGACGCCGGCATTGTTGACCAGCGCGTCGATGCGGCCGAGCTCCCGGTCGACCGTCTCGAACATGGAGAGCACGTCGGCCTCGCTTCCGATGTCGCCCTTGACGGCAATCGCGTCGCCGCCGCCTCGGCGGATCGTGTCGACGACGGCGTCGGCGGAGGCGGTGTCGGAGACGTAGTTGACGGCGACGCGGTAGCCCCGCTTTGCCGCGAGCAGGCAGGTGGCGGCGCCGATGCCGCGGCCGCCGCCGGTGACCAGCAGTACCTTGCCCGCCTTGCTCATTCCTGGCAGCCGCTCATGGTGAAGACATCCTGGGGGAGCCTGTCGAAGCCGTTTTCGCCAAAGGCGGGCGACAGGCGCAGCGCATGGGCGAGGTCGGACAGGATCAGCGTCGGCGGCGCCGGCGTGCCTTCGGCCGGCAGCAGCCCGACCGCCCCCTGCTTGTCGACGGTATAGATGACGCCCTGCCACAGCGTGCAGGCTTCAAGCTCCTCGCCGGTGGCGTCGCCCACCGGGCAGTCGCGGCCGACGATGCCGTTCGGCCGCGCCACCTCGGCGCTCCACATCACCATGCCGTCCATGACCGTCTCGCCGACGATCAGGCGGAAGCTGTTGGTGACGGCGGCGCTCTGGCCGGTGGGGCGGAATTCGAGCTCGGCGACGCCGTCGATGTCGCGATAGGTGGCGAGCTCGACCGGGCAGGCGGCGAAGGCGGGGGAGGGGAGGAGGGCGGCGAGTGCCGCTCTCAGGAGGAACGCAAGATGCGCGAAGGGTCGCGCCTTACGTTGCCCCCCTCTGTCCTGCCGGACATCTCCCCCACAAGGGGGGAGGGCAATCGCATATGAGTTTACCCCCACCCCTAACCCCTCCCCACAAGGGGGAGGGGGACCGGCTTTCGTCTCCGCCAGGCGCCAATCGTCGACGGCTTTGCGTGGCATGGCTGCCGCGAAGTCCCCCTCCCCCTTGTGGGGAGGGGTTAGGGGTGGGGGTACAAGGCGGCAGAACCCATCTATCGCCCCCCCTTGCGGGGGAGATGTCCGGCAGGACAGAGGGGGGTGGGACGAAGAGCCGATCCGATCAAGCCATGACCGCATCTTGGCCAACTTGCGGCCGCCTCTCATCCCGCCTTCGCCAGCGGCGCGTTGAAGGCCCAGACATGGCCGAACGGGTCGCGGATCTTGCCGTAGCGGGCGCCCCAGAACTGGTCGGCCACCGGCATGGTGATCTCCGCTCCGGCCGAGGCGGCCCGGCGCACGGCGCGGTCGACGTCGATCGGCGAGCGCAGGTTGATGCTGATCGTCAGCCCGGCGCCGCCGCGCGTTTCCGGCGAAAAGACGTCCGGCGAGAACTCCGGGAACTCGTCGTGCAGCATCACCTCCGAGCCGAACATGGACAGGTTGGCATGCAGCACCCGCTCGCCGTCCTCGGCGATCTGCTCGAAGGTCTCGACCGCCCCGAACGCCTTCTCGTACCAGGCGATCGCCTCCTGCCCGCGCTTCACGCACAGATGCACCTGAATGGGCGGGATGTCCGGTTCGAAAGCCATGTGCCCCTTTCATCGTGTGGTCCAGGCCCGCCAACTGTAGCGGACGCGGCACGAAACGGAAGGCACAGCTTGCGAGGCGCGCCAGTCCAGCGGGAAAGACGTTGCTCATGCGACCAGGCGGACGAGCATCAGCACGAGGCCGAGGATCGAGACGTTCCACGCGACGGTGCGCAGGACGGGCACGCCCGCGGCATAGAGCGGGAGATAGACGACGCGCGCGGCGAGCCAAATCCAGGCGCCGGCAGCACCCAGCCCGCCGGACTTGCCGGTGACCACCAGCGCCAGCGCCAGAGCGACGAAGGCCGGGTAGGTTTCGAGCAGGTTGCGCAATGCCCGGGCGAGCCGGCCGGCGATCACGCTCTTCGAGACGCGGCCCTCGTCGCGCGGGCCGGCGAGATATTTCGGGCCGAGATCGTAGGTGGCGAGCGCCTGTGCGATCACCTGCACGATCAGCAGGACGACGCTCCAGGCGAGGACGGTGATTTCGGTGGAGGCTGCTGCGGCTTCCATTCCTGCCTTCCTTTCACTCGCCCGGGAGACTCTCGTCCACCATCCACACGGCGCTGAGGAAATAATCTATTTCATGCGCAACATGCTTCGTGCCCTCGACAGGAAGGACAGCCACCTCGTAGCCAAGCGTGAGCCGCCGAGGCTCGTCAATCAATTCGATGGTAATCGTCCGATCCAGTCCCGCGCCGACGGGGCCGCTTAATTCAGCCTTGTGGAGGAATGCCAGAGCATCCGGCAAAGCGTGCAGTTCGAGAGGTGAGGCTCCCCCGAAATTCACTGGATGCCTGCCAGCGTCCAGCGCAAGCTTGCCCGTCCACCGCACGATCTCACCACCGAACCCGAAGAAAGAACGGCCTGGAAGCAGTTTGATATGCCTTAGCCGAAAATCCGGGCTGAAAAAGAACTCGCAATTGATCCCGTAGATGCACCAAGGGGACGCCGGATCGGCGTGCCGGAAATGGTTGTCCGCCCGAATATCCTCCGGCTCGACCAGCGCGCGCACGGCGTCGCGATTCATGACGCCGAGCTCCATCGGCCCTGACTGACCTGTTTTCAGCAACAAGAAGAGATCTATGGGTTCAACGATCTCGACCATCTACCGCTGCAACCGTTGTAGCCGTCGGGCAACCAAAGACAGGACGACCAGCACGCCGGCAGCCACGACCCCCACATGGCCGAGCCACAGAAGCGGAAACGCTTCCACAGGCGTACCGATCCCCGAGTAGATCCACGCCATCCCCGCGCCATAGAGCACCAAGCCCCCCAGACCGATCCAAAGCGCGTAGCGGCGCATCAGGCGGATTGCGGTCTCGAGCTGGCCGTCAACCATTTCGGCGGTCCGTTACAAATCCAGCACGAGCCTTTCCGGGTCCTCCAGGCTCTCCTTGACCCGCACCAGGAAGGTCACGGCTTCCTTGCCGTCGACGATGCGGTGGTCGTAGCTGAGCGCCAGGTACATCATCGGACGGATGACGATCTGGCCCCCGACCACCACCGGCCGCTCCTGGATCTTGTGCATGCCCAAGATGCCGGACTGCGGGGCGTTGAGGATCGGCGTCGACATCAGCGAACCGTAGACGCCGCCATTGGAGATGGTGAAGGTGCCGCCCTGCATGTCGGCGACCGACAGCTTTCCGTCGCGCGCGGCGAGGCCGAGCCGGCCGATCTCCTTCTCGATCTCGGCGATCGACATGGCGTCGGCATTGCGCACCACAGGGACGACGAGACCCTTTTCGGTGCCGACGGCGACGCCGATATGGGCGAAATTCTTGTAGATGATGTCGGTGCCGTCGATCTCGGCGTTGACGGCCGGGATCTCCTTCAGCGCGTGGGTGACGGCCTTGGTGAAGAAGCCCATGAAGCCGAGCTTCACGCCGTGCTTCTTCTCGAACACGTCCTTGTATTTGGCGCGCAGGTCCATCACCGCCTTCATGTCCACCTCGTTGAAGGTGGTGAGCATGGCGGCGCTGGTCTGCGCCTCCTTCAGCCGGCGCGCGATGGTCTGGCGCAGTTTCGTCATGCGCACGCGTTCTTCGCGCGTCTCGTCCTCGGCCGGCGAGGGGGCGCGGGCCGCGGCCGGCGCGGGCGGCGCCTTCGGCGTCTCCACCGGCTGCGACGGGGCACCCCGGGCGATCGCCTCCAGCACGTCGCCCTTCAGCACCTGGCCGCGCTTGCCGGAGCCCTGCACCTGATCGACGGCGATGTTGGCTTCCGCCAGCAGTTTTGCGGCGGACGGGGCGGGAGGCATCTTGCGCTCGGTCACCGGGCCGGCGTCGCCGGCGGTGTCGGCGGTCTTTGCGGCCGCGTCCTTCGTGGTGGAGGCGCCGGACGCGCCGGCGGCCTGGGCCACCGCTTCCGGCTTGGCCTCGGCGGACTTCGGCGCTTCCGCGGGCTTCGCTCCTTCGGCCTTGGCGGGTGCTGCGGCGCCGTCGCCGATCGAGCCGAGCAGGGCGCCGACGCCGACGGTCTCGCCTTCCTTGACGGCGATCTCCGACAGCGTGCCGGCGGCGGGCGCCGGCACCTCGACGGTCACCTTGTCGGTCTCCAGCTCCAGCAGCGGCTCGTCGACGGCGATTGCGTCGCCGACCTTCTTGAACCACTTGCCGATGGTGGCCTCGGTGACGGATTCGCCGAGGGTGGGGACGCGGATTTCGCTGGCCATCTTGCTTCCTGCCCTTCTGGGACCTTTGGTGTCAGAAATTATTCGCCGAGGGCGTCGTCGAGGAATGCCTGGAGCTGCTCCAGATGCTTCGACATCATGCCGGTCGCCGGCGAGGCGGCGGCGGGCCGGCCCGTGTAGCGCACACGCTGGTGCTTGGCGTCGATATGGGCGAGCACCCATTCCAGATAGGGGTCGATGAAGGACCATGCGCCCATGTTCTTGGGCTCCTCCTGGCACCAAACCATCTCGGCGCCGCGGAAGCGCGACAGCTCGTTGATCAGCGCCTTGGCCGGGAACGGGTAGAGCTGCTCGAGGCGCAGCAGGTAGACATCGTTGACACCGCGCTTCTCGCGCTCCTCGTAAAGATCGTAATAGACCTTGCCGGAGCACATGACGACGCGGCGGATCTTCGAATCCTTGACCAGCTTGACGCCTTCGGCGCCGCCGATCGCCTGCGCGTCGTCCCACAGCAGGCGGTGGAACGTGCTCTCGCCCGACATCTCCGACAGGCTGGACACGGCGCGCTTGTGGCGCAGCAGCGACTTCGGCGTCATCAGCACCAGCGGCTTGCGGAAGTCGCGCTTGAGCTGGCGGCGCAGGATGTGGAAATAGTTCGCCGGCGTGGTGACGTTGGCGACCTGCATGTTGTCCTCGGCGCAGAGCTGCAGGAAACGTTCCAGGCGGGCCGAGGAATGCTCCGGCCCCTGGCCCTCGTAGCCGTGCGGCAAGAGGCAGACCAGGCCGGACATCCTGAGCCATTTGCGCTCGCCCGACGAGATGAACTGGTCGAACACCACCTGGGCGCCGTTGGCGAAGTCGCCGAACTGCGCCTCCCACAGCGTCAGCGCCCGCGGCTCGGCCAGGCTGTAGCCGTATTCGAAGCCGAGCACGGCCTCTTCCGACAGCATCGAGTTGATGACCTCGTAGCCGGCCTGCGCCGGCGAGAGGTTGTTCAGCGGGATGTAGCGGGTCTCGTCGCGCTGGTCGTAAAGCACCGAATGGCGCTGCGAGAAGGTGCCGCGCTCCGAATCCTGGCCGGACAGGCGCACCGGGTTGCCGTCGAGCAGGATGGCGCCGAAGGCGAGCGCCTCGGCGGTCGACCAGTCGAGCCCCTCGCCGGAATCGATCATCTTGCGGCGCGCCTCGAGGAAGCGGCCGATGGTGCGATGCACCTCGAAATCCTTCGGCGTGTCGGTGAGCTTGCGGCCGATCTCCTTCAGCGTCTTCAGCGGCACGGCGGTCTTGCCGCGGCGCTGCTCGTCCTGGTTGTCGGCCTTGCGCAGGCCGGACCACACGCCGTCCAGCCAGTCGGCCTTGTTGGGCCGGTAGGCCTGGCCGGCCTCGAACTCGGTCTCCAGCCTGGCGCGCCAGTCGGCCCGCATCCGCTCGAAATCGGCCTGGCCGAGCAGGCCTTCGCCGATCAGCTTGTCGGCGTAGATCTGCACCGTCGTCTTCTGGGTGCGGATCTTGCGGTACATGAGCGGCTGGGTGAAGGCCGGCTCGTCGCCCTCGTTGTGGCCGAAGCGGCGGTAGCAGAACATGTCGACCACCACCGGCTTGTGGAACTTCATCCGGAACTCGGTGGCGATCTTGGCGGCGTAGACCACCGCCTCGGGATCGTCGCCGTTGACGTGGAAGATCGGCGCCTCGATCATCTTGGCGACGTCGGACGGATAGGGCGAGGAGCGCGAGAAGCGCGGATTGGTGGTGAAGCCGATCTGGTTGTTGATGATGACGTGCAGCGTGCCGGCGACGCGATGGCCCTTGAGGCCGGAGAGGCCGAGGCACTCGGCGACCACGCCCTGGCCGGCGAAGGCGGCGTCGCCATGCAGCAGGAGCGGCATCACCTTGGCGCGTTCCTCCAGCGGCACGATCTCCTCGCGGGCGCGGCCGTAGAGCTGGTCCTGCTTGGCGCGCGCCTTGCCCATGACGACCGGGTCGACGATCTCCAGATGCGAGGGGTTGGCCGTCAGCGACAGGTGCACCTTGTTGCCGTCGAACTCGCGGTCGGAGGAGGCGCCGAGGTGGTACTTCACGTCGCCCGAGCCTTCGACGTCGTCGGGGGCGGCCGAGCCGCCCTTGAACTCGTGGAAGATCGCCCGGTGGGGCTTGGCCATCACCTGCGACAGCACGTTGAGACGGCCGCGATGGGCCATGCCGAGCACGATCTCCTTGAGGCCGAGCTGGCCGCCGCGCTTGACGATCTGCTCCAGCGCCGGGATCAGCGACTCGCCGCCGTCGAGGCCGAAGCGCTTGGTGCCCTTGTACTTGACGTCGATGAACTGCTCGAAGCCTTCCGCCTCGATCAGCTTCTGCAGGATCGCCATCTTGCCTTCCGGCGTGAAGGCGATGCCCTTGTCCGGGCCCTCGATGCGCTCCTGGATCCAGGCCTTCTCGACGGGGTCGGAGATGTGCATGAACTCGACGCCGAGCGTCGAGCAGTAGGTGCGGTTGAGGATCTCCAGCATCTGCCGGATGGTGGCGTATTCCAGCCCCAGCACGTTGTCGATGAAGATCGGCCGGTCGTAGTCGGCCTCGGTGAAGCCGTAGGTGGTGGGCGACAGCTCGTTATAGTCCTCGATCGGCTTGGCGATGCCGAGCGGATCGAGATTGGCGTGCAAATGGCCGCGCATGCGGTAGGCGCGGATCATCATGATGGCGCGCACGGAATCGCGGGTGGCGCCGAGCACCTCGGCGTCCGTCATGATCGGGCCGTCGGCGGCAGCCTTGTCCTTGACCTTCTTCTCGACCCGCTTCTCCAGCGCCGGCCAGTCGCCGTCGAGCGCCGAGACCAGCTCGCCATTGGCGACGATCGGCCAGCCGGGCTTGGACCAGGAGGCGCCCTGCGCGTTCTTCCTGACGTCGCCGGAGTCGTCCTTCAGCGCGCCGAAGAAATCCCGCCATTCCGGCGCTACCGACTGCGGATCGTCCTCATAGGCGGCCTGCAGCTGCTCGATATAGTCGGCATTGCCGCCATAGAGGAACGAGGTGAGGGAAAACTGGTCGTTGGCCGTATCGTTGCGTGCCATGCATGTCCCGGAGCGCCGGCTCCGTCTCCTTTCAAGAGCGAATAGGGAGTAGCGAATAGCGAATAGCGAATAGGGAAAAATGGTGTCCCGCCCGCTTCGCTTTCTTCCCTATTCGCTACTCCCTATTCGCTATTCGCTCTCTCACCCGTAATCGCCTCGACCAGCGTCGTGCCGAGGCGGGCCGGCGAGGGAGACACGCGGATGCCCGCCGCCTCCATCGCCGCGATCTTGTCTTCCGCGCCGCCTTTGCCGCCGGATATCACCGCGCCGGCATGGCCCATGGTGCGGCCGGGAGGGGCGGTGCGGCCGGCGATGAAGCCCGCCATCGGCTTGCTTCGGCCCTTCTTCGCCTCGTCCCTGATGAACTGCGCCGCGTCCTCTTCCGCCGAGCCGCCGATCTCGCCGATCATGATGATCGACCTGGTCTCGTCGTCGGCCAGGAACATCTCGAGGATGTCGATGAATTCCGTGCCTTTCACCGGGTCGCCGCCGATGCCGACCGCGGTCGACTGGCCGAGCCCTTCGTTCGTCGTCTGGAACACCGCTTCATAGGTAAGCGTTCCCGAGCGCGAGACAACGCCCACAGAACCCTTGCGGAAGATGTTGCCGGGCATGATGCCGATCTTGCACTCGTCCGGGGTGACGATGCCCGGGCAGTTCGGCCCGATCAGGCGCGACTTCGACTTGTCGAGCTTTGCCTTGACCTGGACCATGTCGAGCACCGGGATGCCCTCGGTGATGCAGACGATCAGCGGGATCTCCGCCTCGATCGCCTCGATGATTGCCGCCGCCGCGCCCGCAGGTGGCACGTAGACGACCGAGGCGTTGGCGCCGGTCTTCTCCTTGCCTTCGGCGACGGTGGCGAAGATCGGCAGCGACACGCTGCCGTCCCAGAAGGTCCCGCCCTTCTTGGGATTGATGCCGCCGACCATTTTTGTGCCGTGATAGGCCAGCGCCTGCTCGGTATGGAACGTGCCGGTGTTGCCGGTCAGGCCCTGCACGAGGATCTTCGTGTTCTTGTCGATGAGGATGGACATTGGGAATGAGGTCTCCAAGAACGTCAGATATCGGTTGCGACTTGTTGGTTCGGCTTCGCGGATTGTCGAAAGCTGTGATGACGCAAGATCAGGCCCGTGGACCAAAATGCGATCAAAAGGGCGGGCACGACGAAGAGAAATGCGGCCGCCGTAGCGCCGATGCATTCGCTCTCATTGATCCGACAAGTCGATGACAGGCCGTTGATCCACGATAGGACATTGAACGCCAATGCCGCGAACGCCAAAATTGATGCTAGCTGGCCGTGATAGCGCAACCGCGGCGAAAGCGCGATCGCGAGCAATACAATAACAGGCAGCAGGATCGATAATGTCATCACCAGCGGAATCACGGATTCATCCGACATGACACCGTGCCTCAGACAAATGGATTGACGGCACGCACGGAGCCGTAAACCTGGTTGTGGTTGAGGTCTTCGGTGTAGAAAATCGGCGCGCCAAGCCGCTCGGCGGCGGCAAGCAGCGCTGCGTCGTAGTAATTGATCCGATAGCGGCGAGCGAAGTCGAGGCCGGCACGCACGTAAATTTCATCGACCGGGACCGACGGGCATGTCCCAAGGAAAACAAGCCAGCGGTCGAGCGCATCATCGGTGAGCAGAGATTTACGACGGCATACCGACGTAAACTCGGCCATGATCTGGCCGGACGTGGCAAAGAGCGAACCCAGGACGAGGGTTTCTGCAACAGGAGAGCGTCGTGGATCACGATTCGCCCTCATTGAAGCCGCGTAAATCAGGACGTTCGAGTCGAGAAAGTATGCGGTTTTCTCGTTCTTCATAGGCGTCCATTCGATTCCAGACATAGGGTTCGCCGCCAGTATCTTTAGCCGCAGCGGCCTTTGCTTCCTCGATCAACTGCCGCATGCCCTCGCGTGCCCAGGCAATCCGATCGGCTTGCTCGACTTCATGTTCCAACAGCGAACGCACCATCGCGTTGAGCGTGGTCTTGCGCTTCTCCGCCAGGGATCGCGCCTGCTCCAGAAGCGTCTCATCGATTGCCAACGTCACATTCTTCATGGTCGCCTCCACATAATCACACAGGGAGTATATGTGTGATTATGTGTAAAATGTCCATCTCTGCTACAGTCTCTTCAACTCGGTGACCGTCAGGTCACTCTTGGCATTTCCGGTGTTCAGCGTCGTCGCCGGCTCGAACATCAGCACGACCGGCTCCTCGGTCAGCGAGCGCGGGCGGTGCTCGACGCCGCGCGGCACCACGATGAAGTCGCCCTCGCCGAGCTCGACCGGCCCGTCGCGGAAATCGATGGCGATCTTTCCGCGCAGCACCAGGAACGCCTCGTCTTCATGTTCATGCGCGTGCCAGTCGAAACTCTTGCCGAATTTTGCGACCTTGGCCTGGCTGTCGTTAATGTCGCCGGCGATGTGCGGATCGAAGACCTTTTCGATCTTCCGGTCCGCTGCTTCGACGAGGTTTATCTTGCGGGGCGGCATGGCCTCAGACCTTTCCGACGGCAGCTATTAGCAACGCTACAGCGGCGCCTACAAATCCACCCATGCCGATAGCCGTCCAAACGTTGGTAAATGCCCAGACCAACCAAGCCCGTCCAGCAGCCTCGCCAGCGCTTGGTTTGGGGTCTGAATTCCACGCATTTCTACTCGTCAGCTTGCCAGCAACCGCCGTTTGCGCTCGACGCATGAGATATCGCACTGCGAAGCCGAGGCATCCCATCAGGAACAGCCCAACAGCGAGGCTGATGGTGCTCGGCTCAACCGTCACCGCCTACCCCTTCACCGCCTTCACGATCTTCTGCGCCGCATCATCCAGATCGTCGGCGGAAATCACGTTCAGCCCGCTCTCGTTGATGATCTTCTTGCCGAGTTCGACATTGGTGCCTTCCAGGCGTACCACCAGCGGCACCTTGAGCCCGACTTCCTTCACCGCCGCGATCACGCCCTCGGCGATGATGTCGCACTTCATGATGCCGCCGAAGATGTTGACCAGGATGCCTTTCACGGCCGGGTCGGCGGTGATGATCTTGAAGGCAGCCGTCACCTTCTCCTTCGACGCGCCGCCGCCGACGTCGAGGAAGTTGGCGGGCTCGGCGCCGTAGAGTTTGATGATGTCCATGGTGGCCATCGCCAGGCCGGCGCCGTTCACCATGCAGCCGATATTGCCGTCGAGGGCGACATAGGCGAGGTCGTATTTGGAGGCCTCGATCTCCTTCTCGTCCTCCTCGGTGGTGTCGCGCAGCTCGACCACGTCGGGGTGGCGGAACAGCGCGTTGTTGTCGAACGAGACTTTCGCGTCGAGCAGCCGCAGCCGGCCGTTCTTCATGACGATCAGCGGGTTGACCTCGAGCAGGCTCATGTCCTTGTCGACGAAGGCCTTGTAGAGCGTCGGAAACACCATCTCGCCGTCCTTCGCCGCGTCGCCGTCGAGTTTCAGCGCGGCGTTGAGCGCCTTCACATCCTCGGCGGTCACGCCCTTTTCGGGATCGACGGCCACGGTGATGATCTTTTCCGGGGTGTCGTGGGCGACGGCCTCGATGTCCATGCCGCCCTCGGTCGAGACGACGAAGGCGATGCGGCCGACCGAGCGGTCGACCAGCAGCGACAGATAGAGCTCGCGGTCGATGTCGGCGCCGTCCTCGATGTAGAGGCGGTTCACCTGCTTGCCGGCCGGGCCGGTCTGCTTGGTCACCAGCGTGTTGCCGAGCATCTCGTTGACGTTGGCGACCACGTCGTCGACCGACTTCGCCAGCCGCACGCCGCCCTTGGCGTCCGGCGACAGCTCCTTGAACTTGCCCTTGCCGCGGCCGCCGGCATGGATCTGGCTCTTCACCACATAGAGCGGGCCAGGCAGCGACTTCGCGGCCGCCGCCGCCTCGCCGGCCTTGAGGATCGCCACGCCCTCGGCGACCGGCAGGCCAAAACCCTTTAGAAGCTGCTTGCCCTGGTATTCGTGGATGTTCATTGCTGAGAATCCTCTCTCGGCCAGATTTTTGTGCCAGCCACGACAATCTTGTCGGACTTCAGGAACTGTGTCGCGATTTTCGTCAAAAAGGGGCGGTGCTGTATCAACTTCTCGTCGATGGCAATCGTGAAGCCTTTGTCCTGGTTGCCGCAAACAATAACGTGGCCTGCTTCACGGGCTGGCTTTGAGGAGTCGGCGAATTGGAAGGTCGCACCTTCTACATGACCAGCGACTTCCATCTCTACCGGGAGTTCGTCGTTGGGGCGCAGCGAAAAGGAAACTTTCACTTTGACATCGCCTACCCGAAAGCTGCGGTAAACAGGATCGATCTCTGTAATGCGTACGAGTAGGGACCGAAAATCCTTGGAAACATTCCCGGAATCAACGAGCTTTTCGCCGCTTCTGTATTGAGCGGAGCCAGTCGCTATCCGGCCTTCTTCCCATTTATTATACGACTTACAATCCTCCTGGCCCTTTCCTGCAAATGCGTACCCGCTCGCTAAAGCGAACACTGCAAACGCAACTGGAAAGACCTTGGAGAAGCGCATGTTGCCTAAGACTTCAAGCTCGGCGCGATGCCTTCGCAGGCCTCGCATAGCCCCTTCACGGCGGCGACCGACTTTTCGAACATGGCCTGCTCGGCCTTGTTGAAGTCGAGCTCGATGATGCGCTCGACGCCGCCGGCGCCGATCACCACCGGCACGCCGACATACATGTCCTTCACGCCGTACTGGCCGCTGAGATAGGCCGCGCAGGGCAGCACGCGCTTCTTGTCCTTGAGGTAGCTCTCGGCCATGGCGATCGCCGAGGCCGCCGGGGCGTAATAGGCCGAGCCGGTCTTCAAGAGGCCGACGATCTCGCCGCCGCCCTTGCGGGTGCGCTCGACGATGGCGTCCAGCTTCTCCTGGCTGGTCCAGCCCATCTTGACCAGGTCGGGCAGCGGGATGCCAGCGACGGTGGAGTAGCGCACCATCGGCACCATGTCGTCGCCATGGCCGCCCAGCGTCATGGCGCCGACGTCCTCGACCGACACCTTGAATTCTTCCGAGAGGAAGTAGCGAAAGCGCGCCGAATCCAGCACGCCGGCCATGCCGACGACCTGGCTCTTGGGCAGGCCGGAAAACTTCTGCAGCGCCCACACCATGGCGTCGAGCGGGTTGGTGATGCAGATGACGAAGGCGTTCGGGGCATATTTGCGGATGCCGGCGCCCACCTGCTCCATGACCTTGAGATTGATGCCGAGCAGGTCGTCGCGGCTCATGCCGGGCTTGCGCGGCACGCCGGCGGTGACGATGCAGACGTCGGCGCCCTCGATGCCGACATAGTCGTTGATGCCGACATAGCTTGCGTCGAAACCCTCGACGGTGGAGGACTGGGCGATGTCGAGGCCCTTGCCCTGCGGAATGCCCTCGGCGATGTCGAACAACACCACGTCGCCGAGTTCCTTGAGGCCGATCAGATGGGCGAGCGTGCCGCCGATCATGCCGGACCCGATGAGAGCGATCTTGCTGCGTGCCATTCGGAACGAACCCCTGTCTTTGAAACGTCGCGGAAAACGCGGTAGAAGCTGACGGGCCCGGAGAAAAGCCCGAACGTCGCGATGCCATAGACCCGACCGCTGTAATATTCAACCGATTATTTTGAGCCCAATACTTTCAATCGGTTAGATTGATTGGTATTTACGTAAACGTCAAAACTATAACCACCGCGCGGCGGAGGAGCGGTCATGCCGGTCGAGATCAGGCAGGTGCATCCTGGCGACGAGGCGCTGTTCGAGCGGATCGCCGCCGACGTTTTCGACGCGCCGGTGAGGCCCGGCCGGCTGTCGGCCTATCTCGCCGGGCCCGGGCACATCATGATCGTGGCGCTCGACGACGGCGTCATCGTCGGCCAGGCGGCGGGCGTCGTGCATCGCCACCCCGACAAGCCGACCGAGCTTTATGTCGACGAGGTCGGCGTCGCGCCGGCCCGGCAGCGGCAGGGCATCGCCCGCCGGATGCTCGACGAGCTTTTCGCCATCGGCCGCTCGCTCGGCTGCGAGGAGGCGTGGGTCGGGACCGAGCCGGACAATGTTCCGGCGCGGCGGTTCTATGAGACGCGGCCCGAGACGGCAGAGCCGGCGCAGGATTTTGTGATGTATGTCTACGAGCTTTGACGGGTTGTTCGAAGGTAACGACTCGGATTGGAAATACTTGTCGGCTCCCTCGACGCAGCTCGAAACTGGCTTTGCGGCGCCGCCGAATAGGTTTTCTTCATCGGCTTTGGCTTCGCCACCTCCGAGGCCTGGATTCCCGACACTCTCCGCTCGCTCACGAGGTCGGGAATGACGACATCGATTGATGCCTGCGATAATCGTCAGCGTCCTTCCGCCGGTCGTCAACGTCGGCGATTGGCTGAAGCAGACCATAACTGTCGTCATTCCCGACCTCGTGAGCGAGCGATAGCGAGCGGAGAGTGTCGGGAATCCAGGCCTCGGAGGTGGTGAAAGCCAAAGCCGATGAAGAACCTGCCACTTCGGAATGGGGCCGCCCGCCCATTGCGGGGTGGAATGCGATAGCCGTCGGTCGCGGGAGGGGTGTCGCCCTGAGTTTGTCGAGGGCGACAGTGAAGGTCGACACGTATTGCTACCCGAGTTAGGGAGCCGGGCTGGAGGGGACAGTTTACTTTCTTTCGGCAGAAAGGCCGCGGCGGTTCAGATGCCGCGCGGGCCGAAAAAAGTAAACTGTCCCCGGCGCTTGCGTCAGCTCGCCGCCGCCTGCAGTCCCGCGCCGGTGTGCCGCTCCGCCCAGTCCCGCAGCCAGTCCCTGCTCTGCATCTCGATCAGGCGCGAGGCCGTGCGGTCGAACTCGAAGGCTTCGGTCACGCCCGGACGGCCGGCATAGAGCTCGTCGGGCGAGGCGGCGGCGCTGAGGACCAGGCGGATGCGCCGGTCGTACAGCGTGTCGATCAGCAGAATCAAGCGCTTGGTCGGGTTGCGCAGGGTGGGGTCGAGCACCGGGATGCGGTCGATGAAGATGGTGGAATAGCGCGCGGCGATGGCGAGGTAGTCGCGGGCGCCCAGCGGATTTTCGCAGAGATCGGCGAAGCTGAAGCGGGCGGCCTCGCCACTCGCCGCCGGCACGGGGATCTCGCGGCCCTTGAGCGCGATGCTGTCGGGCGCGGCGCGCCGGCCATGCGTCATCGCCTCCCATGCCTCGTCCATCAGGCGGTCCGCCTCAGGCCCGAGCGGGGTGACGTAGACGGGCATGCGGTTGAGCTTTTCCATGCGGTAGTCGGTGTCGGAATCAAGGCTCGCCACGTCGGCATGCCGCTTCAGGATGTCGATGAAGGGCAGGAACAGCGCACGGTTCAGGCCGTCGCGGTAGAGGTCGTCCGGGGCGACGTTGGAGGTGGCGACCAGCACGACGCCGTTGGAAAACAGGGCCGAGAACAGCCGCGACAGCACCATGGCGTCGGCGATGTCGGTGACGGTGAACTCGTCGAAGCACAGAAGCTGGGTCTCGTCGGCGATCGCGCGCGCCACCGGCGGGATCGGATCGTATTCGCGGACCTTGCCTTCCTTGCGCGCTTGCCGGTGTTTTTGGATGCGGTCGTGCACCTCGGCCATGAAGTCGTTGAAATGCACCCGGCGCTTGCGGCGCATCGGCACCAGCGCGAAGAACAGGTCCATCAGCATGGTCTTGCCGCGGCCGACGCCGCCATGGATGTAGAGCCCCTTGACGCCGGAGGCTTCCGGCTTCCTGGCGAACAGCCAGCCGAGCGCGCTCGACTTGCGGGCGAGCCGCCTGGCGCCGAGCGCGTCGAGCAGGCGGTCGAGCGCCTTGACGATGCGCTCCTGTGCCGGATCGCGCGTCACCGCGCCGGTGTCGACCAGATGGTCGTAGCGCTGCCGCACCGTGACATGCGCCTGGATGCCGTCGCGCAGGTGCATGGTGTGGTCCTGGGGTATTCTGGATCAGCGGCTGAGCGAGATCGGCACGCCGCTTTCGGTCTGGCCGTCGAATTTTTCGCTGCCCGAGGAATAGAGCCTGGCCATGACGCCGCCGTTCTCGTCGTAGAGCGACAGCTGCTTGCCGGCGACGTTCCACGACTTCACCCCGTCGACCGGGGCAGGGCAGCGCAGCGGCCCGGCGCGGAAGCCGGAGCCGAACTTCGTCTGCGATGTGGCGATCTTGCAGCTCTGGCCGGAGACGGCGACGTTCCAGACGCCGCCGACGGTGGACGGCGTCAGGTCGGGCGCGTTGGCGGGCGGCGCGGCGGGAGCGGCCGGGGTGGCGGCCGCCGTCTGGGCGGGCGGTGTCGTCGTCGGCGCCGTCGGGAACTGCGCCGGATTGGTTGGGGCCGAGGGCGGCGGCAGCGAGCCGGAGGTGACGGAGCCGGACGGCGCGGCCGGCAGCGGCTCGGGCCGGGTATCGACGGGCGATGATAGGCGCGAGCTCTGGCATCCGCTCAGCGCCAGCGCCGCAAACGCCGCCAACAGGACGCCTGTCCTTGAAAAAGTCATTCCCGACCTCCTGCGGAATCTCGACCGCATCACCCGATCACAGAAGCCGCCATTGCTGAAGCGATAATTGGGCGGAATTTCAACCGGTCGTGATTAACATACGGTTTCCGAGAGGATTCGTTGCAATAATGTCGCAATGCCGCCGCCGCGGGCGAGGGGCGGGACCGCGGCGGGAACAAAGCTTCGGCGCCGTCCGTTGATGCTCCCGAGCGGAGGCATCTTTCATGATCAAATGGATTCTCATTCTCCTGGTGGTCGCGGCGGTGGCCAGCCTGCTCGGCTTCCACACGCTGGCCGGCGCGGCGGCGACGGGCGCGCGCATCCTGATCGCCATCGTGCTCATCCTGTTCCTGCTGGTCATCCTCGGCGTCATCGCCATCGCCTGAGCGCGGGAACCCCCGGCGCACTGGTAATTCGCACGGCTTTCCGCCATATAGGCGCCAACCGCAGACGAGACGTTTGAACCCATGGCGCGCGCACCCTTCGCCAAGATGAACGGGCTCGGCAACGAGATCATCGTTGCCGACATGCGTTCGCGCGCCGACCGGGTGACGGCAACCGCGGCGGTGGCGCTCAACGCCGATCCGGCGACGAAATTCGACCAGATCATGGCGATCCACGACGCGCGCACGCCCGGCACCGACTGGTTCGTCGACATCCTCAACTCCGACGGCTCGTCGGCCCAGGCCTGCGGCAACGGCATGCGCTGCGTGGTGCAGGCGCTCGCCGCCGAGACCGGCCGAAAAATGTTCACCTTCGAGACGGTGGCGGGCATCCTCAACGCCGAGGAGCATGCCGACGGCACCATTTCGGTCGACATGGGCAGGCCGAAATTCGGCTGGCGGGAGATTCCGCTGGCGGAGGAATTCCGCGACACCCGTGCCATCGAGCTGCAGATCGGGCCTATCGACGCGCCGGTGCTGCATTCGCCCTCGGTTGTGTCGATGGGCAACCCGCACGCCATCTTCTGGGTCGATCGCGACGTCTGGTCCTACGAGCTCGACCGCTTCGGCCCGCTGCTCGAAAACCACCCGGTCTTTCCCGAGCGCGCCAACATCACCATCGCAGGGGTCACCGGGGCGGACCAGCTCACCATCCGCACCTGGGAGCGCGGCGCCGGGCTGACCAAGGCCTGCGGTTCGGCCGCCTGCGCTGCCGCCGTCGCGGCTGCGCGCACCCGCAGGACCGGACGCCAGGTTTCCATCATCGCGCCGGGCGGGCCGCTTTCGGTGGAATGGCGCGGCGACGACCATGTCGTGCTGACCGGCCCGGCCGAATGGGAGTTTTCCGGCAGCTTCGATCCCGCCACCGGCACCTGGGCCCGCGACACGGAGAGCGCGGCCTGATGATGTGCTCGACTTGTACCCCCACCCCTGTGCAACCGATCAGATGCTTGACATTATGGACCGGGCACATGGTTGACACTTTGGCTGCCGGCGTTTGGTGTATGGGTGTTGGTTTGCTTCGGCCTCGGTGGCCCGAAGCGGCGGAATTTTCCGGT
>NZ_PXYK01000012.1 GCF_003012745.1 Kumtagia ephedrae | reverse complement strand
ACCAGCGCCTCGAGGTGTGCTCGTCCATCCTTCGACAGAAAGCCGCCGCGAATCATGATCCCAGCAGAATCGCACGCGGCCCCAACGTCAACGCCGTTCTTCGGGTCTCCAGGGAGTCGGGGTAAAACTGTCCCCTGTCCAAAGTTGTCGAGCAAGCCGAATGCGAGGGGAGATGCGGAGCCATTGCGCCGCCGTACCGGCGGCGCAATGCTCCGGCGGCGCAGAACAAAACCTGCTCAAGACGACTCGACCGAACCTGCTTGACAATGACATCGGATCGATTTATTTAACCGGTATGTTAATTAACTCGTCAGTTGAATAATGAGCACCGACCGGCTGAGCATGACCTTGCAGGCGCTGGCCGACCCGACGCGGCGGGCGATCCTGGCGCGGCTGGCGACCGGCGAGGCGACGGTCAACGAGCTGGCCGAGCCGTTCGACATGAGCCTGCCGGCCGTGTCCAGGCACCTCAAGGTGCTGGAGCGCGCCGGCCTGGTGGAGCAGGGCCGCACCGCCCAGTTCCGGCCGCGCAAATTCCGTCCCGAGCCGCTGCGCGACCTCGCCGGCTGGCTCGAAAACTACCGCCGGTTCTGGGACGAGAGCTTCGACCGGCTCGACGCCTATCTCAAGGAACTGCAGAAAGGAGAGAAGCATGGAAGCGACCCAAAGGATCGCTGAGGCCGCGCAGCCCGGCGTGCTGGTCAGCCGCGTCTTCGACGCGCCGCGCGACCTGATGTTCCGCATCTGGACGGAGCCGAAGCACCTGCTGCGCTGGTGGGCGCCGCACGACTTCACCGTCCCCGACGCCGTCTTCGACGCCCGCCCCGGCGGCAGGCTGCGCATCGACTTCCGCGCGCCGGGCGGCTTCGTCTTCGCCAACCACGGCAAGGTGGTGGAGGTCGCGCCGCCGGAGCGCCTGGTCTTCACGACCGAGTATCGCGAAGGCGGCAAGCTTCTGGTCGAATCGCTGTTTACCGTCACCTTCGCGGAAGAGGGCGAACGCACCCGCGTGGCGATCAAGGCCGACGTCATTTTCGCCGATCCGGCCGCGGCCGAGAGCCTGGCGGGCATGGAGGAAGGCCTGACCCAGCAGATCGACAAGCTCGAGCTGCACGCCGCCGCGGCGGCCAGGAACGATCCCGGCGCGCTGATCCTCGCCCTGCCGAAGGGCCGTCCGGTGATCCTGATGCGCCGCAGCTTCGCCGCCCCGCGCGCGCTGGTGTGGAGCTGCTTCACGCGGCCCGAACATCTCGCCGCCTGGTGGGGTCCGCGCGACCACAAGAACACCATCACCGCGTTCGACCCGCGCGCCGGCGGACAATACCGGGTCGAGCAGTCCGATCCGCAGGGCAACCGCTATATCTTCTTCGGCGACTATCTCGAATTCGTCGCGCCGGAGCGGCTGGTCAACACCTTCGCGATGGAAGGGCCTTACCGGGACAAGCGCATCGTCAACACCCAGATCTTCGAGGAGATCGAAGGCGGCACGCAGTTGACGGCGGTGTCGCGCTTCGACAGCGTCGCCGAACGCGACGGCATGGCGGCTTCCGGCATGGAATGGGGCGCCCGCCAGAGCTACGAGCGGCTGGAGGAGCTTCTCGCCACGCTCGACCAGGGAGGAAACTCATGAACGTCCGCGCCGAAACCCGCCCGGAGCTCACCATTCGCCGCCGCTTCGACGCGGCGCGCGAGCTGGTATTCCGATGCTGGACCGAGCCCGACCGGCTCAACCGCTGGTGCTGCCCGAAAGGTTTTACGCTGCCCTTCTCGGAAGGCGACATAAGGCCGGGCGGATGGTTCAAGACCTGCATGCGCGATCCCGACGGGACCGATCACTGGCTCGCCGGCACCTACAGGGAGATCGTGCCGCCGGAGAGGATCGTGTTCTCGCACCGCTGGCTCGACGACAAGGGCATGCCCGAGCACGAAACGGTCGTCACCATCACGCTGAAGGATGACGACGGCGGCACCATGCTCACCCTGCACCAGGCCTTCTTCCTGTCCTACGCCTCGCGCGACGGCCATCGCGTCGGCTGGGAGGAGACGCTCGACAACCTCGCGGAGTATCTTGTGCAATGAAGCTCTATCTCGCCCCCGGCGCCTGCAGCCAGGCGCCCCACATCGCCCTCAACGAGGCCGGCCTCGGCTATGAGATGGTCAAGGTGGACATTCCCACCCGCACGACCGAGGCCGGCGACGACTTCACCAGGGTCAACCCGAAGGGTTACGTGCCGGCGCTCGTCCTCGACGAAGGCGAGGTGCTGACCGAGAACGTCGCCATCATCACCTGGATCGCCGAGCAGGCGCCGCACCTCATCCCGCCCGGGCCGCTCGGCCGCATCCGCATGATCGAGGCGCTCGGCTTCATGACGGAGGAGCTGCACAAGCCGTTCCTCGCCTATATGTTCCTGCCGGGCGACGAGATGAAGGCGATCAACAAGCAGGTGCTCGGCGAACGCTTCGACTACCTCGCCGGCCAGCTCAAGGGCGACTATTTGTTCGGCAACGATTTCAGCGGCGCCGACGCCTACCTGTTCGTCATGGCGAGCTGGGCCCCCGGCCTGGACATCGCGCTGCCGGCCGCGCTCGAGGCCTACCATGCCCGCATCGCGGCGCGGCCCGCGGTGCAGGCGACGCTGAAGGCGGAAGGGCTGGCCTGAGGTATTTCCGGCCGTCGGCGGAATACGCCAGACAGCCTCTCGTCCGGCGCCTCCCCCTCGAGGGGAAACTAGACCCTGCTACCCCCACCCCTGACCCTCCCCACAAGGGGGAGGGGGACCTTGCCGGCCGCCATGCCGCGCAAAACCGGTTGACGATTGGCGCCAAACGGAAATGCCGGTTCCCCTCCCCCTTGTGGGGAGGGGTCAGGGGTGGGGGTAAACTCCTACGCGATCACCCCTGTCTCTTGCAGGGCTCAAAGTCACTTCCCCGAAATCTCCAGGAACGGCTTGCCGAGCCGTTCCGGCAGCACGTCGATGCCGAGGCCGGGGCCGTCGGGAATGCCCATGCGGCTGCCGCTCACCGGCGGGCAGTTGGCGGCCGTCCGCACTGTGACCCATTCGTGGAAGGCGATGGCGTGCAGCCGGCGCTCCTGTGGCGTCGACAGCGACAGGTGCGCCATGGCCGCCGTGTCGATCTCGGCGCCGCCGGTATCCTCGACGGTGACCATGAAGCCGAGGTCGACGGCGAGGTCGCGCAACTGCCTGGTCTTCGACACGCCGCCGAGGCGCGAGATCTTCAGCGTCAGGCCGTCGGCAGCGCCCTTGCGGTGGATGTCGAGCAGGTCGTCGAGGGTAACCACGGATTCGTCCAGCACCATCGGCTTGTCGAGCGAGCGGCGCACCGACAGGCACTCGTCGATCGTCGCGCAGGGCTGCTCGAACACATAGTCGATGGCGCGGGTGGCGTCGGCGAACTGCCTTGCCTGGAACGGCGTCCAGCCGGCATTGGCGTCGCAGAAGATCACGGTCTCCTTCGGCACCGCGGCGGCGACCGCCGCGACACGCTCGATGTCGCCGCGCACACCGCCGCCGACCTTCACCTGGATGCGGTTGAAGCCGTCGCCGACGAAGCGTGCCGCCAGCTTCGCCATGGCGTCGGCCGGCCCGTGGGTGACGACCTTGTAGAGCTCGGCGGTGTCGCTCTCGCGGCCGCCGAGCATGGTGACCAGCGGCACGCCGGCGGCGCGCGCGGCAAGGTCGCAGCAGGCCATGTCGAGCGCCGACTTCACATAGGGATGGCCCTTGAACACCGTGTCCATCAGCCGGCCGACCTGCGCAAGCGCCCGCGGATCGGCCCCGAGCAGGTGCGGGGCGATCTCGGCGGTGCCCTTCTCGGCGCCGGCGGCGAAGGCGGCGGAATAGAAGGTGCCAAGCGGCGCCATCTCGCCCCAGCCGGTCAGCCCGTCATCGGCGGTCAGCGCCACGATCACCGCGTCGAAGGCATCGGCCTGGCGCGCCTTCGACATCCTGTACGGCCCGTCGACGAAGGGCTGGAGAAGGCGGTAGGCCTTGATCGTCGTGATCCGCATTGTCCTGCCGGGCGTCGGGAACTTTCCGGCAGCGAAACATACCGGCAACGGCCCGGCAACCGCGATTCACGACGCGGCGCGTCGATTCCGTCTTGCGCGCGACCGGTTCACTTAATAGGGTGTTAAGTGAGAGGTGGAACCATGCCGAGCAGGAATGCCGCCAATGCCGTTGTCGACGAAGCGGCACCGGAGGCCGACAAGCCCAACGGCGTCGGGCCGCGCATCAAGGCGTTCCGCACCGCCCGCCGCGTTTCGCTGCGCCAGCTCGCCGAGATGACCGGCACGACGGCGAGCTTCATCAGCCAGCTGGAGCGCAATCTGTGCGGCGCCAGCAGCAGCACGCTGATCCGCATCGCCGCCGCGCTGGACCTCGGCATCAAGGACCTGTTCGACGACAGCGACGCGCCGCGCCACAAGGTGCTGCGCCGCGAGGCGCGGCCGGCGCTGCCGGTGAGCGAGGGCTGCCGCAAGATGCTGCTGTCGCGCCGGCCGATCCACGAGTTCGAGGTCTATGCCGGCCATTTCGACGTCGGCGGCTCGACCGGCGCCGAGGCCTACACGCATGGCGGGCGGCACGAGATGTTCGTGGTGCTCAAGGGCACCGTCGAGCTGACGCTGGGCGAGGAACGCTTCGTCCTGCGCGAGGGCGACAGCGTCGAATACGCCACCTCGACGCCGCATCGCACCGCCAATGTCGGCGACACGCCGGCGGAGGTGCTGTGGATCATCGCCCCGCCGACCAGCGGTCCGGTTGAGCTCGACCGATACATGGCCCGGAAACCGCTCGCATCCGGGTGACACAAGCGCGAGTCGAAAATAAATGGGAGAACTTCAATGAGAATGACAGTCGGAAAGGCGGCAGGCTTCGCCCTGCTGATGGCGACGACGGCTGCACTTGCCCAGTCGAAGCCGGTGGCCGGCGAGGTCGCGGAAGGCTCGCTCAAGGGCAAGACGCTGACCTTCGCCTCCTATGGCGGCATCTACCAGGACGGCCAGGTGGCGGCGCTCAAGGAATTCGTCGACAAGTCGGGCGTCACCCTTCTCAACGACGGGCCGACCGAGATTTCCAAGGTGCAGGCGCAGGTCGAAAGCGGCAACGTCACCTGGGACGTCGTCGACACCGCCGATTTCCCGCCCTACGTCTATTGCGGCTCGCTGTTCCAGAAGCTCGACTTCTCCAAGATCGACATCTCCAACATCCCCGAGGGCCAGGTCAGCGAGTGCAGCGTGCCGGCCATGAACTACGGCGTCGTGCTGATGTACAAGAACGACACCTACAAGGATAACCCGCCCAAGGACTGGAAGGACTTCTTCGACACCGAGAAGTTCCCCGGCATCCGCGCCGTCGACGGCAGCGGCGATTTTTCCGGCGGCCTGCTCGAGCAGGCGCTGCTGGCTGCCGGCCAGCCGATCGACAACCTGACGCCGGCCGACATCGACAAGGGCATCGAGAAGATGCGCACGCTCGGCCCCGACACCATCTACTGGAAGACCGGCGCGGAATCGCAGCAGCTCGCCGAATCCGGCGAGGCCGACATGATCGTGATGTGGACCGGCCGCGCCATGACCGCGGTGAAGAACGGCGCGGCCTACACGCCGGTGTGGAAGGACTGGCTGGTGGTGATGGACCAGATGACCATCCCCGTCGGCGTCAAGGATCCGGACGCCGCGCATGCGCTGATCAACGCCTATGTCGGCAAGAGCGCGCAGGAGGTGCTGGCCAAGGATACGTCCTACACGCCGATCCACAAGGACGCCAAGCCCGAGGTCGACGAGGTCACCGCGTCGTTCATGACCAACACGCCCGACAAGCTGAAGCTCGGCTTCCAGCAGAACATGAAGTTCTGGGTCGCCAATTTCGACGCGGCCAACGAGAAGTGGGCCGGCCTGATGGCCGGCAACTGAGGCCGCGCGGACGCCGGGACCCATGGCGGGCAGCGACATAGCCGCGACCGGCGGCCGGACAGCTTCGGCGCCGGCCGCCGCGGGCGAGCCGCGCCGGCGCCTGTCCGGCGGGCCGTTCTGGCTGGTCGTGCCGGCGCTGCTGCTGCTGGTCGCCGTGCTCGGCCTGCCGCTCGCCATGATCGTGATGCGCAGCTTCGCCGAGCCGCGATGGGGCCTGCAGAACTACTTCTGGTTCTTCGGCACGCCGGTGAACCTCATCGTCCTGCAGCGCACCTTCGTCATCTCGGCCTGGGTGGCGGTGGTCTGCCTCGTCTGCGGCTACCCCTATGCCTATGTGATGACGGCGGTCGGGCCGAAGCTGCGGCTGGCGCTCATCCTGTGCGTGCTGGTGCCCTTCTGGGTGAGCGGTGTGGTACGCACGCTGGCCTGGGTCATCCTGCTGCAGGATTCCGGCGTCATCAATTCCGTCCTGCGCGGCCTCGGCCTCGGCTCGGTCCGGCTGATCCGCACCCAGACCGGCGTGGTCATCGGCATGGCGCAGGTGCTGCTGCCCTTCATGATCCTGCCGCTCTATTCGGTGATGAAAACCATCGACCTCCGGCTGGTGCAGGCGGCGCGCAGCCTCGGCGCCAGCCCGGCGCGCGCCTTCCTCCAGGTCTACCTGCCGCTGTCGCTGCCCGGCGTCTATGCCGGCGCCATCATCGTCTTCATCCTGGCGCTCGGCTTCTACATCACCCCGGCGCTGCTCGGCGGGCCGCGCTCGACCATGCTGTCGACGCTGATCCAGAACCAGGTGCTCAGCCTGCTCAACTGGGGCCGCGGCGGCGCCATGGGCGTGGTGCTGCTCATCGCCACCTTCGTGCTGCTGGCCATCGCCGCGCCGCTGATGCGCCAGCCGCACCGCCAGGGGGAGCGCCGGTGAAGCTGCCTTCCCGCATCCTTCTCGGCCTGTTCTGCCTGCTGGTCGCCGTCTGGCTGGTGGCGCCGACCTTCGTGGTCGTGCCGATGTCGTTCAACGAGAAGAAGTCGCTGGCCTTCCCGCCGGACGGCTTCTCCTGGCAGTGGTACCACAACTTCTTCACCAATACCGACTGGTCCTCGAGCTTCTTCAGCTCGCTCAAGGTCGCCACGGTGACGGCGCTGGTCGCCACCGTGCTCGGCACGCTCGCCGCCTTCGGGCTCGACCGCATGAAGAGCCGGGCCAGCGGCGTGCTGCGGGCCTTGCTGATCACGCCGATGGTGGTGCCAGGCGTGGTGCTGGCGGTCGGCATCTATGCCGTCTATCTCGACACGCATCTGGTCGGCACCATGACCGGCTTCGTGCTGGCGCACACCATGCTCGCCATCCCCTTCGTCATCATCGCCGTATCAGCGAGCCTGGAGGTGTTCGACAGACGGCTGGAGGTCGCCGCCACCAGCCTCGGCGCCAGCCGGCTGACGGCGTTCCGCACTGTCACCCTGCCGCTGATCGCGCCGGGCATGCTGTCCGGCCTGCTGTTCGCCTTCGTGACCTCCTTCGACGAGATCATCGTCGCGCTGTTCATCACCAGCCCCTATCTGAAGACGCTTCCCGTGCAGATCTATTCCAGCATCACCCGCGACGCCGACCCGACCGTCGCGGCCGTCGGAACCATCCTGTTCCTCGTCACCTCGCTGGTGATCGGCGCCGGGCTGATCATCGGTTCACGCCAGGGGAGGCGCTGACATGGCACCATCGGGCACACGCGGCGCTGCCATAGACATCCGCGCCGTCAGCAAGCGCTACGGCAACTTCGCCGCGCTCGACAACGTGTCGCTGCATATCGAGCCGGGCGAGTTCATGACGCTGCTGGGCCCGAGCGGCTCCGGCAAGACGACGACGCTCAACGTCATCGCCGGCTTCACCGAGGTGAGCTCCGGCGCGCTGGAGGTGGGCGGCCGCAGCGTCGTCGGCGTGCCCGCACACAAGCGCAACATCGGCGTGGTGTTCCAGCACTACGCGCTGTTCCCGCATATGACCGTCGCCCGCAACGTCGCCTATCCGCTCGGCCTGCGCGGCATTTCCGGAGCAGAGCGCGAGCGGCGCGTCAACAAGGCGCTCGACATGGTCAAGATGGTGGATTTCGGCCATCGCTATCCGAGCGAGCTGTCCGGTGGCCAGCAGCAGCGCGTGGCGCTGGCCCGCGCCACCGTGTTCGACCCGCCGCTGCTCCTGATGGACGAGCCGCTCGGGGCGCTCGACAAGAAGCTGCGCGAATGGCTGCAGCTCGAGATCAAGCGCATCCACCGCGAGCTCGGCACCACCTTCGTGTATGTCACGCACGATCAGGAGGAGGCGCTGGTGCTGTCCGACCGCATCGCCGTGTTCAACCAGGGCCGCATCGAGCAGATCGGCACCGGCCGCGAACTCTATGACGAGCCGGCGACGCTGTTCGTCGGCAAGTTCATCGGCGATTCCACCATCCTGCGCGGACCCGCCGCGACCTCGGGCGGCGAGACGGCACTGGACATCGGCGGCCAGAAAGTCGCGACCGCCGGCCGCCTTGCCAATGGCGGCACGCCGGTGATGCTGCTCAGGCCCGAGAAGCTGGCGCTCGCCCGCCCCGGCGCGACGGCCGAAAACGGCCGCAACCGCCTGTCCGGCCGCGTCGGCGAGGCGATCTATCTCGGCTCCGGCTCGAAATACGAGGTGGTGCTGGCCGACGGGTCGAAGGCGATCGTGCGCTCCGGCCTCGACGCCGAAAGTTTTGCCATCGGCGAGGAGGTCGACCTGCTGTTTTCCGGCGGCGATGCAAAACTGCTGGCCGACGATGCCACGGCCGACCTCACCCTCACCTGACCTTCTCATTGGAATCGATCGCATGGACGCCAAGGTCAACGGCAACGTGTCGTTCTGGTATGCCGACATCGGCGGCCCGCCCGCCCCTCGGCCGCCGCTGCCCGGCGACATCGACGCGGATGTCTGCATCGTCGGCGCGGGTTATACCGGGCTGTGGACGGCCTATTACCTGAAGAAGGCCGAGCCTTCGCTGCGCATCGTCATCGTGGAAAAAGAGTTCGCCGGCTTCGGCGCGTCGGGCCGCAACGGCGGCTGGCTGTCGGGCGGCTTCAGCTGGTCTCGCGAGAAATACGAGAAAACCTCGTCGCGCGGTGCCGTGGTCGCCATGCAGAGCGCCATGCAGGGCACGGTCGACGAGGTGATCGCGATTGCCGAGGCCGAAGGCATCGACGCCGACATCCGCCGCACCGACGAGCTCCTGGTCGCGACCAACGAGGCGCAGTTGCAGCGCGCCAAGGCGATGTACGAGCACGCAAGGTCGTGGGAACTGACGGAGGACCGCGTCGGCTACATCGACGGCGCCGAAGCCGGCCGGCGCATCGCCGTCGACAACGTGCTCGGCGCCTTCGTGATCAAGAAGGTAGCGCGCGTGCAGCCGGCCAAGTTGGTGCAGGGGCTGGCCGCCGCCGTGGCGCGGCTCGGCGTGCCGATCTACGAGCAGACGACGGTGCTCGCCATCGACAAGGGCAAGGTCACCACCGACCGCGGCATCGTGCGCGCCGAAAAGATCGTCCGCGCCACCGAAGGGTTCACCGCCGGGATTGCCGGGCACGAGCGGCTGTGGTTGCCGCTGAACAGCGCCATCGTGGTGACGGAACCGCTGCCGGAGAGCCTGTGGAAGGAGATCGGCTGGGATGGCTACGAGGTGCTGGGTGATGCCGCACACGCCTATTGCTATGCCCAGCGCACCCGCGAGGGGCGCATCGCCATGGGCGGCCGAGGCGTGCCCTACCGCTTCGGCTCGAAGACCGACGTGCGCGGCCGCACCCAGCGGGCGACCATCGACAAGCTGCACACGATCCTGACCACGCTGCTGCCGCAGACCAGGGGCCTGCGCCTCGACCACGCCTGGTGCGGCGTGCTCGGCGTACCGCGCGACTGGTGCACGACCTGCGGCTTCGACCAAAACACCGGCATCGGCTGGGCCGGCGGCTATGTCGGCCTGGGCGTATCGAGCTCGAACCTGTCGGGCCGCACGCTGCGCGACCTGCTGCTCGGCCGCGACACCGAGCTGACCCGCCTGCCCTGGGTCAACCGGCAGGTGCGCAAATGGGAGCCGGAACCGCTGCGCTGGCTCGGGGTGCATTCCATGTACCAGCTCTACCGCATCGCCGACGAGCGCGAGGCGAGGGGCCTGCCGCGCACCTCGCGGCTCGCCGCCTTCGCCGACCGGCTCACCGGCCACTGATCGCCTTCCAGGGATTTATCCGCACATGATCGACTTCAAGACTTTCGCGCATCTGGCGGCCGTCGACCTCGGCCCGCCGCAGCCCAAGCCGACCTCCGTCGAAGGCGACCAGATGGAAGCGAGCAAGGTGCTGTGGACCTCCGACGACGGGCTGGTGGAGGTCGGCGTGTGGGAATGCTCGCCCGGCCGCTTCACCGCGAGCCGCGACGACAATTCGGAGATCTGCCACATCGTCTCGGGCCGCGTGACCTTGCATGGGCCGCATGGGGCCGAGCGCGACGTCGGCCCGGGCGAGCTGCTGGTGCTGCCTATCGGCTGGCGCGGCGAGTGGACGATTCATGCCACCACCCGCAAGCTTTATGTCGTGCATCTGCGGCCCGAAGGCGGTGCTGCGTAGCAAAGCGAGGAGCTTACCGGCGCGATGCGTTCGCGCTGTTCATGCTGCTTCGTCATTGCGCCGGCACGACGCGCCAGATCCTGTTGCCGACGTCGTCGGCGACCAGCAAGGCGCCGCTTCGGTCGATCGCAACGCCCACCGGCCGACCGTGGGCGACGTCGTCCTCGCCGAGGAAACCCGTCAGGATGTCCTGCGGCGGCCCGGACGGGCTGCCGTTGCTGAACGGCACGAAGATCACCTTGTAGCCGCTGCGCGGCTTGCGGTTCCATGAGCCGTGCTGGCCGACGAACGCCCCGTTCCTGAACCGCGGTCCGAACCGGTCGCCGGTGTTGAAGGTGAGTCCCAGCGACGCCGTATGGGGACCAAGCGCGTAGTCCGGCTTGATCGCCTCGGCCACCAGATCCGGCCTCGGCGGCTCGACCCGCTCGTCGACATGCTGCCCGAAATAGCTGTAGGGCCAGCCGTAGAAGCCGCCATCCTTCACCGACGTCATGTAGTCCGGCACGAGGTCGCTGCCGATCTCGTCGCGCTCGTTCACGGCGACCCAGAGCGCACCGCTGTCGGGATTCCACGACAGGCCGTTCGGATTGCGCAGCCCTGACGCGAACAGCCGCATCTGCCGGCTGGCGAGGTCGACCTCATGCACGGCGGCGCGGCCCTCCTCCTCGTCCATGCCGTTCTCGCCGACATTCGAGTTCGAGCCGACGGTGACGTAGAGCTTGGTGCCGTCGCGGCTGGCGATCACGTCCTTGGTCCAGTGGTGATTGCGCCCGGCCGGCAGGTCGACGATCTTCTCGGCCGGCGCGGTGATCTCGGTCGCACCCTCCTGATAGGGGAAGGCGACGATCGCGTCGGCATTGGCGACGTAGAGCGTGCCGCCCACCAGGGCCATGCCGAAGGGCGAGTTCAGGCCCGACAGGAACACCGTCTTCGTCTCGGCGATGCCGTCGCCGTCACCGTCGCGCAGCAGCGATATGCGGTTGGCACTCGGCACTTCTGCGCCGGCCTGGCTCTGGAAAAAATCGATGAAGAAGCCGCGGATGCTGAAGCCCTCGTCCGGCTTCGGCGGCGCATTGCTTTCCGCCACCAGTACGTCGCCGTTCGGCAGCACATGCAGCCAGCGGGGATGATCGAACCCCCCGGCAAACTCGTTGACGGTCAGGCCGTCCGCCGCGGTCGGCACCACCCCTTGCGGCCACGGCTCGGCCTCGGCGACATGGACCGTCGGAATCCAGGTGGGGTTGGGTTCCGGCAAGGTCGGATCAGGCCCGTAGCCTTGCTCGATCGGAACCGTCGCCTCCTCCCGCGAGAGATAGACGATGCCGCCGGCGGCCACGACCGCAATGACGACAAGGGCGACAACAGCGGCGAGCAGCTTCTTCACGGGCGAAATCCTTTGAGCCAGTGGCTGTGCCCGGCACGTCGGACACAGCCGGGATGGCGCCGCGGGCCGCAAAGCGCCCGGACGGCGCGTTTGGACCTATTGGCGGACGAGTTCGTAGAAGCTCTCGCGAAGGCCCGGCGTGTCTTCGGCCACGACAAGCGCCAGGGATCGCTCGTCGAACAGCCTGAGCCACTCCTCCCACTCGACGAGTTCGCGGCCGCCGGCGTTCTCCGGCCGTTCCGGCCGGTCCTGGTCCTGATAGGCCGCCTGGTCGAACACGATGGCCAGCATGGGCTGCATCCCGCCCTCCGTGGAGGTATCGATGAGCGCCGGAGAGCCGGCACGCGCCGCCGCCCAATCGCGGATCGCATCGTGGTCGGTGAGGGTAATGGTGTTCGCCATCTTCTTCGCTCCGTCCTGTCGTTCGGAAATGAGGCAGACGCGCCCTTGTTCCTTGCCAGCGCAAGTTTGATCGCCTATTGCGTGGCGGCCGCATGACGGGCTCGATCGCGCATGTCGCGGCGGTTCGCCAAGGAGCCGGCACGTTCACGGTTCATACAAAATTAGTTGCTCTTTTCATCGCTTCCCAATAGCGTTGGTCATCTGCGGGCAGCCAGACGCTGCCGGCGGGAGGAAAGATGAAGCTTTTCATGGTGTCGGTGCTCTCGGGAGAGCCTGATGAAGAGTACATGGATGTATTCGACACCATCATGCGTGGGCGTTTCGACCCGTTTCTCGATGTGATTTCTTTCATTCTACTGGCGGAAGGCGAAGCCGAGGCGAGACGGCTTGCCATGGAGGCGGCCGGTGACCATGCCGACTGGTGGGGTTATCCGGAGCTCACCGCCTGCCGGGAGATCGATATGGCCGAGGGCCGCCGCGTGCTCATGAGCGCCTGGCATGTCGACCGGATGGAGGATAGGACCTCGCTGCCGCTCGCATGGCGCGAGGACCCGCCGGAACGGCGCCGGACCGGGTCGAAGGAATACGCGGGGTAGCAGATGACCAAGACGACGACAGCGCTCGAACAGGCGGCAGGCGAGCTCGACCCATTCGCCTTCCGGGAAACGGCGGGATCGGACGCCGGCATGAAGGCGGCTTATGGCGACTATGCGCGGATGCGGCGGCAGGAGGCCATGCAGCGCCTGTCGGCGGCGATCGGCCATCTGCGGGAACCCGACGCCGCCATGCTGGCGGCCGGCCGCGAGGCGCTCCTGGCCATGGACCCGCAAGCCGCCGGCGCGGTCGATCCGAAGCAGATCTGGTACGCGATGTTCGATCACATGGTCAGCAGCGCGAAGCAGGGCTCCGCCGATACCGGCACGCATGTCGAGGGAAAGGCGAAGGCCGGCGGCTGATCCAAGCAGCTCAGTCCTGGGCGCGGCCTGGATAGCAGCCCGGTCGCTTGCTCCGACCATTGCGTCGACCAAGCCAGGCGGAGCGAGGCTCTCCAGGAGAAAACCTGCGTCGGAAATCGGCCAAACAGTCCCGATTTCCAGCGTGTCTGCGGATAAAAATCCGCCTGTTCGTCGCGAAAAACCGATGGCTTGCGGGAAAAGTCGTCTGGAAAAAGAGTTGGTGGAGCCAAGCGGGATCGAACCGCTGACCTCCTGCATGCCATGCAGGCGCTCTCCCAGCTGAGCTATGGCCCCGTCTTTCCGGCCAAGGCCGGCGCCCGTGGCGGGCGTGGGAACGATCCCGAGGGACCGTCGTGATGGCGGCTTCTAGCGCCGCCATCGTTCAAGATCAAGCCTCTCTTCGAGGCTTTTTGTTCGGGCCGCGGCGCCAGGCCGCAGCCCGCGCTTCTCAATTCTCGTCGTCGTCGCCGACGCCGACGATGCCGGTGACGTCGTCGCCGTCTTCCTCTTCGTCCTCGAGGAACACATCGGCCTCGTCGTCGTCGCCGAGATCGACTTCGTCGTCGCCGAGATCGGGAAGGTCGTCGCCGCCCTTCGCCTCGTCATCGGCCTCCTCGAGCGAAACGACTTCCGGGCTCTCGTCCTCGGAATCGACTTCGCGCTCCTCGACCTCCTCTTCCTCCACCGTCTTGCTGCCGGCGCTCTCGAAATAGGAAAGCGGATAGGCCTTGCCGGTGTAGGGGGAAACGATCGGATCCTTGTTCAGATCGTAGAACTTCCGGCCCGTTTCCGGGTCTATGCGTTTTGTACCGAGTTCGGATTTTGCCACGGTTAGCCTCGTCAGAAAGAACGGACCCCATAACCGCAGTTCCTTGACCTGTCAAAGCCAAAAAATCTCCGGCTTTTCTCTGGAAAGCCTCGCTTTCGGGCGCATTCGGCGAGGGGATGACCATCGCGCCAGGCTGTGTTAGGAGACCGGCGCAAACCGAGCCACCCTCGCCGCCCCACGGGCGGTCCGCCGAACGAGGTCCAACACAATGTCCCACCATGGCAGCGCACGGCCGGCAACGGCCAGCAGATCGCCTGCGCTCAACGGCAGGGTCCGCATGCCCGGCGACAAGTCGATCTCGCATCGCTCCTTCATGTTCGGCGGCCTCGCCTCCGGCGAGACCCGCATCACCGGCCTGCTCGAGGGCGAGGACGTGATGCGCACCGGCGAGGCGATGAAGGCGATGGGCGCCGCGATCGAGAAGCGCGGCAACGAATGGATCATCCAGGGCACCGGCAATGGCTGCCTGCTCGAGCCGGCGGCGCCGCTCGACTTCGGCAATGCCGGCACCGGCTCGCGCCTCACCATGGGCCTGGTCGGCACCTACGACATGACGACAACCTTCATCGGCGACGCCTCGCTGTCGAAGCGGCCTATGGGCCGCGTGCTCGACCCGCTGCGCGAGATGGGCGTGCAGGTGATCGACGCCGCCCCGGGCGACCGCATGCCGCTCACCCTGCGCGGCCCGCGCCAGGCGGCGCCGATCGCCTATCGCGTGCCGATGGCCTCGGCGCAGGTGAAGTCGGCGGTGCTGCTCGCCGGTCTCAACACGCCGGGCGTGACCACCGTGATCGAGCCGGTGATGACGCGCGACCATACCGAGAAGATGCTGAAGGGTTTTGGCGCCAGCCTGGAGGTCGAGACCGACCGCGACGGCGTGCGCCACATCCGCATCGAGGGCCAGGGCAAGCTTTCCGGCCAGGTGATCGCGGTGCCGGGCGATCCGTCCTCAGCCGGCTTCCCGCTGGTTGCGGCCCTGATCGTGCCGGGCTCGGATATCATCATCGAGAACGTGCTGATGAACCCGACCCGCACCGGGCTGATCGCCACGCTGCTGGAGATGGGCGCCTCGATCGAGCTGGTGAACCCGCGCAACGCCGGCGGCGAGGACGTCGCCGACCTGCGCGTGCGCTCGTCCGAGTTGAAGGGCGTCACGGTGCCGGCCGAGCGCGCGCCATCGATGATCGACGAATATCCGGTGCTCGCCGTCGCAGCATCCTTCGCCGAGGGCGAGACCGTGATGCTCGGCCTCGAAGAGCTGCGCGTGAAGGAAAGCGACCGCCTCGCCGCGGTGGCGCGCGGGCTGGCGGCCAACGGCGTCGACTGCACCGAGGGCAAGGATACGCTTGCCGTACGTGGCGTGCCGGGTGGCAAAAATCTCGGCGGCGGCACGGTGACGACGCATCTCGACCACCGCATCGCCATGAGCTTCCTGGTCATGGGCCTTGCCGCCGAAAAGCCGGTGACGGTCGACGACCAGACCATGATCGCCACCAGCTTTCCGGAGTTCATGGGACTGATGACGGGATTGGGCGGCAAGATCGGCGAAGCAGACTGACGGTCGCCGTCACCGGCTCCTGGATCGTCGCCGTCCCGCCATCCTCATTCCGCTTTTCGTCGCCTCCCCCGCGACGCCAGGATCTCGCCCAGCGTCACCGGCCGGAAATCCCGGGCATCGACACCCACATCGTACTGGCGGGTGAGCGGTTTCAGCCGGCCGTGCGAATGGCCGTGCAGGTCGATCGACTTCCTGCCGATCTGGTTCCAGGTGCGGAAGGGATAGTGGCAGAGGATCAGGTGATGGCCGTCGATCCTGAGCTCGGCATAGTGCTGCACGCTCGCCCAGCCGGCCGCGCCGGTGGTCTCGGCGCCGTCATTGTTGCCGACGATCAGATGCTTGCGGCCGTTGAGCCGCGACAGCAGCGCATCGACGCGGCCCTTGCCGTCGAGGGCGAAGTCGCCGAGATGCCAGAGCTCGTCGTCCGGCCCCACGGTCTCGTTCCACAGCCCGACCAGCGCCTCGTCATGCGCGGCAAGCGAGGCGAACGGCCTGCGATCGATCCTGAGGATGCGCGGGTCGCCGAAATGCGTGTCGCTCGTGAAGAAGAGCATGTCTGCGCCTCATGGCCTATATTAGGAACAGGCGGATCGATTGAACGATCCGGGCAGGAGCCTGTTATCTAGAGGCACGGCTCAATTGGAAAGCAGGCCCATGGCGGAACCGATGGCGGCGAGACGGACCGAGGCACGGGCGCAAGCCGGTCCGCCCGTCTTCGACAACAGCTATGCGCGGCTGCCGGACCGGTTCTTCGCCCGTCCCGCCGACAATCCGGTATCGGCGCCGAAGCTGATCCGCGTCAACCGGCCCCTGGCGGCGGAACTCGGGCTCGATGCCGCCTGGCTGGAAAGCCCGGACGGAATCGGCATGCTGGCCGGCAACGGCTTCCCGGCGAGCGCCGAGCCGATCGCCCAGGCCTATGCCGGCCACCAGTTCGGCAATTTCGTGCCGCAGCTCGGCGACGGCCGGGCGCTGCTGATCGGCGAGGTCATCGACACGTCCGGCAAGCGGCGCGACCTGCAGCTCAAGGGTTCCGGACGGACGCTTTTCTCGCGCGGCGGCGACGGGCGCGCCGCCGTGGGCCCGGTGCTGCGCGAATATGTCGTCAGCGAGGCGATGGCGGCGCTCGGCATCCCGACGACGCGCACGCTTGCCGCCGTGGCGACCGGCGATCCGGTCTATCGCGAGACGCCGCTGCCCGGCGCGGTGCTGGCGCGCGTCGCGGCGAGCCATATCCGCATCGGCACGTTCCAGTATTTCGCCGTGCGGCAGGACGTGGAGGCGATCAGGATTCTGGCCGACCACGCCATCGGCCGGCATTTCCCGGACCTGGCGGAGCGCGAGCAGCCTTATCTCGCCCTGCTGGAGAAGGTGATCGCCGTGCAGGCCGACCTGGTCGCGCGCTGGATGCTGGTCGGCTTCATCCACGGCGTGATGAACACCGACAACATGACGATCTCCGGCGAGACGATCGATTACGGCCCGTGCGCCTTCATGGACGAGTACCATCCCGGCACGGTGTTCAGCTCGATCGACATGCAGGGCCGCTATGCCTATGCCAACCAGCCGCGTATCGCCGCCTGGAACCTGACACGCTTCGCCGAGACGCTGCTGCCGCTGCTCAACGACGACCAGGACGAGGCGGTCCGGATGGCCGAGGGCGCGCTGAAGACGTTCCAGTCGGCCTATGACGCGACCTTCCACCACGGCTGGCGGCTGAAGCTCGGACTGCTTGCCGACCAGGACGGCGACCTGCAACTCGTCAGCGATCTTCTGGCGATCATGGCGAGCAACCAGGCCGATTTCATGCTGACCTTCCGGGGACTGGCCGACGAGATCGACGGGTCTGCCGGCGAGGATTCCGTCGGACGCCTCTTCGCCGAGCCGAAGGAATTTCAGGACTGGGCCGAGCGCTGGCGGCAGCGGCTGGCGCAGGAACCGACGCAAACCGCCGAGCGCCGCAAGGTGATGCTGTCAACCAACCCGAAATACATCCCGCGCAACCACCGTGTCGAGGCGGTGATCAAGGCGGCCGTCGAGGGCGGCGACTTCCGGCCTTTCGAGGAACTGCTGGAAGTCATCATCCGGCCGTTCGACGAGCAGCCGGAACGCGCCGCCTACGCGCTGCCGCCGCAGCAGCACGAGCGGGTTTTGCAGACCTTCTGCGGAACCTGAGGATATCCGATATAAGAGCGTGATCACTGGCCGCCGGCTCGGCCGGTGAAGGGATGCACGCAACAGCCCGAACGGCGTGCTCAACCGTGCCATCAGCCTTCCGGCCGCTTCAGCGACCTGAATGTCACGGAATAGCGCAGTGCCTCGCCGGCCGGGATGCTGTGCTCCCACACCGTACGTGCCTCGCCGCGCAGCAGGTAGGCCGAGCGCGGCTCCAGCAGGACGGCGGCGCGCTGCCACCTGGCGCCGGCACGCCGCCGGAGCCGGAAGCGGCATGGCGAGACGAAGGAGATGCCGATCACGTCGCCGAAGACCGGCCGGTCCCTGTGCCATCCGATCGCGGCACCCGGCGCGTATTCTGTGACCAGCACATGCGGCAAGGCCGCCGGCGGAAGACCGGCGAAACCGGCGGCGCGCTCGCGCAGCGGCAGCAGGAAATCCGGGATGGGCGCGGCCTGTTGCAGCGCTCCCGCCTGGAAGTCGTAGCGCAGGCCGAAGGTGACGACGCGGCGGTTGCCGAGATAGCCCTGGAATTCGAACGGTTTCAGGTCGAGCCGGGCGAAGCCGGCGACGAGGTCGCCCTCCTCCGCCGCCGAAATCAGACCCGGCCGGTAGGCAAAGCCGTCAGGCAGGTCGTCGGCAAGAAAGCTCGGCTGGATGGCGCTCATTGCACGCCTTGACGTCACCGGCACGGCTGCCGGGCGGCCCAGCGCCGCTTCGCCTCCGCCATACGCCGCTCGACCCGCGGCCAGGCATCGTTGACCTCGTCGAGCGTCAGCCCGGCGGCGACGGCGTCGGTCAGAAAGCGCCGTTGCAGGACGTCCGCGTCCTCGGGATCCCGCGATGCATGGACGACATTCGCATCGATCCAGTTGTCGAGAAAGTTGCGGGTGCGCTCGTCCGGCAGGGCCGGCGGCGCATCGGCGAGCGCCGCAAGATGTTCGAGCTGCTGCTCCTTGTCCGGTGGGCGGGTCATGACTGGCGCCGGCGGAAGGCGAGCAGCTTGCCGGGCCGGCGGGACGAACCCTCCGCCTCGGTCTTGGCGGCATGTGCGGCAGGGCGGCGGCGCTCATCGATCGCCACGACGTTGTCTGCCGTCTCGATTGCGTCGAGGCGCTCGAAGAACGTCCGAAGTTCAGGTCGAAGCCCTTCGCCCCTGTCCTGAGCGATCCTGTCCAATTCCGTAAAAGGCCCAAGCATCGTAATCACCAACCACATCTTCGGCGAAAGCAACCCGGCGATGGAACCATCCATCTCGATCCATTGCTTCCGCCGTTTTGGCCAATTTCTACTTTGCAACGGAGGGGCGGCTTACTTGTTCCACACACGGCAGATTGCGCTCCAGTCCGGAACAAAGAAATCGCCAGACGGTTCTGCGTCCGGGCAGGTTTGGGGAAGTGACCACGCCGCTGCAAAGGCCAAGCGTATTTGGAAGAGATGCCACCCAGTGAAGGAGGCTCGACATGCCGAAGGACCGACATCCCGAACAGGATCCCGCCGAAGGCTCCCGCAAGATCGTCGAGAGGCAATTGGCTGGCAATGGCCGGCGCAAGCAGGTCGAGGACGACGCCGAGGGTCAGTTCGTCCGTTCGCACAAGGGTGCCGGGAACGACGGCATGAGCAGCGCCAATCCGCGCCCGCTGTCCGGCGACGAGCAAGGCGACGCGACCTTTCCGCTGAAGCGCAAGAAATGAGTGCTCCATGCCGCTCCGGCGTGGCGGCGCAATGTTGGGCTGGCGGACCCCTCCAGAAACGTCAGCTCGCCGGGCGGAACGGCTTTGCCAGAGACGCCGGAAAATGCTGGGCGAGCATCTGCCGGTTCTGCGAGATGATGACCAGCACGGCGATGGTGGCGAGGTAGGGCAGCGCCGACAGCAGCTCGGACGGCACCGCGATGCCGAGCGCCTGGCCCTGCAGCTGCAATATGGTCATGCCGCCGAAAAGCCAGGCGCCGAGCAGCACGCGCAGCGGCCGCCAGGTGGCGAACACCACCAGCGCCAGCGCGATCCAGCCTTTTCCGGCGGTCATGTTCTCGACCCAGAGCGGCGTGTAGGCGACCGACAGATAGGCGCCGCCGAGGCCGGCCATCAGCCCGCCGAACAGCACGGCGAGATAGCGGATGCGGATGACCGGGAAGCCGATGGCGTGCGCGGTCTCGGGCGACTCGCCGACGGTGCGCAGGATCAGTCCCGCCTTGGTGCGGTAGAGGAACCAGGTGATGACCAGGAAGCAGGCGATCGCGAAATAGACCATCGGGTCGAAGCGGAAGACCATCGGCCCGATCACCGGGATGTCGGAGAGGACGGGCACCTGGATGCGCTTCAGCGCGTCGATCGGCGCCGAGCCGAAATTGCGGCCGAGAAAGGCCGAGACGCCCGATCCGAAGATGGCGAGCGCCAGCCCGGCGGCATACTGGTTGGTGAGGAAGGTGAGCGCCAGCACGCCGAACAGCAGCGAGGCGGCCGCACCCGCCAGGCCGCCGGCGAGGATGGCAACCGGCATCGGCAGGCCGGCGATGACGGCCCAGAAGGCGAAGGCCGCCCCCATCAGCATCATGCCCTCGACGCCGAGATTGAGCACGCCGGATTTCTCCACCACCAGCTCGCCGAGCGCGGCGAAGATCAGCGGCGTGGCGGCGATGACGGTGCCGGCGAAGATGGCGACGAACAGGTCCATCAGGCATGCTCCGGAAGCCGGCGCAGCCGGTAGAAGATGAAGAAGTCGGTGGCGAGCAGGAAGAACAGCAATATGCCCTGGAAGATGCGCGTCAGCGCCGAGGGCAGGCCGAGATTCATCTGGATGGCCTCGCCGCCGAGGAAGAGCAGCGACATCAGCAGGCCGCCGAGCACGATGCCGAAGGCGTTGAGCCGGCCAAGAAAGGCGACGATGATCGCGGCGAAGCCATAGCCCGGGGAGATCTGCGGCGACAGCTGGCCGAGCGGGCCGGCGACCTCGGCCATGCCGGCGATGCCGGCCGCCGCACCGCCGGCGAGCAGGCCGATCCACACCGCCGAGGATTCGCGAAAGCCGGCATAGCGCGCGGCGAGCGGGGCGGCGCCGGAGACCGACATCTTGTAGCCCATGAAGCTGCGGTCGGCGAACAGCCACATCAGGAACACCGCGACCACGGTGAGGAAAATGGAGGGGTTCAGCCGGTAGGCGTAGTCGAAGGGCTCGAACATGGCGGCGGCCGGCAGCAGCGCCGTCTGCGGGTAGTTGAAGCCGGCCGGATCGCGCCACGGCCCGTGCACCAGCCACGACAGCAGCAGCGTCGCCACATAGGTGAGCATCAGCGTGACGAGGATCTCGTTGGTGTTCATCCGCGCCCTGAGGAAGGCGGGGATGGCCGCCCAGGCCATGCCGGCCAAGGCGCCGGCCAGCACCATCAGCGCCAGCAGCATCGGGCTTTCCGGATTGGGATAGAACAGGCCGACGCCGCAGGCGGCGATGGCGCCGGCGATGAGCTGGCCTTCGGCGCCGATGTTCCACACATTGGCGCGAAAGCCGACGGCCAGGCCGCAGGCGATCAGGATCAGCGGCGAGGCTTTCAGCAGCCATTCGGACAGCCCGTTGACCGAGCTGAGCGGAGCGACGAAGAAGGCGTGCAACGTCGCCAGCGGATCGTAGCCGAGCGCGGCGAAAAGCGCCGAGCCGACCGCCAGCGTCAGCACGACCGCGATCACCGGCGCGGCCACCCGCATCATCGCGGACGGCTCGGGCCTCTGCTCAATCCTGAAGCGCAAGGTCTTTCCCTTTCGTTCCGCTGGCGCGGTTGGTCATGAGCAGACCGACCTCCTCGCGGTTGGTTTGGCGCCGGATCAGCGGCGGCGATACCTTGCCCTGGCAGATGACGAGCAGGCGGTCGCAGATCTCGAAGAGCTCGTCGAGTTCCTCCGAAACCACTAGCACCGCCGCGCCGGCACGGCTCAGATCGACCAGCGTCTGGCGGATGAAGGCGGCCGCGCCGACGTCGACGCCCCAGGTCGGCTGCGACACCAGGAACAGCTTCGGCGCGAGCGCGATCTCGCGCCCGACGATGAATTTCTGCAGGTTGCCGCCGGACAGGCTCTGCGCGCTGGCCTGCGGGCCGTTTGCCTTGACCTTGAAGCGGTCGATGACGCCCTTGGCGAAGGCGGCGGCCTTGCCGCGGTCGACCAGCCCGTTGCGGACGATGCCGGTGCGGTGGCCGGTCAGCACGGCGTTCTGCCACAGCGCATGCGGCGGCACGGCGCCGCGCCCCAGCCGCTCCTCCGGCACGAAGGCCATGCCGAGCCTGCGTCTCTGGCCGGCGCCGAGATGCGCCGAGGGCTTGCCGCCGATGCGGATCGCGTCGGGGTCCGCGTGCGTCCGCTCGCCGCTGAGCAGTGCCACCAGCTCGGCCTGGCCGTTGCCGGAGATGCCGGCGAGGCCGACGATCTCGCCGCCATGGACGGCGAAGGAGACACCTTCCAAGGCGACGCCGTAGCGGTCGCGTGGCGCGGCGGTCAGGCCGCGGACCTCCAGCACCGGCGTCTCGCCCGGCATTGCCGGGCTGACATGCATCTCGGGCAGCTGCGAGCCGACCATCATGCGGGCGAGCTCCAGCGAGGTGGTCTGCTTCGGCTTCGCCGTGCCGGTCACTCGGCCGTTGCGCAGCACGGTGGCGGAATCGCAGAGCTCCTGGACCTCGTCGAGCTTGTGGCTGATGTAGACGATGGAGCAGCCTTCGGCGGCGAGCTGGCGCAGCGTCTCGAACAGTTTCACCACCGCCTGCGGGGTAAGAACGGAGGTCGGCTCGTCGAGGATGAGCAGCTTCGGCGAGCGCAGCAGGCAGCGCACGATCTCGACGCGCTGGCGCTCGCCGACGGACAGGTCGTGGACGCGCCGGCGCGGGTCGATCGGCATGCCGTAGCGCTGCGACAGGTCGGTAATCTGCGCGGCGAGCGCGTCGAGGTCGAAGCGGCCCGGCAGCGACAGCGCGATGTTCTCGACCACGGTGACGGATTCGAACAGCGCGAAATGCTGGTAGACCATCTCGATGCCGAGGGCGCGCGAGCTGGCCGGGTCGTGCGCCGCGATCAGCCTGCCGTCGCAATAGATTTCACCGGAATCGGCCTGGGCGGCGCCATAGATGATCTTCATCAGCGTCGACTTGCCGGCGCCGTTCTCGCCGAGCACGGCATGGATCTCGCCTGGCATGATCGACAGCGAGATGTCGTCATTGGCGACGACGCCGGGATAGCTCTTGCAGATGTTGCGCAGTTCGAGGCGCGGGATCATCGGGGACCTACCTTGCGGGTGGGTGGGGCTTTGCCGCGGGGGGCTTGCCCTCCCCCTTGCGGGGAGGGTCGGTGAGCGGTCGGAGCGAGGCGGAGAACCGCGAACCGGGGTGGGGTCGTTGCGGCAGTGCTCTCGACGGTCTCTTCGCGCCCCGCACTGCCTTGACCGACCCCCTCTGGCCGCTGCGCGGCCATCTCCCCCTCGAGGGCAGGGCTATCGCATATGGCAAACGGCGATGGATTTCGTCGCTTCTTACCCCCACCCCTGACACCTCCCCACAAGGGGGAGGGGGACTTTGCGGCCGCGATGCCATACGAAACCGTTGACGATTGGCACATAGCGGAGAGGTCAGCCGGTTCCCCTCCCCCTTGTGGGGAGGGGCTAGGGGTGGGGGTAAACTCATATATGCGATAGCCCTGCCCTCAAGGGAGAAGATGGCGCCCGCGCCTACCCCAGCTTGCCGATCATGCCCTGGACGAACCAGTTCATGCCGCGGATGTCGGGGTCCGGCAGCACCGAGCCGGCGGCGACCTTGACGGTGCCGTCCTGATCCTTCAGCTCGCCCGCATAGGGATGGATCTTGCCGGCGCCGACATCCGCCTCGAGCTGCTTCAGCTTGGCCACCACGTCGGCGGGGATCGCCTCGTTGTAGGGTGCCATCTTGACCACGCCGGCGGCCAGCCCGTCCCAATGCACCTCCGGCTTCCACTCGCCGGCGGCCACCGCCCTGGCGGCGCGCAGATAGTCGCTCGCCCAGTCGAGGGTGAAGGCGGTGAGCTGCTTGCCCGAGCCGAACTTGGCCATGTCGCTGGCGTAGCCGATGGACCAGGCGCCGCCCTCGCCGGCCACCTGCACGCCGGTGGCGGTGTCGGTCATCGAGCAGATGACGTCGCAGCCTTGCGACAGCAGCGTGTTGGCGGCCTCCTTCTCCTTGCCCGGATCGAACCAGGAATTGAGGAAGAGGGCGTTGCAGGTGATCTCCGGCTTGACGCTCTGGGCGCCGAGCAGCAGCGCGTTGGCGGGGCCGACGATGTCCGGGATCGGGAAACCGCCGATGAAGCCGATCTTGCCGGATTTGCTCATGTGGCCGGCGGCCGCGCCGGCGACGAAGGTCCCTTCGTAATACTTGGCCTCGAAGGTGCCGAGATTGGCGAGGTGGACGATGCCCGAGCAATGCTCGAAGGCAACCTTCGGGAAGCGCGGCGCCACCTTCTGCATCGGCGTGCCGTGCGAGAAGCTGGTGCCGAAGATGAGCTGGTTGCCGGAGGCGGCGAGCTCGCGGAACACGCGTTCGGCGTCCTGCGGCATGAAGATGTTGTCGAGCACGGTGATGGCGACCTTGTCGCCGAACTCCGCCTTGATGGCGTCGACGCCAAGGCTGTGCTGCTTGGTCCAGCCGATCTCGGCGATCGGCGAGACATAGACGACGCCGATCTTGAGCGGCTCCTGGGCGCTGGCGCCACCGGCGAGCCCGCCGGTGGCGAGTGCGGCGCCGGCCGCTCCGGAATAATGCAAAAACTGTCTTCTGGTTACGTTGGACATGGTGATAACCCTCTGTTGGTCATGCTGTCGGTGCCCGGCTTCGGCCGCCGGGCCTATCTGGACGCGTGGACGTGGCGATGCATCCCCGGTTCGTCCTTTTCTCCCGTCTTTATTTGCGTTTGCGATAGGGATTTCGGTGCTTCGCCGGTCTTGCCGTCGAGATAGGGTTCCAGCGCGTCGCGCGGCGTGAGCTCCGGAAAGACCTGCCGGTCCATGATGTAGCCGCGCACCACGCTGCGGTGATGCGCGTCGATCAGATCCATCGCCGGCTTCAGCCGTCCCTTCTCGAGCAGGTCGACGATGCGCGAATGGTCGTCGAGCAGGTTGCAGTAGTCGAAATCGGCGGTGATGAGCGAGCGCAGCAACGTGGTGCGGCGCACCAACTGGGCGTGGATCTCCTGCATCACCTTGTTGCGGCTGAGACGCACGAAGACGGTGTGGAATTCCTGGCCGAGCACGTCGGCCAGCGCGTCGTTGCCGGCGGCCACGGCCTGGCGCTGGCGCTCGACATGCTGGCGCAGCTCCGCCCAGCCGGCCGGGCCCAGCCGTTCGCTGAGCTGCGCGGCGACGCCCTGCTCGACCAGCGTCAGCGCGTCGTAGATCTCCATCGCCTCCTGCATGCTGGGGCGGGCGACGAAGGCGCCGCGATTGCGCTCGATCTGCGCCAGCCCGTCGTCGGCGAGGCGGATCAGCGCCTGGCGCACGACGATGCGGCTGACGTGGAATATTTCGGACAATTCCCGTTCGCCCAGCTTGCAACCGGGCACCAGCCGGTGATCAATGATCGCCCGGGTCAGTATGTCGGCAATCGCCTGCGAGCGGCTGCTCATGAACGGTTCCCCTCGCCGGGCCGTCATCCGCCCGGCGGCATTGCCTCGGCCCCGCTGCGGCGTGAATGCCTTTGCTATCCGGAGCCTCGATCCAGCTTATGGGTATTCAATCAATCCAAGCTGTCAATCAAAAATCTTACTTTGACAGACAGAATCTCATTGATTGATATCCAATCCTGTGGTTCCAATGAGACCATAACAGAGCTAGGTTCATGGGGAAGTGCTAGCCAGGAGGGTGCGATGAGCAACACCGCCCTTTGCAGCGACGACGTTCTTCTAAACGACTGGCATGTGGTGGCGGACCTGGCCAATCTGTCGGCCGAGGTGCCGTTCCGCACTCGCCTGCTGGGGATCGACCTCACCATCCAAGCGGGCCGTCGCCATGGCCGCGATGTCGTGCGCGACGACAGCGGGGAAGCCGTCGCGTCGGAAATCCGCTACGGCTTCCTGTGGGCCTGCCTGGGGACGCCGGACCGCGCGATCGTCGGCGTGCCGGAAGCGGGGGAGACGGACCGCCACCTCGTCACCGGCGGCTCGATCGCCGTAAAGGTGTCGGGCCTGCGGGCGGTCGAGAATTTTCTGGACATGGGCCACTTCCCGTTCGTGCATACGGGCTGGCTGGGCGACGAGCCGCACACCGAGGTGGCGCCCTACAAGGTCGAGGTCACGGAAGCGGACGAATTGCTGGCGACCGAATGCCGGTTCTACCAGCCGGTGGCCTCGCCGACCGCCAGCGAGGGCTTTGTCGTCGATTACGTCTACAAGGTGATCCGCCCGTACACGGTGGCGCTCTACAAGAGCAATCCGGTGCAGAAGGACCGCCTCGACGTCATCACGCTGTTTGTTCAGCCGGTCGACGAGGAGAACTGCGTCGCCCATCCCTTCCTCTGCTACCTGAAGGACGGCATCGACGCGGCGATCGTGCGCAGCTTCATGCAACTCATCTTCGCCCAGGACAAGCCGATCCTGGAGAACCAGATGCCGAAGCGCCTGCCGCTCGACCCGCGCGCCGAGACGCCGATCCGCGCCGACGCGGTCTCGGTCTTCTACCGGCGCTGGCTGCGCGACCATGCGGTGTCCTATGGTGCCATACCGGCGCGAACCTGACGGATAAGGACAGCTTCATGGAACGAGGACGATGACCCAGCCAAAATGCCAGGATCCGGTGATCCTCAACCTGTGGCACCCGCTCGCCGCGGTGTCGGAGACGCCGGCGGGCGTCGTGGCCGAGACCGTGCTGCTGGAGGAGCGCATCGGCTATGCCGTGGACGGCGCAGGCATCGGGGCCGCCTGGCGGTCGCGCCGGGATCTGCCGGCGGGCAGCAGCATCGATGTCGCCGCCGTCGCTGACACGCTGCCCGCAAAGATCGCCTACGGCTATATCTGGACCTCGCTGGGAAACCCGCCGGACGACCTGTTCCCGATCCCCGAATATGCCGAAGCCGACCGGCGCCGGCTCAACGCGGCGACCATGGGCGTCAACGTCTCGGCGCCGCGCGCCATCGAGAACTTCCTGGACATGGGCCACTTCCCCTATGTCCATACCGACATCCTCGGCGCCGAGCCGCATACCGAGGTGAAGGAATACGACGTCGAGATCTCGGTCGACCGCGACGAGATCCTCGCCACCCGCTGCCGCTTCTTCCAGCCCATGGCCTCGACCGTTTCCACCGGCGGGGCGGATGTCGACTACGTCTACCGCGTGCCGCACCCCTATTGCTCGGTGCTCTACAAATCGAGCCCGGTCGACGAGGCGCGCCTCGACGTCATCGCCATCTTCCTGCAGCCGGTCGACCAGGAGCATGTGCGCGCGCACATGATGCTGTGCGTGCTCGACGACGAGAACGAGGACAAAGTGATCAAGCGCTTCCAGCAGACCATCTTTGGCCAGGACAAGCCGATCCTGGAGAACCAGTTCCCGAAGCGGCTGCCGCTCGACCCGCGCGCCGAGACGCCGATCCGCGCCGACAAGTCGGCGATCGCCTACCGCCGCTGGCTGAGCCAGAAGGGCGTGACCTACGGCGTCATCCCGGCCGCCAGCTGACAGCAGCGCAGATATGGGAATCTCAGAAGCCTTGTCCTGCTTCGCACCCCCACCCCTCACGGGCGAGGAGGACTTTTCGGCCGCCACGCCACGCGAAACCGTTGGCGATTGTCGCCTGGCGGATACGCTAGCCGCTCCGCCTCCCCCTTGTGAGAAGGGGTACGGGGTGGGGGTAATTTCATATGCGATCGCCCTGCCCGAGAAAGAGTAGCCATGCTCGACACCGCCAAGACCAGATGGCATCCCATCGCCGCGTCCTCCGACCTGCCGTTCCGCCATGTCTTCCATGCCCAGCTGCTCGGCCGGGAATTCGCCGTGTGGCGGGCCGACGACGGCTATGTCAACGCCTGGGAGAACCGCTGCCTGCACCGCGGCGTGCGGCTGTCGATCGGCATCAATGACGGCCGCGAACTGAAGTGCCAGTATCACGGCTGGCGCTATTCCAACCGCACCGCCGGCTGCACCTACATCCCCGCGCATCCCGCCGACGCGCCGGCCCGCACCATCACCAACCGCACCTACCCGGCGGTCGAGCGCTACGGCCTGGTGTGGTCGGCCGAGGAGCCGGTGGACGAGGTGCCCGCCGTCTCCGGCCTCGCCGAGGGCGACCTGCTGGTGCTGCGCGGCATCCCGCTCAACGCCCCCGCCGATCTCGTCGCCGACAGGCTGAAGGATTACCGCTTCCAGCCGAGCGGCCGCCTCGACGGCGCGGAGGCCGATGTGACGGTCGAGGCCGCGGGCGCCTTCTCCGCCGCCCTGTGTTCGCGCGACGGCGATGCCGCGACGCTCGCCGTGTTCTTCGTGCAGCCGGTCGATTCCGGCCGCTCGGTCATCCGCGGCGTGCTCGATTCCAGGCTGGAGGGGGCCGAGCGCCTCGCGGTGCTGCGCCATCACAACGAGCTTCTGTCAAAACTGCGCGATACGCTGGAGCGCGATGCCGCGCAAATGCCGGCGCCGGCGCCGATCGAGCCGGTGATAGAGCGCGTGTCGCCGGAGCTGGCCGAGATGCCGGAAGCGACGCCGCATGGCCGCAAGGCGGCCATCCGGGTGCAGGTAGCGCGGAAATGGGCGGCGGCCGACGGTATCGCCGGCTTCGAGCTCAGGCCGATCAAGGGTCTGCTGCCGACCTTCCAGCCCGGCGCCCATATCGACGTGCACATGCCGAACGGGCTGATCCGCCAGTATTCGATCGTCAACGGGCCGGGCGAGAGCGACAGTTTTGGGATCGGCGTCAAGCTGGAGCGGGATTCGGCCGGCGGCTCCTCCTGCATGCACGAGACGGTGCGCGAAGGCGACGTTCTGGCGATCTCGGAGCCGCGCAACAATTTCCCGCTGCGCCGCGACGCGGTGAAGACCATCTTCGTCGCCGGCGGCATCGGCATCACGCCGCTGATCGCCATGGCGCAGGCGCTGAAGAACCAGGATCTCGCCTTCGACCTGCACTATTTCGCGCAGAATGAAGCGCAGCTCGCCTTTCCCGAGCGCACGGGCACGCTGGGCATGGCGCTGAAGCCGCATCTCGGGCTGTCACCGGAGCAGACCGGGGCGAAGCTGCGTGAGATTCTCAGCGGCTACAGGCCCGACACGCATCTCTATCTCTGCGGCCCTGGGCCGATGCTGGAGGCGGCGCGAACGATCGCCGCCGAGCTCGGCTGGCCGGAGACGGCGGTGCATTTCGAGTATTTCAAGAACACGAAGGTCATCGACGACAGCTCCAGCTTCGAGGTGGCGCTGGCGCGCTCCTGCATGACTCTGACGGTGCCGGCCGGCAGGACCATCCTCGACGTGGTGCGCGAGGCGGGCGTCGACATGCCGTCATCCTGCGAGCAGGGCGCCTGCGGCACCTGCCTGGCGACGGTGATCGAGGGCGAGCCGGACCACCAGGACGTCTATCTGAACGATGCCGAGAAGCGGTCGGGCACCAAGATCATGACCTGCGTGTCGCGCGCCAAGTCTGCGCGGCTGGTGCTGGATCTTTAGGAGGTTCGCATGCGCATTACTGCCTGTGCTGCATTGCCGGATACCCCCACCCCTAACCCCTCCCCACAAGGGGGAGGGGGACATTGCGGCCGCTATGCCGAGCGAAACCGCCACCGACTGGCGTCTAGCAGAGGCGCAGCAAGTTTCCCCTCCCCCTTGAGGGGAGGGGTTAGGGGTGGGGGTATCTCGCCCGCGCAGACCTCCGCAACCGAAGCCGGAGACACCCGCGCATGATCACGCTCTACGACTACGAACTCTCCGGCAATTGCTACAAGCTGCGGCTGCTGATGAGCATGCTCGGCATCGAATGGAAGACCGTGCCGGTCGATTTCTATCCCGGCCGCGAGCACAAGTCGGACTGGTTTTTGAAGCTCAACCCGCTCGGGCAGCTGCCGGTGATCGACGACGACGGTTTTGTGCTGCGCGACGCGCAGGCGATCCTGGTCTACCTCGCCTCCAGATACGACCCCGCCGGCACCTGGTATCCGCGCGAGGATCCAAAGCTGCTCGGCGAGATCGGCCAGTGGCTGGCCTTCGCCGACGGCATCACCGGCACGGCCTCGGCCGCGCGCCTGCATGACGGCCTGTTCTACGACTTCGACGTCGAGGCGGCGCGGGCCGGTGCGCACCGCCTGTTCCGCATCCTCGACGAGCATCTGTGGTTCGGCGAGCAGGAGGGACGCGACTGGATCTGCGCGGCTAACCATCCGACCATCGCCGACATCGCCTGCTTCCCTTACATCATGCTGTCGGAGGAAGGCGGCATCCCGCGCCAGGATTATCCCGCCATCCGCCGCTGGTGCGACCGGCTCAAGCGCATCAAGGGTTTCATCGTCATGTCCGGCGTATTTCCGGCGGGGCCGGCCAGGGCCGCCTGAACGGAAGGCCTTTGTCTCCGCATATGGAATTACCCCCACCCCTGACCCCTCCCCACAAGGGGGAGGGGGACCGGCTGGCGTCTCCGCCAGGCACCAATCGTCGACGATTTTGCGTTGCATAGCGGCCGCGAAGTCCCCCTCCCCCTTGTGGGGAGGGGTCAGGGGTGGGGGTGCGGGCCGAGCAGCAGTCGCAGAAATCCTATATGCGATAGCCCTGCCCTTGAGGGGGGTGGGGGTACCGGACCACAACCGCCGGCACAGCCTGCGTTGGTTGCGCTCGTCCGGCATGGCGGCTATGCCGGCCAAAATCGTTCGACGAGAAGGGCAGGTCCGATGAAGGTCGTTTCCGTTTCCAAGGCCCATGACGGCATCCAGGGCGTCTATACGCATGCGTCCGACGCCTGCGCCTGCGACATGACCTTCGCCGTGTTCGCGCCGCCGCAGGCCAAGGACGGCCGCGTGCCGGTGCTGTGGTATCTCTCCGGCCTCACCTGCACCCATGCCAACGTCATGGACAAGGGCGAGTACCGGCGCATGGCGGCCGAGCTCGGCCTGATGATCGTCTGCCCGGACACCAGCCCGCGCGGCGAAGGCGTGCCGGACGAGAAGGACAACTGGCAGTTCGGTTGCGGCGCCGGCTTCTATCTCGACGCCACGCAGCAGCCTTTCGCAAAGAACTACCGCATGTACAGTTACCTGACCGAGGAGCTGCCGAGGCTGGTCGCCGAGAATTTCCCGGCGGACATGGCGCGCCAGTCGATCTTCGGCCATTCGATGGGCGGGCATGGCGCGCTGACCATCGCGCTCAGGGATCCCGAGCGGTTCAAAAGCTGCTCGGCGTTCGCGCCGATCGCGCAGCCGATGACGGCCGGCTGGTCGCGTCCGGCGCTGGAAAAATATCTCGGCCCGGACGAGGCGGCGTGGCGCGCCTATGACGCGACGGCGCTGATCGAGGACGGCCGGCGGTTTCCGGAATTCCTGGTCGACCAGGGCACGGCCGATGGTTTCCTGCAGGACGGGCTGAGGCCGTGGCTGCTGGAGGATGCGTGCGGGAAGGCCGGCATCGCGCTGACGCTGCGCATGCAGGACGGCTACGACCATTCCTACAACTTCATCTCCACCTTCATGGACGACCACCTCAGGTGGCACGCGGCACGGCTGGCCGGTTGATACGCAGCGGGCCGGTAGCCAATCGCCAGGAGGCGCGGGGTGGCTCCACGCCTCGCATGTAAGAAACGCAATTCATTAATTACGGCAAGCGCGGGCGTCCTGTACGCCGGCAGTCGACGGCGTCGGGTCGGCAGATCCGGATTCTTGGCTGTTGCGCGGTATTTCCGATCGGGTTATGCACAGCCTCAGGTTGCCCCCGCTCGACGTCCGCAGGCGCGCGAGTCAAATCGCCAGACAGCGCCGGACGATGCCCGCAACCTTGACCTCGATCTTCCTACTGCACCGCCGGTCGCTGATCTGGAGCGTGCTGCGCATCGTGCGCGACCCGCATATCGCCGAGGACGTGGCGCAGGAGGCTTATCTGCGGACGCGCAAGGCGATCGAGCGCCAGCCGATCGAGCACGTCGAGGCGTTCCTGCACCAGACCGCGCGCAATTTGGCGCTCGACCACCAGCGCCGCAAAAGGACGCGCGGCGAGGTCGAGGCGGACGGTTTTGGCGAGCGCGAGATTGCCGACATACCCGCCGATCTGCCGTCGCAGGAAGACACCGTCATCGAGCGCCAGCGGCTCCAACTGTTCCAGGAGGCGCTCGCCGGCCTGCCCGAGCGGGCCCGCACCGTGATCGTGCTGAGCCGCATCGAGGAGTGGCCGAACCGCAAGATCGCCGCGTTTCTCGGCGTGTCGGAACGGACAGTGTTCAACGACCTGAAGCTGGCGATGGCGCATTGCCGCGCCGCGCTCGCCCGGCCCGACCGGTCCTGAGCGATGGTCGAGCGAGCAAGCGGCGCCGGCACGCCGCCGAACCACGGCCGCCCGTGACATCGTTCGCCATCAACCCATTTTGCCGGATTTCAGTGCGTGGAACGTCTCAGCTATAAGACCCCGGACGAGTGGCAGCGGATGGCTGGCGTGGCAGACGACGAACGAGCGGACCAGCAGCAGCCGGCACACGACGATCGCGTCGTCGACGAGGCGCTGGACTGGTTCGCGCGCCTGCGCAACGCCACGCCGGACCGGGAGACGCGGGCCGATTTCGACGCCTGGCTCGCCCGCAGCCCGCGACATGCCGAGGAATTCCGCGCACTCGAAGCGATCTGGGGCTCGGCGGCGTTCGGCAAGGCGGTCGCCGGCCTTGGGACACCCACGCGGCCGACGCGGACAGTGGCGGCGCCCCGCCGCCGACCGCGCTGGGCCGGCGGGCTGGCGGCCGCCGCCGTCCTGCTTGTCGCGCTGGGTCTGTGGCAATATCCGGCGATCATGCTGCGCTGGCAGGCGGATTACCTGACCGCGGTCGGCCAGCGGTCCACAATCACGCTGCCTGACGGCTCGACCATGATGCTGGACACGACCTCGGCGGCAGCGATCGATTTCGAGGACGGACGCCGCAACGTGCGGCTTCTGGGTGGCCAGGCCTTCTTCGACGTGCAAAGCGATCCCGCCCGGCCGTTCCGCGTCACCGGGCGCTTCGGCGCTGTCGAAGTCACGGGCACCGCCTTCTCGGTCCGCTCCGATGCCGGGCAGGATCGCGCCGTGCTCGAACGCGGCCGGGTCGAGGTCAGCCGCCTGTCCGGCGGCACCGAGCGCGTCGCGCTCGAACCGGGACAGATGGCGGTGGCGACGGCCGCGGCACTGTCGACGGCCATGCCGGTGGATGCCACCGAGGCGCTGGCCTGGCGCGAGGGTCGCGTCATCTTCGACGACCAGCCGCTTGCCAGCGTGCTGGACGAGCTGCGCCGCTACCATGGCGGGCCGGTCATCGTCGCCAATGCGGAACTGGGCCGCGTGCATGTCACCGGCAACTACCGCCTCGACGATATCGAAGGCGCCATCCGCACGCTGGCCGACGCCGCCGGGGCGTCGATGACCCGCCTTCCCGGCGGCATCATAATCCTTCGTTAAAAACTCAACTATTTTTTCCGACTCCGCCCTGCCGGAACGTCCTGTGTGGGAGGGGCGCGTTGCGGCACCGTGCCGGCGGCCCCTTGGTACGGGACAAGCGGGGCTTATCGGACATGGCAAGACGGGTCGGGGTGGCGTGCGTTCGGGTAGGCGCGGGCAGGACGGGCAATCGACATCGGCGCGTCCTGTCGGCGCTGCTGGCATCGAGCGTGCTGTGCTGGACGGCCGTCGCGGCTATCCCTGCCGCCCGCGCCCAGCAGGCTGCGCCTACTACCAGCCGGACCGTCGACTTTTCGATCCCGGCGCAGCCCCTGCCATCGGCCATCAATGCCTTCATCCGAGCCACGGGCTGGCAGATCAGCTATTCGTCGGCGCTGGCGCGCGGCAAGACCTCGAATCCCGTGTCGGGCGCGATGAGCCCGGCGGAGGCGCTGCGCCGGCTGGTCGCCGGCACGGGCGTGCAGGTGCGGATCGGCGCACCGGGATCGGCCGCGCTGGTGGAGGCTGGCGGGCCGGCGCTTCCCACTCCCGCAAGCGACGGATCGCTGGTGCTGGACCCCATCACCATCGCCGGGGGCAGCGGCAACGCGGCGGATGTTCCTTTCGAGACGCCCGGTTCCTCCAGCCATATCAGCGCCGAGCAGCTGGAGCGCGTGCCGCCCACCTCGCTCGGCGACGTCTTCCGCTCGGCGCCGGGCGTGATCGCCTCCGGAAACCGGGTCGGCGCGTCGGTCGACCTGAACATACGCGGCCTGCAGGGGCAGAACCGCGTCAACGTCATGGTGGACGGCACCCGCCAGACCGCCCACACCTATCGCGGCTATCGCGGCAGCCGCAACGAGGTCTATGTCGATCCCGACTTCCTGGGCGGCATCGACATCTCGAAAGGGCCTTCCGCTGGGGCGGGCGGCGTCGGCGCCATGGGCGGCGTCGTCAACATGCGGGTGATCGACGCGCACGACATCGTCAAGGACGGGCAGACCTACGGCTTCCGGGTGAAGGGCGGCCTCGGCTCCAACACCGAAAGCCCACAGTCCGCGGGCACAACCGCCATCCGCGACGGCGGGGGACCCGAGTTCTTCAACGGCGACAGCTGGTACGGCAGCGCCGTCGCGGCGACGATCACCGACGACTACGAGTTCGTGGCGGGCGTGTCGCGGCGCAAGGCGGGCAACTATTTCACCGGCAAGAACGGCAAGTCGACCTTCCTGGACGACCGGGTGGGCTACGCGACGCCGGTCGAGAAGCCGCTGTCGCCCTTCGCTCCCGGCGAGGAGGTCTTCAACACCTCGCAGGACATGACCTCGGCGCTGGCCAAGGGCAAGGTCAAGTGGGGCGACGGCCATTCGCTCGGCCTGAGCTACATCTACTACGGCAACACCTATGGCGAGATGGACGAGACGCTGCTGTCGTTCGCGATGCCCGGCGGTTTCTTCATCCCGGCCGAACAGCACGAACTCAGCAAGACGACGACGCATACGCTGAAGGCCAGCTACGCTTACGATCCCGAGGAAAACGACCTCATCGACTTCACCTCGAACCTGTGGATGTCGGACATCCGCAGCAAAAGCACGGTCATGCGCATGGCCGAGCCCGGCCGGGAGATCGAGGCGCATGTCACCACCTATGGCGGAGACCTCGCCAATATTTCGATCGCCGAGACTCCGCTCGGCCTGCTGACCACCCAGAACGGCGGCGAGTTCGTGTTCGAGCAGGCGCGCGAGAACGCCGGCTTCGTAACCTATCCGTGGGCCCCGGACGATCCGGACTATCTTGGCCGCAACCCGACCGGCGACAGGACGCTCGCCAGCCTATTCAACCGGTCGAGCCTCGAATTCACCGACTGGCTGACGGTATCGGCGGGGCTGCGCTACGACCATTACTGGAGCGAAGGCAAAGGCCCGGCCACGGACCGCTATCCGCCCCTGGACGAGGGCCGGCTGCTTCCGTCCGCCAGCGTCACGCTGACGCCCTTCGACGGCATCCAGGTCTACGGCAGCTACACGGAAGGGTGGCGGCCGCCGAGCCTGCGCGAAACCGCGGCGAGCCAGACGCAGTACCTCGTTCCCAATCCCGACCTGAAGCCGGAACTGTCGCGCAACTGGGAGATCGGGGTGAACGTGCTGCGCGACGACGTCCTGCTCGACGGCGACAAGCTGCGGGTGAAGGCGGGCTGGTTCCACAACACCTATGACGACTACATCATCCGGACACGCGGCGATCTGTACTATACCTGGGCCAATATCGACGAGGCGCGCTTCACCGGCTTCGAGGCCTCGGTCCAGTACGACACCGGGACCGTCTTCCTTGAAGGCGCCTTCACCAAATACACCGACGTAACCATGTGCGACGAACCGGTCTTGTACCGGCCGGAACGCTGCGCGCTGAATGTGGGCGGCTCCGACTACGGCCTGATGAACATCCCGCCCGAATATTCGGGCAGCGTCACCGCCGGCATGCGCCTGTTCGACCAGCGGCTGACGCTCGGCGGGCGCGCCTATTTCTTCAGCGAACGCTACGGCGGCTACAAGCAGATCGGCGGCGCCGTCAACGTCGCGTCGGTCTACCATGCCGCCACGATCTTCGATGCCTTCGGCAGCTACAAGTTCAACGACACCGCCACGCTTGACTTCAGCGTCGAGAACATCGGCGACCGCTACTACATCGATCCGCTGTCGACCGGCGTGGTGCCATCGCCGGGGCGCACGATCCGCATGGGCTTCACGACGCAGTTCTAGAGCGGAATCCGGTCAAGATGGACCGGAATTCCACTCTATCTGTTTGTTTTGTCGCATGATCTTTGTCCAAAAAGTCTGCAACTTTTCGGGATCATGCTCTAGAGCCGGAACGGCCGAATCGTACGGGATGATGCGATCCGTTGAGCCTGGTGCAGCAGCCCGGCCCGGGCCGCGGTTTCTACGCCTCGCTGACGCAAGCTTTCGCCGGCCGGTTCGCTTCCCGCTTGCCTTTCCACGAAAACTTGTGTGGAAAGGTCATCTATTTTGCCGGATCGGCATGGCCGAAACGTCATAGACAGGAGTGCGCCCTCCCGCAGGGCGTTTCCGTTTCGCAATACCGAACCGCGGGGCAGCGCGCTCCGGCGCTGGAGTCCAGACATGACGACGATCGACATCGAAAAGCCCCTCGAACTGTCCCGTGCCAAGCGGCTGAAGGCGGCGACGCACGACACGCATGAGCGGCTGGACAAGTCGATCATGGCGGGCGAACCCTTCGCCAGCCGCGAGCGCTACGGCCTGTTCGTGAAGGTGCAGCATCAGTTCCACCGCGACATCGACGCGCTCTACGTCAATCCGGTTTTCGACCGGCTTCTTCCCGACCTCGCCGGACGGCGCCGGCTCGGACTGATCGAGCAGGATCTGGCCGATCTCGCCGTCGCGGCGCCGGCCGCCAGCACGGTACCGGCTTTCGGTGCGGACGCCGACATTCCGGCAGCGCTCGGCTGGCTCTACGTGGCGGAGGGGTCGAACCTAGGCGCCGCCTTCCTGCTCAAGGCGGCCGAGAAGCTGGGGCTTTCGGAGACATTCGGGGCCCGGCATCTGGCCGGCGCTCCGGAGGGGCGGGGGCTGCATTGGCGGACCTTCACGGCGGCACTCGACGCGCTCGAACTCGACGGCGCGGAGGAGGCGGCCGTGATCGGTGGCGCGGAAGCCGCCTTCCGGCGCGTACACGGTCTCGTCGCCGAAATGTTCGGATGATCGGAACCAGGCGCCGGTGGCCCGGCGCGCGCTGCCGTCGCCAGACCGGGCGCCGCCAAGCGGTCGGAGACCGGCAACGACGATTGTGCAAGCGGGATTGGCGCGGCAGCAATCCTCCGGCACACTGCGGAAGCCTATGATTTGGGGGGACCGCATGCTGCCAGACGAAATCATCAAGACCTTCCGCATCAAGAAGGGCAAGAAATTCCAGCTCGCCGACATCGAGCCCGGCGATACCTGCGGGCTGGACATGGAGAAGGACGAGGCCAAGGACCTTCTCGCCACCGGAGTGAAGCGGCTGCGCGACCTGCAGGAGCGGCTCTATGCCGAAGGGCGCTGGTCGGTGCTGATCGTGTTGCAGGCGATGGATGCCGCCGGCAAGGACGGCGCCATCGAGCACGTCATGTCGGGGATCAACCCGCAGGGCTGCGACGTGACCTCCTTCAAGGTGCCGGGACCGGTGGAGCTGCGCCACGATTTCCTCTGGCGCACGGTGGCCAAGCTGCCCGAGCGCGGTCGGATCGGCATCTTCAACCGCTCCTACTACGAGGAAGTCCTCGTCGTGCGTGTGCATCCCGACATCCTGGCCGGTCAGAACCTGCCGCCGGAACTGATCACAGACGATATCTGGAAGGAGCGGTTCGAGGACATCAACACCTTCGAGAAGCATCTGGAGCGCAGCGGCACGATCGTCATCAAATTCTTCCTGCACGTCTCGAAGGACGAGCAGAAGCGGCGCTTCCTGGAGCGGGCGGACGACCCCGAAAAGCACTGGAAGTTCTCGGCCAAGGACGTGGACGAGCGCGGCTACTGGGACGACTACATGGCGGCCTATGAGGACATGATCCGCCACACGGCCACCAAGAGCGCGCCGTGGCATGTCGTGCCGGCCGACAACAAATGGTTCACCCGGCTGGTCATCGCCGCAACGCTCGTCGAGCGCCTGGAGCGGCTCGATCCGCAGTTTCCCAAGGTCGGCGAGGAAGACCTGCGGGACATGGAAGCGGCGCGCGCGAAACTGCTTTCCGAGGATGCCGCCGCACCGAAGAAGGCGAAGCCGGCGAGATAGTCAGGCGCCACGACCGGCAGGGGTGGTCCGCCCTTCCCCGGCCTTGCGCGGATTCCGCTTGACGCGCAAATCGGGATGGACTTTGTGGCGGCGGCCTTGAAGGGCGACGGAAAACGGCGGACGCCGTGTGCCGGATGAGCGGAGCGCCCGGACGGCGATGAAGAAACAGATCATCTGCATCAACTGGGGGACCAAATACGGTCCGCCCTACATAAACCGCCTGTACGCGATGGTGGCGCGCAACATCACGCCGCCCTTCACCTTCACCTGCTTCACCGACAGCAGCGAGGGCGTTCGCCCCGAGGTCCGCTGCGAGCCGCTGCCGCCGCTCGATGCACCTCTGCCGGCGAAATCGCCGGGGATCTGGAACAAGGCGCGGCTGTGGAGCGCCGAACTGGCCGACCTGACGGGTCCGGTGCTGTTTCTCGATCTCGACCTGCTCGTCACCGGATCGCTCGACGGCTTCTTCGAGCATGGCGAGGAGGACGACGTTATCCTCGCCGTCAATCCCGTGCGCCCGCTCGAGCGGCTGGGCCAGACCTCCATCTACCGGTTTCCCGTCGGCAAGCTGCTGCCGCTCAAGCAGGCCTTCGAAGCCGACCCGGAAGGCATCGCCGGGCGCTTCCGCTACGAGCAGCGCTTCGTTACGCGCACCGCGCCGGGCGGCATCAAGTTCTGGCCGCGCCGCTGGGTGCTGCTGTTCCGGCACGACCTGATTCCCGTATTTCCGATCAACTTCTTCAGGCCGCCGCGCCTGCCGAAGGACGCCCGGGTCGTGCTGTTCGCCGGCCATCTCAATCCGCCGGAGGCGATCGAGGGACGCTGGAAGTCGGGGCGGGCGACCAAGACGCCGCTGCAGCACTTGGCCGCGCTCTTCACCGGCAAGCGCCGCGGGGGCATCCGCCAGCATCTCAGCCACTACTATCTGCCGGCTGACTGGGTCGCCGAGCACTGGCGGGAGTGAGCGGCAGGCTCCGACACATCTGCCGCAACAGCGGCGGCAGCTGCCGCCGCGCTGGCGTTATGATCAGAGCAGGCCGGCGTTGATCGCCTCCTCGCGCAAATTCTGGCGCGGGCGCGGCCCGATCTGCTGGATGACCAGGCCGGCCGCCAGCGAGCCGAGATCGCCGCAGTCCTGCAGGCTGCGGCCCTTGGTGTAGCCGTAGAGGAAGCCCGCCGCGTAGAGGTCGCCGGCGCCGGTCGTGTCGACGATCTCGCCGACGGCGGTCGGCTTGACCGTCACCGTCTCGTCGCCGCGCACGATCATCGAGCCCTTTTCGGAGCGGGTCACCGCCGCGATCCTGCAATCCTTGCGGATCATGTCGAGCGCCGTCTCGAAGGAGCTCGTCTGGTAGAGCGACTTGATCTCGTGGCTGTTGGCGAAGACGATGTCGACCATCCCCGACCGCATCAGGTCGAGGAACTCGTCGCGGTAGCGGTCGACGCAGAAGGAATCGGACAGCGTCATAGAAACCTGCCGGCCGGCTTCGTGCGCGAGACGGGCCGTGAGCCGGATCGCATCCTTGGCGCGCGGCGGATCCCACAGATAGCCTTCGAAATAGGTTACCAGCGCGCCCTGCGCCTTTTCCGGCTCTACGTCCTCGGGACCGAGCTCGACGCAGGCGCCGAGATAGGTGTTCATCGAGCGTTCGCCGTCGGGGGTGACGAAGATCATCGAGCGCGCCGTCGGCGGCGGCCCCTTCAGCGGCTGGGTGTCGAAGGCGACGCCGTGGGCGCGGATGTCGTGGTAGTAGATGTCGCCGAGCGTATCCTCGGCGACCTTGCCGAAGAAGGCGGCGCGCCCGCCGAAGCTGGCTATGCCCGCCGCCGTGTTGCCGGCGCTGCCGCCGGAGGCCTCGATCGCCGGCCCCATGCGCTGGTAGAGCAGGTTGGCGCGATCCGCGTCGATGAGGTTCATCGCCGCCTTGATGATGCCGTTCTCCACCAGGAACGCCTCGTCGGCCTGGGCGATGATGTCGACGATCGCGTTGCCGATGCACAGCACATCGAATTGGCTCATGAACAAACTCCGATGGACAAATCCCCGTCTTCTTGCACGTCCGATACGAAATGGTCCAGAGACCATGTGGCGCCGCACAAAAATCTTGCCGGGCCGCCCGATAGTCCCCATGTGCTTGGCGAACCGCAACCGGAGGGAACCCGGCATGATCCTCGACGCCGCGCGCGCCGCGGCCGGCCATCTGTTCAGCCGGCCTTTCCGCGGCGTCTTCTTCAAGACGCTCGGGCTGACCCTGCTCGCCCTGGTGGCGGCGTGGTTCGGGCTGAAGGAAGCCGTCGAATGGCTCGCCTTGCCCTGGCTCGAGGCGCTGCTGCCCGGGCTGCCTGGATGGGCCGGCTGGCTCGGCCTGTTGGCGGCGATCGCCGCCGGGCTCGGGCTCGCCTTCGTCCTGGCGCTGCTGATCGCGCCGGTGACGGCGATCGTCGCCGGCCTCTTCCTGGATGACGTCGCCGAATTGGTCGAGCGATCCGACTACCCGGCCGACCCGCCTGGCCAGGCGCTGCCGGTGCTGGCCAGCCTCATGCTGTCGCTGAAGTTCTTCGGCATCGTCGTGCTCGGCAACCTGCTCGCGCTGGCGCTGCTGCTCGTGCCCGGCGTCAACATCGGCGCCTTCTTCGTCGTCAACGGCTATCTGATCGGCCGCGAGTTCTTCGAATTCGCGGCGATGCGCTTCCGGCCGGAAGCCGAGGCCAAGGATCTGCGGCGGCGCAATGCCGGCACGGTCTTCCTGGCGGGACTGGTCATCGCCGGCTTCATGGCCGTGCCGCTGCTCAACCTTCTGTCGCCGCTGTTCGCCTGCGCCATGATGGTGCATCTCCACAAGGCGGTGGCCGCCCGGGAGAATGCCGCCGCGACCGGCGGAGCCGCACGACGGCAGACCCGCGCCGCGCCCTGATGTCGCGGCACCGATCCGTCCGGTACGCGCAAGGCTATTTCTTCTTTTCCTTGAGCTTCAAGGCCGGCACTGGCGGCGCCTGTATCGCGCCGGCGGTCCCTGCCTTCTTGGCATCCTTCTTCGGCTTTCGGGTTTCCTTGCCCGGTCGCATCTGACCTTTTGCCATGACCGATCCTCTTGTTGAGACTGCCGGAGTGAATCAGGAGTCCGGCCGTCGCGCAAGATGCCGCGCAACGGCAAGGGCGGCATCAGTCGCGGTCGTCGACAACCCTGAGCCGCAACTGGCCGGTCTTGCTCTCGGCGCCGCGCGCTGGCTGCGCCTCGGCCTGCGGCGCATCTCCGAACTCCAGCGCCTCGATCTTCTGGCCGCGCTTGGCTACCTTCGAGGCCGAGATCAGGATGTCGTCGATGTCCTTGCTGGCCTGGCCGAAATGCACCTGCAGCTTTCGCACGCGCTCGTCCATGCGGGAGAGGTCCTCCATCAACCTGACCACCTCCCCCTGGATCAGATGCGCCTGCTCGCGCATCGAGGCGTCCTTGAGGATCGACTGGATCACCTGGATCGACAGCATCAGCAGCGACGGCGACACGATGACGACGCGGGCCCGATGCGCCCGCTGGATCACCGGCTCGAAATTCTCGTGGATCTCGGCGAAGATCGATTCCGACGGCACGAACATGAAGGCGGTGTCGTGGGTCTCGCCGGCAAGCAGATATTTTTCGGATATCGCCCGGATATGGACGTCGAGGTCGCGGCGGAAGGCCTGCTGCGCCCCGCGCTGCGCCTCTCCGGTCTGGTCGGCTTCGGCGGCCGCGCGGATGGCGTTCCAGGCCTCCAGCGGGAATTTCGCGTCGATGACCAGCGGCGGGGCGCCGTTCGGCATCTTCACCACGCAGTCCGGCCGGCTGCCGTTCGACAGCGTTTCCTGGAAGGTGTAGCCGCCCATCGGCAGCCCGTCGGCGACGATCGCCTCCATGCGCGCCTGGCCGAAGGCGCCGCGCGTCTGCTTGTTCGACAGGATCGCCTGAAGCTGGACGACCTGGCCGGCCAGCGAACGGATGTTGTTCTGGGCCGTATCGATGACGGCGAGCCGCTCCTGCAGCCGCGCCAGGTTCTCGTGGGTGGAGCGCGTCTGCTCGGCCATGGTCTGGCCGATGCGCCCGGTGAGGGAATCGAGGCGCTGGCCGATCGTCTGGTTCAGTTCCGCCTGGCGGGCGCCGAGCGTGTCGGCGACGGCGCTCATGCGCCCCTGCATCTCGGCCTGCGCCTGGAGGATGCCGGCCATGCGCGCCTCGGTCTCGCGCGCATGCTCGGCCGCCTCGCCGGCGGCGAGCGCGCGCGCCGAGGCGGAGCGCCACAATGAGACGACCAGCGCCACCAGCAGCAGGAGGAAGAGCACGGCAAGGCCGGCGAGGACCTGGCCCAGGGTGAAAACGGTCGCGCCGATCCGGGCGATCGGTTCGGCGAGGATGGTTGCGAGATCGCTCATGGCGGCGACCATAACCGATTCGCGCGACCCGCGCAGATCAAAACAGGAACAGGTGCGGCGATCCCGTTGACGCCCCCCGCGCCAGCCATTACCTGATGCGCATGTCGATCAAGCCGCTGATTATCCTCCCCGATCCCATACTGCGCCTGGTTTCCAAGCCGATCGAGCGCATCGACGAGCCCGTGAGGAAGCTCGCCGCCGACATGCTCGACACCATGTACGACGCGCCGGGCATCGGGCTGGCGGCGATCCAGGTGGGCGAGCCCCTGCGCATGCTGGTCATCGACCTCGCCAAGGAGGACGAGCCCAAGGCGCCGCAGGTCTTCATCAATCCGGAGATCGTCGAGCGCTCGGACGAGAGATCGGTCTACGAGGAAGGCTGCCTGTCGATCCCGGACTACTATGCCGAGGTGGAGCGGCCGGCCACCGTGCGGGTCAACTATCTAGATCTGGAGGGCAACGCCCGCGAAGCGGTCGCCGACGGCCTGCTGGCGACGTGCCTCCAGCACGAAATCGACCATCTCGACGGAGTGCTGTTCATCGACCACATCTCACGGCTGAAGCGCGACATCGTCGTGCGCAAGTTCCGCAAGCTGGCGAAGGACAAGCCGCCGACCCGCATGGCCGGCTGAGCGCGCCGGATGGCAGGAAGATGTCGAAGCTTGACCGTTCCGGTGCCGGGAGGGCTGACAATTCGCCCGAACAGCACCATATTGCACAAACGTTATGCTTGGCGCCGGTGATCACAGCGCCCAAATTGTAGCGGAAGGCGGGGTCTGCATCCGGTGTAGGCGATTTCCCCCGCGTCGACGACAGGCCGCGTGAGCGAAGGTGGCATTGCGCGGCCGCCATAAATTCGTGGCTTTCGGCACGTTCTTCGCGATCAGTCCAAATAGCGGTCCGGCATTGCGGCTAGGGCGGATCGCGGAATTCGAGACAGGTAACTGAATGTTGGCACGTTCGACAGATACGCCCGAGGCAGCGCCGCCGCATGTGCCTGGCCGGTCCGGGACCGATCGCCTCGCGATGTTCCGCACGGCGGCCCGCCATTCCCGCAACGTCCGCGCCCTGAAGATCGCGCTGCCGGCGCTGGCCCTGGTCATGGCGGCGCTGTTTCTGTTCCAGTCCTATCGCTCCAGTCCGGGCAGCGTCGAGATCGTCGCCGAGACCTCCGCCGTTTCGGAAGGCAAGCTGGTGATGGCCAATCCCAAGCTGGAAGGCTTCACCGAGGACAACCGGCCCTATTCGGTCAGCGCCCTGCGGGCGGTCCAGGACATCGCCAACGAGGCGATCGTCGAACTGCAGGGCATCGCCGCGACGCTGCCGCTCAACGACGAGATGTCGGCGACGATCGACGCCGCGCGCGGTGTGTTCGATCGCAACATGAACACTCTCGACGTGAACAGCGAGATCAATATAACGACGTCGGACGGTTCGCAGGCAAAGCTCGGATCGGCGCTCATCGATATCGCGGGCGGGCGGATGACGACCGACAAGCCGGTCGAGATCCGCTTCAAGAACGGTTCGATCAACTCCGATGCCCTTTCCGTCGAACAGAACGGCAAGCTTGTGGTATTCGATAAGCGCGTGCGCGTGAACATCGTGCCGCCAAAGGCCGAGACGGCCAGTCAATAGGGGTGGGACGCCGATGAGCGGGAACAGGTTCAGTCTAGCTGCCGGCATCGCGCTCCTCGCGCTGGCGCCGGCGATCGGGCAGTTGCATGCGCAGGAGAGCGCGACCGGCCGTCTGCAAGGACTGAGCATCTCGAGCGGCCTGCCCATCCAGATCGAGAGCGACCGCCTCGAGGTCGTCGACGGCGAGAGCAAGGCCGTATTCGTCGGCAACGTCAACGTCACGCAGGGCCCGACCATGCTGAAGGCCGGCAAGATGACGGTCTACTATGCCAGCGGCAGCACGGGCTCGCCGGCCACCGGGTCGGCCAACATCGACCGGCTGGAGGTCGAGGGCAAGGTCTACATCAAGTCGGACACGCAGGTGGCGACCGGCGACCGCGGCACCTTCGACATGACCAGCGAGGTGCTGACGCTCTCCGGCAGCGAAGTGGTGCTGTCGGAAGGCAAGAACGTGCTGGTCGGCTGCAAGCTCACCGTCAACATGAAATCCGGACGCGCCCAGGTCGACGGCTGCAAGTCGGAGACCAACAAGAGCGGCCGCGTCATGATGTCGATCCAGCCCGGGTCGCAGAATCGTTGATGGCTTCTGACGTGTCGTTCCTGTCCCGCCTGTCGGGTCGCGCGCGCGCGACCCCCGCCGCACCGGCGCTCAACAAGCGCGCGGCGGAGCTGAAGGGCACGCTGATCGCGACGGGCCTCGCCAAGAGCTACCGTGGCCGCCAGGTGGTCAACGGCGTCTCGCTCGGCGTGCGCGCCGGCGAGGCGGTCGGCCTGCTGGGACCCAACGGCGCCGGCAAGACCACCTGCTTCTACATGGTTACCGGCCTGGTGCCGGTCGACCGCGGCCGGATCGAGATCGACGGCTTCGACATCACCTCGATGCCGATGTACCGCCGCGCCCGTCTCGGCATCGGCTATCTGCCGCAGGAAGCCTCGATCTTCCGCGGCCTGAGCGTGGAGAACAACATCCGCGCCGTGCTCGAAGTGGTGGAGAAGAGCCGCAAGGAGCGGGAAAAGTCGCTCGACGCGCTGCTCGAGGAGTTCCACATCGCGCATCTCCGGAAGTCGCCGTCGATGGCGCTCTCCGGCGGCGAGCGGCGGCGGCTGGAGATCGCGCGCGCGCTGGCGAGCCGCCCGCACTACATGCTGCTCGACGAGCCGTTCGCCGGCATCGACCCGATCGCGGTCGCCGACATCCAGCAATTGGTGCGTCACCTGACCACCCGCGGCATCGGCGTGCTGGTCACCGACCACAATGTCCGCGAGACGCTGAAGCTGATCGACCGCGCCTATATCATCCACAATGGCGAGATCCTGAAGCATGGGACGGCCGACGCGATCATCGCCGACCCGAATGTGCGGCGCCTCTACCTCGGCGAGGGTTTCACGCTCTGAGCCGGGCTCGAAGGATGGCGGTTTTCGGCTGAGAGTCCTGCGCGGAAACGAGCTGGAAAGGATGGCCGGTTCCATTCTCATCGGTCCTGCCCCGGCACCTGCCGGCGTCATTTTTCCTCTCCCGTAACGATCTTCGGCCAAATCCGCCCGCGCAAGCACCGATAACGGCCAGTTCATGCCGCTTTGCCTTGACAAGCAAAAGCCGGGCCAGTTTCATTGCGGCTGTGCCCGGCCGCTGGTAAGTGCCGGCGGGCAATGTGTGGGGAGTATGCAACCGATCATGGCGCTGTCAGCCAAACTGCAGCTGCGACAGTCTCAGTCGCTGGTCATGACGCCGCAGCTGATGCAGTCGATCAAGCTGCTGCAGCTCACCCATGTCGAACTTGAGCGCTTCGTCGACGAGGAAATCGAGCGCAATCCGCTGCTGGAGCGCGTCGATCCGCAGGAGGACGCGGCGACGGACCAGGTCCACAAGAGCCGCGAGGAGGAAATCCGGACTGACGACTGGTACCAGCCCGACGGGTCGGCCACGTCGGAGACCATGTCGGCCCAGCTCGACACCTCGCTCGAGAATGTCTTTCCGGACGATCCCGGTGCCGCTCCGCGGCTAGGCCCCGACCTGGCGGCGCAGTGGAAATCGGCCGGATCGGGCGGGGGCGGTGATTCCGACGGCTTCGACCTCGAGGACATAGCCGCGGCGCGTCTCACGCTGCGCGACCATGTCAGCGAGCAGATCGCCTTCGCCTTCGCCAATGCGGCGTCGAGGCTGATCGCCCATGAGCTGGCGGACGGGCTCGACGACGCCGGCTATTTCCGTGGCGACGGCGCCGACATCGTCGAGCGGCTGGGAGCGCAGCCGCGGGAGGTCGAGGCCGTGCTCGCCACCTGCCGGACCTTCGATCCGCCCGGGCTGTTCGCCCGCGACCTCGCCGACTGCCTTGGCCTGCAGCTGGCGCGGGCGAACCGGCTCGATCCGGCGATGCGAACGCTGCTCGCCCATCTGGATCTGCTGGCGCGCCGCGATTTCCAGGCGTTGAAGCGGCTGTGCGGCGTCGACGAGGAGGATCTCCTCGACATGCTGGCCGAGATCCGCACGCTCGATCCGCGGCCGGGCACTGCATTTTCCGTGGGCGCGATCGACACGATCGTCGCCGATGTCGAAGTGAAACCGGCCGGCGACGGCAGCTGGGCGGTCGAGCTCAATCCGGAAACGCTGCCGCGCGTCCTGGTGGACCAGATCTATTTCGCCCAGGTGTCGAGCCAGACGAAGAACGCCGGCGAGCGCGACTTCCTCGCCGAATGCCTGCAGAATGCCAACTGGCTCACCCGCAGCCTCGACCAGCGCGCCAAGACCATCCTGAAGGTCGCATCCGAGATCGTGCGCCAGCAGGACGCCTTCCTGCTCCATGGCGTCAGGCACCTGCGCCCGCTCAACCTGCGCACGGTGGCCGATGCGATCGGCATGCACGAATCGACGGTGAGCCGGGTCACCAGCAACAAGTACATGCTCACCCCGCGCGGGGTGTTCGAGCTGCGCTATTTCTTCACCGCGTCGATCGCTTCCGCGGCGGGTGGCGATGCCCACTCGTCGGAAGCCGTGCGCGACCGCATTCGCCAGATGATAGAGGAGGAGGCATCCGAGGACGTGCTTTCGGACGATGCGATCGTCGATCGGCTGAAGGGAGAAGGGGTCGACATCGCCCGCCGCACCGTGGCCAAGTACCGGGAAGGCATGAACATTCCCTCCTCGGTGCAGCGGCGGCGCGAGAAGCGCGCCATGAGCAGTGTCGGCAGCCGCTAAGAGCAGCAGCGCCCGCGATCTGTCCACAGCCGGCCCCCAAGCTTCCGCAAGGGCTGCCGGCCGTTGATTGACAAGGCATTGCGAACTCACTAGAAGCCCGCGCCCATGGGCAGGGGCGGTGTCGGATCGAACGCCCCGTCGGGAGACGGCACGTGAAAACCTGAAAACCTGGGAAGGGCCGTCGCAAAGCACCGTCACGCTTGTGTGCTCCCGCAACGGGTATAAACTCACTCCGGTTGGAAGTCTGAACAGGAAGGCCGACGTTCTCATGAGCCTGCGCATCTCGGGAAAGCACATGGATATCGGCGATGCGTTCCGTACGCGCATCGAGGCCCGCATCGGCGACACGATCGACAAATATTTCGACGGGGGATTCGCCGGTCATGTCACCGTGGCCAAATCGGGCTCCCGCTTCACCGCCGACTGCATGATCCATCTGGACAGCGGCGCCGCACTTCAGGCCACCAGCGACGCCCAGGACCCGATCATCGCCTTCGACGGCGCCGCCGAAAGGCTGGAGAAGCGGCTGCGCCGCTACAAGCGGCGGCTGCGATCCAGGAGCTTCGGCAACGGCAGCGCCACCGACGTCGCCTATACGGTGATGGCGGCGATCGCCGAGGACGACGAGGACGAGGTGCCGGATGACTATTCGCCGGCGATCGTGGCGGAATCGACCATGGCGCTGAAGACCATGACCGTCGCATCCGCCGTCGTCGAACTCGACACCAAGGAAAGCCCCGTCTTCGTCTTCCGCAATGCCGGAAACGACCACGTCAACATCGTCTACCGCCGGGCGGACGGCAATATCGGCTGGATCGATCCGTCGACCCCGAAAGCCACGCAAGGTTGAGCGGTAATCCCGGCCCGAGAGCGCTCGCGCGTCCGGGTTGGGCCAGAAGAGGATTTTGGCATGGATCTCAGTGATCTCGTTCAGGCACCGGCCATCCTGCCGGTCCTGAGGGCGAATTCGAAGAAGCAGCTGCTGCAGTTGCTTGCCGAGAAGGCCGCCGCCGTCACCGGCATCCCCGAGCGCGAGATTTTCGACACCATCCTGCAGCGCGAGCGGCTGGGCTCCACCGGCGTCGGCAACGGCATCGCCATCCCGCATGGCAAGCTGGCCGGGGTCAAGCAGATCACCGGCGTGTTCGCCCGGCTGGAGCAGCCGGTCGACTTCGAGGCGCTCGACGACCAGCCGGTCGACCTCGTCTTCCTGCTGCTCGCCCCGGAAGGCGCTGGCGCCGACCATCTGAAGGCGCTGTCGCGCATCGCCCGCGTGCTGCGCGACAGCGATACCGTCGCCAAGGTGCGCGGCACGCGCGACGCGGCGGCGATCCACGCTTTGCTGGCGTCGGCACCAGCCTCGCACGCCGCCTGAGACGGCAATTTCAAGTCGGGAATCTCGGGACGACGGTGGCCGCCCGAGACGATTCGATCAGTGCAGGGCGACCGGCACCAGGTCGTTGGCCAATGCGCCCGCCAGCGCGCGGTCGCGTTCGTCGGAGAGCAGGATAGGGCGGCCGTCGGCAGCGAAGAGTGCCCAAAGCCGCAGGCCTGGCTCGATGTCCGGCAGGCCGGGGAACTTGCCCTTCAGTTCGTCCGAGCCCATTTCGCGCAGATAAGCGACTGTTCCCTCACCGAGATGGGCAAGGTCGGCCTTCGTCACGACAGGTCTGGTGTCAACGTTCGTCATATCAGCCTCCTTTGCGCGGGGCGTCGTCATGACCAACCCGCCCGAGAGCTTTCGGTTCCGGCGATCTCCAAGCGGCAGATCAGTCTTTCACCGAAATGTTTATTTTCCGTACCAGCCGTTCCGGCTGCGGGCGATCGAGGTCGATCGAGAGCAGTCCGTTCTTCAGTTCCGCCGCGATCACCCGCATGCCGTCGGCCAGCACGAAGGTGCGCTGGAACTGGCGTGCCGCGATGCCGCGGTGGATATAGTCCCGCTCGGCGTCGTCGCGTTGCTTGCCGCGCACGACGAGCTGGCTTTCCTCGGTCAGCACCTCTAGATCCTCGTCGCAGAAGCCGGCGACGGCGAGCGTGATGCGCAGCCGTTCGGCGCCCGTTTCGGAGGCATGGATCCGCTCGATGTTGTAGGGCGGGTAGCTGTCGCCGGACTTGGCGAGACGTTCGATCGTCTTTTCCATGGCATCGAACCCCAGAAGAAGCGGGCTCGAAAACGGCGGCATCCGGCTCATGTTACACTGTCCTCATCGAGCGACATCGCCAGGAAAAATCCAGATGGCATTTCTCCTGTCGATCTACGATATGGTTTAAGCTGCGGCCGACTTCAAGCCTCACGCAAGCCTTCAGAACAGGACTGGAAATGCCCGACAAGCGGAAAATCATCATCGATACGGATCCCGGCCAGGACGACGCATTGGCCATCCTGCTGGCGCTGGGAAGCCCGGAGCTCGAGGTGCTGGGACTGACCGCCGTGGCGGGCAACGTGCCGCTCCACCTGACCGAGAAGAACGCGCTCAAGATCTGCGAATTGGCCGGCCGGCCGCAGACGCGGGTGTTTTCGGGCGCCCCGCGTCCGCTGATGCGGCGGCTGGTGACCGCCGAGCACGTGCATGGCCGCACCGGCCTGAACGGCCCCGACCTGCCCGAGCCGCGCATGGCGCTGCAGGAACAGCACGCGGTCGACTTCATCGTCGAGACGCTGATGACGGAGGAACCGGGCACGGTGACGCTCTGCCCGCTCGGGCCGCTCACCAACATCGCCCTGGCGCTGTCGCGCGAACCCAGGATCGCGCCGCGCATCCAGGAGATCGTGCTGATGGGCGGCGGCTTCTTCGAAGGCGGCAACACGACGCCGGCGGCCGAGTTCAACATCTATGTCGACCCGCAGGCCGCAGACATCGTGCTCAACTGCGGGGCGCCGACGGTCATGATGTCGCTCGACGTCACCCACAAGGCGCTGACGACGCGCCAGCGCATCGCCGCCATCCGCGCGATCGGCACGCGGGTCGGCATCGCCACGGCCGAGCTGCTGGAGTTCTTCGAGCGCTTCGACGAGGAGAAATACGGGACGGACGGCGGACCGCTGCACGATCCCTGCGTGGTCGCCTACCTGCTCAGGCCCGAGCTGTTCAAGGGCCGGCTCATCAACGTCTCGGTCGAGACCGCGTCCGAGCTGACCATGGGCATGACCGTCGCCGACTGGTGGGGAGTCACCAAGCGCGAGCGGAACGTGACGTTCATGCGCGACATCGACGCCGACGGCTTCTTCGCGCTGCTGACGGAGCGCCTGGCGCGGCTCGACTAGGCTCGCCCCATCCGGCCGTTCGGCGATCTTTCGATCGAGAGGGGAGGGAGTGGCGCCAAGCTCGCCACCCTCCGAGGCTTGCCCGATAGACAGTTTCCTCCCACGCGAAAGCGGCTCTTGCCCTGCGGCGCGCCTTCCGCCATAAGCGCGCTTCCGCAAAATTTCGCCGCGCGCGAAACGGCCCTCCACAAGCCAAGAGGAACGTTCATGTCCGCCTTCAAGCCGCTCGTCTTCTCGGGCGTCCAGCCAACCGGCAATCTGCATCTCGGCAACTATCTCGGCGCCATCAAGAAGTTCGTCGCCCTGCAGGAGACATCCGACTGCATCTATTGCGTCGTCGACCTGCATTCGCTGACCGCCCAGCTCGTCCATGCCGACCTGCAGGACCAGACGCGCTCGATCACCGCCGCGTTCCTCGCCTCCGGCATCGACCCGAAGAAGCACATCGTCTTCAACCAGAGCCGCGTCATGCAGCACGCCGAGCTCGCCTGGATCTTCAACTGCGTCGCCCGCATCGGCTGGATGAACCGCATGACGCAGTTCAAGGACAAGGCCGGCAAGGACCGCGAGAACGCCTCGCTCGGCCTGCTCGCCTATCCCAGCCTGATGGCGGCCGACATCCTGCTCTACCGCGCCACCCATGTGCCGGTGGGCGAGGACCAGAAGCAGCACCTGGAGCTCACCCGCGACATCGCCCAGAAGTTCAACAACGACTTCTCCGCCCGCATCGCCGAGCTCGGCGTCGGCGTCGAGATACAGGTCGGCGAGGAGACGGTGAACGGCTTCTTCCCGATGACCGAGCCGTTGATCGGCGGCCCGGCGGCGCGCATCATGAGCCTGCGCGACGGGTCGAAGAAGATGTCGAAGTCGGACCCGTCCGACCTGTCGCGCATCAACCTGACCGACGACGCCGACACCATCTCCAAGAAGATCAAGAAGGCCAAGACCGATCCCGACGCGCTGCCGAGCGAGGTCGACGGGCTGGCGGGCCGGCCCGAGGCCGAAAACCTCGTCGGCATCTATGCCGGCCTCGCCGACATCGGCAAGGAGGCGGTGCTCGGGCAATTCGGCGGCCAGCAGTTTTCCGTCTTCAAGCCGGCGCTCGCCGACCTGGCGGTGGACAAGCTGGCGCCGGTCGCGGCCGAGATGCGCCGCATATCGGCCGACCACGCCTATGTCGACGGCGTGCTGCGCGACGGCGGCGAGCGGGCCGGCAACCTTGCCGAGACGACGATGAAGACGGTGCGCGACATCGTCGGGCTGCTGCAGGGCTGAACGCCGGACCGCTGGCGCGAAAGCCTCGCTTGCCGCGCCACGGCGGCAGTGGCAGATTGCGCCCGTTCGGCCGGACACCGGTGACAGGATAGCCCATGGTATCGAGACGTCTCAGCCGGGAAGCCGGCCATCGCCGCAAGTTCCTGGCGATCATCGACGAAACGCCGGAGTGCGAGCGCGCCGTCGCCTACGCCTCGATGCGCGCGAAATCCACCGGCGGCGTGGTGGTGCTGCTCTACGTGATCGAGCCGAGCGACTTCCAGCACTGGCTCGGCGTGGAGAAGATCATGCGCGAGGAGGCGCAGGCGACAGCCCGCGCGGCCCTCGACGTGCATGCCGCCAAGGTGCGCGCCACGCTCGGCATCGAGCCGGAGCTGGTGGTGCTCGAGGGCAAGCCGACCGAGCAGATCCATCAACTGATCGAGGACGACCAGGACATCGCCATCCTGGTGCTCGCCGCCGGCGCCGCCAAGGAAGGGCCGGGGCCGCTGGTCGCCTCCATCGCCGGCAAGGGCGCCGCCTTCCCGATCCCGGTGACGGTGGTGCCGCAGAACCTGTCGGACGAAGAGATCGCCAGTCTGGCGTAGGCGGTGAATGGTGAATGGTGAATGGTGAATGGTGAATGGTGAGCATTCTGCAGGCGAAGCCGCGTCAAGCCGCTGCACTTGATGACTCCGCCGCCATTCACCATTTCACCAGTCACCATTCACCGCTTGTAGCGGCCGATGAATAGGCCTATTTAGAACTATTCCAAACAAAGACGCGCGGAGATGCGGCGATGTTCATCCAGACCGAGGCGACCCCCAATCCCGCCACGCTCAAGTTCCTGCCCGGCCGCGAGGTGCTGGCCGAGGGCACAGCCGATTTCCGCGACGCCGAGGCGGCGCGCGAGGCTTCGCCGTTCGCCGGCCGGCTGTTCGACATCCACGGCGTCACCGGCGTGTTCTTCGGCTACGACTTCATCACCATCACCAAGGGCGACGGCCCGGACTGGCAGCATCTGAAGCCGGCGATCCTCGGCGCGATCATGGAGCAGTTCATGTCCGGCGCGCCGGTGATGACCCACGCCGCCCAGGCGCGTGGCGACGCCGCCGAGTCCGGTGACGAATTCTACGACAAGGCCGACGAGGAGATCGTCATTACGATCAAGGAGCTGCTGGAGACGCGCGTGCGCCCGGCGGTGGCGCAGGACGGCGGCGACATCACCTTCCGCGGCTACGAGAACGGCACCGTGTTCCTCAACATGAAAGGCGCCTGCGCCGGCTGCCCGTCCTCGACGGCGACGCTCAAGCACGGCATCCAGAACCTGCTGCGCCACTTCGTGCCGGAAGTGCAGCAGGTCGAGCAGGTGGTCTGAGCGGCGTCGCGGCCGCGCCGCCTACCGGCTCCCCGACAGACGCCACAAACAAAAAACCGGGCGAAAGCCCGGTTTTCTGCTTTGCGGTCGTCCGTGTTGCCGAGACGGTTCGCGAAATCCTACTTGACGATGACCTTGGCGCCAACCTGGGCGCGGTTGTAGAGGTCGATGATGTCCTGGTTGAGCAGCCGCACGCAGCCCGACGACATCGCCTTGCCGATCGACCACCATTCCGGCGTGCCGTGCAGGCGGTAGCCGGTATCGCCCTTGTTGAACAGGTAGAGCGCCCGCGCGCCCAGCGCGTTGGTCGGGCCGGGCGGCTGGCCGTTGCGCCATTTGGCGAGCTGCGGCTGGCGCCGGATCATCTCCGGCGGCGGCGTCCACACCGGCCACTCGCGCTTGGCGCCGACCCGCGCCGTGCCGCTCCATTCGAAACCCTCGCGCCCGACGCCGATGCCGTAGCGCACCGCGCGTCCTTCCGGCAGCACGAAATAGAGGAACTTTGCCCCGGTATCGACGATGATCGTGCCCGGCGCCTCGTCGGTCCGGTAGCTGACGATCTGGCGGTGGTACTGGCGGGGAACCTTGGTGATCGGGATCGGCGGGATGCGGTAGCCGGCGTCGGTGCGGGAACCGTAGTCCGCGGTGAATATCTGGAACGAGCCGAGACCGACCGACGTGCAGCCCGACAGGGCGGTCGCCACGGCCAGACCGGCCACCACTGTGAGTGCCTTCAGCCGCATTGCCTGATCCGCTACCCCTTTCGAACGATTACGGCTGATTCGGCCGCTTTTTCGCCATCATCACTAGGGAGCTTTGCCGCGGGCTGCCAAGCGGGGAGTGATGCTTTTCGCCGCCGCCATGCATGTAAGCGCGCAGCTATTGCATTTTCGCAACATTCGTTCACGCAAGCGTGAATTTCCGCCAGATTCCGTGATCTTTCAGGCTCAATGGGCGATGATCTTGCGCCTTCTTCCACCATAAGCCCTTGCAGCTTCGTTCCGGTTTTGTACTATTGGCGTCATGCCGATCGTGTCGCCGCTCCCCGCCAATCCGCTCGTCGACGGACGCCAGTCCGAACGGGCGATGGTCGTGCGCCGCGGCGTGCAGCGGCTGCTGACGCAGATGGGCGCGCATGTGCTGCCGGAACTGTCGCTGGCCACCGGCCGCCGCGCCGACCTGGTGGCGCTGACCAGGCAGGGCGACATCTGGATCATCGAGATCAAATCCTCGGTCGAGGATTTCCGCGTCGACCGCAAATGGCCGCAATACCGGCTGCATTCCGACCGCTTCTTCTTCGCCACCCACCCGGAGGTGCCGGCCGCGATCTTCCCGCAGGACTGCGGCTTCATCCTGTCGGACGGTTATGGCGCCGAAATTTTGCGCGAGGCGCCGGAGCACCGTCTGGCGGCGGCCACCCGCAAGGCGCTGATGCTGCGCATCGCGCGCGCCGGTGCAGCGCGGCTGCTGGCGGCGGAGATGGCCGGCGTCGCAGTGCCGGCACTGGACGGTGAGAGCGAGTAGCAGAAAACGAGAGGGCGCCCGGGCGACGATCGGGCGGCTTTACGCCACCTGCCGCGCCAGGGCGCATTGCGACCACAGGTCCGACAGCGAGTGCACGAGGTGCTCGATGTCGGCGTCGGTGTGCAGCGGCGACGGCGTGATGCGCAGCCGCTCCGTCTTGCGCGCCACCGTCGGGTAGTTGATCGGCTGCACGTAGATGCCGTAGCGGTCGAGCAGGATGTCGCTGATCCACTTGCACTTGGCGGCGTCGCCCACCTTCACCGGCACGATGTGGCTGGGGTTCTGCATGTAGGGGATGCCGATGCGGTCGAGGCCGGCGCGCACCTTCCTCACCCGGTCCTGGTGGCGGACGCGCTCGATCTGGCTGGTCTTGAGGTGCCGGATCGAGGTCAGCGCGCCGGCCGCCACATGCGGCGGCAGTGCCGTGGTGAAGATGAAGCCCGAGCCGAAGGAGCGGACGAAGTCGATCAGCTTCGCGGACGCCGTAATGTAGCCGCCGACCACGCCGAAAGCCTTGCCCAGCGTGCCCTCGATGACGGTGATGCGGTCCATCAGGCCGTCGCGCTCGGCGACGCCGCCGCCGCGCGGGCCGTACATGCCGACCGCATGCACCTCGTCGAGATAGGTCATGGCGCCGTGCTTCTCGGCCACCTCGACGATCTCGCGGATCGGCGCGATGTCGCCGTCCATCGAATAGACGCTCTCGAAGGCGACGATCTTCGGCACGTCGGCGCCGTATTCGGACAGGATGCGGTCGAGATCGGCCGGATCGTTGTGCTTGAAGATGCGCTTTTCGGCCTTGGAATGGCGGATGCCCTCGATCATCGAGGCATGGTTGCCCTCGTCCGAGAAGATGACGCAGCCGGGGACGTTGGCGCCGAGCGTCGACAGCGTCGTCCAGTTGGAAACATAGCCCGACGTGAACAGCAGCGCCGCTTCCTTGCCGTGCAGGTCGGCCAGCTCGCGCTCCAGCAGTACGTGGTAGTGGTTGGTGCCGGAGATGTTGCGCGTGCCGCCGGCGCCGGCGCCGCACTTGTCCAGCGCCTCGTGCATGGCGGCGATGACGGCCGGGTGCTGGCCCATGCCGAGATAGTCGTTGGAGCACCAGACGGTGACTTCGCGGGCGTCGTCGCCGGAATAGCGCAGCGCCCGCGGGAACAGGCCGGCACGTCGCTCCAGGTCGGCGAAAATGCGGTAGCGGCCTTCCTTGTGCAGGCCGTCCAGCTTGTCCGCGAAGAAAGTCTCGAAATCCATCAGTCCAGGCTCCCTGGGGATCGTCCCTCGGTACGTGGGCGCGACCGGTATCGCGCGGCCCTGCCTCTATTTCAACAATCCAGGCGGCCGGGCGTCGAAATGCCGCAAAGCGGCGCTTCCGACCGTCTTCAAGCCGCCCATGTTGCGGCATCCTCCTCCACTATTCGCGTATACGTATCAGAGCGGCGTTTCCATCCGCAGTCGCAAAGATTTGAAACCGTATCAAAAAACTGGGGCTTCGTCGTCCCCCGGCAAGGTCACGCCGCATTCTTCCATTTGATCGAGCAGCCGATGGAGGCGATCTGGTCGCGCGGGCCGTTGCCCGTGCGGGCGACCTCGACCATCGCCTCGTAGAGATCGCGGCGCAGGTCCGGCGGTCCGACCTCGCGGCGCGACGCATCGAGGCGGCCGCGATACTGCAATTCGAGATCGCGATTGAAACCGAAGAAATCCGGCGTGCAGGCCGCATCGTAGGCGCGCGCCAGCGACTGGTCGGTGTCGTGCAGATAGGGAAAGCCGAAACGGTGCGCCTCGGCGAAACGCGCCATGTTGTCGAAGGAATCCTGCGGATAGGCGTCCGAATCGTTGGAATTCACCGCGACGAAGCCGATGCCGTGCTGCCTGAGACCGGCCGCGTCGCGGACGATGCGGTCGATGACCGCCCGCACATAGGGGCAATGGTTGCAGATGAAGGCGACGACGAGACCGTTCGGCCCGGCAAGGTCGAACAGCCGGTGCCGCTTGCCGTCGGTGCCGGGAAGCTCGGTGTCGACGGCCTTCCAGCCGAAATCGCAGACGGGGGGGTGCGCGGCCATGATGGTCTCCTCATGCTGTTCCGGGACGCTTCTATCCCGTTCGACGGCCGGGTTGAAGCCGGCGGGTCAGGCCGCGGCGCGCGCCTCTGCGGCGATGGCACGGCGCGCCACCCGCCAGCCGAGCGCCCCGCCGAGCAGCAGGACGGCGGCGGCGATGAGGAACGACAGGCCGGGCATGGGCTCGAAGGAGACGGGCTGCACCGTCGCCGCATAGACGGCGCCGAAGAACAGCGGCGAGGCGACGCCGGCGATCGAGCCAAGGCTCATGGTGGCGCCCTGCAACTGGCCCTGCTCCGACTCCGAGACCAGCCGCGTCATCAGCGACTGCAGGGTCGGCATGGCGAGGCCCCAGAAGGCGTTCGGCACCATGGCGGCGGCGAACAGCCAGCCGGTGGGCGCCAGTCCCATGCAGGCAAGGCCGATGCCGCCGCCGACCAGGCCCATGACCATCACCTTGCGGTCGCCCAGGCGCTTGACCAACGGGCCGACCAGCAGGCCCTGCACGGCCATGTCGAGCGCGCCGACGAAGGCCAGCACCAGCCCGACCTGCCACGGACCCCAGCCGTAGCGATCGCCGGCGTAGAGCACGAAGACTGCGGAGAAGACGTGGTGCGAGAAGTGCAGCAGGAAGTTGACTGACGCGAGCCCGAACAGCTCGGTATGCGAGCGCAGGAGTTGCAGCGCGCCGAAAGGATTCGCCCGCTTCCACGAGAAAGCCATGCGCTTTTCCGGGGCGAGCGATTCCGGCAGGACGAACAGGCCGTAGAGGAAGGCTATGCCCGACATGGCGGCGGCGAACCAGAACGGTGCGCGCGGCGAGATCTCGCCGAGGAAGCCGCCCAGCACAGGGCCGAGCACGAAGCCGCCGCTGAAGGCCGCGCCGATCAGCCCGTAGGCGCGCGCCCGGCCCTCGGGCGGCGTGATGTCGGCCATGTAGGCGAACACCGTGGTGAAGCTCGACGAGGTCAGGCCGGCGACGATGCGGCCGACCGCCAGCCACCACAGGTCGGGCGCCAGCGCCATCAGCACGTAATCGGCGGAAAGCCCGGCAGCCGACAGCAGGATGACCGGCCGGCGGCCGTAGCGGTCGGAGATCGAGCCGACGATCGGCGAGCAGACGAACTGCACGCCGGCCCACAGCGCCACGAACACACCGTTGATCCAGCCCGCCTGGGCGTTCGATCCGGCGAACTCCTCGATCAGCGGCGGCAGCACCGGGATGACGATGCCCATGGCGACGATGTCGAGCACCGCGGTGACGAAGATGAAGGCAAGCGTCGCCTGTCGGCGACGACCGGTGATGGCGAGCATGGCGGGTCGATCCTTCGGGAGCGGCCTTATAGGCCGATCCGCCGGTCAAGGCCATTGGGCCAGTCGTTGCTGCTGGCAGCGGATGGTAACGGCGCCGGCGTTCGAACGCAGGCGCCGTCCTCTATCCGGGTGTTTTTCCCCATAAAAAGGGGACAAGCACCGGCCTACCGGCTCCCGGGCGAAAGCCGCGAGAAGTCGAGGTTGGTGGGGCCGGCAAGATAGGCGCCGCCGCCCCCGGTCGCGGCGACGTCCTCGCCGACCTCGACCAGCGTGACGTTGCGGAGCCAGGTTCGGCCGGTGCCGCGCAGATAGAAACCGAAATGGATGCTTTCGGCATCGTCGGGAACGTCGAGCACGATCTGACGCGGTGTCCAGCCGGTGGTTCCGGCGAGAACGCCCTGGTCCGACCGGCTCTCCATATTGTCGAAGCGGGCCGTCTGGCCGGGCGCGCGGTCGATGCGCATCCAGATCGTCCCCGCTCCCGAGACCTCCTCGGTCCTCAGTTCGGCATTCAGGCGAAGCCGCTTGCCGAGATAGCCTGCGGCGGCGACGCTCTGCATCAGCGTGCCGAAGCCTTTCTCGGCGGACAGATAGGCCGGATCGTCCGCCTCGTACTTGCAGCGGATGAGCGCCGGCGATCCCGGCATGCCGGAATCGACCCCCATCTCGTAGTGCTCCGGCTTGGAGCCGCCGGCGATCCAGCCTTCGGGCAGGCGCAGCGCCACCTGCGGCGTGCCGCCGTCGGAAATCCGTGCCGCCAGGATGTTCCAGTCCTGGAAGCCGAACTGGCGGGCGACCAGTTCCAGGCAGTCGCTGTGGGTGAGGGCGATGCCGCGTTCGTTCAGGCCCTGGCGGAGCGCCTTGGCCATAGTCTTTGCGTCACGGAAGGTACGCATGATCCGATCCTCTGCCGGGCGAACCGCAAAGTCAGTGCTCGCATTGCTGACGGGCTCGCCCTTGCATGGGGTCGGAACCGGATCGTCGTGCATTCACCATCCCAGGCGGGAGCGAGCGGCGGGCTGCACTGGCCGATTCGCAGGAAACCGAAAGGGACGATTGCTGTCAATCCGGGTAATTGTGAGGGAATCGCTGACGCTCGTTTTTGCGCCGCGGACGGCCGCGATGACCCCACCCGGCCGCTTCGCGGCCACCCTCCCCTCGAGGGGGAGGGAAGGCCTTCGCTACTCCGCTGCCGCCCCCGCTGCCGTCTGCTGCCAGCGGGCAATAATCTCCTTGAGCTCGCCGCCGGCCGCCTGCTCCGGTGTCGGCGAGAAGCCTGCCGCCAGCATTTTCCGACCGAGCATATGGTCGGCCGGCCGGTTGACCGATTCGATCGCCGTCAGCACTGGCCCCTGATAGTGGAAGACGGAAAAGCGGTTCTCCGCCGCGTCGCCGGCAACCACGGTGCGGTCGCCTGCGCCGGGCAGGCCGACCATCTGCAGCTTCATGTCGCCGATGTCGGACCAGAACCACGGCACCGCCATGTACGGCTCCTCGCGGCCGGTGATGGTGCGCGCCGCCAGCCGCGCCTGATCCGTGGCATTCTGCACCGATTCCAGCCTCACGTCGGTGCCGGACTGCCAGTGGCGATAGTTGACGGCGTCGCCGATCGCCAGAATCTCCGGGACCGAGCTGCGCATCTGCGCATCGACGCGGATTCCGTTGCCGGTCGCAAGGCCGGCGCTCTCGGCGAGTTCGGTGACCGGCACGGCGCCGACGCCGACCAGCACCATCTCGGCGGCGACGCGCTCGCCGGCCGAGGTCACCACCGCGGCGACGCGACCGGCCGACCCCTCCAGCCGCTCGACCGTGGTCTGCATCAGCAGCCGCACACCGCCGGCAGCGAGCCGGCCGGCGACATGAGCGGAAATGAACGGCGCCACCGCGCGGCCGAGCAGGCGGGCCTGCGCCTCGACCACCGTCACCCGCCGCCCGCCGGCGGCGAGCGTCGCGGCGATCTCCAGGCCGATGAAGCCGCCGCCCAGCACGACGACGTCGGCGGCGCCTGCCGCATGCTCGCGGATGGCGCGGGCGTCGGCGACGGTGCGCAGCGAAAAGATGCCGGCAAGATCGCCGCCGGCGAGCGGCAGGCTGCGCGGCCGCGATCCCGTGGCCAGGATCAGCCGGTCGAAACCGAGACGGCCGCCACCGGCAAGCTCCAGCCTGCGCGCCGCCCGGTCGATCCCCACGACCCGCTCGCCGAAGCGCAGCGCGATGCCGGCGCCCGTATAAAAAGCCTCGGCGCGCAGCACCTGCGGCTTCGCTTCGGCCTCCTTGAGGAAGGCCTTCGACAGCGGCGGCTTGTGATAGGGCAGCTCGTTCTCGTCGCCGACCAGCGTCACCGGTCCGGCAAAGCCTTCCTCGCGCAGGCTGGCGGCCGCCTGCACGCCCGCATGCCCCGCGCCAACGATGACGACCCCGTCGCTCATGTTCTCACCATTCCCCGCGAATTCTAAGGACCGCGCCGGAGCGGCAAATGTCCGGCGCCGACATCGGGCTGCGGCGGGGCGTCGCACTTTGGCCAGCCGGCTGTCAATCCCGCCGGGCCGCCTCGAATCAGCACACCTGTGCAAGTACCTGTCCCCTCTACGAAAAAGGTGATCAGTTTAGAATAGTTCTAACATATTGATTTATTGTCGCTTTTCTAAGGACGGGATTGACTCGGACAGATGACGGGCAGTAAGGGGACAGCATGCGCGACAAGTGCATGCCTTTGATGTTTGGGCCTTGACCCCATGCGATTGGAGGGTTTCGTGTTTGTTTCCCGAGCCTTGCGCCACTGCGAGGTGACCGGTGCCACGGCACCGGCGCAGGCCTGCGTCTGCCTTTCCGGGCTCGCCGAACCCTCCACGCTCGCGGGTCCGCGGCCCGCTTCCGCCTTCATTCCCTGCTTCCGCTGAGGAGATCGGCACGATGCGCGCATTCCCCACGACCCGGCATTCCACCCGGCTTGCCGCGCTGGCGGCGACGGTGGCGCTGACGGCGGCGATCTTCGTCCTGCCGGCCAAGGCCGACACCGATCCGAAGGCGGTGCTCTCGACCTATGCCGACATCGCGCTTGCCGGCTACGAGGATGCGCTGACCACCGCCAAGGCACTGGATGCCGCGGTCGACGCGCTGATCGCCAAGCCGTCCGCCGAGACGCTTGCCGCCGCCAAGGACGCATGGAAGGCGGCGCGCATCCCCTATCAGCAGACCGAGGCCTACCGCTTCGGCAACGCCATCGTCGACGACTGGGAAGGCCGGGTGAACGCCTGGCCTCTCGACGAGGGGCTGATCGACTACGTCGACAAGAGCTACGGCACCGAGTCCGACGAGAACACGCTCTATACGGCGAATGTCATCGCCAGCAAGGAAATCGAGATCAACGGCGAGAAGGTCGACGCCACCGCCATCACGCCGGAGTTCCTGTCCGGCACGCTGCAGGAGGCCGGCGACATCGAGGCCAACGTCGCCACCGGTTATCATGCGATCGAGTTCCTGCTGTGGGGCCAGGACCTGAACGGCACCGGGCCGGGCGCCGGCAACCGTCCCTTCACCGATTACGACACCGCCAACTGCACCGGCGGCAATTGCGACCGGCGCGGCCAGTATCTGGCCGCCGCCAGCGATCTCCTGGTCAGCGATCTGCAGGAGATGGTCGACAACTGGAAGGCCGACGGCGCGGCGCGCAAGGCGCTGACCGACGGCGATCCCAAGGCCGGCATCGCCACCATCCTCACCGGCATGGGCTCGCTGTCCTATGGCGAGCTTGCCGGCGAGCGCATGAAGCTCGGCCTTTTGCTGCACGATCCGGAGGAGGAGCACGACTGCTTCTCCGACAACACCCATATCTCGCATCTCTACGACGCGGTCGGCGTCCGCAACGTCTATACCGGCAGCTACACCCGCGTCGACGGAAGCAAGGTGGAAGGCCCGTCGATCTCGGCGCTGGTGAAGGAGGCCGATCCGGCCGTCGACGCCGAGCTGGTCGGCAAGCTGGACACCACGGTCGGGAAGATGGAGGCGATCGAGGCGCGCGCCGAGGGCGGCGAGGCCTATGACCAGCAGATCGGCGAAGGCAACGCGGAGGGCAACGCCACCGTGCAGGCGGCGATCGACGCGCTGGTCGACCAGACCAAATCGATCGAGCGCGCCGTCGCGGCGCTCAAGCTCGACTCCATCGCTTTCGAGGGTTCCGACAGTCTCGACGCGCCGGACAAGGTGTTCCAGTAACGCCCGCGGCCGACGCCACACAGCCAAACGGCGCGGGCTGCCGCGCCGCCAGCCAGACCAGAGTTCGACATGCTGATTTGCCACTGCAACCTCATCACCGAAAGGGAGATCGAAGAAGCAATCCTTGAACTGCTCGAGCAGGATCCGTGGACGCTCATCGTGCCGGCGAAGGTTTATCACAGCCTCCGCAAGCGAGGGCGCTGTTGCGGCTGCTTCCCAAATGTGGTGGAAACGATCATTCGGGTAACCGAGGCCTACCATCTCCGCTCGGAGGCGAACGGGGTGGACGTCGTTTCACACCTAGACCGCGTCAGAGGACTGCGGTCTGAATACGGGAGCAGGCGCCATGAAGGGCGAACAACAGGTCATCGAGCGGCTTAACGAGGCTCTCTTTCTGGAGCTCGGCGCCGTCAATCAGTACTGGCTCCACTACCGGCTCCTCGAGGACTGGGGATACCAGAAGCTCGCCAAGAAGGAGCGGGCGGAATCGATCGAGGAAATGCATCACGCAGACAAGATCATCGCCCGCATCATCTTCCTCGAAGGGCATCCGAACCTGCAGACGGTAGCGCCGCTCAGGATCGGCCAGAACGTCAAGGAAGTGCTGGAGGCGGATCTTGCCGGGGAGTACGACGCCCGCACCTCCTACAAGAAGTCCCGCGAAATCAGCCACGACCTCGGCGACTACGTCACCATGGAGCTGTTCGAGGAACTGCTGAAGGACGAGGAAGGCCATATCGACTTCCTCGAGACGCAGCTCGACCTGCTCGCCTCGATCGGCGAGGAGAAATACGGCCTTCTCAACGCCGAACCGGCGAACGACGCCCACTGAGCATGCGAATATGCGGCGCCTAGGGTTTTCCAAGCGCCGCAGCGCATTCGAGCGGTTTCGGTATGTCCTTCGAGGCTCGCCCGCGAAGGACGCACCCGGGGGACAGTTTACTTTTTTCCGCCCGCGCCAGCTTTGCAGCGCCGCGGCCTTTCCGCGGAAAGAAAGTAAACTGTCCCCGGCATTTCTTCTTGCCGCCGTCCTGTTCTCCATAGTTTCCTCTCCCTCAGCCGTTGCCGGCGATGTCCCCGGCGATCTCCCCACCACCCGCGACGACATCCCGGCAAAAGACCTTGCGCGCGTGAAGGCGGTCACTGCCCCGGCAACGGACTTCTCCAAGCCGGAATCCTTCGAACTGCTGCCCGGCGGGGCGGCCACGACGAGGAAGCGACCCAACCAGGACGCTTTTTCCCAATCCTCGGCCAACATCACCTTCGCGCAGGAGGGCGACTTCAAGCTCGGCAACGGGCTGTTCCGCAAGGTCTGGGTGTCCTCGCCGTCCTCCACCCAGGCCTCCGACGGGCTGGGACCGCTGTTCAATGCCCGCGCCTGCCAGAGCTGCCACCTGAAGGACGGGCGCGGCCATCCGCCGGAGGGCGCCGCCGACGCCACCTCGATGTTCTTCCGCCTGGCGCGCGCCGCGGAGACCGAGGAGGAGAGGCAGGCGCTCGCCGGACGCAAGCTGCTCAATTTCCCCGACCCCGTCTATGGCGGCCAGCTGCAGGACCTTGCCGTGCCGGGGCTCAGGGGCGAAGGCAGGATGGCGATCTCCTATGCGGAGATGCCGGCGACGCTGTCCGACGGCACGATCGTGTCGCTGCGCAAGCCGACCTACGGCGTGACCGACCTTGCCCAAGGCCCGCTGCACGCCGGCACCACGCTGTCGCCGCGCGTCACCCCGCCGATGATCGGCCTCGGTCTGGTCGAGCAGATCCACCCGGCCGACATCCTCGCCAATGCCGATCCCGACGACCGCGACGGCGACGGGATTTCGGGAAGGCCCAACATCGTGCGCGACGAACTCAGCGGCGAACTGGTGCTCGGCCGCTTCGGCTGGAAGGCGCAGACGCCGTCGATCCGCCAGCAGTCGGCCGACGCCTTTGCCGGCGACATCGGCATCTCGACGCCGGAGGTGCCGAAGCACTGGGGCGACTGCACCGAGGCGCAAGCCGCGTGCCGGGCCATGCCGATCGGCGTGCAGGAGCGGCTCGGCCCGGTCGAGGCGCCGCCGCCGGTGATGGACCTCGTCACCTTCTATTCGCAGAACCTTGCCGTGCCGGCGCGCCGCGACATCGGTAAACCGGACGTGCTGGCGGGCAAGAAGGTGTTCTACGACCTCGGCTGCGCCTCCTGCCACACGCCGAAATTCGTGACGCGCCGCGACGCCCCGGACAAGGCCTTCTCCTTCCAATTGATCTGGCCCTACTCCGACTTCCTGCTGCACGACATGGGTGACAGCCTCGCCGACGGGCAGCAGGTGGGCGACGCCGGCGGAAGCGAGTGGCGCACGCCGCCGCTCTGGGGCATCGGGCTGACCGAGCGGGTCTCCGGCCACACCTTCTTCCTGCATGACGGGCGTGCGCGCAACCTGACGGAGGCGATCCTCTGGCACGGCGGCGAGGGCGGAAAGGCGCGCGACGCCTTCGCCGCGCTTGCCGCGCAGGACCGCGAGGCGCTGCTGGAATTCTTGGAGTCGCTGTGATGTCTCAAGCGAACAAAGGAGCGGTTGACGGACTACAGTCCTCTTCTACACCGCCGGAGCATTTTGCCACTGTTACGGCATGGATCCTAGGGTCTGCGCAGTTCGCTTCGCTCCTGCTCCGCCCTAGGATGACGAAGCCATCAGGGTTTGCGGCCAATCGCCTGTGTCGGAGACTGTCGAAGGCGGCTTCACAATTCGTCATCCTAGGGCGGAGCGCGAGCGGAGCGAAGCGCGCAGACCCTAGGATCCAAGCCGTACCGCTGGCGAAGCGCTCCGGCGGCGCAGAAAAGAGAAACGGCAGCGTTCTTCGAGGATCCTTTTCAGCTTTCGTCCTTGTTCTGGGTGGCGCCTCCCCCGCCCTCGCCGCCAACGCCACGATCGAAAAGGCGATCGACGGTTTCGTGCGGCCGGCCTACGCCGCCCTCGACGCAGCCGCGGCGAAGCAGGCCCGCGACATGCAGGCGTTGTGCGCCGATCCGGCGCCGGGCAGGCTGGCAACTGCGCGAAACGGCTTCAAAACCCTGGTGGGCGCGTGGGGCGAGGTCGAGACGATCCGCTTTGGCCCGGTGACGGAAGAAAACCGGCTCGACAAGATCCTGTTCTGGCCCGACCGCAAGAGCATCGGCCTGAAGCAGGTTCAGGCCGCGCTCGCCGACAAAGACCCCACCGCAGCCGATCCGGCGACGCTGAAGGGAAAGAGCGTCGCCATGCAGGGGCTGGGGGCGCTGGAATTCGTGCTGTTCGGCAGCGGCTCGGAGGCGCTGGAGCAGCCGGGCGATCCCTATCGCTGCGCCTACGGGCTGGCGGTGGCGCGCAACATCGAGGGCATGGCGGCGTCGATTGACGATGCCTGGCGGGCGCCGGACGGCATCGCCCGGCTCTGGGCCAACCCCGGCGCCGGCAATACGCTCTACCGCACGGACGACGAGGCGATGACGGAGCTGTTCGACGTCTTCGTCCACGGGCTGGAAATGACGCGCGACGTCCGCCTCAATGGCTTTCTCGGCCAGGTCTCCGAAGACGACAAGCCGCGGCAGGCCATCTTCTGGCGCTCCGGCGCGACGGCCCTGTCGCTCCAGGCCAACATGCGCGGCCTGCAGAAGCTGTTCGATGCTTCCGAACTCGCGGAACTGCTGCCGCCCGACTCCGCCTGGATCGCCCAGTCGATCGGCTTCGAATTCCGGACGGCCGCGCGGATGCTCGAGGCGGCCAAGGGCCCGGTCGCCGATGTCCTGGCCGCTCCCGAGCGCGGCAGCCTGCCGGCGTTCCGGCTGATCACCTCGCACCTCTCGGAGCTGTTCGGTGTCAACATGGCCGGCGCGCTCGGCCTGTCCGCCGGCTTCTCGTCGCTGGACGGGGATTGAGCAATGGCTTCGTCGAAGGAGAAGCATCCCCTCTCCGGCCCTCGGGGCCACCTCTCCCCGGAGAGGAACCCAAGCTGGACAAGGAGCGGTACGCGCACGCCGCTTCTCGATCGCCGCCACTTCCTGAAAGCAGCCGGCGCTTCATTCCTTGCCGGGCTGGCACCGGCGCCGGGCGCCGCCGCGACGTCCACCGACGCCGTGTTCGCCACCGCTTACCAAAGCCGCGACGGCCGCTACGGCGTCGGCGTGCTGACCGAGGACGGCAGGCTGCTGCATGCGCTCAACCTGCCGGAACGCGGCCACGACGTCACCTTCGACCCGGTATCGGGGCGTTCGGTGGTGTTCGCCCGCCAGCCGGGCACCTTCGCGGTGGTCTTCGATCCCAAGGGTCGCGACAGGCCCGCCACCATCGCCAGCCCCGAGGGCCGGCATTTCTATGGCCACGGCGTGTTCTCGCCGGACGGAAAATTGCTCTACGCCACCGAGAACGACTTCGACAACGCCGCCGGCATGGTCGGCGTCTACGACGCCACCGACGCCTTCCGCCGCGTCGGCGAGTTCCCGACCCATGGCGTCGGCCCGCACGAGCTGCTGCTTTGCCCGGACGGCAGGACGCTGGCGATCGCCAATGGCGGCATCGAGACGCATCCGGATTTCGGCCGCGCAAAGCTCAACATCGCGACCATGCAGCCATCGCTCGCCTTCGTCGACCGCGAGACCGGCGCGCTCGTCGAAAAGCATGCGCTCGACCCGAAGCTGCATCAGCTGTCGATCCGCCACATGGCCTTCGACGGAGGCGGTACGCTGTGGTTCGGTTGCCAGCACGAAGGGCCGATGAGCGAACGGCCGGCGCTGGTCGGCAGGGCACGCATGGGCGAGCGCTTCGATCTGGTCGAACTGCCCGAAAAGGTGCTGCTCGGCCTGCGGAACTATGTCGGGTCGGTCGCCGCCAATCCGGCCGCCGGCATGGTCGCCGTGTCGTCGCCGCAGGGCAACGCGCTGGTCGTCCTCGATGCGAAGGCCGGGACCGTGGTAGCCACGCGCGATCTGATCGAGGTGTGCGGCATCGCGCCGGACGGCGCCGGCTTCCTGGCCAGCACCGGCAAGGGCGACATCGTACCGCCGCGAGGCGATGCCAGTTCCGATACGCAACATGTGTGGGACAACCACATGCTGCGGATCAATCTGTAAGCGACAGCTTACGATATGCCCTGCCGTCTGCCGGCAAGCCTCGAAGAAAAGTCATGACTGTTTATCAGGCGATGAGCTAGAGGCGGGGCCATGCACTGCGCGTCGCACCCTCGCTCCGTCCTGCCGGACATCTCCCCCTCCAGGGGGAAGATCGGCGGCAGGACAGAGGGGCGCGCGAAGAGCCTCACGCTCGTTTGGACCACGCCATTTCCGGCGATCCGGCTCAGCCTTTCCCTTCTTGCACTTCTTCTCACCCCCGTCCCCGCCTTCGCCCACGCCTCGGAGCGCGGCTACGTGCTGCTGCTGCCGACGGGCTACTATCTGGTCAGCGGCGCCATAGCCGTGGCGGCGAGTTTTGTGGCGCTGCTGGCCGTGCCGCGGCGGCCGCTGGAGAAGCTGGCGGCGTGGCGGCTGCCGCTGGTTTCGATCCCAGAGGGGCTGCGTTCCTGGACCGGCCTCGCGAGCTTTCTCGTCCTCGCGGCGCTGATCGCCGCCGGCACCTTCGGCAGCCGCGATCCGCTGTCCAATCCGCTGCCGCTGGTCGTGTGGACGCTGCTGTGGGTCGGCCTCACGCTCGTCCAGGGTTTTTTCGGCAATCTCTGGCACTGGCTTGATCCGTGGTACGCGCCGGTGCGACTGGCGCGGGCCGTGCTGCCGGCGCCGCGCGCCTATCCCGAAAGGCTTGGCTACTGGCCGGCGCTCATGCTGTTCGGCGGCTTCGCCTGGTTCGAACTGATCGACGTGGCGCCGGACGATCCCTTTCGGCTGGCGATCGCGGCCGGCGGCTACTGGCTGCTCACCTTCTCCGCCATGCTCGTCTTCGGCCATGACGCGTGGAGCCGGCAGGGCGAGTTCCTCTCCGTCTTCTTCCGCCTTGTGTCGCGGCTCGGCATCCTCGACGCACCGCGCATCCCCAACGGCCGCAGGCTGAACATCTGCCTGCCCGCCGCGAAGCTGTGGAGGGAAAGCCCGTTGCCGCTCTCCGGCACGCTGCTGCTGCTGGCGGTGCTGGCCTCCGTCTCCTTCGACGGATTGTCGAAAACCTTCCTGTGGCTCGGCGCCAACGGCATCAACCCGCTGGAATTCCCCGGCCGCTCGGCCATGCAAGGCATCAACGGCGCCGGGCTGCTGATGACGTTCGCGGCCCTGTCGGCGCTGTTCCTGATCTGCGTGGCCATCGGCCGGTGGCTCGACGGAAAGGGCCGAAGCGCGGAAGCGGCCGGGCTGCTCGTCTGGTCGATCGTGCCGATCGCGCTCGCCTATCATTTTTCGCACTACCTGACGGCGCTGCTGGTCAACGGCCAGTATGCGCTGGTGGCGCTGTCCGACCCGTTCGGGCTGGGCTGGAACCTGTTCGGCACGGCCTACTGGCCGGTCTCGGCCGGCGTGGTCATGGGCTACGAGCAGGCGCGGCTCGTTTGGAACCTGCAGGCCTTCGCCATCATCGGCGGCCATGTGCTGGCGGTGGCGCTGGCGCACGGGCTGGCCTGGCGGCTGTCCGGCGGCTCGGGCAGGGCGGGGCTGTCGCAAGTGCCGCTGACGCTGCTGATGATCGGCTACACCGTCTTCGGCCTGTGGCTGCTGTCGACGCCGACGGCGGGATGAGCGCCTGCCCTTGCGGCACCTCGGGATTGGTGTTTAGTTTGTATGCGAATGAGTTGGGGCGCCGGGCGTCGCGGGTGACGGTCGGAGCGGACCCCACGACCAGGGGAACCACCATGATCAGGATCAAGGCCTCCGGCATCGCCGGAACGCGTCTCAGCCGCCGCACGGCCCTCAAGGGCATCGCCGCTTCCGCCGGCCTCGCCGCCGCGCCCGGCTTCGTCCGCTATGCGCAGGCGCAGAGTTCCGCCCCGATCAAGATCGGCTTCCAGTCGCATCGCACCGGCATCGGCGCCGCCTACGGCCGCTGGTACGAGAAGACGACGGCGGCCGCCGTAAAGCTGATCAACGACGCCGGCGGCATCAACGGCCGGCCGGTCGAGGTGATCATCGAGGACGACGGCACCGACCCCGGCCGCGGCGCCGAGGTGGTGGGCAAGTTCGCCACCCAGCACAAGGTCGATGTCGCCTACGGCACGCTGTTCAGCCACGTCGTCATCGGCTCGGCTCCGGCCGCGGGCGAGGCGAAGCTGCCCTATTTCGTCGTCAGCGAAGGCCACCACGTCGCCTCGACGAAGCTCAACCGCTACGTCTTCCAGCCCGGCATCACCGACGTGAAAAGCCAAATCCAGGCAATGGCCCCGTGGATCGCCGGCAATGTCGGCAAGAAGGTCACGCAGATTTTTCCGGACTTCGCCTTCGGCTACGACCATCGCGACTATCTGCCGCCCGCGCTGAAGGCGCAGGGCGCGGAGGTGCTGGCGCAGATCGCCATCCCGCCGACGGAAAGCTCCTTCACCAAGTATTTCCCGCAGATCCCGGCCGACACCGAGGTGCTCTACCACGTCATGGTCGGCCCGGCGGTGCTGACCTTCGTGAAAGAGCTCGGCGAGTTTTACGGCTCCAGCGGCCCGCAGCTCTTCGGCTTCATCGACAGCCTCGAGGCGGTCGACATCAACAGCCCCGGCCTGGAATTCCTGGACGGCAGCCATTTCTGGGAAGGCTCGCCGCGCTATGCGCAGGAGAATGATTCGGAGGCGCAGAAAGCCTACCGCGCCGCCGTCGGCATCGACGAGAATGGCGCGGCGGTGGGCGACCCCAAGGACGTGTCGACGGCCGCCCACATGTTCGGCTGCTGGGAGACGCTCTACGTCATCAAGAAGGCGATGGAGGATTCCGGCTACAAGGGGCCGGAGGACCGCGCCAAGCTGGTCGAGGCGACCGAGGCGCTGACCGCTTTCGCCGAGGGCCCCGAGCACCCGCAGGGCGACAAGACCTTCAACGGCAAGATCCACCAGTGCTTCGGGCACCAGAACATCTCCAGGGTGGAAGGCGGCAAGCTCAAGGTCGTGCACCGCACCTCGATCGAGGACGGCCTCTACGAGCCGGAAGGGGATTACACGACGCAGCCGCTGTAAGGGCGGGGCCTGTCGATGCATTTGGCCGAGAGATACTGACGTGGTATATACGGCGTCAGTATCTCGATAGGAGTCGATCATGGCCAAGGAAGCCGTCTTCACGATGAAGCTCGAGTCCGAGCTGCGCGATGCGTTCATGGCGGCCGCCAAGCGGGACGACCGTCCGGCTTCGCAGCTGGTGCGCGAGTTCATGCGCGACTATGTGCAGCAGGATCGGGAGTATGTGGAGTTCCTGCGGCGCAAGGTGGAGCGCTCGCGCGCCTCTATCGCCGCTGGCAAATGGCGTTCGGGAGAAGAGGTGGAAGCGGATTTCCGGCGGCGTCGCCAAGAAATCCTGCGAAACGCAAATGAGGGTGATGCGTGAAGGTTCGCTGGTCCGAAGATGCTGAACAGGACCGCAACGAAATCTTCGATTTCATCGAAGCCGACAATCCGATCGCCGCTGCGAAAATGGACCTTCTTTTCGAGAATGCGGCCGAAAGAGCGGCCAAATTCCCTCATATGGGCCGGCCGGGTGAGTTGCCGGGAACACGCGAACTGATTCCCCATCCGAGTTACCGTCTTGTCTACGAAATCCAGGATGACGCGATCTATGTTCACGCCATCCTCCACACCGCCCGCCAATGGCCGCCCGTCCTCGGCGAGGACAACTGAATGGGCTTCGGACCTCACCTCCTGCTGGCCACGCTCGAAGGCCTCGTGACCAGCGCCGTTCTGGCGCTGACCGCACTCGGGCTGTCGCTGGTCTTCGGCGTCATGCGCGTGGTCAATGTCGCACATGGCGAGTTCTACATGCTCGGCGCGGTAGTCGCCTGGTGGATCGCCTCGCTGGTCACGGGCCACCCCGCGCTCGGCTTCCTGGCGGCGCTGGTCGTCAGCCCGCTGATCGTCGGCGCGATGGCGCTGGTGTGCGAGCGGCTGGTGCTGCGAAAACTCGCCTACAATCCCGAATCCACCATCGTCGCCACCATCGGCATCCTCTACATCATCCAGCAGTTGGCGCTCACCTTCTACGGCGCCGACGCCCGGCCGGTGCCGCCGCCCTTCAATGTGCGCGTCCAGCTGCCCTGGTTCGGCTATTCCGGCTACAAGCTCTCGGTGATCGCCGCCTCCGCCGCGCTGCTGCTGGCCACCTGGTTCGTGCTGACCAGGACCCGCATCGGCCTGGTCATGCGCGCCACTCAGTACGACGGCGAGACGGCGCGCGCCTTCGGCATACCGGTGGAGACGGTCTATGCCGGCGTGTTCGCGCTGGGCGCCATGCTCGCGGCGATCGCCGCCGTGCTGATCGTGCCGATCAGCCAGGCGCATTACCTGATGGGCCGCGACCCGCTGCTGCTCTCCTTCATCGTCGTCATCATCGGCGGGCTGGGCTCGCTGCGCGGCACGGTGCTTGCGGCGGTGCTGATCGGGCTCGCCGACGGCATCATCTCCGTCTTCTTCTCGCCGACGCTCGCCAAGATCATCGCCACGCTGCTTGTCGCCATGGTGCTGGTCTTCCGCCCGCAGGGCCTGTTCGGAACGGCGGCGCGATGACGCGGGAGGAGACGTCGATCCGAACCTGGCTGCTGCACGCGCTGGTCGTGGCGGCGCTGTTCGCGCTCAATTTCGTGCTGCCCGACTACCATCACGGCGTGCTTGCCCGTGTCATGGTGCTCGCCGTCTTCGCCATGGGCTACAACCTCCTGTTCGGTTATGTCGGCCTGCTCAGTCTCGGCCATGCCATGTTCTTCGCCGCCGGCCTCTACGGTGCCGGGCTCCCCATGGTGCATCTCGGCTGGGGCGCCGGGGCAGGCTTTGCCACGGGCCTCGCCGCCGGCCTCGCGCTGTCGCTGGCGATCGGATTTTTGGCGCTGCGGACCACCGGCGTCGCGTTCATGATCGTCACCATGATGTTCTCGCAGGTGGTCTACCTGCTCACCTTCTATTTCGGATCCTGGACGCGCGGCGACGAGGGCCTGGTGATTCAGCAGGCGGAGCGGCGGCTTTCCTTTGCCGGCTTCGATCTCGACCTCACCAGCCCGGCGACCCGCTACATGGCGGCACTCATCCTGTTCGCCGTCGTGCTCGCCTTGACGCTGGCGATCGTGCGTTCCTCCTTCGGCCGGGTGCTGGTGGCGATCCGCGAGAACGAGGAGCGCACCCGCATGCTGGGCTTCGACGTCTTTGCCGGCAAGCTGGCGGCGACCGTGGTCTCCGGCACGATCTGCGCGGCGGCGGGCGCGGCCTATGCGATCCTGTTCGGCTATGTCGGCGCCAGCTTCGCCTCGGTGCAGTATTCCATCCTGCCGCTGCTGTGGGTGCTGCTCGGCGGCGCGGCGACGACGCTGGGGCCGCTGCTCGGCACGCTGCTGATGTATTACCTGATCGACGGCTCCGGCGACCTGCTGAAGGCCTGGCTGCCCGGCTGGAACGTCAGCCATCTCGGCATCGTCGGGCTGGCCCTGGTGGTGCTCGTCCTGTTCTTCCCTAGGGGCATCCTTGGTACGATACGCGGACGGTGGGTGAGATGGCTGCCGTGACGCCGCTGCTCACCACGACCGACCTCTGCAAGGCCTTCGGCGGGCTGCGCGCCGTCGACCATGTCGATTTCTCGGTTGCGCCCGGCGAGGTTCGCGCCGTCATCGGCCCGAACGGCGCCGGCAAGACCACCTTCGTCAGCCTGGTCTGCGGCCGCATCGCCCCGACCTCCGGGACGATCGTCTTCGACGGCCGCGATATCACGGCGATGCCGGCGCATGAGCGGGTGCGGGCCGGCATCGCCTACACCTTCCAGATCACCAGCGTCTTCCCCAACCTGACGGCGTTCGACAATGTCGCGCTGCCGGTGCAGCGCACGCTGGCCGACGGCCGCGGATCGGGCCGGCTGCGCGACGGCGTCATGGCGGCCCTGTCGCGCACCGGGCTCGCCGCCCGCGCCGGCACGCCGGCCGGCGCCCTGTCCTACGGCCACCAGCGATTGCTCGAAGTGGCGATGGGCCTGGCGCTGAAGCCGCGGCTGCTCATCCTCGACGAGCCGACGCAGGGGCTTTCCGATGGCGAGATCGACAGCTTCGTCGGGCTGGTGCGCGAGATCGCGCGCGACGCGACGGTGCTTTTGATCGAGCACAACATGCCGGTGGTGATGGCGCTCGCCGACCGCATCACCGTGCTTGATGCAGGAAAGGTGCTGGCGGAAGGCACGCCGGACGAGATCAGGGCGAATGCGCAGGTGCAGGCCGCCTATCTCGGCACGGAGGCGGCATGATGCCGGCCGCGCTGGAGATCAAAAACCTCGACTGCTTCCACGGCGACGTGCAGGTGCTGCACGGCCTGTCGCTGGAGCTGAAAGCCGGCGAGGTGCACTGCCTGCTCGGCCGCAACGGCGCCGGCAAGACGACCACGCTGAAGGCGATCATGGGGCTGCTGCCGGCACGGGCCGGCAGCATCGCGCTGAACGGCACGGAGCTGACGCGCCTGCCGGCGCATGAGGTTCCGAAGGCCGGCATCGCCTATGTGCCGCAGGGCCGCCGGCTGTTCGCCGAGATGACCGTGGCCGAGAACCTCGAGATCGGCCTGATGGCGCGTGGCAGGGGGGGCGCCACCCGCGAGGCGGTGCTCGACTTATTCCCGCTGCTGCGCGAGCGGCTGAAGCAGCGCTCCGGCACGCTGTCGGGCGGCGAGCAGCAGATGCTGGCGATGGCGCGAGCGCTCTGCCTGGAACCGGACGTGCTGCTGCTCGACGAGCCGACCGAAGGCCTGATGCCGTCGATGATCGCAAGAATCCGCGAGACGGTGTCGCGGCTGCGCGAGCGCGGCGTCTCCACGCTGCTGGTCGAGCAGCGCATCGACGCCGTCCTGCCGGTCGCCGACCGCGTCACCTTTGTCGAGAACGGCCGCGTCCGCGCCACGGTGGACGTGCAAGCCGTGCGCGCCGATCCGGCGATGGTGAACCGCTATGTGGGCGTGGGGTAGGAATTCCACCGGCTGCGAAGAGAAGATGCCGGCAGGCAGATACCAAACGAGCTGGCTTGACGGACAGGGCAAACAACGGCGGGTATGATAGGCTGTTCCGTAGGCGATGGGCTGCGCGATTGGCAGGAACTCAATGCGCCTCGTCCCAGTTGTCGGCCGCCCGCGCATCGACCCTCAGCGGCACGGCGAGCGAGACGGCCGGCATGGCCGAATTCTCCATCACCTGTTGCACGACCGGCAAAGTCGCCTCGACCTCCTCGATCGCCGTCTCGAAGATCAGCTCGTCATGCACCTGCAGCAGCATGCGCGCCGACAGGCCGGCCTGGCGCAGCGCATCCTCCATGCGGATCATGGCGCGGCGGATGATGTCGGCGGCCGATCCCTGGATCGGCGCGTTGATCGAGGCGCGCTCGTTGAAGGAGCGCACCGAGGGGTTGGATGAGCGGATCTCGGGATAGTGGATGCGCCGGCCGAAGATCGTCTCGACATAACCCTTGTCGCGCGCCATCTGCTTGCGGCTGTCCATGTAGTCGCGGATCCCGGGAAAGCGCTCGAAATACTTCTTGATGTAGTCGCCCGCCTCCGAGCGTTCGATCGACAGCTGGTTGGCCAGGCCGAAGGCCGAGATGCCGTAGATGATGCCGAAATTGATCGCCTTGGCGCGCCGGCGTATTTCCGACGGCATGCCCTCGACCGGCACGCCGAACATTTCCGAAGCAGTCATGGCATGGATGTCGACGCCGTCTGCAAAAGCCTGGCGGAGCTGCGGGATGTCGGCGATGTGGGCGAGCACCCTGAGCTCGATCTGCGAATAGTCGGCGGAGACCAGCTTGTTGCCCTTGTCGGCGATGAAGGCGGTGCGGATGCGCCGGCCTTCGGCCGTGCGGATCGGGATGTTCTGGAGATTGGGTTCCGACGACGAGATGCGGCCCGTCGGCGTGGAGGCAAGCGCGTAGGAGGTGTGCAGCCGCCGCGTCTCGGGGTGAATGTATTCCGGCAGGGCGTCGGTATAGGTCGACTTCAGCTTGGTGAGCTGGCGCCAGTCGACGATGCGCCGCGGCAGCTCGTAGCCTTCCGCCGCCAGCTCCTCCAGCAACTGCGCCGTGGTCGACCACTGGCCGGACTTTGTCTTGGAGCCGCCGGGAATGCCCATCTTGCCGAACAGGATGTCGCCGAGCTGTTTCGGCGAGCCGGTGGTGAAGCGCTCGCCGGCGGCCTGGTAGACGGCCTCCTCTAGCGCGGCGGCGCGTTGCGCGAACTCGCCCGACAGCCGCGACAGCATCTGCCGGTCGACCAGGATGCCGCGCTCCTCCATGCGCGCCAGCACCGGCACCAGCGGCCGCTCCAGCCGCTCGTAGACCGACACCAGCCCCTTGGCGACGAGGCGCGGCTTCAGCAGGGTCCACAGCCTCAGCGCGATGTCGACGCCCTCGGTCGAATAGACGGTGGCGCGCTCGATCGCGACGAAGTCGAAGCTGACCAGCTTCTTGCCCGAGCCGACCAGGTCCTTGAAAGGAATGACGTCGAGGCCGAGCCATTTGTCGGCCAGCGACGCCAGGTCGTGGCCGCCGCCGCTGCCGCCGTCTGTCACATAGGAGAGCAGCATGGTGTCGTCGCAGGGCGCCATGTCGATGCCGTGGCGGTGCAGCACGAACCAGTCGTATTTGAGGTTGTGCCCGACCTTCATCACCGACGGATCGGTGAGCAGCGGCGCGAGCGCGGCGAGCGCTTCCCGGACGGGGATCTGGTCCGAGATCGGGCCGCTGGCCAGCAGGTCGTCGCCGGACTTGTGCGCCAGCGGGACATAGGCTGCGCGGTTCGGGCCGAGCGCCAGCGAGACGCCCACCAGCTCGGCGCGCATCGGATCGAGCGACGTTGCCTCGACGCGGAAGGCAAGCACGCCGGCGGCGCGCGCCTCGGCGATCCATTGCTGCAGCGTGGCGAGGTCGCGGATGCAGGCATAGGCCTTCTGGTCGACCTTCGACGAGGCGGCCTGCTGGGCGCGCAGGGCGCTCAGCGCAGCGGGAGTCGCCTCCCCCCTCGAGGGGGAGGTGGCGGCGAAGCCGCCGGAGGGGGTTGTTGCGGCAGTGCTCGACGTTGCGGCGGTGCCTTCCGAGGCAAGCCCTTCCGGCGGCTTCGCCGCCATCTCCCCCTCGAGGGAGGAGAGAGCGCCCGCGCCGACATCCGGCCCGTGCAGATCGGCCATATCGACCTTGACGCTGGCGGCCTCGACCTCGGCGGCGTCCGTACCCGTCGCCTCGGCGACGCGCCGTGTCAGCGTGGTGAACTCCATCGCCTTGAGGAAGGCGATCAGCTTCGGCCCGTGCGGCGGCTGCAGGCCGAACGCCTCCAGTCCCTCCGTCACCGGCACATCGTCCTTCAGCCGCACCAGCTCGCGCGAGATGCGCGCCTTGTCGGCGTTGGCGATGATGTTTTCCCGCCGCTTCTCCTGCTTGATCTCGCCGGCGCGGGCGAGCAGCGTGTCGAGATCGCCGTAGATGTCCAGCAATTGTGCCGCGGTTTTCGGTCCGATGCCCGGAATTCCCGGCACATTGTCGACGGAATCACCGGTCATCGCCTGCAAATCGATCATCTTTTCGGGCGGAACGCCCCATTTTTCGATGACTTCCGGAATGCCGATGCGGCGATCCTTCATCGGATCGTACATCTTCACCGTCGGCCCGACGAGCTGCATCAGGTCCTTGTCGGAGGAGACGATGGTGGTGTCGCCGCCCACTTCGCAGGCAAGCCGCGCATAGGTGGCGATCAGGTCGTCCGCCTCGAAACCTTCCATCTCGATGCAGGGCAGGTCGAAGGCGCGCGTCGCCTCGCGGATCAGCCCGAACTGCGGGATGAGGTCGTCCGGCGGGGCGGAGCGGTTGGCCTTGTATTCGGCGTAGAGCTCGTTGCGGAAGGTTTTTGCCGAATAGTCGAAAATGACGGCGAAATGCGTCGGCGCCGTACCGACATCGGTGTTGCGCGCATCCTGGACCAGCTTCCACACCATGTTGCAGAAGCCGAGCACGGCGCTGGTCGGCAGTCCGTCCGACTTGCGGTTGAGCGGCGGCAGCGCGTGATAGGCGCGGAAGATGTAACCGGAGCCGTCGACGAGGAAGAGATGATCGCCTTTTTTCATGGGCGATAGGGGTAGCCCGCCGGCCGATGCCTGTCCATGGGCCAACGGCCGTTGCGAACGCCTCCTGACATGCCCGATCAGACGGCGTCGGCCGCCGCCCGCGGGCCGTCCCTGCCCCGCCAATGTGAGGCGTGGCCGTCCCTCAGCCTGCAACTGATCTCCACGATCGCCGAGATCGCCGGCATCATCTCGTTGCCGAGCTCGGTGAGCCCATATTCGACCGAGGGCGGCGACGTCGGCATCACCTTGCGCCACAGGACGCCCTTGCGCTCGAGGTCGCGCAGCCGGGCGGTCAGCACCTTGGCCGAGACCGTCGGCATGTCGGCCCGCAATTCGCCGAAGCGCCGCGGACCGGCCGAGAGATACCAGATGATGTGCGGCGTCCAGGCGCCGCCGAGCAGCGCCATGCATTCGGCCAGCGGGCAGTCGGACGGCGGCGTCGGCGCCTTGTTCTTGCGGACCTTCAGGGGCACGGTGCGCTCCGGTTACCGCTGGGATACCTGAAAAGCATGCTTACCACAAGTTATGTGGTTCCGTTTTGTTACTGCCTCTGCTACCAGCCATGCCGCCAACTCCTGGCAAGGGAACCAGTTCATGAAGCTCTACTACGCCCCCGGCGCCTGCTCGCTCACCAGCCACATCGTGCTGCGCGAGCTCGGCCACGATTTCGAGCTCGAGCGCGTCGACATCCTTACGAAGACCACCGAGACCGGCGCCGACTTCCGCGCCATCAATCCGAAGGGCTACGTGCCGGCGCTGCGGCTGGCCGACGGCGAGGTGCTGACGGAAGGCGCGGCGATCGTCCAGCATCTCGCCGATGCCAGCAAGGCGCGCGACCTCGCCCCCGAGCCGGGCACGCTTGCCCGGACGCGGCTGCAGGAGCATCTGAACTTCGTTTCGGCGGAGCTGCACAAGGCGTACAGCCCGCTGTTCAATCCGGCCGCCTCGGACGAGGCCAAGGCGACGGCGCGCGCCAATGTCGGCAGCCGCCTAGACTATCTTGAAAGGTTCTTCGCCGACGGCCGCGACTACCTGCTCGGCAAGAGCTTCTCGGTGGCGGACGCCTATCTCTTCGTGGTGGCGAACTGGTCCGCCCGCACCGGTGTCGATCTCGGCAAATGGCCGAAACTCGCCGCCTTCGTCGAGCGGGTTCGCGCCCGTCCGACCGTGCAGGCCGCTCTCGCCGCCGAGCGGCTTGTGGCAGCATGAGCGAACCCCATTCGCGCGCCTATGCCGAGATCGCCGAGGCGCTGGCCGATTATTTCGACGGGCTCTACCATAGCGACACGACGCGGCTGGCGAAGATCTTCCACCCCAAGGCGATCTACGCCTGCGCCAGCGAAGGCGAGCTGCTGCATCTGACGATGGACGAGTATTTTCCCGTCGTCGACAAGCGGCCGTCGCCGGCAAGCCGGAACGAGCCGCGCGCCGACCGCATCCTGTCGATCGAGCTGGCCGGGCCGGTTACCGCCTTCGTGCGGCTCAACTGCGCGATCGGGCCGAAATTCTTCACCGACCTGCTCACGCTGGTCAGGCTGGATGGCCGCTGGCAGATCATGGCGAAGGTGTTTCACTACGACCTGCGCCACGGTTGACGACGAAAAGGCAAGGGCAGAGCCGGCGGAGGGCACCGCCGGCGATCGTTCAAGGGCAGGGCGGCCGATCACGATTATATTACGAACTTGTAACATTGCCGGCCCTTGAAACACCACTTTTGCCTCCCCAAATACGATCCATCGGCAGTTAATGCCGGGTCCGGTCAAGGCCCGTCCCCCGCCTACCCGGACTGTGCGGCAGCCCCTTCCCCCTCTCCGGGCTGCCGCATGTTTCAGTAAGGCCGCCGTGGTTCCCCTCCACCACGGCGGCATTTTTCTGTCCGGGGCTCCCCTTTGCGTAGCAATATCTGCCATTGGCTGCACGCTGTCCCTGGCCCACCATCCCCGCTCTTTCCGTTCTCCCGTCCTGTCGTTAGGGTGCGCCGCCAATCGAAAGAGGTACGCCCATGTCCGCGCTGGTCCCCGTCCTTGACCGTCTCGATGCCGATCTCGACAAGAGCCTCGAGCGGCTGTTCGCGCTGCTGCGCATCAGGTCGATCTCGACCGACCCGGACTTCAAGGCCGACTGCCGCAAGGCGGCGGAGTGGCTGGTCGCCGACCTGAAGACCATCGGCTTCGACGCCAGCGTGCGCGACACGTCCGGCCATCCTATGGTCGTCGCCCATCACGACGGACCGGCCGGCGCGCCGCACATACTGTTCTACGGCCATTACGACGTGCAGCCGGTCGATCCGCTGGACCTGTGGCACGACGATCCCTTCGACCCAAAGGTCAAGGAGCTGGAGCCAGGCCGGAAGGTCATCACCGGCCGCGGCTCCTCCGACGACAAGGGCCAGCTCATGCTGTTCGTCGAGGCCTGCCGCGCCTGGAAGGCGGTGCACGGCACGCTGCCCTGCCGCGTCACGCTCCTGTTCGAGGGCGAGGAGGAGTCGGGCTCGCCGTCGCTGAAGCCGTTCCTGGAAGCCAGCGCCGCCGAGCTGCGGGCCGACTTCGCCCTGGTCTGCGACACCGACATGTGGGACCGGCAGACGCCCTCCATCTGCACCTCGCTGCGCGGGCTGGTGGGCGAGGAGGTGGTCGTCAAGGCCGCCGACCGCGACCTGCATTCCGGCATGTATGGCGGGCCGGCCGCCAATCCGGTCCGCGTCCTCGCCCGCATCCTCGCCGACATCCATGACGAGACCGGCCGCGTCACCATCCCGGGCTTCTACGACGGCGTGGAGGAGACGCCCCGGCAGGTGCTGCAGTCGTGGCAGGCGCTGGGGGAGACGGCCGAGAACTTCCTCGGCCCCATCGGCCTGTCCGAGCCGGCCGGCGAGACGGGCCGCTCGGTGCTGGAGCTGGTGTGGGCACGGCCGACCGCCGAATTCAACGGCATCTCCGGCGGCTACACCGGAAAAGGCTTCAAGACCGTGATCGCCGCCGAGGCGTTTGCAAAGGTCTCCTTCCGCCTGGTCCACAAGCAGGACCCGGTGAAGATCCGCGAGGCCTTTCGCGCTTTCGTGCGCGAACGGCTTCCGGCCGACTGCTCGGTCGAGTTCCATCCGCATGGCGGCTCGCCGGCGATCCAGCTGTCCTACGAGTCGCCCTTCCTCACCAAGGCGCAGCAGGCGCTGACCGACGAATGGAGCAAGGCCGCGGTGCTGGTCGGCAGCGGCGGCTCCATTCCCGTCGTCGGCGACTTCCAGACGATTCTCGGCATGGAGTCGCTGCTGGTCGGCTTCGCCCAATCCGACGACCGCATTCATTCGCCCAACGAGAAATACGACCTCGCCTCCTTCCACAAGGGCCAGCGCTCCTGGGCACGCATCCTTGACGCGCTGACGCGGTAAGCTGGGCACCTTTCCTCGCCCCCACGAAGTGGGGGAGAGGTGGCGCGCCCGAAGGGCGAGACGGAGAGGGGGACTTTGCCGCAACCGCGGATCGGCCTATCGGGCGGGGAGCAACCGACGTAAGCAGTCGGTCCCTGTTGATTTTTCTCGCGATCGCGGCGAGGAGTGAGCGCCACGACCGGAGACGACGATGACCATCCGCTTCCACAAGCACGACCTGCCCGACCTCGCCAACTACAATGTCGAGGCGGTCGCGATCGACACGGAAACGCTCGGTCTCAACCCGCATCGCGACCGGCTGTGCGTGGTTCAGATCTCGCCCGGCGACGGAACCGCCGACGTCATCCAGATCGCCCCCGGGCAGAAGAAGGCGCCGAACCTTGTCGCGCTCCTGCGCGACAAGCGCGTCACAAAGCTCTTCCACTATGCCCGCTTCGACCTTGCCGTGCTCAGCCACGCCTTCGGTGCCATGCCGGAGCCGGTGTTCTGCACCAAGATCGCCTCGCGGCTGACCCGCACCTACACCGACCGCCACGGGCTGAAGGACATCTGCTACGAGCTGCTCGGGGTCAACCTGTCCAAGGCGCAGCAGTCGTCCGACTGGGCCGCCGAGACGCTGTCGCCGGAGCAGCTCGAATACGCTGCCTCCGACGTTCTCCACCTGCACCGGCTGCGCGAGATCCTGGTCACCCGGCTGATGCGCGAGAACCGCACCAAGGTCGCCGACGCCTGCTTCCGCTTCCTGCCCGCCCGCGCCCGCCTCGACCTGATGGGCTGGGGCGAGGAGGATATCTTCGCACATAGCTGAGCCTCCCTCTCCCTTGAGGGGAGGGTGCCGAGCGAAGCGAGGCGGGTGGGGTGCGAGCGGCCGTGCGATGCCTTTTCTACCACGAAGAAGATGGCGTAGAGCACTGCCGCTCGCACCCCACCCGGCCGCTTCGCGGCCACCCTCCCCTCAAGGGGGAGGGAAAAACCTTCACAACCCTCCATACGCCGCCAGATACCAGGCTGAGCCGTCATGCACCGCCTCGGCCCACGTATTGGCCGCCAGGTTCTTCAGTCCGCCGAAGGACAGGCTGAACGCGCCGCCGCCGGTACGCGCCAGGCGGAAGCGGGCGCCGGCATAGGCGTTGGTCGCCGACAGCGTCACCGCACGATCGGCGGAGAGCGTGCCGGTATGGCGCTGCTCCTCGGCATTGGCCAGCACGGCAAGCGTGAAATCGGCATCGCTCGCCACCGCCTGCTGGCCGCCGCGCGACACGCGCCGCCAGGCCGCGCCGTCGGAATTGAGCTGCCCGCCGCCGCCGCCCAGGTCCGAGCAATGGATCATCTGCCCGGCGGGCGAAGCTGACGGCAAGCTTGCGATCGTATAGGAGCGCAGCCGGAAATGGCGATTGGCGTCGATCACCGGCACCGAGAACAGCGAGAGGCCCGACGCATGGTCGAGCGCCCCGGCCTCCGCGACCGACGTGCTGCCGTTGGGCGTCAGCTCGATCGTCCAGCGCGTGCCGCGCGCCGCGGCGCTGTGGTTCTCCGAGGCGCGGAAGGCGAGGCGGCCTGAGGTCACCGTGCCGATGGCGGTCCCGTCCCACGGGCGGACGATGAATTCCGCCATCAGCCCGGTATTGGTCATGAAGGCCGGCGATGCCAAGCTGCCGCGCGCCACATCCGCGGCAAAGGTCGCGTGGGTGGCATTGGTGTCGCGGTAGCTGATCAGCCTGAGCAGAGTCGCCGCAGCGTCCCGCGTGATGGTCAGCGACGCCCCGGACATCGACAGCGAGGCGTTCAGATTGAGCTGGTTGCCGATGGCAAGCTGGCCGGTCGCCTTGTCGACCGTCAGCGCCGTTGTCCAGGCCGTGCCGTCGGGCGAGACTTTCAGCGACAGATTGTCGTCGCCGATCAGCCCGAACTCGGCCCGGCCGGAGAAGCCAGTCTGCATCAGCAGCGACAGGACGTCGGCCGCGGTCTCCTTGTTCAGCGTGTAGCGAAGATCGCCGTCGCCACCCTCCGCGGCTGTCCTCGCCGCCCACAGCGCCTTGTTGAGTTTTGCCGAAAAGGGATTGGCCGCGTCCGCCGTGGTGCCGATGCCGAGCAGGGAAAGCGACTGCAGGACATCGATCGCCGCCGGATAGTCTGCCCAGGTCGAACCGGTCCAATGGACGAGCTTCGCCTCGTCCACGACGAAAACGAGCCAACCGGGTCGCGGAGCGTAGAAGGCCCAGACGCCGTCGAGGCGATGCGCGATGCTGCCGGCCCGGCCGGTCCAGTCGCCCGACGCGCCGCTTGCCACGATGTACCGGTCGCCGTTGGCGGGCGACGCCGGCGGCGCCGCGAGGTCGCGGTCGAGCACGCCCGGCTGCACCAGCGCGTCGAGCATGGCGATCGCCTCGTTGTGGGTGACGTGCTTCTGCGCCTGCGACGGCAGGATGTAGGGGAGAGCGAGATTGTCGGAAGTGTCCATGTCGGCGCCTCGTTGAACTCGGCACAAGCATGGGACGGGTTGCGGAGGAGGGGGCAGCGCGGCGATGCGCCGGGCTGTTTTCGGCACGGCCACATGTCGCCGCGCCAGCCGGTCATACCGGCCAAGCGGTTGAAATCAAAATCAATCCTGCCGAAGCAGTAATCGCCTGGACGTGTGCCCTCGCGGATTTTTTGTTCGCAAGGTCGATTTTTTGTCCCCTCTTTCGGGAACAAGCGGGCCTGTCCCGGGCGCTCTTATCCGGCGGCGAGCCTCACCTCCGCTACGGCATGAGGACTCCGCCTCCGGGCGCAGCCGCGCTCAGCGCGGCGCGCGCTTGGCGAGGATGCGCTGCAGGGTGCGGCGGTGCATGTTGAGGCGCCGCGCCGTTTCCGAGACGTTGCGGTCGCACATCTCGTAGACGCGCTGGATGTGCTCCCAGCGCACGCGGTCGGCCGACATCGGGTTTTCCGGCGGGGCGGCGCGCTCGCCGCCGCTGCGGGTCAGCGCCGCGTAGATGTCGTCGGCGTCGGCCGGCTTGGACAGGTAGTCGATGGCGCCGAGCTTCACCGCCGTCACGGCGGTGGCGATGTTGCCGTAGCCGGTGAGGATGACGGCGCGCGCGTCGGCGCGGCTCTCGCGGATCGCCGCAACCACGTCTAGCCCGTTGCCGTCGCCCAGCCTCATGTCGACGACCGCATAGGCGGGCGCGCCGGCCTTCGCCTTGGCGACCGCCTCCTCGACGCTTTCGGCCGTGTCGACCGAGAAGCCGCGCGCCTCCATGGCGCGCGCCAGCCGGGTCAGGAACGGCTTGTCGTCGTCGACCAGCAGCAGCGATGCGTCCTGCCCGATGCCGGTATCGGTGATCGTCTCTTCGGCCATCATCGGCGCCTTACCCTTTCATCTGTCTTGTTCTCGCGACGATATAGCCATTCGGGGCCCGGAATGCCACATCAGGCGGTATCGTGCATGATGTCGGGGGCGGGACGCCGGCTGACGAACTGGTCGCGCCGCCACGAGACCTGCGCCACCGCGCCCATGCCGCGCTCGTTGGCGTTGAAGAAGGAGAGGCCGGCGCCGGAGCGCTCCAGCAGCGTCTTGGCGATGAACAGGCCGAGGCCGAGGCCGCCGCCGGGCTCCGGCCCCTGCCGCGTCGACATGTAAGGCTCGCCGATGCGGTCTAGGATCTCCGGGCGGAAGCCGGGGCCGTCGTCGACGACGTCGATCGTCACCGCCTCGTCGTTCCAGCGCCAGCGCACCGTGACGGTACTCGCCGCGAAGTCGACGGCGTTCTCGACCAGATTGCCGAGCCCGTAGATGACGCCGGGATTGCGGTGGCCGACCGGCTCCTGGCCGATGCGCTCGCCCGGCTCCAGCCGGATGGCGATGCCGAAGTCGCGATGCGGGGCGATCACCTCCTCGATGAGCGAGGTCAGCGGCAGGCGGGCCATGTGGCCCTCGCTCTCCGACGACAGGCTGGTCAGCCGCTTGAGGATCTCGCGGCAGCGCTCGCTCTGCGAGCGCAGCAGCGTGACGTCCTCGCGGAACTTGGGATCGTTGCCGAGCGCCCGCTCCATCTCCTTGGCGACCACGGTGATGGTGGCGAGCGGCGTGCCGAGCTCGTGCGCGGCGGCAGCCGCCAGCCCGTCCAGCGCCGACAGATGCTGCTCGCGCTGCAGCACCAGTTCGGTGGCGGCGAGCGCATTGGCGAGCAGCCGCGCCTCCTCGGCGACCCGCCAGGCATAGACGGCGGTGAAGGTGATCGAGGAGAACAGCGCCACCCACATGCCGGCGACATAGACGAAGGGCATCGCCAGCCGCTCGCCCTCCACCCAGGGCAGCGGCATGTGGCGGAACACCAGCACAGTCGCCATCGCCATCACCAGGGCACCGAGCGCCGCGGTCATCTTCAGCGGCAGGGTGGTGGCCGAGATGACCACGGGCACGGTGAGCAGCAGCGAGAACGGGTTGGTGAGCCCGCCGGTGACATAGAGCAGGCCGGCGAGCTGCAGGGAATCGAACAGCAGCGTGGCCAGGGCCGAATTGGGGGGCAGCCGATGCGTCGACGGAAAGCGGAAGGTGAGGAACAGGTTGAGCCAGGCCGAGCAGGCGATCAGCGCGAAGCACAGGCTGACCGGCAGAGGGAACTGCAGCCAGTAGGCGACCACGATGACCGCGACGCTCTGGCCGGCGATCGCCAGCCAGCGCAGCCGGATCAGCGTGTTCAGCCTGAGCCGGTGCGTCTGCTCGAAGTCGGGGGTGGTGAAGGGTTTGATCATGCCGGTTTATCGCGCCGGAAGGGCGCTCGCGCCAAGCGCTATTTGACGCGGGGCTTTGCCCGGGCGGTAGCCATGGCGCTGGCAGGTTCCTCCGGCCAGACATGCTTGGGATAGCGGCCGCGCATGTCGGCGCGCACGTCGGCCCACGAGCCGCGCCAGAAGGCGGGCAGGTCGCGCGTCGTCTGGATCGGCCGGTGCGCCGGCGACAAGAGTTCCAGCGTCAGCGGCACGCGGCCGTCGCCGATCGTCGGATGCGCGGTCAGGCCGAACAGTTCCTGCACGCGGATCGACAGCACCGGTATCTCGCCGTCGTAGCGGATCGGCACCCGGCTGCCCGAAGGAGCATCGAAATGCGTCGGCGCGGCCTTGTCGAGCCGCCGCTGCAACTCGTGCGGAACGAGCGCTATCAGCGCTGCGGAAACGGCGCCGGGATCGATGCGGGAGAAGGCGGCCTCGCCGGTCAGGAACGGCAGCAGCCACTCTTCCAGCGAAGCGAGCAGGGCGCCGTCCGATACGTCCGGCCAGGGCGCGCCGACCGCCCGGTGCAGCCAGGAAAGGCGGCTGCGCAGGGTCTCGGCGTCCTTGCCCCACGGCAGCAGCGCCAGCCCGTGCGCGCGCAGCGCATCGAGGATAGCGCGGTCGGCGTCGGCGCCTTTCGGCGGCGGCAGCATCCGCTCGGACAGCACCACGGCGCCGAGACGCACCGCCTCGCGGCTGCGCACCGCGCCGCGCTCGCGGTCGAACTCGGTGACGCGCCGCCGCTCCAGCCGGTCGCCGAGCACGGCGCGGATGGCGTCCTCGCCGACCGCAGCCGCCGCGGTGATGCGCGCGTTCTGCGCCTTGCCCTGCACGTCGGCCACCACCAGGAACGTCTCGCCGGCCAGCGGGTCCGCCGCGTCGAGCATCGCCCCGCCGCCGTTCGACAGCACGAAGCGGCCGCGCTCGCCGCGCGCCCTGGCGACCCTGTCCGGCCAGGCATGGAGGAGAAGCGCGCCGGCACTTTCCTTCCCTTTCGAGGGGGAGGTGCCGCCAAAGGCGGCGGATGGGGTCGGGTGAGGCAGCGCGCCAGCTCCACCCTCCCCCTTGCGGGGAGGATCGGCGCGAAGCGCCGGGGTGGGGACCGACCGCGCGGTGGGTGCCGGTTCACCCCCACCCCGCCCTTCGGGCGACCCTCCCCTCAAGGGGGAGGGTAAGCTCCGAGCCAGCCTCTCCGCCAGCTGCCGTGCCGCCGTTGCCCGTGGCGACTTCTCCGTCCGGAACCGCGCCAGCCGCCGCTCCAGGTCGGCGCTGTCGCCGCCCAGCCCGCGCTCGGTCAGCAGCACCGCGATTTCGGCCGCCTCACGGGCCGCCCCGTGCCGCGCCGCCTCCGCCACCATATGCGCCAGCCGCACCGGCAGCGCGAGCTTTCGCATCGTCGCGCCCGCCTCGGTGAGCCGGCCGTCGGCGTCGAGCGCATGCAGCGCTGCGAGCAAGGCGCGCGCCTCGGCCAGGGCCGGCGCGGGCGGCGGATCGAGAAAGGCGAGCGCGCGCGGATCGGCGACGCCGAAGGCGGCGCAGTCGAGCAACAGCGACGACAGGTCGGCCTCAAGGATTTCCGGCGTATTGTAGGGCGCAAGCGCCGCCGTCTGCTCGGCCCGCCACAAGCGGATGGCGACACCCGGCTGCGTGCGCCCGGCGCGCCCCGCCCGCTGGTCGGCCGACGCCTTGCTGACGCGCACCGTCTCCAGCCGCGTCAGCCCGGAGGCCGGCTCGTAGCGCGGCACGCGCGACAGACCGGAATCGACGACCACCCGCACCCCGTCGATGGTGATCGAGGTCTCGGCGATCGAAGTCGCCAGCACCACCTTGCGCCGCCCCGCCGGCGCCGGCCTTATCGCCGCGTCCTGGGCGCGCGCGTCGAGTTGGCCGTAGAGCGGCACGATGTCGACATTCTCCGCGATACGTCCCTCCAGCCGCTCCGCCGTGCGAAGTATCTCGCGTTGGCCGGGCAGGAAGGCGAGCACGCTGCCCTCCTCGGCCGCCAGCGCCTCGCGCACCGCCGCGGCGACGCCATCCTCGACCGCCGTGCCGGGCGCCCGCTCGGCGTGGCGGATGTCGACGGGAAAGCTGCGGCCGGCGCTTTCGATCACCGGCGCATCGCCGAGCAGTTTTGCCACACGCGCGCCGTCCACGGTGGCCGACATCACCAGCAGCCTGAGGTCGGGCCGCAGTGCCCCCTGCACGTCGAGCGCCAGGGCCAGCCCGAAATCGCCGTCGAGCGAGCGCTCGTGGAATTCGTCGAACAGGATGGCGGCGATGCCCGGCAGTTCCGGATCGTCGAGGATCATGCGTGCGAGAATGCCCTCGGTGACGACGAGGATGCGCGTCCTGGCGGAGACCTTGCGTTCCATGCGCATGGCGTAGCCGACGGTGCCGCCCGGCTCCTCGCCGAGGATTTGCGCCATGCGCCGCGCCGCCGCCCGGGCCGCCAGCCGGCGCGGCTCGAGCAGCAGGATGGTGCCGTCGCCGCGCCAGGGTGCCGACAGCAGCGCCGGCGGCACCAGCGTGGTCTTGCCGGCGCCGGGCGGCGCCACCAGCACGGCGCCGTTGCCCGTCTCCAGCGCGGCGAGCAGCGTCGGCAGCGCCTCGGTGACGGGCAGAACGGGGAGGTCGGCGATGTTCATGCGGATGCCAATCGGAAACTCACCGCGCATCGCACGCTCGGACCTGTCCAACTACGGCCCGTTCCATCCACTCCCGGCCCGCCCTCTCACACCTTCACCGCCTGCCGCACCCTTTCCTTGTCGCCGAACACGCGCAGGTAGCGGTCGATCTCGCGCGGGTCGCCGGTCGCCTTGGCGGGATTGTCGGAGAGCTTCACCGCCGGCCGGCCGTCGGCGCTGGTCACCTTGCACACCAGCGAGATGGCGTTGAGCCCGTCGGTCGGGATCGGCGCGCAGCCTTCGAAGTCGTTGGTGAGATTGGTGCCCCAGCCGAACGACATGCGTACCTTGCCCTCGAAATGACGATAGGTCTCGATGATGGACTCGACCTCCAGCCCGTCGGAGAAGATCAGCAGTTTTGTGCGCGGGTCTTTCCCCTTCTGCCGCCACCACGCCATGATGCGCTCGCCGCCCTCGATCGGTGGGGCGCTGTCGGGGCGGAAGCCGGTCCAGTCGGCCACCCAGTCGGGCGCATCGCGCAGGAAGGAGGCCGTGCCGAAGGCGTCGGGCAGCACGATCAGCAAATTGCCGCCATAATAGCGCTGCCAGTCCTGCAGCACGTGATAGGGCGAGCGCCTCAGCTCCTCCTCGCTGTCGGTGAGCGCGGCCAGCACCATCGGCAGCTCGTGTGCGTTGGTGCCCAGCGCCTCCAGGTCGGTGTCCATGGCGAGCTTGACGTTGCTGGTGCCGGTGAAGGCTTCGCCGATACCCTCTTTCAGCGCCTCCACGCACCAGCGCTGCCACAGGAAGGAGTGGCGCCGCCGCGTGCCGAAATCGGAGATACGGATGTCGGGCAGCTTCTTCAGCCGCTCGGTCTTGTCCCACATCTTGGCCTTGGCGCGGGCATAGAGCACGTCGAGCGCGAACGGCGCGAAGGACTTCATGGCGGCGCGCGAGCGCAGCTCGTTGATGATCGCCAGCGCCGGGATCTCCCACATGGTGGTGTACATCCACGGGCCGGGGAACTCGAGCTCGAACTGGCCGTCCTTCTTGCGCAGCTCGTATTCCGGAAGCTGGAAACCCTCCAGCCAGGCCAGGAACTCCGGCGAGAAAATCTGCTTGCGGCCGTAGAAGGTGTTGCCGCCCAGCCAGATCATCTCCTTCTTGGAGAAGCGCAGCGTGCGGGCGTGGTCGAGCTGCGCCCGCAGTTCCTGCTCGTCGATCTCGTCGGCAAGACGCACCGTAGTCTTCCGGTTGATCAGCGAGAAGGTGGCGTCCACCTTCGGGTACATGCCCCAGATCATCTGCAGCATCAGAAGCTTGTAGAAATCCGTGTCGAGCAGGCTGCGCACGATCGGATCGAGCTTCCAAGTGTGGTTGTAGACGCGCCGGGCGATATCGGTCCTGGTCATAGGCCCTCTCGAACTCTCCTCCGCAGCCTTCACGGCTCACGCGCGCTATAGCATCGAAAAGTCCGGCATGCTTCAGGATATGTTTGGTCCTGCATATCAGAACACCGGCGATGCAGGCGATTGCCCGGGCGACGGGGCATTGACGCGGACTGCCGCAGCAGCGTTCAATGCCGTCACGCAATACAAAAAACCTCGCCTATCGGAATGACGACAATCCCTGCCGGCCGATGGAGGGATCGCATGGCGAACGGGGATGGCTATTCACGAGTCCTCGGCCTCGTCCGAGGCCTGCAGGTCTCGAAGATGATCGAGATCGCCTGCTCGCTCGGCCTGGCCGATCGCATCGATGCCAAGGCACGCCCGGTCGCCGAGCTCGCGGCCGAATGCGGCGCGGATCCGGAACGGCTCGCCCGCCTGTTGCGCGCGCTCGCCGCCTTCGGCCTGTTCTCGATCTCCGAAGACGGCGCGGTCGCCCACACCGACGACTCCCGCTATCTGCGCAAGGATTCCGCCCCTACGCTTCATTATGCATCGCGCTACTACGCCATGCCGAGTTCCTGGGCCGTCTGGGGCGCCGCGGCGCGCGCCATGACCGGCGACACGCCGTTCGAGGCCGAATTCCGAAAACCCTACTTCAGCCATTTGGCCGACAACCCGACGGAAGCCGCGATCTTCGACGCCTTCATGCGGCACAGCCCCGACGATCGGCATGCCGCGGTCGTCGCGGCCTATGATTTTTCGCAAGCCGAGCGGGTGGTGGATGTCGGCGGCGGCAGTGGGGCGCTTCTGAAGGCGATCCTGGCCGCCCATCCGGCGCCAAGCGGCGTGCTGTTCGACCAGGCGGGAGCAGTGGCTGGCGCCGCCGGGGTGCTCGGCGAGCTTGCCGGCCGTTGCACGGTGGAGGCCGGCAGCTTCTTCGATCATGTTCCCGCCGGCGGCCACATCTACACGCTGTCCCAGATCCTGCATGACTGGAACGACGAGCGCTGCGTCGAAATCCTCTCCCGGTGCCGGGCGGCGATCAGGCCGGACGGCCGCCTGCTGGTGATCGAGCGGGTGCTCGAAGCGCCTCCCGGCGAAGCCGATTCGATGAATTATCTCGCCGACATGCACATGATGATGCTGTTTCCCGGCGCGAAGGAGCGGTCTCTGGCCGAATATACCGCGCTGTTCCGCAAGGCCGGCTTCGGCGGGCCGCGGCTGATCCGCACGCGCTCGGCGTTCTCGATCGTCGAGACGGCCCCGGCGTGAGGAGAGGTGCCCGAAGGGCCGATGAGGGTGCTTCATTGGTCGGCTAACCCCGCCTGCACCTTGCCGGACACGCGCCGCTTGCGGATGCTGATCTGGCCGGCGACCGCGACCCCGCCGGCGGCCATGCTCATGTCGCGCTCGGCGAACAGCCAGTCGATGAAGGTCTGCGCGGCCGGCGCGGCGCGTACGCCGCTGCGGCAGGCGACGTAGAAGGAATCCACCGCCGGCACCGACAGGTTGAACGGCGTGACCAGCAGCCCGCGCGCCAGAAGCCCGCTCGCCGTCACCGAATCGCCCAGCGCCACGCCGTGCCCATGCTGCGCCGCCTCGGTCGAAAGCCGCGCATCGCTGAAATGCAGCTGCGGCCCGCGCGCCAGATCGAGGGCGTCTGCCGCCGCCAGCCAGGTATGCCATTCGCGCCCGTCGTCGCCATGCAGCAGCACGTGGTCGGCGAGGTCGCGCACCGAACGGATCGGCCGGTTGTTGATCAGCGACGGGCTGGCGACGGGGAAAAGCTCGAGGTCCGACCATTTCCGGAACCAGCAGCCGCTCCAGTCACGGTCGCCATAGTGGACACACACGTCGATGTCGGGCGAACGCAGGTCGAGCGGATCGTTGGAGGCGTTCAGCTTCAGCCGGATGTTCGGATACTGCGCCACGAACCCGCCGAGGCGCGGGATGAGCCACAGCGACAGCAGCGCCGGCACGCAGCTCACCGTCAGCGCGCCGGCGCCGGTCGGGCGCGCCATGCGCGCCGTCGCCGCAGCGATGCCGTCGAAGGCGCTGGTGACCGAGGGCAGTAGCTCGGCGCCCTGGAGCGTCAGTTTCAGGCGCTGGCCGGCGCGCTCGAACAACTGCACCTTGAGCATTGCCTCCAGCGCCTTGATCTGGTGACTCACGGCGCCATGGGTGACGTTGAGCTCGGACGCCGCCTTGGTCAGCGATCCGTGCCGGGCGGTGGCCTCGAAGGCCCGCAACGGATTGAGCGGAGGCAGCCGGCGCGCCATGCCGTGTCGTTCCTGTGAGAAATTCTCACACACAAGGCTATAACAATATCAATTGATCTTTCAATCGCGTTGACGCAACCTAGCGGGAAAAGCAGAAAACCAGGGGAACGCGAGGACGAGCATCCGGCGACGGAAGCATGGATGCCCTCGGCATTCCGGCGTTCCCGCCATCGCGAACGAGGAGGAGGCCATGGGCTTCTCGGAAAGCAAGCTGGAGGCGCTGCGCCGCAAGTATGGCGAGAGCCACGGCGGCGAATTGTTCAACCCGCAGTTCCGGCGCGTGGCCGACAAGATCTTCACCAAGAGCGGCACGCGGCTCGCCCCCTATTCCGGCATCCCAACCTTCCTCACCGCGCCCTACATGCCGGTCGACAACGACCAGCCGGATTTCGGCGACCTGCAGGTGGCGATCCTCGGCGTGCCGATGGATCTCGGCGTCACCAACCGGCCGGGCTCGCGCTTCGGGCCGCGGGCGCTGCGCGCCATCGAGCGCATCGGACCCTACAACCACGTGCTCGACTGCGCCCCTGTGCAGGACCTGCGCGTCGCCGACATCGGCGATATCGCCTTCCAGAGCCGCTACCGGCTGGAGCTCAGCCACGAGGACATCGAACGGCGCGCCCGGCAGATCGTCGAGGCCGGCGTGATCCCGCTGTCGGTCGGCGGCGACCACTCGATCACCCACCCGATCCTCAAGGCCGTCGGCGCCAAACAGCCGGTCGGCATGATCCACATCGACGCCCATTGCGACACGGGCGGCGCCTTCGACCAGACGAAGTTCCATCACGGCGGTCCGTTCCGCAACGCGGTGCTGGACGGCGTGCTCGACCCGACCCGCACCATCCAGATCGGCATCCGCGGCTCGGCCGAGTATCTGTGGGAGTTCACCTACGAGTCCGGCATGACGGTGATCCACGCCGAGGAGGTGTCGGGCCTCGGCATCCCCGCCGTCATCGAGAAGGCCAGGAAGATCGTCGGCGACGGCCCGACCTACCTCTCCTTCGACGTCGACAGCCTCGACCCCGCCTTCGCGCCCGGCACCGGGACGCCCGAGGTCGGCGGCCTGACGACGCGCGAGGTGCTGGAGATCCTTCGCGGCCTCAAGGGGGTCAATCTGGTCGGCGGCGACGTCGTCGAAGTGGCCCCGCAATACGACTCCACCACCAACACCGCGCATGCCGGCGCGCAGGTGCTGTTCGAGATCCTGTCGCTGATGGTGTTCAGCCCGGCGATAACCGGTTCGCGTGACAGCGACGGTTGAAGAGGAGCCGCAGGGGGCAGTTTACGCTCCCGGATGTCCTCCCCCGCGACACAGCGCGGAACAACCACTAGACTGCAGACAAGGAACATGCCGGAAAACCGGCCGAAACAGAGGAGAACCAGAGATGAAGATCGAACTCACCCGGCGGACCGTGCTCGGCGCAGCGATCGCCGGCGCCAGCGCGCTCGCCATGCCTTCGGTCCTGTGCGCGCAGGACAAGTCGCTGAAGGTCGGCGTCTATGGCGGCTATTTCAAGAAATCCTTCGATGAGCACATCTTCCCGGAATTCACCAAGGCGAGCGGCATCGCGGTGGAATCGGTGGCCGAGCCGACCGGCGAGGCCTGGCTGGTGCAGCTTGAGCAGGCGGCCAAGGCCGGGCAGGCGCCGGCCGACGTGTCGATGATGTCGCAGACCTCGACGCTCAAGGGCCAGTCGACCGAATTGTGGACGCCGATCGACGACAAGAAGATCAAGAATTTCGCCGACCTGCTGCCGCAGTTCGTCAACAAATATCCGGACGGCCGCGTCGCCGGCATCGGTGCCGTCGCCTGGTACATCACGCTGGTCACCAACACCGATGCATATCCGACCGCCCCCGATTCCTGGGCGGCCTTCTGGGATCCGGCCAATGCCGACAAGCTCGGCCTGCTGGCGCTGGTCTCCAACTCCTTCCTGCTGGAAGTTACAGCCGCAACCTTCTTCGGCGGTACCAACGCGCTCGACACCGAGGAAGGCCTGCTCAAGGCCTTTGACAAGCTCGCCGAGGTCAAGCCGAACGTGCGGCTCTGGTACCGCGACGAGGCGCAGTTCGAGCAGGCGCTGAAGTCGGGCGAGATCCCGATGGGCCAGTATTACCACGACGTCACCGGCCTCGCCGCGGCCGACGGCCAGCCGGTGCGCTCGACCTTCCCGAAAGAGGGCGGCATCCAGGACAGCGGCAACTGGGTCATCTCGCGCGCCTCGGAGAAAGCCGAGGAGGCGCATGTGTTCATCGACTATATGAGCCAGCCGTCGATCCAGGGCCTGATGTCGCGCAAGGTCGGCACGGCGCCGACGCTGAAGAAGGACAAGCTCGACCTGACCGCCGAGGAATTCGCCGCCGTGTCGTCGGAGATCCAGCCGATCCTGCCGCGCTACGACCTCTACACCACCAAGGCCGACTGGCTGAACCAGAAGTGGACGGAGATGATCGCGAGCTGAGCTGGGGGCGGAGCTTGTCTCGATGCGCCGCTGACGCTATCTTGCTGGAGTGGGAGCCAGGCTTTCGCCCGGCCCCCGTTTCCTAGCTTCTGAAGCGGACCCGGATCGAGATTTGCCAGCCCGTCCGGGTCCATTTCAGTTCCAGGGTGGCGCTATATGGCCGAAACCACATGGCGCACCTCCAGTTCGAGAGCGAGGCCCGTCGCCCCCTTCGACAAGCTCAGGAGTTGGGGTGGCCCATCCTCCCCAATGCGCCGGCTGGCTCGGCGCCCCTGCTTCCGCCCCCGAATTCTTTGCCGGCATCGATCTAAGCGCGAAATCGCGCTGCTTGCCACCGATTTGACTATTTGCAGGTCCTGAGGCGCAGCGAAGCCGCCTCATCCATCGGGATGCACCCATGTCCGGATTAGCGATCCAGTCCGTCACCAAACGCTTCGGCGACTTCAACGCCGTCGACGACGTCAGCCTGTCGGTGCCGCACGGCACCTTCGTCTGCCTGCTCGGCCCGTCCGGCTGCGGTAAGACCACGCTGCTCAGGATGATTGCCGGCTTGGAGGAGCCGACCGCCGGCGCCATCCTGCTCGACGGCGCGGACATCACCGGAGTGCCCACCCACAAGCGCAGTTTCGGCATGGTCTTCCAGTCGCTGGCGCTGTTCCCGCATCTGTCGGTCGGCGACAACATCGCCTATGCGCTACGCATCCGCGGCGCGCCGAAGGACGAGCAGAAGAAGCGAGCCGACGAGCTGCTGAAGCTGGTGCACCTGCCCGGCTTCGCCGACCGGCCGGTGGCGAAGCTCTCCGGCGGCCAGCGCCAGCGCGTCGCCATCGCCCGGGCGCTGGCACTGTCGCCAAAACTGTTCCTGCTCGACGAGCCGATGTCGGCACTCGACGCGAAGCTGCGCGAATCCATGCAGGTGGAATTGCGCCAGTTGCAGCAGCGCCTCGGCATCACCACCATCGTCGTCACCCACGACCAGCGCGAGGCCATGACCATGGCCGACCTCGTCGTCGTCATGGGCGAGGGCCGCATCCGCCAGGCCGCGGCGCCGATCGAGATCTACCGCAAGCCCGCCGACGCCTTCGTCGCCGACTTCATCGGCTCGACCAACCTCTTGCAGGCCAGCGCCGATTCCGCCGGTCGCGCCACCATCCTCGGCAGCGCCGTTGCCGGCCTCGCCCTGCCCTCGGGTGTGGCGAAAGCGTCCGTGTCGATCCGGCCGGAGGACGTGCGGCTCGGCGCGCCAGGCTCCGGCGCCGTCGACGGTACGGTGACCTTCGTGCGCGACCTCGGCGCCACCATCGAGACCTACGTGGAAACGGCTGGCACCACCATCGTCGCCGTCACCACCCCGCGTGAGCGCGTCGACGTCGCGGCGGGAGACAAGGTTGGCGTCATCCTGCCTGCCGAAAGCTGCGTGGTGGTGAAGTCATGAGCGCCGCGTTGGAACAACGCCCCTTATCGCATTTGGCAAACGGCAAGGAATTCGGTCGCCTCGTACCCCCACCCCTAACCCCTCCCCACAAGGGGGAGGGGGACTTTGCTGCTGCTCCATGCGAAACGGTCGACGATTGGCGCCTGGCGGAAATGCTGGCCAGTTCCCCTCCCCCTTGTGGGGAGGGGTTAGGGGTGGGGGTGTTTTCATATGCGATTGCGCGGCCTCGAGAGGAAGAGGTTAGGGGTGGGGGTATCTTCCGTTCGGAGCGCCTGCCATGAAACGCGAGCCCCCAAAAACCCTCGCAGACTACACGCCGCTTTTCTTCCCGGCGGTGATGCTGATCGTCTTCTTCGTCATCCCCTTCTCGACGATGATCGCCGTCAGCTTCTTCCGGCGTGACCCGGCCGGCTTCTACAAGCCGGATTTCGTGTTCGACAACTACGCCCGCTTCCTGTCGCTGTTTTTCGCCAACATCCTCGGCTTCTCGCTGATGCTGGCGGTGCTGGTGGCGATCGTCTGCGTCGTCGTCGCCTTCCCCTTCACCTATCTGCTGACGAAACAGTCGCGCAAGGTGCAGACCATCTGGCTGGTCTGCCTGCTCTCGGTGCTGTCGCTGTCGGAGGTCATCATCGGCTTCGCCTGGTCGACGCTGTTCTCGCGCACCGCCGGTATCACCAACCTCGCCGTCTGGCTGGGGCTGATGGACAAACCCGTGGCGCTGCTGCCCTCCTTCGGCGTGGTGCTCACCGGCATGGTCTACCAGGCGCTGCCCTACACCATCCTGGTGCTCTACCCCGCCCTCGTGCGGCTCGACCCGACGCTCACCGAGGCGGCGCGCACGCTCGGCTCCTCGCCGGTGCGCGCCTTCCTCAACGTGGTGCTGCCGGCGCTGCGCAACACGGTGGTGGCCACACTCATCATGGTGTTCGTCTTCGCGCTCGGCTCGTACCTGTTGCCGCAGCTGCTCGGCCGGCCGCAGCACTGGACGCTGTCGGTGCACATCACCGACCAGGCGATCTACCAGTCGAACATGCCGTTCGCCGCGGCGATGGCGGTGTTCCTGGTGCTGATCTCGCTGGCGCTGGTCGGCCTGACGCTGCTCGCGGGGCGCAGGGAGAACGCGCTATGACCGGGACCATCCTGCGCCGGCTCGGCTTCTTCGCCGTCGCCCTGTTCATGGCCCTGCCGCTGATCGTCGTGGCGGGCGTCTCCGTCAACGAGAAGCAGGACCTCACCTTCCCGCCGGTCGGCTTCTCGCTTTCCTGGTACGGACAGATTTTCGCCGACCCGGAATGGCGGCGGGCGCTGATCTCGTCGCTGCTGCTTGCCGTCAGCGCTGCGGCGATCGCGGTTGCCATCGCGCTGCCGCTCGCCTGGTTCCTGTGGCGCCGCATCGCGCCGTGGGCCAACATCTTCCAGCTTCTCGGCGTCGCGCCCTTCATCCTGCCGCCGGTCATCACCGCGCTCGGGCTGCTGACCTTCTGGGCCACCAGCGGCCTCTACGGCCAGCCTTGGACGGCGGCGATCAGCCACGGCATCTTCTTCGTCACCCTGCCGCTGGTGACGCTGTCGCTGGGTTTCGCCTCGATCGACCGCGCGCTGGTCGAGGCCGCCTCCACGATGGGCGCCGACGACCGCACGGTGCTGAGAACCGTCGTGCTGCCGCTGATCCTGCCCTACCTGGTCTCGGGCTACGCCTTCGCCTTCGTGCTGTCGCTCAACGAATATATCGTCGCCTACATGACCGTCGGCTTCACCGTCGAGACGCTGCCGATCAAGATCTTCAACGCGTTGCGCTACGGCTACACGCCGACCATGGCGGCCGTGTCGATCTTCTTCGTGGCCATCGCGGCGATCGTCTTCGGACTGATCGGCCGCTTCGGCGACATCCGAAAACTGCTCGGCGCGATGGGCGGATAGCGCATTCCCCCGTTCTACGCAGGGCAATGGCCATGGCACTACCCCCACCCCTAACCCCTCCCCACAAGGGGGAGGGGACCGGCTTGCACTTCCGCCATGCACCTGTCGTCAACTGTTTCGCGTGGCATGGCGGCCGCAAAGTCCCCCTCCCCCTTGTGGGGAGGGGTCAGGGGTGGGGGTACGGGGCGGCCGAATTTCTCGCCGCCATATGTGATTGTCCTGCCGTTCTACGGGGAGAAGGTCCCGGCAGGGAGATGAGGGCAGGAGCCGGTATCGTGCGGCTTGGCGCCGGGAAAACCCTACCCGAACGCCCTTTGCTCATCCGCCAGCCCAAGCCTTTCGCGCCGCAGCCAGCGCGACAGCAGCAGCACCGCGACCACGGCCAGGCCGACGCACAGCCCGACCCAGATGCCGGTGCCGGCGAACCCGAGCGGGAAGGCGAGCAGCACGCCGAGCGGCAGGCCGATGCCCCAATAGCCGAGCGCCGCGAACAGCATCGGCACCTTGGTGTCGTGCAGGCCGCGCAGCATGCCGGCGCCGACCGCCTGGGCGCCGTCGGCTACCTGGAACAGCGCCGCGAAGGCGAGGAAGGTGACCGCGAGTGCCACCACCTCCGCATTGCCCGGGTCGCCGGCATCGATGAAGGCGCCGATCAGCGGGCGCGGGACGGTGACCATGATCAACGCCATCAGCGCCATAAAGCCGACGCCCATGACGAAGGCGGTCCAGCCGGCGCGGCCGATGCCGTCGGGATCGCGCGCGCCGAAGGCGAGGCCGACGCGCACCGTAACCGCCTGGCTCAGCCCGAGCGGCACCATGAAGGAGATCGAGGCGAGCTGGATGGCGATGGCATGGGCGGCGAGAGCGGCCGACGAGATCAGCCCCATCAGCAGTGCCGCCGCGTTGAAGATGGTCACCTCGAAGGCGAGGATGCCGCCGATCGGCAGACCGAGCTTGAGCAGCGCCATGAAGCGCGGCCAGTCGGCCCGCCAGAAGCGGCCGAACAGCCGGTAGCGGCGGAACCGCCGCTCGATCGTCACCACCGCCGCCATGCCCAGAAACATCAGCAGGCTCGACAGCGTCGTCGCCGCTCCCGCGCCGGCGATGCCCATCGTCGGGAAGCCGAGATTGCCGAACATCAGGCACCAGTTGGCGAGCACGTTGAAGGCGACCGCCGCGAAGACGATGACCAGCGCCCAGCCCGGCCGCTCCAGCGCCGAGATGAAGGAGCGCAGCACGATGTAGCCGTAGAAGGGCAGCACCGCCCATTGCAGCCAGACCATGTATTGGCCGGCCAGCTCCGCCAGCGCCGGGTCCTGCCCCATCCAGACGAGCATGGCTTCCGTGTTCCACAGGAACAGCCAGATCGGGATCGATACGAGCCCGGCCAGCCACAGCCCCTGCCGCACGGTGCGGCGCACGTCGCGCACCGAGTGGCGCTTGCGGCCGAGCTCGGTGGCGATCATCGGCGACGTCGCCAGGATCAGGCCGAGCCCGAAGATCAGCGGCATGAAATAGAGATTGGAGCCGAGCGCGCCGGCTGCCAGCGCCTGCGGGCCGAGCCGCCCCATCATCATCACGTCGGTGGCGTTCATCGCCGTCTGGCCGAGATTGGTCAGGATCATCGGCCAGGCCAGCGACAGCATCGCGCGCGCTTCGCCGCGCCAGGGGCTTTCCGGCGCTTTCACGCCGGCCTGCGTCATCGTCATTGCTCTTACTTTCACAGCGTCGGGCGCGACGAGATCGTCAAGCGCCACGCATCCCGCGAAACGGCGGGCTATCCTAGTGAACGCGCCTGTGACCGATATTTGTGGCGAAGGCAAGGTCCGCCGGCATGGGTTCGATTGAGCCAAGGGCGTTATGCGCCGCCGGATCCTGCTTGCGGTGCGTCCGTCGAGGCTCGCCCTTCGATATTTCGGCCCCCAAAAGCCTCCGCCCCGCGGGCTCGCACCTCAGGTGCGAGCCCGGACGATCCTCGAATGCGTCTACCGGCCACGGCGGGCGAGCCTCGAAGGACGCACCCTGGCGAAAAAGCGTGGCCGGACAAATCGCTTCAGAAATCCTCCCTTACTTCTTCTTCGCCAGCAATGCCTTCGCCGCCTTCGGTCCGAGCGCCGCGGGTCGCTCGCAGGTCGTCGTCATCTCCACGAATTTTCCGGTCTCGCCGGCCTTGAGGATGCCGGTCATCACCTCGACGGCGTGCAGCGCCAGCTCCATCGAGCAGCGGTGCGGCCGGCCTTCGGCAATGGCGATGGCCATGTCGGCGAGGCCGACGGTGCGATAGTTGGCCATCATGCCGATCGAATGCTTCTGGTTGGGCACGCCGAGCGGATGCTCCCATTTCGGCATCTTCTTGATCGCCGAGGCCTGCCTGGTGAAGGTGACCTGGCCGCCGAAGAAGTTGGGATCGGGCACATGGATGGTGCCTTCCTCGCCATAGAGTTCCATCGGCTTGTGGCTGTGGTTCCATACGTCCCAACTGGAATTCAGCGTCACCACCGCGCCATTCTCGAATTCCGCGAGGGCATGGATGGTCGTCGGCGTCGTCACCTTGATCTTCTCGCCGAAGCGCGGCTTCGAGGTGATGGTGCGCTCCGGCGAGGGCGTCGAGGAGATGGCGGCGACGCGTTTCACCGGGCCGATGAGCTGGATCAGGTTGGTGACGTAGTAGGGGCCGACGTCGAGCACCGGGCCGGCGCCGGGCTGGAAGAAGAAGTCCGGGTTCGGGTGCCAGTGCTCCATGCCGTGGCTCATCACGAAGGCGGTACCGCTGGTGATCCTGCCGACCTTGCCGCTGTCGATGATATCGCGGGCGAGCTGGTGCGCGCCGCCGAGGAAGGTGTCCGGCGCCGAGCCGATGCGCAGCTTCTTCTTCTCGGCGCGCGTCTTGAGGTCGGTACCCTCCTTGACGGTCAGCACGAACGGCTTTTCGGAATAGACGTGCTTGCCGGCGTCAAGGATCTCCTTCGATACCGCGTAGTGGACCGCCGGCACCGTCAGGTTGACGACGATGTCGATGTCATCGGCCTTGAGCAGGTCCTCCACCGTCTCGGCGCGCACCTTGAACTCCTTGGCGCGCGCCTTGGCCACGTCCATGTTGATGTCGGCGCAGGCCTTCATGGTGAAGCCGCGGAAGAGCGGCGCGAGCGAGAAATAGGCCGCGGAGATGTTGCCGCAGCCGATCACCCCCACTCCAAGCTTTTTTGCCATATGCGTGTCCCTCAAAAACTGCTGACCGCCGCGATCGACCGGCTGGCGAAGCGCCGGAAGTCGTTCGGGTTGTCCTGTTCCATGATGTAATATTTTGCCGGCGTCCTGGCCTTCAGCGTCGCCAGCAGGCCTTTCCAGTCCACCGTGCCGTGGCCGACATCCGACCAGCCGTCCTCGTCGGCGTTCTCGCCGGCCGGGGCGATGTCCTTGACGTGCACGGCGACGATGCGCTGGCCATGCTCGCCGATCCATTTCAACGGGTCGGCGCCGCCGCGGATCACCCAGGCAACGTCGATCTCCCAGCCGAGATCGGGCGCGCCCTCGAAAATCCGGTCCTGCGGGGTCGAGCCGTCGGCAAGCGGCTGGAACTCGAAGTCGTGATTGTGCCAGGCGAAGGCCAAGCCGGCGTCCTCAGCCCGCTTGGCAACCGCCGCCAGCCGCTTGCCGAAGCCGCGCCAGCCTTCGGCGTCAGCCGGCCGATCGGGCGCCTGCAGATAGGGGCAGGCGATCAGCTTCATGCCGAGCGTCCTGGCGATCGTCTCCGCCATGCCGAAATCGGTCTCCAGCATGTCGATCGGGAAATGCCCGCTCGGCATGGCAAGACCGTTCCTGTCGAGATCGGCGCGGAAGGCCGACGGCTCGGCATAGACGCCACCGAAACCCTCGACCTGCTTGTAGCCGAGTTCGCCGAGCGTCTTCAATACGTCCGACCAGGGCTGGAAGTTGCGGGCGCTGTAGAGTTGGAAGGACCAGGTCATCGGAACATTCCCATTGCTGTCGAAGGGTGTCAGAGGCGGACGCCGGTATCGGCGTCGAAGAGCGAGGCGCGCAGCGGATCGAAGCCGATCACGATCTGATCGCCGACGGTCGGCGCACGCTCGGAGGAGACGCGCACGGTAAAATTCTGGCTGGCAAGCCTGGCCCATACTAGCGTGTCGGAGCCCATCGGCTCGACCACCTCGACCGTCGTGGCGGAGGAGAACGGCCAGCCGGTGCCGCTGTTGAGGCCGACATGCTCGGGCCGCATGCCGAACACCGCCGGGCCGGGGCGGAAGCCGGCCGCGTCGAAGGCGTAGGTCGCGAGCGGGATATCCAGCCCGTCGGCGACGAAGCGCGGCTGGCCGTCGCGCGGCTCCAGCCGGCCTTCCAGGAAATTCATGCCGGGCGAGCCGATGAAGCCGGCGACGAAGCGGTTGACCGGCTTGCCGTAGATCGCCTGCGGCGCGTCGAGCTGCTGGATCAGCCCGCCCTTCATCACCGCGATGCGGTCGGCCAGCGTCATCGCCTCGATCTGGTCGTGGGTGACGTAGATCATGGTGTTGCCGAGCTTCTGGTGCAGCCGCTTGATCTCGACCCTCAGCTCCGAGCGCAGCTTTGCGTCGAGGTTGCTGAGCGGCTCGTCGAACAGGAAGACGTCGACGTCGCGCACCAGCGCCCGGCCGATCGCCACGCGCTGGCGCTGGCCGCCCGACAGCGCCGCCGGCCGGCGCTTGAGCAGCGGCTCGATCTGCAGGATGGAGGCGGCGCGGGCGATGCGCCTGGCGATCTCGTCCTTCGGCAGGCCGGCATTCTTAAGGCCGAAGGAGAGATTCCCCTCCACCGACATCTGCGGGTAGAGGGCGTAGGACTGGAACACCATGCCGATGCCGCGGTCCTTCGGCTCCTCCCAGGTGACGTTCTTGCCGTTGATGAAAATCTGCCCGGCCGACACGTCGAGCAGCCCGGCGATGCAGTTGAGCAGGGTCGACTTGCCGCAGCCCGACGGCCCGAGCAGCACGATGAACTCGCCTTCGGTCACGTCGAGATTGAGGGATTTCAGCACCTCGACGGCGCCGAAGTTGAGCGAGACGTCTTTGACCAGGACGCTCGTCATGCTCAGCCCTTCACCGCGCCGGCGGCGATGCCGCGCACGAACAGCTTTCCGGAGATGAAGTAGATGACCAGCGGCACGAGGCCGGTGAGCAGGGTCGCTGCCATGTTGACGTTGTACTCCTTCACGCCCTGGACGGAATTGACGATGTTGTTGAGCTGGACCGTCATCGGATAGGTATCGGGGCGCGTGTAGACGACGCCGAACAGGAAGTCGTTCCAGATGCCGGTGATCTGGATGATCAGCGCCACCACGAAGATCGGCAGCGACATCGGCAGCATGATCTTGAGATAGATGCCCCAGAACCCGGCGCCATCGACGCGCGCGGCCTTGAACAGCTCCTCCGGGACCGAGGTGAAGTAGTTGCGGAAGAGCAGGGTCAGGATCGGCATGCCGAAGATGCAATGCACGATGACGAGGCCCCAGAGGCTGCCATAGAGACCGATCTCGCGCAGGATGATGACGATGGGATAGAGCATCACCTGGTAGGGGATGAAGGCGCCGAAGATCAGGATGGCGAAGAACGTCTCCGAGCCCTTGAAGCGCCAGTTGGCCAGCGCGTAGCCGTTCACCGAGGCGATGGCGATCGAGATGATCACCGACGGTACGGTGATGCGCACCGAATTCCAGAAGCCGCGGGAAAGGCCGTCGCAATTCAGCCCGGTGCAGGCCGTCGCCCACGCCTTGACCCAGGGCTCGAAGGTGATTTCGACGGGCGGCGAGAAGATGTTGCCGAGCCGGATTTCCGGCATGCCCTTGAGCGAGGTGACCACCATCACATAGAGCGGCAGCAGGTAGTAGATCGCCACGACGAGCAGCGTGCCGTAGACGATGACGTTGCGGCGCGAGATGGCGCGGCGGGGGCGGGGGCCGTGCGGCTCCACTCCGGCCGAGGACGCGAAGACGGCAGGACTAGCCACGGCGCTTGCCTCCGAATTCGAGATAGGCCCACGGGATGATGATGATGGCGACGCTGAGCAGCATCATCGTCGAGGCGGCGAAGCCCTGGCCGAGGTTCTGGGCCCGGAACATGAACTCATAGACGTATTTGGCGGGAACCTCCGAGGCGTTGCCGGGTCCGCCGCCGGTCTGCGCGACCACCAGGTCGTAGAGCTTGACGATGCCCGAGGTGATGATGACGAGCGTGGTGATGAAGACCGGCCGCATCATCGGGATGACGATGAAGAGATAGGTCTTCCACATCGGGATGCCGTCCACGCGCGCGGCCTTCCAGATGTCCTCGTCTATGCCGCGCAGGCCGGCAAGCATCAGGCACATGACCAGCCCGGTCCCCTGCCACAGGCCGGCGATCAGGATGCCGTACATGACGATGTCGGCGTTATAGAGCGGATCGAAAGTGAAGCTCTCGAAGCCGAGGCTCCTCACGATGTGCTGGATGCCGAACTGCGGATTGAGAATCCACTGCCAGACCAGCCCGGTGACGACGAAGCTGAGCGCGAACGGATAAAGAAAGATCGTCCGGAACGTGTTCTCGAAGCGGATCTTCTGGTCGAGCAGGGCGGCGAGGACGAAGCCGATCACCAGGCTGAGAATCAGCGACAGGACGCCGTAGACGGCCAGGTTCTCGATCGACACCAGCCAGCGCGGCGCCGACCACAGCCGTTCGTACTGATCGAGGCCGACAAAGCGCAGGCGCGGCAGCAGCTTCGAATCCGTGAACGAATAGACGACCGTCCAAAGCGTGCCGCCGAGGAACACGCAAAGCGCCGTCAGGATCATCGGGATCGAGGCGATCTTAGCGTTGACGTTCTTGAAAAGCCCGCTGGGACGGGTCCGGTCTGCCATCAGCTTCCCTCGGGATGGAATGGCCGGAGACGCCGGCCGCAGTGGGCCGGCGCCGCGGAAGCCGCCTCAGTCGGCGGCGCCGATGATCTCGGCAAAGCGCGCCTGGGCGGCTTCGGCCGTCAGGCTCGGCGTGCTGAAGAACTCGGACATGAGGTCGTTCATCTGCTGGGTCGTGTCCGGGCTGATCAGTTCGTCGGTCCACTGCATGGTCTTGCCGGCGGCGAGGATCTCGAGGCCTTTCTTCATGCAGTCATTGGCCGTCGTCAGATCGACGTCGCCGCGCACCGGCAGCGAGCCCTTCTTGAGGTTGAAGGCGACCTGCGCTTCCTTGGACATCAGCACCGAAGCCAGCGCCTCCTGCGCCTTCGACTTTTCCGGATCGTCGAGCTTGGGGAAGTAGAAGGCGTCGCCGCCGGTGGCGATGACGGCATTGAGGCCGAGGCCGGGCAGGCAGGTATAATCCTTGCCCGCCACCTGGCCGGCCACCTGGAACTCGCCCTGCGCCCAGTCGCCCATGATCTGCCCGCCGGCCTGGCCGCCGATGACCATGGCGGTCGCCTCGTTCCAGTTCTGCACGTTCGACTTCGCGGCCAGCTTGCGCGCGTCGTCGGCAGCCTTGAACACTTTTGCGATCTCGGGACCTCCGGCCACGTCGGCGCTCTTGTCCTTGTAGACCTTGAGGAAGGTTTCCGGTCCGACGATCGCCGCCATCAGCACGTTGAGCGCGCCGGACTGCTGCCAGGCTTGCTTGCCCATCGCCAGCGGAATCTTGCCCGCCTTTTCGAGCGCCGGACCGGCAGCGACGAACTCGTCCCAGTTCTTCGGCACCGGCACGCCGGCATCGGCGAACGCCTTGTTGGACAGCCAGATCCACTGCCAGGAGTGGATGTTGACCGGCACGCAGTAGATCTTGCCGTCGAGCGTGCAGTTCTGCAGCAGCGTCGGCGGGTTGATCAATCCGGTCCAGTTCTCCTTGGCGGCGAGTTCGGTGAAGTCGCGCATCAGGCCTTCCTGGACCAGTTCCTCGGCCTGGCGGCCGTGGTTGAACTGTGTAGCGCCCATCGGATCGCCGCCGGTGATGCGGCTGATCATGACCGGCCGGGCGGTGTCGCCGGAACCGGCGATGGCACCGTCGACCCATTTGTTGCCGGTTGCGTCGAAGGCCTTGGCGAATTCGGCGACGGCAGCCGCTTCGCCGCCCGAGGTCCACCAATGGGTGACTTCGAGATCGGTCGCGTGAGCCGGTACGGTTGCTAGGAACGCTACGCCGGCAGCGAGCACGGCACGCGAAAATCGATAACGCATCGGTATTCCTCCCTGAAACTGAAACGTTACAGATTTTTCTGTATTGGATTTGTCAGGAGCACGCAACCCGACTTCTGGCTGACACGCCAAGTTTTTTCGACGCCCGAAATTATGATCTCCTGCAATCGGATCGTTGCGGTGCAAAACATCTGTATTGCGATGCACAAGTGCACGGGAATGCCGAAACGGCCCAAACCGGGCGTTTACAATGGTGCGTTTTCCTGGCCCACAGCGGCCGCCTTTTGCCCCATACGTGAATGCAGCATTGAAATCTGCAACGTTTCAGATTATCCGGGCGATATCGACCGCCGGCAGCATTTGCCGCAGGCCGCAATTGCCGTGGAACCGTGGGCCTGATAGGCGGACGCCATGCGGGGCACGGGCAGAGAGGGGCAGATGAGCGAGCGAACGGTGGAGGCCCCGCGGCCGACGCTGAAGACGATCGCCTTCATGACCGGGCTCGGCGTCACCACCGTGTCGCGGGCACTGAAGGACGCTCCCGACATCGGGGAGGAGACGAAGCGGCGGGTACAGCTCGTCGCCCGTCAGATCGGCTACCGGCCGAACCGGGCCGGCGTTCGCCTGCGCACCGGCAAGACCAATGTCATCAGCCTAGTGCTGGACACCGACCAGCAGATCATGAGCTTCGTGTCGGACATCATCTACGGAATCTCCGAAGTGATCGCCGACACGCCCTACCACCTCATCGTCACGCCCTATTCCCGCTCGCGGGACCCGCTTGAGCCGGTGCGCTACGTCGTGGAAACCGGGTCGGCGGACGGTGTCATCATCTCGCGCACCCAGCCCAACGATCCGCGCGCCCGCTACCTGCTCGAGCACGGCATGCCCTTCGCCACGCATGGGCGCACCGACATGGGCCTTGTGCACCCGTTTCACGACTTCGACAATTACGCCTTCGCCCAGATCGCTGTGCGCCAACTGGCCGCGATGGGCCGGCGCCGACTGGCCCTGCTGGCACCGCCCACCGGCCTGACCTACTACGCCCACACCGTCGACGGCTTCGCCGACGCGCTGAACGAGGTCGGTGCTACCGAAGTGTCCTTCAACGCGGTGTCGATCGATCACACGCTCGAGCATATCCGCGGCCGTACCACGCAGATCATGCGCCGGAGCGACCGTCCGGACGGTTTCGTCAGCAGCGCCGCGGCGGCGACGCTGGCGATCGTCGCCGGCATCGAGGATGCCGGGCTGAAACTCGGCCGCGACGTGGACGTGGTGTCGAAGCAGTCTTCGGACCTGCTGCATCTGTTCCGGCCGGAACTGCTGGTGGTCAACGAGGATTTCCGCCTCGCCGGCGAGGAACTCGCCCGCTCCGTTCTCGGCTGGATCGGCGGCAAGGATCCCAGCTCGCTGCAGACGTTGTCCGTTCCCGGAGCGGTGGACACGCGATAGGGTCTGAGGGCGAGGCACGGCAGCCCCGTCGACCGCTCCTCGTCTGCGGCTGTTCTTCGCGGCGTGGCGCGCGATTTCGCTTTCATGCGCAGAAGCTTTAGTAGTTCAGTCCGCGGCCTTCCGGTGCTAATTGATGATATTTCGGGACGTTCGCCAACTGAAGGCGAACATTGATGTGACGCCATCGGGATAGAGCGGCGTTTGCAATACAAAGGTCGGCATGTGAGACCTTTCGAAGAAAAGCCTCGCGTGGAACAGGCTGACGCCACGGCCGCCTCCGCCGACGCGATCCTGGCTGCGGCGATCCGTTCGTCGCTGGACTGCATCGTCGTCACCGACGAGACCGGCCGCGTCATCGAATTCAACGCGGCGGCGGAGACGACATTCGGCTGTCGCCGCGCCGTTGCCATCGGCGCCACGATCTACGACCTCATCGTCCCGCCGCGCCTGCGCGACGCGCATCCCATTGGTCGCAACGCCTTTTTGGCGGAAGGCGTCCCACGCCTGCTCGGGCAGCGTTCAGAACAGATCGCGGTGCGCGCCGACGGCAGCGAGTTTCCGGTGGAGCTTGCGATCACGGAGGCGCGCAGCGGCAGCCGGCGCTTCTTCGTCGCGACCCTGCGCGATCTCTCAGCGCGCCACGCCAGGGACGCCGCGCTGCTCGGCAGCCAGGCGCGGCTGGAGGCGTTCATGCGGCATGCGCCCATCGGCATGTACCTCAAGGATGTCGACGGCCGCTACCTGATCGCCAATCCCGAAATGGGAAAGGTGTTCGGGCGGCCGGCCGAAGAAGCGATCGGGCTTTCGGCCGTGGATATATTCGGGCACGAGGAAGCCGCGATGATCGCGGAGAACGACCGCCGCGTTCTGGAAGCGGGACAGGCGATCGCCGTCGAGGAATTCCTGAGCCAGGCGACGGACTATGCCTGGAGCCTGGTGGTACGCTTTCCCGTCCAGTGGGAAGACCAGCAGCAGGCGCGCATCGGCGGCTTCGATATCGACATCACCGAACTCAAGCGCTCGGCGGAGCGGCTGGCGGAGAGCGAAAAACGCTTCCGCGCCGTGACCCACCACCATCCGGTTCCGGTCGTCTTCATCGATGAGGCCAACCAGCTGATCGTCGCCAACCCGGCCTTTCGCGAGATGATGGGGGTCGGCCCGGGAGACGAGGACCGGTTCCTGCAACATCGCTGGTTCGCGACCCGCGAGGACTATCGCCGCATCAACGCCATGTCGCGCGAGGTGGCGCGCGTCGACGGCGTGGAAGCGCATTTTTGCAGGCTCGACGGATCGGTTTTCCCGGTTTCGCTTAGCTGGCGCCATGTCGAGATGGACGGTCGGCTGGTGATCGTCGGCAGCATTCTCGACCTCACCGCGAGGAAGGCGGCGGAAGCCGAACTGGCGCGCTCGCGCGAGGCGCTCGCTCAGAGCGAACGGTTGAATGCGCTGGGGTCGCTGCTTGCCGGCGTCTCGCACGAGCTCAACAATCCGCTGGCGGTCGTGTTCGCGCAGGCGGCCATGCTGGAGGAGCAGCTGGCGGGCACGGCCCATGCCGACCGGGCCGGCAAGATCAAGCGCGCGGCGGAACGCTGCGCCCGCATCGTCAAGACCTTCCTCGCAATGGCGCGGGAACGCCATCCCGAGCGCCGCAGCGTCGACGTCAACGAGTTGATCCGCGCCGCGCTCGACATAGCGAGCTACGGCCTGCGCACGGCCGGCGTCGAGGTCGACACGCGGCTCTCCGACGACCTGCCGCTGCTCGAAGTCGATCCCGATCAGCTGCACCAGGTGCTGCTCAACCTGATCATCAATGCGCAGCAGGCGCTGCAGGAGATTCCCGAGCCGCGCCACATCGAGATCGCCACGGCGATGATCGGCGGCGAGATCGAGATCCTCGTGTCGGACAACGGGCCCGGCGTTTCGGCGGAAGTCCGCAGCCGGATATTCGATCCGTTCTTCACCACCAAGCCGCAGGGCGTGGGAACCGGGATCGGGCTGGCGTTTTCGCTGGGCGTCGTGCAGGCCCACAACGGCCGGCTGGAGCTTCTCGACGGTCCGGCGGGCGCGCATTTCCGCCTGCGACTGCCGGTCGAGCCCTGCGCCGGCAGCCAGCCGGACCGGCGCGAGCCGCAGATTACGAAAGGCGGCATCGGCCGCACCGCGCTCGTCGTCGACGACGAGCCCGACGTCGCCGAGATGGTCGGGCTGTTCCTGGAGACGGAAGGCTTTTCGGTCACCGTCGTAGGGGATGGTGCCCACGCCAAGCATGCCATGGCGGCGACTCCGTTCGACGCGATCTTCTGTGACCTCAGAATGCCGAACACCGACGGCCCCGCTCTGTACGACTGGGCGCGGGAGACGGTGCCCGCCGCTGCCGACCGCTTCGTCTTCGTCACCGGAGATACGCTCGGCCTGTCGGCGGCGCATTTCCTCGAACGGGCGAGCAGGCCGGTCGTCGAAAAGCCGTTCACGCGCGAGACCATCCGGCAGGCCATCGCCGCGCTCGCCACAACGGCCCGCACCTCGGGGCCATCGCATGGCAGGGATTCCTGATTTTGACTCTTTGTTTGATCCTTCACCTCCGCCTGCCTGTGCCGCTGGGCGGGACGGCTGACGGAAGGTGCCGCATGTCGAGCGGCAAGATCGCGACTCGGTGACGGAAACCTTCTCTATAGGATCAACTTTTTGTCAGCTCGATTGAGTTGACCGGCGATCTCCCCTACGCGTTCTGCTGCAACGCAGCAAATTCGGAGAACCCGATGACGGACGCCAGCCTACCGACACGCCGCCGCCTGATCATTCCTGCCCTCGGCCGCCTCTATGGCAGCCTGCACGATGGTGCCGAGACGCTGCTGCGCGTCGTCGCTGGTCTGGCGCTGGTCACCCATGGCGTGCCGAAGATCGTCAACCCTTTCGGCGCGGCCGGGATGGTCGAGAGCCTCGGCTTCTATCCGGGTGTCTTCTGGTCGCCGCTGCTTGCCGCTGCCGAATTCTTCGGCGGCATCCTCATCGCGCTCGGCCTGCTCACCCGGCCGGCGTCGGTCGCCGCCACCATCGTGCTGCTGGTGACCGTCTACGTTCACTGGATCGTCCGGGCGGAAGGCTATTCCGGCGCCGAAAAGTCGATCCTGTGGGCGGCGATCTTCATCTTCTTCGCCATCCGCGGCGGCAACCGGCATTCGGTCGACGCCAGGCTCGGCCGCGAGTTCTGAGGTCGACCATTTCGCGAGGCCCGCGGCGGCCGACGGTCGGCTACTCGCTGACGACGTCCGCCTTGGCCGTCTCGATACGAAAGGCGGCCGAGATCAGCGCCCGGGTGTAGTCAGTCTGCGGTCGCTCGAAGAGCTGGCTGGCCGGGCCGTGCTCGACCACTCGACCGTTGCGCATGACGATGACCTCGTTGGCGAGCGCGCGCACCACCTTCAGATCGTGGCTGATGAACAGATAGGCGAGATCGTGCTTGGCCTGCAATGCCCGCAGGAGATCGACCACCTGCGCCTGCACGCTCATGTCGAGGGCCGATGTCGGCTCGTCCAGCATCACGAATTTCGGGTTGAGCACCATGGCCCGGGCGATCGCGATGCGCTGCCGCTGCCCGCCGGAAAATTCGTGCGGGTAGCGGAAGCGGGTTTCCGCGTCGAGGCCGACTTCCTTCAGCACGGCGACCACACGTTCGTCCCGGGCATCGGCGGAAAGCCCGGGCTCGTGAATCAGCAGACCCTCGGCGATGATCTCGGCCACCGACATGCGCGGGCTGAGCGAGCCGAAGGGATCCTGGAAGACGATCTGCAACTCGCGGCGTAAAGGCCGCATCTCGGCGAAGGTCATCGCGTCGATGTCGCGCTCCTGGAAGCGGATGCGACCCTGCGAGGAGATCATGCGGCAGAGCGCCAGCCCCAGCGTCGTCTTGCCCGATCCGGATTCGCCGACCACCCCCACCGTCTGGCCGGCGCGCACCGTGACGTCGATGCCGTCGACCGCCTTCACGTGGTCCACGGTGCGCCGGAAGAACCCCTCCTTGATCGGGAACCAGACCTTTACGTCCTTGCCCGCCATCACCGTCTTTGCGTCCGCGTCGGCTGCCGGCGGTCGGCCCTTGGGCTCGGCCGCCAGCAGGTGGCGCGTGTAGTCATGTTGCGGATTGGCGAAGATCTCCGCGGTCGGGCCGGTCTCGACGATCTTGCCTTTCGTCATCACGCAGACCCGGTCGGCGATCTTGCGCACGATGCCGAGGTCGTGGGTGATGAACAGCATCGACATGCCGTTCTTTTGCTTGAGCTGGGCCAGCAGCTCCAGGATCTGCGCCTGCACCGTGACGTCGAGTGCCGTGGTCGGCTCGTCGGCGATCAGCAGCTCCGGCTCGTTGGCCAGCGCCATGGCGATCATCACACGCTGGCGCTGGCCGCCGGAAAGCTGGTGCGGATAGGCGCCGAGACGCTTTTCCGGATCGCGTATGCCGACCTCGTGGAACAGCTCCAGCGTGCGCGCCCGCGCCTGCCTGTCGCCCATGCCCTGGTGCAGCGACAGCACCTCGACGATCTGCTGCTCGATCGTGTGCAGCGGATTGAGCGAGGTCATCGGTTCCTGGAAGATCATGGTGATCTTGTTGCCGCGCACCTTTCGCAGCGCCTGCTCGTCCTTGACGAGCAGGTCGTCGCCCTGGAACAGGATCTGCCCGCCCGGATGGGCGGCGGGCGGATAGGGCAGGAGCTTAAGCACCGACAGCGCCGAGACCGACTTGCCGGAACCGGATTCGCCGACCAGCGCCACCGTCTCGCCCTTGGCGATGTCGAAGGAGATGCGGTCGACGGCAGTCGTCGTCCGCCCCCCCTGCGTGAAGGTGACGGAGAGATCGCGGACGGAGAGGAGGGGGGCGGTCAACTTGGAATCCGACTTTCGAGTATAGCTTTCAGCGTGCCGGCGTCCGGTCGCACAACATCCAGAACGGCGGGACCACGGCGGATGCCCCTTCGCTCATGAAAGAGTTCGACTCTGTTCTGGATTCGGGTGTCGGCAGTGAGGAAATGGCTGCACTCGAAACCGATCGCTGTGGCCAAATGGATTGCATCAGGCAGTTTGAGCGATCGGTAGGAGGCCCGCAGGACGGCCGAGTACCACAGAGTTTGATGATCGACGGGACCGACCTGAACCCAAGGATTTTGCCGTTGAATCCAATTGTCGTAGAGTTGGATTAGCGTTTCATCCTGCTCGCGATATGGCCTGACAAGCAGTTCCGCCAAACTCAATTCGGAAGTGCAAAGAAATGGTTGCTCGTCAGGAGCTTGGCTGTCGACCAGAGAGTAAAGAAGGTTGGAGATATCGTCCGTGCCTTCGCCGAGCGCGATAAGTATGTTCGTGTCCAGGTAGAGACGCTTGATGATTTCCATCAATCGTCCCACTCGTCCCGCAATTCGCGCACGCGAGCGACGGCCTCTTCGAGCGTTACGCCTTTCGCCTTGGCACGAGCAGTCAGCAGCGAATTTCGGAGTTCTTCCCGGTTCATCGGTTTTCGAACGGCTTCTTCTTCGACGGTAATCTTCACCGTTGCCGCAAGGTCTATTCCTTCACGCAACTCCTGGGGCAATTTTGAAGCCGGATAATGTTCGAGTACGATCTTGTTCACGGAACGAATTCCAACTCTCGAGGACCGCTGCCATAGCGTCGCGGTCTGCGCTGTAGAAGACCGACGACCTTATACCATGCCGCTTGTCTCACCTGAACGTCTTCCGCGGATCGAAGGCGTCGCGTGTGGCTTCGCCGATGAAGATCAGCAGCGACAGCATCAGCGAAATCACCACGAAGCCGGACAGGCCGAGCCATGGTGCGTTGAGGTTGCGCTGCCCCTGCTTCAGCAGTTCGCCCAGCGACGGCGAGCCTGGCGGCAGGCCGAAGCCGAGGAAGTCGAGCGAGGTCAGCGTGGTGATGGAGCCGTTGAGGATGAAAGGCAGGAAGGTCAGCGTCGCCACCATGGCGTTGGGCAGGAGGTGGCGGAGCATGATGGTGCGGTCCGGCACCCCGAGGGCGCGGGCCGCATTCACATATTCGAAGTTGCGGGCGCGCAGGAACTCCGCCCGCACCACGCCAACGAAGCCGACCCAGGTGAACACCAGCATCAGCCCGAGCAGGATGAAGAAGCCGGGCGGCAGGATCGCGGCGATGATCAGGAGCAGGTAGAGCACCGGGATGGCCGACCAGATTTCGATGAAGCGCTGGAAGATCAGATCCGTCCAGCCGCCGAAATAGCCCTGGACCGCGCCGGCCGACACGCCGATCACGGCCGAGCCGAACGTCAGGATCAGGCCGAACAGCACCGAGATGCGGAAGCCGTAGATGACGCGGGCGAAGACGTCGCGGGCCTGATCGTCGGTGCCGAGCCAGTTCCAGTTGCCGAGCGTGCAGTTCGGGTCTTCGACGCCGGCCGGGTAGCGCTCGCAGCGTTTTTCCTTCGAATACATCCAGGATGGCTTCGAGGGTGCCGGTTCGGCGATCTCGTTGTTGACCGTGCGGTAGGAATAGCGGATCGGCGGCCAGACCGCCCAGCCATTGGCGTTGATCTCGTCCTGGATCACCGGATCGCGGTAGTCGGTGACCGCGTAGAAGCCGCCGAACATCTCTTCGGGATAGTCGACCAGCACCGGGAACAGGATCTCGCCCTTGTAGGAGGCGATCAGCGGCTTGTCGTTGGCGATCAGCTCGGCGACCAGCGACAGCACGAACAGCACCAGGAAAATCCACAGCGACCAGAAACCGCGGCGGTTGGCCTTGAAGTTCTGCCAGCGCCGCCGGTTGAGCGGCGACAGCCGTGGCCGTTTGACCTGATGGCGAACGCCTTCGACCGTCGCCTTGGCGAGCACGTCCGACATCAGACGTCCCTCCGCTCGAAATCGATGCGCGGGTCGATCCATGTGTAGGTGAGGTCGGAGAGCAGCGAGACGAACAGGCCGATCAGCGAGAAGATGTAGAGGTTGGCGAACACCACCGGATAGTCGCGGTCGAGCAGCGATTTGTAGCCGAGCAGGCCGAGTCCATCGAGCGAGAAGATGTTCTCGATCAGCAGCGAGCCGGTGAAGAAGGCCGAGATGAAGGCGCCGGGAAAACCGGCGATCACGATCAGCATGGCGTTGCGGAAGACGTGGCCATAGAGGATGCGCCGCTGCGACAGGCCCTTGGCGCGTGCCGTGACCACATATTGCTTGCGGATCTCGTCGAGGAAGGAGTTTTTCGTCAGCAGCGTCGTGGTGGCGAAGGCCGACAGCACCATCGCCGTCAGCGGCAGCGTCAGGTGCCAGAAATAGTCGACGATCTTCTCCGGCCAGGACAGCTGGTCGAAATTGTCGGAGGTCAGATTGCGCAGCGGGAACCAGTCGAAGAACGACCCGCCGGCGAACAGCACCATCAGCAGGATGGCGAACAGGAAGGCGGGGATGGCGTAGCCAACGATGACCACCGCGCTGGTCCAGGTGTCGAACGCCGAGCCGTCCTTCACCGCCTTGCGGATGCCGAGCGGGATGGAGATGAGATAGGAGAGAAGCGTCAGCCACAGCCCGAGCGAGATCGAGACCGGCATCTTCTCCAGGATCAGGTCGATCACCGAAATCTTGCGGAAATAGCTCTCGCCGAAATCGAAGCGGGCATAGTTCCACAGCATCAGACCGAAGCGCTCGAGCGGCGGCTTGTCGAAGCCGAACTGCTGCTCCAGCTTGGCGATGAACTCGGGGTCGAGCCCCTGCGCGCCGCGGTAGCGCGACGATGCCTCGCCGCCGGCGTCGAAATTGGTGGCCGCCATGTCACCGCCGCCGCCGCCGGAGATGCGGTCCATGGCATCGCCGCCCTGGCCGGTCAGCCGTGCGATGACCTGCTCGACCGGGCCGCCCGGCGCGAACTGCACCACGATGAAGGAGATCGCCATGATGCCGAACAGGGTCGGTACCATCAGCAGGAGACGGCGGAGGATATAGGCGGCCATCAGTAGCTTCCCGTCAGTCTGGCGTGACGATGGCGTTCTACGTTGCCCCCCTCTGTCCTGCCGGACATCTCCCCCACAAGGGGGGAGATTGGCAGTCGCCACTCCTTCAGCCAACCTTCAGCGTTGCAGAAGGAGCGCCAAGCGAAGCGGCCAGCCGATCTCCCCCCTTGTGGGGGAGATGTCCGACAGGACAGAGGGGGGCAACGTAGAACGCAATCCGCCCGAGACTGGCCCTGTGTGCCACGTATTTGATCCAACTCACCCCTTGCCAATCGCCGCCGCCTTGTCCTTGTCGTGCCACCACAGCGCCTCGGCCGGGAAGCCGTAGTCCGGCTTCGGCTCCTTGAAGCCGAACACGTCCCAGAACGCGGCGCGGTGATTCGCCAGATACCAGCATGGAATCCAGTCCTGGCGTGCGCGCAAGACCCGGTCGAGCGCCCGCATGGCGACAATGTGGCTCTGCCGGTCGGTCGCGCGGCCGACCGCCGCGATCAGTGCATCCACCGCCGGGTCCGCGGTGCCGGGCAGGTTGCGCGAGCTGGCCAGCTTGGCCGAGCGGGAATGGAACGCTGTCGCCAACCCATCCTCGGTTGGCGTGCCGTCCCATGACAGCGCCATCATCACCAGATCGAAATCGAAGTCGGCCTGGCGCGCCTGCATCTGCGCCGAATCCACCACCCGCATCGAGGCGTCGATGCCGATCGCCTTCAGGTTCTCGACCCAGGGGGCGATGATGCGCAGCAGGCTGTCGTCGTCGTCGAGGAACTCGAGGGTCAGCCGCTCGCCCCTGGCATTGACCAGCACGTTGCCCTCACGCTTCCAACCGGCCTCGGCGAGCAGCTTCGAGGCGGCGCCGAGCAGCTTGCGGTCGCGCCCCGAGGCATTGGAGACCGGCTGCATGACGGCCTCGCCGAACACCTCGGGCGGAAGCTGCCCGCGCAAGGGTTCCAGCAGGGCAAGCTCCTCCGGCGAAGGCATGCCCTCCGCCTTGTAGTCCGAGCGTTCGAAGCTCGACTGCGAGCGGTCGTAGGAATCGTAGAACAGGGTGCGCTTCGTCCAGTCGAAGTCGAAGCACATGTTGATCGCCCGGCGCACTCGCACGTCCTGGAAGCGCTCGCGGCGTAGGTTGATCGCCACCGCCTGCATGGACGGCCGCTTCTCGCCCGGAAATTCCCGCCTGATCACGCGCTTCTGCGCGATTGCCGGAAAATCATAGTCGGTCGCCCACACCCGCGCTGTGAATTCCTGCCGGTAGAGCACGTCGCCCTTTTTGAAGGCCTCGAAGCCGGCTTGCCTGTTGCGGTAGAAATCGATGCGGATGCGGTCGAAGTTATAGGCTCCGCGGTTTACGGGGAGATCCCTGCCCCAATAGTCGGCGACCCGCTCGTATTCGATCGTCTGCCCAGCTGAAACGCGGCCGACCTTGTACGGTCCCGACCCCAGCGGCGGCTTGAGGTCGCCGCCCTCGAAACTGTTTGCCGTGTAGTAGGCCTTCGACAGGATTGGAAAGATCACCGCGTCGAGGATCGTGCGCTCCGAGTGTTTGCCGGAGAAGCTCAGCCTCAGGCGATGCCGGTCGAGCGCCACCGCCTCGGTCATCTCGGTGAGCACCAGGAGCAGGCTGGGGTGTCCATCCTCCTTGAACAGCTTGTAGGTGAAGGCCGCATCCTCGGCGGTGAGCGGCGAGCCGTCGTGAAAGCGCGCCTCGGGCCGCAGTGCGAACTCGAAGCTCTTGCGGTCCTCCGATATGGTCACGCTTTCGGCAAGCAGCCCGTAGACGGCGTCCGGCTCGTCAAGCGCCGTCGTCGACTTGTTAGTCATCAGCGAATCGAAGCACAGCTCCATACGCGGCGGCGCGTCGCCGCGTGGCACAAAACTGTTCAGCGTGTTGAAGGTCTGCGGGTTCTGGTTGAAAAGCCAGTTCGGCGGCGAGAAGCTGAACAGGCCGCCCTTCGGCGCGTCGGGATTCACATAGTCGAAATGCGTGAAATCGGGACCATATTTCAGGTCGCCGAAGGCGGAAAGGCCGTGCAGCGGCGTTCCTGCGAGGCTCACCGCGAAGAGTTTGCGCGGCAGGAGCGGCACCGCCAGCGCGGCGCCGGTTCCGGCGAGGAACCCGCGACGGTTGGCGTGCATCAATTGACGCCCTTGTACTTCGCCGCCAGTGCCTTCTCCTTCTCCGTGTCGATCCACCAGGAGTTGGTGTCGGGGCCGATATAGTCGGGCTGCTTTTCGGGAATGCCGAACTTGTTCCAGTAGGCGAGCCAGGTCACGGCCCGCGTATATTGCGGTACCACGTAGAAGTTCCACAGCAGCACGCGGTCGAGCGCGTTGGTCGCCGCGACCAGCTCGTCGCGGTCGGTCGCGAAGATCACCTTTTCGACCAGCGCATCGACGACCGGATTCTTGATGCCGGACAGGTTGCGCGAGCCCGGCGTGTCGGCTGCCCTGGACGACCAGAAGTCCCGCTGTTCGTTGCCGGGGGAACTCGACTGAGCCGGAACCGTCGTCACCATGTCGAAATCGAAGTTGTTGAGGCGATTGATGTACTGGCTGGTGTCGACGACGCGCAGCGTTGCCTCGATACCGACCTTGCGCAGCATGTTGATGTAGGGCGTGGCGATCACCCCGTCCGTCTCGCTGTTGCCGAGGATTTCGAACTTGAACGGCTCGCCGGTCTTCTCATTCGTCATGCGGCCGTTCTGGATTTTCCAGCCGGCTTCGCCGAACAGCCTGACGACATCCCGCAGGTGTTGGCGCTCGGGCTCGGGCTGACTCGCGGGAGTCGGCTGCGGCCGGTCGCCGGGTTGGGATTTCGGCTGCTCGTAGACGGGAAGCTTGAACTCCTGGGTGAACATTTCGGGCGGAAGCTGGTCCCTGAACGGCTCCAGGATTTCGAGCTCCTTGCCTCGTGGCAGGCCGGAGGAGGCCAGTTCGCTGCCGATGAAATAGCTGTTGACCCGGGTGTTGAAGCCGAAGAAGACGGTCCTGTTCATCGTCTCGAAATCGAACGCATAGGTCAGCGCCTCGCGGACCTTGCGGTCCTGGAACAGCGGCCGGCGCATGTTCATGGCAAAGCCTTGCATGTTTGCGCGCGCCGTCGCCTTGAACTCCTTCTTGATCACATCGCCGGCCTCGAAGGCCGGAAAGTTGTAGAAGGTCGCCCAGCGCCGTGAGCTCATCTCCATCTGGATGTCTTCGAAGCCTCCCTTGGTGAAGGCCTGCCACATGGCGTTGTCATCCTGGAAATAGACGTAGCGCAGTCTGTCGAAGTTCTCGCGGCCGACCTTCACCGGCAGCGTCTGCCCCCAATAGTCCTTGACGCGCTCCCAGATGATCTCCGAGCCCGGCCTGAAGCTGGCGATCTTGTAGGCGGAGGAACCGAGCGGCGGCTCCAGCGTCGGCTGGGTGATGTCGCGCTTCTTGCCGCTCGCGTCCGTGCCCTCCCACCAGTGTTTGGGCAGTACAGCCAACTGGCCGATGATTTTCGGCAGCTCCCGATTGCCCTTCTGGTCGAAGCGGAACTCGACCTCGCGATCGTTGAGCGCTACGGCCTCGGTCACGTTCTCATAGTAGCGGTTGTACATCGGGCTGTTGGCCTTCAGCACGTTGAACGACCAGATCACGTCCTCGACGGTGATCGGTTGGCCGTCGTGCCATTTGGCACGCGGATCGAGCCTGTAGGTGGCGGAGGAGTAGTCGTCCGGATATTTAAAGGCATCGGCAATCAGCGGATGGCCGACATTCGGTTCATCGGTCGCATCCTCCATCAGCGTGTCGTAAAGCAGGCCGCCACCGAAGCCGGCACCCAGGCCGGCCGCAGGCGTGCCGCGAACGATGAAGGGGTTGAAGCTGTCGAAGGTGCCGAGCACCGTCGCGTTCAGCGTGCCGCCCTTGGGCGCGTCGGGATTGACGTAGTCGTAGTGCTTGAAATCCTGGCCGTATTTGGATTCGCCTGTCAGCGATGAGGTGGTCTGCCATTCCTGGGCTTGGCCCGCCGTTACCGCCATCAACAGGGCGGCGATCGCCGGGATCAGCTTTTGCGCGCGGGACAGACCCTTCATCCAGACCTCCTGATCGTCTTTTCCGAATAACTTAGTCCGCTGAGCCGCGATGAAAACCGACCGGCGACATGGCTGGCTCCTTGATAACAAAAAAGCCGGGCTGAACCCGGCTTTTTCATGAAGTCTTCGATTACAAATTTGTCATTGTGCCGGGGCAGGCGCCGGTTCGGTCGGCTGCGGGGCAGCGCCCGGAGCCGTGTTCTCGGCCGGCGCGGCGGCACCGCCTTCCGCCGGGGCGGCACCCTCGGCGGGGGCAGCACCTTCAGCCGGCTTCGGCGCGGCGTTTTCGGCCGCCGGTGCCGCATCGGCGGGAGCGGATGCGTTTTCTGCGGCCGGTGCGGCGGAAGCCTCCGGCAGCGGCGCCTGGCTGTCGGCCGTGGTGCGCAGATAGGCGATGACCGCGGCGCGCTCCTCGACCTTCTTCAGGCCGGCGAAGCCCATGGCGGTGCCTTTGACCAGGGCCTTCGGCGACAGCAGGAAATGGTCGAGGTGCTCGTAGTCCCAGACCACGGAGCCGCCCTGCGCAAACTCCTTCATGGCCGCCGAATATGAGAAGCCGGCATGCGAGGCGACCGGGCGGTTGACGACGCCCCAGAGATTCGGGCCGACCTTGTTGGCGCCGCCGCTGTCGTCGGTGTGGCAGGCGATGCACTTCTTGAAGATGGCCGCGCCCTGTTCGACGTTGGCGCCGGCGATCAGCGGCAGGGCCGATTCCTGCGCCGGGGCTTCGCCGCCGCCGGAGGCTGGCGCCTCTTCCGTCGCTTCGATGTGGTAGCCGGGCTTTTCGAGCGTGGGAGCGGCAAAAATCGAGTCGGAAATCAGGGATACAGAGAAGATCACGAAGACGGCCGCCAGCAGCGCGCCGACGATCTTGTTGAATTCGAAAGAGTCCATACGCTCCTGGCTCCTGAGTCCGCCCTTGGTCTCCGTGCGCTTCCGGTCCGCGGGCAAGGGTGCCGCGACCGGGAGCCGCCGGTCAGGTGGCGCGGAAACTAGGTCTTTTGCTTGGTCGTTGCAACTCCTATAAGGGCGCCGCCCATGAGACGTTTTGCCACTTTCGAAACCCCTGTTTTGCGACCCGCCCGAGCCAAATGACCACACTCATCCTGATCCCCGCCCGCATGGCTTCCACACGCCTGCCGGGAAAACCGCTCGCCGATATCGCCGGCCTGCCGATGATCGTGCATGTGGCGGCGCGCGCCGCCGAGAGCGGTCTCGGCCGCGTCGTGGTGGCGACCGACACCGAGGCCGTCGCCCAGGCGGTGCGGGCGAACGGCTTCGAGGCGGTGATGACGCGCGTCGATCATCAGTCGGGCTCCGATCGCATCTTCGAGGCGCTGTCCGCGCTCGACCCCGAGGCGCGCGTGGAGACCGTCATCAACGTCCAGGGCGACCTGCCGACCGTCGAGCCGGCGACGATCGCGGCCGCGCTGGCACCCCTGGCCGACCCAGCCGTCGACATCGGCACGCTCGGCGTGGAAATCTCGCGCGAGGAGGAGCGGACGAATCCGAACGTGGTCAAGGTCGTCGGCTCTCCCCTGTCGCGGGGCCGGCTGCGGGCGCTGTACTTCACCCGCGCCACCGCGCCCTGGGGCGAAGGCCCGCACTATCATCACATCGGCCTCTATGCCTATCGCCGCTCGGCGCTTGCCCGCTTCGTGGCGCTGCCGCCTTCCCCGCTGGAGCAGCGCGAGCGACTGGAGCAGTTGCGTGCGCTCGAGGCCGGTATGCGCATCGACGTCGAGCTGGTCGCCTCGGTGCCGCTCGGCGTCGACACGCCCGAGGATCTCGAGCGCGCCCGCGAAATCCTGAGCAGGAAAGCCTGACGATGGCCGACAAGACCAACCGCATCTCTTTCCAGGGCGAGCCGGGCGCCAATTCCGACACCGCCTGCCGCAACATGGTTCCCGACATGGAGCCGCTGCCCTGCCCGACTTTCGAGGACGCCTTCAACGCCGTGGAGACCGGCAAGGCCGACCTCGCCATGATTCCGATCGAGAACACGATCGCCGGCCGCGTCGCCGACATCCATCACCTGCTGCCCGAATCGAGGCTGCACATCATCGCCGAGTATTTCCTGCCGATCCATTTCCAGCTGATGGTCCTGCCAGGCGTCGCCCGCAAGGAAATCAAGAGCGTGCACAGCCACATCCACGCGCTCGGCCAGTGCCGGAAATTTATCCGCAAGAACGGCTGGAAGCCTGTTGTCGCCGGCGATACGGCGGGCGCAGCCAAGCTGGTCGGCGAAATGGGCGACCGCGGCATGGCGGCTCTGGCGCCGCGGCTCGCGGCCGACCTCTACGGCCTCGACATCATCGAGGAGAACGTCGAGGACACCGACAGCAACGTCACCCGTTTCGTCGTGCTGACGAAGGATAAGAAATGGGCCGAACGGCCGTCGCCCGACGCAAGGATGATGACGACCTTCATCTTCCGGGTGCGCAACGTGCCGGCCGCGCTCTACAAGGCGATGGGCGGCTTCGCCACCAATGGCGTCAACATGACCAAGCTTGAGAGCTACCAGCTCGGCGCCTTCACGGCGACGCTGTTTTACGCCGACATCGAAGGCCATCCGGACGATCCGGGCGTGAAGAACGCGCTCGACGAATTGCGGTTTTTCTCGAAGGAGGTGCGCATCCTCGGCGTCTATCCGCGCAGCGATTCGCGTGAGGAGTGGAACGTCGCGGATTGAGGCCGAGCGGCCCTCAATCCAGCGGCGCGTAGTCGATTTCCAGGAAGGCTTCCACCTCCGGTATCCAGCGGTCGCGGACGAAAGCGACGTGGAACGGGTGGTCGTTGTAGCCCGAATAGGCGGCCTGGTCGGAAAACTCCATCGAGAAGCCGAAGCGAAAATCGTTCTTTGGGCTGACCTGGCGCAATTGCTCGAACTTTTCGACGCCGGGAATGTCGGCCAGCCTGCGCGCCTCGGTGAGGAAATCGCGCTCCCCGGCCGATCCCGGCTCGTGCCTGAGCGTGAACACGACGGTGTGCCGGATCATGTCGTCTCCTTGCGTGTGAACGGCGGCGCCTACGGGTTTTCGGCCCAGAAGCGAATGAGATGATGGGCGATCGCGCCTGGCGGCGGTACGAACACCCCGCCGGGATGGTTTTTGGCCAGCGCGGCAAGCACCTCGTCGCGCGAGAACCAGCGGCAGTCCTCCAGCTCGGCCTCGTCGCGCCGGATGTCCTCGTCGAGCGCCTCGCCGAAGCACCCGATCATCAGCGAATAGGGAAACGGCCAGGGTTGGCTGGCATGGTAGACGACGCGGCCGAGCCGGATGCCGGATTCCTCGAGAGTCTCGCGGCGCACCGCCGCTTCGATCGTCTCGCCGGGTTCGATGAAGCCGGCCAGAGCCGAATACATGCCCGGGGCGAAATGCCGCCCCCGTCCGAGCAGGCATTTGCCGCGCGTCACCGTGAGCATGATCGCCACGGGATCGGTACGCGGAAAATGCTCCGTGCCACAGGCCGGGCACTGGCGCTTGTAGCCGCCGGCGCGCATCTCCGTCCGGGTTCCGCAGCGGCCACAGAACTGGTGGCTGGCATGCCAGGCGAGCAGGGCCGCCCCCTGTGCAAGCGCGCCGAGCTCGGCCAGGCCGAGCAGTCCCTGCATATAGACGGAGCGGTAGTCGATCGCCTTGACGGATTCGGGAAGCATCTCGGGCTCGACACCGGCCGCCGCGGCGAGCACCGGCCCGGCCTCGTCGAAGCCGAGCAGGACCATATCCGCCGGCGACGCACCGAAGCTTTCCGCCTCCGAGAGCGCGAAGAAGCTGCCAAAGGCCTCGCCGTTCGGCCTCAGGTAGGCGCGTCCGGCGTGCACCAGCAGGACCCGAGCCCCAGGCTCCGTGAGGGCAAGCTGAGCCGCGTCGTCGCCGCGCTTCTCGGCGCGCCGGTCGAGACGGTTGCCGGCGAAACCGACGAACTGGCTGGGTTCGCGCTCGGGCGCGTCGAAGAGGCGGAAGGGCATGGGCATGGGCGCTTGAGTCGGGAGGCCGACCCTACAGCGCCGCTCTTATCTTGTCGATGAAACTGCGCATGGCGTCGACCTTGTAGGGCTCGCGCGGGCCGAAACCCCAGACCGGACCGGGCCAGCCGGGATCGCCCTCCGAGCGCGCCACCACATGCACATGCAGCTGCCGTACGATGTTGCCGAGCGCGCCGGAGTTGATCTTGGTGCAGCCGGTGACCTGTTTCAGCCCTTGCGCGACCATGTTGGTCTCGAAGGTGAGCATCGCCTGGTCGAGCGGGGTGAGGTCGTGCAGCTCCTCGATGCCGGGGCGCTGCGGGATCAGCAGCACCCACGGCCAGCGCCGGTCGTTCATCAGACGGAGCTCGCACAGCCCGAGCCATAACAGCGACACGCTGTCGGCTTCGAGCCGGGCATCGAGTTCGAAACCGGCCTTGATGCCAGGCAGCATCGGCGTTCCCTCGGTGTTTTTCCGAAGGCTAGAGGCAGCGCGCCGCCGCTGCAAGCGAATCGTGGAACCGGCAGGACGGGGAGGCGCTTCATGAGCGAATACATTCAGCTCAAACTCAAGAATAATAACTTGAGCGAATAAGTATATTTATGACTTATACGATATTTTCTATAAGTAGTTTATTATAGAATATACAGTACAATCAGCATTAAATAAAGCAATTACCCGATTAAATTGTAGATAAAAGCGATCCTAATAGGATTATTGCTTGTCAAGAATCAGTATATAGTCTCTCCCGCTGCGGGGAAGCGCCTGCATAGATTGCAGGTTGGTTCGTTCCCTGCACAAGTGGAGGTAGAAATGGCTAAGTTCGAAGGCGACGACAATCCTAACGTCCTTCCGGGGCTTCTTGGGATTGTGACAGGTCTTGGCGATGATGAGATCTACGGCAAGGGAGGGGACGATACCTGTATCGGCTACGCCGGCAACGACATCATCGAAGGAGGCGCGGGGGCTGACAACATTATTGGCGGCGTGCTCAACGTCGTGCTGAACGTCGGCACCATCAGCCTGTCCGGCAACGACACCGCGATCTACGATACCTCGACCGCAGGCGTGACGATCAACCTGAGCACGACGTCGACGATCGACGTGAATGTTCTCGGCGTGAAGATCGCGCTTACCAATGCGACCGTGGGGTCAGGCGGGCATGCCGAGGGCGATATCCTGACCGGCATCACCAACCTGCGCGGGTCAAACTTCAAGGACACCCTCATCGGCAATGCCGATGCCAACGTCCTTACCGGACTGGACGGCGACGACACGCTGACCGGCGCGCTCGGCAACGACACGCTGGTCGGCGGCAACGGCGCCGATACGCTGAATGGCGGTCTCGGCAACGACAAGATGACCGGCGGGCTGGGCAACGACACTTATATCGTCAACAGCCTGTCGGACGTGGTGGACGAAGTCGCGGGCGGCGGCACTGCCGACCGGGTGGCGTCCAACATCGACTGGGTCCTCGCGGCAGGTCAGGAAATCGAGGTGCTGACGACGACCAAATCGACCGGTACTTCGAGCATCGATCTGCGCGGCAACGCGCTTGCTCAGAGAATCGTCGGCAATGACGGCAACAACCGGCTGCACGACGGCGGTACCGGTCCGGGCGCAAGCGACAGCCAACCCGATACCCTGATCGGGCGGGACGGCAACGACACCTATATCGTCTATAATTCGAATGCCGTCGTTGTTGAACGAGCGGCCGAAGGCACCGACCGGGTCGCCGCCGGGGTCGACTACCAGCTCGGTAATGGCGTGCATGTCGAATCGCTGGTGACCACCTCGCAGACCGCCACCGATGCGATCGACCTGACCGGCAACAAGTTCGCGCAGACCATCATCGGCAACGATGGCGACAACGTCCTGAACGACGGCGGCGCCGGCGCGGCCGACGTGATGCGCGGACGCGACGGTGACGACACATACTTCGTCTACAACTCCGGCGATACGATCATCGAGGCCGGTGGCGAAGGACAAGACACGGTCGCCACCTTCGTAGACTTCGTGCTGGCGGCAGGTGTCGAGGTCGAGGTGATGAAAACCACGAACTCGAAGGGCTTTGCCGGTGTCGATCTGACCGGCAATGAGTTCGCGCAGGAGATCTTCGGCAATGCCGGTGCGAACCGCCTCGACGGCAAGGGCGGATCGGACACGTTGACTGGCAGCGCCGGGCCCGACACCTACGTGTTCTCAAGCGCACTCGGCGCTGGCAATGTCGACACCATCGTCGGCTACAACGTGGCGTCCGACACGATCGAGCTCGCCAGCGCGATCTTCACGGTCCTTGGAGCAGGACCGCTGGCGGCGGAAGCTTTCGTCGCCAATGCGGCCGGTGCGGCGACAGCCGCGGCCCATCGCATCATCTACGATACCGACAGCGGCGCCCTGCTCTACGACGCCGATGGCAATGCCGGCGGCTCGTCCGCGGTGCAGTTCGCCAGCCTGGCCCCTGGCCTCTCGCTCACCAGCGCCGACTTCGTCGTCGCCTAAGCGCTGACGCAATAATGCTTCGGGCGCCGCGATGCGGCGCCCGATTTTTTTTGGCGGATGAATGGATGGTCTGCGGCTCAGCAACTGGTGCACGGAATGGTCGTGCTCATGCGCGGCCGCAGGAAATAGGTCTCTTTCATCTTGATGTCGTCGAACAGCCCGCCTAGCCCGAGCGCCGTCTTCTGGCCGTCGCCCCATGCGATCATCGGCAGGTAGGACAAATCGGCCTCGACCTTGATGGCGAAGGTGCCGGGAACGTTCAGCGCGTCCGGTACCGTGGCCGCCGAACCGGTTGTGAACGGCTTGCTATAGGACCCGCCGGCGAGCTTGCTGGACCAGGCGACCTGCACCTTGGAGTCGGGATTGGCCGTGATCTGGATCGCCGTAACCGTGATCGTTGCCCCCGAGCGGGAATAAGGCTGAATGATCGACCCGCCGATCTTCATGATCGCCTCGAGCTCGCTTTTGGTGATCTCGGGCTGCTGCGTGATCAGGTCGCCGACCATGCTGGCGATACGTCCGACCTTGCGGTTGCCGTCGATCGCCTGAGCGACCTCGATGGTGACGAAATACATCGCCATCAGAATGGGTACGAGAAGGGCGAATTCCACCGCCGCCACGCCGCGGCGGTCGCCCGCCAGCCTCGCGCAGGCGCGACGAAGGGAAGGGCGAAGTGTCCAAAGACGCGCGTTCATGGTCCTGACTTTCCGCTTGGCCGCGGCCTCAATCGTTGAAGGGTTCGTTCTGCCAGACCGCGACGGCGAAGTGCATCGTGGTGCCGTCCTTGTCCTTCGATCCCATGAGTTGCAGGAGATCGGTGATCAGCGGCCATCTGTAATAGGCGCGGAGCATGTTCTTCGAGCCCGCCAGCCCAGGCGTTGCCACGTCCTTGTCCGGATAGGCGATCGGAACCTTGGCCGCATCCTCGAAGGTCGTATAGCTTTGCAGATCGACGGTGAGCCCGGGGCAGCCGCTGCTGACGATGATTTCGAGGCGCTCGCAGATCTCGTCCCTCAGCTTCGTCTCGTCCGCCGCGGGGTTGTTCGTCGGCCTGATCTGCCCGGTGCGGTACTGGCGGGCGACGTCGTTGGTCGCGTTCACCAGCACCTGCTGGCCGCCGAAGGAGAGGCAGACCTCGATAATGGCGAGCACCAGCAGGAAGAACGGCAGCGCCAGCATGGCGAATTCGATCGCCGTGGCGCCGCTGGAATTGCCGGCGAAACGCCGCAACGGCGAAAACGCCGGTTTCTTTCTACGACCGCTCGCCTCGGGAGACGTGCTCATGATCCGCCCCATGCCCCACATGTTCGGCGGCAACCTAGACGAAACTTGTTGATCCGCCGTTTTGGCGATCGTTAAAATCGCGATGCCTGCATTCACGTCCCGCTAACGGGGCATGCCTGGCGCGAATTTATGGCCCCGCCGAGATTTCGGCTTCCGAGGTGTACTCGGCAGCCGATTTGTAGGAGCCCTCGCAGAACGGCGCGCAGGAAAGCGTCTGGATGTCGGCACGCCTGTACACGCGCACGGAGTTTGCGGTCTGGCGCGTGACGACGATCTGCTCGTCGACGATCGGGCTGCCGGCCTCGTCGAGAACGACCAGGTTGGTGACGCCGAATCCCTTGCCGGTCAGCACGATGGTGGTGGCGTCCTGGACGGCGGCATCGGCGATCCGCGGGTTGCCGACCACGATCGTGTCGGCGGCCCGCGCCAGCTTGACGATCTTGGCCTGGTTCATCACCACTTCGATTCCGCCCTCGGCATGAGCCGCGGCGGTCGCGGTCAGCACCAGCGCCGCGAGCGCGCCGAGCAGACGGGAACAGGTCTTCGTTACGGCCATCTCGGCTCTCCGGTGGACGGGCACTTTCACGAAGATGAACGATATTGGTGAATCGCCGGTTAAGCCGGCCATGCCGCCCGGACGAGCCCGATGGGCGGTGGCAGCCGCAGAAGCGCGATGCGCAGCCGGAGCCCTTGAAGTTCTTGCCTGATCCGCAGGTAATTTCGACTTTTATTAAAGTTTTCTGTTTTTGGAATGATTAACCACAGGATCGCGGAGACGACGGCAAGGTTTCGGTAAGGGTGTTCGTTAAGCGCATCGAAAGGGCTGCTGCGTAGATTGCCGGTCATCCGATCAACCCCGAGAACAGTTGACGGAAGTGCTGTAACACGTGGAGTTAAGGGTCTCTGTCATGTCGAAGCTGTTTGCACGTTTTGTGAAGGACGAATCCGGCGCGACCGCCATCGAATACGGTCTGATCGCCGCTCTCATCGCGCTAGCCATCATCACCGGTGCGGGCTTGCTCGGTACCAACGTCAACCTCAAGCTCGAAGAAATCGCCAATAAGCTGAAGCCTGCGGCAGCGCCGGCTCCGTGATGCCGAAAGAGGCAGACAGGCGATTGATCTGACTGCAAGCCGACCAACGGAAGGGCCGCTCCCTGCGAGCGGCCTCTTTCATGATTTTTCATGAGTCGTGATCGTCCAATTTATCGGATCGACTTTATTGCCGCTTAACGCGGCAAAACTATCTTGAAATCGGCTGAAATCGGAATGCACGTATGCTGGAAGCTCTGATCTTCGTCGTGTTCCCGTTCTGTATGGTCTTCGCGGCGGTTTCCGACCTGCTTTCCATGACGATTGCCAACCGTGTGTCACTTGTGCTCGTCGCGACCTTCGCCGTCGTCGCGCCGCTGACCGGCATGGACTGGACGACCTATGGCTGGCATTTCTCCGCCGGCCTGACGGTGCTGATTGCCGGGTTCGGTCTTTTCGCCATGGGCGCCATGGGGGGAGGGGACGCCAAGCTGATGGCGGCGACGGCTCTCTACATGGGCATGGGCTTTCCCCTGGCGCAGTATCTGGCGATCTCGGCCGTGGTCGGCGGCGTGCTGACGCTCGGCATACTGAGCTTCCGCGGGTCGGCGCTGTCGGTCTACACCGGCAACAACATGTTCCTGCGCAATATCGCCGACAGCAAGGCCGGCGTGCCTTATGGCATTGCCCTCGGCATCGGCGGCCTGCTCACCTATCCGCACGCGCCGCTGATGGCCTGGGCGGTGACAAGGCTGACCGGCTGAAGGAGCGGGATCGTCAGGCTTGACCCGTCGGTCGCTTGCGCGGACTTTGCCGCACGGTCGAAGCGCAACGGAAAATTAATCACAATTGTTGGTAGAGCGTTAACCGTAATTTGACGATTGGCGCTGCAACCTGCGTCTCGGCTGAATGGGGTGCCGAGCGCGGGGTTTTGGAATATGGCTGCATCGCGGCTTATCATTCTGGGCGTCGCCGCCGTGGCGGCGGGCGGAGCAGGTTGGGTTGCCAAGAACATGACGGCGCCCTTGCCGGCCGTCATCGTCGAATCCGAGACGCCGTCGATCTCCACGACCCAGGTGCTTGTGGTTTCCGGCGACGTACCGATGGGCGCCGGTATCGGCGACCAACTCTCCTGGCAGGACTGGCCCAGCGCCGGCATCAACGAGAATTTCATAACCCGCAATGCCGAGCCCGATGCCATGGAGAAGTTGCGGACGGGCATAGCCCGTGTGCCGATCTATGGCGGCGAGCCGCTGCGCCGCTCCAAGCTGGTCGGCGAAGGCCAGAGCTTCATGTCCTCGGTGCTGCCGTCCGGCCGCCGCGCCATAGCGACGCAGATTTCCGCCGACACCTCCGCCGGCGGCTTCATCCTGCCCAACGACTTTGTCGACGTCATCATGACCCGGCGGTCCGACAAGGCCACCGCCACCGGCTTCGTCACCGAGACCATCCTGAAGAACATCAAGGTTCTGGCCATCGACCAGACCATCCAGGAGGACGAGGACGGCAAGAAGGTGAAGGTCGGCGAAACCGCGACGCTCGAGCTGACGCCGCAGCAGGCGGAGATCATCACCGTCGCCCAGCAGATGGCCGATCGCCTGACGCTGGCCCTGCGTTCCGTCGCCGACGCGCAGGAGGTGCCGGATGGCGAGGCCGACTACCTGGTCTCGGGCAACGGCAAGCGCAGCACCGTGCGGTTGATCAAATCCGGCGAAGTCTCCGAAGTGGGAGCGAGGAAATGAGAGCGGACGCCGTGTCTCGGCCGATGACGGGGCGCCGCGCCTCGCAGCGGGTTCTCAGGAATGCGACAGCGCTTGCCGTGGCGCTTGCGGTGCTGGCGGGTACGGTCATGCCGCCCATGGCGGCGCAGGCGGGATCCGGCCGCGTCGAGGTCGGCCCGTCGCGCAGCAGCAGCGAGCCGATCAAGCTCGGCCTCAACAAGTCGATCGTCATCGACCTGCCGACCGATGCCTACGACATCCTGGTCGCCAATCCGGCGGTCGCCGACGCGGTGACCCGCACGGCGCGCCGCATCTACCTGTTCGGCAAGGCGGTCGGCCAGACCAACATCTTCGTCTTCGGGCCCAACGGCGAGCAGATCGCCAATCTCGACCTGCAGATCGAACGCGATGTCGCGGGGCTGGAAGGCTACATCAAGCGCTTCCTGCCGACGTCCGACGTCACCGTCGAGCTGCTCAACGACAACGTCGTGCTCACCGGCACGGTCGAGACGCCCCTGGACGCCAAGCGCGCGGCGGAGCTCGCGACCATCTTCGTCAGCGGCGGTGAGGCGACGACCGGCCAGTATTCGCAGACGGCCTCGGGCGGGTCGAGCGACAGCGGCGTCGACATCAACAACCCGGATTCTGAACGCCGGGTGAGCCGGATCGTCAACCTGCTGAAGATCATCGGCGAGGACCAGGTCACGCTCAAGGTTACCGTGGCCGAGGTCAGCCGCACGGTCATGAAGCAGCTCGGCGTCAACCTGATCGCCGGCGGCGACAGCAACGGCATCAGCTGGGGCGCCATCGCCGAGAACTCCTTCGGCCTCGGCGCGCCACTCTCTGCCTCCGGCTTCGCGCTCGGGACATCGGCGATCGACGCCTATGTCAATGCGATGGAGCAGGCCGGCGTGATGAAGACGCTGGCCGAGCCGACGCTGACGGCGGTCTCGGGCGAGAAGGCGACTTTCAGGGTCGGCGGCGAGTTCAACCTGGTCACGGGCCGCTCAAGCAACGTGTCTGACGACAACGAGACCGGCCAGGTGACCTACGAGATCGAGAAGCTGGAATACGGCATCGGCCTCGAATTCCTGCCGGTGGTGCTCTCGCCGGGCCGGATCAGCCTGAAGGTGCGCACCTCGGTATCCGAGCCGACCACCGAAGGATCGGTCACCGCCCCCGGTGGCCCGCCCGCCAAGAATCCGGGATTGTTCGGAGGCATCTTCGAGCCGCGCACGAATCTGCCGGGCACCAATCTCATTTCCATCCGCAAGCGGCTTGCCGACACCACCGTCGAGCTGCCGTCCGGCGGCTCGATGATGATCGCCGGCCTGGTGCGCGACGATGTCCGGCAGGCCGTGCAGGGCGTGCCCGGGCTTTCCAAGATACCCGTGCTGGGCACGCTGTTCCGCAGCCGCGACTTCGTGCGCAACGAGACGGAGCTGGTGATCCTGATCACGCCCTATCTGAGCAAGCCGGTGGCGCGTGCCGCGCTCGCCAAGCCGGACGACAATTTCAACCCCGCCAGCGACGGCGCGGGCATGTTCCTCGGCCGCATCAACCGCGTCTACGGGACCATGAAGACGGACAAGCCCGACGGCCGCTACCACGGCATGGTCGGCTACATCTACAAGTGATCGGGGGACGAGCCATGATCGAGAAGACCTCCAGGACGGCTCCCCTCGCGGCGCCGCGACCCGTCCCGATCCGCATCATGCGCAGGCCGGCTACCGTGCTTGCCGCCACGCTCGCCGCTGCCCTGCTGGCCGGTTGCGCCGCCAGGACCGACAGCGTGACGGTGGGCTCCGTGCCCGACGACTACCGGACCAACCACCCGATCGTGATCGCCGAGAAGGAGCAGGTGATCGACCTGCCGGTCGGCGCCAGCGACCGCGGCATGACCAATACGCAGCGGGTGGCGCTCGGCGGCTTCCTCGACAATTACGACCGCAGCGCCGCGCCGCCGCTGACCATCCTGGTTCCGGTGGGCTCGGCCAACCAGGTCGCCGCTTCCGAGGCCGGAAGCGCTTTTGCGCATTACGCTAAGAAGCAGGGCGTGCCGGCCAGCCGGATCATGATCTCGTCCTACCAGGCCGGTGCGGCCGAAGTCTCGGCGCCGGTGCGGGTGAGCTACACGGCGATCACGGCGCAGACCAACAAATGCGGCCGCTGGCCCGCGGATCTCGGCGAGACCAGCGAGAACAAGCACTACGCCAATTTCGGCTGTTCCTACCAGAACAACCTTGCCGCGCAACTCGAGAATCCCGCCGACCTGCTCGGGCCGCGCAAGACGACGGAGGTCGATGCCGAGCGGCGCAGCGTCGTCATCGACGACTACCGCAACGCACCGGTGTGGGCCGACGAGCCGACGCGCGAGATCGAATACTGAGGACGGGGCGATCCATGGGCACTCTGGCTTACGACTCAGAGCTCGATCCGGGCAGCGCGATGGAGCGCGACATTTCCGAGCTGCATGCGCTGCGTCCGGTACCGCGCATCTCGATTCAGGCATTCTGCGAGACGGACGGCATCGCCGTGCCGGTCGAGCGGGCGAGCCTGGACCGGCGGATGGCCAAGGCGCATGTCAAGATCCACATGGGCGGCATACCCACCGCCGTCGACTTCTATCAGAGTGCGCCGACGCCCAACCTGATCATCGTCGAGTCGCGCAGCGAGCCCCGTCCGCTGCTGGAAAGCCTCGGCCAGCTCGCCGAATGCTGCGACCCAAGCACCAAGGTGGTGGTGATCGGCCATTACAACGACGTGTCGCTGTACCGCGACCTGATCAAGTCGGGCATCTCGGAGTATATGGTCGCGCCGATTTCGCTCGCCGATATCCTCGGCGTGATCTCCGGAATCTTCGTCGATCCCTCGGCCGAACCGATCGGCCGGTCGATCGCCTTCATCGGTGCGAAGGGCGGTGTCGGCTCCTCCACCATAGCCCACAATGTCGGATGGGCGATGTCGAACCTGTTCAGTTCCGAGGTTGTCGTCGCCGACCTCGATCTGGCCTTCGGCACCGCCAACATCAATTTCGACCAGGACCCGGCTCAAGGCATGGCCGAGGCCGTGTTCTCGCCGGAGCGCATCGACGAGGTCTATCTGGATCGACTGCTCGCCCAGTGCGCCGAACGGCTGTCGCTGCTGGCTGCGCCGTCGACGCTGGATCGGGTCTACGACTTCGAGGCGGATGCCTTCAAGCAGATCATCGAGACGGCGCAGCGCAGCGCGCCGCTGCTCGTGCTCGACGTGCCGCATGTCTGGACCGGCTGGAGCAAGCAGACGCTGATGCAGGCCGACGACGTGGTGATCACCGCCACGCCTGAGCTCGCCAACCTGCGCAACACCAAGAACCTGGTCGACATGCTGAAGAAGACGCGGCCGAACGACGCCCCGCCGAAGCTGATCATCAACCAGGCCGGGGTGCCGAAGCGCTCGGAGATATCGATCAACGATTTCGCCGATCCGCTCGGCGTGGTGCCGGTGGGCGTCATACCCTTCGATCCGCAGCTCTTCGGCAATGCGGCCAACAACGGCCGCATGCTCGGGGAAATGGACGCCAAGCACCCGATCGTCCAGTCTATCCGCGAGATCGCGCATGTGCTGACAGGCCGCAGCGAGATCAAGCCGCGGGCGAAGCCGGGGCTTTCCGGCATCATCGGCAAGCTCAAGCTGAAGAAGAAGTGATCCTCCGCAGCGTAACGGCAGAAAAGTCATGTTCGGTAGAAGAGGCAACGACGACGGGACGAGGACGACGCCCGAGTTCCGCGCTCCCCCTCCGATGCCGATGGCACCGGCGGCCGGCGCGACGGCGACGCTGACGCCGCGTCAGCCCGATGCAGGCCCGGCGGTGCTCGCACCCAGGCGTCCGGAGGTGTCGACGCCTCCCGCTGAACCGCGGCGGGCGCAGCGCGAACGGAGCGAGACCTACTACGACACCAAAAGCCAGGTCTTCTCCGCGCTGATCGATACGATCGACCTGTCGCAGCTTGCCAAGCTCGACCCCGACAGCGCCCGCGAAGAGATCCGCGACATCGTCAACGACATTATCGCGATCAAGAATTTCGTGATGTCGATCTCCGAGCAGGAGGAATTGCTCGAGGACATCTGCAACGATGTGCTTGGCTTCGGCCCCCTGGAGCCGCTGCTCGCCCGCGACGATATCGCCGACATCATGGTGAACGGCGCCAAGAACGTCTACATCGAGGTCAACGGCAAGGTCGAGCAGACCGGCGTCCGCTTCCGCGACAACCAGCAGCTTCTCAACATCTGCCAGCGCATCGTCAGCCAGGTCGGCCGCCGCGTCGACGAATCTTCGCCGATCTGCGATGCCCGCCTGCCCGACGGCTCGCGCGTCAACGTGATCGCGCCGCCGCTGTCGATCGACGGCACTGCGCTGACCATCCGCAAGTTCAAGAAGGACAAGCTCACGCTCGACCAGATCACGAAATTCGGCGCGATCTCTCCCCACGGCGCCGAGATTCTCAAGATCATCGGCCGGGTTCGCTGCAACATCCTCATCTCCGGCGGCACCGGCTCCGGCAAGACGACGCTGCTCAACTGCCTCACCAATTATATCGACCGTGACGAACGCGTCATCACCTGCGAGGACTCCGCCGAGCTGCAGCTTCAGCAGCCGCATGTGGTGCGTCTCGAAACCCGGCCGCCAAATCTCGAGGGCGAGGGCGAGGTCACCATGCGCGACCTGGTCCGCAACTGCCTGCGCATGCGCCCCGAGCGCATCATCGTCGGCGAGGTGCGCGGGCCGGAAGTGTTCGATCTGCTGCAGGCCATGAACACCGGCCATGACGGCTCGATGGGCACCATTCACTCCAATAGCCCGCGCGAATGCCTCAACCGCATGGAATCGATGATCGCCATGGGCGGCTATTCGCTGCCGCAGAGGACCGTGCGCGAGATCATCGTCGGCTCGATCGACGTCATCATCCAGGCGGCGCGCCTGCGCGACGGCTCTCGCCGCATCACCCACATCACCGAGGTGGTCGGCATGGAGGGTGACGTCATCATCACCCAAGATCTGGTGGTCTATAATCTCAAGGGCGAGGATGCCCAGGGACGGCTGATCGGCGAGCATATGTCGACGGGCATCGGACGCCCGCATTTCTGGGAGCGCGCCCGCTATTTCGGCGAGGAGCATCGCCTCGCCACCGCGCTCGAGGCGATGGAAAAGCGGGCGGAATGATGTTCGGTCTGGACTCCACCCTGCTGGTCTTCATCGCGCTCGCCGGCGTCAGCGCCGGGGCCGTCGCCTATGCCTTCCTGTTCAACCGGATCGCCGACGAGAAGCAGGCCGACCGGCGGCTCGACACGATCAAGCGTGCTGAAACCGACCGCTCGGTCGTCAAGGCGTCTCGCGACCGCGCCGCCGAAGCGGCCCGCCGCCGCAAGTCGGTGCAGGATTCGCTCAAGGAGCTCGACGAAAAGCAGAAGGTGCGGGACAACAACATCCGCCGGCCGCCGCTGCGCATCCAGTTGCGGCAGGCCGGCCTCACCGTCTCCATCGAACGTTTCTATCTCTACTCGGCGCTGTGTGGGCTGGCGCTGACGGCGGCCGGCTTCATCGCCGGGCTGCCGCTTTTGCTGCTGCCCGGCCTGCTCATCGTCGGCGCGCTCGGCCTGCCGCGCTGGTTCGTGTCGTTCAAACGGGCGCGCCGCGTCAAGGCCTTCCTCGCCGAGTTCCCGAATGCGCTCGACGTGATCGTGCGCGCGGTCAAGTCAGGGTTGCCGCTCAACGACGGCATCCGGCTGATCGCCAACGAGGCGGCCGAACCGGTCAGAAGCGAATTCCGCCGCATCGTCGAAGCCCAGCAGCTCGGCATGTCCATTCCCGACGCCGTCATGCGGATGCCCGAAAGCATGCCCTGCCCGGAAGCCGGCTTCTTCGGCATCGTGATCCAGATCCAGAATCAGGCCGGCGGCAATCTCTCCGAGGCGCTCGGCAACCTTTCGCGCGTGCTGCGTGACCGCAAGAAGATGAAGGCCAAGGTTCAGGCGCTGTCGATGGAGGCCAAGGCCTCTGCCGCCATCATCGGGGCGCTGCCCTTCATCGTCGCCGGCCTCGTCTACCTGTCCAGCCCGACCTACATCATGCCGCTGTTCGCCACGTCGACCGGCAATCTCATTCTCGGCGTCTCGGCTGTGTGGATGCTGATCGGCATCCTGGTGATGCGGCAGATGATCAATTTCGAGGTCTAGCTGGATGTCCGAACAGACCGTCCGACTCCTGACAGATCCTTCGCTGCTGATCGCACTTCTGGTCGGCATCGCCGTGTTTGCGACGATCTTCACCGTGATGCCGGCCCTCGGCGGCAATCCCCTCCGGGCGCGGATGAAGAGCGTCGCGCTGGAACGGGACGAGTTGCGCGCCAGGCAGCGGGCCCGCCTGGCGGCCGAGGCCGACCGCCGCCGCAAGGGCCTGCGCGAGCAGCAGTCGATCGGCATACGCAATTTCGTCGAAAGGCTCGACCTCAAGCGTGCGCTGGTCGACGAGGCCACGCTGAACAAGCTCAAGGTCGCCGGCTTCCGCGGCCAGAATCCACTCAACCGGTTCCTGTTCTTCCGCTTCGTCCTGCCTTTCGTCTTCTTTGCTGTCGCCCTGTTCTACCTGTTCTTCCTCGGCGCGATGCCGGAGCAGCCGTTCTTCGTAAAAGTGTTCGTGGCAATTGCCGCCGCCTATGCGGGCTTCTATGCGCCTGTGCTTTACGTCACCAACAAGGCGACAAAGCGCAAGCAGTCCATCCAGCGCGCCTGGCCCGATGCCCTGGACCTGATGCTGATCTGCGTGGAGTCGGGCATGTCGGTCGAGGTCGCCATGCGCCGTGTCGCCGACGAGATCGGCACGCAATCGGGTGAACTCGCCGAGGAGCTGATCCTGACCAATGCGGAGCTCTCCTATCTTCCGGAGCGCCGCCAGGCGTTCGAGAACCTGTCGGGCCGCACCGGTCTCGAATCGGTCAAGTCGGTGATGCAGGCGCTCATCCAGGCGGAACGCTATGGCACGCCCGTCGGGCATGCGTTGCGCGTGCTGGCCAGCGAGAGCCGCGACATGCGCATGAACGAAGCGGAGAAGAAGGCAGCCGCGCTGCCGCCCAAGCTCACCGTGCCGATGATCCTGTTCTTTCTGCCCGTGCTGTTCGCCGTCATTCTCGGCCCCGCCGGCATCCAGGTGAGCGAGCGCGGTATCTGGGGCGAAAGTTCGTCCTCCTCGAGCAGGTGACGCCGGCCGCGCGCAGGTTAGCGCTACCGTTCAGCGCCGCCATCGCGTAGAGGGGAGGAATGTGGTCCTGGGTTCTGCCTCTGGCCCTGGTCGGGCTCTGCATAAACCTGCTGTCGCTGGCGAGCGTGATCGTGCGGCTCATGCGCCTGCAGAAGCCGCGCTCCGAGCGCCGTGCAGCCGTCAGCGTCATCCTGCCGATCACCGGCCCGATGCCTGGGCTCGAGACGCTCATCGGCACGCTCAACGCACAGACCCTGCTTCCCGCCCGCCTGATCGTCTCGGTGGAATCGCATGACGATCCTGCCTACGAACGGGTCCGCCAGGCGGCGCCGATGGCGCGCTTTCCCGTTGAGATCGTGGTGGCGGGCGAAGCCCGCGACCAGGCGCAGAAATGCCGCAACCAGCAGGCCGCTCTCGCGCTGATCGACGAGCGCGACCAGGCCATCGTCATGATGGACGGCGACATCGTTCCGCAACGCTGGTGGCTGAGCGCGCTGGTTTCTCCGCTGATGGACGGCAATTTCGATCTGGTGACCGGCCATCGCTGGCAGCAGGTGCGAAAACATCGCCTGGGCGCGCATCTGGTGGCGGCGATCGACCGCGCCGTCACCCTGCTGCCGCGCACCGGCTGGAACTCGACCAGCGTCGTCTGGGGCGGCAGCATCGGCATCTCGCCGGCGGCTGCCGAGCGCATGCAGCTTTCCGTCAGTCTCGATTCGACCCTTTCCGACGATCTTTCACTCGCCGAGCATGCCTCGGCTGCCGGGCTGCGGGTTCTTACGCGCGGCGCACTGCTGATTCCCTCCCCCACGGATCTTGGCCTCGTTGCAGCCTGGCGCTTCGCCGTGCGCCAGTATCGGATCGGCCACATCTACCGCCCTTGGCTCTGGCGCATGGCTCTGGCGACGGTCGCTGTTCGCCTCGCCGCCTGGATCGCGGTGCTCTGGCAGGTCCGCGCGACGGGCGACTACCTGTGGGCGGCGATTGGCCTTGCCGCGCTGGCGGTGCTGAAGCAGGCGCTGGTCGGCGACGTCGCCAGACGGCTCGACATGCCCGACTCCGTCCCGGTCCGGCTGATCCAGCTGCTGCTCGGCCTGCTCCAGCCGCTGGTCGATCTGTTCCATCTCAGCGTGATCGTCGCGGCCGCCTGGACACGGCGGATCAGGTGGGGCCATGTGGTCTACGAGATTTCCGGTCCGTATTCGATCGCGGTCAAGGAGCGACTGCCATTCCCCGCCTCCTGAGCATGCTCTCCTGGTCGCTGGGACGGGTGCCGTTCGCCACCCGGCTGGCCGGCCGGATATTTTCCGACCCGATGCGCTACGCCACGGGAAAGCCGCTCGAGCGGTGGCTCATGCTGATCGATCTGGCCAGCCGCAAGCTCGTCTTCGCCAATGATCCGAAGGTCGTCGAGACGGTGATGCTCGACCGCGCCGGCCAGTTCCCGAAAAGCGCGGTGGTGCATGACCTGCTGAAGCCGTTGATCGGCGGCGGCGTCTTCGGCCAGCCGGGCGGCGCGTCGGTCAAGGAGACACGCCGCATCTTCTCGCGCTCGCTGGCGACGATCCCCGATGAAGAGGTGCGGCGGGTGACGGAGGCGATCACGGCGGACTATCTCGACCGCTGGCTGGCTGCCCCGGGTGGCCAGGTCGCGATCAGCGAGGAACTGTCGCGGCTCACCGTTGATATCGTCTCGCACTGCACGCTCGGCGATCGGTTCGACGCGGACCAGTCGCTTCGTTTCACGCGGCTGTTCTTCGCCTTCCACAGGAAGGCGGCACCGCTGGTGCTGATGCTTGCCGGGCAGGACGAACGGGCACGTGCCCGCGTGATGCGGGACATGGGGATCGAGGAGATCGGCGGGGAGATGCGGGCGCTGATGCGGGAGCGCTTCGTCACGCCCCTGATCAATGGGGACCGGCCGCTCGAGACCGCGCCCTTCGCGCTCGCGCTCGCCGAGGCCGGCCGGCTGGAGCCGGGATTGGCCGGAGAAGAGGCGCTGCTCGACGAGATCGCCGTCATGCTGCTTGCCGGCCACGAGACCACCGCCTCGACGCTGTCCTGGCTCTCCTACGAGCTTGCCGGACGTCCGGAACTGCAGGACGCGACCGCCGCGGCACTCGCAGGCAGGACCGAGGGGGAGGGATTCTGGGGAGCGGCGGACCCGGACTCGATCGCCGACGCGCTGGCGAGAGAGGCTCTCAGGATCTATCCGCCGATCGGTTTCTTCCTGCGCGAGGCGCAGGAGGACATCGTCTTCCGCACCAAGCCGGTGCCGGCCGGCAGCTTCGTGCTGGTGGCGCCCTGGACCTTGCATCGTCACCAAAAACTCTGGTGGCGGCCGGACGACTTTTCTCCGCGCCGCTGGCTGGAGGGCGGCCCCGCGCCGGCGCGTACGAGCTACATGCCGTTCGGCATGGGCGCACGGGGTTGCCCAGGCGCTCGTTTCGCCGATATCGAGATGGCTGCCATCCTGCGTGGACTTCTGGCTCGGGCTCGGTTAACGCTGGTGCCCGGGACCCGGCCGAAGCCGCTCGGCAATCTCACCTCGCGGCCGGACAAGGAAATCATGCTGCGCCTGTCCGAACGGTCAAGGACCTGACGGTCGCCTGCAACCGAGAGGAATGCGAATGGCAGGACCGACGCGCCCCGCCGGCGACGAAAAGGTGTTGCCGCCGTGCCCGATCACCGGCAAGCCGGCTGCGCGCCGCATCCACGGCGTCTCGGCAAGGGTGATCGAGGACATCTGGCGCATCGGCCAGGGTGTCGACGTGAAGCACCTGTTCAAGGGCATCGACCGCGTCACGCTCTACGAATCGCCGACCGGCCTGGTGTTCTTCGAGCCGCGCGTCGTCGGCGACGGCGCCTTCTACCAGACCTACTACGACGAATGGGACGTTCACGAGCGGCTGAACGACGTCGCCGACACGCGTGTCGACTACAAGCGCGCGGCCAGCTTCATCCCGGACGGCGCCGAGGTCGTCGATGTCGGCTGCGGCCCCGGCGTGTTCCGGCGGCATCTCTCGCATGCCCGGTATACCGGGCTCGACCCCTATGCGGGCCCGGACGCCGACGAAGTGGTCATCCGCGAGACGCTCGAAGCCTATGCCGAACAGCGGCCGGAATCCTTCGACGTGGCAACCGCCTTCCACGTCATCGAGCACGTTCCCGATCCGCGCCGGCATGCGGAGCTGATGGTCCGGCTGCTGAAGCCGGGCGGCCTGCTGATCCTCGCAGCGCCGCTGCATCCATCGCCGCTGACCGAAATTCCGAATCTGCCCATCAACATCCCGCCGCACCATGTGACGTGGTGGAATCCGGGAGCCTATCGGGCACTCGCCGCGGAACTCGGGCTGGAGGTCGTGGAGGCGGGTACGCTGCAGCCGTCGCCGCATCAGGGGCTGATCTATTGGCTGCATCGCCTGCTGTTCAAGCGCACCGACAAGGCGCCGCACGAGCGCTACATCGCGCATCGCTGGTCATGGCACGCGGCCATCGCGCTTGCCTATCCGCTCGCCAAGATCGCCAACCGCATCAAGACTTTGCCAAACGGCGCCCGGCCCGTGGATGCGTTTCTGGTGGCGAGGAAGCCGGATAGGCAGTAGGCAGTAGGGTTGGTCCCAGAAAATACCTGCCGAAGCCGACCGCAGGTTGAGTTCCGCTATTCGGCAGTATGATTTTCTACTGCCTACTGCCTACTGCCTACTGCCTACTGCCTACTGCCTCAATTCGACGCAACCTTCTTCTTGTCTTCGGCCTTGATCTGGCTCCAGGAGTTCTGCTGCGCCAGCATCCTGCGCAGGTACTCCATGTTGGCCTGGGCCTGCGCCGGTGCCAGTTCCTGGCCGGCTATGCGCTCGGCCTCTTCGAAGCGGCCCTGCAGGCCGACGACCAGGGCGAGATTCTGACGTACGCGGCTGTCGGAACCGGGCTGCTCCACGGCGTTGCGCAGATAGGTCTCGGCGGTTCGGAGGTCGCCGTCGAGCAGGTAGGACATGCCGAGATTGGACAGCACCGACGGCTCGTTCGGGCGAATGTCCAGCGCCTTGCGGTAGAGTTCGCGCGCCTGCGCCTTCTCGCCGACCTGATCGAGGATCGCACCTTCGGCCGAAAACAGCTTCCAGTCCGGATATTCCGGGGTCTGCGCGCGACGGATGGCGTCGAGCGCCGGTTCAAACTGGCCGGTCCCGGCCAGCGCCTTGCCGTAGGCGGCCAGCACGACGCGATCCTTCGGGTGGTCGATGACGAGCTTGCGCATGACGGCAAGCGCCTGGTCAGCCTGGCCGCGCATCTGCAGCACGGTGGCGTAGCGCAGCCCCACGTCCTTGTTGGTGGTGTCCTTGGCATAGGCGCGGCCGAGCGCCGCCGCCGCGCCGGGAAGCTCGCTGGCCGACATCTGGTCGACGGGCTTGCCCGCGCCCCGCGATATCGAGCCGGTCGTTTCCCGCGATACGCCGCCGCAGCCGGCCACCCCGATCGCGAGGATCATCGCCAGAAGAGGACCTGCCACGCGGCCAAGCGCGGCCCGCGAAGGGGCCATAGGCCTGTCGTTCGAGACTTTGCTGCGCATCGGTCGTGCCCCCCATGGCCCGCGTCTTTCCAGCCAGAAATATTCCGTTAACCCTAATGGAAGGTTAAGGCTCGCCGTCGGTCGAGCGCGCACGGTCAACGTTCCGCGGCGGCCCACACAAAAAGACCCGCAGCCTTTTGGGCTGCGGGGTCACGGGAGGAGGGGCACCGGTCTGGTATCGGCAAAACTTGGCGAGCCTGCAAAGGTTCCACCACCTCCGGTCGCCCGAAGAGTATGGCTTACGGAAATTTAATGCCCAGGCTCGATTGACGGGAGCCGCAACATCGATGAGGGACTGCGCATGCCTGTCGAGCTGATCGAACGTCCGACCGAACATTCTCGTCCAATAATGCTGATCGGTCCCGCCGGCATCCAGGATGCGGGACTGACGCCCGAGGCCATTGCCTGGGCCGAGGCGAATGGATTTTCGGGGCAGTCCGGCCGATTGCTGGTGGTGCCGTCGGCTGATGGGAATGTCGCGGCTGCGCTGTTCGGCATCGGTGACGGCAAGGATGGGACGCTCTCCCTCGGCAAGCTCGCCACGACGCTGCCCGCGGGCGAATGGCATTTTTCCACCGTCCCCTCCGATCCCACGCTGGCGGCGCTGGCGCTGCGGCTGGGCGGCTATGTCTTCACCCGCTACGGCAAGAAGCCGGGCAGGACGGTGCGTTTTGCGCTGCCTGAGGGCGCCGATGCGGATGCAGTCGGGCGCGTCGCCGACGGCGTCTTCCTGGCGCGCGACCTGATCAACACGCCGACCAACGACCTCGGTCCGGACGCGCTGGAGGAGGCGGTTCGCAAGGTCGCCGCCGCCCACAAGGCGAAGATTTCCGTCGTCCTCGGCGATGCGCTGCTCGCCGAAAATTTTCCGATGATCCATGCGGTGGGACGTGCGTCGGCGCAGGCGCCGCGGCTGATCGATCTCGTCTGGGGCCGCAAGGGTGCACCGAAGCTGACGCTGGTCGGCAAGGGTGTCTGCTTCGACACCGGCGGCCTCGACATCAAGCCGGCGAGCGGCATGCTGCTGATGAAGAAGGACATGGGCGGCGCCGCCAATGTGCTCGCGCTCGCTACCATGATCATGGCCGCCAAGCTGGATGTGCGGCTGCGCGTCCTCATCCCGGCGGTCGAAAATGCCATCGCCGGCAACGCCTTCCGGCCGGGCGACGTGCTCCCGAGCCGCAAGGGCATCACGGTCGAGATCGGCAACACCGACGCCGAGGGACGGCTCATCCTTGCCGATGCGCTCTCGCTGGCCGATGAAGAGGCGCCGGACCTCCTGATCGACATGGCGACGCTCACCGGCGCAGCCCGCGTCGCGCTAGGCCCGGACCTGCCGCCCTTCTATACCGACGACGAGAGCCTTGCCGACGGGATCGCGGCCGCGGCGGCGCAGGTGGAAGATCCGGTGTGGCGGATGCCGCTGTGGAAGCCCTACGAAGCGAAACTCGCTTCGAAGATCGCCGACATCAACAACGTCACCACCGACGGTTTCGCCGGCTCCATCACCGCGGCGTTGTTCCTGCAGCGTTTCGTCGAGAAGGCGCGAAGCTGGGCACATTTCGACATTTTCGGCTGGAACCCGTCGGATCGGCCGCAGGGCCCGACCGGCGGCGAGGCCCAGGCGATCCGGGCACTGGAGCGGGTGATCGCCGCGCGCTACGCGAAATAGCTTCCGCTTAGCGGTTCGGCCGCAAGCGGACCCTGTAGTGGCTGCCCGGTGTAGAAGGGGTGCTTGGGTTCACCGTAACGGCTCCGAAACAGTTTGCGACCACAATGGTGGGATGTCTGTTACCCTGCGTCCGACCCAGGCCCTTCGGCTGTGGCAACAGGTTGCCCTCTCCGAGGTCGAGGCCGGCCGGCCGGACCTGTCGATGCGGCAGATGGCGATCCTGCTTACCGTCTATCTCGATCCGCCGCCGCATACGGTGCGCGGCCTGGCGGCACGTCTCGGGGTGACCAAGCCGGTGATCACGCGGGCGCTCGACACGATGGGGGCGATGAAGCTCCTCACCCGCCGGCGCGACGAGACGGACCGCCGCAACGTGCTGGTCGGCCGCACGGTCGAGGGCGCGCTCTATGTCGAGCGCTTCGGCGATGTTATCATCGCAGCCGCCAGGGAGCTTCCGCTTTGACCGCCAGGGACCCGCGCCTGCACGCCTATCGCCCCGACCTTGCCGACGTCAGCCTGAAGGGGCAGGTCGAGGCGGAGCGCTTCGTCGCGGGCCGCCCGGCGCGCATAGCCGCTTCGGTCGCCGACATGCGGGCGGCGCCGCGGCCCGACTCTGGGCTGAACACGCAACTCCTCAAGGGCGCTTCGCTGCATGTGTTCGAGGAAGCCGAAGGTTTTGCCTGGGTCCAGGCGTCGGACGACGGCTATGTCGGCTATGTCGCCGCCGCCGATCTCGGCCAGGCCGATCCGGCGCCGACCCATAAGGTCGCCGTGCCGCGGACCTTCCTCTATCCGGCTCCTGACCTGAAGGTGCCCAGCAGCTGCGTGCTATCGATGGGTGCCGAGATCACCGTCATCGGCCACGCCGAGACCCGCGGCACGCGTTACGCGCTGCTGGTGTCGGGTGAGGCGATCGTCGATGCGCATCTCCGCTCGGTCGATGCATATGCGGACGATTATGTCGCCGTCGCCGAGACGCTGATCCACACGCCTTATCTGTGGGGCGGAGCGTCCGGCTTCGGCATCGACTGTTCGGGGCTGGTGCAGCTTTCCATGCGTATGGCCGGCCGCCATGTGCTGCGCGACTCCGACATGCAGGCGGCCGGCCTCGGCGTGCCGGTCGACCCTGGGTCGGGTTATGCAAACCTGCGGCGCGGCGACCTCGTGTTCTGGAAGGGCCATGTCGCGATCATGACCGACGGCACGTCGCTGATCCACGCCAACGGCCACACCATGACGGTCGCCCGAGAGGGCCTTGAGGAGGCGATCGACCGTATCGGCTATCTCTACGGCGGCCCGACCGGGTTCAGGAGGCCGTGACCTTCATGGGGCCTCGGCGACACCCTATTGGCGTGCTCACGCGTCCGGTGCCGGCCCGTTCGGTGGTCCCGAACCGCGCCTGAAGCTCCGGCGGATCATGCCGACGTCGGCGCCGCCGATGGCGAAGACGACCGCGAAATAAAGCAGCATCGCCCCCGCAATGATCGAACCGAGTACGGCCGCCTGCTCCCAGAACGGCGCCGTTGGCCCGAGGCTGCCGGCGAACCAGCGCGCTGCCCAGTAGAGCGCGCCCGCCATCACCGCCGAGGCTAACAGCAATCGCGGGATACGCTTCAACAGCCCGGCGTCGCGGCCCCAATGGCCGCGCCGGATCAGCACCGCGAGCAGCATCGTAGCGTTGACCCAGCCGGCGATGGCCGAGGCGGTGGCGATGCCGGCGCCGCCCATGGACGGGAAGAGCGTCAGCGCTACGCCGATGTTGACCGCCACCGAGATCGCCGCGAAGATCATCGGCGTGCGCGTGTCCTCGCGGGCGAAATAGCCGGGCGTGAACGCCTTGATCAGCACGAATGCCGGCAGGCCGAGCCCGAAAATGGCGAGGATGGCCGACACCGCCGGCGTGCCGTTGGTGGCGGCGAAGGCGCCGCGCTCGTAAAGCAGCCGCACGATCGGTTCCGAGATGACGAGCAGCGCCGCCGCCGCCGGCAGCGTCAGGAACAGGGTGAATTCGACGGAACGGTTCTGCAGGTTGGACGCCTCCTGCAGATTGCCAGCCTTCAGCGCGCGCGCCAGTTCCGGCAGGAGCACGATGGCGACGGCGATGCCGACCACGCCGAGCGGAAGCTGGTAGACGCGGTCGGCATAGGCGAGCGACGACACCGCGCTGTCCTTGGCCGAGGCGATCGCCGTGCCGATCAACTGGTTGATCTGGGTGATGCCGCCGGTGATCGCCGCCGGAAAGGCCAGCACCAGCAGGCGCTTGACGTTGGGCGTCAGCCGCGGTCGGCGGAAGCCGATCCGCACCCCGGCATGGCGCACCGCCACCCAGACGATGGCGAGCTGCACCAGGCCGGCGGCGAGCACGCCCCAGGCCAGCGCATGGCCGATCTCCAGCCCGCCGAGCCCTTCATGCCAGCAATAGGCGAGCACGGCGATGAGGATGACGTTGAGGAAGACCGGTGCCACAGCCGCGGCGAAATAGCGCCGGAGCGAGTTGAGCATGCCGGCCATCATGGCGGCCAGCGACATGCACATAAGATAGGGGAACATGATCGTCGCCAGCGACACTGCGAGATCGTGCTTCTGCGGGTTGTCGGAAAAGCCGGGTGCGACGATGGTCGACACCAGCAGCGGCATCGACAGCTCCATCAGGATGGTCAGCGCGATCAGCGCCGTGAACAGCACGCCGAATACCTCTTCGGAGAAGCGCTTGGCGCCAGCTATGCCGCCCGCCTCGATCTCCTTGGCGAACAACGGTACGAAGGCTGCGTTGAAGGCCCCTTCGGCGAACAGCCGGCGGAAGGTGTTGGGGAACTGGAAGGCGGCGTTGAAAGCGTCGGCCACCGGTCCGGTGCCGAGCGCCGCCGCCATCATCATCTCGCGGGCGAAGCCGAGCAGCCGGCTCATCAGCGTGCCGGAGGCGACGGTGGCGAATTTCCGGACGAGGCTCATGCGCGGGTCCCCCTCCCCCTTGAGGGGAGGGTGGCCGCGAAGCGGCCGGGAGGGGTCGCCGCGGCAGTGCCCGGCCTGATGGCGGTGCCTCCTGCGGCCGCCACCTCAGTGGCCTTCAACGACATATCCCCCGCGAGGACAGGGCTATCGCATATTGAGCTACCCCCACCCCTAACCCCTCCCCTCAAGGGGGAGGGGGATATTGCCGCTGTTCCGCAAAACATGAATCGGTGACGATTTCGCTCGGCATGGCAAAGTCCCCCTCCCCCTTGAGGGGAGGGGTCAGGGGTGGGGGTAGCCGACCGGGCGACAACTCCAGAACTTCCATATGCGATCGCCCTGCCCTCGAGGGGGGAGAATATCAGCGCGATACTCATTCCGCCGCGGCCTGCTCGGCCACCTTGCCGTTGCGCGCCGGCTCGCCTTCCAGCGTTGCCGTGAGCGCCGTGCGGATCGCCTGCACCCGCATCGGGTTCTCGATCTTGGCCCCGGTCAGATCGGTGACGTAGAAGGTGTCGATCACCTTCTCGCCGAATGTGGTGATGTGGGCCGAGGCGATGTCGAGCGACAGGTCCGACAGCTTTCCCGTGATCTCCGACAGCAGGCCCGGCCGGTCGAGCCCCGAGACGTCGATCACGGTGAAGCGATTGGACAGCGTGTTGCGGATGTCGACGCGCGGCTCGATCGGGAACGTCCTAGCCCGCCGCTTCGACTTCGCCCGCTTGGCGATGATCTCCGGCAGCCAGCTCTTGCCCGACAGCACGTCCTCGATCAGCCGGCCGACCCGCTCGGCACGGCGCTGCTCGTCCTCGTCGCGGTCGAACTCGCGCGAGATCAGGATGGTGTCGAGCGCCCGTCCGTCCGAGGTGGTGAACACCTGGGCGTCGACGATGTTGGCGCCGGCGGCCGCGCAGGCGCCGGCGATGACGGACAGCAGGCGCGGATGGTCCTGCGCCAGCACCGTGATCTCGGTCACCGCCTCGAAGGCATGCGGGCGCGCCATGGTGGCGAGCTTCCTGTCGGCGTCGTCGGCGGCGCGGATGAACTCGGCGTGGCGCACCTGGTCCTCGACGTCGACGGCCAGCAGGTAGTTCTCGTAATGCAGCTTGATGACGCGGCGTCGGGCTTTCTCCGGCCATGCGGCCAGGGCGGCCGCGAGTTCTTCGCGCGCCTTCTCGGCCCGGAGTGAGCGCGACACCTCGGAGAAGCCGCCAGTGAGCAGCAGTTCGGTTTCGTAATAGAGATTGCGCAGCAACTGACCCTTCCAGCCGTTCCACACGCCCGGGCCGACGCCCCTGATGTCGCAGACGGTCAGGACGAGCAGCAGCTTCAGCCGCTCGACCGACTGCACGATGTCGGCGAAATCGCTGATCGTCTTGCGGTCGTTGAGGTCGCGGGTCTGCGCCGTCATCGACATCAGCAGATGGTGCTCCACCAGCCAGGCCACCGTCGCGGTGTCCTCGGCCGACAGGCCCATATGCGGGCAGATGCGGCGGGCGATCCGCGCCCCGACCTCCGAATGGTCCTCCGGCCGGCCCTTGGCGATGTCGTGCAGCAGCACCGCCACGTAGAGCACCTCGCGCTGGCTGGTGAGCCCGGGCATCAGCGTGTGCGACAGCGGGTGCAGCCGCTCGCCGTCGCCATGCTCGATCTCCGACAGGATGCCGATGCAGCGCAGCAGGTGCTCGTCGACCGTATAGTGATGATACATGTTGAACTGCATCATCGCGACGATCTTGCCGAAATCGGGGATGAGCTTGCCGAGCAGCCCCGCCTCGTTCATGCGTCTCAGGTTGAGTTCGGGATTGCGGTCGGAGGTGAGAATGTCGAGGAACAGGCGGTTGGCCTCGGCGTTCCGGCGCAGGTCCCTGTCGACCAGCCGCAGCGAGCGCCTGAGCAGCTTGAGCGCGTCGGGATGGTATTCGAGGCCGTGCCGGTCGGCGAACCAGAACAGCCTGAGCAAATTGACGGGGTCGCGCGAAAAGACCTTGTCGTCGGCGACGTTGATGCGGTGGTTGTCGACGATGAAGTCGGCGGTGCCGGCGAGCTTGCGGCGGCGGCGCGAGAAGGTCAGGAAGATGCGGTTGAAGCCGGGAACATGCTTGGCCTGCTCCTCCTCCAGCGCCGCGCAGAAGATGCGGGTCAGGTCGCCGACGTCCTTGGCGATCAGGAAGTAGTGCTTCATGAAGCGCTCGACCGCCGACATGCCGGGATGGCTGGTGTAGCCGAGCCGTTCGGCGATATCGCGCTGGATGTCGAAATGCAGCCGCTCCTCGGCCTTGCCGGTGAGGAAATGCATGTGGCAGCGTACTGCCCAGAGGAAATCCTCGGCCTTGAGGAACTGGTTGTATTCGGTACGGGTGAACACGCCGGCCTTCACCAGCTCCTCTCCCGAGCGGACCCGATAGAAATACTTGGCGATCCAGAACAGCGTCTGCAGGTCGCGCAGGCCGCCCTTGCCGTCCTTGACGTTGGGCTCGACCAGATAGCGGCTCTCGCCGGCCTTGCCGTGGCGGGTATCGCGCTCGGCGAGCTTGGCCTGCACATATTCCGAGCCCGTACCCTTCACCACCTCGCGGTCGAAGCGGGCGAGCATCTCGTCGAACAGCGGCTGCTCGCCCCAGATGAAGCGCGCCTCGAGGATCGCCGTGCGGATCGTCATGTCCGAGCGCGACAGCCGCACGCAGTCGTCGATGTTGCGGGTGGCGTGGCCGACCTTCAGGCCGAGGTCCCACAACATGTAGAGCATGTACTCGACGACCTGCTCGCCCCAGGGCGTCTGCTTGTAGGGCAGCAGGAACAGCAGGTCGATGTCGGAGCCGGGGGCGAGCGTACCGCGTCCGTAGCCGCCGACCGCGACGACCGCCATGCGCTCGGCGGCGGACGGATTTTTCGCGCGGTAGACGTGAGTCGCGGCAAAATCGTAGAGCACCCGGATGATCTCGTCCATCAGGTGCGACAGGCGGCGCGCGCAGGCGGTGCCGCTGCCGTCCTCCGCCAGCATCCGCTCGGCTGCACGCTTGCCGGCGGCGATGCTCTCCTTCAGAGCCGCGAGCACCTTGGCGCGGACCGCCATGCCCGAACCGTCACCCGACGTGTCGGCCGTAAATGCCGTCAGCTCGCGCCGCAGCGCGTCGCCGTCGACCAGTTCTTCGAGCCTGAGTGGTGTTTTCGTCATGGGGCGAAGCGACTCTTCCTGCGGTCGCGCGCGTCTATAAACTGTTTTGCGCAATGTGGATACGAGCGGCAGGCGTTGCAATCGGCTCCTCGCGTCGGAAATCGCACCGGTGATCGAGAAGAGCTCCCTACAAAAAAAGTAACAGAACGTTTCAATTTTGGCCGGTCTGTAATATTCTTCTGTAGATATCCCGGGAGGCAATGATGCCAGCAGCCGTGATAGTGCCTGGAGACGGGCCTGATCAGAAGAATTTCGAGCGCGTCGGCGAAGATTTGGTGAAAAATGTCTACGGCGGCAACGGGATCGTTTACAAATGCGTATTCGCCAATCAGTCGAGGGACTTCCACTACATCGATATGCTTCCTGTCTCAGCGGCTCCGAATGGAGGCTCGGGATCATTCCTGGAATTCTTGTTCGTCGCCACCTGCGTGCTGACCGTTTCGCATGTCGGCGAACTGGACGGCCCTATCATGTCCTACCTCACCCCGATCGACAAAGCGAGCCGCGAGACTGAAAACGCCGACTGGCGCTACCGGCAGCCTTGGCACACCAATGGAACAGGGCGTCAGTTATGCCCTTATGGCGACTTGTTCTGGAAATTCATCGGCAGAGCCCCCAGGACGACCAAGATCATCCTTCTCGGCTGTGAATCGGGCAACCGCTATGCGCAATGCGTGGCGAATTCGGCGACGATCCCCGTCTGGGGCTTCGATCACAGCTGCGCCGCGGCCGACATAGCAACGATGCGTCCGATCGTGAGCGGTATCGAGGGCGGCAAAAGCCAGAATGGCATAAGCGTATCCTGGCCGTCCTAGCTCCAGCAGATGCACCGTTCACCGCTCGGGGGCTGGCGGGAAAGCTCGCGGACAACTACTTGTCGGTGAATTTGTCCGACCGTGCGAGCCGCAGAATCATGGAAATCGGCCTCTACACCTTCGCCGACCTCGATCCCGATCCGGAGAGCCGTACCATCTCGCCGCATCAGCGCATGCGCAACCTGATCGAGGAGATCGAGCTGGCCGACCAGGTCGGTCTCGACGTGTTCGGCCTCGGCGAGCATCACCGGCCGGACTATCTCGCCTCGGCGCCCGCCGTCGCGCTCGCAGCCGCGGCGGAACGCACCAGGCGGATCCGGCTCACCAGCGCGGTCAGCGTGCTGTCGTCCGACGATCCTGTCCGGGTCTTCCAGCAATTCGCCACGCTCGACCTGATTTCAGGCGGACGCGCCGAGATCATGGCGGGTCGCGGTTCCTTCATCGAATCCTTCCCGCTGTTCGGCTACGACCTCGGCGACTACGACGAGCTGTTCGCCGAGAAGCTCGACCTTCTGCTGAAGCTGCGCGACAGCGAGCGAATCACCTGGTCGGGCCGGCTGAGGGCGCCCATCCATGACCGCGGAGTCTATCCGCGGCCGCATCAGGACAGGCTGCCGATCTGGATCGCCGTCGGCGGCACGCCGAATTCGGTCGCCCGGGCCGGCAAACTCGGCCTTCCGCTGGCGCTCGCCATCATAGGCGGCGAGCCGGCGCGCTTCGCGCCGCTGTTCGAGCTCTACCGGCGAGCCGCCGCGCAGGGCGGACACGACCCGAGCACGCTCGCCACCAGCCTAAACGTCCATGGTTTCGTCGGCGAGACCACCGCGCAGGCGGCCGACGACTTCTACCTGCCGCAAGCCGAGGTGATGAACCGCATCGGCCGCGAGCGCGGCTGGGGTCCGACCAGCCGCGCCCATTTCGACCAGGCGCGCGGCCCGCGCGGCGCGTTGTTCGTCGGCGACCCGGAGACCGTCGCCGAGAAGATCGTCGCCATGCACAGGATCTTCCGCAACGACCGCTTTCTGCTGCAGATGGCGATCGGCCTGATGCCGCACGACAAACTGATGAAGGCGATAGAGCTGTTCGGCACCAGGGTGGCTCCGCTGGTGCGCAAGGAGATCGGGACGGCCCCCGCCGCCGGCTAACGGAACTTCCCGAGCCTCCGCCGCGTTCTGGACGGTGATCGTCCCCGAGGCCATCGCCCGGGGACATGTGAGGGCCTTCACCATGTCAGTTCAGGATGAGGTGTCCGGCGAGGACCTGCCGTCGCGCACCCAGGCGGATACGCGGCTGATGCGCTCGCTGCTGATCGGCATCTTCCTGATCGCTCTCGTCGGCGCCCTCTATCTCGCCCGCGACTTCTTCCTTCCGGTGGTGCTGGCATTCCTGCTTGCGCTGATGCTGACGCCGATCGTGCGGCTTCTGCGCAAGCACGGCGTGCCGGCCTATGTCTCGGCCACCTTGCTAGTGCTGCTCTCGGTCATGGTCTTGGCGGTCATCGGCTTCGTCCTCAGCGGACCGGTGGTCGCGCTGATCAACGACGCGCCGGCGATCGGCCGGCGGCTCAGCGAGCGGCTGGCGGAGCTGCGCAGTCCGTTCGAGCAGATTCTCCGGTTCTTCAGCCAGGTCGAGCAGGCGACCGACACCGCACACGAGCCCGGCGTGCAGAAGGTGGTGGTGGCGCAGGCCGGACTCGTCTCGCAGGCGGCAGGCAACCTGATGGCGGCCGGCACGACGATCGCGCTCACCTTCGTGCTGTCGCTGTTCCTGCTCGCCTCGGGCACGCTGTTTTACGAGAAGATCGTCCAGTCCTTCGCCCGCATGAGCGAAAAGAAGCGGGCGCTGCGGGTGGTCTACGATGTCGAACGCGAAATCTCGCACTACCTGCTTACCGTCACCATCATCAACATCGGGCTGGGCGCGGCGGTCGGCCTCGGCATGTGGTGGGTCGGCATGCCGACCCCGCTGGTATGGGGGGTGGCGGCGATGCTCCTCAACTTCCTCCCCTATATCGGCGCGGCCGCCACCGTCCTGCTCGTGGCCGCGATCTCCATCATCACCTTCGACAGCCTGCCCTACGCGCTGCTGGCACCTGCGTTCGTGCTGCTCTGCAATATCGTCGAGGGCCAGCTGGTCAGTCCCCTCGTGCTCGGGCGGCGCCTCGAGATCAACGCCGTGTCGATCCTGATCGCGGTCGCCTTCTGGTCCTGGCTGTGGGGATTCGTCGGCGCGCTGATCGCCGTGCCCATCCTGGTCGTCGTCAAGGTCTTCTGCGACAATTTCGACAGCCTGCGGCATGTCGGGAATTTTCTGTCGGCGCAACAGTCGGTCGACGACACGGCACCGGCGGACGCTGAAAGTTCCGCAAAAGCGGTGCCGGAAGCCTTTCCCCGCTGATCGGCGGGCGTGTCGCCGGACCATTGATCCAGCCTTTGCGCGGCGCCCGCTGCGCTCCTATATCGAGGCGGCAACCGGGAACCGACATGATGACAGACCTCTCCGTCCTCGATCTCGCACCCGTGCCGGAGGGCAGTGGCGTCTCGCAGTCGCTCGCCAACACGCTCGACCTGGCGCGTCACGCCGAAGGTCTGGGCTACAGGCGCTACTGGCTGGCCGAACATCACAACATGCCTGGCATCGCCAGCGCCGCGACCGCGGTGGTGATCGGTCACGTGGCGGCCGGCACGAAGACGATCCGCGTCGGCTCCGGCGGCATCATGCTGCCCAACCATGCGCCGCTGGTGATCGCCGAGCAGTTCGGGACGCTGTCGGCGCTTTTTCCCGGCCGCGTCGACCTCGGCCTGGGGCGGGCTCCGGGCACCGACATGGCGACGGCGCGGGCGCTGCGCCGCAACCTGGAAGCGGGCGTCGATGGCTTTCCCAACGACGTGGTCGAGCTGATGGCCTATTTCGCGCCTGCCGGACCGAACCAGCGGGTACGCGCGGTGCCGGGCGAGGGTGAGACCGTCGAGGTGTGGATGCTGGGGTCGAGCACCTATGGCGCGCAGCTCGCGGCCATACTCGGCCTGCCCTACGCCTTCGCCTCGCATTTCGCGCCGGCCGAGATGGAGCATGCCATCGACATCTACCGCTCGCGCTTCCAGCCCTCCGAGAGCCTCGACAAGCCGCATCTCATGCTCGGGCTCAACGTCTTCGCCGCCGAAACCGACGCGGAGGCCACGTTGCTGTTCTCTTCGCTGCAGCAGGCTTTCGTCAATCTGCGCACCGGCCGTCCCGGAAAGCTGCCGCCGCCGATCGAGAATTATGTCGAGACGCTCGACCCCGCGGCGCGCGCCATGCTCGACAGTGCCCTTTCCTGTGCCGTCGTCGGCGGGCCTGAGACCGTGCGGGCGGGGTTGGACGCCTTCATCCGCCGCACCGGCGCGGACGAACTGATGGTGACGGCGCAGATATTCGACCACGCGGCGCGCAAGCGCTCTTTCGAGATCCTTGCCGAGGCGCACCGGGAGCTGGCAAAGGCGGCCTGAGCAGCGCCGGTTTTGCAGCCGTTCATCCCTCCCACGGCACGCGCACCATGCCGGCGCGTTCGTAGAGCCTCAACCCTGCCGCGTTGTCGAGCTCGACCTTGAGGTCGAGACGAGCGGCGCCGCGCGCTCGGAACACGGCGAAGCAGTGGTCGAGCAGCGCCGCGCCGATCCCGCGGCGGCGCATGTCCGGCCGCACCGCCAGATCCTTGAGAAAGGCGCTGGTCCAGCAATGCGCCAAACCGGCGAGCCGGCCCGTCGTGTCGGATGCCAGGAAGCACAGCTCGGCGGAGAACTCCGGGTCGCCCGATACCCGTCCCCACCAGTCCTCGAAAGAGGGAAAGACGTCCGCGTCATCCTCGCCATAGATGCGGATGAGCAGGCCGTGCATGGCCTTGGCGTCGGCGGTGTCGCGCAAGGTCCGCACCGAGACGCCCGCCGGCCAGCGAGGCGGCCTTTCGGAACCGTCGAGCAGGCGCCGCAGCCTTGCCGCATGCCTGTTCACCATGACATGATCCCTGCGAATGATGCCAAAAGGTGCACGCATGGTCCCGAAAAGTGCGGCATTCCCGGAGAAAAACCATGCGATCAAACACGAAAGTCAGGGCCGGATGAACGATTTCATCAGGCATTCGCTCCGCGCTACCGCAGCGCCTCCACGATCGGCCGGTCGGGAAAGCAGGTGGCGGCGTTGCCGTTCTTCTCCTGCCAAGCCCCGATCGAGCGCCGCGTCTTGAAGCCGGGCAGGCCGTCGGCGCCGCCTACGTCGTAGCCCTCCGCCTCCAGCGCCCGCTGCAGCGAGGCGATGTCCGAGCGGTAGAGGCCGCCGACCCTGCCCCAGCTCCCGGCGAAGGTCCGGTCGCCATGCGCGATGCGATCGGCGCCGTGGCCGATGAACAACGCATAGAGGTCACTTTCGTTGTACTTCTTCAGCACATAAAAATTCGGCGTGACGATGAAGGCCGGGCCGCTGCGGCCGGCCGGCATCAGCAGAAAACCTTCCGCTTTTGCCTCTCGGGCGGGGAACGGCTTTCCGGTGACCCGGACAATCCCCATTGCCGCCCATTGGGCGATGCCGCGGCCCTGGTCGGGACCTTCCAGCGCGCAGGAGACGCTCGCCGGCACCGTCACCTCGAATCCCCAGTCGCGACCAGGCACCCATCCGTAATGGACGAGATAGTTGGCGATCGACGCGAGCGTGTCCGGCACCGAGTTCCAGATGTCGGCGCGGCCGTCGCCGTCGAAATCGACGGCGTGGTCGAGGAAGGAGGAAGGCAGGAACTGCGGCTGGCCGAGCGCGCCGGCCCAGGAGGATTTCATCTGGTCGCGCGCCACCAGGCCGCGCTCGACCATGACGAGGGCGGCGAGCACCTCCTTGCGAAACATCTCCTTGCGCGTCGCCAGGAAGGCCTTCGTGCCCAGCACCTCGAAAGCGTCATAGGGCATCTTCGCCGCGCCGAAGCCGGATTCGCGACCCCAGATCGCCAGCACGACCTCGCCCGGCACGCCGTAGCGCTTCTCCACGGCGGCGAGCGTCCTGGCATGGCGGCCTGCCCGCGCCCGGCCGCCGGAGGTGACGGCGCCGATCGTCTTCTCGGCGAAATAGCTGCCGGGTGAGCCGAACTCGGCCTGATGCTGCTTCTTCGGCGTGGTCGGCTTCTGGCCGGGCAGGACAAGATCCGGCAGCTTGAGGTTCGGGGAGACGCCGGCAAAGGCGGCGTCGAAGGTCTGTTTCGAGACGCCGCTGGCCTGTGCGGCCGGCCACAGATCCTGCGCCAGCCAGGCGCGGAACTGGTCGTCGATCTTGGCGGCGGAGGCAGGGGCTGAAAGCAGGGCAATCGGCAAGACTAGAAGCATTGCCATCGCGGCGAAGATTCGCGCTCTACGCTGCCCCCCTCTGTCCTGCCGGACATCTCCCCCACAAGGGGGGAGATTGGAAGCTTCGGCCTCGCCGCACTTCCTGCAACGTCGACGATTTGCGAAAGCAAGGCGGCCGGCCGATCTCCCCCCTTGTGGGGGAGATGTCCGGCAGGACAAAGGGGGGCAACGTAGAGCGCGAATCATTGCTGCCGTCTACAAAGCCTTTGCGTCAAAACGCGGTCCGAGATTTGAGCGCCGCCGCCAGCGTGCCCTCGTCGAGATAGTCGAGCTCGCCGCCGACCGGCACGCCATGCGCCAGCCGGGTGACCTTGACGCCGAAGCCGGAAAGCTGGTCGGTGAGATAGTGCGCGGTGGTCTGCCCCTCGACCGTGGCGTTGACCGCCAGGATGATCTCGGAGACGCCGCCCTCGGCGACGCGGGCGACCAGCCCCTTGATGTTGAGCTGGTCGGGGCCGATGCCGTCGAGCGGCGACAGCGTGCCGCCGAGCACGTGATAACGCGCATTGAGGGCGGCGGCGCGCTCCAGCGCCCACAGGTCGGAGACGTCCTCGACCACGACGATGGTGGCGCCGTCGCGGCGCGGGTCGGTGCAGATCATGCACGGGTCGACGGTGTCGACATTGCCGCAGGTCGAGCAGACGCGGACCTTGTCCACCGCGTCGGCCATGGCGCCGGCGAGCGGCGCCAGCAGCTGCTCCTTCTTCTTGATCAGATGCAGCGCGGCACGGCGGGCCGAACGCGGGCCGAGCCCCGGCACCTTGGCCAGGAGCTGGATCAGGCGTTCGATCTCGGGACCGGCGATTCGCTTGGACATGGAGGAGGATTTAGAGCAAAGCCCGTCGCCGGAAAACCCGGACAGCTCAATGGGCCGGCGGGATGACCCGGCAAGTCACACCGCAGGCGTCGCCGGGTGCCCTATCGCAAGGAGTCCGCGCGGCCCTCAGTTGTATCCCATCGCCGGCCGCTCCTGACCGGCTATGATCGCGCCGATGGCGTCGGCGTCGTTGGGATCGACGTCGAAGGACATAGCCGGCCCGGATGCCGGCGCCGGGGCGGATGCCGGCGCCGGGGCGCTCGCCGGCAGGGCCGGTGCGCCGGTTGTCCAGCCGTCGGCGCGTGCCGTCGCCATCACGACGTTCGGCGTCGGCTTCGCCTCCGTCGTCGCCGGCAAGGCGGCTTGCGCCGGCGCCTCCGGGAACGGCGCGGCATTGGGCGACGGCCCGGACGGCGACGGGCCGTCCATCGCCATTGCGACGGCGGTGGTCTCTTCCGTCGGCGCCGCGCGATCGGCCGGCTTGCGGATCGCAGCGGCCTGAGCGCCGTCCGCCCGTCCGCTGATTGCCGGACGGGCCATGGCGACCATGGTCGGCTTGTCGTCGGCGCGGCCGCTGATGGCAGGCCGGGCCTGCAGGCGCGGCTTGGTGTCCGCGCTTGCCATCATCACCACCGGCTGGGCCATACGCTTCTCCGGCGGCAGCACCACCGGGTCGCCGTTGCGGTTGCGCTTCTCGTAGAAGGCGTTGCCGCCGGCGACCACGGTATAGTGCATGTTCTTGTAGGGGAACTTCAGGCCCGCGGTGTGGAAGAACATGGAGTTCTTCACCTTGGGATTACGCTCGCCCTTGAGCACGGCGTCGGCGGCGGCCTCGACGTCCGGCAGAGCCTTGGAGTTCATCTTGCGCGTCAGCACGCCTGGCGCGAACTGCCTCGGCGCGCCGACCACGCCGCATATCGTGTCGCCCCATTTGCCGGAGCGGACACGGTTCATCACCACCGTGCCGACGGCGATCAGGCCGTCGCGGCTCGACCGGTTCGATTCGAAGAACATCGCCCGCATCAGGCATTCCTTCTCGCGGGCTGAGTAGCCGTGGTGGCCGGCCGGCATGACCATGGACCGCACGCCGTCCGTCAGGTCGGCGGTCTGGCTGCATGCGGAAACCATCAGGGGAAGAAGCGCAACCGTTACAACGGCCGCCACGCGCCTGCGCGCGCTCACGGATATGCCCTCATCATCGCTCCGGCGGCTGTGTGTACTAATGACAACACTGTGCAGGTTTTCGGCGAAATGATGACTTTTGCGTTACCAAATCGCGGCAGGCGGCTCCGTGCAATGTCGCCGGGCCTGTTCAACTGTCGATTTTGTCCTTAAATTCCATGTGTTTAAATAAAATTAACCGCAAACGCCGGAAAGCCGTTGCGAAGCCGCCGCCAGGCGCGACGGTAACATCTGCACGAATCAGCGGACGATTCGGGGCGGCACGCGATCACGCACGGCCGGAGGACGGCCGCGGGGCTATCGCGCTGCGCGACAACGGCGGGCCGAACCACTGTCGACCCCGTCGGTCTACCGTTCAGAACGGCATCTTGAAACCGGGAGGCAGCGGCAGGCCGGCGGTCAGCGCGGCCGTCTTGTCCTTCATCGCCGCCTCGACCTTTGTCTTGGCGTCGTTGTGGGCGGCGAGAATGAGGTCCTCGAGAATCTCGACGTCGTCCTCCTTGAACAGAGAGGGATCGATCTTCAGCGTCTTCATCTCGAACTTGCCGGTGATGGTGACCTGGACGAGGCCGCCGCCGGCCTGGCCGGTCGCCTCCATCAGGGCGATCTCCTCCTGCATGGCCTGGAATTTCGCCTGCATCTCCTTCGCCTTGCCCATCAGGCCGAGCAGATCCTTCATGACTGGGTCCTCTTCAGTTGTCGTCGTCGTCGAGCGACGGATCGGGGGAAATCTCGTCCGCCTCGGCATCGGCGCCGGGCAGCTCGGCCGCGTCGGGAATGCGGACATCGATCACCTTCGCGCCGGGAAAGCGTGCGAGGATCGCCGCGACTGCCGGGTCCTGGCTGGCGTCGAGGATAGCGGTCTCGCGGCGCGACGCTTCCTGCTGTGCCAGCGTCGGGCCGCCCTCCTCGCGCGACAGCGACACCAGCCAGTTGCGCCCGGTCCAGCTCTTCAGCCTGGTGCTGAGATCGGTCGGCAGCGTCTTCGGCGCCTCGGGCGTCAGCGCGATCTCCAGCCGGCCCGGCTCGATGCGCACAGGCCGCACGCAACGCTTCAGCAGCACCTTGAAGGCCATGTCGCGATTGGCATCGGCAAGCCCCGCTATGTCGGCCAGCGAGCGCACCGGCACGGCGTCGGCAACCGGCTCCGGCTTCGCTTCGGGGATCGGGGCAGGCTGCATCTCCACTGCGGGCATTTCGCGCTCGACCAGCCGCGCCACCGGGCCGCCGTTGGCGGATTGCGCCATGCGGGCCGGGGCGGGAGCGGGAGCCTGGTAGGCCAGCGGCGCTCCTGCAGAAGCCGACGCTATCGGCGCCGTTGAAGCAGGCGCCCGCGGCGCTGCGGCGCCATTCCCGCCAGACGGAACGCCGGCGCCGTCAAGTGTCTTCATCGCCTCGTCGAGCGTCGGCAGGTCGGCCGCATGCGCCAGCCGGATCAGCACCATCTCGGCGGCCGCGACGGGACGGCTGGAGGACTGCACCTCGGAAATGCCCTTGAGCAGCATCTGCCAGGCGCGCGACAGCACCTTGATCGACAGCGTCTCGGCGAAGGTGGAGCCGCGCGTGCGTTCGTCCTCCGTCAGCGAGGCGTCGCCGGCCGCCGCCGGCACGTAGCGCAGCCGCGTGACGAAATGGGTGAAGTCGGCGAGGTCGGTCAGCACCGTGGCCGGGTCGGCGCCGGTGTCGTACTGCGCCCGGAACTCGGCCAGCGCCGCCGCCATGTCGCCCTTCATAACCTGCTCGAACAGGTCGATGACGCGGGCACGGTCGGCCAGCCCCAGCATGCCGCGCACGGTCTCGGCCGTTACCGGGCCGGCGCTGTGGGCGATCGCCTGGTCGAAGATCGACAGCGAATCGCGCACCGAGCCCTCGGCGGCGCGCGCGATCATGGCGAGCGCCGCATCCTCGACCTCGATCGCTTCGAGCCCGGCGATCTTTCCGAGATGCGAGACGAGCGTTTCGGCCCCGACGCGGCGCAGGTCGAAACGCTGGCAGCGCGACAGCACCGTGATCGGCACCTTGCGGATTTCTGTTGTGGCGAAGATGAACTTGACGTGCGGCGGCGGCTCTTCAAGCGTCTTCAGCAGGCCGTTGAAGGCCTGCGTCGACAGCATGTGCACCTCGTCGATGATGTAGACCTTGTAGCGGGCCGAGACCGGCGCGTAGCGCACCTGCTCGATGATCTCGCGGATGTCGTCGATGCCGGTGTGGGAGGCGGCGTCCATCTCGATCACGTCGACATGCCGGCCCTCCATGATCGCCTGGCAGTGCTGGCCGGGCGTGGTCAGGTCGACGGACGGCTGGTCGATCGAATCGGTCTTGTAGTTGAGGGCGCGTGCGAGGATGCGGGCAGTAGTCGTCTTGCCGACGCCGCGCACGCCGGTCAGCATCCAGGCCTGGGCGATGCGGCCGCTCGAGAACGCGTTGGTGAGCGTGCGCACCATCGGCTCCTGGCCGATCAGCGCGGAAAAGTCGGCCGGACGGTATTTTCTGGCCAGCACGCGATAGGCGCCGGCTTTTCCCGTCTGCTGATTTCCTGCGTCGCTCATCCGGGGGTTGGCCTCCGCTGGCCGCCGGGGCGGCCGGTTCGAATGCTAGCGAGTTTCGCCCGCGCGGCAATGCTCCGTCAACGCCGTGACGGCCGAGGCGCAGGCTTTGCGGAGGTGGGAGGCTGGAACAATGACCCGTTCCGTGCTCGTTAGGGCTGCTTCCTTCCGGACCTGACCCGGTTGGCGAGTGGCGCGTCCACCACCAACCTCCCGACGCTCATATCGGGGATTTGGGGCTGGATTGCAAGGGTGGACGAGTCGGAGGCAAAGGTCTCGGTGATTAACGAGACCGAAGAGTCTGCGAGAGATATTCGGAGAGTCCCGGACGGCGCCAATCCCGGTCGTCCGGCCAACGACTGACCGGCAGCCCGCCGCCGCCATCGAAGGAGCACCGATGACTGCCCTGTTTCCCGCCGAACTCGCCTGGTACGCCACCGGCCGCTTCTACCAGGCGGGGGACGGTACGCTCGCCGACTACGGCTATTTCCTGCACCTGCCGTTCCCGGACGTGCCTCTGTTCGACGGCGATCCCGGCGAGAAGACAGCGCATTTCACCTTCGCCGCCAGGCCGTTCAAGGCCCGGGAAATCAGGAATGGCGCACTGTCGCTCGGCCTCGATCCGATCGGGGAGTTCTCGCTCTACCTGCAGCGCCAGCCGGCCGGAACCTTCGACGATCCGGCCTCCTTTGCGCAGGGCGAGTGCATCGCCACCTTCCGCCGCACCAGCCTGGCGGTCGGCACGACGGTCGCCGTGTCCATAGGTGCAGTGTCGGCTCCGCTGATCGGCACCAACGTGTTCTCGGCCCGTCTGGTCGCCAGTACCTCGTTCGATTTCGGCGGCGGCCGCCACGACCTCGGGCAGCATGTCGGCCGGGGCGTCACGCAGTTCGGCACAGCCGCGGCCACTCCGATCGCGCCGCCGCCGGCTTATAAGCTGGTGCTGCCGTTCACGGGGTCGGCCGTAGCGCTTGGCCGCGCCGGATAGCCCGAAACGGCCCTGGGCCGTTTCGTCGCGGCAACAGTGCCGACTTTCATGGCTGGCATACCGATTTGGCGCTTGATCTCGCGGCGATCGTGCGTATGTACGGCGCGTATCGACTGATCATACCGAAGGCGAAACTTGGCACTCTACAGGGAAAAAGACATCTTCGAACGCCGCAGCGCGGCGAACGAGGCGAAGAGAGCATTGCTCGAACGGTTCAAGACACGGCCGGCGGAGGACGATCCGCAGGTGCTCGCCCGCAGGGCGGAGAGACAAGCGATCATCGAGGCGCGCGAGAAGCGGGCCGCCGAGAAGGAAAAGCAGCGCAAGGAGCGCGAGGCGATCGAGGCCGCCGAGCGGAACCGCCGCGAGGCCGAAGAGGCCGAACGGCGCAGGATCGAGGAAGAGCGGCTGGCCGTCGAGGCGAAAATCCGCGAGCAGGAAGAGAACGAGCGCATCGCGCAAGAACTCTCCGAGGAAGCGGAGCGCAAGGCCAAGCGCGATGCCCGCTATGCGGCTCGCAAGGCGCGCAAGCGCGGCGGCCGCGGCTGATCGATCCTACCTCTCGAAATCAGGCCGGGATGCCTATGCACCCCGGCCTTTTTGGCGTTGCTGTCGGCGACCCGAAGGGCGGTGAGATGCTTCGCCGGTCGAGGGGAGTGAGGTGGCCCGGGCGGACTCAGGCGACCAGCTTGAGCCCGACGATGCCGGAGACGATCAGGCCGATGCAGACCAGGCGCAGCACCGTCGCCGGCTCGCCGAGCAGCCAGATGCCGAGCAGCGCGGTGCCGACCGTGCCGATGCCGGTCCAGACCGCATAGGCGGTGCCGACCGGCAATTCCTTCAGCGCCAGCCCGAGCAGGCCGAGGCTGACCACCATGCTGGCGCCGGTGAGGAGCGTGGGCACGAGCCTGGTGAACCCGTCGGTGTATTTGAGGCCGATCGCCCAGCCGACTTCGAACAGGCCGGCGACGAACAACAGGAACCATGCCATCGGTAGTCCTTTTGGCGGCCGTCCCGGCCATGTCTCGAGGGCGCGACGGCGATCCCGCGCGAGACCGACTATACAGTCCCGGATCGGAGCGGCAACCGCGGCCGATTAGGCCACGATCGCCGCTACACGGAACGCGTGATGCCGCCGTCGATGCGGATGTTCTGCCCGGTGATGTAGCTCGACTTGTCGCCGGCGAGGAAGGCGATCAGGTCCGACACCTCCTCGACCCGGCCATAGCGACCCATCGGGATGCGCTCGCGCCGCTCGCCGGTTTCCGGCAGGCTGTCGATGAAACCCGGCAGCACGTTGTTCATCCGCACGTTGTCGGCGGCATATTTGTCGGCGAACAGCTTGGTGAAGGCGGCGAGCCCGGAACGGAAAACGCCGGAGGTGGGAAACAGCGCCTCCGGTTCGAAGGCGGCATAGGTCGAGATGTTGACGATCGAGCCGGACTTCTGCGCCTGCATGATCGGCGTCACCAGGCGGGCGACACGAACGGCATTGAGGAAGTAGGTCTCCATGCCCGTATGCCAGTCCTCGTCGGTGAGCTCCAGCACCGGCGCGCGCGGCCCGTGCGCGGCGCTGTTGACCGCCGCGTCGATGCGCCCCCAGCGGTCGAAGGCGGCATCGACCAGGCGCTTCAGGTCGTCGTTGGAGCGGTTGGAGCCGGTGACGCCGACGCCGCCGAGCCTCTCGGCGAGCGCCGCGCCTTTCCCGGAGGAGGAAAGGATCGCCACCTTGAAGCCATCCTGGGCAAGCTTGCGCGCCGCGTCCGCGCCCATGCCGCTGCCGCCCGCCGTGATGATCGCCACCTTCGTTTCCGCCATGCCGGCCTCCTGTCGCGTTTCCTCCTGTCTTAACGCCGCATGGAGGCGGAGCAAAGCGGGGCGTCATGGCGAGCCTCTGGCCCAGTGAAGCGGGTCCCGCCGGTCCCTTGACGCGGCAGGAGGCATGTCCGAGAGATCGCACGATCCCGCGGCCGTGGTGCTCCGGGACAACGGGGATTGACCAGGTGACCTTGTCCGGATTCTTGCAGCTCGCCGCTTCGACGGCGGTCTTCCTTGTTGCCGCCACCGTGGCGAAATCCTGGGCGCTGGCGCCCGGTCTCGGCAAGCTGGTGCTGACGCTGCTGCTCTATTCGGCCGGCAACCTGATCATGCTGCGGCTGGTGCGGGAGTTCGGCATGGCTTCCGCATTCAGCCTGTCGGCGGTGATCCAGCTCGTCGCCGTCAACGTGATCGCACTGGCCTGGTTCGGCGAGCATCTGACGATGCTGCAGAGTGCCGGCATCGTGCTCGCCATCGTCGCGGTGGCCCTGATCACGCTCGGACCCGCCTTCGGAAAATAGGTCGGGCGCCGGATCGGCCGGCGCCCGCGGGAGGATGCGTCAGGCAGGTTCAGACGCCGATCTTGCCGCCGCCCTGCCTGGTGATGGCGACGACCGCCGGACGCACCGGCATGTCCGGCTTGAAGTCGGGCCAGCGGGTCGACAGGTCCTCATAATAGGAGGGGCGGCCGAAGCCTTCCCAGTCGTCGCCGCCGTCGCCCGGGTGCTGCACGGCGACGAACGCGGTCTGGTCGTCCGGCGTGAACAGCGGGCCGCACATCTCGGCGCCCACCGGCACGCGGTAGAACAGCTTCGAGGTGGCGCGCGCCTCGCCTTCGGTGTCGACGGCCCACAGGCCGTCGGTGCGGCCGGTGGCCTTCGGGCTGTTGCCGTCGGTCGACACCCACAGGCGCCCGGCCGCGTCGACGGCGCAATTGTCGGGCATGCCGAACCAGCCGTTTGCCGTCGTCGCGGTCGAGAAGGAGGCGCCGACCTCGGCGACCGAGGGGTCGCCGCATTTCAGCAGGATTTCCCAGCGGCCCTTGGTCGCGGCGAAGTCATTGCCGTCCTCGATCAGCTCGACGATATGGCCGAAGGCGTTCTTGGCGCGCGGATTGACGCCGTCGACGCCTTCTTCCTCGCGCTTGGTGTTGTTGGTCAGCATGACGTAGACCTTGCCGTTGGTCCCGTTCGGTTGGATATCCTCCGGCCGGTCCATCGGCGTGGCCTCGAGCAGGTCGCCGGCGCGGCGCGTCTCGATCAGCACGTCGGCCTGGCTGGCGAAGCCGTTCTCCGCGGTCAGCGGACCCTGGCCGTGCACCAGCGGCAGCCATTCGAAGCTGCCGTCCTCGGCGAATTTCGCGACATAGAGCGTGCCCTGGTCGAGCAGGTCGAGATTGGCGGCACGGTCATCCGGATTGTAGGTGCCCGCGGTGACGAACTTGTAGACGTAGTCGAAGCGCTCGTCGTCGCCGAGATAGAAGACGACGCGGCCATCCTTTGCCACGATCGACTCGGCGCCTTCGTGCTTGAAGCGGCCGAGCGCCGTGCGCTTCTTCGGCACCGAGTTCGGATCGTTCACGTCGACCTCGACGATCCAGCCGAAGCGGTTGGGCTCGTTGGGCTCCTTGGAGATGTCGAAGCGGCTGTCGAAGGCAGCCCATTCATAGGCGCCTTCCGGCACGCCCATGCGCTTGTGGTTGTCGGCCTCGCGGTGACCCTCCGGCAGTTCGCCGGAGAAGTAGCCGTGGATATTCTCCTCGGCCATGATGTAGGTGCCCCACGGGGTCACGCCGCCGGCGCAGTTGTTGACGGTGCCGAACACCTTGATGCCGCTCTGGTCGGCGCTGGTCTTCAGGCGGTCATGGCCGGCGGCCGGGCCGGTGAGCTGCATCTCGGTGGTCGCGGTGATGCGGCGGTTGAGCTTGCCGTCGCGCACGACCTGCCACTTTCCGCCCTCCTTGCGAATCTCGACGACAGTACCGCCATGCGCGGCCATCTCGATGTCGATCTGCTCCTTGCTGAGCGGCGCGACCTCGATCGTCTTCTTGCCGTCCTTCTCCACGATCTGGACGACGCCGGGGAACATCAGGTGCGGATTGGTGTATTCGTGGTTGACTACCAGCAGCCCGTGCTCCGCCGAGCCGTCGATCGGGATGTAGCCGACATAGTCGTTGTTGTAGCCGAACTGCCTGGCCTGGGCGGCCGCCGTCTGGGCTGCGGGGTCGAACTCCGGCGAATCGGCGAAGAGCGCGTCGCCCCAGCGCAGCAGCACGTCGGCATCGTAGCCGGCCGCCACGTGATGGGTTTCGTCGACGCCCGCCTCGACCTCGTCGAAGTTGAACGCGGAGGCGCCGGCGGCGCGTGCGTTGTCGGCGGTGATCAGCGCGATCGGGCTGACCGTCGCGGCGATCGCCGTGACGGCGAGCGAGCCGCGCAGGAAGCCGCGGCGCGAGAAGCGCGCGGCGATGATGTCGCCCATCGTACGGTTGTCGGTCGGGTTGCGCCCCGGCCCGTCGTTCTCTTCGAGCCGGCTGGTGACGAATCCGGATTGTGGGGGAAGATGACTGTTCATCCTGGCGACCTCTGGCTGTAGGGATGGCTTGGGATCTCTCGTCGGGACAGCTAGGCATCTTGGCTGACAGTTTGATGACACGATGCGCCAAAGCGCTTGCAGCGGCGAGGCCGGCATCCTAGGTGAGCGAGGGCCGTCTTCAGCTCGGCAGCACAGGTCGAAGGATGTCGTTCGTAGAGGCGATCGCCAAGAGGATCGAGTTTCCGCTGTTGCTTGCGGCGATCGTCATCGCCGGCGGCCTGTTCGGCTTCATCGAGATGATGGACGTGGCACGCGACAACGAGCCGCATGCCCTCGACAGCACGATCCTGCTCGCCTTCCGTCAGGCCGGGAATCCCTCGATCCCGATCGGCCCGTCCTGGTTCGCGGAGGCCGTCCGGGACCTGACGGCGCTCGGCAGCGCCAGCGTGCTGATCTTCATCACCGCCGCCACGATCATCTATCTGCTGATCACCGCTCGCCGCGGGCCGGCGCTGTTCGTCTTCCTGGCGGTCGCCGGCGGACAGGTGCTCAGCAGCCTGCTGAAGCTCGGCGTCGACCGACCGCGCCCGGATCTCGTGACGCATCTCGCCGAGGTCCATACGCTGAGCTTCCCCAGCGGCCATGCCATGCTGTCGGCCGTGACCTACCTGACCCTCGGCGCGCTCGCCGCGCGCGTGGCGCCGCGCCGCGCGGTGAAGGTCTACCTGCTCGGGATCGCCCTGCTGGCCACGTTCCTGGTTGGCGCCAGCCGCGTCTATCTCGGCGTCCATTGGCCTTCGGACGTGCTCGCCGGCTGGTGCGCCGGTGCCTCCTGGGCGATGTTGTGCTGGCTGGTTGCGCAATGGTTTCTGCGCCGCCGCCGCGCCGATGACGCCGGCCAGACCTGACGGCATGCGGCGGGCTGCGGCAGCAGCCAGGCTCGGTAAGGCAATGTTAACCCTGCCGGGCGGAAAATCGCTGACAGTCAAGCTGGCCAGGCGATGCGGCAACAGGAAAAGAGCGAACCGCTGACGTCCCGGATCACCGTTCCGGTGATCATCGGCGCGGCTCTGTCATTGGCGTTGGTCGTCGCCTTTGGAGTCTACGCAGTGCTGCGCGTGGATGGACTGGCGATCGAGCGTCAGCGCAACTTCGCTCGCAGCGGCATCGCCGAGCAGGTCGATGGACTGGCGCGCGAGCAGCGCAGCGTCACGCTGTGGAACGATTCCGTGCTGAAAGCCAAGGCCGGCGACCAGCAGTGGATGCGCGAGAATCTCGGCGAATGGCTGCATTCCTATTATGGCCAGGACCGGGTCTACGTCCTCGACGAACGGAACCGGCCGGTCCATGCGATGCGGGACGGAATGACGGTCGACCCTGCCAGCTTTGGCGGCGAGGCCGGGGCGATCATGCCGCTGGTGGCGCGGCTGAGAACGCAGATGCGGGGACGCCCGGCGGAGCCGGGCGTCACCGACCTCGTGCGGCTCGGTTCCGTGCCGGCGATCGTCAGCGTGCAACCGATCATGCCGGATACGGAACTGGTGCGCCAGGAGGCTGGCACCGAATATGTGCACGTCGCCTCGCAGATCGTTGATGCCGAGTTGGTCGGCCGGGTCGCAGCGCACTATCTGATCGAAGGGGCAAGGCTGACCTCGATCGATCCGCAAACCACCGCAAGCGTCCCGCTCGTCAATTCCGGCAATGCGACCCTCGGTTTTCTGACATGGAAGCCCGACCGGCCCGGGCTGGCGGTGGTGACGCAGACCGCACCGGCGCTGCTTGCCGGCGTGGTCTTCGCCGGCGCCCTCCTCAGCTTCATTCTGCGCCGGCTTCGCCGCGCCTCCCGCGAGTTGCAGTCGAGCGAGGAAGACGCGCGCTACCTGGCATTCCACGACACGCTGACCGAGTTGCCGAACCGGGCGCTATTCGAGGACCGGCTCGGCCAGGCTTTGGCGACGGTGAAGCGCGGCCGCGGCCGGATGGCATTGCTCTGTGTCGATCTCGATCGTTTCAAGCATGTCAACGATACGCTCGGCCATGATGCGGGCGACCAGTTGGTGAAGCAGGTGGCGCAGCGCTTAGGCGAAGGCGTGCGTGAGATCGACACGGTGGCGCGCGTCGGCGGCGACGAGTTCGCCATCGTGCTGGTCGACATCCGCGACCAGCGGACTGCCGAGAAGGTCAGCGAGCGGATCCTTGCTGACCTCGGCGAGCCGTTCGACGTCAAGGGCGACCAGATCTTCATCAGTGCCAGCATCGGCATCGCCCTGTCGCCCGAAGACGGCATCGACGTGAGGGAACTGTTCCGCAAGGCCGACATCGCGCTTTATGCCGCCAAGCGCAGCGGCCGCTCCTGCTTCCGGATATTCGCCGACGGCATGGACGACATGCTGAAACACAAGCATCGCATAGAACGCGACTTGCGCCAGGCGCTCGAGGGCGACAGGCCGGTCGAACTCGCCTATCAGCCCGTCTTCGCCATCGACGGGTTGACGCTGCTCGGCGCCGAGGCGACGCTGGACTGGGACCATTTCGCCCATGGAGGCCTCCCTGTCTCGCAGCTGATCGCCATCGCCGAGGAACGCGGCGTGATCGGCCTGCTCACGGGACGGATGCTGGCAGCCGCCTGCGCCTTCGCCCGGGACAGCGAGGTCCCGTGGCTGTCGATCGCCCTGTCCCCGGTCTTCCTGCGCCAGGAGGGCGCGGCACAACTGGTCCAGTCGGTCCTGGCCGAGGCGGGCGTTACCCCCGACCGCCTGCAGGTCGAAATCGGCGAGGGCCTCCTGCTCGACGGCAACCCCGCCGCTTTGGCGGCAGTTCGAGCGTTGCGAGAGGCTGGGGTCCGCATCGCGCTCGACGATTTCGGCACCGGACCTTCGTCGCTCACCCTGCTGCGGCTGCATCGCGTCGACAAGCTGAAGATCGATCGTTCCTTCGTGCGGCTGCTCGGCGGGACCGATCCTGGCGAGGCCATCGTCAGGGCCATCGCGCAGTTGGCCACAGCGCTCGGCATACGCGTGGCGGCCGAAGGCGTGGAAACCCCGGAGCAGCGGACTACCCTTGCCGCCCTGGGATGCCAGGAGATCCAGGGATCGCTGCTGTCACCGCCCATGCCGGCGGCCCAGTTCGCCCGTATGGTGCGCCACCGTCCGGCACTGCAGACCGTGCGCAGCGCCGGCTGAGCTTCGTCACCGCTCGATGGCCGGCTCTCCGGTCGTGCCGGCCAGGCGGTCGGACCAGGTGATCGTCTTGTAGTCGAAGCCGTACTCCAACGTCGGCTTGACGATCTGGAAGTAGGGCGAAAGGTCAAAATCGCGTGGCGTGTAGAGGGAGTGGTGCCTGATGTGCAGAATCTCCTGGCGCGAGAAGGTCGACTGTGCCGAAGCGCGGCCCGGTGCCCGTGTGATCTCGGGCAGGATCGGGTAGCGGATCTGCTCGTAGGCTTCGGCGATCATGGTCGAGCAGATGGCGCGGGTCGGGTCGCCGGACCCGAAGGCGAGCATCCGCCGCCGCCAGCGCACCGGCACCGGCGGTGCCGGCATGAAGTAGCGCAGCATGTCGAGGATGTTCTTGGTGTCGTATTTCAACCCGATCCGCTCGATCATGAAGTTCACCACCACCGCGCGGTCGTCGGGCGTCAGGCCGCGCGGCCTGCAGATGCGTGTATTGTAGGTCCGGTATTTGCTGAGCGGCACGGCGACGCAGCCCTCGCCGAGATTGACCTCGATCAGCCGCGGCCGTTCCGACCCGTCCTCCGGCTGCGGCAGCGCGTCGCCGACATAGAGCGCTGAATGCGACCAGGTCGATTGAGTCAGGTATTTGATGACCGCGGAGATGCGCTGGTTGCCTTCGATCAGCAGGACGTCGCCGGGTTCCAGCGAACGACGCAACGTCTCGGCGTCGGAAGGCGTGTAGGGTTCATAGCCGGATGAGGTTTCCTGCAGACGTCCGGCAAGCCATTTGCCGAACCGGTCCAGCAACGTGTCTTTCGCCTGGCTCATTCCGACCTCTCCGTTCCTGACTATGGACCGGGCAGCCTGAAAGGTGAAGGCGCCGGACAACGCCAGCAGGCTCGTGGGTTGACTTTAATCAATCGATTGATTAAAGAATGTGAATGATCAATACACCCACGCCCCAGCTCTCGCCCGCCGAGCAAACCCGCAGAGCCCTCGTGCTCGCAGCGCTCAGGCTGTTCGGTCGGAAAGGCTTCGACGGGACCTCGACGCGCGAGATCGCCGCGGTGGCAAACGCCAATATCGGCTCGATCGCCTATCACTTCGGCGGCAAGGACGGCCTGCGCATGGCGGCCGCGGACCACATCGTCGAGACCATCCAGGCGATTGCCGGGCCGGTGCTCGGCCGGGTGGATCAGTCGATCGAGGCGGGACTTGACCGCGAGGCGGCGCATCGGCAGTTGGCTGCGGCGGTGGAGCGTATGGTCGGCTTCGTCGTGGCGCGGCCGGAGGCCGGCGAGATCGTGCAGTTCCTGCTGCGTGAGCTGCAGCATCCGACCGAGGCGCTCGACCGCATCTATGCCGGCGTGTTCGAGCCGACGCACAAGCGGCTCTGCCGTATCTGGGAGGAGGCGACCGGTGAGCCGGCCGAGAGCGAGCGGACAAAGATCACTGTCTTCACCCTGATCGGGCAGGTCATCTACTTCCGCATCGGCCGCGAGGCGGTGATGCGTCGCATGGGCTGGAGCGAGATCGGCGAGCGCGAGGCGGGTGCGGTCGTCGACGTCGTCAGGGCCAATCTCGACGCGATCCTGGCTGCCCGGAAAGGCGGGCCGTCATGAGCCTGCTCTGCGCCATTCCGCTGCTGTCCTCGCTGCTTGCCTCCTGCGGTGCGCCGCCGCCGCTGGCCGTCGGCTATGTCGAGGGCGAATTCGTCCTCCTGGCGCCGATCGAGGTCGCCGAGGTCGAGGAGGTCCTGGTCCGCCGCGGCGACCGGGTGAGCCCCGGCAATCCCGTCGCCACGCTGGAGAAGGGCGACGCCAAGATCGCCGTCGCGCAGGCGGATGCCGCGCTCGACCAGGCTCGCGCCCAGCTCGCCAACCTTCGGCTGGGCAGGCGCCAGGAAGAGATCGACGTGCTGCAGGCGGCCATCGTTTCGGCCGAAGCGCAGGCGACCGAGGCCAAGCGCGTGCTCGCGCGGCTCGCCGACCTTCTGGAGCGCGGCATCGCCACCAAGGCCGATTACGACCGGGCCGCGACCAATGTCGAGACCGCCGACGCCGAGGTCGGACAGGCGAAGGCGAACCTGTCCGTCGCCCGGCTGCCGGCCCGCCCTGAGGAGATCGAGGCGGCCGAGCACCAGGTCAAGCAGGCGGAAGCGGCGCTCGACCAGGCCAACTGGCGGCTCGGCAAGCGCGACATCCGCGCGCCGTCGCCCGGCCGCGTCGACGACATCATCCGCACGCCGGGCGACGTCGCCGGCCCATCCGCACCCGTCATCTCCATGCTGCCGGACGGCGCGGTGAAGCTGAAGGTCTACATTCCCGAGGCGTCCTTCTCCTCGGTGGCGATCGGCTCGCGGCTGTCCGTGCGCTGCGACGGCTGCCCGGACGATCTTACGGCGCGCGTCAGCTACGTCTCGCCCGACCCGGAATTCACCCCGCCGGTCATCTACTCGCTCGAGACGCGCCAGAAGCTCGTCTACCTCGTCGAGGCGCGCCCCGAGGACGGGGCGACGATGCTGCAACCGGGGCAGATCGTCGATGTGGATCTAGCGAATAGCGAATAGCGAATAGCGAATAGCGAATAGCGAGGGTTACGCGCCTGGAGATCAAGTCAATGAAATTGTTCCCTATTCGCTACTCCCTATTCGCTGTTCGCTCCTCTCCGAGGCGAAAACAGTGAACACGTCCCCCGCCATCTCCGTCCGCAACCTGGTCAAGCGTTTTGGCACCAAGACCGTCGTCGACCATGTCTCGATGGATGTCGCGACCGGCGAGATCGTCGGCTTCCTCGGCCCCAATGGCTCGGGCAAGACAACCACCATCCGCATCATCTGCGGCCTGCTCACGCCCGACGAGGGCGAGGGTTCCGTGCTCGGCCACGATCTGAGGACCGAGGCGCTGCGGATCAAGCGCGAGGTCGGCTACATGACCCAGCGATTCTCCTTCTACGAAGACCTGACGATCGCCGAAAACCTCGAATTCGTGGCGCGGCTCTACCGGCTGAAGCCGGTCGAGGAGCATGTGGGCCGCACGCTGGAGGAGCTCGGACTGACCTCGCGGCGCGACCAGCTCGCCGGCACGCTGTCGGGCGGCTGGAAGCAGCGGCTGGCGCTTGCCGCCTGCATCATGCACAAGCCCAAGCTGCTCCTGCTCGACGAGCCGACCGCCGGCGTCGACCCGAAGGCGCGGCGCGAGTTCTGGGACGAGATCCACCGGCTCGCCCGCGACGGCCTCACCGTGCTGGTCTCCACCCACTACATGGACGAGGCCGAGCGCTGCCATCGCATCAGCTACATCTCCTACGGCAGGATGCTGGCCAGCGGCGCGGTCGACGAGGTCGTCGCCAATGCCGGCCTCACGACGTTCGTCGTCGAGGGCGAGCATCTGAACGAGGTCGCGGCCGAGTTGGAGGGGCGGCCGGGCGTCGAGCAGATCGCGCCCTTCGGTGCCACGCTGCATGTGGTCGGCTCCGACGCCAAGCTTTTGAAGAAGTCGCTTGCCGATATCGCCCGGCGCGACGGCGTGACGGTGCGCCCTGGCGAGACCAGCCTGGAGGACGTCTTCATCCAGTTCATGGCGGGATCGAAGGACAACATGCAATGAACGCGGTGTTCTCCTTCGGCCGGCTCGGCGCGCTTCTGATCAAGGAGTTCATCCAGATGCGACGCGACCGCATCACCTTCGCCATGATGCTCGGCGTTCCGCTGGTGCAATTGGTGCTGTTCGGCTACGCCATCAACAATGACCCGAAGGCGCTGCCGGCCGCCCTTGTCGTCACCAGCCAGGACCAGTACACCCGCGCCATGGTCTCGGCGCTGGAGACCACAGGCTACTACCGCTTCGTCCGCGTCGCCGCCAGCGAGGCCGAGGCCGAATCGCTGATGGCCAGGGGCGAGGTGTCCTTCGTCGTCACCATCCCGTCCGACTTCCGCCGGCGCGTCGATCGCGGCGACAACCCGCGGATCCTGATCGAGGCCGACGCCACCGATCCGTCGGCGGCCGGCAACGCCATCGCCACGCTCGGCACGGTCGCCAGCCAGGCGCTGCTGCGCGAGCAGGGCATGGAGGCCGTCGCCGCCGAGAACGCCGCTGGCCAGCTACAGGTGGTCGTCCACCGCCGCTACAATCCGGAAGGCATCTCCCAATACAACATCGTGCCCGGTCTGCTCGGGGTCATCCTGCAGATGACGCTGGTGATGATGACTTCGATCGCGCTTACCCGCGAGACCGAGCGCGGCACGATGGAGAACCTGCTCGCCATGCCGGCCTCGCCCACCGAGATCATGCTGGGCAAGGTGCTGCCTTATCTCGTCGTGGGCGGCGTGCAGGTCGCGGTCGTGCTTGCGGCGGCAAGGCTCCTGTTCTCGGTGCCGTTCGTCGGCTCGCTCTGGCTGCTGGTCGGAGCTATCTTCGTCTTCGTCATGGCGCTGGTGCTGCTCGGCTACACCATCTCGACGGTGGCGCGCACGCAGATGCAGGCGCTGCAGCTCACCTTCTTCTTCTTCCTGCCGTCGATCCTGCTCTCCGGCTTCATGTTCCCCTATCGCGGCATGCCCGGCTGGGCGCAGGCGCTCGGCGAGATCCTGCCGCTGACGCATTTCCTGCGCGTCACCCGCGCGGTGATGCTGAAAGGCGCCGACTTTGCCGAGATCGCAGCCGAGATCGCCGCGCTGTCGGTATTCGCCGTCGTCTTCGCCGGGCTGGCGCTGATGCGGTTCCGCCGCACGCTGGATTGAGCCGACGTTCTTATTTCGCCGCGTTGTGCTCCGCGTCGAGCATCATGATCTTCTGCCAGATTTTGCGCGACAAATTGGAGCCGAGATCTTCGATGTCGTTGACCGCGTCGATCACCACCTCGTCGTTGACCGACTGCGCGAACAGGGCCGCGAGCTTGCCGGTGATCGACAGCATCTCCGAGCAGTAGTCGAGATAACGCAGCAGGTCGCCACGCTTCATCGGCCGGTCGGGCGAGTGCGCGGCGGGCGTGAAATGCGGCGACAGCGCCGCCGGGTCCTTGGTGAGCTGGTGCATGTCGATGACATGGATCAGCGAACGCAGCTCGTGCAGTTGCCGGAACACCCGCTTGCGTTTGATCCGGTCCTCGGCATGCACCAGCGCCAGGATGCCGAGCACGGCGAGGATGACGGTGTTGAGCGACGCCTCGATGCCTTCCACCGATTCCATCACCGTGTCGCCGGCGAAGCGCTCGAGCGGCAGGATGGTGCCTACGAACAGGAAGACGCCAACACCCGCGGTGAAGACCGAGCCGACGAGGATTCGCAGCCACAGGATCGGCTTCTCCAGCTCGACCGCCGCGCGACTGACGTCGCCGGCCAGCGCGACCAGATCCCGCGCCACCCTGCGGAGGCCGGCATCGGGAAAACGGTCGGCGATGCGCTGCTCGAGCCGTTCTGTCGTCTGGATGATCAGGCGGGGATCGAGCGAACGGTAGGATATGGCCCGGTCCTCGCCCATGGCGATTATTTCGGCTCGTTGGCGGCCTGGCCGTAGCGGTTCGGCCCCTTGTCGCCCGGAATGAAGCAGAGCGGCAGGTACATCAGGACATCCAGGAAGATCGCCAGGAACGCCAGCGCCGCCGGCTTGCCGAAGTCATGAAGGCGTTTCGCCGCCAGCGGCACCAGCACGACGAAGGAGCCGAGAGCGGTCAGCATGAAGATGCTGCTCCAATAGGCAACCGTTGCCTCGTCCGTCGCTATGACGATCCTGTAGACCGGGAACATTCTTGCCAGATAGCACAGCATGCCGGCGAGCGCGTAGGGGTACCGACCAAGCCGACCCGAGAAGCTGAAGCACAGCCATATGAATTTCGCTGTTTCTGACAAGGGTACGGGAACTTTGCGGTTTGTCCCGGCGGCGTCCGCCGGGAACGGATTGGTCGAATGCGATGCGAGGCCTGCAGCCTCACGGTCGAGCGGGCAGGACCTCGCGTCAGTCCCTGAGCAGATCGTTGATCGAGGTCTTGGAGCGCGTCTGCGCGTCCACCCGCTTGACGATCACGGCGCAGTAGAGGCTCGGCCCCGGTTCGCCGTTGGGGAGCGGCTTTCCGGGCAGCGAGCCGGCGACCACCACCGAATTGGCCGGCACCTCGCCATAGCTGATCTCGCCGGTCGTGCGGTCGACGATCTTGGTCGACTTGCCGATGAACACGCCCATGCCGAGCACCGAGCCCTCGCGCACGATGCAGCCCTCGACCACTTCGGAACGGGCGCCGATGAAGCAGTTGTCCTCGATGATGGTCGGGCCGGCCTGCATCGGCTCCAGCACGCCGCCGATGCCGACGCCGCCGGAGAGATGCACGTTCTTGCCGATCTGCGCGCAGGAGCCGACCGAGGCCCAGGTGTCGACCATCGTGCCGGTATCGACATAGGCCCCGAGATTGACGAAAGAGGGCATCAGGATGGCGCCGGGCGCCACATAGGCCGAGCGCCGCACCACCGCCGACGGCACCGCGCGGAAGCCGGCCTTCTCGAAGTCGAGCGCGCTCCAGCCGGAGAATTTCGACGGCACCTTGTCCCACCAGGCCGAGCCGCCCGGACCGCCCTCGATGATCTCCATCGGGTTGAGCCGGAACGACAGCAGCACCGCCTTCTTCAGCCACTGATTGACCGTCCAGGCGCCGTCCGCCTGCCGCTCCGCCACCCGCACCTCGCCGCGGTCGAGCAGGTCGAGCGCCGTCTCGATCGCCTCACGAACCGCGCCGCGCGTAGCGGTGGAAATGCCCTCGCGGGCCTCGAAAGCGGCTTCGATCGTCGTTTCGAGGCTCGTCAGGTCTGGTCTTGGCATCGCATGCTCCGCTATACGCGCTCTTAAGGTTGAAGGCTTCTACTGTGTCGGAAGGGCGGGCGGACCCTATTTCACGACAGGAATCGGGTCAATCGCGCTTGCGCCATGCGATGGCGCGGGCCGGCAGGAAACGGACAGAAACGCAATGAATCCGAACGAAAAGACGGGATGGACACCTTTGTCGCATGCCGACGAAGACCTCGAGCGGGTGAGGAGCGTTCCCGATACGCCGCAGACGCGCGCGGCCACCTACAAGCTCGCCTGGACCGACGAGGACTTCATGACGCGGCGCGAACTGCGTCCCGTGCGGCTTCAACTCGAACTGCTCAAGCCCGAGATGACGCTGGCCGAGCGCGGCATCCGCTCGACCGTCATCCTGTTCGGCGGCGCCCGCCTGCCGGAACCGGGCGGCGAGGCCTGGGCCGCCAAGAACGAGACGCAGAAGAGGAATCTGCTGAAGAACAGCGTCTACTACGACGAGGCGCGCAAGTTCGCGCGGCTGTGCTCGCAGCATTCGGCGCTCTCCTACTATCGTGAGTTCGTGGTCGTCACCGGCGGCGGGCCGGGCGTCATGGAGGCGGGCAACCGCGGCGCCGACGACGTCGGCGCGCCGTCGATCGGGCTCAACATCGTGCTGCCGCACGAGCAGGCGCCGAATCCCTACGTCACCCCCGAGCTCTGCTTCAACTTCCACTATTTCGCCATCCGCAAGATGCATTTCGTCATGCGCGCCAAGGCGGTGGCGGTGTTTCCCGGCGGTTTCGGCACGCTCGACGAATTCTTCGAGACGCTGACGCTGATCCAGACCGGCCGCATGGAGCGGGTCCCGATCATCCTGTTCGGCAAGGAGTTCTGGAGCCGGGCGATGGACCTCGACTACCTCGCCGAGCAGGGCACGATCTCGCCGGGCGACCAGGACATCATCGATTTCGTCGACACCGCCGACGACGCCTGGGAGATCATCAGCCGGTTCTACGATCTTCAGTGACGGCGTCCGCGGGCAGGCCATCCGACGCCCGTTGATCCCGCTCGGCAGCCTCGACCGCCTTGGGCCGATGCACCAGTGTCACCAGCACGAAGGAAATGATCATCAGCAGATACCAGGCGCCGAGCTTGTGGATCGACACAGGCGCCCAGCCGTCGCGCTGCCCAGGGTAGAGCCATGCACGTGACCATGTGCCGATGTTCTCAGCCAACCAGATGAACAGCGCCACCAGCAGGAAGCCGACGAGCAGCGGCATGCGGTGGCGGAAGCGGAAGACACGATAATGGACGGTGGTGCGCAGGAAGAGCAGCACCGTTACGGCGAACAGCACGTAGCGCAGGTCGGCTACGAAATGATGCGCGAAGAAGTTCACGTAGATCGCCGCCGCCAGGCAGACCGTCGCCCATGGTGGCGGATAGGATGCGTAGCGCATGTCGAAGATGCGCGAGATGCGGGCGATGTAGGAACCGACGGCGGCATACATGAAGCCGGAAAACAGCGGCACGCCGCCGATGCGGAAGACGCTCTCCTCCGGATAGATCCACGACCCTGCCGACGTCTTGAAGATTTCCATTGCGGTGCCGACCACGTGAAAGATCAGAATGACCTTGGCCTCGGACGGCGTCTCCAGCCTGAACGCCAGCATGGCGACCTGAACGGTCAAGGCCGCGAGGAAGAGGAAATCGTAGCGCGCCAGCCCGATCGCGTCGGGCGGCAGATATTTCGTGGCTAGGATCAGCGCCAGCATCAGGCCGCCGAACAGGCAGGCCCATGCCTGTTTCAGCCCGAACACCACGAACTCGACCAGGGCGCCCGACAGTCCCTGTCCCGGCAGCCGATCGAGTACGGCATGCGCGGCGCCGTCGATCCGCGCCTCGACCGAGGTGAAGCGGTTCATGCGCGGCTGCCGGCCAGCCCGCCCAGAAAGCCCGCCAGGTCGTCGGTGACGAAATCGACAGCGTCGTCGAACGCCGGGTCGCGCTCCCAGATCTCGGAGAAGGTCGGCTCGAAATTGCGCGGCACGATCAGCACCGTCGTCATGCCGAGCGCCTTCGGGACGACCAGGTTGCGCGCCAGGTCCTCGAACATCACCGCGTCCGGCCCGGCGATCCGATGCAGTGCCAGGAAGCGGTCGTAGGTTTCCGGCGCCGGCTTCGGTGTCAAGCCGGCGGCGACGATGTCGAAGATGTCGTCGAAGTCGTCGAGGATGCCGAGTTGGCGGGCGGTGCGCTCGGCATGGCCGCGGTTGCCGTTGGTGAAGATGAATTTGCGGCCCGGCAAGGCCCGGATGGCGCTGCCGAGCGCCGGGTCCGGCGTGAGCCACGAATAATCGATGTCGTGGACCTTCTCCAGGAAGTCGTCGGAATCGATCTTGTGGCGCTGCATCAGGCCCGCCAGCGTCGTCCCGTATTTCAGATAGAGTTCCTTCTGCAGCGTGCGCGCCTCCTCGCGCGGCAGCGTGAGCAGCTCGGAGACGTAGGCGGTCATCTTCACGTCGATCTGCGAGAACAGGTTGGTGTGGTGCGGATAGAGCGTGTTGTCGAGGTCGAACACCCAGTCCTTGACATGGGCGAAGCGAGCGGCGTCGGGGCGGTCGATCATTGGCGTCCTTCGTCTGGCGCGGCCTTTCTTGCCGATTCTCCGCCGTCTGTCACAGCAAGACCCGCGAAAACCGACTGTCCGCGCCTGGCGTGGCAGAAATCCGGCGGAAGCGAAAGGGTTGCGTGCGCCGGCGATCCGTCATGTCGGCCGGTTCTGGCCAAGCGGCGGCGTCCGATGCATCATGCGGCTCCACATCCGTCGCTTGGAAGGGAGCGTTCGATGCGGTTTGCGTGCCTGGTCGCCATCTTGATCGCCGCCGTCCCGGCGTCCGCGCAGGAGCTCGGCCTGCCGGCCGACTGCACGCCCGGCAAGGACTGCTTCGTGCAGCAGTTCATGGACATGCAGGAGGGCGGCGGGATCGCCGACCCCTTTTGCGGCAACGCCGCCTATGACGGCCACGAGGGCACCGATCTGCGCGTTCTGTCGATGGCCGACGTCGAGCGGGGCGTGCCGGTCGTCGCCATGGCCGACGGAACCGTGCTGCGCGGCCGCGACGGCGAGCCCGATCACCTGGTGGTCACCGATCAGGATCGCGCCGCCGTGGCCGACAAGGAGTGCGGCAACGGCATGGTCGTCGATCATGGCGGCGGGCTGGAAGTCCAGTACTGCCACATGCGGCGGGGCAGCCTGGTGGTGGCGCCCGGCGACACGGTGAACCGCGGCCAGAAGCTCGGCGAGATCGGCGCGTCGGGCATGGCGGCCTTTCCGCATGTCCACGTCACCGTGCGCCGCGACGGCACGGTGGTCGAGCCGATGACGGGCCGCCGGCCGGGGCAGGGTTGCCTGAAGGAGCCCGGCCAGGCCGCGCCGCTGTTCGCGGCCGATGTCGCCGCGGCGCTTGGCGGCGGGCGGCCGCAGCTTCTGGCGATGGGCTTGGCGGGCGAGCCGCTCGATCACGCGGCTCTGCCGGTCTCCGGTCCGCCGCCGGCGGCGACGGCCGCTTCGCCCAACCTCGTCGGCTGGGGCTGGCTCATCAATCTGCGCGCCGGCGACCGCATTCGCCTGGTCGTGACCGGACCGGACGGAGCCACGTTCGCCGAGACCATGACCGAGCGCATGGACCGGCCGAAGGCGGCCTATTCGTCCTTTGCCGGCAAGCGCGGCGCACCCGCGCCCGGACGTTACGACCTCAAGGTCGAGGTGTGGGGCAACGCCGGCGCCATCCTGCGCAAGTCGGGTAGTTTCACCGTCGAGTGACGGAGCAGGACGGACGGGCTAAGCGCGCCTCGCGCACCTAGTAGCCACGGACAGCGTCGAAACGAGCGGCTGCTCGGGCCTATTCGGCGGCGACCGCCGGATGCAGCACCTTGAGCTTGCTGGTGTCGATTCTGCGTTCCGCATGCCAGAGGTCGTGGGCTTGCTGCATGCGCACCCAGATGCCCGGCCCGTTGCCGAGCACATGGCCCAGCCGCACGGCCATCTCCACGGTGATCGGATGCTTTTCGGTCAAGATGCCGTGCAGCATCTGCCGCGAAATTCCGAGCGCAGCGGCAAACTCGGATTTGGACGGCACGCCGCCTTCCAGGACGATATCGCGCAAGATGGCCCCCGGATGAACCGGGGGCCGGTTGGGATCCCGAAGGCTTCGCTTGCTGCTGCTCATCAGTGATAGTCTTCGTAGTCGACCGCCACAACGTCTTCGCCGTCGAACGCGAAGGTGATGCACCAGTTGCCATTTATATGAACTGACCAGCGCGGTGGATTCTCGCCCGTCAGCTTGTGAAAATCGAGCTTGGCGAGGTTCATATCTTCCGGTGCCCGGGCATGGTCTAACATATCGAGGATCAACTCGATCTTGGCCACGTGTTGTGGATTTAGCCCACGTGGATCACCCTTCACATGAAGCCTTTTCAAGCCGCGGCTGCGAAAGGACAATATCATCTACGACCGTCTTTCCACGCAACACCACGAGGTTGTTGAGCGTCATTGCTCGGGTCTCTATGGTGCATGATTGCGGGTTGGGCGAGCGCAGCCACAGACTATCAAAACAGCGCCGGACGTCAAGCAGTGTTTTACACTAAGCCGCTTCCCGCACCTGATAGTCCTTCACCGCCTCGAAGCGGATCGCCTTCCAGCGCTCGGCCTCGTAGTTGAGCGAGAAACCGTGCTGGGCCAAAAACACCGGGTCGCCGTCGAGGTCGCGGGCTATGTCGCCGCGATGCGCGTCGATGAAGCGCTGCAGCTCGGCGCGCTCGTCCGCCGAGATCCAGCGGCAGATGGAAAAGCGCGACATCTCGAAGTCGACGGGCAGCGTGTACTCGACGTTGAGCCGCTCCTTGAGCACGTCGAGCTGCAGCGCGCCGACCACGCCGACGATCGCCGGCGATCCGTCTTCGGGCGAGAACAGCTGGACCACGCCCTCCTCGGCCATCTGCTGCAGCGCTTCCTTCAGCTTCTTCGCCTTCATGGCGTCGCCTAGGCGCACGCGGCGAAGAATCTCCGGCGCGAAGTTGGGCACGCCGCGGAACAGGATGTCCTCGCCCTCGGTCAAGGTGTCGCCGATGCGCAGGGTCCCGTGATTGGGAATGCCGACCACGTCGCCGGCATAGGCCTCGTCGGCGGTGATGCGCGAGCGGGCGAAGAAGAACTGCGGCGCCGTCAGCGACATCTGCTTGCCGGTGCGCACCAGCTTGGCCTTCATGCCGCGCTCCAGCGCACCCGAGCAGACGCGCACGAAGGCGATGCGGTCGCGGTGGTTGGGGTCCATGTTGGCCTGGATCTTGAAGACGAAGGAGGTCATCTTGGCCTCCGTCGCCTCGACCGTGCGGATGTCGGCCTCCTGGTCGCGCGGGCTGGGGGCGAAGGCGCCGAGCCCCTCGATCAGGTCGCGCACGCCGAAATTGCGCAGCGCCGAGCCGAAATAGACCGGTGTCATGTGGCCCTCGCGGAAGGCCCCCAGCTCGAACGGCCGGCAGGCTTCGCGCGCCAGCTCCAGCTCCTCGATGAAGGTCTCGCGCTCGTTGTCCGGCAGCAGGCCGGCGACGCGGTTGGAATCGGGGCCGTTCACCTTCTGCCGCTCGACCTCGGCGTCGCTCCTGCGCACGGCGTTCTCGGCCAGATGGTAGGTGCCCGAAAAGGTCTTGCCCTGGCCGATCGGCCAGGTGATGGGCGCTGTGTCGAGCGCCAGCTTCTGCTCGATCTCGTCGAGGATCTCGAAGGTGTTGCGCGCGTCGCGGTCCATCTTGTTGACGAAGGTGACGATCGGGATGTCGCGCAGCCGGCAGACCTCGAACAGCTTCAGCGTGCGCGGCTCGATGCCCTTTGCGGCATCGATGACCATGACCGCGCTGTCAACGGCCGACAGCGTGCGATACGTGTCGTCGGCGAAATCCTCGTGGCCGGGCGTGTCCAGCAGGTTGAAGACGTGGTCGCCATATTCGAAGGTCATCACCGAGGTGACCACCGAGATGCCGCGCTCGCGCTCGATCTTCATCCAGTCGGAGCGCGTGTTCATGCGGTCCTTCTTGGCCTTGACCTCGCCGGCGAGCTGGATGGCGCCGCCGAACAGCAGCAGCTTCTCCGTCAGCGTGGTCTTGCCGGCGTCGGGGTGCGCGATGATCGCAAAGGTGCGGCGGCGTGCCACCGCCTGTCTGATGTCTTCGGCCATGTCTGGAATCCGTGGAGTGCGCGGGCTTCTAGCAGGCGCGTTCGCCGCTGTCGAGGAATGCCGGCCTACCCAGTGCGGCGGCCCGCCTAGAGCGGTTCACGGCCTGACTGAATCGGAACGGATTCCCGTTCGGTCGGAATTGTGATTCAAGATGCTGGCTGGATTGGAGGCCAGCATCTGATGACCCGACCTCTTTCCAATGATCTTCGAGAG
>NZ_PXYK01000011.1 GCF_003012745.1 Kumtagia ephedrae | reverse complement strand
CTTCCGTCCTTCATCACACCCTCCCCAGGGCAAAACCCTTGGCGATGTAGTTGCGCACGAACCAGATCACCAGCGCGCCCGGAATGATGGTGAGCACGCCGGCCGCCGCCAGCACGCCCCAGTCCAGACCCGAGGCCGACACCGTGCGCGTCATGGTGGCGGCGATCGGCTTGGCCGCCGTGGTCGTCAGCGTGCGGGCGAGCAGCAGCTCCACCCAGGAGAACATGAAGCAGAAGAAGGCCGCCACGCCGATGCCGCTGGCGATCAGCGGCATGAAGATCTTGAAGAAGAAGCGCGGGAAGGAATAGCCGTCGATATAGGCGGTCTCGTCGATCTCCTTGGGCACGCCCGACATGAAACCCTCGAGAATCCACACCGCCAGCGGCACGTTGAACAGGCAGTGCGCCAGCGCCACCGCGATATGGGTGTCGATCAGGCCGAAGGCCGAATAGAGCTGGAAGAACGGCAGCGCGAACACCGCCGGCGGCGCCATGCGGTTGGTCAAGAGCCAGAAGAACAGATGCTTGTCGCCGAGAAACCGGTAGCGCGAGAACGCATAGGCCGCCGGCAGCGCCACCGACACCGAGATCGCCGTGTTCAGCACCACGTAGATGATCGAGTTGATGTAGCCGTTGTACCATGACGGATCGCTAAAGATCACCATGTAGTTGCGCAGCGTCGGGTCCGCCGGGATGAGCGACACCGAGTTCATGATCTCGGTATTGCTCTTGAAGCTCATGTTCACGAGCCAGTAGATCGGCAGCATCAGGAAGACGATGTAGAGCGCCGGGATGAGCCAGCGGAAGCGCGATCCGTCGCCGCGCCGGCGCATCCGCCGGGCAATCTCCCTGTTCGCCGTTTCCCGGGCGGACACCGGCATCGCGGTCGAAACCGCCTCGCCGCGCGCGCTCATCGTGCGGTCGTCCCACGCCATGCTATTTCTCCGACCCGTAATTGGTCATGACGGTGTAGAAGACCCACGACAGCAGGAGGATGATCAGGAAGTAGATGATCGACATCGCCGCCGCCGGGCCGAGGTCGAACTGCCCCACCGCCATCTTGACCAGGTCGATCGACAGGAAGGTGGTCGAGGACCCGGGACCGCCGCCGGTGACCACGAACGGTTCCGTGTAGATCATGAAAGAGTCCATGAAGCGCAGCAGCACCGCGATCAAAAGCACGCGGTTCATCTTGGGGAGCTGGATGTAGCGGAAGATCGCCCAGCGCGAGGCGCCGTCGATCTTGGCCGCCTGGTAATAGGCGTCGGGGATCGACACCAGCCCGGCATAGCAGAGCAGCACGACCAGGCTAGTCCAGTGCCAGACATCCATGACCACGACGGTGATCCACGCATGCACCGGATCGGCGGCATAGTTGAACGGGATGCCCAATCGGGCGAGACCATAGCCGATGAGGCCGATATCGGCGCGGCACAGAAGCTGCCAGATGGTGCCGACGACGTTCCAGGGGATGAGCAGCGGCAGCGCCATCAGCACCAGGCAGACCGGCACGCCCCAGCCCGACTTCGGCATGTTCAGCGCGATGAAGATGCCGAGCGGAATCTCGATCGCCAGGATGACCGCCGAGAAGGCGAGATTGCGCGCCAGCGAATCCCAGAAGCGGCCGGATTCCAGCACCTGCGCGAACCATTCGGTGCCGGCCCAGAAGAACTCGTTGTTGCCGAACGTGTCCTGCACCGAATAGTTGACCACCGTCATCAGCGGGATCACCGCCGAGATGGCCACCAGCACGAGCACCGGCAGCACCATGAACCAGGCCTTGTTGTTCCAGGTCTTTTCCACGGTCAGGCTCCCAGTTCGACGCGCCAGGAATCGGCATAGAGGTTGATGCCGGCCGGATCGAAGCGCACCTTCGCCTCGGCCGGGATCTCGCCGTCCTCCGGGACGACGATGGCGATCGGTTTTCCCGCGAACTCGGCGCGCACGATCTTCTGGCGGCCGATGTCTTCGACCTTGCGGATTGAGACGGACATGCCTTGGCGGCCGAGCGCGATGAACTCCGGGCGGATGCCGAGCTCGATGCTGGCGCCGAGCGCGACCCGCGGCTTGTGATCGAGGGCGATCGTCTCGTTCCCGACCTTCACGGTGCTGCCGTCGACATCGGCCGGCAGCACGTTCATGCCGGGCGAGCCGATGAAATAGCCGACAAAAGTGTGCTTCGGCCGCTCGAACAGCTCCGCCGGCGTGCCGATCTGCACGATCTCGCCCTCATACATGACCACGACCTTGTCCGCGAAGGTCAGCGCCTCGGTCTGGTCGTGGGTGACATAGACCATGGTGTAGCCGAACTGGCGGTGCAGCTGCTTCAGCTGCGAGCGCAGCACCCATTTCATGTGCGGGTCGATGACGGTGAGCGGCTCGTCGAACAGGATGGCGTTGACGTCGTTGCGCACCAGCCCGCGGCCGAGCGAGATCTTCTGCTTCTGGTCGGCCGTCAGCCCCCTCGCCTTCTTCTTCGCCCAGTCGCCGAGGCCGGTCATCTCGATGATGTCGCGCACGCGCCGGTCGACTTCCGCCTCCGGCACGCCGCGGTTGCGCAGCGGGAAGGCCAGATTGTCGTAGACGGTCATGGTGTCGTAGATGACCGGGAACTGGAACACCTGGGCGATGTTGCGCTGCTGCGTCGACAGCTCGGTGACGTCGCGGCCGTTGAACAGGATGCGCCCTTCGGATGGATGCTGCAGGCCGGAGATGATGTTGAGCAGCGTGGTCTTGCCGCAGCCCGACGGCCCCAGCAGCGCATAGGCGCCGCCGTCCTTCCATTCGTGATGCACTTCCTTCAGCGCATAGTCGTTCGGCCGCGACGGGCGCAGCCCGTAGGCATGGCGGATATGCTCCAGGGTGATGCGTGCCATCGTCGCCTCCTCAGGCCGCCGCGCCGGCGATGGAGCGGCCGTCCGCGCCGAATGCGATGATCCGGCGCGTGTCGACATGCACGGCGATCGTCGTGTCGGCTTCGATGTCGTGGATGCCCGGAGCCAGCATCACCCAGCGGCTGCCCTCGAACTCGACATGGACGAAGCTTTCCGAGCCGGTGATCTCGGAGGTCGCGGTGCGCACCGACAGGCTCGCCGAAGCCGGATGCTGGCCCTGCAAGGCCAGATTGTGCGGATGGAAGGCGATCGTGCAGGGGCCGTCGGCGATCCCGGCCAGATGCGCCGGCACCGGCAGCGCCGGCCTGTCGCCGATCCGGAAGTGCGAGCCGCTCTTGACCACCGGCACCGTGTTGAGCGGCGGGTCGGCGAAGGTCTTTGCCGTGACGAGATCCGCCGGCCGGCGATAGACGTCGATGGTCGGTCCGAACTGCGTGATCCGGCCCTGCGACAAAGTCGCGGTGTTGCCGCCGAGCAGCAGCGCCTCGTGCGGCTCGGTGGTGGCGTAGACGAAGATGGTGCCAGCCTCGGCGAACAGCTTCGGTAGCTCGGCCCGCAGCTCCTCGCGCAGCTTGTAGTCGAGATTGGCAAGCGGCTCGTCGAGCAGCACCAGGCTGGCGTTCTTGACGATGGCGCGCGCCAGCGCCGTGCGCTGCTGCTGCCCGCCGGAAAGGTTGAGCGGCGTGCGCTGCAGGTACGGCGTCAGCCTGAGCAGCTCGGCGGCGCGCTTCACCTCGCGGTCGATCGCAGCAGGGTCCGCGCCCCTGACGCGCAACGGCGAGGCGATGTTCTCGTAGACGGTCATCGCCGGATAGTTGATGAACTGCTGGTAGACCATGGCGACGCTGCGGTCCTGCACGCGGACGCCGGTCACGTCCTTGCCGTCGAACCAGATCGAGCCGGCGCTCGGCCGGTCGAGACCGGCCATCAGCCGCATCAGGCTGGTCTTGCCCGACAGCGTCGGCCCGAGCAGCACGTTGAGCGAGCCGTGCTCCAGGACGAGCGACGTCGCCTCGATGTGCACCTCGCCCCCGACAACCCTCTCGACCGCACGCAACTCCAGCATCGCCCGCCCCCTAAACCGCGATCATTCAGCCACCGGCAACGTCAGACCGCGCGGGCGCGCAGCGGCGGCGCCTCCGCACGGTCGCCGGACCACAGGTCGGCCACGACATCGATGGCGGTGAGATAGGTGCCGTATTTCGCGCTCAGCACCGCCGCGCGCTCCGCATCCGGCTCGTAGCGCTGCTCGACCTTGACCATGTTGCGGATGGCGTCCGGCACGTCGGCATAGAGGCCGGCCGCCACCGCCGCGCAGATGGCGCCGCCCTTGGCGCCGAATTCGCTGCCGGACGCGATCTCGACCGGCAGGCCGAGGCCGTCGGCGAACATCTGCGCCCACACGGCGCTGCGCGAGGGGCCGCCGGCCAGCCGGATGACCTTCGGATCGGCCGCGTCCGGGCCGGTCAGCAGGTAGGACATGTCGTAGCGGTGGGCGAAGACCACGCCCTCGTAGACGGCACGCACGATATCGGCCAGCTGCGCCCCTGCCCTCAGCCCGAGGAAGCCTCCCGGCGCGCCGCGCGGCCCGTCATAGAGGAACGGGAAGAACAGGATGTTGTTCTGGCGGTCGAGCGCGCCGGCGACCAGGTCGTTGCAGACTTCGTAGACGCTGCGCCCTTCGAGAAAAGCGCGCTCTGCCTCCGCCGACAGCATGGTCTTGCACAGCCATTCCAGGTTGCTCGCCGAGGTCGGCGTCGCGGTGGTGGCCAGCACCTGGCCGCCGACCGGATAGGGCGTCTGGATCGTCGGCAGCGGGTCGAGCGCCGGCCGGGCATGCAAGGTCGAATGGATGCTGAAGGTGCCGGCGACGGCGGCGAGCTGGTCGGGACGCTCCACGCCCGAAGCGAGCGAGCAGCCGACCACGTCGTAGACGCCGCGCACCACCGGTGTCCCCGCCCGCAGGCCTGTGGCCGCCGCCGCCTCGGCGCCGACGCCGCCGACGACTTCCAGCGGCGATCCGATCGGCGGCAGGCGGTCGAGCCACGCCTGCAGGGCGGCGACCTCGAAGGCCTCCCGCGAAATCGCCGCGCGGCTGACACTGATGATGCCGGCGCAGCCGGCGTCGGTCGGATCGGTGGAGATGTCGCCGCACAGGCGCATGCGCAGGAAATCCTTGCAGGACAGCACATGCGCGGTGCGTCGCAGCGTCTCCGGCTCGTTCTGCTGCATCCAGGCGAGGATCGACAGCGTCTGCCCGGGCCACATCTGCTGCTCGATGCAGCGCGACACCGCCGCGGCGCGGCCAGAGCGTTTCCAGGCGTCGATGAGCGGAATGGAGCGCGTGTCGGTCGACACCAGCGCATTGCGCACCGGCACGCCGTCGGCGTCGACCAGATAGACGCCGCCGCCATAGCCGGACGGCGTTACGGCGACGATGTCGGCCGGGTCGGTGCCGGTCTTTTCCATGAGCGCGCGCAGCGATTCGCAGGTGGCGCGCCACATTCCCTCGGCGTCGCGCTCGGTCCAGCCCTCCTGCGGCAGCAGCATGACGTTCGGCCGGCGCTCGCAGGCGAGCTCGTTGCCGCGTCCGTCGAACAGCACGACTTTCGTCATCGTGCCGCCGGCATCGATGCCGATCAGGCGTTCCCGCATACTTACTCCTCCGGGGGCCGACGGGCGCCGTCTCCTCGCGGCGGGGCGGGCCATGCAGGCCCCATCGGCATCTTTCCTCGGCAGCTAGGCTATTTGACCCTCTCGAATTGTCAATCGCAATCGTAAGAAAATTTTTTACACTTTTAACTGATTGAATATAAAAGAACTTTTGAAATGTAAATCTCCCGCCTTCCGCTTTTTCGCTTCCAAAAGTAATAAACTGCCATTATAGGCGGCGGGACGGAATGGGCGCCAAACGCAGCGGAGGAGACGATGCGCAATCGGGACGAGGCGATTGCGGTCCTGAAGCGCGCAGCGGCGGACGAGGCGCCGCTCCTCATCGTCGGCGGCGGCATCAACGGCATCGGCCTCTACCGTGACCTGGCGCTGCAGGACGTGCCCGCGATCCTGGTCGACAAGGGCGATTTCGCCTCCGGCACCAGCGCTGCGCCGTCGCGGTTGATCCATGGCGGGTTGCGCTATCTCGAAACCGGCGAGTTCGAGCTGGTGCGGGAATCGGTCGTCGAGCGCAACCATCTCCTCAGGAACGCTCCCCACCTCGTAAAACCCCTGCCGGTCTGGGTGCCGGCCTTCAACTGGTTCGGCGGCCTGTTCTCGGCCGGTTTGCGTTTCCTCAAGCTCAAGAAGACGCCGGGCGCCAAGGGCATGCTGGCGATCAAGCTCGGCCTCGTCTTCTTCGACCGGTTCGGGCGGGGCAGCCGGACCATGCCGCGCCACCGGATTCTTTCGCGGGCGGAAAGCCGGCGGAAGATGCCGGGGCTGTCCAACCGCGTCCGGGCGGTCGCGGAGTATTACGACGCGCGGCTCCTGCATCCGGAGCGCATGGCGCTCGAGTTGGTCAAGGATGCGGAGCGCGACTGCCCGCGCTCGGTAGCCGCGCCCTATGTCTCGCTTGCCGGCATGACGGGCGGCGAGGTGATCCTGCGCGACGAGGTCGGCGGCGGGGAGATCACGCTGCGGCCCCGCCTGGTGGTCAACTGCGCCGGCGCCTGGGCGGACGAGGCGAACCGCCGGCTCGGCATCGACAGGCGCCTGATCGGTGGCACCCGCGGCTCGCATCTGGTCATGCGGCGGCCGGACATCGCCGCCCAGCTCGGCGACGGCATGCTGTATTTCGAGACGCGCGACTTCCGCGCCTGCCTGGTCTACGCCCTCGATGCCGAGCTCGTCCTGCTCGGCACCACCGACATCCGCGCCGGGGATCCCGACCACGCCGCCTGCTCGGAAGAGGAGATCGACTACCTCTTCGGCGTGCTCGACCAGGTCCTGCCCGGCAGCAGGGCGCGGCGCGAGGAGATCGTCTTCGCCTATGCCGGTATCCGGCCCCTGCCCTACAGCGGCGACGGGGCAACCGGCGCCATCAGCCGCGACCACGCGCTCAGGGACTTCGAGCCGCGGGGGCCGCGCGCCTTCCCGGTGATGACGCTGGTCGGCGGCAAGTGGACGACCTACCGCGCCTGCGCCGAGCAGATCGCCGACGCCGTGCTTGCGCGCCTCGGCGCCGCGCGTCGCCGCGATACGCTGGCTGAGCCGATCGGCGGCGGCGCCGGCCTGCCGGCGGAAGGCAAGGAATTGCGGCAGGCGATCGCCGACGTCGTCCGCGCCACCGGCCTCGACACTGCCGTCGTGGCGAAATTCTTCCGCCGCTACGGCAGCCAGGCCCGCGCGGTCGCCGAAGCGGTCGTTGCCGATGGCGCCGACCGCATCGACACGCGCGGCCTCTATCACGCCGGCGAGATCCGCTGGATCGTCGCCAACGAGCGGGTGACCCGTCTGGCCGATATCGTGCTGCGGCGCACACTCATGCCGTTCGAGAACGCCGTGACCCCGGAAGGGCTCGACCGCATCGCCCGGATCGCCGGCGACATGCTCGGGTGGAGTGATGCCCGCCGCGCCCTTGAGGTCGCCGAGACGGCGGAGCTACTGGAGAGCCGCTACAGGGTGAAGACGGCCCGCGCGGCCGAACCGGCGGCGGGATAGGGTCTGTCGCAGGCGGCCTGTCACCATCCGTCAGGATTATTTTCTTATAATCTATCCCCTTCCTTCTCGACCGGAGCGATAATTGCGCCGCCTGTGCCGGAAGGGGTGGCGATGGACTGGAATGCGGCGATCGACAAGAACCGGGAAGCGCTGAAGCGCATCGTCGCCATGCTCGTCGCCATGGCCGGGCTGGATCTCGGGGAACTCAGGGGACAGTTTACTTTGTTTCGGCAGAAGGGCACAGCCGCTTCAAGGTTGTCGCGGGCCGAAAAAAGTAAACTGTCCCCAGAACTTACCCTTCAACGCCGCCTCCACCGTGCCATACTCCGGCTCTTGCGCCCTGCCGAAGCCGCGGTACGGCGCCTCATCGTCGTGGCCGCGCGTGGCCTCGTCGTGACCCTGCCGCCGCCCCGGCAGAAGCCGCAGCCAAAATTCCGGCCCGGGGCCGGCCCCGTCCGCATGCCGGCGCGGCCGAAAACCCGCGCCCGGCGCGCGACCCTGCCTCTGCTCGATCCGCTAAAACCCTGGAACCGCCGCCCGCGGCGGGCGCCCAGGGGCGTGCCGCGCATCTCCTGTCCCGGCTACAGCGAGCCGTTCCGCATCCCCGTCTGGTCGCCCAAAGATCCGATCGACGCGAGGCGGCTGGACGCGCGGCTGCGGGCGCTGATTTTGGCGCTCGACGATCTGCCCGGCCAGGCAAGACGCTTCGCCCGCTGGCGGGCACGCCGCGACGCCGCCCTGGCGCGCGAGCAGGAAACCGGCGGTCTGCGCCGGTTCGGCCGCTTCTCGCCGCTGAAGCCCGGCCGGCCGCCGGGCTGGCGGCGAAAAAAGCCCGTTCATGAGGTGCACGAGGTGCTGGACGTCCTGCACGGGCTTGCCCAGTGGGCACTGGAGCCGCCCGATACATCGTGACGGCCGGCCTGCCGGAACCAAAAGCGAAGCATGGACGGCCAGCGCGATATTTTCGCGACCGGGCGACGATATGTGCTGCCGGCAAGTACCATGCCCCGTCTGGCGGCGAAGCTGATCGGACCCACTAACCCCGAACCTCGACAGACCTCGGACCAGGCGCAGACGCCGTCCGACGCGGGCGACTTCAGATGCAGCGGCCGCCGTCGACCTCCAGCGCGACGCCGGTGATCATGCCGGCTTCCTCCGAGCACAGGAAGGCGGCGGCGTTGCCCATGTCCTGCGGCGTGGAGAAGCGACCGAGCGGGATCGTCGCCAAGAATTTCGCGCGGATCTCCGGCGTGTCCTCGCCCATGAAGGTTTTCAGCAGCGGCGTTTCCCCGGCCACCGGGTTGAGCGCGTTGACCCGGATGCCGAACGGCGCCAGTTCCACCGCCATGGCGCGTGTCGCCGTGATCACCCACCCCTTGGAGGCGTTGTACCAGGTCAGGTTCGGGCGCGGGCTGACGCCGCCGGTCGAGGCGATGTTGAGGATGGCGCCGCCTTTCTGCGCCTTGAACAAGGGCACGACCAGGCGCGCGCCGAAATAGATCGACTTCATGTTGACCGCCGCGACGCGGTCGAACATCGCCTCCTCGACCGTCTCCAGCGGCTGCGGCTCGTGGCCGACGCCCGCATTGTTGACCAGGATGTGCAGCCCCCCGAAGGCCGACTGCGCCTTCTCGACCGCCGCGGCAAAGCCGGCTTGCGTGGCGATGTCGGCGGTAGCCGCGACCGCCGCTTCGGGGAACGCCTTGGCGACACGCTCGGCCGCCGGGCCGTCCCGGTCGGCGACGACGACGCGGGCGCCTTCCTCCACGAATTTCCTCACGATGCCTTCGCCGAAGCCGGACCCTCCCCCGGTGACGATGGCGACCTTGTCCTTGAGTTTCATGCCGTCCTTCCCGAATTTTGGCGCGGCCATCCCGCCGTACCGGCGATGCCGTCCTCAGTCGATCCTGATGAAGACGCCCTTGGTGTTGAGATATTCGTGCAGGTGCTCGACGCCGCCCTCGCGGCCGTAGCCGCTCATCTTGTAGCCGCCGAACGGCACCGCCGGATCGATGGCGTGATAGGTGTTGACCCATACCGAGCCTGCCCGGATTCTTCGCGACAGCCGGTGGGCCTTGGCGACGTCGCGGGTGAACACGCCGGCGGCCAGGCCATAGGGCGTGTCGTTGGCCCGCTCTACCGCCTCGTCCAGCGTGTCGAAGGGCAGCGCCGAGATGACCGGCCCGAAAATCTCCTCGCGGGCGATCCGCATGTCGTCCCTGACGCCGGCGAAGACGGTGGGGGCGATGAAGTTGCCGGCGGCAAAGGTGCCTTCGGTGAGGCGGGTTCCGCCGGTGACCAGGCGGGCCCCCTCCTCCCGGCCGGATGCGAGGTAGCCGGTCACGCGCTCCAGCTGCCGCGGCGAGACGAGCGGGCCGATCTCGGTCGCCGGGTCGATGCCGTCGCCGATCCGAAGGCCCTCGGCGTAGGCGGCGAGCCGCGCGATGAACTCGTCATGGATCGATCGCTCGACGAACAGCCGCGAGCCGGCGATGCAGATCTGTCCCGAATTGGCGAAGACCGACATGGCGGCGACGGGCACCGCCTTCTCCAGGTCGGCGTCGGCGCAGACGATGACCGGCGACTTGCCGCCGAGTTCCAGCGACACGCGCTTGAGATTGCCGGCCGAGGCGCGGATGATGCTCTGGCCGGTCGCGGTCGAGCCGGTGAAGACGATCTTGTCCACGCCCATGTGCTCGGCGAGCGGCGAGCCGGCCTCGCGGCCGGTGCCGGTGACGATGTTGACCACGCCCGCCGGCACGCCGGCTTCCGCCATGATGTCGGCGATCAGCAGCGGCGTCAGCGGCGCCTCCTCCGACGGCTTGAGCACGACGGTGCAGCCGGTGGCGAGCGCCGGGCCGATCTTCCAGATCGAGGCGGCCGTCGGCGCGTTCCACGGGATGATGGCGCCGACTACGCCGACCGGCTCGCGGTGGGTGAACGAGACCACCTCGCCCGGCAGCGAGTTGTCGATCGTCTCGCCATGCAGCGCCGTCGCCATGCCGCCGTAGAAGCGCAGCATGCCGACGACGCGGTTCCTGTTGGCGCGGGTGCGGCTGATCGGCAGCCCCATGTCGAGCGTGTCGGAGTGGCAGATCTCCTCCCAGTGCTTCTCGAACAGGTCGGCGATCCTGAGCAGCAGGACCTGCCGCTCGTATGGCTTGAACCGGCTCCACTCTCCGTCGAAGGCGGCACGCGCCGCCCGGACGGCGGCGTCGATGTCCTGCTTGCCGCCGCGCGGCACGGTGGCGAGCACCGCGCCGGTCGCCGGGTTGCGCGTCTCGAACGTCTCGCCCGAGACCGCGTCGACCCAGTCGCCGCCGATGAACATCTTTCGATGGCGTCCGTCGATCGGCTGTCGCTGCGCCACGTTGGACCCTGCGCTCATGACAATCCCTCCTCCTGTTCACGCTCCCGCGACATTCAGGCCAGCGCCTTCATGGCGGCCTTGATGAAGTCGAGCCGCATTTCGGAGCCGCAATGCGAGGAGTTCCTGTGGAGCTCGACCTCCTCCGGGGTCATGTAGACATGTCTGGGCACCGCGCCGAGGATGACGGCGACGGTGTTGTTGGCCGGGCTGACATAGATCCACTGGCCGTAGCTGCCGAGCGCCATATAGTCGCCGCCCTCGCGCACCCACCACAGGTAGCCGTAGCCCTTGTAGGCGGAGTCCGCGCCGCCGGCGACACCGCGCTCGCCGCCGAAATCGAAGGCGAAGTTCGGAGCGTTCGGCGTGGTCGAGTCCTTCACCCAGCCGTCCGGCACCACGCGCTTGCCGTCGATCACGCCGTCGGCCAACATGAACAGCCCCCAGCGCGCATAGTCGCGCAGGGAGGCGCCGCAGCAGCTTCCGACCACCTCGTGCCCGTCGTCGGAATCGAGGATGAAGAAGCCGTCCTGCTCGAACCCGAACGGCTTCCACAGCCGCTCGGAACAGTAGTCGGCGACGGTCATGCCGGTGGCGCGGCTCAGCACATGGCTGAGCAGGAAGGTGTCGCCGGTGTTGTAGTAGAACTGCGTGCCGGGCGGATTGGCCTTCGGACGGGTCTTCAGATAGTTGACGATGTAGTCCGGCGTGCGCGCCGCGATGACCTTGATGTAGTGCTCGGCGACGTCGGTGGTGAGGTCGTCGGTGTTCTCGACCCAGGACACGCCCGAGGCCATGTTGAGCAGGTGGCGGATGGTCACGTCCTGGTAGGCCGAGCCTTCGAGCTCCGCCAGGTAGTCGACGACCGACAGGTCGATGCTTTTGATCGCGCCGTCCTGGACGGCGGCGCCGACCAGTATGGCGGCGAGCGACTTCACCATCGACGACGACTGCCAGCAGCGCTCCGGGTTCAGGCCCTTGGCGTAACGCTCCAGCTTGATCTCGCCGTCCTTGACGACGAGCAGGCCGCTGACGAACTCCCGGCGCATCAAATCGTCGATGGTGCGGGTCGCCCCGTGGCTCTCGAAAGTGATATCCAGAGGCCGCGCTGCCTGCGGCAGTGGCTTCGGCGTGCCTCTTCTGATCGTGCGGGTCGCCCAGATGCGGTCCCAGTTCAAAAACGCCTCGGCCTGGATGTTGGGCGACCACAGCAGGAAATCGCCGGCGAGATGGCGGCGGAAGAACGGCTCGACCGGCTCTCCGTCCACGGTCGTGCCCAGTCTGACGTGATTGTTCATGCGAGCCTCGCTTTCGTTTCTTCCACAACGGTGCGGGCGACGCCGTAGCGTCGCGGCTGGTCGATGCCCGGTTCGGCGTCGATCAGCTTCCTGGTGTAGGCATGCCGCGGGTTCCTGAAGACCTCCGCCGCCGTGCCGGTCTCGACGAAATTGCCGCGGTACATGACCCCGACGCGGTCGGAGATGGTCTCGACCACGGCGAGGCTGTGGCTGATGAACAGGAAGGCCAGGCCGTAGCGGTCGCGCAGGTCGCGGATCAGCGCGAGCACCTGCGCCTGCACCGACAGGTCGAGCGCCGACACCGGCTCGTCCGCCACCACCAGCTTGGGCCTGCCGATGATGGCGCGCGCGATGGCGATGCGCTGGCGCTGGCCGCCGGAGAATTCGTGCGGATAGCGCGCGGCATCGGGCGGCGACAGGCCGACGCTGGCTAGCGTCTCGCCGACCAGTTCCTCGCGCGCCTTGCCGCGCGGCGCGGCGGGATCGAGGAACAGCGGCTCGGTGACGATGCGCGACACGCTCTGCCTGGGATCGAGCGATCCCTGCGGGTCCTGGAAGACCATTTGGAAGCCCCGCCGCAGCCGCAGAAGCTCGGCGCGCGACTTGGCGAAAATGTCCTCGCCCTCGAACAGGACCTGCCCGCCGGTCGGCCGGTCCAGGCCCATGACGATGCGCGCCAGCGTCGACTTCCCGCAGCCGCTCTCGCCGACGATGCCATGGATGGTGCCCGGCTCGATCGAGAAGCTGACGCCGTCGACGGCGTTCAGCGCGTGCCCGGACGCGCTGTGGTACGCGCGCTCGAGGTTCCTGACTTCGAGCAGCGGCGTGGAGCCGCCCGGCCGGACACCTGTGGCCGGCGGTGCAAACTTCTGGGCCCGCGGCAGCGCGCCGATCAAGCGCTGCGTGTAGGGTTGCGACGGCCGGCGCAGGACCTGCTCGGTCTCGCCGCTCTCCACGGGCCGGCCGCCACGCATGACCAGCGTGCGCTCGGCGATGCTGGCTACGACGCCGAGGTCGTGGCTGATCAGCAGCAGCGACATGCCGAGCTCGGCGATCAGTTCGCCCAGCAGCTCCAGCACTTCCGCCTGCACGGTGACGTCGAGCGCCGTCGTCGGCTCGTCGGCGATCAGCAGGCGCGGCCCCGGCGCCAGCGCGATGGCGATGCCGACACGCTGGCGCTGGCCGCCCGACAATTCGTGCGGATAGGCATCGATGCGCCGAGCCGCCTCGGGAATGCGGACGCGCTCCAGCAGCCGCAGCGCCTCGGCGCGCGCCGCCGCGCGCGACATCCCTTTGTGGGCAAGAATGCCCTCGGCGATCTGGTCGCCGATGCGCATGGCCGGATTGAGAGCGGTCATCGGCTCCTGGAAGATCATGCCGATGCGGGCGCCGCGCACCTGCTGCATCTGCCGCTCGCCGAGCTTCAGGAGATCGGTGCCGTCGAGCACGATACCGCCATGCGCCTTCATGCCGCGCGGCAGCAGGCCCATGATGGCGAGCGAGGTCAGCGACTTGCCCGATCCCGACTCTCCGACGATACCGAGCGTGCCTCCGTCCGGAATGGTGAAGGCGACATCCTCCACCAGCGTCTTCGCCGGCAGGCGCCAGCGCGACAGATTGATCGCATCGATACGCACGTTGAGCGTCATGAGCGGGCCCGCGAGCGTGGATCGAGGACATCGCGCAGGCCGTCGCCGACGAGGTTCAGGCCGAGCACCGCGATGGCGATGGTGACGCCGGGGGCGATCGCCATCCATGGCGCCTGGGCGAGATAGGTCTGCGCGTCGCTCAGCATGCGGCCCCAGCTCGGCGCCGGCGGGGCGAGGCTGAGCCCGAGAAAGGACAGGCCGGCCTCGACCAGGATCGCCAAGCCGATCTGGATCGTCGCCTGCACGGCGACCGCACCGGCGATGTTGGGCAGCACGTGGTCGACGGTAATGCGGAACCTGCCCTTGCCCGCCGCCTGCGCGGCCAGGCAGAAGTCCAACGCCCAGATGCGCAGCGCCGCCCCGCGCGACACGCGGATGAACACCGGGATGTTGAACAGGCCGATGGCGAGCACGGCGGTGCCACCGCCGGGGCCGATGAGGGCCGCGATCATGATGGCGGAGATCAGCGCGGGGAAGGCGAAGACCACGTCGGCGAAGCGCATGATCACCTCTTCGATCCAACCGCGCCGCGCCGCCGCCAGAGCCCCGAAGCCGACGCCGACCACCAGGCCGAGCAGGACAGAGAGGAAGGCGATCGACAGCGAGTTCCAGGCACCCGCCATGATCATCGAGAAGATGTCGCGGCCGAGCGCGTCGGTACCGGCCAGGCCGGAGGTCAGCGGCGGCTTCAGCTTGTTGGCGATCTGCAGGCGGGTCGGGACCTGCGGCGTCCAGAACCGCGACAACACCGCCATGCCGATGACCAGCGCCGTGATGGCGATGCCGAGATGCAGGCCGAAGCGCGGCCCGAGGGCGAAGCGCGGCGCGGTGGCGGTGGCGTTCGTCATCGCGCCGCCCTCAGTCTCGGGTCGAGCCAGAGATAGGCGAGGTCGACGGCGAAATTGACCAGGATCACCAGGCCGGCGAAGAACATGGCGACGCTGCGGATGACGACGAGATCGCGCTGCGCCAGCGACTGATACGCGAGCCGACCGATGCCCGGCAGGTTGAACACGTTCTCGACGAGCACGGCGCCGGCGATCAGGAACGAGAACTGCAGGCCGATGATGGTGACGATGGGCACCAGCGCGTTGCGCACGGCATGACGCCACAGCACGCGCCGCTCGGTCAGCCCCTTGGCCTTGGCGGTGCGGATGAAATCCTCGTCGGCGACGTCGAGAACGGCCGAGCGCGTGACGCGCGTCAGCACCGCAGCCTGCGGCAAGGCGAGCGCGATCGCCGGCAGGAGCAGCGCCTTGACCGCCGCGACCGGATCGCTCCAGCCGGGAAAGCCGCCGGCCGAGAACCAGTGCAGGGTGACCGAGAACAGCAGGATGAGCAGGATGCCGAACCAGAAGTCCGGCACGGCGATGCCGACCTGGGCGAAGACGGAAGCCGCCCGATCCGGAGCCTGGCGCGGCCGGGCGGCGGCCATGACGCCGAGCCCGACGCCGATGGCGACCGCGATGACCAGCGCGATCAGCGCCAGCGGCAGGGTCACCTGCAGCCGCTCGGCGATCAGCCCGGCCACCGGCACGCCGTAGGACGCCGAGCTGCCGAGATCGCCCGTGAAGGCGCCGGCTATCCAGGTGAGGTAGCGGATATAGGCAGGCTGGTCGAGGCCGAGCTGCTGCTCCAGCGCGGCGATGGTGTCGGGCCGCGCCGCCGTCCCGAGCAGGATGGCGGCGGCGTTGCCGGGCAGAAGGTCCATGGTCGCGAAGATCAGCAGCGACACGATGAACAGCGTCAGCACGAAGGAGCCCAGCCGGCTGAAAGCGATCCGAAGCATCAGCGCGGCCGATCTCCGCCCGCGAGGGCTCCGGGGTCAGGCAGGTTGCACATGTCCGGCACCACAAAGTCCGCTAGTCCTGCCGCGCCGGCATGGCGCGGCAGGACGAGATTGCTCATTCGGCCCAGTAGGCGTCCCGCACATAGACCTGCGAGATCGGCTCGTTCTCCCACAGGCCCTCGAGCCTGGCGCTCCAGACGTTGAGGCGCGGCAGGTCGAAGAGATAGAGGGCCGGAACCTCGTCGGCGAGTATCTTCTGCGCCTCGCCGTAGAACTTGTCGCGCTCGCCGTCGTCGGCGGTCTTGTCGGCGGCAGCGATCAGCCCGTCGAACTTCGGATTCTTGTAATTGAAGTAATAGCCGGGGCGCGAATAGATATCGATGTCCATCGGCTCGGCATGGTCGATGATCGACATCTCGTAGTCGCGCTTGATGAATACCTCGTCGATCCATTTCGCCGGGAATTCGCTCGGCACGATGTTGAGCGTGATGCCGACCTCGGCCAGCAAGGCCTGCATGACCTCCGACGCCCGCGTCGTGTAGCTCATCTGCGGCGCCTTGATGGTCAGCGTGAAGCCATCCCCGTATCCGGCTTCGGTCAAAAGGCTTTTGGCCTTTTCGGGGTCGTAGGGAATCTCGCCGGTCATGTCGACATAGCCGCGGTCGGTCGGGGCGAAGTGGCTGCCTATCGCCTTGCCGTAGCCGGAATAGGCGCCGTCGATGATCGCCTGGCGGTCGATGGCACTCATCATCGCCTGCCGCACCTTGACGTTGTCGAGCGGCGGCTTCTCGCTGTTGAGCGCGGCCACCAGCTTGCGCGGCGTGGCGCCGACCACGGTCTTGAAGCGCGCGTCGCCCTGGAACTCGCCGAACAGCTCGGGCGCGGTGAAGTTGGGAAAGCCGTCGATGTCGCCGGCCCGGAGCGCCGCGGCCTGCGCCTGCGCATCGGCGATGAAGCGGAACGTGACCGCCGACAGCTTCGGCACGCCCTTGTCCCAATAGCCGTCGTTGCGCACCATCTCGACCTGGTTGCCGCGCTGCCAGCTCTTGAACTTGAACGGGCCGGTGCCGACGGGGTCGGTCTTGTTGGCATCGACGGTCTTTGGGTCGATCATCACCGCGTCGCCCCAGGCGAGGTGGTAGACGAACAGGCCGGAAGGCTGCGTGAGCTTGATGACGGCGGTCATCGGGTCCGGCGTCTCGATCACCTCGATCGGCTCGAAGAACTGCTTTTGCGCGTTGGTCGAATCGGCGGCGCGGGCGCGGTCGAGCGAGAACTTGACGATCGCGGAATCGAACGGCGTGCCGTTGTGGAAGGTCACGCCGGGGCGCAGCTTGAACGTGTAGGTCAGCCCGTCGGGCGAGGTCGTCCATTCGGTGGCGAGCAGCGGCTTGACCTTGCCGTCCTTGTCGAGCGTCACGAGCCCTTCGTAGATGTTGCCCCAGGTGACCTCGCGGATGGCGACGGGCGCCGAAATGGTGGGGTCCAGCCCGGTCGGCTCGACCGGCAGCCCGAGGGTCAGCGTATCCTTGGCCGCGGCGAAGGATACGCTCGAGAAAAGCGCCAGTGCGGCGAACGCCAGGCGCAGGCCAGTCCGTTGCGTGATCATGTCTCCCATTCTCCAGACAGCGCCGCCGATCGTGCCGGCGGACCAACCAATTTGTTCCGTGTTCCCGATCGGACGAATCCGGGCTGCGCGAAATTCGGCGGCGCCTCTTGGTGCGCCTTGTCCGAACCGGCCTTGTGACCAGCGCATGCGAAAGCCTATGGGGGCGAGTAATAAGTTGTCAAATTATTTTATTGCTTTTTCTCGAAGCGTCGGGGATTTTGCCAGGGACGGCAAGGCACGGGCGTTCCCGCGCGAATAGGCGCGAGGCGGAAGGAGGGCAGCATGGGCGAATTGCACTACTGGTCGATCGGCGAGCTGTCGCAGAAGCTGCGGCGCACCGAGATCTCCCCCGTCGAGGTGGTGCAGGCGCTACTCGACCGCATCGAGAAGCTGGACGGGACTCTCCATTCCTACATCACCGTCATGCGCGAGCAGGCGCTCGCCCGCGCCCAGGTCGCGGAGGCCGAGCTGCTGCGCGGACAATGGCGCGGCCCGCTGCACGGCGTGCCGCTGGCGGCCAAGGATCTGTTCTACACCAAGGATGCGCCGACCTCGGCCGGCATGAGTATCCACAAGGACTTCGTGCCGGACTACGACGCGACCGTGATCGAGCGGCTCTACGGCGCCGGCGCGATCATCCTCGGCAAGCTGACGCTCACCGAAGGCGCCTACACCAACAACCATCCGATCTTCCCCGTGCCGGTCAACCCGTGGAACGCCGACTACTGGGCCGGCACCTCGTCCAACGGCTCGGGCGTGGCGACCGCAGCCGGTCTCGCCTATGGCGCGCTTTCCACCGACACCGGCGGCTCGATCCGTTTCCCTTCGGCCTGCAACAGCATCACCGGCATCAAGCCGACCTGGGGGCGCGTCAGCCGCCACGGCGTCTTCACCCTGTCGCATTCTCTCGACCATGTCGGGCCGTTCGCGCGCAGCGCCGAGGACGCGGCAGCGATGCTGACTGCGATCGCCGGTCCCGACGCCAACGACCCGACCGCGATCCAGGCGCCGGTGCCGGATTATCTCGCGGCAACCGCGCGCGGCGTGCGCGGTTTGCGCATCGGCGTCGACGAGAGTTTTATCGGCACGCGCACTCATCCGGAGGTCGTCGCCGCGGTGGAGGCGGCGCGCAAGGTCCTGCAAGGACTCGGCGCGCGCATCCTGCCGGTCAGCTTCCCCTCGCCCTATGACGCGCTGCGCGGCTGGTTCGACATTTGCGGCGCCGAGACGGCCGAGGTCCATGCCGCCACCTACCCGTCGCGCGCCGCCGACTACCATTCCGGCATGGCCGGCCTGATCGAGCACGGCCGCACGGTGAGTGCGGTGAAGGTCGCCGATGCCTGGGTGAAGCGGCTGGAATTCTCCGGGCGGCTTGCCGCCGCCTTCGCCGACGTCGACTTGATGCTGATCCCGACCATGACCACGCCGACGCCGACATTGCCGGAACTGGAAGCGTTCGGCGCCGACGACGACGTGCTGCTGCAGATGATCCGCTACACCGCGCCCTTCGACCTCGCCGGCAACCCGACCGTCGTTCTGCCTGCCGGCTTCGCCACCACAGGCGTGCCGATCTCGATGCAGCTCGTCGGCAAGCATGCCGCCGAGGACGTGCTGTGCGCGGCCGGCCACGCCTTCCAGCAGGCGACCGACTGGCATCTGCGCCGCCCGATAAACTAGTGGGCAACCGCCTATGAGTTTACCCCCACCCCTAGCCCCTCCCCACAAGGGGGAGGGGGACTGGCTTGCAACTCCGCCGGGCGCAAATCGTCGACGGTTTCACGCGGCATTGCGGCCGCAAAGACCCCCTCCCCGTTTTGGCTACGATATGCATACATCTGTTCCGAGAGCCGGCGCCAGACACGACGATCGGTCGGCTTTTCGCCACGTTGCGGCCCGGAAACCCAACCATGCCGAGCCGTGACCTGACCGAGAACGCCGCCGGCTCGGCCGCCGCCACGCCGCCCCGGCGCGGGAGGAAGCCCAAGCAGGCCGGCGCACCGGAATCGACGAGAGGTCTGTTCGAGACCGGCCGCCCCGGCGGGCTGCACGAGCGGGTCTACCGCAGCCTGGTCCATGCGATCGTCTCGGGAAAATTCGGGAAGGGCTCGCGCCTGCCCTCCGAACCCGAACTTGCCGCCACCTTCTCGGTGTCCCGTCCCGTCGTCCGGCAGGCGCTGGTGCGCCTGCGCGAGGAAGGCGTAATCCAGTCGCTGCGCGGCTCTGGCAACTACGTGATCGGCGTCGACGATCTGCTGGCGGAAAAACTTTCCAGGTCGAGTTCGCCGCAGCAGCTCCAGCATCTTCTCGACGACCTGGAGTTCCGCCTGGTGATCGAGCCGGAAGCCGCCTGCCTGGCGGCGCTGCGGCGCAGCCCTGCCGACATGCAGCGCATCGAGGCCGCGCTGAGACGTTTCGAGGAGGCGCATGCCAGCGGCGCCATCACCCATCATTTCGACTACCTCTTCCACGAGGCGATCGCCGTGGCGGCGACGAACCCGCGCTTCGTCGAGGCAATCCACGCGCTGGAATACCAGCCGGACGACGAGCGCCTGCTGTTGCGCCATCTCGTGCATTTTCAGCCGTCCGCCCGTGGCACCGCCGTGATCGCCGAGCACGCCGAGGTGCTGAACCTGATCCGGCGGAGGGACGGCGAGGCCGCCCGCGAGGCGATGCGCGCCCACATCGAATCGGCTCGCCGGAGACTGACGAAATATCTGGAAACGCTGATCGCCGATCGTCCTTAGACGGCTGCCCTATCCGCCCGGGCCGGCCGTGAAACGGACCCGGACGCTACCCGCCGAGCTCGGCGGCGATGCACTTCTTGGCGCGTGGGATCGCCGCCGGGCTCATGCTGAGTTCGGTGAGTCCCATGGCCAGGAATTTCGGGACGAGGTCGGTGCGGGCGGCCGCCTCTCCGCACATGCCGACCATGATGCCGGCTTCCGTGCCAGCCCTGGCGGTCATCTCGATCGCCGCCAGCACGGCGGGGTTAGCGACGTCGTTCAGCGCCGCGATCTGCGGGTTCAGGCGGTCGGCGGCCATTACGTATTGGGTGAGGTCGTTGGTGCCGATCGAGAAGAAGTCGACCTGGCGGGCGAGATTGCGCGCGACGAACACCGCCGCCGGCGTCTCGATCATGACGCCGAGCGCGAAGTCGGCGAACGCCTTGCCCTCGGCGGCGAGCTCGGCCTTGCACTCGTCGATCAGCGCACGGCTGCGCGTCACCTCGTCCAGCGTCGAGACCATCGGCAGCATCACCTTGACGTTGCCCAACGTCGCCGCGCGCAGCAATGCCCGCAGCTGCGGCTTGAACACGTCGGGTCGGTCGAGGCACATGCGCACGCCGCGCCAGCCCAGGAAGGGGTTGGCCTCCTGCGGGAAGACGACGCCGGCGACCGGCTTGTCGCCACCGATGTCGAGCGTGCGGATGATGACCGGATCGGGGGCAAAGGCGCGCGCGGCCTCCGCATAGACCTCGTACTGCATATCTTCGGTAGGCAAGCCGCCATGCTTCATGAACAGCAGCTCGGTGCGGAACAGTCCCACCCCCATGGCCCCGGCTTCGCGCGCGGCATCGATCTCCTCGATGGAGCCGATATTGGCGGCGACCTCGATCTGCGTGCCGTCGGCGCGGCGTGGCCGCAGGTCGCGGAAGGCGCGTAGTGCTTCCTCCTCGCGCGCGGCGGCGTGGATGCCCGCCTCGAAGCGTTCGCGGATCGTCGCATCTGGATCCGGATGGACCGCGCCGGTGTTGCCGTCGATGGCAACTTCGCCGGCCTTGCGCAAGGCCTCGATCGAGCCGCCCAGCCCGAGCACGGCGGGAATGCCGTGGGCGCGTGCGATGATGGCGACATGCGAGGTGGCGCCGCCGTGGGCGCACACGACGCCCCTGACCAGCTTCAGCGGCGCGCGCGCCAGATCCCAGGCGCCGACGTCCTCGGCGACGATGATGGACGGTTCGCTGATCGCGTCGAGACCGACGTCGCGCTCGCCGGCCAGCGCCAGGCAGAGCTGCCGCGCCGTGGCCCGCACGTCGTCGGCGCGCGCGTTGAGGTAGGCGTCGGGCACGCGCGTGAAGGCGGCCGCAGTCGCCTCGGACGCCGCCAGCACCGCATCGGTGGCATCCATGCCCTGACGGATCGCCGCCTCCACATCGTCGACGATCGCCGCGTCGGCGACGATCTCGCTGAGCGCCGTGACGATCGCCCGATCGGTCTGCGACAGGTCGGCACGCGCCAGCTCGGCACGCATCTGCTCCTGCACGGCGGCGACTGCGGCGCGGAAACGCGAGATCTCTTGTTCGACCTCACCTGGAGCGACGCGGCGATGCGTCGGCGCGAAGGTTTTCGGGAAGTAATGGAATGCCCGGGCGAGCGCGAGGCCTTCGCTGGCGGCGATGCCCTTCACGGCGCCGGCCGGAGATGGCGATGCCTCGGCCTGAGGTGAGGCAGCTCCGGCAGCAGGTGCGGCCGACCCGGGCTCGGCGGCAGTCGTCGGCTCGCCCTCTGCGTCCAACCCGGCCTGTGGGTTTTCCAGGAAGTCGACCAGCGCGTCGAGCGCCCGTCCGGCATCGGCGCCTTCGGCGCGCAGCGTCACCTCGTCGTTCTCCTTGACGGCGAGCAGCATCAGCTTGACCGGGCTCTTGGCGCTCGCGGCCTTGGCACCCCTCACGATCTCGACATCGCAGTCGAAGCTCTTGGCGAGCTTCACGAAGCGCGTGGCCGGGCGCGCGTGCAGGCCTTCGTGCACGCGCACGATCGTCGAGCGTTCCATGGTAGCAATCTCGTCCTTCGTCCCGGCTACGGCCGGCCGATGGTGATGACGGCGCCGACCGTGAGCGCCGCTTTCAACGCCGCGCCGTCGACGGCGGAGGCGCAGATCTCTCCCGGCCGCTCGGCTTCGACGGCGTCGTTGAAGTTGACGACGACGTGACCGATCTCGGCGACCTTCTTCCAGGCCGTGGGACCGAGCGCCGTGATGGTCGCCTCCAGCGAGCCGATGGCGATCGGAGCACCGATCGCGGGAGCCTCGCCGGCGTCGACGTCGGGCTTGTGCAGCACGGACACCTCCGCGAGCTCCGGCGGCGCGCCGTCGGCGAACAGGATCAGCACCCCGCCTTCGGCAAGGTCGGCCACTTCCGGTCCGACCGCGGTGATCCGCGTCTTGAGGTGCATGGTCATCGGCATTCTCCTGCCGGCACACTTGCGCCGGTACTACAGCATTGCAGACTGGGGCCGGCGACGTACACCGCCGCCGGCCCCGACGATCAGAACACGACCAGGCTGACCAGCCAGGCGATCAGCACCGACACCGGACCCATGATCTGGCGGCTAATCAGCACCGCCGGGACGCCGATCTCGATGGTCTTCGGCTTGGCCTCGCCGAGTGCCAGGCCGACCGGCACGAAGTCGCAGCCGACCTGCGTGTTGTAGGCAAACAGCGCCGGCAGCGCCATGGCCGGCGCGATCGTGCCGTTGGCGATCTGCGGACCGATGATGGCGACGCCGATCACCTGCGCGATGACGGCGCCGGGCCCGAGCACCGGCGACAGGAACGGCAGGCCGCAGATCGCCGAGATGATCAGCAGGCCGACGATGTTGTTGGCGAGCGGTCCCATCGGCTGCGCCAGCACGTCGCCGATGCCGGTATAGAGGATCAGGCCGATCAGCATGGTCACGAACGCCATGAACGGCAGCACGTTGCGGACCACCTGGTCGATGGTGCGGCGGCCGGCATTGAAGAAGATGCCGACGACGCGCCCCATGACGCGGCCGATGCTGGCGATCAGGTTGACGAAACCGCCACCCTGCACCGGCTCCGGCGCCGGCCTGGCCGATGCGGTCGCTGCCGCAGCCGCCGCCGGGGCGGCAGCCTGCGTCGGTGTTTCCGAGCCGTCGGCCATCTCGATGTTCGCCGCGCTCACGCCCGACACGTAGATGTCCTCGGTGATGAACTGCGCCAGCGGCCCGGCCTGGCCGACCGGCGTCAGGTTGACGGTCGGGATGCGTTTGCGCGGATAGACGCCGCAGCGGGCGGTGCCGCCGCAGTCGACGACGACGACCGCCATCTCGCTCTCGATGGGCGGCGCGCGGAAGCCGTCGACCGCCTCGGCGCCGGTCAGGTCGGCGATGCGCTGCGCGACCGGGTCAATGCCGCCGCCGGTGACGGAGACGATCTTGTTGCGCTGCTCGGTCGGCTGGATGACCAGCGGACCACCCCAGCCCGACTTGCCGCGCGAGATTTTTACGGACTTGTATGTCTTTGCCATGGTGGATCCTCCTCCGGTCCCGACGTCAGAGTTCCACGCCCTGGCGGCGCGCCATGATCATGGTGATGCGTTCGGTCAGCATCCCCTTGAGCAGGATCACCACCAGGCCGACGATCGCGTACCAGATCGCCATCTGGATATGATAGCCGTTGGGCACGGTGCCGTTGCGCTCGAGTTCCTGCAGCGCCACCAGCACGCCGCCCCAGACGAAGTACTCGCCCGGATTGATGTGGGGGAACAGGCCGAGCGGCGGGTGCACGTAGGACACCGCCGCGTCGTAGAAGGCGGGCTTGTGCTTCTCCTCCAGAAACGCGCCGAAGGTATAGGCCATCGGGTTGGTCAGGAAGAACACCGAAAGCACCGGCAGCAGCGTGTAGCGGGTGAGCGCGATGCGCCCGGCGCCGCGGGCGATGCCGTGGACGCGTTCCTCGCCGACCAGCTCGGTCAGCGCGTAGAACGCCGTCATCAGCACGACCAGGGTCGGGATGATGCCGGTGACGAAGCCGGCGAAGACCTCGCCGCCCTTCTGGAAGATGCCGATGAAGTAGCGGCCGATATTGGCGAGCCAGCCGAGCTGCTCTTCCTGGGCGACCGTATCGAGCCGCTGCTTGAACTCGTCGACGGTGATGTCACCGCCCGCCTGTGCCAGGACGACGAGCTTTTCGCTCGCGCCCTGCAGCGCCAGCTTGCCGTGCAGCGCCGCATCGGTGGCGACGCTGCCCAGATCGGGTAAATTCAGATGGCCGTAATCGGCTAACATGGATGCCAGCATTCGAGTCCTCCGTTCCCCTCTTCCCCCCGCTCATGCGGCGGCGAATTCCTGATTGATGCCTGGTGCAGCAGCCTTCGAGCGGATCTTGTCGACCTGTTCGATGGCCAGTGCGATTGCCTTTTCCTCGCTGTCGGCGGCATCCGGGTTGCGGCCGGCACGGAATTCCGCCAGCGTCATGCCCTCGACCTCGCGCTCGCGACGGAATTTCGTGAAAACCGAGCGGCCGGTCATGAGGAGTAGCCGCTGCACGACCAGATCCGGGCTCACCACGAGCAGCGCGATCGTGCCCTTGCGCAAGCGGCCGCGCGCATGGCCCGCGCCGACATAGCCGTCCTGGAAGCGACCGGTAATTCCCTTGAAGACGTCGGCATAGTGCCGCATCTGAAACCAGACGCCGATAGACTGCATCAACCACACCAGGCCGAGCGCAAGCAGTGCCCACTGCCAAATTGCCATCTCTGCGTACCTCCCTAGTCTCCTCCGATATCGCGGCTAATGAACATTTGTCTTCCAGAATGTCAATATGTATAAGTGCGCACCCACAACAGTGTCGTCGTGTTGGCCGCCCCGCGGCGCGCATGAACCTGGACCTCCGGAGGAACCCTGATGGCGGCTGAACGCCTCTTCATCTTCGACTGCGACGGCGTGCTCGTGGACAGCGAGCCGCTCGCCGCCAAGGCCTATGTTCATGCCTATGCAGGGCGCGGGCTGACGATCGGGCCGGAGGTGATCGCCGAATGCATCGGCATGAAGCAGGCCGATATCTTCACCCGCATCGAGCAGCTGACCGGGGTGGTGTTTCCGGCCGCCCATGCGGACGACATCTGGAAGGTGACCAAGGATATATTCACCGAGGAGCTGCAGCCGACCCCGGGCATAACCGAGTTCCTCGAAACGCTGGACCGGCCGCGTTGCGTCGCCTCGTCGTCATCGATCGAGCGCATCCTGCACAGCCTCACCTTGACGAAGCTCCTGCCTCATTTCGAAGGATCCATCTTCAGTTCATCGATGGTGAAGCGCGGCAAGCCGGCGCCCGACCTGTTCCTGTTCGCGGCCGAGCGCCTCGGCTATGCGCCCCAGGATTGCGTGGTGATCGAGGATTCGCCCTTTGGCGTGCAGGCGGCCGTGGCGGCAGGCATGACAGTGCTCGGCTTCACCGGAGGCGGTCATTCGAGCCCCGCCCATGCCGCCCAGCTCAGGGCCGCCGGCGCAGAGCTCGTCTTCGCCGGCTGGCCGGCCATCGCCGCCTGGCGGCGCGCCAACGGTCTCTGACCGGCCGGCCAGTGCCGATCCATCTGCATCTTTGCTTGTTTGACGATCTCGCCCGAAACGTCCGCAATCTTTCGGGATCATGCCCTACCGGACGATCTCTGCAAGCAGTCTCGCGACCGCCTCGCGCGCTTCCAGCTGCGGCATGTGGCCGAGCCCGGCGAAGAGATGCACGCCGACATGGCCCGGCAGGCCCTGCACATGCCTTGACGGGATGATCCGGTCGGCGCCGCCGGCAATGACCTTGACCGGCATGGCAAGGCGCTCGAACAGCCCGCGCACCGAAAAGCGCTGCGTCGCCTGCGAAAACAGCAGCGGACCGAGCCGCGTCTGCGCCGCCGGCAGGCGGCCGTCGGCGCGCGCGCGCAGCGTCGCGTTGACGAAGCCGTCGGAAAGAACCGCCGGATCGGCCACCAGCTCGCGCATCCATGTCCGCAGCGCAGTTTCGTCGTGAGCAGCGGCAAACCCTTCGGTGAAGCCGGTGTTGATCTCCGGGCCGAGGCCGGCCGGCGCGATCAGCAACAGCGAACGCGCCTCGACCGCGACGCCGGCCGCCACCGCGGCGGCGGCCGCGCCGCCCAGCGAATGACCGGCGAGATGCGCCACGCCGATGTTTTGGGCGGCAAGCTCGCTCTCGACATGCGCGACCAGGTCGTCGAAGCCCCCGGCCGGCAGGTCGACGGCCGCGCCGTGGCCGGGCAGATCGATCGACAGGATCGGCATCGCTCGGTCGAACGCCGTGAGCAGCGGCCGCCAGCTGGCGGTCTCCGAGCCGAAACCGTGGATCAGCACCAGCGGCGTCCCCTCGCCCTGGCGCAGCCATGTCGACGCGGCCGACGATTGGCGGGTGATGGGGGCTGTAGCCTGTCCGACCGCCCTTGCGCGGACTTCCACGTCACCACGAGCTGGAGTGTGCCCGGCGGCCGGCACGACCGCAGGAGCCCTTTCTCTCGCTTCGGCGGCAACCGTCGCCGCCCGCTCCACATCCTTCGCCTGCACGCGGCCCTTGGGGCCGGTGCCGTCGAGGGCGGCGAGATCGACGTTGCGCTGACGTGCCAGTCGCCGCGCCAGCGGCGTGGCACGTATGCCGGCCACGGGTTCCGAACCCACCGGCTCAATCTGAGAAGCTGACACTGCCGGCGCGGCTCCATTGGCTGCAGGCGCGGGCGGCGCGGCCGGCCCAGGGACGGAGGGCACCGCAGGTATCGGCGCCGCGTCCGCCTTCGCCGGCGTCTCGCCTTCGGCATAGATCCAGGCGACCGCCTCGCCGACGGGAATGTCGACGCCTTCCCGGCCGGTGACGTTGGCGAGCGTGCCGCTGGCGGGTGCGTCGATTTCCATGGCGGCCTTGTCGGTCTCGATCTCGAAGAGCACGTCGCCCTTCTTCACCGCCGCGCCTTCTTCGACGAACCAGCGCGAGATGCGCCCGGTCGCCATGTCCATGTCGACCTTGGGCAGGATGACTTCGGTCGGCATCGGTCAGCGCCTCCCGCTCACCAGTTCGCGCGCCGCCGTGACGATGTCCGGCACCTGCGGCACGACCGCCTTTTCGAGCTCCGGATTGTAGGGGATCGGGGTCTCGGCACCGCCGAGCCGCACGATCGGGCCGTCCAGATAGTCGAAGGCCTCGCTCTCGGCGATCATGGCGCTGACTTCGGCGCCGACGCCGAGCGTCTTGACGCCCTCGTAGACGCACAGCAGCCGCGACGTCTTCTTGACGCTGGCAATGACGGTGTCCTTGTCCATGGGGCGGATCGTCCTGAGGTCGACCACCTCGGCGTCGATGCCCTCGGCTGCCAGCGTCTCGGCCGCTTCCAGCGCCTTGTGCACCATGATCGCGGTCGCCACGATGGTCAGCTGCGAGCCCTGGCGGCGCACCTCGGCCTTGCCGATCGGCACGGTGTAGTGGCCCTCCGGCACCGGGCCCTTCATCTTGTAGAGCAGCTTGTGCTCGAAGATCATCACCGGGTCGGGATCGGCGATCGCGGCGAGCAGCATGCCCTTGGCATCATGCGGCGTCGCCGGCTGGATGACTTTCAGGCCGGGCACATGGCCGAACCACGCCTCGAGGCTCTGGCTGTGCTGGGCGGCGGCGCCGGTGCCCGAGCCGGCGGGAAAGCGCATCACCACCGGCACCGACACCTCGCCGCCGAGCATGTAGCGCATCTTGGCCGCCTGGTTGACGATCTGCTCCATGGCGAGCGTGGCGAAATCGGAAAACTGGAATTCGAAGATCGGCCGCATGCCGGTGACGGCCGCGCCCACCGCGACACCGGCGCCGCCGAGCTCGGAGATCGGCGTGTCGCGCACGCGCTCCGGGCCGAAGCGCTCGACCAGGTCGCCGGTGACCTGGAAGGCTCCGCCATAGACGCCGATGTCCTCGCCCATCAGGAAGACTCGCTCGTCCGCCTCCATGGCGATCGCCATCGCCTCCTGGATGGCCTGGGCATAGGACAGTTCACGGGTGGTCATCGTCATGCGCTCTTCTTGCCTTGCCGTCGGTCAGTCGGTGTAGACGTACATCGCGACGTCCTGCGTCAGCGGCATAGGGCTCGCCTTGGCGAACTCGATGCCGTCGGCAATCTCGCGCTCGACGTTCTCGCGCAGCGCCTCCACCGCATCCCGGGTCATGATGCCGTATTCGACGAGCTGGCTCTCGAACCGGCCGATCGGATCCCTGGCGATCCAGGCCTCGATCTCTTCCTTGGTGCGGTAGCGGTTGCGGTCGCTCTTGGAGTGGCCGCGATGGCGATAGGTCTTGCATTCGATGAGCGACGGGCCTTCGCCGGCCCGGGCCCGCTCGACAGCCGCGACCGAAGCTTCCGCCACCGCCGACAGGTCGTTTCCGTCGACGATAACGCCGGGCATGGCATAGGCGGCGGCGCGGTCGGCGACGTTAGGCACGGCGGTCGAGCGCGCCGTCGAGGTCGACATGCCGTAACCGTTGTTCTCGCACACGAAGATCACCGGCAGCTTCCAGACCGCCGCGATGTTGAGCGCCTCGTGGAAGGCGCCCTCGTTGTTGGCGCCGTCGCCGAAGAAGGAGACGACCACGTCGTTGCGCTTCTGCATCCGGATCGAGAGCGCGGCACCCACCGCGATGGGTATGCCGCCGCCGACGATGCCGTTGGCGCCGAGATTGCCCTTGGACACGTCGGCGATGTGCATCGAGCCGCCGCGCCCCTTGCAATAGCCGGTGGTCTTGCCGAAGAATTCGGCGAACATGCGCTTCACCTCGGCGCCCTTGGCGATGCAATGGCCGTGGCCGCGGTGGGTCGAGGTGATCATGTCGGCATCGGTGAGCGGCAGGCAGATGCCGACCGCCGAAGCCTCCTGGCCGATCGACAGGTGCATGGTGCCGTGCACCAGGCCGCGCATGTAGCTTTCTTCCGCCCCCTCCTCGAAGCGGCGGATCAGGTACATCTGGCGCAGCGCATCCTCGAGCACCGCCGGCTCGAAGTGGCTGAGCGCGAACGGGCGGTTGTCGCCGCGAACGGAATCGGCAACAGCTTGCGCCTGAGCCTTGGCCATGGGTCAAACCTCCAGTTCAGAAACGACGATGTGTGTGCCGGCGCCCGGCCGGCCGGTGCCGCCTCAGGCGGCAGCGCCGCCGGCGTAGACCGCGTCGGTCTGGTCGAGCCGGCGCCGGATCTGGGTGATGACCAGGCTGTCGTCGGGCGTGCAGTTCGCATAGGTGAGCCGCTCGCCGGCCTTGACGGGCCTGGTCACCGTGGCGCGCTCCGCCAGCCCGAGCGGCAGCGCGCGCTCGTTCGAGGCGTCCTGCCAGGTCATGGCGAAGCCGCGATAGTCGTATTCGCCGATCTTGCCGAGCGTGTCGCCGGGGTTGAGGTCGCGCTTGGCGAGCGCCACGCATTCGGCGACGGGGTGGTCGACGGGCTCCATGTCCGGAACGCCGTGTGTGACGGCGCGGATCGCCGAAAGCGGCACTTCGAGGCTGGTCAGGTGATACGGGCGGAAGATCGTGTAGCAAGGGCCTGGGCCGACCTTGAGGTCGGTCATGCGCTCCAGCACGCGCGGATGGCGCGGCTTGACGATGCAGAAGACGCCGGGCGCCACGCCCTTGCCGATCGAGTAGTCGACGACGCCGCTCTTCGACAGGATACCGCCGTCCGCCTTGGTGCACAGCACCTGGGCAAGCTCGTCGCGTGTCGCGGCCGGACCGTGCATGCCAGGCACGTCCGGCACCAGGCCGGTGGCGTTGGCGACGGCGACCATCTCGATCATCGTCTTCGAGCCGTCGACGAACTCGACGAGCATGCGGGCGTTCATGTTGCGGCGTCGCGCTTCCTCCTCGTAGGCGTCGGGCGTCGCGTCGAACTTCAGCGCGTTGTTCTTGCCCTTGCCGGCGGCGACGATCTCGAAGCCGAGCGCCTGGGCAAAACCCATGATCTCCAGCGTGGCGGCCGGCTCGTCGCCGGCGGCGCCGGTGTAGATGACACCGGCCTTGCGCGCCTCGGCCTTCAGATGACGGCCGATGGTGATGTCGGCCTCGACGTTCAGCATGACGACGTGCTTGCCGTTGCGGAATGCTTCCAATGCGATCAGCGTGCCGACGTTCGGATTGCCGGTGGCGTCGATCACCACGTCGATGCGGCCGGCCGCGCACAGCGCCTTGAAGTCGCCGGTGAGCGCCACCCTGCCCGCCTCGATCGCCGCATCGATGCCATTGGCCGAGCTCGCCTCGACGATGTCCGACGTCGCGTGGCCGGCCAGCGCCAGCGCGTCGCGTGCCGCCTGCATGTTGACTTCCGAGAGCGCGCCCAGCCGAACGCCGGGAATGAGCGACATCTGCACCACCATGTCAGTGCCCATCTGGCCGGCACCGGCAAGGCCGATCGTCACCGGACCATGCTTTTCGGCACGCGCGACCAGCTCGGCCGCGAAGCCCACATTGGCGATTGTCATGCGCTTCTTTCCTCCTTGCGCGACGGCGCTGACGCCGCGCGCACTGCAATGTCGTTACCTTTCGTCTTATAGAACATTACGCTTACTAACAAGACATTTGTTCATTTCGATCTCCATTTTTCGTTGCATGGGCGAACGGATTCGGTGATGACAGGAAGGGGAAGAGTTCGGGAGTCCGGGGTTGAGCGAGCGCGACGGAAAGAGTGCGAAAGGCAGGCGGCAAGACGATCGTGCGACGGCGTCGCCGGCGTCCGACACACCGATTTCGACCGGCAAGTCGGAGCGGCTCAGGCTGCGCGCCGCGTGGATGTATTATGTCGAGGAGATGACGCAGAATGAGATCGCCGATGCGCTGGGCATCGGCAGGGTCACGGTGGTGCGGCTGCTCGCGGATGCGCGTGCGCGCCACGAGGTGCGCGTCTCCGTGGTCGGCCAGCTCGCCGAGCTGACGGAGCTGGAGCGCGGCCTCGAGCAGCGCTTCGGTATCGAGCGGGTGATCGTGGCACCGCTGTCGCAGCCGGAGCGGGATCCGGTCCCGGCGATCAGCGCCACGGTCGGAGCCTATCTGTCGGAGATCGTGCGCCCGGACACGGTGGTCGGGCTGGGCTGGGGCCGCACCCTGCTGCAGTCCCTGCCCTTCATGAGCGAACGCTCGCTGGACAATTTGAGGGTTATCTCGCTGCTCGGCGGCGTCGCCCAGGTCCGCCGCTTCAACCCGACCGAATTCGTCTGGCGGTTCGCCCAGATATTTGGCGGCGACGCCTATCTGCTCGCCGCGCCAGCGGTAGTCGACAGCGTCGAGACCAAGAAGACGCTGATCGAGAAGTGCGGGCTCGGCACCGTCATGGACATGGCGAGCGAGCTGGACCTCGCCGTGCTCAGCGTCGGCGCGATCCAGGGCGCCGGCACCACGTTCCGCGTCGGCTACCTGTCGGAGGAGCTTCGCAAGTCGCTGATCGAGGCCGGCGCGGTCGGCGACCTGCTGTTCCATTATTTCGACCGCGATGGACGCATGGTCGACCATCCGTTCAACGACCTCGTCATGTCCGTCGGCATCGACCGGGTGTGCAGGGCCAAGGAGCGCATCCTGGCGTCGGGCGGCCCCGAAAAGATCGACTCGCTGCGCGGCGGCATCGCCCTCGTGCGCCCGACGGTGTTCATCACCGACGAGGCGAGCGCCCGCGCCCTGCTGGCCCAGGCGGACTGATCCGGACGGCCTCCGGAAACGGGGATCAGCCCGTCGTCTCGACAAGGCGCTCCGCGACGACCTCGTCCGTGACCAGCACATGCGGCCGCAACAGGCGGATCGACGCCAGGATCACCTGATATTTATGCCATCCGCCGGAGGCGAGAACGAGCTTGCGCGCGCCGGTGAGGTTGCGGGGATCGACCGCAACCACCCGCTCGTTGACGGGATGGTCGATCACCTCGCCTTCGGCATTAATGAACCGGCACAGGATGTCGCCGACGGCGCCGGCGCGATGCAGCGAGGCCAGCTCGTCGCGCTCCAGCAGGCCGTATTCGGCGAAGGTCGATTGCGGCGACAGGTCGCCGACGCTGAGAATCGCCATGTCGAGCTGCGTGGCCCGGTGGAATATCTCGCGGATGCCGGGATGCGTCATCAGCGCTTCGCGCGTGCGGGCGTCCGGCGCGAAGACGGGTGCTGCCAGCATGTAGCAGCTCGCCGAAAGCCGATCCGCCATGCGCCAGGCGAACTCGCTCGGGTTGACGGTGCTGACCTTGGTCAGGCCGCCGAGCAGCGACACCACCGTCATATCGGAATGGCCGTTGTTGACGATCGCCGGCAGGGCGCAGCTGAGCGTGCGTCCCCAGCCCAGCCCGATCGTCATGCGGTCGGTCAGGTTGTCGGCGATATAGGCGCCGAGCACCGCTCCGATCGTCTGCGAGACCTGCGCCGCCTCGCGCGGCTCGGGAATGACGATGGCGCGCTCGATGCCGTATGTAGCTTCGAGGCACCGCTCCAGTTCGACGCAGCGGCTCAGATTGGCCGTGACCCGGATCTGCACCGTGCCGTCCTGGCGCGAGGCCGACAGCATGCGCAGCACGCGGGTGCGGTGCAGCCCGACTTCCTGGGCGATCTGGTCCTGGGTCATGCCTTCCATGTAGTAGAGCCAGGCGACGCGCGCCTTGATGTCGGCACCCAGCTCCGCCTCGCCCGGCCTTGACGGCTTTCCCGGATTGTCCTGCACCGGCGTCGATCGGCTCCGTTTCACGCCGTTTTTCATAGCGCTTCCACGGAACCGATAAAGCTAAACTTGTCAGGAACCGCTTTTTCCCACAGCGTCAGTCGCGCCGCCGGAAGAGATCGACGAGCACGGCGATCAGAACCACGCAGCCGACGATGACGCGCTGCCAGAAGCCGGACACGTTGAGCAGCACCGTGCCGTTGGCGAGCACCGCCAGCAGCAGCGCGCCGAGCATGGTGCCGACGATCGATCCCTGCCCGCCGCGCAGGCTGGTGCCGCCGAGGATGGCGGCGGTGATGGCGCCCATCAGCCAGCCCTCGCCGACCGACGGCTGGCCGGCATCCATGCGGCTGGCGAAAAGGATGCCGGCGAGCGCGGCGAACATGCCGGCGAGCGCGAAGGCTGTGAGCTCGACATATTTGACGCGGATGCCGGCCAGCACCGCCGCGTCGCGGTTGCCGCCGACGGCGAAGATGTTGCGGCCGAGCCGCGTCTGGGTGAGCATCCAGATCAGGATGATCCCGGCGGCGAGGAAGATGACGACCGGCACCGGCACGCCGAGAATCTCGCCCTTGCCGAAGACCGCGAATGTCTCGCCGAGCGGCCGGATCGGATAACCCTTGGTGATGACGAGCGTCATGCCGGCGAAGATTTCCCAGGTCGCCAGCGTGACGATGAAGGGATTGAGCCGCAAGCCGGCGATGAAGGCGCCGTTGATGAGGCCGAGCATCAGCCCGAACGCCATGGTCAGCGGAATGACCAGATAGGGATGGACCCCGAACATCGTCAGGAGCAATGACCCGACGATCGCCGACAGTCCGGCCGCCGCCCCCACCGAAAGATCGATGCCGCCGACAAGGAGCACCAGCGTCTGGCCGAGCGCCACCAGCCCGACGAAAGCCGCCTGCCGCGCCACCACGGACATGTTGTAGGAGGACAGGAAGTTGTCGGTGGAGAGCGACAGCACCACCACCAGCGCGATCAGCGCGACGAGAATGCCGCTCGCCTCCCAGCGCCAGAAGCGGGCGACTAGGCCGGGCCGCGGGCGGAACGTCGTGGCCGGTGCGGCGCTGTGGCTCTCGGCAGTCATGGCTCTTTTCCTTCTTCAACTCATCGCCGCCTGAAGCAGCGATTCCTGCGTCGCCTCGCCGGCCGGAAAGATTCCCTTCACCTTGCCCTCGTGCATCACCAGGATGCGGTCCGACACGTCGAGCACCTCCTCCAGCTCCGACGAGATGAAGATGATCGACAGACCGGTGCTCTCGGTCAGCATGCGCAGCTGGCGCTGGATCTCGAACTTCGCCGCGACGTCGATGCCGCGGGTCGGCTCGTCCATGATCAGGATCCTGGAATTCTTCATCAGCCAGCGGCCGATGATGACCTTCTGCTGGTTGCCGCCCGACAGCGAGGTGATGCGATCCCTCGGGTGACCGATCTTGATCTTCAGGTCGGAGACCAAACGCTGCACCTCGGCGAACATTTCGCCGCTGCGCATGCGCGCAATGCCACGGAAGCGGCCGAGATTGGGCAGCGCCATGTTCTCGGCGATGCTGAGCAGCGGGAAGATGCCTTCCTGCTTGCGCTCCTCCGGCAGGTAGACGAGGCCTTGGCGGATGGCGTCGGCCGGCGCGCCGATGCCGCTCGGCCGGCCATAGAGCTCGATGTCGCCGGCGTCGCTGCGGGTCAGGCCGAAGATGCATTTCGCCACCTCGGTGCGGCCTGAGCCGACAAGACCGGAAACGCCGAGAATCTCGCCCTTCCTCAGTTCGAAGCTGACATTCTCGAACTCGCCGCGACGGGTGAGGCTCGACACCTTCAGCACCGTTTCGGCGCCGTCCGGCATCAGGCGCGGCGCCGCGTTGCCCTTGCCGACGAGGCGGCCGGCCATCATCCGCACCATGTCGTCCTTGGAAGCCTGGCTGGGATCGAGCTCGCCAACGAAGCGGCCGTCGCGCAGCACCGAGATGCGGTCGGAAAGATCAAGAATCTCGTCGAGCCGGTGCGAAATGTAGAAGGCGGAACCGCCGGCCGCTCGGAAAGCATTGAGATAGGCGTAGAGCTTTTCCGTCTCACGATAAGTGAGCGCCGCCGTCGGCTCGTCGAAGATCAGGATTTTGGCGTCGGTCGCCGCCGCGCGGGCGATCTGCACGAGCTGCTGATGGGCCTTGGACAGCGTCGACACCGGCACGCGCGGATCGATCGTGTCGTCGACGGTATGAAGATGGTCGATCGCCGCCTTGCGCGTCGCGCGCCAGTCGATGGCAATACCCCTGGTGAGATGCGCGCCGAGCATGATGTTCTCGGCGACCGACAGGTTCGGCACCAGGTTGACTTCCTGCGGGGTGATCGCCACCCCTGCCCGCTGGGCATCGATCGGCGCATGGAAGGAGACCTTCGCGCCGTTGCGGAAAAGCTCGCCTTCGGAAGGCTGCAGCTTGCCGCAGAAGATGTTCATCAGCGTCGACTTGCCGGCGCCGTTCTCGCCGATCAGCGCATGGATCTCGCCGGGGCGAATGCCGATCGACACGTCCTTCAGCGCCTGGACGACGCCGAAGGAACGCGAGACACTGCGGGCTTCGAAGGCAAAGTGGTTCATGAGCTCGCTCCGCGGCCTGGGACGCGCGCTTCCGCGCGCGTCCCGCTCTGCGGTCCGACCGGATTACTCGCAGTCAGTCTTGGTGATGAAACGCGACCCGGTGTTGTGGTCCCAGGGATAGGTGTGGTTCTGGTTCATCGCCAGCATGTAGCGGACGGCCCAGTAGCCGATGTCCCACTGGCGCTGCGCCTTGAGCGCGGTGATGGTGCCGTCGCAGACGAAGTCCACCGCCTCCGGCAGATCGTCCATGCCGACGACCGCCACCTTGCCGGTGAGACCGGCGTTCTTGATGGCGCGTGCCGCGCCGATCGGGTTGGAGGCGTTGGAGCCGAAGAAGCCGGCGATGTCGGGATGCGCCTGCAGGGCGTTCTCGGTGAGCGTCACTGCCTCCTCGAGCACGTCGTTGTCCGGCTGCTCGAACACGATCTGCATGTCCGGATGCGCTTCCAGCGCCTTCTTGAAGCCCTGGATGCGCTCGACATGGTCGGTGGCCGTCAGGCTGCCGGCCAGGATGCCGACCTTGCCCTTGCCGTCGAGATGCTTGGCCAGGAACTCGCCGAGATCGTAGCCGTCCTGATAGCTGTTCTTCTGGCCGACGAAGGGGAATTTCTCGTCGCAGAAGGAGTTGAACGTGTAGACGTTGAGGCCCGCGTCCTTCGCCTCGGTCAGCAGTTGCACGTTGGTCGCCTGGTCGAGGCAGGCAACCGCCAGGCCGTCGGGCTTCTTGCCGATATTGGCCTCGATGCGCTGGTTCTGGTCGGCGACGTCGGCCTGCGGCGGCTGGTCCCAGATGACGTTGATCTTGATGCCTTCCTTGGCGATCTCCTCGGCCGCGAACTTGCTGCCTTCGGCAACCACGTCGTACCAGGGGTGGATAACCTTCGGGATGAACACGAAGGTCAGTTCCTTGTCGACCGGCTTGATCAGGTCCGCCTGGTTCTGCGCGAACGCGCCGGTGGCGAGACAGGCGGTCGCCAGGCCGCAGAGCGCGGCGAAGGATTTCAGGATCATGGTTTTCTCCTCACACTAACAGATTGTTGTCGACCAGATTTGCGCGCGCCGCCGCGCGCACCATCCTCCAGCCCGGCGGCGCATCCCGCCGGCGGCATTCGCGAAACAGGCGTAAGAACGAGCCGTCAGGCCGCCCGGAGAGCCCGCTTCACGGGCGTCTTCTCCATGAAATCCCACGTATGGTCGAAGGACTGGACGCCGGCCTGGGAGCCCAGTCCCGTTGCATTGAGTGCCGAGGTCGCCTGGGCAAAACGCACCGCCGTCTCGGCATCCAGACCACGGCAGAGCGCGACCGCGTAACCCGCGTCGAAGGCATCGCCGCAGCCGCAGGTGTCCTTGACCTCGATGTCGAAGGCAGGCACCCGGAAGGAGACGCCCTCGGCATCGCCGTAATGGGCGCCGTCCTCGCCGAGCGTGAAGACGCAGGCTTTTGTGCCGCGATCCAGGAAGAACTTCACGCAGTCATCGATCGACTCGAGGCCGCTCAGCGCCCGCGCCTCGTCGATCGACGGCATGAAATAGTCGGTGTGGGGCAGCACCGCGTCGACATCGGGAAGATCGGCCGCCGAGCCGGCGAAGATGTCGACCGTGGTGACGCAGCCGCGCGCCTGCGCGTGCTTCATCAGCGCCGCGTTGGCCTCGCCGTCCATCGCATCCATCAGCCCGACACCGCCGAGGTGAAAGACCCGCGCATCGGTGACGGTATCAAACGCCTCCGGCCTGATGACGAAATCCCCGGTGGCGCCCTTCATGTGCAGCGCCGGGCGCGAGCCGTCCTGGCGGGTCAGCACGATCGAGGAGGAGGTTTTTGAGCCCGGAATGCGCTGCAGGGCGCTTATGTCGGCGCCGAAATGCGCGATGCGCTCCAGAACCCAATCGCCCATCAAGTCGTCGCCGACACCGCCGACGGCGAGGCTCTTCAGGCCCATCTTGGCCGCTGCGATCACCGCCACGCCGGCCGCGCCCGACACGGCCATCGCGATCTCCTGGAGAAGCACCGTGCCGCCGCCAGGAGGCACGGTCTGGAACGGCCAGCCCAGACAGTCGAAGGTGTAGAAGCCCATCGAGGCGTAGTCATATTGCCAGTCGGCCACCATACTGCCTCCCACAGCGTTTGCACTTTTGTGCCATATGCAGATGAAGTGTGCAATGCGATCCGCAGGCCGTCAAGCACTTTTCTGCACATTCATTCCAATGAATGATCATAAGTTGGGGCCGTCATGTGAATGCAGGAGACTAATAGTTTGACGGCCTGCGGCCTTCCGGAGCCCGCCGCCCCCTAAACCTGCGATCACCAGTTCGCACGTATTGACATACAAAATCACAAATGTTCAAAGTTGGGGGAAAAACAGGAGGGACTCGCCATGAAGGCTGGCGTTCTCACGGCACCTAATGTGCTGTCGTTCGACACCGTGCCCGACCCGGAGCTTGCACCGGGGGACCTCCTCGTCCGGGTGAAGGCGGCGACGGTCTGCGGCACCGACATCCGCATATTCCGCGGCCGCAAGACCATGGGCGTGCGTTATCCCTCCATCCTCGGGCATGAGTTCGCCGGCGAAGTGGTGGCCGGGGGCAAAGCCGGCGGATGGAGCCCCGGCCAGGCGGTCTGCGTCTGCCCGGCAATCGCCTGCGGCCATTGCCAGCACTGCGTCCGCGGCTACGAAAACCTCTGCCAGAACCTGCAGGCCATCGGCTACGAGATCGACGGCGCCTTCGCCGAATATATCCGCATCCCAGCGGCGGGTCTGGCCCGCGGCAACGTGTTCGCCCTTCCCGAGGGTCTGACCTATGACAAGGCGGCGCTCGCCGAGCCGCTCGCCTGCGTCATCAACGGCCAGGAGCGTGTCGGCGTCTATCGCGGCGATACGGTCGTCGTGCTGGGATCGGGGCCGATCGGCATCCTGCACGTCAAGCTGGCGCGCCATTCCGGCGCCCACAAGGTGATCGTCAGCGAGCCCAATCCGTTGCGGCGCGAGGCCGCGCGCGCAGCCGGTGCCGACCTCGCCGTCGACCCGACTGCCGAGGATCTGCCGGCCATCGTGCGCGATCAGACGGATGGGCTCGGCGCCGATGTGGTGATCGTCGCGATCGGCGTCCCGGCGCTTGCCGACGACGCGCTGGCGCTTGCCCGCCACCGCGGCCGCGTGAGCCTGTTCGCGGGCTTTTCGGCCGGCGAGAAGGCGCAGCTCGACGTCAATGCGATCCACTACAACGAGGTGATGGTCACAGGTGCCTTCGGCCTGACGCGGCTGCAGTTCGAGCAGGCGCTGAAGCTGATCGCCAGTGGCCGCTTCGAGGTCGATTCCATGCTGACGCACCGCTTCGGGCTTGCCGAGATTTCGGCGGCGCTGGCGACTGCCGAGCAGGGCTCGGCGATCAAGGTGGCGATCCTGGACGCTTGAGATGGCGACTTCCGGCATGGCCGATCCGGCGGCAGGCCCGTTCGCGCGGCCGATCCGCTCCCACTATCCGGTGGTCATCCTCGGCGCCGGGATCAACGGCTGCGGCCTGTTCCGGGACCTCTCCGCCCAGGGCGTGGACTGCCTGCTGGTCGACCGCGGCGACTTCTGCTCGGGTGCCAGCGCGGCACCTTCGCGGCTCATCCACGGCGGCATCAAGTATCTGGAGACCGGCGAGTTCCGCCTGGTCAGGGAATCCGCGCTGGAGCGCAACCTGCTGCTGCGCAACGCGCCCCATTATGTAAAACCGCTGGAGACGGTGCTGCCCGTCCGGTCGGTGTTCGGCGGCATCTGGGCTTCGGCGCAGCGCTTTTTCCGCCGGCCCTCCAAGCTCAACGATCGCGGCCAGATCATCACCAAGATCGGGCTGACGCTCTACGATCTCTATGGCCGCCATTTTCAGACCATGCCCTCCCACCGCTTCCTGCGCGGCGACGCGCTCAGGCGTGAGATGCCGGACCTCGACAAGGGCATCGGATCGGTCGGCATCTACTACGAAGGCCGCGTCACCCACGCCGAGCGGCTAGGCCTCGAACTGGTGCGCGACGGTCTCGCGCTGAACGAGCGCAGCGTCGCCCGCAACTACATGCCGGCCACGGGACGCGGCGAAGGCGGCACGCTCCTGCTTGCGGAGGAAGCGACCGGCCGCACCCATGCCGTGCGCGCCGACATCGTCGTCAATGCGGGCGGCGCCTGGATCGACAAGGTCAACGCCGCGCTCGGCGTGGACAGCAGCCACATGGGCGGCAACAAGGGCGCGCATGTGATCGTCCGCAACCAGCGCCTTCTCGATGCGCTGAAAGGCCGGATGATCTACTTCGGCACCCGCGACGGGCGCGTGAACCTGCTCTATCCGCTGATGGGCAACGTGCTGATCGGCTCCACCGACATCCCGGTCGCCGACCCGGACGAAGCAGGCTGCGACGAGATCGAAATCCGTTATCTCCTCGGCGTCGTGTCGGAGATCTTTCCGGACATACCGCTTGGCCGGTCCGATGTCGTCTTCACCTATTGGGGCGTGCGGCCGCTGCCGCGCGCCGACGGCCTCGATCCCGGCGCGGTCAGCCGCGACCACCACATCGCCGAGGACCGTCTGCCGAGCAGCGATACGCCGATCCTCTCGCTGATCGGCGGCAAGTGGACGACGTTCCGCGGCTTTTCCGAACAGGCGGCCGACCTCGTCCTCGGCAGGCTCGGGCGCGCGCGCCGGCGGCACACGCGCGAGATGCCGATCGGCGGCGGCAGGGATTTTCCGCAAAGCGCCTCGGCGCGGCAGACCTTCATCGCCGACCTCGCCGGGCGGGTGCGCGGCGACCGCGCGCGCGCCGCAACGCTGTTCGACCGGTACGGCACTTATGCGAAGGTTCTGGCGGCCGCTCTCGAGGGGACAGATGAACCGCTGCCGGCATTGCCGGACTACTCCACCGGCGAGATCGCCTTTCTCTGCCGCACCGAGGCGGTCGCAAGATTGGCCGATCTTCTTTTCCGCCGCACCGACATCGCGCTTTCCGGCAGATTGTCGCGCGCGGCCATCGAAGCCGTGGGCGGCATCGCCGCCGCTGCGCTGGGCTGGAACGATGCGACGCGCGACGCGCAGATCGCCGCGGTAATCCGGGAGGCCCGGCGGCATGGCGTCGGCTTCGAGGAGGCCGATGTCATGCGACCGACAGGCTAGCAGTGTATCGCACCCGGCCCGAGACAAGGCTATTGGCGGAAACGTCCGTACCCCCTAAATTCGGGTAGCGTGTGCCGCCAGAGCACAATGCCTTCGAGGAAGCCGACGATGTCCAACCATGCCTCGCTGCGGACGGTGATCAAGGAGAACATGCGCAACGCGCGCTTCCTGGCGCGCGAGGTCAAGGGTTCGCTGGACAGGCTGGGACGCGACGGGGAAGGTCTGCCGCAAACCGCGCGGGCGCTTGCCGAACTCTCCGACAAGGCACTCAGCCGCCTGGAGAGCCTTGCCTTGAGCATCGCCTCAGCCGACCCGCGGGCCCATGCGGGCCATGTCGTCGCGCTGCCTCTGGCCCTGCTTGCCAAGCCGACCGCCGAAAACGCCGAGCTCGTCGCGCGAACCCATTATGCCGCCGCCAAGGCGCTTCTGATCGCAAGAGGCGTACACAATCCGAGCGTCAGCGAGCTCGCCTTCGCCAAGGCCTACGAGCTGGCGGCGGCGGCGATCGGGGATGACGACAGGGAAGCAGACGCTTCCGCGCCAAGCCGCCACGCCGCGCAGGTTGCCGTGGCGATTGTGGGGGCTCAGCCCGTCGCCTCCCCCGCAGCGCTGTCGGGTTCGGAGGGCAGCACGCAGCAGGACGCGAATCTGGTCGTCGCCGCGATCCTGGCGCTCTCCATGCTGGTCGTCAGCATCAACGACGACCTGACCGCCGACGAGGGCATCTATGAGGCCGCGGCGATCGCGGTGGACATCCGCTATGACGATTTCGCCGAGGCCATGCGAGGGTCGGACGACCTGACGGCCCTTGCCGGGCTTCTTGCAGAGATCGCCCCGCACCTTCCCTGAAATGCCGCGATAGTGGAGCGCCCGGCGTGGAACTGGCACTGAAGGAAAAGCTGATCGAGACGCCGCAGTTGCGCAAGCGGCTGCGCCAGTTGCGATGGTTCGACCGCGCCTTCAAGCAGAACAGCGCGTTCGTGGCGGCGCATCTGAACATCGCCGCCCGTGTCGACGACCGCCGTCTGCACAAGACCTTCTTCGACTGGGTGGCGGCCATCGGCGCGATCGAGCACGACCACACCCTCGACAAGGCCGACCGCATCGTCTTCATGGGCGGCCTGGCCTTGCGCGAACTGCTGCGCACGCGCTCCGTGGAGGTTCTCGCAACGGACGACGGCACGACGGCGGATGACGCCGATCCGACAGCGCGGATCGCCCATGCATGGCCGGAGGGTTTCATCTACACCAACTTCTGCATCTGCTCGATCGTCGCGGTGCATGAGCAGGAGTTCGGCGAGCCCCGGCCGCTCGACCAGGCGGCCTACGACCTGCGGACCTGGTGGTCGTATCGCGAGAACGCCTCCGAGGATCCGGACATCTCCATCGCCTTCCTGGATCAATTCCTCGGCATCACGCCGAACTGGATGTTCCCGATGTCGCGGGCGCAAACCGGAATCGAGAGCATGGCGGCTCAGGAGAAACCCGGCAACGTGGAAGACGGTGCAGACCCCCTCCGCCACACCCCGGGTTCGTAGACGCCGGTCTGCCGGCGATCGGGCGCGCCATCCCGTCGGGGGAACGACGACTACCGAATGATGGCGACGGCACAGTTCCGCCGCTCAGGTCCTCGCCACATACAGGTCGCGCGGCAGGGCGGACAGAATCTCCGGCCCGTCCGCGCGCAGGATGACGATCTCCTCCAGCCTGATACCGAAGCGGCCGGGGATATAGATGCCGGGCTCGATGGAGAAGACCATGCCCTCCTCCAGCACCGTCTCCGAGGTGGCGGTGATGTAGGGCGGTTCGTGGCCGTCAATGCCCATGCCGTGGCCGGTGCGGTGGACGAAATAGTCGCCATAGCCGGCATCGGCAATGACGCGCCGCGCCGCGGCGTCGACTTCCCTGGCGAGCACGCCCGGCTTCGCCGTCTTCAGCGCCGCCTGCACGGCTTTTTCGACGATGCCGTGGATCTGCCCATAACCTTCCGGCGGGTTGCCGACGACCGCCATGCGGGTGATGTCGCTGGGAAAACCGTCCTTGCGGCCGCCGATGTCGATGACGATGGCGTCGCCTTCCGCCAGCTTGCGGGACCCGGTCTGATGATGCGGGAAGGCGCCGTTGCTGCCAGCGCCGACAATCCAGAACTGCGGCGTCGCACCCTCGGACGAGAAGTGATCCTTGATCGCTGCGGCAAGCTCCAGTTCGGTCATGCCGGGCCTGATCGAGGCGAACGCCTTCTGCATGGTGCGGTCGGCGATGCCGGCATTCATCTTCAGCTTCTTGAACTCAGCAGTATCCTTGCGCATCCGGAGCGCGCCGACGGTGGCGTCGGTGAAGCTGTGCTTTGCGCCCGGCAGCGCGCCGAGCAGCAGCAGCGCGAAATCGGCGCGCATCGTCTCGTCGAGCGCCACGTGCTTCGCTTCCGTCGCCTTGATCGCCGCGAGCGCGTCGGCAAGCGCGGCGTCCGGGCCGGTTTCGTCGGCCCAGGTGTGGAATTCGATATCCGTCTCCTCGCGCGAGCCTTCGGCATTGAGCCCCGGCATCAGGAAGGTTTCTTTCTCCGGGCCGACCAGCAGCAGACACGGCCGCTCGTCGGCATGCGGGTGGAAGCCCGTCACCCACTGCATGTGCGATCCCGGCCCGAGCGCGACGAGGTCGACTTCGGCATCCTTCATTTTCTTGCGGAGAGCTTCGAGCCTCTTTTGGGTGTCGACCTTCATTGTCTTCCTCTCATGTTGTCCGTGACCTCGCCCCCTCTCCGTCTCGCCCTTCGGGCTTGCCACCTCTCCCCCACTGCGTGGGGGCGAGGAACCCAAGCTGGAGAGAAGCGCCGGCATCGCGGCAGCGGTTCCTCGCCTCGGAGAGGTGGCGAGCCCGTAGGGCGAGACGGAGAGGGGGAATCTTTCCTCACGCCGCCTCGACGACGATCCTGTTGCCGAACGGCTCGCCGGTGTCGAACTGGCCGAAGCGGGCGATCTCGTCCTCGGGCGGCGCCTCGCTCGACCATTTGCGCGACGGTACCCAGCCGCATTGACGCTTGAGGATCGCGGCATATTCGGCACGCTTCAGCGCTGCGATCGACGGGTCGATGACTGGCACGCCGAGCCTTTTTTCGAGGTCGCGGTAGAAGCCGACCTCCATGGTGCAGCCGAGGATCAGCGCTTCGGCGAAATCCTCCTCGACCGCCTTGCGGCCGGCCCCGATCAGCCGCTGCTCGGTCTCGGCATGATCCTTCTGGAAATCGTTCACGCCGAGCTCGACGTGGTAAAAACCCGACAGCCGGTGCTCATGGCCATGCTCGCGCACCGTCGACTGCATCTGGTGCACCCACTTCCTGCGCCCGACGATGATGCCGAAGCGGTTGGACAGGCTGGCGGCGATCTCGCAGGAGGCGACGCAGGGCGCGGTGACGATCATGCCTTCCGAGACTTCGCGCGCGTCGTGCAGCGCCGTGTCGTAAAAACAGCCGATCGCCAGCGCGTCAAAACCTTCGCGTGCGGCGGCCCGCGTGGCGCGGATGATGCCGCGCGTCACCATCGCCTCGTAGGAGCGGTATTCGATATGAGTGAAGCCGCCCTCGCTCGCCGGCAGCGAGGTGACATGCACTTCCGTTCCCGGAAGCTTGTGCTCCGCGGCCATGGCGGCGAAGATCGGATCGCTGTCGGCGTAGCCGACCGGACTCAGGAACATGATCTTGAGCGGTTTATGTCCGGGCATGCTGTTCTCCTCGTTCGGCGTTCCCTTCTCCCCGTTCATGGCAGGGCTGTCGCATATGGCAACCGGCAAGGAATTGGGTGGCCTCGCACCCCCACCCCTAACCCCTCCCCACAAGGGGGAGGGGGACTTTGCTGCCGCCATGCCCGGGCGAACCGTTGACGATTGGCGCCTGGCGGAGATGCCAGCCAGTCCCCCTCCCCCTTGTGGGGAGGGGTTAGGGGTGGGGGTGCATTCATATGCGATTGCCCTTCCGTTCGCGGGAGAAGAACGACTGCCGCTATGCCTTCGCTAACTCGATCCCGTACACCTCCCGCGCCCGCTCGGGCGTGACGAGGCCGTTGCGGATATCTTCCTCGACCAGAGCGCGGTCGCGCTGCTTCGGATCGCCGATGCCGCCGCCCGCGCCGGTGACGATGCGGATGACGTCGTCGGTGTCGACGCGGATGCCGGAGCCGAAGGCGTAGCGTTCGCTCGAGCCGTCGGTACGCAGCACCAGCGCATAGTTGGCCGAGCCCTCGTTGCCGCCGTCGAGCGACCACGGCAGGATGCGCGAGCGCGTGTAGCCCAGCGTCAGGAAGGAGTTGTCGCGGCGGATGCGGTAGTCCATGCGGATGCCCTGGCCGCCACGCCATTGGCCCTCGCCGCCGGGATCCGTATTGAGCTCCATGCGGTCGACGAACAGACCGTTCCGGGCCTCGGAGATCTCGGCCGGGCAGTTGTAGGTTTCGCCATGCACGCCGGAGAAGATGGCGCTATTGCCGTCGCGCCCGGGCGAGGCGCCCCAGCCGCCGATCTGCGGCTCGATGATGGTGTACTGCCGGCCGGTGTCGGGATGGATGCCGCCGATGAAGGTTCCTGCGATCGAGGAGAAATGCCCGGCCGGCAGCTTGTCCGGCATATGCGGCGCCAGGCAGCGCCAGACCAGGTCATAGCCGCGAATGCCGATCTCGTAATAGAAGCCGACGGCCGCCGGCTCCCTGGCGTGGAAGGTGGTCCCCTCCTTCGTCAGCACCTTGAGCGGCCGGAACGAGCCCTCGTTGGCCGGCGAGGTCGGGTCGGTCAGCGCCTTGAAGATGACCTGCATGCTGACCAGCGTGTCGTCGCGGCCGGCATTCGAGGGTCCGGCATCCTGTTCGGGATTGTCCCTGAGGTCGATGACGAACTCGGTGTCCGAGATCGTCACCTTGACGTTGAAGAAGCGGCCATCGTCCTGCTCCTCGGTCAGCTCGAATGTGCCCTTGGGCAATTTGGCGAGTTCTGCCAGCGCGATCTTCTCGCCATGATCCATGAAGCTTTTCATCGCCGCCTCGAAGGTGGCGACCGAATATTTCTCCGCCAGCTCCGCCAGCCGCTTGGCACCTATGCGCACGGAGGCGATCGCCGCCCACAAGTCGCCCTTCAGAAAATCCGGCATGCGCGAGTTGACGGTGATGATGTCGAAGATGCCGGGGATCGGCTCGCCCCGCGCTATCATCTTGATCGCCGGCAGGCGCAGGCCCTCCTGAAAAATCTCCGTTGCGTCGGCGGAGAGCGAGCCGGGCGACTTGCCGCCGACATCCGAGTTGTGGGCGATGTTGGCCGTCCAGGCGATGATGCGGCCGTCGGCGAACACCGGCATGCAGACGACGAGGTCGTTGAGATGGGTGACGCCGCCGTAGTAGGGATCGTTGGTGATGAAGACGTCGCCGGGCTCGATGTCGCCCGGCTTGCCGAATTTCTGCAGCAGCACCTTCACCGACTTGTCGAGCACTCCGATGAAGCCGGGAATGCCGGCGCCGGACGAGGCCAGCGCGCCATGTGCGTCGGTGATGCCGGTGCCCATGTCGAGCACCTCGTAGATGATCGAACTCATCGCCGTCTTCTTCATCACCGCGAACATCTCGTCGGCGGTGGCCTGCAGCGAGTTCTGGATGATCTCCAGCGTGATCGGATCGTTTTTTGCCGTAGTCGGCATCGTCGTCTCCCTCAGGCCGCCAGGTGGATGTGGATGTTGCCGTAGCCGTCGATCTCGACCCGGTTGCCGGGATGGACGACCACGGTGGTTCCGGGATCCTCGACGATCGCCGGACCGGTGAAGCTCATGCCGGGCTCCAGCCTCGTGCCGTCGTAGATCGCCGCGCTGTGAATACCCTCCAGCGCATAGTCCACGTCGCGATGCCCCTTCAGCGCGGCCTCGGCCGGCGCGCCGGTGGTCTCGCGCTTGCGCATCGTCAGCTTGCCGACCTCCGCCGAGGCGACGAGATGGATGCCGACCATCTCGACCGGCGCGTCGAGCCGGTAGGTATATTCGCGCTCGTAGGTCTCGTGGAACGCGGCTTCGATCTCGGCGAGGCGCCCGTCGTTGATCTCGCCGGAAGCGATCAGCACCTCGGTCGTGTGCTCCTGGTTCTGGTAGCGGAATTTTCCGTAGCGCAGGAAGCGCACCTTGGCCGCGTCGACGCCCTCCGCGGCGAACTGGCTGCGCGCCTGCTCCTCGCTCTCGGCGAAGACCGCTTCGATCCCTTCAGCCGCGCCCGGCTTCAGGTCGGCCAGGCGCGTGACGAAATAGTCGCGGCGCAGATCCGACATCATCATGCCCCAGGCGGAGAAGACCGCGGCGCCGGCCGGCACTACGACCTTTTGCACGCCAAGCTCCATGCCGAGCGCTACGCCATGCATGGCACCGCCGCCGCCGAAGACAACGAGCGTGAACTCACGCGGATCGTGGCCGCGGTTGAGCGACACCAGCTTCAGCGCGTTGACCATGTTGTTGTTGGCGATGCGGACGATGCCGCGCGCCGCCTCGTCGGCGGAGACGCCGAGCTTTTGGCCGACCGCCTCGATCGCGGCTTTCGTCGCGGCCATGTCGGCCACCACCTCGCCGCCGCAGAAATAGTCCCTGTTGATGCGGCCGAGCCAGAGATTGGCGTCGGTGGTGGTGGCGTGGACGCCGCCGCGGCCATAGGCCGCCGGCCCCGGCACGGCGCCGGCCGATTGCGGGCCGACATGCAGCTTGCCGAAATCGTCGACCCAGGCGATCGAGCCGCCGCCATTGCCGATCTCGACCAGGTCGACCACCGGCACCATGATGGGATAGCCGGCGGAAAAACGGTCGCGCTCGATCCAGTAGTCGGTCTTGATCTTGACCTCGCCGTCCTCGATCAGCGAACACTTTGCCGTGGTGCCGCCGATGTCGAGCGCCAGCACATTCTTTTCGCCGATCAGTTTTCCCAGCTCCGCCGCGCCCCAGAAGCCGGAGGCTGGGCCGGATTCGACCATGGTGATCGGGATCCTCGACACCGATTCCAGCGAGTCGACGCCGCAGTTCGACTGCATGATGTAGGGGCTCTTGGAAAACCCCTTGTCCTTCAGCCCGGCATGCAGGCGCGACAGGTAGCGCTCGGCGGCCGGCTGCACGTAAGCCGACAGCACGGCAGTGTTGGAGCGCTCGTATTCGCGCCATTCGCGCGTGATCTGGTGCGAGGCGACGGCCGAAACCTCCGGCCACAACCGCTTCAGTTCGGCCAGCGCCGCCCGCTCGTGGCTGGTGTCGGCATAGGAATGGATGAAACAGATGGCGACCGCCTCGACGCCCTCCTTGCGGAAATCCGCGACGATAGCCGGCAGGCCGGAGAGGTCGAGCGGCTTCATCTCGACGCCCTTGTAGGAGACGCGGCCGGGCAGTTCGCGGCGCAGGTAACGCGGCACGAAGGGTTTCGGCTTCTCGTAATGCAGGTTGAAGAAGTCCGGCCGGTTGCCGCGCGCGATCTCCAGCGAATCGCGAAAACCCTCGGTGGTGATCAGCCCGACCTTGACGCCCTTGCGCTCGGTCAGCGCGTTGATGACAACTGTCGTGCCGTGGGCGAGGAAATCGACCGAGCGCGGATCGACGCCGCCCTTCTCCAGCACGTTGAGCACGCCGCGCTCGAAATCGGGCGGCGTGGTGTCGGACTTGGCGGTGACGATGCGCTGCTCGCCGGTGGCGTGGTCGGTCTCGAAGCAGACGAGATCGGTGAAGGTGCCGCCGACATCGGTGGCGACGCGGATCGTCTTGCCGGCCATCGTCAATCTCCCTTGGCAGACAGTTCGTTGAGCAGCAGGCAGAGCGCGCCGGGCAGCTTCAGCGCCTCGGCGGCCTCGACCCGCTCGGGCGTGTAGAAGCCGGCCTCATGCAGGCAGTTGATGGTGCCCTTGACCTCGCCGGCGACGATGATCGGCACGTTGATGACGCTCTCGCAGCCGAGCGACCGGATCAGCTCGTGATCGGAGAAGACGGCGGCAATGCCGTCGATGTCGTTGGCGACGAAGGTGCGCTTCTCGCCGATCACCTGGCGCGACCAGTCGGTCTCGTTGGCAGGCTTGGTTCCCGAGACCGGATACGCGTCGGGCATGTTGGAATAGATGCGCTGCGCCATGCCGCTGCGGCCGTCATGGGTCATGACCGTGAACAGCTTGACCCCGACGACGTCGCGCGTCAGCGCCCAGAGTGCCGCGAACGCCGTCTCGGGCGTCGCGCCGGCGGCCGCGACGGCCTTGGTGAAAGCGGAGTAGTCAGGCACTTGCATTGCTCTTCTCCATGAGCCGACCGCGCAGTTCAGCCTCTTGCGCCGTGACGACCGGAACGGCGCCGATCAGCCGGCGCGTGTAGGGATGCTTCGGATTGGTGAATACGGTCTCGGTCGGGGAAAGCTCGACCAGCCGGCCCTTCTCGAACACGGCGACGCGGGTCGCGACGTTGCGCACCACCGACAGGTCGTGGGTGATGAAGACGTAGGTGAGCCCGCGCTGAGCCCGCAGCTCGTTGAGCAGCTTGAGCACGCGCGCCTGCACCAGCACGTCGAGCGCCGAGGTCGGCTCGTCGAGCACCACCAGCTCCGACTGGCAGGCAAGCGCCCGGGCGATCGCCACGCGCTGCCGCTGCCCGCCGGACAGCGTCGACGGCGCGCGCGAGCGGAAGTCCGCGGGCAGGCCGACCTCCTCAAGCAACTGACCGACACGGTCCCAGCGCGCGCTCCTTTCGCCGATGCCGTGCACGTCGAGCGCCAGCCTGAGCGAGGCGCCGATGCTGCGCTTGGGATTGAGCGAGGAGAGCGGGTTCTGCTGCACGAGCTGGATGGCGCGGCGATGGATGAGCGCACGCCGCGCCGGCAGTAGACTGCCGTCTAACAGGATTTCACCGGCGCTCTGCGGATAAATGCCGAGGATCATGTGGGCGACGGTCGATTTTCCGGAGCCGGACTCGCCGACGATCGCCAGGCACTCGCCCTTCGCGACATCGAAGGAGACGTCGTCGACCGCCCGCACCATGCGACCGGCGGTGGTGAAGGTTTTCGAGACGGAGCGAAGGGAGAGCAGCGGTCGGGTCACGCGGGATGGCTCCCGCATATGAGGCTCCGTGCTCCTTCGCACCCCCCTCTGTCCTGCCGGACATCTCCCCCGCAAGGGGGGAGATTGGCCGGCCGCTTTGGCTTCGCCAACCTTCGACGTGAAAGATTGGCGAAACCATTGATGACAGCCAATCTCCCCCCTTGCGGGGGAGATGTCCGGCAGGACAGAGGGGGGTGCGAAGGAGCACGACCAGCAACGATCATCATCCCGCCCTCCCCGGCTCGCCGAAACCCTCACGCACAACCAGCGGCGCGAAATAGGCTTCCGATGCGTCTTCGATCTCGGGAATGCCGCCGCCGGTGATGCGCGGCACGGCCTGCAAAAGCGCCCGCGTATAGGGGTGGCGCGGGTCGTCGAACAAGGCCGCCGTCGGTCCTTGCTCGACGATGCGGCCCTTGTAGATGACGTAGAGGCGGTCGGCGAACTCGCGCACCACGCCGAGATTGTGCGAGATGAACAGCACCGCCGTGTGGTGTCTTTCGGTGAGGTCGCGCATCAGCGTGAGCGTCTGCGCCTGCACGGTGACGTCGAGCGCCGTGCCCGGCTCGTCGGCGATCAGCAGCGATGGCTCGTTGGCGAGCGCCATGGCGATCATGACACGCTGGTTCATGCCACCGGAAAGCTGGAACGGATAGGAATCGAGCACGCGCTCCGGTTCGGAGATTGCCACGTCGTCGAGCGCCGCCACCGCGCGCCGACGCGCCTCGGCTTGCGAGATGCCGGGGCTGCCGCGCAGCAGCACCTCGTGGAACTGCGTCGCGATCGTGTAGACCGGATTGAGCGAGGAGGTCGGATCCTGAAAGATCATCGACATTCTTGTGCCGCGCAGCGCGTGGCGTTCCCGCTCCGAAAGCTTCGCCAGATCGCGGCCCTCGAACTCGACCAGGCCGGAGACGCGGGCGCTGCGCAGCGACTGGATCAGGCCGAGCACGATGCGCGCCGTGACCGACTTGCCGGAACCGGATTCGCCGACCAGCGCCACGCGCTCGCCCTTGGCGATGTGCAGCGAGATGCCGTGCAGCACCTCCAGCATGCCCGCATAGCTGCGGAAGCCGAGTTTCAGGTCGCGGATCAGCAGCGTCGGCGCGCTCATTGCTCGGCTCCCAGAATCTCGCGCAATGCGTCGCCTACGAGATTGAAGCCGAACACCGCGACCAGGATGGCGAGCCCGGGAAAGACGGTGAGCCACCACGAGTCCGGCAGGTATTTCGCGCCGTCCGCCACCATCGAGCCGAGGTCCGGCGTCGGCGGCTGCACGCCGAGGCCGAGGAAGGACAACGACGAGGCGATCAGGATGACGAAGCCGAGGTCGAGCGTCATCTTAGTGAGGATGGAGGGCACGCAATTCGGCAGGATCTCGCGGAACATGACATGCGCCTTCGACGCGCCGATCACCTCGGCGGCGAGGACGTAGCCTTCCTCCTTCTCGGAGCGCGCAAGATTGTAGACGAGCCGCGTGTACCAGGGCCACCACATGGCGGTCACCGCAATCATGCCGTTGGTCAGCGTCGGCTCCAGCACACCCATCATCGACATGGCGAGCACCAGCGGCGGGATCGACAGGAAGACATCGGTGACCCGCATCAGCACATATTCGACCCAGCCGCCGAAATAGCCGGCGACAAGGCCGATGGTGACGCCGATCGGCACCGCGATCGCCAGCACCACCACGCCGAGGATCAGCGAGATGCGGTAGGCGTAGACGATGCGGGTGAAGAGGTCGCGGCCGACCAGGTCGGTGCCCATGATGTAGGGCCATTCCGGCGCCTTGTTGAAATTGGCGAAGTCGACCACCGCTCCGGCATGCTCCGGAAAGGGCGTGATGAAGTCGGCGGAGATCGCCGACAGCACGACGAGCGCGACCAGTGCCAGGCCGAGCAGCGACAGCGGGTTGCGCAACAGGATGGCGAGGGTGCGGTTCATGGGCACACTCGCGAGATGGTGTGACCAGCGACGCCCTCCTCTGGCCTGCCGGCCAAATGCGTTTCGGCTTCCCGGGCGCCCCCTCCACCACGCTTCGCGTGGTCCCCCTCCCCCGTAAACGCAGGGCTGTCCGGGGAACGGTTTTCGGTTGCAAACCCAGCCTTCGACGACTCGCACTGCTTGCATTTTCGCAATTTGGAAGGTCCTTCGACGCTCCCGCAACGATGCTTGCAGCGGCTGGCAGTCGGAAACAATACGCGCCTCGCCCATCTTGGGTTGCAAACCCGTGTCCGAGGACTCGTCTGCATTGCCCAAAAATTTTCCCCGGACAGCCCTGCCGTAAACGGGGGAGGATCGACGGCGTAGCCGGCCGCAACGGAGGGTCCTCCCCTGCGAAGCGGGGGAGGGGGACCGCCGAAGGCGGTGGAGGGGGCGCTTCGCGTGAGCCTCTCCATCACCCCGCCCTCTGCGAATAGCGGATACGCGGGTTGATGAAGGCGATCAGCAGGTCGACGATAACGTTGACGATCAAAAACATCGCCGAGATGATCAGCACCGTGCCGATGATGGCGTTCAAGTCCTTTCGCAGGATCACCGCCACGCCGTAGCGCGACAGGCCCGGCCAGGCGAACACCGCCTCGACCAGGAAGGCGTTGCCGAGCATCGCCGCGAAATCGAGGCCGATGATGGTCAGCGACGGGATCATAGACGGCCGGAACGCGTATTTTCGGGCGATCCGCCTGCCGGGAAAGCCGTAGGACTGCGCCATCTCGATGTAAGGCTTTTCGTAGGTCTCGACCATGTTGGAGCGGACCAGCCGCGCCGCCTGGCCGATGCCCGACAGCGCCAGCGCAAAGGCCGGCAGCACGATATGCCAGGCAGCATTGCCGAAGGCACGGACATTTCCGGCGATCAGCGTGTCGACCAGCAGGAAGCCGGTGGCCGGCGGGATGGTAAAACTGTCGGAGATGCGTCCGGCGATCGGGAAGAGCGGCAGGAAATAAGCGAACAGCAGCATCAGGATCACCGCCCAGACGAAGGCCGGGGCGGAGACGCCGAGCAGCGTGACCAGGCGGATCAGGTTGTCGATCCAGCTGTCGCGGTAGCGCGCCGAGAGGATGCCGAGCGGCAGGCCGATGAGCACCATCATCAGACCCGAGACGAGCACCAGTTCCAGCGTCGCCGGCAGGAACTGGGCGATATCGGTCATCACCGGCCGGTTGGTGTAAAGCGAGACGCCGAGGTCGCCGCGCGCCAGATCGGACAGGAAGTGGCCGTATTGGACGACGATCGGCTGGTCGAGATGCAGCCGCTCGCGCAGCGCCGCGATCTGCTCGGCCGAGGCGTTCGGCCCGAGCGCGATGCGCGCCGGGTCGCCGGGGATCACCCGGGCGATGGCGAAGATCAGCATGGAGACCCCGATCAGCACGATCAGCGAGGTTCCCAGCCGCTTCGCGAGGAGGCGGACGACAGGCAGCATCATCGGTTCCGTTCGTCGGGCGGTTTGCCGGCGGCAAAGATAGCCACCGGCCAGCAAAATCAGCCTATTCGTTCATTTCCATCAGGCGGAAGGTGAAGGCCATGCCGGTCAAGCCGAACGCCTTGCTCCTGTCGGTGAGCGCCGGAACCGAGACGCGCTTGCTCGCCGCGAACACGGCGTTCTGGTCATAGGCGAAGATCGTCGGTGCGAGTTCCTTCAGCCGCTTGCCGGCCTCCGTATAGGTGGCGGCGCGCTGCTCGTCGCTGGTCTCGGTGCGGCCCCTGTCGAGCAGTTCGTCGACCTTGGCGTCCTTCAGATATTCCGGCGACTGCCAGGTGCCGGCGGCCGAGGAATGATACATGCCGTAGATCAGCGTGTCGGGATCGCCGGTGACGGCGTTGACGAAGACCTGGCTGATGTTCGGCGTGTTCTCCGGCTTGGTGACCTGCTCGGAAAACAGCGCCCACGGGATCTTCCGGACTTCCGACTTGATGCCGAGTTCGGTGAAATTCGCCTGCATCAGCAGCGCGTAACGCTCCTCGAGCGGCACCTCGCCCACCCAGGACAGCTCGAGGGTGAAGTCCTCCGGCTTGTACTTGCACTGGGCAAGGTACTCTTTCGCCTTGTCGAGGTCGCGGGCATAGGCTTCCGAGGCCGGCAGCGCGCCGAGCATGCCGGCCGGCAGCGGGCCGGAGGCCGGGCTGCCCTGCGACACCTCGTCGGTGATCGCCACCATCTTGACGCCGGCGGCGTAGTCGAAGGCATAGGTGAGCGCCAGCCGGCAGTTCAGATCGTCCAGCGGCTTCCTGGTGGTGTTCATCTTGATGTAGAAGCCGGAGCCGCCGGTCTCGACGAGCAGCTGCGCGCCGCCGGCGGCCAGCGCCTTCAGCACCTCCGGCGGCAGCCATTGCGAGGTGATGTCGTGCTCGCCCTGGGCGATCAGCGTGCGCACGGTGGCGGCCTCCAGCCCGTAGCGCAGCCGCACCGTGTCGGGCGCCTTGGCGGGAACGCCGAGGAAATAGTCGGCGTTCCTGGCCATCACCGTCTCTTCCTGCGGATTGTGCGAGACGACCTTGTAGGCGCCGCTGCCGGCGGCGTGGGTCGAGAGATAGCCCTGCCCCCAGTCCTTCATGTCGCCGTCGCCTGCCCCGAGGTTCTCGGAAACGAGCTTCTTGTCGACGATGGGCAGGCGCAGCAGCGCCGACAGGAAGGGCGAATAGGGGCTGGTCAGCGTGAATCTGACGGTGGCCGGATCGACGGCTTCCGCCTTCTCGACATTGGCGAAGAGATAGGAGAGCCCCTGCCCCAGCGCCTTCATGCGGTCGAGCGAGAAGACCACGTCCTCGGCCGTCAGCGGATTGCCGCTCTGGAATTTCACGTCGGAGCGCAGCTTGAAGGTGTAGGTCTTGCCGTCGGTCTCCCAGCTTTCGGCGAGATGCGGCACGACGCCCGGCCCGCCCTGCGCGGCCAGCACCAGCGTGTCGTAGATGTTGAACATCAGGATCGAGTCGGCATAGTCCGTAGCCTTGCCGGGATCGAGTTCGCCGACGGCGACCTCATCGAGGCGCAGCACGGTTTCGGCAGCGGCAGGCGTCACGGCGACGACCGCAAGGCCGGCGAGCGAGGTGGCGGCGACAAGCGTCGCCGCCAATGGCTTGAGCAGGCTTTTCATTGTGTTTTCCCCTTCAGTATTTTCAGCGGCTTTGGTGCACTTTTGCGGCTCGTTGCGCGCGACACGGCCATGCTGGTCTCGGGCCGGCCCGCCGGCGCCCCGTCACCGAAGACGTCCATCGTGCAGGTGTGCAGCACGGTCGTCGACGACGTGGTGTGATTCCACGTCGCATGCGTCCGGGTGGACGGGAAATGGACGGAATCGCCGGTCTCCAGGATCGTCCGCTCGCCGTCGATCTCGATCGTGAGCGCGCCTTCGAGGATGAAGAATATCTCCTCGCCCTCATGCGACATCGGCTCGCTGCGAAAACCCGGCGGCTCGTGGAAGATGACGCTGCGCAGCACGTTGCCCGGAAACGACGCCGAGAGGCGCTCGTAGGTGACGGCGTTGCTGCCGAGCGCGTAGACCGGCCGCTGGTCGTGGCGGGTCACCGGCTTGTCGCCGCGCGGCTGCGCCAGGAAGTCGCCGACGTCGGAGCCCAGCACCCGGCAGACGTTGATCAGCGAGGTCAGCGACGGAATGGTGATGCCGCGCTCGATCTGCGAGATGAACCCGACCGACAGGCCGGCGCCGTCGGCCACGTCCTTGAGGGTGAGGTCGAGAGCCAGCCGGCGATCCCGGAGCCTCTGGCCCAGCGGGATTTCGGCCGAGTTCACGCCGGTCGTGTCGGCAGCCTGGCTCATGCCTTCTCCATTTTAGTAGGACTAAAATTGTAGCAGGACTAAAACGTCGTCAAGTGGAATCTGCGTGATCGAGCGGCAATTCCGTCACATGCCCGCCAGGCAGGCACTTTTGCAGGAAACGCGGGAGCGGCGGCTTCGGCTCGAAGCGCTCGGCAGGACGACCTTTGGTGGGTGGATGACGCGCGATACAGGCGAGGCAATGGTCTCGGCGATCCGCGAACCGCCTCGGCTCGCGGGCCATGGCCTGGCAGCACCCTCGGACTATCAAACCGATGGCGTCAGCCCGCCATCAGTTGTGCCGCCCTTTCCGCGATCATGACGACCGGCGCATGGGTGTTGCCGGACACGATGGTCGGCATCACCGAGGCGTCGGCTATGCGCAAGCCATGAATGCCGCGCACACGCAGCTGCGGGTCGACCACCGCCATGTCGTCCGTCCCCATCCTGGCCGTGCCGACCGGATGGAAGATCGTCGTGGCGATGTCGCCGGCGGCCCGCGCCAGATCCTCGACGGACTGGATATGCGTGCCCGGCTTGAACTCCTCCGGCCCGTATTCCGCCATCCGCCCGGTCGCCATCAGCCGGCGCGCGGCGCGGATGGAATCCGCGGCCACCGCCCTGTCCGCGTCGGTCGAAAGGTAGTTGGGGGCGATGGCCGGATGCACCATCGGATCGTTCGCCACGATGTTCACCGTGCCGCGCGACTCCGGGCGGAGGTTGCAGACCGAGACGGTGATCGCCGGAAACGCGTGCAGCGGCTCGCCGAACTTGTCCAACGACAGCGGCTGGACGTGGAATTCGATGTTCGCCGTCCCGAAACGCGGATCGGACTTCATGAAGATGCCGAGCTGCGACGGTGCCATCGCCATCGGTCCGGAGCGCTTCAGCGCGTAGAGCAGGCCGATCTGCGCCTTGCCGAGCAGCGAGGCCTGCCACTCGTTCAACGTCCGCGCCCCGCGGATGCGGAACGCCGTCCGGATCTGCAAATGGTCCTGCAGGTTGGCGCCGACGCCGGGCATGTCCCTGACAACGTCGATGCCGTGCCTGCGCAGCAGCTCGGCCGGACCGACGCCGGAAAGCTGGAGCAGCTGCGGCGTACCGATCGCGCCGGCGGCGAGCACGATCTCGCCCGAGGCCGCGGCACGGGCCGGGCGGCCGTCGAGGCGGAGGTCGATGCCGGCGGCGCGGCCGGCCTCGAAACGGATGTGCTCTGCCTGCGCACCGGTGACGATGCGCAGGTTCCTGCGGTGCCGGACCGGCGCGATGAAGGCGCGGACCGCGTTGAAGCGGAAGCCGGCCTTCTGGTTCACCTCGAAATAGGACGAGCCCTCATTGTCGCCGGCGTTGAAGTCGTCGATCTTCGGCACACCGAGCTCTTCGGCCGCCTCGCGCACCGCATCAAGGATCGGCCAGGAAAGCCGCTGGCGCTCCACCCGCAATTCGCCGGCCTGGCCGTGATAGGGACCGTCCAGCGCATGATGGTTCTCCGACTTGCGAAACAGCGGCAGCACGTCGTCCCAGCCCCAGCCGACATTTCCGAGCTGGCGCCAGTGATCGTAGTCGGCGGCCTGGCCGCGCATGTAGATCATGCCGTTGATGGAGGAGCAGCCGCCCATCACCCGGCCGCGCGGATAGGCCAGCGAGCGGCCGTTGAGGCCGGGCTCGGCGACGGTCGAATAGCCCCAGTCAGTGCGCGGATTGCCCATGCAGTAGAGGTAGCCGACCGGGATGTGGATCCAGTGGTAATTGTCGGACCCGCCGGCCTCCAGCAGCAGGACGCGCCTGGAGGGATCGGCGCTCAGCCGGTTTGCCAGCACGCAGCCCGCCGATCCGGCGCCGACCACGATATAGTCGTAGCTGCCGAGGTCGATGCGATCATTGGCCCGCTTGCGATCGTTCATGTGTTCCGCTGTCCCGCAGATAGCCGTGCCATTGTGCCGGCATCGCCTCCCCCAGCGAACGATAGAGCCGGTACCGCGCCTCGATGAGATACCTATGCTCCGCCTGGGGCGCATGCACGCGACTCGTCCTTACCATAGTCGAGACGCCCGCTTCGATGGAGCCGAACATGCCGCCCGCGACCCCAGCCCCGATCGCGGCGCCCAGCGCGCCCGTCTCCTGGCATTCTGCGACGGTGACGGGAACGCCGACGATATCGGCGAACATCTGGCACCAGGCCGCACTGCGCGACCCGCCGCCCGAAAGCGCCGCCGTCTCGAAGGCCGCTCCGGCCGCCTTCAGCCGGTCTATGTGGCGGCGATGCTCGAACACCACGCCTTCGTAGAGCGCCGACAGCATCTCGGCCCTGCCATGCCAGCCCGACAGGCCGACGAAGGCGCCGCGCGCATCGGCATGCGTGGCCGAGCCGTACAGGAACGGCAGGAACAGCGGGTTCTCGGCGGCGGGGCGGACCTGCTCGACCAGCCGGTTGCAGTCCTCGAACGCGGACGCGTCGTGCGTCGGCGCGAGTTCGCGCACGAACCATTCGAGATTGACCGCGGAGGTGGCGCTGGACTCCACCGCGACGTAGCGGTCCGCCCTCCAGGTCGAGGCGTGGAAGATGCGCTCGTCGACCAGCGGCGTTTCACGAACCACCTGGTTGATGCCCCAGGTGCCGGCGACGATCGCCGCCTGCCCCGGCGCATGAACGCCCGATCCGATCATCGAGGCGATGATGTCGAAGAATCCGGCGGCGACGGGTGTTCCCGCCGCGAGCCCGGTGGCCTGCGCCGCCTCGCCGGTGACGTGGCCGGCGATCGCCTCCGACTCGACCAGTGCCGGCAGCATCGCCTCCGCATCGGCCAGATCGTAGGCCTCCAGCAGCTTTCGGTCGTATCGCCGTTCGGGCAGCCGCAGCAGTCCGCAGCCGCTCATGTCGGAATAGTCGCTGACGCGGTTGCCGGTCAGCATCAGCGTGATGACGTCCTTGCTGAGCAGCGCCGTCCCGGTCTTCGCATAGAGGTCGGGACGGTTCTGCTTGACCCAGGCGAGCAGGGTCGCTGTCTGCGCCGGCCAAGGCCGCTGCAGGCACATCGGGTAAAGGTGGTCGCCGGTTTCGCCGCCGCGCATCGACGAGGCCAGTGCGGCGGCCCGGTTGTCGATCGACTGGATACCCAGCAGCGGCCGCCGGTCGCGATCGAGGAGATAGAGGCCGTTGCCGTGCCCTGCCGTGCCGACCGCCGCGACGTCCCGCCCCTCGACGCCCGCCTGGCGCAGGCATTCGCGGATGACGGCGGCGGCGTTGCGCCACAGGTCGGCAATGTCGCGCTCGACATGGCCGGGCGCCGGCTGGCTGGACGCACCGTTCGTCGCGGCACGCGCCAGCATGATGCCGTCGCGGTCGAACAGCACCGCCTTCACCACGGTGTTGCCTGCGTCTATGCCGAGGAGATAGCGGCTCACGCGGCGGCCTCGTAGATGCGCCAGGCCTCCGCATCGTCGACGCCGTCGTGGATCATCGCCATCAGCGCCCGGACGACGCGCCCCGGATTGTCGTGCTGGTAGATGTTGCGGCCATAAACCATGCCCTGCGCGCCCTGCTTCATCAGCGCATACGAGTTGGCGAAGACCTGGCGCAGGTCCGCCTTGCCGCCGCCGCGCACCAGCACCGGGCAGCGCGCCGCCTCGACCACCCGGTGGAAGTCGGTGGGGTCGTCGGTCGGATCGGCCTTGACGATGTCGGCACCCATTTCGCGGGCCAGCCGCACCAGCGTGACGATCTTCTCCGCGTCGCCGTCGACCAGATAGCCGCCGCGCTCGCTGTTCGGCTGCATCACCAGCGGCTCGATCATCAGCGGCATGCCGTAGCGCTCGCAGTCCTGGGCGACGCGCGAAATATTCTCGACGCATTGCCGGAACAATCCCGGCTCGTCCGGCAGCATGAACAGGTTGACGACCACGCAGGCCGCGTCCATCCGCAATGCCGGCGCGATCGGATCGTGCGCGTTCTGCAGCACCGCCCACATCTCGCGATGGCGAGTCCTGTTGTAGGGATTGCCCATGTCGATGCGCATCACCAGCGCGGGCTTGGCCTTGCCGGGAAGCTCCTGAAGCAGGCCGGCCTGGCCAAAATTCATCTGGATGGCGTCCGGCCCGGCGTCCGCCAGCAGGCGGAGGATCTTGCCCAGGTCCTCCAGTCCGGCGAGGAAGGATGGTTCGTTGCAGACCCCGTGGTCGATGGCGACGTCAAGACATTTGCCGTTGCCGAACAGGCGGTTCATGCGGACTTTCTTGGACTGGTACATGCTGGTCGCTCCGGATTGTATTGCGGTCGGTCAGCGACTGGGCGTCGAGACCATGACAGGTGGCGAGATGCTCGGCGAGCCGGTCGATCTGCCGGCGGGTTTCGGCGGCTGTCCAACCTAGCACCGGCGCCGCGATCGCTGCGATCTCCTCGATGCCGGCCATCGAAAGCGTGCCGCTGAAGGGCAGCGACATGCGCCGCAGCACGAGATCCTCGAGCGTCACAACGTGCTCGTTGGTCGCCATCCATGCGATCTCGGCGCAGCTGTAGTCCGGCAGGGCGACAAGCGGCGGGCTCGGCAGGACGGGCGCGAGATCGGCTGCGCGGCTGCCGTAGCGGGTTGCCAGCGCATTCACCACGGCCGGCGTCGCCTGCAGCGAAGGCGCCAGCGCTTCCAGCCACTCGGCGCGCGCCGCCTCGCCGGACGGGAAGTCTTTGCCGCCGCCGATCGCCAGCGTCTCGGTCGAACGGTTCCTCGTCCTGCCGAGTCGCGCCAGCACCGCATCCGCCGCTTCGGCGCCGAAGGCACGGAAGGTGGTCCACTTGCCGCCGACCAGGTTGAGCACCGGCACGGTCCCAGGCATCCATTCCACGCTGTGATCGCGCGAAATGCGCGCGGTGACGTCCGCCGCGCTGCGCGGCAGCGGCCGCACGCCGCTGAAGCGGTAGACGATGTCCTTTTCCTCCACATTGATCCGCGGAAATATCTCGCGGATCGACCCAAGGATATAGTCCACCTCCTCCGGTTCGCAGCGGATGGCGTCCGGATCGACCACAGGAATATCGGTCGAGCCGGCCAGCACCATGCCGAAATGGACGAAGGCGATGCATACGCGCCCATCGCGATTGGCGAAATAGATCATGGTGTCGCCCAACGCCCGCGCCAGTTGCGGACTGTCGAGGACGATATGCGACCCCTTGGTGCCGCCGATCAGTGACGGGGCGCCGGCATCGACCAGCCGGTTCGTCAGATCCACCCATGCGCCCGTCGCATTGACGATGACGTCCGGCTCGAGCGCAAATCGCTCGCCGGTGACCGTGTCCGTCAGGACGGCCTTGCCATCCTCAACGCCATCGAAGCGGACATGGTTGATCGCGAGCGCGGAACTGCTGGCCGCTTCCGCATCGATCACCATCTCGACGCCGAGGCGCTCGGGATAGCTTATCGCCGCGTCGTGATAGAGCGCGACGAAGCGGAACGGTGCAGCCAGGTCCGGCCAGCGCCGCCCGGTCTCGCGGCGCCCGAAGAAGCGATGCCGCGGCAGGGGGCTTCTCCGGCCAGCATACCAGTCGTAAAGGGTGAGCCCGATCTTGACGACCAGCGCGCCGCGATTGCCCGGCGGCGGGTTGCCGCCGAGGATGCGACGAGCCGCGGCGAAGAGCCCGGAGAGGCGGTCGGTGATGGGAATGGCCGTGGGCAGCGGCCGCACATAATGCGGCGCGTTGCGCAGCAGCAGGTTACGCTCGTTGAGCGATTCACGGACCAGCGCGAACTCGCCGTTTTCCATATAGCGCAGGCCGCCATGGATCATGCGCGAGGGCGCCGAGCTGGCGCCCGACATGAAGTCGCCCCGCTCCGCCAGGACGACGTCGATGCCCTGCAACGCCAGCTCGCGGAACGTGCTGATGCCATTGATGCCGCCGCCGACCACCAGCACGGCGACGCGCTGCCTGGCACGGAGGGCGTCAAGCCGCTTCTGTCGGGTCTCGCAGGTCATCTGGCGCGGCGGAGGATCACGCGTCGACCGACGCGAGATGCGTCGCGACGGCCCGGTCGATCTCCGTCAGCTCGGACGCGGAGAGCGGCAGGGTTCCGGCGGCCGCGTTCTCCCGCGCCTGCCTCGCATCGCGCGCGCCGCAAAGTGCGTAGGTGATGCCGGGCTGCGCGATCGTCCAGGCGATCACCAGTTGCGCAACGCTGGCGCCGTGCTTTCGCGCGATCGGCTCCACCGCCGCGGCAAAACCGGCCACGCGCGCGCGGTTGGCGACGGAGAAGCGCGGATTGTCCTTGCGCAGGTCGTCGCCCTCGAACACACGTTCCGGACCGATCCGGCCGGTCAGCAGGCCGAGCGCGAGAGAGGAATAGCTGAGCGTCGAGACGTTGTTCGCCCGGCAGATCGGCAGCAGCGTCCGCTCGATTTCGCGGTCGAGCATGCTGTAGCGCTCCTGGATGGCGTCGACCGGCCCGACGGTCAGATAGGCGTTGAGGTCCTCAGGCGTGACGTTGCTGACGCCGATCGCGCGGATCTTGCCGGCCTTCTTCAGGTCGAGCAGGGTTTCCATCGTCTCGGCGACAGGCGTGGTCGGATCCTGCCAGTGGGTGATGTAGAGGTCGATGTAGTCGGTCTGCAGGCGCCGCAGGCTCTCGTCGATCTCATGCAGGATGCCGTCGCGCCCGAGATAGCGGTGCACCTTGCGGCCGAGTTCGTCGAAGAAGTGGTTGCCCTTGCCGTGGTGCCAGTTGAGGCCGCATTTGGTGGCGATCAGCACCTCGCCGCGCCGGCCCTTGACGGCCTGCCCGACGATCTCCTCGGCGCGGCCGAGCCCATAGGCCGGCGCGGTGTCGATCAGCGTGGCGCCGCCGTCCAGCGAAGCACTGATCGCCTCGAGCGAGCGGGCATCGTCCTGGCCGCCCCACATCCAGCCGCCCATGGCCCAGGTGCCGAGGCCGATCGGGCCGGCCGCCACGTCGGAGCTGCCTATTTTTCTTGCCGAAACACTCATCGGTCTACTCTCTCAATTCCGCCAGAACACCGGTTCCGGTGCTCTCGTCCGTTGCCAGCACGTCGAGGTATCTGCCGCGCAGCACGCCGGCCATCGGCGCGACCTTGCGGGCGCCCGCGGCGATGCCGATCGTCAGCGGTATGGCGCGGATCTCGTCCGGGGTGAGCGCGACGACCCGCTCGTTCAGGGGATAGTCGCACAGCGACCCGTCGCGCCCGATGAGATGGGCGACCAGCTCGCCCACCGCGCCGCTCCGGTCGAGCGGCGGAAGCTCTCCGGAACCGTTCGACTGGAGGCTGTAGTAGGTCGACCGGTCGGACAGCACCGAGCCGACGCCGACCAGCGCGATCCGTGCCTTGCGCGCCTTGGCAAGCACGTCCTCAACCGACTGCAGCGACATCAGCACGTCGCGCTCGGATGGCGATGCCGCGAAGATCGGCGCATGGATCTGATAGGCCCTGCCCTTGAGCTTGGCGGCGAGCTGCGCGGCGACATGGTTGACGTCGATGAAGTGCTTGCCCTGGACGCCGCCGGTCGCCGGCACCACCGTCACGTCGTAGGCGCGACTCGGCGCCATCGCCTTGACGACCGCGCTCACGCCCAGCCCGCCGGAGACGCAGATGGTGTCGCCATCCTTGAGATTGGCCAGCATGAACTCGGCAACTGAGCGGCCGGCGATCTGGAGGTTGACTTCGTCGTTGTCGGAAGAGGTCGGCACGACGATGGCCTCGCGCAGGCCGGCGGCGTCGCACAGCCCCTTCTCGATCTCGAACAGCGACTGGTGCGGCGACCGGATGGTGATCTGCACGTAGCCGCGCTCGTGGCCTTCCTTGACCAGCCGGTTGACGGTCGGGTGCGACAGGCCGGTGCGCTTGGCGACCTCGGCCTGCGAAAGCCCTTCGGCATAGTGCATGACCAGCACACGGTGCAGCCTGCGCAGCCGCTCGTGATCGCCAGTCTCTGGGGATACGGCCATTGGAAAGGTCCTCAGGAGGTCTTGCGGCCCGTTGCCTGCCGGTGCTTGTGGAGCAGGTGGTCGAAGGCCACCGCGGCGAACAGGATAAGGCCGCGGATAGTGTCCTGCCAGTAGGGCGACACGTCGAGCAGGATCAGCGAGCTCGACACCACCGAGAGCAACGCCATGCCCAGGATCGCCCCAAGGATCGTGCCCGACCCGCCATTGAGGCTGGCACCGCCGATCACCGCCGCGGCGATGATGTTGAGTTCCATGCCCATGCCGAAGGTCGGCGTCGCCGCGCCGAAGCGCGACATGTAGATGACCCCCGCGAGGCCGGCCAGCGTCGAGCACAGCACGATGCAGAAGAACTTCACCCGGTCGGTGCGGATGCCCGAATAGGCCGCCGCCCGCTCGTTCGAGCCGGTGTAGAAGACGCGCCGGAACAAGGTCGCCCGGCGCAGCAGAATATCGAAGACGAGCACGACAGCGAGGAAGATCAGGATGACGACGGGCACGCCGTGGATCGAGCCCTGGCCGATGAACTTGAAGCTCGGCGGCAGCGCGAACAGCGACAGCGGCGTGCCGCCGGTGATCGCCAGGCAGAGCCCGCGGACGATGACCATGAAGGCCAGCGACACGATGAAGGAATGCAGCCCGATGCGGGTGACGGCGAGCGCCATCAGCACGCCGATGCCCGACGAGGCCAGGATGGCGATGAGGCTCGCCGTCCATGGATCGAAGCCGGCCAGGAACAGATAGCCGCCGATCACCATGGCGAAGCAGACGACCGACCCGACCGACAGGTCGATGGCGCCGACGATCAGAAGCACGGTCATGCCGACGACGACGATGCCCTCGATGGAAAAGGACAGCAGCATCGCCCGGAAATTGGTCCAGGTGAGGAAGTAGGGCGAGGCGAAGCTCATCGCCACGCACAGCACCAGGATGATGATGAGGAGGCCGACTTCGCGCATATTGCCGAGGCCGCGCAGCCAGCCGCCGCGCCGTCCCTCGCCTTCGCCGCTTCCTGCCGCAAGCTCACCCATGACCGACATGCCTTCCTCCCGGCGCTGTTCCCAGTCCCGACGCGAGACGGATCAGATTGTCCTCCGTCATGCCGTCGCCGCTGACCTCGCCGGCGATCCGGCCTTCGTGGATGACGATCGCGCGGTCGCATAAGCCGATCAGTTCCGGCAGCTCGGACGAGATGACGATGATGCCCGTCCCGTTGTTGGCGAGATCGCGCAGGATGCGGTGGATCTCGACCTTGGCGCCGACGTCGACACCGCGCGTCGGCTCGTCGAGGATGATCACCTTCGGCCCAATCGACAGCATCTTGGCGATCGCCACCTTCTGCTGGTTGCCGCCGGACAGCGTCGAGACGGCGGCGGCCAGCGAACCGCGCCTGAGCCTCAGCGAATCCGCCAGACGCGCCGCCTGCGCCTCCTCGGCCGAGCGGTCGACGAAGCCGTAGGGCGTCGACACCCGGTCGAGGTCAAGGGCCGAGACATTGGCGGCGATCGGCATGTCGAGGAACACGCCGGAGCCCTTGCGATCCTCCGACAGGTAGACGATGCCGTTGGCGATGCTCTGCGCATAGCTTGCCGGCGTCACGTCGCGGCCATCGAGCCTCACCCGGCCGGCGGCGCGCGGCGCCAGCCCGCAGATGCCGAGCGCGATCTCGGTGCGGCCCGCGCCCATGAGCCCGGCGACGCCCAATATCTCCCCCCGCCTCAGCGCGAAGCCGACGTCGCGGAAGCGGGCGCCATCATCCAGTCCTTCCACTTCGAGCAGCACCGGCGCATCGGCCGCTTGCGGGTTCTTTTGCGGATAGAGGTTGCCCAGTTCCCTGCCGACCATCTTGCGCACGACCGTGTCGGGCGTCATGGCGGCTATGTCGTCGGTGGAGACATGACGGCCGTCGCGCAGCACGGTGACGCGATCGCAATTGTCGAAGATCTCGGCCATGCGGTGGCTGATGTAGATGATCGAGATGCCGCGTTCCTTGAGCCGCGCCATGATGGCAAAGAGCTTGCGCGACTCGTGCTCGGTCAGCGCCGCCGTCGGCTCGTCGAGGATCAGGATCGAGCAGTCCAGCGTCAGCGCCTTGGCGATCTCGACGACCTGCTGCTCCGAGATCGTCAGGTCGCCCACCAGCCTGTCCGGCTCGATGCCGCCCAAGCTCTTCAGCACGCCGCGCGCCTTCTCGCGCAGTTGGCGGTAGTTCATGAAGAAGGCGCGGCGCTGGTTGGTCGCCGCCATAAAAATATTCTCGGCCACCGAGACGTCGCCGCACAGCGCGATCTCCTGGTGCACGAAGCCGATGCCGAGCGCCTGCGCCCGCTCCGGCGAGGTGATGGCGACCCCCTCGCCGCGGATGCGTATCTCGCCGCTGTCGGGGCTGACGATGCCGTCGACGACGTTCATCAGCGTCGACTTGCCGGCGCCGTTCTCGCCGGCCAGCGCATGTATCTCGCCCTTGCGCAGGTTGAAGTCGACGTCCTTCAGCGCCTGGATCGCGCCATAGGCCTTGCTCACACCCCGCACTTCGAGCGCCAGCGGCTCCGACATGACCCTCGCCTTTTTGTTCGATGATGATGGTGCGGGCACGCCGGTCCTCATCCCGAGGTGCCGACCCGCAACAGGCTGCAAAGAATAACGAAACCTTGGGTGGACGAGCCTCGAAGGAGGCCCGCCCACGCGCTTCGACAGGCTATTCCTCGATGCCCTTGGTGCCGCGACGCTTCAGATAGGCATCCCAGTAGAAATCGTCGGCGTTGTCCTTTGTGACCACGGCAAAACCGTTGTCGACGAAGGGAACGCTCATCGGATTATAGGCCGCCCGCTTCCAGTCGTTCATCGGGTCGATGAGATCCGGATGCTTGGCCATGAACAGCAGCATGAAGCCCATATAGCCCTGGATGCCCTGGTTCGGATTGACCGCGCCGAACACCTCGCCGGCCTTGATCATGTCGAGGATCTTGCCGTTAACGTCGGCATTCATGATCTTGATGGTGCCACCGAGCTCCTTGGCCGCCTGCGCCGCGCCGAGCGCCGAGTTCGCCTCCGGCATGAACAGGGCGCCGAGGTTCGGGTTGGCCTGCGCCATTGACAGTACCGCCTGATAGGCCTTGTTGGCGTCCTGGTTGGTGGCGGCGCGGCCGGCCAGCTTGATGTCGGGGTACTTTTCCGTCATCCGGGCGACGAAGGCGGCCACGCGCTTGTCGTGGTTGTCCTGGCCCGGATTCTCGAGGATGCCGTATTCGCCCTTGCCGCCCAGCGCCTCGGCGATGACGTCCGCTGCATAGGCGCCCTCGCGATCGTTGTCGGACGTCACGTAGGAAGTGCGCTTGCTGTTCGGCGAGTCCGCCGCGAAGGTCACCACCGCCACGCCGGAATCGACCGCGCGGTTGATCGGCTCGATGAACGGATCGGAGTTCATCGGATGCACCAGGATACCCGCCGGCTGCTTGGCCAGCGCCTGGTCGAAGCTGGCGATCTGCTTGTTGACGTCATATTCCGGCGTGCCGGTGTAGGCCGTCTTGCAGCCCATCGCCTGCGCGGCCTGCTTGAACGCCTCGTAGACGGGGAACCAGTATTCCACGCCTGAGACCATCACGTTCATCACATAGGTCTCGCCTTCCTCGCACTGGAACTTGCTTTCGGCCTGGGCCGTCGTCGCCAGCAGCGACGTGCCGATCGCCAACGTCATCGCCCATTTCTTCATGCGCATGTCCACCTCCCGGTTCGCGCCGCCCTGTTTCTCCGCGGCCGCTGATCAAGTTTGAAATAAATTTCACTCTATGACATCTATTTCATGCACTGCATATTGAACCCGCAGAGGCCTGTCAATGGCGGGCGAAGTTTTTGACGGACGTACGGTGTGGCGCGGCTGTTGGCCGTCGTCCGTGCGGTGTCGTGGTCCGCACAGCCGGCTGGGACAGGAGTTGGGCGCAAGTAGGCAGCGTTCGCTGAGCCGGGGCGCTGACGATGCCGAGTTCGAGCCGCGTTCACCGGCGGCCGGTAGACCGGTTACAGGAAGTCACGCCCGATTCTGGAGATCCCGACGGACTGCGCCAATGCTCACAGTGGCGAGGCAAGCGGATTTCCTCGGCCACATCACCTCCCGCAGACTCCGGATGCAGGTTCGTAAACTTTGGGGCCTTGCCCTTGGTCGATGGGGCGGACGGCCGTTGGCAACGGAGGCGGTTCCGCTTCAGGGCCGGATAAGCAAGCAACTCAAAGGGGCGGGCTGGAAGGCATCCGCCGCGCTCCGCCGAAGGCGTCGGGTCGACCGCGCGTTCAGCGCGCCCCTTGCCTGCTCGACCGAGCTGGCAGGCGGCGGATGGCACCCGTTGACCAGGCTAGACCGCTCCAAGCATTCGCCTCCTCACAAGGCCATAGCCCGCGCCGGCCGTTGGAGATCAGCGGACGCACGCCGGCGCCGATCGTCCTGTCGACGATCGGTTCAGCTTTTGGGTTCGATGCAGCCGTCCAGTCCGAACGGCGTCACCGGAATGCCTTCATTCCGGTGAGAGCGTTCGCCGGCCTTCCCGACAACGTCCTAGCCCGCCGCCGTATAGGCGGTCTTGACCGTGGTAAAGAATTCGGCGGCGTACCGTCCCTGCTCGCGCGGGCCGAAGCTCGAGCCCTTGCGGCCGCCGAACGGCACGTGGAAGTCGACGCCGGCGGTTGGCACGTTGACCATCACCATGCCTGCTTCCGCGTTGCGCTTGAAATGCGTGGCGTATTTGAGGGAGGTGGTGACGATGCCTGCCGACAGGCCGAAATCGGTATCGTTGGCGGTGGCCAGCGCCTCCTCATAATCCTTGACCCGGATGACCGAGGCCACCGGTCCGAAAATCTCCTCGCGGCTGATGCGCATCTGGTTGGTGGCGTCGACGAACAGAGCGGGCTGGAGATAAAAACCTTCGGTGTCGCGCTTCAGCCGGTCACCGCCGGTCACGAGCCGCGCACCTTCCGACTTGCCGATCTCGATGTAGTCGACGTCCTGCTTCAGTTGCCCGGCGTCGACCACCGGCCCGATCTCGGTGTTCTTGTCGAGCGCATCACCGACCCGCAGCGCTCGCGTGCGCTCGGCCAGCGCGGTGACGAAGCGGTCGTGGATGCCCTCCGTGACGATGACGCGCGAGGAGGCGGTGCAGCGCTGGCCGGTCGAGAAGAATGCCGACTGCGCCACCGTCTCGACCGCGACGGCGAGATCGGCGTCATCGAGCACGATCGTCGGGTTCTTGCCGCCCATCTCCAGCTGGAACTTGCGGCCGTGCTCGATCGAGGCGAGCGCCACGCGCTTGCCTGTGCCGACCGAACCGGTGAAGGTGACGGCGTTGACGTCCTTGCTGTCGAGCAGCGCCTGGCCGACGACCGAACCCTTGCCCATCACCAGGTTGAGCACGCCTTTCGGCAGCCCCGCCCGGTCGAGGATGTCGACGATCGCCCAGGCCGATCCCGGCACCAGGTCGGCCGGCTTGACGACCACCGTGTTGCCGTAGGCCAGCGCCGGTGCGATCTTCCAGGCAGGGATGGCGATCGGAAAATTCCATGGCGTGATGATGCCGATCACGCCGACGGGCTCGCGCGTGACCTCGACGCCGACGCCGGGGCGAACGCTGGGCAGCACCTCACCGGACAGCCGCAGCACCTCGCCGGCGAAGAAGTCGAAGATCTGGCCGGCACGGGTGACTTCGCCGATCGCCTCCGGAAGGGTCTTGCCCTCCTCGCGGCTCAGCAGCTCGCCCAGTTCCTGCTTGCGCGCGAGAATCTCGTCGGCAGCCTTGCGCAGCACCGCGTGCCGCTCGAGGATGCCGGAGCGCGACCATCGCGGAAACGCCGCCTTGGCCGCCGCGATCGCCTGATTCGCCTCCTCGACGGTGGCGCGTGCGTAAAGGCCGACCACGTCCGCGGTGTTCGACGGGTTGATGTTCTCCACGCCGTCGCCACCGATCCATTCGCCGTTCACATAGTTCTTGTGAAGCTTCTCTGCTGATTGTGCGGACACGGGCGCCTCCAGTCGAATTCCAACATTGGTTTGTCGTAACGATCCGGGATCGCGACGACGGGCAGGTGTTAACACAAGATGCCGCGCGTGTGTGACTCGATCATAGGAAACCGGCCGCCCGGCAGTCGGGCATCCGTCAGAACGTCGCCGAATCGTCCGGCCACAGCAGCAGCGGTGCCCTGGCCGCGTCGGCCACCGGGCGCAGCCCGTGCCAGGCCCGGTCGGCATAGACCAGCGCGTCGTCGCTCGCGGCCGGCTGCGGCACGGTCGAAGCCAGGACGAGTTCGGCGCTCACCAGCAGCGCGCCCGGCGCGGCCAGCCGCCCGCGGATCGCGGCGCGGAACCACGTCTCCACCTGCGGATAATAGGGCTCGCCGGTGGCGAGCCGGCTCCAGTCCACGCCGGGGCCGAAGCGGCCGGAGCCGCTGGTGGCGCAGAGCCGCGCCAGCTGCATGTTCGTGCGTCGCACGAAATGTACGACCACGGTCTCGCAGCGCGCCAGCACCCGCGCGCTGGAGGAGGCCTCCGACAGCGAGAAGGCGACCGTCGGCGGCTCGACGCCGACGGAGATCAGCGAACTGATCGTCAGCGCCGCCGGTCCGTCGCCGGCATCGCCGGTGATGATGGCGACACCGGCCGGATGGTGGCGGAAGGCGGCGAGAAAGGCTTTCGCCACCGATGCCGCCTCATCCGCCGCGTCGCCTCCGCGGCCCGCCGCGGGGGCGGGCCTCGTCGGTCCAGCCATCACTTCTTCTCGATCAGGTCGTAGAACTGCCATTTGCGATCGCTCCAGATGCCGCCGATCTCACGACCCGCGGCGGTCACGATGTTCGCGTTGATGGTGAAGTGGTTGGCCGCCGTCAGCATCTCGCGATAGATGCGCTGCATTACGCCTCTGCGCAGGGAAGCGCCACCGGCCGCGCGGTAGACGAACTGGCAAGCGTCGACACCGGCCTCGTGCACTTCCGACTTGGCGAGGTGGACGAGGCTGATCTGCCGCGTCGACACGCGATCGCCTGCCTCGATCGATTTCTCGACGTCGCGCCACACCTCGAACAGGAAGGCGCGCGCCGCCCTCACGCGCCCCTCGTTGCGGCCGAAATCGTACCAGAATTTCTCGCTTTCGCCGAGCAGGCCGGCGCGCCCGGTCTTGGCGCGGGCGAATTTGGCGACATCGTCGAGGATGCGGCGCGACGCGCCGATCGCCCAGCCGGAATGGCCGATTGCCGCAAGCCCCACGACGCCGAGGCTGAAAAACTCCTTCAGCCGCTGCGGCTCCGCCGTCAGGATGGGGAACACCATGTCTTCGGCGATGAAGACGTCCTTGGCTCCGTAGTCGATGCTGCCCGTGGCATTGAGACCTAGCACGTCCCAGTTGCCCAAAAGGTCGAACTGTTCGACCGGGGCGTGGGCGCAGAGCACGATCACGTCGCCGTTCTCGTCCTTGGCCGGATGCCCGTCACCGTCGTCGAGAAGGGCGGCGGTATGGGTGAAGGTGGCGTGATGGATGCCGCTGGCATAGGACCACTTGCCGTTCAGAAGATAGCCGCCGTCGACCTTCTTCAGCATGCCGGTCGGCGTGCCCTGCCCGGAGAAGCGGTTCTCCGTGTCCGGCCCGTAGAGCCGGCCGATGGCGCTGTCGGGCAGGAAGGCCGCCGACATCGCGCCGATGCAGGCATGCACCATCGACACCCAGCCGGCGCCGCCGCTGTGGTAGGTGATGGCCTCGATCAGTTCGAGCCCCTGCGTCGGCGAGAGCTGCGCGCCGCCGATCTTTTCCTCGGCGAAGATGTGCGACATGCGCAGCGGCTTCAGCGCGGCGAAGGTGGCATCGTTCAGCCGGCCGAGCCGGTCGTTCTCCTCGGCGTTCTCCTCCAGCACCGGGCCGATCTTGCGCACATGCTCCAGCAGGGCCGCGAAGTCGGTCTTCGTGCCCCAGTATCCCTGCCCGTGCCGCACTGAAATATTCATCGTCTTCTCCTCCTTGAAAATGGTTCCTGGAACTCAGCAGCGCCTAGGCTGCAAGAAAGTCGCCGATGGCGGTGACGGTGGCGGGCGCTTCCTGCATGGCGAAGTGGCCGACACCCCGAATGATCAGCAGGCGCGCATTGGGGATGCGCTCCACCCAGAGCGGCGCCTGCGAGGCCGGCAGCATGCGGTCCTCCTCGCCCCAGACGACCAGCGTCTCGTTGGGGATGCGGGACAGCCAGCGGCCGAGATTGGGGTGGCCCATGCCGTGGACCTTGAGGATCGATTGCAGGGCCTCGCCTTCCTTGCCGCGGGCGGCGAGGAATTCCTCCAGCGGCGGGCAGTGCGAGCCGCCCGGGAAATAGCGCAGCGCCACGTCCACGTTATGCGCGAGGTAGCCGGGCAGTGCTTCCGGACCGATGGTGGCCAGGTCGGCGCCGGGGTGATCCGGATGGTTCAGGCCGGCCGGCGCGTTGAGCACCAGCCTTCCGAACCGCTCACCGGCGACGGCCGCCATCTCGGCCGCCATCCAGCCGCCCATCGAATGTCCGACCAGATGCGGGCGGTCGATGCCGAGGGCCGCGACCAGCCGGAGATTGTGGACGATCAGGTCCTGCATGCCGTTGAGATGCGGCGCCGGATCGCTCTCGCCGAATCCCGGATGGAATGGCAGGTAGACTCGGAAACGCTCCGCCAGCTCGCGCGCCCAGTCATAGCCCTCCAGGGTGGCCGCGCCGTGCAGCGCCAGCACCGCAGGCCCCTTGCCGCTCGCCTTCACGACCGTGCGAACGCCGTCGATGTCCAGGGTAATCGTCTCGAAATCCATCGTGTCCTCCCAAATTGCCGGTCAGCCGGCGTCGGCCGAAATCAGCACCTTGCATTGCGTCGTGCGGCGCCTGAGCGCCTCGAAGGTCTCCGGTATCCTGCCGAAGTCGATCCGTTCCGTGACCAGCGCCTGCGGACGGAATTGTCCGGGGCCGAGGGCGTAGAGCGCCGCCTCGAACTCGGCCATCGAGAAGAAGGCGGCGAAAACCACCTGGATTTCCTTGGAGAGCGCCGCGAACGGGTCCCATGTGTCGCCGCCGACGCACAGGCCGACCCCGACGACGGTGCCGTGCACCCGCACCAGGCTGCAGGCGAAGTCGATCAGCCCGCGCTTGCCGACGCATTCGAAAACGATGTCGGGCAGCCCGCCCATGCGCTCCCTGACCTCGGCGGCGAGACCGGGGCCGGACAGTACGAAGCCCGTGGCGCCTATCGCCAGCGCCCGCTCCTCCTGGTGGCGGTTGACGTCCGCGACGACGACGTGGCGGGCGCCGAGCCGCCGCGCCCAGAAGGCGACCAGCAGCCCGATCGGCCCGGCGCCGAGCACGAGCACATGGTCGCCTGGCTTCAGTGGCGACCGCATGACGGCATGGAGCCCGACCGCCATGGGCTCGGCCAGCGCGCCTTCGGCCGTCGGCAGATCGTCGGGCAGCACGCGGCACTGCCGCGCCGCCACGGTCGCGAACTCGGCATAGCCGCCGCCGATCAGCCGCATCTCGGCGCACCAGGCCGGCTCGCCGCGACGGCAGCTGTCGCAGCGGCCGCAGCCGTACATCGGCGCGACGGCCACGCGGTCGCCCGGCTTCAGCCCGGTAACGCCGCCGCCGCAACGCAAAATCTCGCCGGCGAACTCGTGGCCGAGCACGAAACCTTCGCCGATGCCGAAGGTCGCGGGGTCCTCCGTCATGTGCAGGTCCGACCCGCAGATGCCGCAGGCCGCGAGCCGCAGCAGCACCTCGTCGTTGGCCGGCTCGGGCCGGTCGAGATCGGCGATGCGCAGCGGCTTGCCGACGCCGTCGAAGATCGCGGCCTTCATCGCTTGTCCTCCAGCAGGATGCGCCGTGTCGGGAACCAGGGGGCGTCGACCACCTTGCAGATCAGGCCCCAGATGCCGCCCCTGGCGAACAGCGCCATGAACAGGGTGAGCAGGCCCAGCACGACGAGGTAGGTTGCGCCGTATTCACCGAACCAGCGGTCAGCGAAGAAGTAGATGAGCGCGCCGATAAGCACCCCTTCCAGCGAGCCCAGCCCGCCCACCATGACGATGAAGATCGCGATATTGGCCCAGTTCGGGTCGTAGGCGGAGGGCGGCGTGATGCGCAGTTGCGCCAGGAAGTAGATCGAGCCGGCCAGCCCGGTGCCGACAGCCGCGGCGATCCAGACGAGGAAGCGCAGGCGCCCCACATTGACCCCCTGGCTCGCCGCCGCCACCGGGTTGTCGCGCACCGCCGTCAGCGCCAGGCCGTAACGTGAGCGCAGCAGCCAGTAGCTGCCGCCGATGGTGACCAGCAGCAGCAGCGCCGACAGCAGCGACACGCCGACCGCGCGCTCGTCGGCGGAATAGCCGGTCATGACGCGCAGGCTCATGCCGGCGCCGGCGTTGACATAGGTGAAGGTCGACGTGGCAAGCCGCATCACCTCGGCCACCACCCACGTGCCGATGGCGAAATAGGGTCCGTCGAGCCGGTGCAGCAGCCCGTAGGTCGGCACCGCCAGGATGGCAGGCGCGATCAGCGACAGCAGCACCGCCAGGAAGGGGTTGATGCCCCAGAGCTGGGCGAGCACGAACATCATGTAGGCGGCAACGCCGATGAAGGCCTGCTGCCCCACCGAGACCAGTCCGGCATAGCCGGCGAGCAGGTTCCACATCTGCGCCACGGCGATGTAGCAGCACAGCTCGACGACGTTCCGGATCAGGCCCTGGCTCGCCCACCACGGCATCGAGGCGATGGTGATCAGCACACCAATGCCGATCGCCATGGCGATGATGCCGGAAACCGTCTGCCGCTGCACGCGCACGGCAGGAGTCGGGACGGTGGCGCCATGGCCGGTTGCGACAGCTTCGCTCATGGCCTCAACCCTTTCCCAAGATGCCCTGCGGGCGGACGGCGAGAACGATCAGGAAGACCAGATGCCCGGCGAGGATGCCGAAGCCCGGGTCGATGCGGAAACCGATGGACTGGCTGATGCCCAGCACCATGGCGCCGAGGAAGGCCCCCCAGATCGAGCCCATGCCGCCGATGATGACGGCCTCGAAGGCGTAGATGAGCTGGAACGGGCCATCAGCGGGAGCAACCGTCGCCCGCATCGACTGGAACACCGCCGCGAAGCCGAGTATCGCCACGGCGATGGCGGTCGAGGCGGCATAGACGGTCTTGGGATTAACCCCGGTCAGCGCCGCCGCCTCCACATCCGCCGCCGCCGCCCGCAGCGCCCGCCCGAAGCGCGTGAACCGCAGCGCGGCATCCAGCCCGCCGGTCAGCACGGTCGCCGTGACCAGCACGATCACCGGCAGCACGCCGACGAACATCGCCCCGATCTGGAACGACGCCTGGGTGATCTCGCCGCCGGGCAGCGAGCGCGTGTCGGCCGACCAGATCTGCAGCATGGCGTTCTGCAGCGCGATCGACAGGCCGAAGGTGGCGATCAGCGACGGCAGCGGGTCGGCACCGACCACGCGGTTGAGGATGACTCGCTGCAGCGCGTAGCCGATGAAAGCGCCGATCAGAACCAGAATGGCGAGCGTCGTCCACGGTCCGAGCGTGAACGAGGCCGCGGCGCTGATGCCTATCAGCGCCAGCAGCACCATGAGGTCGCCATGGGTGATGTTGACGATGCGCATGACGCCGAACATCAGCGCCATGCCGAGCGCGTATTGAGCGTAGAGCCCGCCCAGCAGGATGCCTTGGATCAGCCCGTCAAGCCACTGCATGGGAGGCCCCGAAATAGGCTGCGCCGATGGCGTCGCGGCTGGTCTCCGACGACCGGCCCGTCAGGGTGACGCGGCCTTCCAGCATGCAGTAGAGCCGGTCCGAGGCGGACTGCGCCAGGCCGACGTCCTGCTCCACCAGGATGATGGCAGTGCCGGCCTGCGAGATCGACGGGATCGATTGATAAATCTCGCGCACCACCTTGGGTGCCAGCCCGAGGCTGATTTCATCACAGAGCAGCAGGCGCGGCTGGTTGAGCAGGGCGCGGCCGATCGCCACCATCTGCTGCTGCCCGCCCGACAGCGACTGCACCGGCGTGGAGCGCTTCTCCCTCAACATCGGGAACAGGCCGAACACCTTGTCCAGCGTCCAGCCCCCGCCTTCGGCGCGGGCGGCGTGGTCCACGGCGACGCGCAGATTGTCCTCCACCGACATGCCGGCGAACAGGCGGCGGCCCTCCGGCACGATGGCGACGCCGGCGGAAACCATGCGGTAAGGCTGCGAGCCGCCGACCGGCCTGCCGTCGAGGCGCACCATGTCGGGCGCGACCGGCAGCAGCCCCATCACCGACTTGAGCAGCGTCGACTTGCCGGCGCCGTTGGCGCCGATCAGCGCCACGATCTCGCCGGCGGCGACCTCGATATCCACCCCGTACAGCGCCTGGAAATCGCCGTAGCGGGCGACCAGGCCGTGCGTGGAAAGCAGCGGCGCGCTCATACCTCGATCCCCATATAGACACGGCGAACCTCGGGGTCCTTGATCACGTCCTGCGCCGCGCCCTCGGCGATCTTCTCGCCGAAGTTGAGCACCATGATCCGGTCGGCCACCGCCAGCAGCGCATGCAGCACGTGCTCGATCCACACGATGGTGACGCCGCGGTCGCGGATGCGCCGGATCAGCGCCACCAGCTCCTTGCCCTCCTCATCGGTCAGGCCGCCGGCGATTTCGTCGAGCAGCAGCAGCTTCGGGTCGGAGGCAAGCGCGCGAGCCAGTTCCAGCCGCTTGCGGTCGAGCAGCGTCAGCGAGCCGGCGGACCGGTTGGCCTTGCCCGACAACTCGCAGTCACCGAGGATCCGCGCGCACAGCGCATAGCTGGCGCTTTCGGAGCGCCCGCCGCCGAAGGACGCGGCGACGAGCAGGTTCTCGAAGGTGGTCAGCCCGCCATAGGGACGCGGGATTTGGTAGGTGCGGCCGATGCCCATCTGGCACCGGCGGTAGGGCGGCTCGCCCCTGAGCGGCCGTCCGGAGAAGACGAGCTCTCCTCCGTCGACCTTGAGGTCGCCGCTGATCAGGTTGAACAGCGTCGTCTTGCCGGCGCCGTTCGGCCCGAGGATGCCCAGCACCTCGCCCGGCCGGACATCCAGGCTGACCTCGTGCAGGACGCGGACCGCCCCGAAGGACTTGCTCAGTCCGCGCGCCTGCAGCAGCACGTCGTTTCCCATGCGCAGCCGCCCTCCGACTTAGGCCGACCAGGGCAGCGGCTTCATCTTCGCTTCCGGCTCGAACAGCTTGTTGACCGTGTTGTCGACGATCTTCAGGTCGTAGGGCCACTTCTCGCCCTTCACCCACTGCCCGCCGAAGATCGGAGTGGTGGAGACGTTGGCGTGCGGGCCCTTGGCGAAGTTGACGTTGCCGATCAGCGTGTCGATGTTGGTGGCGACAATGGCGTCGCGGTTGGCGGCCCGGTCGAGCGGGTTGGCCGAGCGCTTCAGCACGTCGATAGCCACCTCCCAGATGGCATGGCTATAGCCGAGCGGCTGCGTCCACTGCTTCTTGGTCTCGCTTTCCCACTGGTCGGCGATGTCGCGGCTCACCTGGCCGGTCAGCGTCGACTTGAACGGGAAGGCCGGCGTCCACCAGACCTCCGACGACATGCCGTCGCCGAGAGGCCCCAGCGCCTGAACGCCGGACGGGAACAGCAGCGCCGCCGCCACCGTCATCGCCTTCGGCTTGTAACCCTGCTGGGCGCACTGGTTCACGAAGGTCTTGAAGTCGTCGACATAGGTGATGCCGCCGACGATGTCGCAGCCAGCCTGCTTGAAGGCGTTGATCTGGGCAGTGTAGTCGTTGGTGCGCGGCTGGAAGTAGCCCGGCACGACGATCTCGAAACCGGCCTTCTGGGTGGGTACGGGAAGGCCGTACTCCTTGTTGCCCCAGGTCTCGCCATCGGCGTTCTGCGGGAACAGCATGCCGACCTTGCGGTTGGTGTCGAGCGTGTTCCACAGGCCGACGAAGGTGTTCAACGCCTCGTCCAGCCCCCAGAAGAAATGGTAGGTCCAGTTGAACGGCTTGTCGGCGCCGCCGCGCGGGAAGATGACGGCCTGCCAGGGCGCGCCCGTCGACAGGCACGGGCATTCATAGAGTTCGGCCTGGTCGGCCGCCGGGCTCACCGTGTCGGTCGTGGAGGCCGGCACGATGAGATGCACTTCATCGTTGAGGATCAGGTCGCCGGTGACTTCCGCCGCGCGATTGGGATCGGACTGCCCGTCGCGCACGAGAATCTCGACGTCGTAGTGCCCGGATGCAGTCTCGAGCCCCTTCGCCAGCACTTCCTTGACCTTGCCGACGGCCCAGCCGTCGGTCTCGCCGAACGGCGCCAGCGGGCCGGTCGAGGGCGTGATGAAGCCCACCTTGATGGTGCCCTTCGACTGCGCGCGCGCCACCATCGGCATGCCCAGCGTCGAGGCCGCCAGCCCGGCGCCGAAACCCTTCAATACGGTACGCCGCGACGGCCGCACGAGACTGCTCTTCAGTTCCACCATGTTCTCCTCCCTTGGTGCATGTCCCACTCGACAGGCGCCGCCCTTTCCTCCGTGGCGGCGCCGGGTTTCGGTTATTTGATACGGTGCATCGACCCGCCGTCGATGACGATCTGGCTGCCCGTCACGTAGGACGAGCAGGGCGATGCCAGGTAGAGCGCCAGGCCCTTGATGTCCTCGGTGTCGCCGATCCTGCCGATCAGCGACTGTGCCTCGAACGCCCTGCGGTCGGCCGGAATCTTCAGCCGCCCGCCGGCGATGTTGGTCATGAACGGGCCGGGCGAGATGCAGTTGACCAAAATGCCGAAGGCGCCGAGTTCCATCGCCATCTGGCGCACGAAATGGTCCACCCCCGCCTTGGCCGGCATGTAGGGCGTGCCGACGATCGCCTCGTTGATCTGCGCGGCGATCGACGAGGTGACGATGATGCGGCCGCCGCCGCTACGCTTCATGTGGCGGGCGGCGTGCTTCACAGTGGTGTAGACCGAACTCAGATTGACCTCGATGACGCGGTCCCAGTGATGGTCGTCGAGCACGTCTATGGCGCCGTCCGCAATGCGCTCCCCTTCGGTCGACAGAAAACCCGGCCCGGCATCGATGCCGGCGTTGGCGAACACCACGTCGATCCTGCCGTGCCGCTCGGCGACCTTGTCGAAGGCTTCGGCCATTTTCGGGCGGTCGGAGACGTCGATCGCCTGGCCCCAGACGTCGGCGCCGTCGGCCGCCATCTCGGCCACCACCTTGTCGAGGTTTTGGGCGTCGAGGTCGAGGATGCAGACGCGCGCGCCGTGCTCCGCCATGACCTCGGCATAGGCCCTCCCGATACCGCTCGCGCCTCCGGTCACGATGACCGATTTCCCGTGAACGTCGAACATCTGTTGCAGCGTCGCCATTGTTCCTCCCTGGCTCCGACGGTTGTCCCGGCTGTGGCTCGCAGTCGGCAAACCGCCGCCCTCGCCGCGCCTGGCGGCGCGACGTGGTCGGATCGTCGATGTGCAGACTGGCCGTCGCCCCTCCTCCAGCAAGGGGCGCAGCGCGTTCTGCGGATTTGGGGGACGTGTCGGCCGCCTGTCAAATCGGCGGTCGCGAAAATTTCGACACGACGTTGGATTAATAACAACGAGTTGAATTTGCTGAATTAACTGCTTCGCGGCAAAACGCTCAAGCGAGGCGAGGGAGGCGCAGCCTTCATGAAATGAATAAACCCGTTTTACTATTTGATGAAATCCTGCGCCCGTGCAATGACGGTCCGTGAGAGGCCGTCCGAGGGAAATATGAAGACGCTGTTCGAACCGTCGAAAGTGCTCGACCGCGGCGGCAAGCCGACGGTCCGCGAGCTCTTGTCGGGCCTCGCATTCAATCCGACGGACGGCACCATCCGCCTCAACGGCGACCGCATCGTCATGCAGCGCGCGGCGGTCGGCGTGGAGCTCCGGCGCGAGCTGATCCGCCTGCTCGGCCCGCAGGAAACGCGCGTCTTCCTGATGCGGCTGGGCTATTTCTCGGGGCTGGCGGACGCCCGCTTCGTCCGCAGGAACTGGCCGAGCCTCGATCCGGGCGACGCCTTCACCGCCGGCACCCGCCTGCACACCTTCAGCGGCGTGGTTCGCGTCGAGACCGTCTATAACGACTTCGACTTCCGCCGGAAACGTTTTGCCGGCGAGTTCATCTGGAACGACAGCGTCGAGGCCGCCGAGTTCGTGCGGCTCGGCCTGAAGGCGGCCGAGCCCGTCTGTTGGACCCAGCTCGGCTATGCCTCGGGTTATGCGAGCGAGTTCCTTGACACCCCGATCATCTACAAGGAGGTCGAATGCGCAGCTATGGGGCACGCGTGTTGCCGCGTGGTCGGCAAGCCGGCGGAAGGCTGGGGCCCAGACGACCCGCAAGTCGCGCTGTTCTGCGAACGCGTCATCGTCCAGCAGGACGGCGCTCAACCCGTACAGGCCGGAGCAGCCACGGCGCGCACGCCCGCACAGGGCCTGACCGATCTCGACCGCCGCATTCTGGCGCCCGTCGTCGACCGGCTCGAGAGCTTCGCGCCGATGCGGCTGCCCGTCCTGATCATGGGCCTGCCGGGCACCGGCCGAAGCCGCGCGGCACGGTTTCTGCATGACGCTTGCGGCCGGCGCGGCGACCTGCGGCAGGTCTTCGGCGGCCAGGTTGACCATGACCTCTGCGCCGAGATCGCGCGCCGCAACAGGGGTGGGCGACGCGGCGGCGCCGAAACGATCGTGATCGACGGAACGGAGAACATTCCGGCCGAGGTCCAGGCGCATTTCGTCCGCGCCGTCGAGGAAGGGGTTGTTGCGGGCGGCCCGCGCATCCTGGCGCTCGCGGGCTTCGATCCCGTTGCCGCCGACGGCGAGGCGTCGGCGATACCGCCCGATCTCTGGTACGCATTGTCGGCCCTGACCGTCCGCATGCCAGCGCTCGCCGAACGCAAAGACAAGAGTGCCCTCGCTGCGGCGGTGATGCCTGTACTTGCAGCCAGAATGGGCCTTCCCCCACGCCCCATCGACCAGCGCGCGGCGGAGGCGATCGACAGCGCGGACTGGCCCGGCAACCTGCCGCAGATGCGCGCCGTGCTCGGCGCCCTGCTGGCCGCCGGCAGGGGCGACGAGCCCGTCTTGCCCGCCGAGATCGCGACCGAGCTGCTTCGTACGCGCCATCACATGTCCCCGCCCTCCGCGCCCCGCAGCGACGTGCGTGCCTTGCTCGACCGGATTTTCGACGAAGGCGGCATGTCTCTTCAGGATTTCGAACGATCGGCCTACGCGGCCGCGGTGGACCGGGCGGGCGGCAACCTCTCCGCCGCCGCGCGCCTGCTCGGCCTCACCCGGCCGCAGCTCGCCTATCGGCTCGGCGCGCAGGATGATCGGGCGTAGCCTCCGCATCAGGCGGCCGCCTCCTTCTCGCGGCTCAGCACGAAGTCGTACTCCACGTCCCAGAACCAGCCGTCGAAGCCGAGTTCCTTCGACCGCGCCGGATCGTCCACCCGTCTGAACTCGGCGAGCAGGCTCTCCTTCACGCCGAACACCGCATCCGAGTTGATGTACGGATCGTCGGGGTCGAAGATGTGGGTGACCAGCGTGTCGAAGCCGTCGGCCTTGATGATGAAGTGCAGATGCGCCGGCCGGTAGGGATGGCGGCCGAGCGCCCCGAGCAGTTGCCCGACCGGGCCGTCGTCGGGGATCGGGTAGAATTTCGGCTTGACCGCGCGGAACCAATAGCGGCCGTCCGCGCCGGTGCGGAACACGCCGCGCAGGTTGAAGTCGGGCTGGATGCCCTTCTGCTGCACGTCGTAAAAACCTTCGTCATTGGCCTGCCAGACGTCGAGCACGGCGCCGGCGATCGGCTTGCCTGCTGTGTCGAGGATGAGGCCGGAGATCGCCATGTCCTCGCCTTTCTGGTCGAGGCAGATGTTGGCGCCCATCGGCAGTTGCGGCGCGTCGGCGACATGGAACGGACCTAGCACGGTGCTTTCGGAGGCACCGGACGGTTTGCGGTTGTTGATGGCGTCGACCAGCATGGAGACGCCGGTCACGTCGGACAGCAGGATGAACTCCTGGCGCCAGTCGTTGCACATATGACCGGTGCGGGTGAGGAACAGGATCGCCTGCATCCACTCGTCCTGCGTCGGCTCGATCTCCTTGACCGCCTCGTGCAGTTTTCGGGTGATGACCTCCATCACCTGCTTCAGCCGCTCATTTTTGGCGTTGACGTTGCGACCGGTGACGACGTCCACCGAGTTTTCCTCGGTGAAGAACCCTTTTTCGTGAGCTTCCATGATCGTTCCTCACACAGCCAGGATGGATTTGAACACTCGCCGCAACTCAGCCACGGGATCGTCGGTGGCCGTCTCACGCCGCCAGCAGACATGCTGGTCGGGCCGCACCAGCACGATGCCGCTGTCGCGCACCTCGCGGGCGCGGGCCCAATCTCCGGTGAAGTCCTGCCAGTGCTGGCGTGGGCCGATGACATGGGCGGCGACGTCCAGGCCGAGTTCCCTGCCCACGATCTTTGCCGCCTCGATCCAGCCCTGGCCGCCGATGCCGGTGAGCAGCGCAAAACGCCCCTTGCCGGCGAGGTCGAGCGTCGAGACCTTGCCGCCGTGATTGTCGAAGACCCAGACATGCGGCAGCCGCGCGCCCGGCCAGGTCGTCGGCTGGTAGTGCAGCTCGGCGTCCTTCTCGAAAGCCGGTTCCTGCTGCCCGTCGGTGACCACCGCGTCCGACCTGTAGCGCTGGTTCATCTCGACGCCATGCGCGTCGAACTCGTAGACCTTGAAGGCGATGGTCTCGCGGATCTTCCTGCGCTGCTCCTCCGCCTCCGGCGTGTCGTCGCAGCGCGCATCCATGTTCTGCTGCATCTTCACCGGGTCGATGGAATCGAGCAGGCCGAGCGCCTTGAAGATCGGCCCGAACTCCTCGATCGACTGGTTGGCGCGCGTCACGATCTGTTTTGCGATCGGGGCGCGCTCGACGTTGAAGCTGTCCAGCAGTTTTGGCCCGGCCGTGCCTCTCAGGACATAGGCCAGCTTCCAGGCGAGATTGAAGGCGTCCTGGATCGAGGTGTTGGAGCCGAGCCCGTTGGACGGCGGATGGCGGTGGGTGGCGTCACCCATGCAGAAGACGCGGCCGTTCGACATTTTCGTCGCGTACATGTTGTTGACGGTCCAGGTGGAGACCGACTGGATGTCGACCTCCAGCTCCGGATCGCCGACCAGGTCGCGCGCCACCTTGGTGGCGAAGGCGGTGTCGACCTTCGGCTCCGGGCCGTTGATGTCGTAGCCCCAGACGATCAGCCACTCGTTCCACGGGCGGATCATGCGCACCAGCCCCATGCCGATGCCGCCGACATCGGCGCCGGGCTGCACCACCCAGTAGAGCACCGACGGGCGATGGGCGACGTAACGGGACAGGTCGGCCTTGAACAGGATGTTCATCGACCCGCCGACGCCCATCTTGCCCTCGAAGGTGAGCCCGGCATGCTCGGCGACCTTGGAATTGCCGCCGTCGCAGCCGACCAGGTATTTGGAGCGGACCATGAACTCCTTGCAGGTCAGCCGGTCGTAGCAGGTGGTGGTGACCCCCGTGGCATCCTGCTCGTGCGAGACGTACTCCGTCGACATGCGCGCCTGCGTGCCGCGCGAGCAGGCGGTCTTGAACAGCAGCGGCTCCATGAAGGTCTGCGGCAGGTCGTTCATGTGGCTGGGCGAGGAGAGCTGGTGCTCGGCGCGCGACAGCGGGTGTTTTCCCCAGCTCCGCATGCGGCCGATTTCTTCTCCCGCCAGCGAGGTACAGAAGATGTTCTCGCCCATCAGGTCCTGTTCGGTGGCGAACATGTAGGCCTCGTCCTCGACCTCGCGGCCAAGGTCGCGCAGCACTTCCATGGTGCGCTGGTTGGTGATGTGGGCGCGCGGCGTGTTGGCCAGCCAGCGGTAGCGGTTGATCACCATGTTCTCGACGCCGTAGCTGGCGAGCAGCGCCGCGCAAGCCGAGCCGGCCGGCCCGGTGCCGATGATGAGGACGTCGGTATCGATATCAGCCATGCGGCGCTCCCTTGGTCGTGAAGCTGATGGGTCCGCCGCTGAGCCGGCGGCGGATAGGGAAAAACTGGAGTCCGGTGCGATCGGCTATGAGGCCCCACAAGCCGCGCGGCGCGAACAGCATGATGGCGATGCCGATCAGGCCGAGCACCAGCAGGTACCAGGAGCCGTAGTCGGCGAGCATGTTCTGCAGCAGCAGGAAGACGATGACACCGACGATCGGCCCCTCGATGGTGCCGATGCCGCCGATGACGACGATGAAGATGACGTAGGCCGTCCAGTCGATGACGGAGAAGGCCGCGTCCGGCGAGATGCGCGCCTTCTGCACATAGATCAGCGCGCCGGCGAGCCCGGTGATGAAGGCAGCGGCCAGATAGACATAGGTCTTGACGCGGCGCGCATCGACGCCGACCGAGCGCGCCGCCTCCTGGTTGTCGCGCACGGCGGCCAGCGCCAGCCCCTGGCGCGAGCGCAGCAGCCGGTAGACGAAGCCGATGGTGGCGACGGCAAGCAGCAGCGCCAGCCAGTAGCAGACGACATCGGAAGCGTGCGCGGCGCGCATGCCGAACAGGTCGCCGACCAGCCCGACGCCGATCATGTCGCGGGTCGTGCCGGAGGGCAGCGAGGTGCCGGTGCCGCCGCCCAGCGCCTTCCATTGCGCGAGCAGCAGCCGCACCACCTCCGCGACGACCCAGGTGCCGATGGCGAAATAGGCGCCCTGCAGGCGGAAGGCGAAGAAGCCTGTCGGGATGGCGAGCAGCGCGGCGGCAAAGCCGGCCAACAAGATCGAGGAAAGAGGATCGAGCCCCAGCAGGATGACGCAGGCGAACATCGCATAGGCGCCGAAGCCGACGAAGGCCTGCTGGCCGACCGAGACCAGGCCGGCATAGCCGGCGAGCAGGTTCCAGCTCTGCGCCAGCGTCAGCATGGTGAGGATGAAGAACAGGTCCTGGAGCAGGCCGCGCGAGATGAACAGCGGGGCGAGAATGGCGACGACGACGACGATGGCGGCAGCGACCGCAAAGGCGCTGGAGGCCTTGGTGCGGGTCTCGACTTTCCAGGGGCGGTGCGAGGCGTCCATCACCACGCCCCGCTTCGAAGTGTCGTACCAAGGCAGGGCGCCAACGCCGATGCCCCCCTCCCCCTTGAGGGGAGGGGTATGGGGTGGGGGTCGGGAGCGCGCGAAACCTCCCGAGGTACCGAAAGGCTCAGATTTCTCTTTGAGCGACTGTATCCGCCGCACTCCCACCCCATACCCCTCCCCTCAAGGGGGATGGGGGTGTCAAAGCCGCGCCAGAGGCCTTCAACCGTGTCGCCAAACATCTCGCTTCCGGCAGGACAGAGGGGGGTGCGACGAAGTGCAAACATCGCCATCCTCAATCCACCGCCCGCGGAAACAGCCCGCGCGGCCGGATCAGCAGCACGACCAGGAAAGCGACGTGCCCCGCCAGAATCTGCCATTCCGGATTGATCGCCGCGCCCACCGTCTGCGCCACGCCGATGATGACGCCGCCGGCCAGCGTGCCCCACAGCGATCCAAGCCCTCCGATGATCACCGCCTCGAAGGCGTAGATCAGCCGCGCCGGGCCGATGGTCGGGTCGAAATTGGCGCGCGTGCCGAGATAAAGCGCGGCGATGGTGACGACCACCATGGCGATGCCGGTGGCGGCGGCGAAGATGCGGTGCGGCCTGATCCCCATCAGCCCGGCGGTGACCGTGTCGTCGGAGGTGGCGCGGAAGGCGCGGCCGAGCGCGGTGCGGTAGAAGAGTTGGTTGAGCCCGACGATGACCAGCACCGCCGACAGGAATGTCAGCAGCGGCATGACGCCGACGTTGACCGTGCCGAGCTTGAGCGACGCGGTCTCCAGCGCGCCGGCCGAGATGCGGCGGCTGTCGGCGGAAAAGCCTTCGAGCAGCGCGTTCTGGATGACGATGGAGAGGCCGAAGGTGACCAGCAGCGGCGGCAATATGTCGGGGCCAAGCGTGCGGTTGAAAAGCTGCGACTGCAAGAGCCAGCCGGCCGCGAACATCAGCGGCATGGCCACGAGTGCTGCCACGAACGGGTTCAGCCCGAGCGCGGTGACCAGCACCAGGATGAGAAAGGCAGCGAGCACGATCAGGTCGCCATGCGCGAGGTTGACCAGGCGCATGATGCCGAAGACGAGCGACAATCCCGCCGCGAACAGGGCGTAGAGCCCGCCGAGCAGGACGCCCTGGACGATGGTGTCGAGCAGGCTCATGGGCCGGCCTCGCAAGCAAGGCTGGAGCGCTGCAGCCCCCCCTCTGTCCTGAGCTTGTCGAATGGGCCGGACATCTCCCCCTCAAGGGTAGGGCAATCGTGTATGTCGTATGGCGCGAAATTTGGCGCCGCCTTACCCCCACCCCTAACCCCTCCCCACAAGGGGGAGGGGGACTTTGCGGCGGCCCTGCCCCGCGAAACCGCCGATGACTGTTGCTCGGCGGGCATGCAAGCAGGTCCCCCTCCCCCTTGTGGGGAGGGGTTAGGGGTGGGGGTACCTTCAAATGCGATTGCCCTGTCCTCAAGAAGGAGATGTCCGGCCCATTCGTCGGGCTCAGGACAGAGGGCGGTGTGAAGGAGTGCGAACTTCATCCCCGCACCCCAAAATACGCCGCGTGGATCGCCTCGCGCGTCAGCGCGGCCGGTGCGCCGGACAGCGTCACGCGCCCCTCCATCATGCAGTAGACGCGGTCCGCCACCTTCAGCGCCTGCGAGATATCCTGCTCGACGATGACGATCGACGCGCCGGCGGCGCGGATCGCCGGGAAGGCGGCGTAGATGTCGCGGATGACGACGGGCGCCAGCCCCAGGCTGATCTCATCGCACAGCAGCACGCGCGGATTGGACATCAACGCCCGGCCGATCGCCACCATCTGCTGCTGGCCGCCCGACAGCGCCGTGGCCGGGCTGTTGCGGCGCTCCTTCAGGATCGGGAAGAGGGCGAAAACCGTGTCCAGCGACCACTGCCCGTCGACGGCGCGGCCATATTTGCCGATGAGCAGGTTTTCCTCCACCGACAGCGACGGGAACAGCTTCCGCCCTTCCGGCACCATGGCGATGCCGCGCGCCATCACGTCGGGGGCGGCCAGCGCGCCGATCGGCTCGCCGCCGAACATGATCTGCTCGGGCGCGTTGGCGAGCACGCCGGAGATCGAACGCATCAGCGTCGTCTTGCCGGCGCCGTTGGCGCCGATGACGGCGAGCGTCTCGCCGGCCTCCAGCGCGATGTCGACGCCGAACAGCGCCTGGAAGTCGCCGTAGCGCGCGGTCAGCCCACGGATTTCGAGCAGCGCCATCAGACCTCGATCCCGAGATAGATCTCGCGCACCGCGCGCGAGGCCATGATGTCGTCGGGCTTGCCGACGCCGATCACCTTGCCGAAATTGAGCACCAGCAGCCGTCCGACCACGGCGTTCAGCGCATGCAGCACATGCTCGATCCAGACGATGGAGGTGCCGCGCCCATGCACGGCGCGGATCGTCCCGACCAGCGCCTCGCATTCGCCTTCAGTCAGCCCGCCGGCGATCTCGTCCAGCAGCAGTACCTTCGGGTCGGTCGCCAGCGCGCGGGCCAACTCCAGCCGCTTGCGCTGCAGCAGGCCGAGGCTGCCGGCGGTCTGGTTGGCGCGCTCGGCCAAGCCGGTCTCCACCAAAATGTCGGCGCAGCGATCGGTGACCTCCGCCTCGCGTTTGCGCGAGCCGAAGGCGGCGGCGACCAGTAGGTTCTCGAACACCGTCAGTTTTTCGAATGGCTGCGGAATCTGGAAGGTGCGGCCGATGCCGGCGAGGCAGCGCGCCATCGGCGGCTGGCGCGTCACCTCGGCGCCGGCGAAACGGATGCTGCCGGCGTCGGCGGAAATATTGCCGGTGATCAGGTTGAACAGCGTCGATTTCCCCGCGCCGTTCGGGCCGATGATGCCCAGCGCCTCGCCTTCCGCAAGGTCGAACGAAACCGCATCGGCGACTTTCAGGGCACCGAAGGATTTCGAGACGTCTTGGAGGGCGAGGATGGGCATGGTTCTCCTGATGGTGTGCGTCTCCCTCCCCCTCGAGGGGAGGGTCCGGCCGACGGCCGGGGGTGGGGTCAGTGCGGCAGTGCTCCGGCGCAAAGCGGCGTGGAGTTTGGCCGCGAGGACCCCACCCGCCTCGCTTCGCTCGGCACCCTCCCCTCAAGGGGGAGGGAGGCGCCTGCGCCTTACGCAATCGGCTCCATCTTACCGCCCGTCGGAATCTCCGGCGCGGTCTGGTTGTCGGTGATGACGAGGTCGTAGCCGCCGCCCTCCTTCAGCCGCCACTGCCCGCCGACCAGCGGCGTCTTGCAGATGTTCTTGGCGGCGAAGGGCGGCAGGTTGGCACCGTTCCACTCGACATGCCCGACGATGGTGTCGAGCTTCGTCGCGGCGATTGCCTCGACGACCGCTTCCGAGTCGGTCGGGTCGTCGACGCGCTTGACCACGTCGATCGCCACCTCGAACAGCGCGTGGATGAAGCCGATCGGCTGCGTCCACGGCCGCTTGGTGAAGGCGGTGAAGCCGTCCGCCAGTTCCTTCGCCGAGGCGCCGGTCAGCGACGACTTGAACGGATGATTGGGCGACCACCAGACCTCCGACGACAGGTTGTTGCCCTGGTTGCCGAGCGCCTCGACCGCCTGCGGGAACAGGATCGCCTTGCCCATCGACGCCACCTTGGGCGTGAAACCCTGCTGCTTGGCCTGGTTCCAGAAGGTGGTGAAGTCCGGCGGGATCATCACACCGGTGATGATCTCGACGCCGCCCGACTTGAAGGCGTTGATCTGCGCCGAAAAATCGTCGGTGAGGTTCTGATAGCGGCCGGGGTCGGTGAGCGTGTAGCCCTTTTCGGTCAGCACCGGCGGGAAGCCGACCTGCTTGTCGCCCCAGGCGTTGCCGTCGCCGTCATTGGGGAACAGCCCGCCCACCTTCTTGTTGGTCTCGACCTGCGCCCACATGTTAGTGAAGACGGCGATCACGTCCTCCAGCCCCCAGAAGAAGTGGTAGGCGTAGTCGAACGGCTTCCAGCTGCCGGGATCGGCGGGATTGCCCTGCTGGCCGATGAACCAGGGCTGCCATGGCGCCTTGGTGGAGATGCAGGGCATGCCCTCCGCCTCGCAGGTGGTGGCGACGGGATTGGTCGTCTCCGGCGTCGAGGCGACCAGCATGATATTGATCTCGTCGTCGACGATGAGTTGCTTGGCCACCTCCGCCGCGCGGTTCGGGTTGGACTGGCTGTCCTTGACGATCACCTGGACGTCGAGACCGAGCGACTGGGTGACCGATTTGAGGCCGTCCAGCACGAAGGCGTCGGCCTCGGCGAAGGCAGCCAGCGGCCCTGTCTGCGGGCTGACATAACCGAGCTTCACCGCCTTCGCCTGGGCGATGGCCGGCATCGGCAAACCCGATGCGCCGGCGATCAGGCTGGTCGCGGCGGCGCTCTTCAGCAGCGTCCTTCTGCTCAGTCTCTGTGTAATGAGTCTTGTCATTGCTTCCTCCCAAGCTGCTTTTCGTTCATTGCGGCGGGCGCCGGCCCTCCCACGCATCCTGCAGCAGCGCGCGGATGCTTTCCCGGTCGAAGGGCCGTGGATTCCAGTAGGGATTCTTGGTCGCGATCTGCGCGGCGCGGTCGAGATCGCTCTCAGTCAGGCCGAAATCCCTGAGCTTCGTCGGCGCGCCGAGCGAGCCGGCGAAGTCGAAAAGGGCGGCGCCCGGCGTGCCGCCGAGCGCGTCGGAGACCGGCGCGAGCAGGTCCGGCACCTCCACCGAATTGAAGCCGACCGTGTGCGGCAGCAGGATCGCATGAGTCTCGGCATGCGGTGTGTTGAAGGAGCCGCCGAGCGTATGGCAGAGCTTGTGGTGCAGCGCCATCGAGGCGCCGCCGAGCGCCGTGCCGCACAGCCAGGCGCCGTACAGCGCCCCTGCCCTCGCCTTGCGGTCGCCGGCGTCCTTCGCCAGCGCCGGCAGCGCACCGGCGAGCGCCTTGAGCGCGTCTGCCGCCATCAGCGTGATAATCGGATTGCGGTCGCGCGCATAAAGCGCCTCGGCCGCGTGCGCCATGGCGTTCAGGCCGGAGGTGATGGTGAGCGCCGGCGGCAGGGTGAGCGTCAGGTCGACGTCGTAGATCACCGTTTCCGGCAGGATGGACGGATCGCGCCGCGTCGTCTTCTCGCCGCCGGCAGTCTCGCCCAGGATGTCGGTCATCTCCGAACCGGCATAGGTGGTGGGGATGACCACCTGGTCGGCGCCCGTGCGCGTCGCGATCGCCTTGCCGAGTCCGATGGTGGAGCCGCCGCCCAGTGCCACGACGCAGTCGGCACCGCTCTGCTTGAATGCCGCGAGTGCCCGTTCGGTCACCTCGACCGGCGTGTGCATGGTGGCGTCGGTGAAAAGGCCGGCGCACAAGCCGCCGATCTGGCCGGCCAGCGCCTCGGCGTCCGCCTTCTGGTTGGGCGTCGACAGCACCAGCGAGCGGCCGCGACCGAGCTTTTCGATCTCGGCGCCGGTCTCGGCGATCGTGCCGTGGCCGAAGACGACACGCGAGCGCAGCCCCGGAAAGACGAAGGATTTTATCGCGGTCATGCCGGAGCTCCTCTTGCCGGCCATGAGGCCGCGCGGCCGCCGGCTACCGTCTCCAGCATCGCGTCGAGCGCGGAAACCTCGGCATCGAGCACCTCGTGCACGCGGCCGGGAAAAACCTCCAGCCGCAGCGCCGCGCCCGCCTGGGCGACGTCCCCTGCCGCCTCGAGGAAGGCGCCCAGCGGGATCCACGGATCGGCATCACCGTTGGAGAGGTAAACTGGCAGGCCGGCGAGCGGCGATGCTGCGACGCGCGACGGGCCGCCGACGCGGCAGCCGGTGAAGGCCACCAGCCCGCGCAGCCGGCCGGGTCGTCGCATCGCGTATTCGAGCGCCAGGCATGCCCCCTGCGAGAAGCCGGCGAGCACCACCCGGTCGCCGGGCGCGCCGTCGGCAACGGCAAGCGCAATCGCCGCGTCGATGGCGTCCAGCCCCGCCTGCAATTGTTCCACCGTCCGCTCCGTCAGCGGATCGATGGCACGCGCGTCGTACCAGACGGAGTTTTCGGCGCGCGGCAGCACGACATGCGTGCTTCCGTTGCGCAGACGGGCGATCACATGCTCGCCCATCTCCTCCGGCGACTGGCCGCGGCCGTGCACGAAGACGCACAGCGCATCGGCATGGGCGGGCATCGCCCCCAGCCTCAGCGCGGCGCCATGTGTCGCGACGGCGGCCATTCTGGTCGCTCCTACCACTCGAATTTTTCGAGGCCGGCGACCATTTCGGCCTTGCGGTCCTCGAACCAGGGCGGGAACACCAGCGTCTGGCCGGTCTTGCCCTCCGGCTCGTCGACGGCCCAGCCCTTCTCGACCGACCAGGCGATCTCGAACAGGGCGCCGCCGGGCGAGCGCACGTAACAGGACTTGAAGTAGTTGCGGTCCTTCTGGTCGGATACGTCGGTGAAGCCGAGCCCTTCCAGATGCGCCTTGAGCTTGAGCTGGTTCTCCTCGTTGCCGGTGTTGAGCGCGAGATGGTGGATGGTTCCGCCTGCCAGCGTCCAGGTTCCCTGCGGCTTGTTCGGCTCATGCAGCACTTCGACGGAGGCCATCGGGCCGGAGCCCGGCAGCTTGAACTTCAGCGCCGAAGCCTCCTCGCCGAGCTTCTCGATGCCCATGCCGATGGTCAGGAAATCGTCCATCGAGGTCTTGTCGAACACCGCGATGCCGACGCCGTAGATGCCCTTGATGCCGTTCTCAGCGCTGATGCCGTCGGCGATGATCGGCTCGCGCGTGTCGTTCTCCGCCGCCACCAACTCGATCGGGATGCCGCAGGGATGCTCGAGCGCGACGCGCCTGATGCCGAAGCGTTCGATCCGGCTCGCCTTGCGGCCGGCCTTATTCAGGCGGTCCTCCCAGAAATCCAGGCTTTTGGGCGGTACCGCGAGCTGGATGACCTTGGTCTGGTTGGTGCCCCGCCGGCCGAAGATGCCGGGCTTGCGGAACGGGAAAGTGGTGACGATGGTGGAAGGATCGCCGGCGGCGTTGCCGTAATAGAGGTGATAGACCGGCGTCGTGCCGTCGAACAGCACCGTCTTCTTCACCGATTTCAGGCCGAGCGTCTTGGTGAAGAAGTCGAAGTCCTCCTGGGCGCCGTCGACGCTCATGGTGAGATGGTGGTAGCCGTTGATCAGGGCCATTGGTTCCTCCCTTTGCTTGAACCGTTTAGCGATGGCGCGGCCATTGCCGGCCGGCAAAGTTCGTTGCGATCATGCCGTCCGCCTTCCTGGCCTGGCGCGCACCATGACGAAGGTGAAATCCAGTCCCCAGGCGATTTTCCCGCCCTTGCAGGTCTCGTGCCTTATGTCGCCGAGCAGTTCCGGCCTTACCCCGAACAGCGGGTCCTCGTGCAGTTCGGCGTCGGTGCGGTCGAACACATGCGTGGTGATCGTCTCGAAGCCTTCGGCATTGACGACGAAATGAAGATGCGCCGGGCGCCTGAGCGGGCAGCCGACCAGGCGCAGCAGCCGTCCCACCGGTCCATCGTCGGGCACCGTATAGCCGGCCGGCTTCACGGCCGCGTAGGTGAACGCGCCGCCGGCGTCGGTGGTGAAGACGCCGCGCAGGTTGAACTCCGGCTGCAGGTCCGGCTGCTGGTTCTCGTAAAAACCCTTGTCATTTGCCTGCCACGTCTCGACGACGGCGCCGGCGACCGGCTTTCCGTCGAGGTCGAGCACCTTTCCACGCACGGTGAGCCGCTCGCCGGCGGCGTCCAGGGAAATATTGGCGCCATTGGGCAGGCGCGGGGCGTCGGCCCGGTAGAATGGGCCGCGCACGGTGTTCGGCGTCGCGCCGCGCGGCCGCCGCGCATTGATCTCCTCGACCAGCGCCGACACGCCGAGCAGATCCGACAGCAGCACCCATTCCTGTCGCTTGTCGTCGCTGGCATGGCCGACCTCGGTTAGGAACGCGACGATGCCGCGCCACTCGGCCGGCGTCGGCCGCATCTCGCGCACGAGCTGATGGAGATGCGCAACCGCGGAGATCAGCGTTTTCGACAGCCGGCCCGCATCCGCCTTGGCCAGGCGCTGCGCGACGATGTCGAACGACGTCTCCTCGCCGAAAGTCGGCGTGGCGATCTGCGACGGCATGGTTCCTCCCCAAGGTCCTCTCACCTTGTGGCTGGAAGACTAGCACCGGAGATTTCATCGTTTGATGATTTGATGCATGGCCGATATAACAAATCGCTATGAAGCTTGACGAACGCCATCTCGTGCAATTGGCCGCCGTGGTGCAGACCGGCAGCGTCACCGAAGGCGCGGCGCTGATCGGGCTGACCCAGCCGGCGGTGTCGCGCACCTTGGCCATGCTGGAGAAACGGCTGGGCGAGCCGCTGTTCCACAAGGGGCGGCGGCCGCTCGAGCCGACGGCGCTTGGCCGCGCCCTCGCCGACCACGGCCAGGTCATGCTGGCGGCGTCGCGCAAGGCTTCCGAACTGGTCGACGATTTCCGCCACGGCCAGGGCGGCGTGGTGCGGCTCGGTGGCGTGCCGTTTTTCATGGACGCGCTGATCGCCGGCATGATCGCCGAGTTCCAGCATGCGCATCCGAGCGTGCGCATCGACCAGAGCTACGGCTACCTGCCCGACCTCAGCGCCGCCATCCTCGCCGACCGCATCGATATCGGAGTGTGCCCGATCGACATCCTCGACGAAGGCTCCGGCCTCACTTTCCAGGAGATCCTGCCGGCGCACAATGTGATCGCCTGCGGCATCACCCACCCGCTGCTCCTGAAGCGCAAGATCACCGCCGCCGACCTCGTCGCCTATCCGTGGATCGCGCCGCCGTCGGGCAGCCCGCTGCTCAGCGATCTGCACCGCATCCTGCTGTGGCTGGGCGTCAGCGAAATCCGCGTCCGCTATTCCGGCGGCTCGCCGCTCAGCGTCGTCAACTACATGAAGGCGACGGACGCGCTGACCGTGCTGCCGCACAGCGTCGTCTTTGCGCTGCGCAGGGACAAGGCGATCACCGCGCTGCCCTTCGACTTCCCGCAGCCGGAACGCGCGCTCGGGCTGCTCAGGCTGGCCGCCGCGCCGCGCGCGCCGGCGGTCGACGCCTTCGCCGCGCATGTCGGCAACAGCTTCGCGACGCTGCGCCACCTGATCAAGCGCCACGAGCAGGCGGTGGTCTGGGGCGCGTAGCAGTTAGGGTTCCGCTCCGTTCTGCCTGCCCACTAGTCTGCCTGCCTCCCCAGCCGGCCTGTTCATCTGCATGACAGCGTCTCTTCGCCACCGAAAGTTGCCGCTTGCGCTCAGCACATAAAAAAATGATTTGCATATCTGCAAAAGGCCTATAGGGTTCGACTGCCTGGCGAAAGCCGGGCGGGAGGATGGAATGGCAATCGAACTGCGCGGACTGGCCTGGGATCACAGGCGCTGCTGGGGACCGCTCGACGCGAGTGTCGCGCCCTATCGCGCCAGCCATCCCGACATCCGGATTTCCTGGGATCGCCGCAGCCTGTTCGAGTTCGGCGAAGGCCGCATTGAGGAGGTCGTCCGCCGCTACGATCTCGTCATCTTCGACCATCCCTTCATCGGCGACATCGCCGCCGCCGGGCTGATGGTGCCTTTCGACGCCTGTCTGTCTGAAACCGAGCGGCGGCGCTTCGAAATGGACAGCGTCGGCCCCTCCTGGCGCTCCTACCAGGCGCTCGGCCGGCAATGGGCGCTGCCGATCGATGCCGCCGCGCAGGTCGCCGCCTGCCGCCCCGATCTCCTTGCCGCTTATACCGAGCGCTTTCCGGCGAGCTATGCCGATGTGCTCGACCTCGCCCGCAACCTGCGCAGTGACGGCAAGTGGATCGCCTTGCCGCTGGTGCCGACCGACGCCATGTGCCTGGTGCTCTCGCTCGCCGCCGGCGCCGGCGAGACGATCGGCGCCAACGGCGGCTTCCTGCCGCGGACAAGCGTCGAGCGCATTGTCGGCGAGCTGCGGGAGCTCGCCGCCCTCGCCCACCCGGGCTCTCGCGAATGGAACCCGATCCGCTGCTTCGACCACATGGTCACGCATGACGACACGGTCTACGTCCCCTACGCCTTCGGCTATGTGAACTACGCGGCGCGCCACGAAGGACCGGCGCTTGCCTTCGGCGACGTCCCGAGCAGCCCGCCGCGCGGCGCCCTGCTCGGCGGCGCGGGCATCGGCGTCAGCGCCTTCTCGAAGCATCCGGATGCGGCGGCCGAATACGCGCTGTTCCTGTGCTCCGAAACCTACCAGCGCGGCGACTACGTCGCTCATGGCGGCCAGCCGGGCTCGCGCGCCGCGTGGCTCGACGACGCCGTGAACGAGCAGACCCGTGGCTTCTTTCGCGATACGCTCGCCACCCTCGACGGCTCCTATCTCAGGCCGACGCATCCCGGTTTCGTCGACTTCTTTCGCGAGGCGACGCACAAAATCGTTGCCGCCATCGACGGCGAGATGGCGCCGGCCGCCCTCGCCGGCTGGCTGGATCGCCGCTACGCGCTGTCCCTGGCAGGCGCCCAGCCGGACCGGAGAGCCGTATGAGCGTCGAGCCCGCCAATGACGACGTCGAGATCGCGCGCCGCGACTACAAGGTGCCGGCCGCCGAGAAGGCGCTCGACATCCTGGAGTTCATGGCCGCCTGCCGCGAGGACGTGACGCAGACTGAGATCTCGGCCGCGCTCGGCCGGTCGATCCACGAGGTCTACCGCATCATCCAGTTGCTCGAAGGGCGCGGCTATCTGATCCGCACGAAATCCGATCGCTACCGGCTGTCGCTGAAGCTGTTCGAGCTGGCGCATATGCACCCGCCGGTGAACCGGCTGGTCGACGTGGCGCTGCCGGTGATGCGCGACCTTGCCGCGCGTGCCAACCAGAGCTGCCACCTCGTCGTGCTGCGCGGCTCCAGCGTGCTGATCGTGCTGCAGGTCGATTCGCCGCTGCCGATGCGCTATTCGGTGGCACTCGGCTCGCACTTTCCGATCCTGGAGACCAGCTCGGGCGCCGTACTGCTCGCCTTCACGCCGCCGCAGGAACGCGCCGCGCTGGTCGACCGGCTGGTGGCGGCCGGCGAGGCCGAGATGCCGCGCGACGCGGTCGAGCAGCGCATCGCCGATATCCTAGCCAACGGGTACGAGATGCGCGCTTCGCTCGCCGTCGAGGGCTGCACCAACATCGCCGTGCCGATCCGCGACCATACCGGCGCGACCATCGCCGCGCTCACCGTCCCCTACCTGCCGCAGAAGCAGGCGCGGCTCGACCGCCTCGCCGTGCTGGAGGAGGCCGCCATCGCGGCGATCGAGATCTCGCGCAGCCTGGGAGCCGCCGAGGGACGGGCAAGAGTTTCAGGCGACAGACCATCGGACCAAGACCCGGAACGCCCGGGTCACAAAGGGAGGAAGACATGAGAAAATTGCTGAAGACCACGCTCGCGGCATCGGTGGCGCTCGGTGCGCTCGCCGGTACGGCGCTGGCGCAGAATACGCCGAAGAAGATCGGCTACGTCGTCAACTACGCCACGCACGAGTGGTACCAGAACGTCATCAAGGGCATGAGGGATCGCGGCCAGCAGCTCGGTATCGAGATCGAGGTCAAGGACGCCAATCTCGACGTCGCCAAGCAGGTCTCGTTCGCCGAGGACTTCATGGCGCAGGGTGTCGACGTGCTGATCATTACGCCGGTCAACGAGGAGGGCGTCGCGCCACTGATCCGCCGCGCCAAGGCCGACAACATGCCGCTGGTGCTGGAAGGCAATCCGGTCAAGGGCATGACCACCATGGTGGCGATCTGCGACTACGACACCGGCTACCACGCCGGCGTTGCGGCCGGCAAATACGCCAAGGAGCATCTCGGCGGCACCGCCAAGGTGATGAATGTCGGCCTGCCGCTGCTGTCGGCCACCGTGCTGCGCTCGCAGGGCTTCATGGACGGCATCAAGACCGAGATCGCCGACGCGACCATGGTGCACGACCTCGATGGCGGCGGCAATCCGGACCGCGCGCTGGAAGTGTCGTCGGCCGCGCTGGCACAGAATGCCGACATCAACATCATCTACGGCATCAACGACAACTCCTCGCTCGGCGGCCTCCAGGCATGGAAGGCGGCCGGCAAGTCGCAGGACGGCCTGCTGGTCGTCGGCACCGGCGGCGAGGGCCTTGCCTTCATAAACGCCATGCAGAACGAGCCGTCCTACAAGATCGAGGCGGCGATGTTCCCGGAAAAGGTCGGCTTCACCGCCGTCGACGCGGCCGTGAAGGTGTTCAACGGCGAGGAAGTGCCGGAGCACATCGTCAGCCCGACCGCGCCGATGCTCGGCGAGGACTGGAAGAAGTTCTATTCCGTCGAAGGCACGACGCGCAGCGTCAACTGGGACGGCATCAACGGCGTCCAGGCGCCGGACAAGTGCATGAAGACCGCCGCCGATCTGAAGCAGTAAGGTAGGCTGCCGACAACGTCTCGCCGGGGCGTCAGACGCCCCGGCCAAGCGCGGACCGCGACATGACCAGCGAATCCCTATCATCGACGCGCAAACCGGGCACGGCCTTCGGCCTGTTCGCCGACAGGAGCCAGATCGTGCTGATCGGCATCCTGGCGGCGCTGTGCATCGCCATCTCGCTCGCCGCGCCGCAGTTCTATTCGGAGGCCAACGTCATCGCCATCCTGCGCCAGTGCGCGCTGGTGCTGATCGTCGCCGCCGGCATGACCATGCTTTTGATCTGCGGCGAGGTCGACCTGTCGGTCGGCGCCTCGCTGGCATTCGTCGGCTGCATCGGCATGGACGTCATCAACCGCACGGGGTCGCTGACCCTCGGCGTGCTGGCGGCGCTCGCCTTCGCCGGAACCGTCGGGCTGTTCAACGGCATCGTCGCCACCCGCCTGCGGGTCAACTCGCTGATCGGCACCATCGCCACCATGATGATGCTGCAGGGCGGCGTGTTCCTCTACACACGCGAAGCGGTGCAGAACCACCACCACCTGCCTTCCTTCACCGGTCTCGGTGCCGGCTATATCGGCCCGCTGCCGATCCCCGTCATCATCGCGGCGATCGTCTTCGTCGTCGCCTTCGTCGCGCTGCGCTACACCACTTTCGGCCGCTATCTCTACGCCGTCGGCGCCAGCGAGAACGCCGCGCGGCTCTCCGGCCTGCGCGCCGAGCGGCTGAAGCTGATCGCCTTCGTCGTCACCGGCCTGCTGGTCGGCGTCGCCGGGATGATCCTCGCCTCGCTGATGAATGCCGGCCAGCCGACCGCCGGCCGCGGCTTCGAGCTCACCGTGATCGCCGCCGTCATCCTCGGCGGCACCAGCCTGTCCGGTGGCCGCGGCACGCTGATCGGTACCCTGCTCGGCGTGCTGGTGCTCAAGGTCATCGACAACGGCATCATCATCCTGCGCTGGAACCAGGACCTGCAAATGGTCGTGCCCGGCATCGTCATCATCCTGGCGACCTGGCTGGACATCGTCAGGAGGCGCGCCGATGCACGCTGAACTGGTCCAGGAGCGCGGCGGCGCACATACGGGTGCCGCCATCGAGATGCATGGCATCGGCAAGCGGTTTCCAGGCGTCATCGCTCTCGAAGAGGTCGACCTCGTGCTCGCCCGCGGCAAGGTGCACGCCCTGATGGGCGAGAACGGTGCCGGCAAGTCGACGCTGATCAAGATCATGGCCGGCGTCTATGGCAGGGATGCCGGCTCGATCAACATTGGCGGCCGCGAGGTCGCGTTGCGCAACCCGCGCGAGGCGCTGGCGGAAGGCATCAAGGTGGTCTTCCAGGAGATCGCGCTGATCTCCGAATTCACGGTGGCGGAGAACATCTTCCTGGAGCGCCATCCGGTCGGGCGCGCCGGCTCGATCGACTGGAAGAAGATCCGCGCGGAATCGGCGGCGCTGTTCGAGCGCATCGGCTTCGACGTCGACCCGGCGGCACGCACCGGCGACCTGCCGGTCAGCCAGCAGCAGATGGTCGAGATCGCACGGGCCCTGGCGCACGAGGCGCGCATCGTCGTCATGGACGAGCCGACCTCCTCGCTGACGCCCAACGAGGTGGCGCTGCTGTTCAAGGTGATCCGCCGCCTCACCGATCTCGGCATCGCCGTGCTCTACGTCACCCACAAGCTCGACGAGGTGTTCGAGATCGCCGACACGGTCACGGTGCTGCGCGACGGCCGCCACATCTCGACCAGGCCGATCGGCGAGCACACGCACGACACGCTGATCCAAGACATGATCGGCCGGCGCATCGACAATCTGTTTCCGCGCTCGCGCGGCCACGCCAAGGGCGACATCGCGCTGTCGGTGAAGGGCGTGTCGACAGACGCGAAGCTGGACGACGTCTCCTTCGAGGTGCGTGCCGGCGAGGTGCTCGGCTTCTTCGGCCTGATGGGTGCCGGCCGCACCGAGTTGGCCAAGGCGATCGTCGGCTTCGATCCGATCCGCGCCGGCACGATCGAAGTCGCAGGCCGGCCGCTAAAGCCGCACGACACGCGCACCGGCGCTGGCCTCGGCATCGGCCTGCTCACCGAGGACCGCAAGGGCGAGGGCCTGATGCTGGAGCTTTCGGTCCAGCAGAACATGAGCCTCGCCGCGCTCGGCGCCTTCAGCCGCGCCGGCTTCGTCGACGAAACCCGCGAGAAGGCGGCCGTGCAGGGCTTCGTCGACCGGTTCCGCGTCCGCACGCCGTCGCTCAACCAGCTGATCAAGAACCTGTCCGGCGGCAACCAGCAGAAGGTGCTGCTCGCCCGCTGGCTGATGCGCGGGCTGAAGGTGATCGTCGTCGACGAGCCGACGCGCGGCATCGATGTCGGCGCCAAGTCCGAGATTTTCGCGCTGCTCGACCGGCTCGCCAACGAAGGCTTGGCGGTCGTCATGATGACGTCCGAGATGCCGGAACTGCTCGGCCTGTCCGACCGCATCGCCGTGATGGCTGAGGGCCGCATCACCGCCGTCTTCGACCGCGACGCGGCGACCCAGGAGAATATCCTCAATGCCGCAATCGCTTGACGCCGCCCATCCCGTCCCGCCGCCCGCTCCGGCGGCGGCCATGCTCAAGGCGCTGTTCAGGCGCAGCGAGATCCCGCTGCTGATCTCCCTGCTGGTCGTCATCGCCTTCTTCTCCATCGCTTCCGACACCTTCCTGACGACGCGCAACATCGCCAACGTCCTCGGCCAGTCGGCGCTCGCCATGACGGCCGGCATCGGCGTCGCCATCGTCTTCATCTCCGGCGAGGTCGACGTGTCGGTGGGCTCGCTGGTGGCGGCGGTGGCGATCCCGCTGATCGTCGTCATGAACGCCACGGAATCGCTCTTCCTCGGCATCGCCGCGGCCCTGGCGCTCGGCCTCGTCGTCGGCGCCGTCAACGGCTATCTCTCGGCCTATCTCGGCATCAACTCGCTGATCGTCACGCTGGGCACGCTCTTCATCCTCCGCGGCGGCGTCTATCTCTACACCGGCCAGACGGCGATCCCCGACGAAGCGATGTTGGAAAGCTTCTTCCAGATAGGCAACGGCCGGCTCTTGGGCCTGCTCCCCTACCCCGCGCTGATCGCCTTCGTGCTGCTGCTCGCCTTCGCCTATGTGATGCGCCACCGGCCCTTCGGCCGCCAGGTCTATGCCGTCGGTGGCAATCCCGAGGTGGCGCGGCTCGCCGGCTACAGCGTCAAGCGGGTGAAATTCGCCTGCTTCATCATCAGCGGCCTGCTCGCCACGGTCGCCGGCATCATGCTCGCCTCCCGCCTCGGCTCGGCCGTGCATGTCGCCGGCCTCGGCTTCGAGTTCCAGGTGGTGGCGGCCGTGGTGCTCGGCGGCGTCAGCCTGTCGGGCGGCATCGGCAGCCTGTTCGGCATGGCGCTCGGTGTGCTGATCCTGTCCTTTCTATCCAACGGTCTCGGCATGCTGGCCCTTGCCACCGAGTGGCAGCTCGTGGTTACCGGCGGCATCATCATCGCCGCCGTCGCCTTCGACGAATTCAAGCGCCGGCGCATCTGAGGAGGATTTCATGGGACGTCTCAACGGCAAGATCGCGGTCGTCACGGGCGCTGCCGACGGCATCGGCCACGCCATAGCCGAAGCCATGGCCCGCGAAGGCGCTCATGTCTTCGCCAGCGACATCGCCGACGCCAAGGGCGAGGCCTTCGCCGCCGGGCTGAGAAGCCAGGGGCTTGCGGCGGACTACGTCCATTGCGACGTGGCCGTCGAGGCCGACATCCGCAACCTGATCGAGACCGCGGTGAAGAAGGGCGGCCGGCTCGACGTGCTGGTCAACAACGCGGCGATCTCGATCGGCGGCATGCCGGTCTACGAGATGACCGACGAGCAGTGGCACCGGCTGATCGCGGTCAATCTCACCAGCGTCTTCCGCGGCTGCAAGTTCGCCCTGCCCCACATGATCGGCCAGAAGAGCGGCTCGATCATCAACCTCGCCTCGGCGCAGGGCCATATCGGCCTCGACGGCTGGACCGCCTATGCCGGCGCCAAGGGCGCGATCCATTCGATGACCCGCCAGATGGCGGTCGAGTTCGGCCCCCACAATGTGCGCGTCAACTCGATCTCGCCCGGCACTATCGCCACGCCGATGAACGACCAAGTGATCGCCGAGCTCGGCGAGCACATCGCCCGCGCCTGGGTGAAGATGCACCCGCTCGGCCGCATCGGCAGGCCGTCCGAGATCGCCGAAGCCGCCGTCTACCTGGCGAGCGACGCCGCCGGCTTCACCACCGGCACCGACCTGCGCGTCGACGGCGGCCTCACCGCCGCGCCCCGCTTCGTGCCGGATCTCGTCTGACCGGCGCCACCGACAACCACGAGAAAGACCATGGACAAGGCCCTATCCGGCGTAAAGATCCTCGACTTCAGCCACCTGCTACAGGGGCCGTTCGCCACCCAGCTGCTCGCCGACATGGGCGCCGACGTCATAAAGGTCGAGCGCGCCGGCGCCGGCGACATGTTCCGCTCGATGACCTTCTTCGCCAAATGGGTGGGTGGCTCGGAAAGCCCCAACTTCCTCGCCTGGAACCGAAACAAAAGGTCGATCGCGCTCAATCTGAAAAGCCGCAAGGTGCATGCCCTGGTGATGAGGATGGCCGAGCAGGCCGACGTCGTCGTCCAGAATTTCCGCCCCGGCGTGCTCGCGAAACTCGGCTACGGCTACGAGGACTTCAAGGCCGTCAACCCGCGCATCATCTATTGCTCCGGCTCCGGTTATGGCGAGGACGGTCCTTATGTCGACCGGCCCGGGCAGGACATGCTGATCCAGGGCCTGGCCGGGCTGATCGCCAACACCGGCCGCGGCGACGCCGCGCCAGTGCCGGCCGGCGCCGGGCTCGCCGACCAGATCGGCGCCATGAACATGGTCTACGGCATCCTGTCCGCGCTCTACTATCGCGAAAAGACCGGCAAGGGCCAGAAGGTCGAGGTGAACCTGCTCGCCGGCATGCTCGCCCATCTCGGCCAGGAATATGTCGGCGTGCTCAATCTCGGCGAGGATTTCGTGCGGCCGAATTCCGGCATCGGCCATCCCGGCATGCAGGCGCCGTTCGGCGTCTACGAGACGAGGTACGGCTACGTCACCATCGCCATGAGCCCGTTCAAGACGCTCTACCAGGTGCTGGAGGCGCCGCATCTCGCCGTCTACGACGACCTGGAGACGCTCTTCGCCAAGCGTGACGAAGTGTGGGAGAAGGTCAATGCCGAGACGCGCAAATATCGCCGCGGCGAGCTGCTGGAGAAGTTGCTGGACGCCGACATCTGGTGCGCTCCGGTCCACGACATCCGCGCCGCCGCCGAGGATCCGCAGGTCACCCATCTCGGCCTGATCGCCAGCTACGAGCATCCGAAGGCCGGCACGGTGAAGGTCATCGGCCCCGCGGTGAGGATGAGCGAGACGCCGGCGACCATCGACCGCCCGGCGCCGCTGGTCGGCCAGCACGGCCGCGAGATCCTTGCCGAGTTCGGCGTGCCCGCCGACGAGATCGCCGCGCTCGAGGCGGCCGGCGACATGACGGTCGCGGAGGCCTGACCGTGACCTCTTACCGGACGCTGTCGGTTGAAAAAGACGGCCGCGTCGCCGTGGTGACGTTCCGGCGCGGCGACCAGCTCAACGCCATGAACAAGGCCATGCAGGCCGAGATCACTGCCGCCTTCATCGCCCTGTCCGGCGATGCCGATGTCGGCTGCGTCGTCGTCACCGGCGAAGGCCGCGCCTTCATGGCCGGCGCCGACATCAAGGAATATGCCGCGCAGACCGGGGCGGAGTTCGACGCCTTCCAGGCCGCGGGCACCGCGATGTATGCGGCCATCGAAGGCTGCCGCAAGCCTGTCATCGCCGCCGTCAACGGCTTCGCGCTGGGCGGCGGCTTCGAGCTGGTGCTGTGCTGCGACATCGTCGTCGCCTCTTCTCTGGCCAGAATGGGCCTGCCGGAGATCAAGCTCGGCCTCGTGCCGGGCGGCGGCGGCACGCAGCGCAGCGTCGTCAAGCTCGGCCGCAACCGCGCCAATTTTCTGCTGATGACAGGTGCCATCGTGCCGGCCGCCGATTTTGTCGCTCCGGGCCTCGTCAATGACGTCGTGGCGCCCGAAGAGCTGATGCCGCGGGCGGTGGCAATCGCCGAGGCCATCGCCGGCGAGCCGGCCGAGGCGGTCGAGGGCATGAAGCGGCTGACGGCCATCGCCACCGGCGGCGATCTCGCAGCCGGCTTGGAACAAGAACGCGCGCTGCTCGCAACACTCTACCGCGGCGAGACCGGCCAGCGCCGGGTCCGGGAGTTTGCCGCGAAGAGCGCGGCGCGGGCGGCCGAGAAGGCGGCGGGAGCCAGGCCGTGACCGGCGCCGGCGAACCTGGCGCTTCCCACCGGGATACGGCCGGAAATCTGACCAAACCCAACCGTCCTGTCTTCACCGATCTCGCCGGGCTGGCGGCCATGGTCGCGGACGGCGACCGGCTGGGCGTCGGCGGCCATCATTTCGCCCGGCTGCCGATCGCGCTGCTGCGCGCCGTTGCCGGTGGCAAGGCGCGCGACCTGCGCTACTGCGCCTGGGCGGGTGGGCTGCCGCTGGAGATCCTGCTGGAGGCCGACGCCGTCGCCTCGATCGACATCTGCTTTTCCAGCCTCGACATTTTCGGCCTGCCGCCGCGCTTCCGGGCGGCGGCGGAGGCCGAGCGCCTGCCGGTGCGCGACTGGACGGCGCTCGCCATGATCGAGGCGCTGCGCGCCGCCCAGCAGAACCTGCCCAGCCGCACCTTCCAGCTGCCGCGGGGCTCGGCGATGATGGAGCGCATGCCGACGGCGCGCAGCGTCGCCGACCCGCTCACCGGCGAGCCGGTCGGCGCCGTCCCGCCGCTCGTCCTCGACACGCTGCTGCTGCACGCCCCGCGCGCCGACGAGAGCGGCAATGTGCAGATCGTCGGCGCCCGCGCCCTCGACCTCGCCATGGCCGGCGCGGCGCACAAGGTCTTGGTCACCGTGGACGAGATCGTGCCGGTGGGCATACTTGCGGGCATGGGGCGCCAGACGGTGATCTATCGCAACCAGGTCAGCGCCATCGCGAAGGTGCCCGGCGGCGCCTGGCCGACCTCCTGCCTGCCGCACTATGTGACCGACTACGAAGCTCTGGCTTCCGTCCTGGCCGGCGGAGCCTCCCTTGCAGACGGGCTTGCCTTGCCGAAGGACGGTGTCCCCATCCGCCTGCGCAAGGCCGCTGGGATCAGCGCCGCTGCCGCCGCCCACATGCCGCTGCCGGCCGTGCATGCCGCACCCGCGCCGGCAACGGTCGACGAGGTCATGGCGGTGCGGCTCGCGGCCGAGCTCGACAACGACAGCTTCGCCTCGGCCGGCGCGGTGTCGCCGCTCGCCAATGTCGCCTACCGGCTGGCCAAGGCGACGCATGCCCCCGGCATGATCATTGCCACCATGAGCTGCGGCCATATCGACGTCGCGCCGTCGCCCCTGCTGCTGTCGCTGATCGAGGTTTTCGATGCGGAGACCGCGGCCGCGCATGCCGGCGGGGACGACACCTATTCGGCGCTCTACCAGGCCGGCGCGGTCACCCACGAGATCATCGCCGCCGCCCAGGTCGACCGCTTCGCCCGCGTCAACAACATCGCCATCCGCCGCGCCAAGGGCGGCTTCATCCGCTTGCCCGGCCAGGGCGGCATGGCCGACGTCGCCAACATGCACCGCGACTGCGTGCTCTACGTCACCCGCCATTCGCCGCTGTCGCTGGTCGCCGAGGTCGACATCGTCAGCTCGGCGCGCGGCTTGCTCGATGCCGAGGAGCGGGCGAGGCACGGCTACCGCACCAGCGGGACAAAACTGTTCACCGACCTCTGCGTGTTCGAGCTCGACCCGGCGAGCGGCGAACTGGTGGTCACCGAGCTGATGCCCGGCGTCGGCCGCGACACCGTCAGCCGGGCGACCGGCTTCCCCGTCCGCTTCGCCGAGCGCTGCGGCGAGATTGCAGCACCCGATGGCGAGACGATCGAGATCCTGCGCCGCCGCATCGACCCGCTCGGGCTGCGCCGGCTCGAATTCGTCGGAGCGCGCGAGCGCGGCGTGCTCATCGCCGAAATCCTGGCGGCCGACCGGGCGGTGGTCGACGCGCTTGCGGCGCGCGAGCAGCCGTAGCGTAGTGCGGCCGGAAGAAATCCGGCGCGGAGAATCATGGCTACCATCAAGGATGTCGCGCCGCGGGCGTGTCGACGCCACCGTCTCGCGCTTCGCGGCCACCCATCGAGAGAAGAGAAGCCGCGCCTCATCCTCGCCACGCCCTGCCTTCGCAGTCTGGCCGTTGTTCAAAGAGCGCTCCCTGCCGCGGAGGGAGAAGTCGGGAAGCGGGGCGCTGGGCCGAGCCTCTTTAGTAAAAACATGGCGCGGTCTTCGCGCCCCGCCGGCGATTTCGGGCACCGTCCCGTTCCGCTTCGCTATAGCTCCGGCTCCGGCTTCTTGCGTCGCCTCGGCTGGCCATGCCGCAGCACTCGTCCAGTGCGCCCCGCACATAGTTGCGGAGGAGGAACCTTCGGACGGGCCTCCCCGGGCGCGGGCTACGTCTTCCCGCACCGGAGGCGCCGGTCCCTCCCCACCAAACCACCGTCGCGACCGGTGTTCCCGCGGGAGGAACTGCCGGGATTATGGAGGAAGCGGGAAGGGCGGGGATGAAAATCGGCGGAAACGCGTCTCTCGCCCGCCGCCGGGATTGCGGCGAAAGCGGGTAAGTGCCGGGGACAGTTACTTTTTTCCGCCAGCACCAGCCTTGAGGCGGCACCGCTTTTCTACGGAAAGAAAATAAACCGTCCCCTTGGCGCTTTGCTCTCAGCCCGCCTTGCGCAAGACCTCCGGCACTTCTTCGCCGGGCGTGCCCAGCCAGACGCCGAGTTCCTTCAGCCGCGCCTGCACGTCGCCGACGGGAACCGCCGAGACGGCCACCCCGCGCCGCGCCGCAAACGTCGCGGCGATCGCCGCCGCCTCGCCGGTCATGGTGCAGGCCGGCACGTTGCGGGTCGAGCCGAAGGCGATCGCGTCGACCGAGATACAGCGCCCGGCCATGATCAGGTTGTCGACGGAAAGCGGGATCATCGTGCGATAGGGAATACCGTAGCCGATGCCGACATGATCCATGATGGCGCGGCCGCCGCCGGGCTCATGCACGTCGACCGGCGAGTTGCACAGCCCGATCGCGTCGTCGAAGCGCCGGTTGCCGCGCACGTCCTGCTCCGTCAGCACATATTGCCCGGTGACGCGGCGGGTTTCGCGGATGCCGAGCTTCGGCGCGACTTCAAGGAAGATGGCGTCCTCGAAACCCCTGACATAGCGCTGCAGGAAGTCGAAGGCGCAATAGGCCTGCTTCCTGATCTCGATCTCGGCGCGGGAAAGATCGCGGTCGTCGAGCCCGTTGCCCTGGAAACGGGTGACGTTGACGGAAATTTCGCCCGGAATGAGCCCGGTCTTCATGGTGATGTGGTCCTTCGGGATGATCCAGTCGAACCCCTCGGCCACCTTGTCCTTGATGCGCTGCTGGAATCCGGTCAGCAGCACCGCCATCGCATAGTCCTCGTTGCGGTCGCCGGCCTCCTTCGGATAGACGACCTCCCACATGTCGTCGCGATGCGCGTTGCAGTCGGCGATCAGCGCCGGGACGTTGACGTTGAGCACGCGGAAATAGGAGGTGATCGGCTGCGTCAGCCCATCGCCGTCGCGGCCGAGCATGAATTCCGCGCCGGCAAGTGCCGCCACGTCGCCGTCGCCCGATGCATCGACGAAACTCTTCGCCAGCACCAGGCTCTCGCCGGATTTCGTGCGGATGATCAGCCCGTGCAGCGCACCGTCCTTCATGACGGTCTCGACGACGCTGGCGCGCAGCAGCACCTCGACGCCGGCCTCCTCCACCATCTCGATGATGACGCGCTGCATCACCTCGGCGTCGAACGTGCCGGTGTATTTGCCCCAGTAGGACTCGCGCACGCGTCCGTCGGCGCCGCGGTAGCCGACGCAGCGGTCGAGCATCTCGTGGAAGATCGCCGAGTTGATGAGGCCGGTCGGCTTGGTCAGCCGCCCGCCGGTGATCAGCCCGCCGAGAAAGCCGGTGCCTTCGAGCAGCAGGGTCTTGGCGCCCTCGCGCGCGGCGCGGATCGCGGCGACGATGCCGGACGAGCCCGCGCCGGTGACCACGACGTCATAGGAACCGAACAGGTTCATGGTGTTTCCTTTCAATCAGCCGAGGTCAGTCGAAGGTCTTGAACTCCGACCTTTGGAAATGTTGTCAATCACCCCCTCACCGGCCCTTCGGGCCACCTCTCCCCCTGCCCGGGGGGGAGAGGTGGCCCGAAGGGTCGGTGAGGGGGTGCTTCATCCGTTGAGGCCCATGATATTCACCCGTTGAACTCCATCACATAGAGACCGGCATTGTAGTCGGTGACGTAGATCAGCCCGCTCTTCTCCACGAAGATGTCGCAGGACTGGATGATCGGCTTCTTGCCGGGCCGCTTGTCCATCATGCCGGCGGGCGGCGGCGGCACCAGCGCGCCGACCTCCTTCGGCCGGTACTGGTCGGAGATGTCGAAGACGCGCACGCCGGCGTTCTGCCAGGTCGAGAAGATCAGTGACGAGCTCTGGAACGTGCCCGGCCGGTTCTCGTGGATGTTGTGCGGCCCGTAATGCGCGCCCTTGCGCGCATAGTCGGCATCGACTGGAATCGGCATGGTGGCGACGGGGACCGGATTGGCCGGGTCCTTCACGTCGAAGATCCAGATGTTCTTCAGCCCGTCCTCGAAATCGTCGAGCACCGCCTCGTCGAGCACCACCAGGAGATCGCGGTCGGGCAGCGGCAGGCAGTTGTGGGTTCCGCCCTGGAACGGCGGCGACCAGTTGCGGTGGACGATCAGCTTAGGCTCGCTGCGGTCGGTCACGTCCATCACCACGAGGCCGGCGTCGCGCCAAGCGCCCCAGGCGATGTCGCCATGCACGATCGCGTGGTGCAGGCCGAATTTGGCGCTCGCCGGCCAGCTCGGCGTTTCGCCGGCGGCGAGGTTCATGCCGGGCAGCCAGTAGCGCCCGGCCTCACGCGGATTGGCCGGGTCGGACATGTCGACCGTCATGAAAATGAAATCGGTAAAACCGTCGAGCAGCGCCGAGACATAGGCCCAGCGCCCGCCGGTCCACCAGATGCGGTGGATGCCGCCGGAGACCGGCATGAAGCCGATACGCCGCGGCTCGCCCGGCTTCGAGATATCGTAGACGGCAAGCCCGGCATCCCAGGTCTTTTCCGCCGTGGGTATCGCCGTGCCGAGCGCGGCGCCGGCGGAGGCCTTGTAGTAGCTCGCCTCGTCGGCAAACGCCGCATCGGCGAAGACGTCCTTACCGTGGATGACCAGCAGGAGATTGTCGGCGACCTGCAGATGCACGTTCCAGGTGTTCGGCGGTGCGGCGACATAGCCGGCCGGCTTCGGGTTTTTCGGATCGCGCACGTCGACGATGGAAAAGCCCTGGCTGAACAGATGGCCGACATAGGCGAAGCCGTTCTCGACCATGACCTGGATGCCGTCCCTCAGGCCGCCCTGGTCGCTATGGCCGATGAGGCGCATGTTGCGCGCGTGGTCTGGCTTCATGATGTCGGTGGTCACGTGCTGGTCTCGCTTTCGGTTGGTCGCAGCTGGGGACGCGCTGCAAGCGGCGCGCCCTCGGGAGGATGTGTCTCAGTTGACGCGGTTGCCCCAGTTGTCCGGGCTGTCGACGTTCTCCTTCCAGATCATCACCGGCTGGATCAGCGTCTCCTTGGCGACCGGCTTGCCGGCGAAATGGTTCTCCATCTCGCCGACGATCGACTCGGCCATGGAGAACGGGTTCTGGCCGACATCGGCGTCCTGTGTGCCCTCGCGGATGCGCTCGAGCCCGAGCGGCGTGCCGTCGAAGCCGACGGTCGGCACATGGCCTTCCTCGCCGGCGAGCTTCAGCCGGTTGATCTGCCGCAGCGCCGACACGACGCCGCGGATCATCTCGTCATTGTGCGCCCAGATGCCGGCGACGTTGGGGTCGCGGGTGAAGGCGTCGAGCACCAGGGTGTGGGCGTTGTCGGCCGTCCACTCGGCCTTCAGCGTCTCCACCTTGATGTCGGGGTATTTCGCCGCCACCTGGTCATGGAAACCCTTGTAGCGCTTTTCCGACTGGCCGGAGCCGATGGCGCCGCGCACCTCCAGCACCAGACCCTTGCCGCCGATCAGCTTGGCGATGGCGTCGGCGCCGGCCGCACCGCCCGCCACGTCGTCGAAGGTGTTGTAGGCGACCCACTCGCCTTCCGGCGGCAGGTTCTCCAGCATGAACAGCGGGATGCCGGATTCGTTGGCCTTGCGCACGCCGCCCTGCAGCAGTTTTGCGTCGACCGGATTGAGCAGGATGATGTCGGGCTGCTTGCTGACCACGTCGAGAAGCTGCGTGGTCTGCGTGCTCGGGTCGCCCTTGCCGTCATAGACGGAGATGCTCATCCCCTTCTCGGCGGCGAGTTCCTTCACCCGGTTCACCAGCGTGACCTGGTATTCGTATTGCAGGCCGAAGGCGATGTAGGCGAGGTTCTTGCCTTTCAGCACGCCGTCCTCGGCCTGCGCGGCGAAAGGCACGATCGCGAGCGCCGCCGCCCCGGCGGCAAGGCCGAGCAGGTTGCGGCGTGTCGTTTTCAGTCTGTTGCGGATGTCCATGGTGTCTCCTCCCTGTTGGACCGTGGTTGGGCATTGCTCCGTCGCGGCCAGCGGCCGCCCCGGCAGTCGTCGCGGCGCGAGCCGCGGCCGTCGCTGTGCTCGGCGAGCGCGCGCGCAAAAATTCTCCCGTTCGCCGGAAGGCGCTCGCTTGGCAGGTCGTCTCGTGTTCGTCCGCGCGGCCGGCTTGCGGCCGCGGCTTGCTGCGTCAGGGCTGCTTGGCCGGTTTGCTCGCCTTTGCTGCTATGACCTTCTTGCGCATGCCTGCCTCGAGATAGTTGCGGCGGTAGACGTCGAGCGCGGCGGCCGCCGCGATCACCAGGCCGCTGACCACCGAGTCCCAGTTGGGCGGCACGTTGAGCAGGTTGACGGCGTTCTGCACCAGCCCGAGCAGGAGCACGCCGAGCAGCATGCCGCCCATGTTGCCCTCGCCGCCGAACAGGCTGACGCCGCCGATCACCACCGCCGCGATGACGGCAAGCTCCATGCCCTGCGCCGCCGTCGCCGCGCCCGCCTCGAAGCGCGCGGTGATCAGGAGGCCGGCGATCGCCGCCATCAGGCCCGAGATCATGAAGGTGGCGATGATCACCCGCTCCGTCTTGATGCCGGCCAGCCGCGCCGCCAGCGGATTGCCGCCGGTGGCGTAGACCGAGCGGCCGAACTGGGTGCGCGACAGCACGATCTGGGCGATCAGCGCCAGCGCCAGCGTCAGCACGATGACGCCCGGCACGCCGAAGATGCGGCTGGCCTGCAGGTCGACGAAGATGCGCGGCACCGGGGCGATGTTGGTGCCGCCCGAATAGATGTAGGCGAGCCCGCGTGCGATCGTCATCGTCGCCAGCGTGGCGATCAGGGCCGGGATCTTCAGCTTGGTGACGGCGAGCCCGTTGACCAGGCCGATGACGAGGCCGGCGACGAGCGCCGCGAGGATGGCAAGCTCTGGCGGCCAGCCCTGGAACTGCACCAGCCCGACCGACAGCACCGAGGACAGCACCAGCACCGACGCCACCGACAGGTCGATGCCGGCGACCAGGATGACGAAGGTCTGGCCGATCGCCACCACGGCGATGATGGTCGCCGACTGCAGCACGTTCTCGATGTTGCGCACCGTGGCGAAGACCGGGCTGAGGAAACTCATCACGGCACAGCCGAGCAGGATGACCGCCATCAGCCCCGCGCTCTGCATGAGGTCGATGAAGGAGATCTTGCCGCGTAGCGCGGCCAGGCCGCCCGGTTGCGTCGGCGCGCGCTGCGTCATGGTCGGATTTTCCAAGGTCACGTCGCTCGTCTCCTCAACCGGTCGTCGCATAGCTCATGATCGTTTCGCTGGTCGCCTGCTCGCGCGACAGGGACGCCGAGATACGGCCCGACCGCATCACCAGCACGCGGTCGCTCAGCGCCAGAATCTCCGGCAGCTCCGAGCTGATCAGCAGGATCGCCATGCCCTCGCGGGCGAGCCGGATCACCAGCTCGCTGATCTCCGACTTCGCGCCGACGTCGATGCCCTTGGTAGGCTCGTCGAGGATGAGCAGTTTCGGCCGCCGCGCCAGCCAGCGCGCCAGCACTACCTTCTGCTGGTTGCCGCCGGACAGCGTCGAGACGCGGGTCTTCGACGACGGCGTCTTGATTGCGAGCGCCCGGATCTGGCGCTCGGCGATCTCCTCCTCGCGCGTCGTCGACAGCAGGCCCCAACTCGTCAGGCGGTCGAGCAGGCTCAGCGTCACATTGGTGCGCACGCTGAGCAGGCTGACCAGCGCCTGCTTGCGGCGGTCCTCCGGCACCAGGCCGATGCCGGCCTCGATCGCCGCCTTGGGATCGTTGGGAGCGATCGCCTCGCCGGCGATCGTGACGCTGCCACCGTCATAGGGATCGATGCCGAAGATGCAGGCCGCCAGCTCGCTGCGGCCGGCGCCGACCAGGCCGGACATGCCGACGATCTCGCCGGCGCGCACCTCGAAGGAGATGTCGCTGAGCACATTGGCGCGGCTGAGGTTGCTCACCGACAGCACGACGTCGCCGATCGGCCTGGTGTCGGCCACCGTGTCGCGCACCTCGCGCCCGACCATCATGCGGATGACCTTGTCGTGGTCGAGCTCGGCGATCGGGCGCGTGCCGACGAGCCGCCCGTCGCGCAGCACCGTCACGCGGTCGGCGATGCGGAACACCTCCTCCAGCCAGTGCGAGACGAAGACGATGCCGAGGCCCTTGGCCTTGAGGTCGTCGACGACGCCAAACAGGCGGTCGATCTCCGGCGGCGACAGCGATGTCGTCGGCTCGTCCATCACCAGCACCTTGGAATCCTCGGAGATGGCGCGGGCGATCTCGACCAGCTGCTGGTCGGCCGGCGACAGCCGCCCGGCCGGCGTCGACGGGTTGAGATGCGGCGCCACTTTTGCAAGCGCGGCCAGCGCCCGCTGCCGCTGCCGGCCGACCGAAAGCCAGCCGTAGCGCGTCGGCCAGCGGCCGAGCATGATGTTCTCGGCCACCGACATGGCCGGCACCAGATGCGCGTCCTGGTGGATGGTGGCGACACCGATGCGGTGCGCCGAGGCCGGGTCTGCATGCAGCGGCACGCCGTCGACGGAGATGTCGCCGCGATCCGGCGAATAGAAGCCGGCGATCATCTTGATCAGGGTCGACTTGCCGGCGCCGTTCTCGCCAAGCAACGCAGTCACCTCGCCGGAGCGCACGTCGAAGTCGACATTGTCGAGGGCGAGCACGCCGGGGAATGACTTCGTGATGCCCTGCGCCACCAGCACCTGCCGGCATTCGGCGGCCGCGGGCTCATCCGGCCGCAGGACCTCGGCGACGCTCATCGCGCAACCTCCGGGCGCGCCTTCCCGGCGCAACCGGCGGTCGACAATGCATGCGGCAATTGTCCGTGCATTCCTCCCCCCACGTCCTCCGCCGGCCTTGGGCGGCCGGCAACGGGGAAGGAACTGACGCCCTTGGCTCCCCAACGTTCGGACACGCTAGTCGCCTCCAAAAAACTTGTCAACTGGTAGAGACACCGTACCAGTCGATTTTCTCCTACAAGTCGAGGCCGAGCTGGTGGGCCGCGCGATGTTGCTCTCGATCAGCCGCGGCGCAGCGCAGTCGCCGACCCGCTCGACCGGGATTTTTGGCGAGCGCCGGCAGGGCGCGGCATTGATGGAAAGGTCCTCGCGCGAGCGCCGATCACCGCCACCACCGCGTCGAAGCCGTCGACATGCACCGCTTCGCCGGCGACGATCGGCTTAGGCAGCCGCAACGCCTACCGGGATTCTCTGGCGGGGCGGTGGGCTATCGCAGGGATTGGAGGGGGAGCCTGGCTGTTTCCGTTGCCTGGCTCCCCATTCTGCCGGACAGCGCTATGTCGGCTGCGGAACAAAACTCTGCCGGCGTAGACCTGACCGATAAACGCCCTCTCTCCGTCTCCCCCTCGAGTTCGCCACCTCTCGAGGGCGAGGAACCCAATCTGGTAAGCGCCGGCGCTGCCACGGCGATTGCTGGCAGGGATATCGCATATGCGTTTACCCCCACCCCTAACCCCTCCCCACAAGGAGGAGGGGCACCGGCTGGCGTCCCCGCCGAGCACTAATCGTCGACGGTTATGCGTTGCATAGTGGCCGCAAAGTCCCCCTCCCCCTTGAGGGCCCCCCTGAGGGGAGGGGTTAGGGGTGGGGGTGCCGCGCCGGCCGACGCTTCCAGAATTTCCATGCGCGATCGCCATGCAGGGCAGGGAGAGACGGAGAGGAGTGTGCTCGGTACGAGCACGGCCAGAATTCGACGCCTTGGGATCACCCCTCCAGCACGGCAGCGCCGATGCGGCCGATGTCGCCGTCTTCCTCGTCGCTCTCGCCGCTGACGCCGATCGCGCCGATGATCTCGCCGCCGGCCTCGAGCAGCACGCCGCCGTCGAGCGGGATGCCGTTGGGGATGCACAAGAGCGCGTAGCGCCCCTGCCCTTCGACCACGTCCTGGAACGCCTTTGTCGGCCGCTTGAACAGCACGGCGGTGCGCGCCTTGAGCGTGGCGATCTCGACGCTGCCGACCTGCGCGCCGTCGTCGCGGTGCAGCAGCACCAGATGGCCGCCGTCGTCGACGATGGCGATCACCAGCTTCAAATTCCGTTCCTTCGCCGCCTTTTCACAGGCCGTAGCGATCGCCTTGGCCGCCTCGATGGTTAACGCCGTCTTGGTTGCGAGCATTTTTCTTCCCCCGAATTTCCGACTTTACAAAGCGACGCCGAGCGTGGACGGCCAGCCCAGCCCTTCGTCCGTGCCGGCGCGCGGCCGGTATTCGCAGCCGACCCAGCCGCCATAGCCCAGCCGGTCCAGCGCCCTGAAGAAAGCGGCGTAGTCGACCTCGCCCTCGTCCGGCTCGGCGCGGCTCGGCACCGCGGCGATCTGCACGTGGCCGACCAGCGGCAGGTATCTTTCCAGTCTTTCGACGACGCCGCCCTCGGTGACACCGACATGATAGGCGTCGAACATGATTTTGATGTTCGGCGCGCCGACCTTGGCGATCACCCCTGCCGCCTCCCCGACGGTCGCATAGAAATAGCCCGGCCGGTCGCGCGCATTGAGCGGCTCGAGCAGCAGCGTGAGATCCGGCGCTTGCCCGGCCGCCCAGCGCAGATTGTCGGCGAACAGTTCGGCCGCAGCGGCCTTGCGATCCGGCGCGACGTCGCCGGCCATCACATGCACGGAACCCGCGCCGATCGCCCGCGCATAGGCGGCGGCCCGGGCGAATCCGGCCTGGAAATCCGCCTGCCGGCCCTCGACCGCGCCCAGCCCGAATTCGCCCTTTCCGGGGTCGATCAGCGTGTTGAGGCCGAGCACGGTGAGCGCATGATTTTCGCAGCGTTCGCGCAAGGGCTCGGCGGGAATGTCGTAGGGCCAATGCAGCTCGATCGCCCTGAATCCGACGGCCGCGGCCGCGTCGATGCGCTCAAAAAGTGGTCGATCGGGCCAAAGGAAGCCGAGATTTGCGGAGAAGCGCGGCATAAAGCGATCACTTTTTCCCGAAATTCTGCTTTAGATCGGCGATTTTTTCAGCGTCGAGCAGACGAACCGCCATGCCGCGCGTCAGCAGGACGAGCTTCGCCGTCTCCTCCAGTTCCTCGATCGCATAGACCGCCGCGTCGAGCGAGGACGCCGACACCACCGGCCCGTGATTCTCCAGCAGCACCGCCGCGTGGCGCGGCGCGACCGCGTCGATCAGCGGCGCCACTTCGGGCGAGCCGGGCCGCGTATAGGCGACGACCGGCACGGTGCCGACGCGCATCACGACATAGGGCGTGATCGGCGGCACCGCGTCGGCCGGATCGACGTCGGCGAGGCAGGAGAGCGCGGTCGCGTAGGTCGAATGCAGATGCACCACCGCCCGGGCCTCGGGACGATTGCGGTAGAAGGCGAAATGCAGCGGCAGTTCCTTGGTCGGCGCGTCGCCTGCGACATGGCGGCCCTCGCCGTCGAGGATCGACAAGCGGCCGGGGTCAAGGAATCCCAGGCAGGAATTGGTCGGCGTGGCGACATAACCGTCGTCGGTGCGCACCGAGATGTTGCCGGAGGAACCGGCGGTAAAGCCCCGTTCGAACAGCGATTTTCCCCAGCGGGCGATGGCGTCGTGGAGCTTGGGGTCGGTCATGGTGAACCTATTGCGTCGAGGGCTTTTGCGAAGAAATGCGGCCCGCCGAAATTGCCGCTCTTGAGTGCCAGCCCGAGCGGGCCGTCGCGTTCGGCGACCAGCGCCGGAACGCCGGGATCGATTTCCGCGCCGATGGCGAGGCTTTTCAGGCCGAGCGCCTCGACCACCGCTCCGGACGTTTCGCCGCCGCCGACGGCGATGCGGCGGACGCCGCGGTCGGCCAGCATCCGGGCGAGGTCGCCGAAGAAACGTTCGACCGCCGCCGCGGTCTCGGCCCGGCCGAAGCTGGCCTGCGCGGCTGCCACGACAGTCGGATCGGCGGTCGAATAGACGATCGGCGCTGCGCCCTCCCGGCTCTCCACCCAGTCGGCCGCCTGGAGTGCCGACATGCCGCCCGACAGCAGGTCGGCGGGCTCGACCGCCAGCCCCGGCACCGTTTCGAGATAGGCTTCCACCTGCCGTCGCGAGGCGGCCGAGCAGGAGCCGCAGAGAACGGCCCCTGGCCCCCTGGGCACCGGCAGCTCGGCCGGCCGATCCGACAGCAGCCCCTGCGCGCGGAAATTGTCGGGCAGGCCGAGCGCGATGCCCGATCCGCCGGTGATCAGCCGGTGACCAGCCAATGCCTTGCCCAGCGCAAGCAGATCGTCGTCCGACGTCGCATCGGCGACCACCAGCCGGCGGCCGGCGCGGCGCTCGCTCTCGAAGGCGGCGGCGACCGCCTCCGGGCCGTCACGAACCGTGTCGAGCGGGATCAGCCCGACCTCGCCTTGCGTCTGCCGGCGCAGCCAGCGGCGGATGTCCGGGTCGGTCATCGGCGTCAGCGGATGGTTTTCCATGCCGGATTCGCTCAAGAGCCGGTCGCCGACGAAGAGATGGCCCATGAACAGCCGCCGCCCGGTCTTGGCGAAGGCGGGGCACGCCACCGCCAGCTCCGCCCCGGTGAGGTCGAGCAGCGCCTCGGCGACGGGGCCGATATTGCCGGCAGGCGTCGAATCGAAGGTCGAGCAGTATTTGAACAGGATCTGCCGGCAGCCCTGGTCGAGCAGCCAGCGCGCCGCCGCAAGCGACTGTCGCACCGCCTCACCCGGCTCGATCGACCGGGTCTTCAGCGCCACCACGCCGGCCTCGCAGTCGGCGGGTGCGCTGTCCTGCGAAGGGCCGACGAACTGCACTGTGCGCATGCCGCCGCGCGCCAGGGTGTTGGCCAGGTCGCTGGCACCGGTGAAGTCGTCGGCCACGGCTCCAAGCAGCATGGCCGCGCCTCAAGCCGGCTCGACGCCGGAAAGCTCGTCCTCGATATGGACGCGGATGATGTCGTCGAAGGATTTTTCGGCGCGGAAGCCGAACGCCTCGGCGCGGCGGGCATCGAAGCTGCGGGGCCAGCCGGCGATGATGCCGGCGATCACCGGATTGGGCTCGCGCCGGATCAGCCGTGCCGCGCCCTCGCCTGCCACCCGGCGCAGCGCCTCGATCTGGTCGGCCACCGTGGCCGACAGGCCGGGCATGGTGATGGTCCGCTGCGATCCGAGCGGCGCCGAGTCGAGCTCGGCGGCGTGCAGCATGAAGTCGACCGCGGCGCGCGGGCTGGCGAACCAGTGCCGCACCGTCTCGGCCACCGGCAGCACCGCCTCCCGGCCGATCAGCGGCTCGCGCAGGATGCTGGAAAAGAAGCCGGAAGCGGCCTTGTTGGGCTTGCCCGGCCGGATCGAGATGGTCGGCAGGCGGATGCCGACGCCGTCGAGAAAGTCGCGGCGCGAATAGTCGGCCAGCAGCAGCTCGCCGATCGCCTTCTGCGTGCCGTAGCTGGTGAGCGGCGTCAGGCAGTGCGAATCCGCGATCACCTCGGGCAGCGGCTCGCCGAACACCACGATCGAGGAGGTGAAGACGACGCGCGGACAATAGGGCGCGGCGGCGCCAGCCCGGCGGACCGCCTCGAACAGCGAGCGTGTGCCGTCGAGATTGACCTGGTATCCCTTGTCGAAATCGGCTTCGGCCTCGCCCGATACCACCGCGGCGAGATGGAAGATCACGTCGGGCCGCGACGCAACCAGCCGCGCCGCCGTCTCGGGAGCGGCGAGATCGACGGCGACGGTCTCGACCCTGCCGCCGAAGTCCGGCCTTTGCGGCTCCACGATGTCGGCCAGCGTCAGGGTCTCGATGCGCCGGCCGCGCAGGGCCGCGCGCTGGATCAGGGCGGCGACGAGCTTGCGGCCGAGCATGCCGGCGGCACCGACGACGAGGATGTTCATGTCAGGCCTGCTCCCTCTCGCCGTCCGAGGCCTCGGCCTTGCCGGCGGCCTTCAGGATCATGTCCGCCCCGCCTTCGTTGACGTCCCGGCTGGTGTCGTGGATGCGCAGGATGTGCTCGGAGAAGGCCGCCGCCACCGCCTCCGGATTGCGCATCTTCAGCGCCCTGACGATGAAGCGATGGTCCTCGAGGCTCTTCTCGATGGCGCCCGGCCTGCCCATGGCGATGCGCCGGTGGTCGAGCATGTAGGTGTAGAGGTCGACGACGAAGTCGGCGAGCAGCCGGTTCTGGCAGGCGTAGTAGATGGTGAGGTGGAATTCGCGGTCGCAGATCAGGAAGCGTACGGGATCGTTGGCGGCCTGCTCCTGCGCGTCGATGGAATCGTCGAGGCGCCTAATGTCCTCCTCGCTCAGATGCCGGGCCGCGTCGGCCACCACGGCCGTCTCGACCAGCAGGCGGGCGGCGTGCACGGCCTCCAGGCTGTAGCCGTTGATGGAGGACGGGTCGGTGACGCCGATGCGCTGCTTGCCGACGTCGACCTTGACGTTGGCGACGCGGGTGCGCGCGCCCTGCGACACCTGGACGACGCCCTCGCCGGCCAGCCGCTGCACCGCGCCGCGCACCGTCTCGCGGCTGACCGCCAGCATGGTCGCCAGCTCGCGCTCGCTCGGCAGCTCGTCGCCGACCTGAAGAATCCCCGAGGCGATCAGCGACACGATCTTGTCGCGGATGATCTCCTTCGCCGTCTGCTTGTGGATCGCCTCGTTCAGCGGAGAGAGCGGTATCGCCATCGAGTCACCGGTCAACTGGACTGTTAAGTAGTCCAGTTAGCGCAGTTTGATTTCGCTGTCACGCGCTATTTTGCCGGGGGTGTTTGGGGCCTGGGGAGGCGCCGAGGGCCGGGCACCTTCCGCGTCCTCCGGTTTCCGGCAATCCCATATGCGATTGCGCTCCTCAGGAAACCGTGAGGCCCCCGAAATCGAACGCGAACGGCTCGTCCCGCAACACGGCGTCGATGATCGCCAGCGCCAGCGGGAAGCGCGCGCGCTCGAGCGCGGCGAGGCCGGGCGCCGGCTCCAGCCAGGCGGACAGCATGCGGGCCGTGTCGATGCCTTCGACCGTCTCGCCCGCCAATTCCCCGGCCATCATGTCGGAGACCGTGCGTCCGAGGCCGAGGCCATGGCCGAGCCTGCTGTTACGCCCCCCGCCGACAGTGACGTGCAGGTCGCCGATGCCGGCGAGATCGAAGGCGGTGTCGCGCCGGCCGCCGAAGCGCTCGCACAATCGCGCCATCTCCAGCGCGGCCTGGGTGAAGGCGGCCGCCGTCGGGTTCTTCGACTGGCCGTCGGGACGGGTCGCGTCGGGATAGCGCGTCTGCATGGCGGCGACGCCGATGGCGTAGAAGTTCTTCAGCGCCGCGCAGGCTTCGACGCCGGTGACGTCGTCGGTGGTGGACAGGCGATAATACTCCGTCGCCATCAGCGCGGCAAAAGCCTTTGCCGCGGACTGGCCGTCGGCCGAGGCATAGACGCTGGCCGTCGGGTTGCGGTTGGCGAGCTCGCGGGCGATGCACGGGCCGCCGATGCCGATGAAGGTCTTCATCTTGGGCAGTTGCGGCCGCAAGGACTCGGCCAGCGTCGTCAGCGACGGCCCTACCCTGTCGAGCCCCTTGGTGACGAAGGCGACCGGCCGCTCGCGGGTCATCAGCGTGTTGAGCTTTTCGACCGCCCAGGGAATGCCGGGGCTGCTGACCCCGACCACGATGACGTCGGCCGCCTCGACATGGGCGCCGGTGAGTTCGTCCTCGGCCAACGGCGTGACCCGGCCGGGCAGCGGATGATCCAGTTTCGGGTGCACGCCGCCGGCGGTTTTCATGCGGGACACCGCCGCGGCATCGAGCGGCGTGCCGGCAAGCAGCACGTCGTTGCCGTTGTCGGCGCCGGGCACGGCCAGCGCGCTGCCCATCACGCCGGCGCCGAGGATCAGGATCGTTGCCATTGGCGGCTCCTACGATTTTCTCATGTTTGCGACTGCGGCTTCGGGTAACCGACAACCTCAAATACCCCCACCCCTAACCCCTCCCCGCAAGGGGGAGGGGGACTGGCTTGCATCTCCGCTAGGCGCCAACCGTCGGCGATTTTACTTGGCAGGAAGGCCGCAGAGTCCCCCTCCCCCTTGTGGGGAGGGGTTAGGGGTGGGGGTATTTCATATGCACTTGCCTTGCCGCCAAGAGGTTCCTGCCGGGCCTCAGATGCGCGCCTCCGTCTCGGCGTCGAAGACATGCACCTTGGAGGGCGGGATGGCGAAGCGGACCTCGCTGCCTTCCTCGAAGCGCAGCCCCTTGTCGACGACCGCGACGAAGCGACCGTCCGGGCCCTCGCAGAACAATTGCGCATCGTGGCCGAGACGTTCCAAAAGCACGGCGCGGGCGCCAATCGCCCCGTCGGCCGCCACGGTAACGTCGGTCGGCCGCAGGCCGAGCACGACGCGCTGCCCCGGTTTTACACCGGAGCCTTCCTCCAGCAGGATGCGACCGCTCGCCGTGTCGACGGCGGGCACGCCCGCCCCGCTCGCGGCCGTGCCGGGCAGAAAATTGATCGCCGAGGCACCGATGAAGTCGGCGACATATTTGCTGGCCGGCCGGTCGTAGACGTCGTCCGGCGAGCCGATCTGCTCGATCTTGCCGGCGCGCATGACGACGATGACGTCGGCCATGGTCATCGCCTCGACCTGGTCGTGGGTGACGTAGATGGTCGTGGTCTTCAGCCGGTTGTGCAATTGCCTGATCTCGGTGCGCATATGCGCCCGGAGCTTGGCGTCGAGATTGGAGAGCGGCTCGTCGAACAGGAACACCGAGGGCTCGCGCACCATGGCGCGCCCCATCGCCACACGCTGCCGCTGGCCACCGGAAAGCTGTTTCGGATAACGCTGCAGATACGGCGTCAGATTGAGAATCTCGGCGGCGCGCTCGACCCGCTGCTTGATCTCGGCCACCGGCATCTTCGCCACTTCCAGGCTGAACGAGATGTTCTCGTAGACCTTCATGGTCGGATAGAGCGCGTAGTTCTGGAACACCATGGCGATGTCGCGGTCGCGCGGGTGGACGTCGTTGACCCGCTTGCCGTTGATCGACAGGTCGCCCTCGCTGACGCTCTCCAGGCCGGCGGTCATGCGCAGCAGCGTGGTCTTGCCGCAGCCCGACGGGCCTAGCAGCACGACGAACTGGCGGTCCTCGATGCGGAACGACACGTCGCGCAGGATGTTGACCGCACCGAAGGATTTTCCGATGCCCTTGTATTCCACTGTCGCCATGAAAAGCGCTCCACCCGTCGTCTGTCGCCGGCCTGTCGGCCGACGGATCAATATTTCTGCCTGGTCGGCGTGATGACGATTTCCTGGACGATCGTCCGCTGCGGCAGTTCGTAGGCGTCGAGGATCAGTTTTGCGACGACATCGGCCGAGATGCCGCCGCCGATCGCCTGCTTGTTGGCCTTGTAGTTGGCTAGCGTCGTCTCGTCGCGCACCCCGTCCAGCACTTCCGTGTCGATGATGCCCGGCGACACCACGATAACGCGCACGTCGTGCGGAGCGAGGTATTCGCGCAGGCTTTCCGACACGGCGTGCACGAAGAACTTCGTGCCGCAATAGACGGTGTGGTCGGGATAGACCTTTCGGCCGGCGATCGAGCTCATCATCACCAGCGTGCCCTGCCGGCGCGCCATCATGCCCGACATCACGGCGTGCACGGTGTTCATCACGCCCTTGGTGTTGATGTCGATCATCTCGTCCCAGTCTTCCGGCGGCTGGCGGCCGATGTCGCCCAGCCGGGCGATGCCGGCATTGGCGAACATCATGTCGACCGGCCCGTGCTCCGCCTCCGCATCGGCCACGGCTGCGGCGAGCGCGGCGCGGTCGCGCACGTCGACCTGGCGGATGACGGCATCGGGCAGGCCCAGCGCGTTCAGCCGCTCGAGCCTTCGCGCCATCAGCAGCACCGGATGGCCCGCGGCCGAGAAGGCGCGCGCCGTCGCCTCGCCTATGCCGGAGCTGGCGCCGGTGATCGCGATCAGTGGTTTCCTGTCCAAATCTTCCTCCTCGGCATTCCGTAGTTGTTCTTCTTATAGCAGCGGCCGTTGTGGTTGACCGTCTCACCCCCTCCGGCCCTGCGGGCCACCTCCCCCATCGAGGGGGAGGAGGCCGGCGAGCTTGGCGCCACTCCCTCCCCTCGATGGGGAGGGTGCCGGGCGAAGCGAGGCGGGTGGGGCGAACGGGCGGCCGGCAGGAATGCCGGCCGCCCATCTTGCCCGTATGTCAGCCCTTGAGCACCGCTGCCACCTGGCCGGCGATGTCGTCCATCGCCTCCTTCGACGAGCCGTAGCCGCCGGCGAAATATTTGCCGAGGCCGACCGGGATCGTGTCGCTGGAGAGTTGCGCCCATTCCGGCAGGTCCGGCTCCGAGCCCATGTATTTGGCGATGGTCTCGCGCACCACCGGCAGGTGGCGCGTGGTGCCGGCGCCGACGCGGGCATTGGCCTTGACGCGCGGATCGTCATAGACGCTGGCGCGGGTCGGGCCGGTGCCGCCGCCGAGCACGGTGATCAGCGCCTGGGTGTCGGCGCAGGTCGCCCACTGCATGAACAGCCAGGCGGCGTCCGGCGCCTTGGAGTATTTCGACACCGCCAGCGACGAGCCGCCCTGGTGGCCGACGCCGGGGATTTCCCCGTAGCCGGTGTCCTTGACGGTGCGCAGCGCGATCGGTTGCGGCGGGATGACCGCCTCGCACAGGCCCGACACCTTAGTCTGCGTCGGGTCGTCGAAATAGGGGAAGAACTCGCCCCAGGACAGCATCGACGCCGCGACGCCCTGCGCCACCGCCTGGCCCTGGCCGTCCCAGGTCCAGCCGTCGACGCCCGGAGGCATGATCGCCCGCAGCTTGGTGTAGTAATCGAGCGCCGCGATGCCCTGCTCGTCATTGCCGGAGAAGGTGCCGTCGCTGCGGAAGATCGAGCCGCCATGGCCCCACAGCATCGAGGTCCATTCGCATTCCAGCGCGTAGTGACCCGACTTCATCTGGCCGGCATAGCCGAAGAGGTCCGGGCCCTTCTTGTCGGTGATCGCCTTGGAGTTGTTGTAGAGCTCGTCGAAGGTGGTCGGCGCCTTCAGGCCGAGTTCCTCATAGACGTCCTTGCGGTAGATCATGATGAAGATCGGGATGTCGTAGGGCACGCCGACCATGCGGCCCTCGTACATTGCGATGCCGTCGACCAGCGCCGGCAGGAAGTCGTCGATGTTGTAGTTCGGCATGGCAAGGTCGGGCTTGGCCGAGATCTGCTCGCGCGGGTCGAACACGTCCTGGCTGAAGCTCGCCGCCCAGCTCTGGTCGATGTAATAGAGGTCGTAGGTGCCGAGCGAGGAGGCGACGTCGAGCGTCAGCTTCTGCAGCACCTGCTCGAGCGGCAGCACCTCGATCTCGACCTTGATGCCGGTCGCTTCCTCGAAATACTTCTTGAGCTGCGAGTTGATGGCGTTGGACGGCGGCGTCGATTCCGTCGCCAGCTTCAGCGTGGTGCCGGCGAACGGTTTTCCGACCTCCTTCAGCCAGGCGATGACGTCCGCCGATGGCTGCACGGCTTCCTGCGCCTGCGCGCTGGAGACGCCGAAATACGGCCGCGGGCCGAGGCCCATGCCGAGCGCGCCGGCGCCGAGGCCGAGCTTGCCGGAGAGCCGCAGGAAGTCGCGGCGCCCCATCTCGCCACGGACGAGCTTGTCCGTGAGCGAGGACAGATAGAGCTTTCTGTCCTTGTCTTTCATCCTTCTTCTCCTCCATTTTTCGGGCGGCGACCTCGCCTCCCGGTTCTTTCAACTCCGCCGGCGGACGGATGTCCGCCGGATCACTGCTTCAGCGATCCCATGGTGAGGCCGCGCACCAGATGGCGCTGCACCAGCATGATGACGATGAATGCGGGGACGATCGCCGCGGCGCCGAGGGCGGCCATGTTGCCCCAGGCCGTGCCGATCGACGTAACGAAGGTGGACGACACCACCGGCACCGTCTTGATGCTGGTCTGGGTGAGCGTCAGCACGAACAGGAACTCGGTCCACGAGAAGATGAAGCACAGCACCGCGGTGGCGGCGATGCCGCCCTTGGCCATAGGCAGCACGATGCGCCGGAAGATGGTCCAGCGCGACGCGCCGTCGAGCAGCGCGCTCTCGTCGATCTCGGCGGGAATGTCGTCGAAGAAGCTCTTCAGCAGCAGCACCGCCAGCGGCAGGTTCATCAGCCCGTGCACCAGGATGATGCCGGTATAGGTGTCGAGCAGGTTGAACTGCTTGAAGATGAAGAACATCGGCACGGCCACCGCCACCGGCGGCATCATGCGCGTCGACAGCACCCAGTTGACGAAATGGTGGCGGCCGCGGAAATCCATGCGCGACAGCGAGTAGGCGGCGAGCGTCGCCACCACGATCGCCAGCACCGTCGACATCGAGGCAATCACGATCGAGTCCCACAGCCGCGGCGCCATGTAGAAATTGCCGCCGCCCGGCGTCACCACGTCCTGGTTGCCGAAGCCGAAGCCGAGCGAGATGCCGAACACCTGCTCGAAATTGCGCACCGTCGGCGGGAACTCGAAGAATTTCGGCGGCCAGGAGAAGATGTCCTTGGCGTCGCGGAACGCGACCGACGTCCAGAAGTAGATGGGGAAGAAGAACAGCCCGACCACCGCCCACCCGGCGATGGTGCGCAGCGTCCGCTGGCCGGCGCTCATATGCATGTCACCACCTCACCTTGAAGACTTTGATGAAGATGTTGGCGAGCACCATGATGATCACCAGGCTGACAAGGCTGAGGGTGGCGCCGTAGCCCCATTTGATGAAGCTGAAGGTCTGTTGCCAGGCATAGAGGCTGAGGCTGTAGGTGGCGGTGCCCGGCCCGCCCGAGGTCATGACGAAGACGTAGTCGAAGACGCGGAACAGGTCGATGCCGCGCAGCAGCACCGCCACCGCGATGACCCGCGACATCATCGGCAGGGTCAGCCGGCGGAACATCTGGAACGACGAGGCGCCGTCGATCATCGCCGCCTCGTAGGGCTCGGTCGGCAGCGAGCGCAGGCCGGCGAGGAAGATCAGCACCATGAACGGCGTCCATTGCCAGATCTCGGCGAGCAGCACGCCGGCGAGCGCCGTGGACGACGTGGCGAGGATGGGTATCGACTTGTCGAGCAGACCTAGCGAATTGAGGATGTAGGTCAGCGCCCCGAACTGCGGGTCCTCCATCAGCAAGAACATCATGCCGGCGATGGCCGGCGGGATGACCAGCGTCAGCGACAGGATGGCGCGCAACGCGCCGAAGCCGGGCAATTCGGCGTCGAGCAGCAGCGCGATCGCCATGCCGAGGGCCAGCTCGAACGCCAGCGCGATGGCGAAATAGGCGAAGGTGACGCCGAGCGAGCTCCAGAAGCGCGCGTCGTTCCACAGCTGCACCCAGTTATCGACGCCGACGAACTGCAGCGCCCGCTTGCGCGGCACGAACTCGTGGAAGGACAGCCAGATATTGTAGATCAGCGGATAGATGGTGAAGACCACCAGCAGGCTGACCAGCGGCAGCAGCCAGGGTATCGGCGAATCCGAGATCGAGATGCGCTTGACCTGTGCGACGCTCATCCCGCTTTTTGCTCCTCCACAACCGCCGGCCCCCCTCCTGGGGTTTGCGTCCGGCGTTCTTTCTCCTCAGGGTGGCCTGCCGCCGCCCGCTCATCCGTCTCAGCCCGCCTGCTTCAACAGCGATGCCTCCGTCTGTTTCCTGAAATCCTCCAGCCAAGCGTCGAGCGCGGCGATCTCTCCGGCCGTCATGGTGAGGCCCGACTTGGTGCGCCGCCAGACTATGTCCTCGGCGCTTGCGGCATATTCATGAGCGATCAGGAAGCGCACTTCCGCCTCGCTGAGCGAGCCGCCGAAATCGCGGCCGAGATCGGCCGCACTCCTTGCCTTGCCGAGGATGATGCGCGCTTCGGTGCCGTAGTGGCGCACCAGCCGCCGCGCTGCGCGCTCACCGAGGAAAGGATAGTCCTGGCGCAGGTGGCGGGCGAGCGTCTCGGCGCCGTCCACCGGAAAATCGCCGCCGGGAAGCGGTTTCGTCGCCGTCCAGCCCGCATGCGCCCGCCAGTCGGGGAACACCGCCGCCAGCTTCTCCAGCGCGTCCTCGGCAAGGCAGCGATAGGTGGTGATCTTGCCGCCGAACACCGACAGCAGCGGCGCCTCATCCCTGCCGGCGTCGAGCGCCAGCACGTAGTCGCGTGTGGTCTTCTGCGCGTTCGCCGCGCCGTCGTCGAACAGGGCGCGCACGCCCGAATAGCTCCAAACGACGTCGGTCGGCGTCACCGCCTTGCGGAAATAGGAGGACGCCGCATCGCAGAGATAGGCGATCTCTTCGTTCGAGGCCCGCACCGCGCCCGGCTCGCCGGCAAAATCGCGGTCGGTGGTGCCGATGAGGGTGAAATCTTCCTCATAGGGAATGGCGAAGAAGATGCGCCCATCCGGATTCTGGAAGATGTAGCAGCGATCGTGCTCGTAAAGGCGCTTCACCACGATGTGGGAGCCCTGCACCAGCCGCAGCGCACCTGGCGCCTCCACCTGCACGACCGAGGACCGCACGCGCTCGGCCCACGGGCCGGCGGCGTTGACGACGGCGCGCGCCTGGATGGTGTAGGCCGGGCCGACGTCGGCGTCCTGAAGGGTCAGCCGCCACAGCCCGCCCTCGCGTTTGGCGGCTGTGCAGCGGGTGCGCGGGCGGATGTCGGCGCCCTTGGATTCGGCGTCGCGAGCGTTGAGCACGACCAGCCGGTTGTCCTGCACCCAGCAGTCCGAATATTCGAAGCCGACCGACGACACGTCGTGCAGCGGCGCGCCGAGCGGATCGCTGGCCAGCCGCAAAGTGCGGGTCGCCGGCAGCAGCTTGCGGCCGCCGAGATGGTCGTAGATGAAAAGGCCGAGCCTCAGCAGCCAGGCCGGGCGCAGACCCTTGCGGTGAGGCAGCACGAAACGCAGCGGCCAGATGATGTGCGGCGCGATCGCCCACAGCCGCTCGCGCTCGGCCAGCGCATGGCGCACCAGCTTGAAGTCGTAATGTTCGAGGTAGCGCAGCCCGCCATGGATCAGCTTGGTCGAGGCAGAAGACGTCGCCGAGCCGAGGTCGCCCTGCTCGCACAAAAACACGCTCAGTCCACGCCCCGCCGCATCGCGGGCGATGCCGCATCCGTTGATGCCGCCGCCGATGATGGCAAGGTCATGGACGCCCGTCATGCGGCACCAGCCTTCGCGGCACGCGCCGAGAGCAGCCGGTCGGCCACCTCGACGAAACCGAAACCGCCCTCGCGTTTGGTGACGTAAGCCGGTTCGGCCTCCATCTCGCCGCGGAATGCCAGCACGTTGGCGACGCCGCAGGCATTGGGGAAGAAGCCGAACATCGGCGCGTCGTTGGGGCTGTCGCCGACGAAGACGATCTTGTCGCGATCCCTGTCGATGTCGATGGCTAAAATGTCGGCGGCGAAGCGCCGCGACATCGTCAGCTTGTCGTAGCGGCCAAACCAGCCGTTGACATGGATGGAGGAGATCTTGGCGACGGCGCCCTCTTCCTCGAAGATCTCGCGGATGCGGACCACCTCGGCCTTGGGCAGCGGCGGCACGTCCTCGCAGAAGTCGATGGCGAGATCGGCCTCGCGGTAGAGCTGGTCGGCCGACACCGCCGCACCCGGCACCTCGCGCAGGATGCGCTCACGCACCGCCTTGAGCCGTTCGCGATCCTTCGCGCGGATCTCGGCGTCGATGGCAAAGGAGCGCCGCATCTTCCGCGCCGCCTCGTCGTAGGAAAAATAGAAGGCGCCGTTCTCGCCGACCACGCCCGCCACCGGCCACATGCGAGCGATCATGTCGCACCAGCCCGCCGGCCGGCCGGTGATGGGCGCGACCGCGATGCCGGCCCTGGCCAGCGCCTCCAGCGCTTCATAGGCGCAGGCCGGCAGCCGGCCCTCATGGGTCAGCGTGTCGTCGATGTCGGCAAACAGCACCGTGACGCCGGCGGCCGTCTCGATCGGCATGTCGGCGACCGGGCGCATCGCTCAATGCTCCCCGGCCACGAAATCCTCGAGGATGCCCACGTCGGCGGCAAGGTCGAGGAAGGAGTAGCGGTTGCGCATCTCGCGGCAGTGCAGCACGGCCTCGCGGTAGAAATCGACGGGCAGGCCGAGATCGGCGGCGGTCATCGGCCCTTCGGCTGCGGCGAGCAGCCGGCTCATTTCGTCGACGGGGATGACGAAGGCCTGAAGCTCGCGCCGGAGCTGCGGCCACAGCGCCTCCAGTTTCGCGTTGAATTCGTCAGCGCCCTTCTCGTCGAAAATCTTCGGCTGGATCTCGGTCCAGCATTGCCCGGCCACCTCGGCGCCCATGCGGCGGGCCATGCCGTTGCGGTCGATGCGGGTCGGCTTGATCACCGGCGGCTTGTCGCTCGACAGCATCTGACGTTGCAGCCGCCCCATGGTGAGCACGCCGACGCCGACCTGCTGGCCGTGCAGTGTGCCGGGGTGGCGGTCGCCGGCGAAGCAGTCGATGTAGTGCGAGATCTGGTGCTCGCCCATCGAGCCGTGATGCGACATACCGGTCATCGACACGCCGAGTCCGCACAGCGTCAGCACGCGGTAGAGATAGCCATGCGCGGCGATGTCGCCCCTGGGCAGCAGGCCGGCGCGCGCGTTCAGCGCCTTCTCGTCCTCGTCCTGGAGCGCGTAGGGCGCGGTGGCGTAGAGCGAACCGAGCAGCCGGTGCGACAGCCACCAGTCGACCTGCGCGACCGAGCGCACGAGGCAGTCGGCGAAGCCCGCGGCTGCGAGATGCTTCGGCGCGGCCGCCGACACGCCGAGATCGACGAAGAAGCCGGCCGGCGCATGCGACGGCAGCGACACCTTCAGCCCGCTCTCCAGCGTGATCGAGGCGGTGGTCGAGGTGTAGCCGTTCATCGACCCGGCGGTGCCGAACACGCAGTAGCGGCGCCCCTGCTTGGCGGTGACGAATTTGCAGAGATCATTGATGGTGCCCGATCCCACGGCGACGACAGCCTCGCTGCCGGCAAGCTTGCCGGTAAGCAGCTCGATGCTCTCCATATCGGCATGCGGACGATCGAGGATGACGATGTCGACCGGACCAAGTTTCGTCAGTGCCCTGGCAACCCGCGAACCCATCGCGTCCCAGGTGTCGGCATCGGCGACGACGGTGAATTTCTCGCCGAGCTTCAGGCCGGCGACGAGATCGGCTTCCGCGCCTTCCAGGCTCTCCTCGATGACGATGCTGTCATAGGGAACGCGCTCCGCCTTGCCCGTATCCGGGCTGACCCAGCGGCCGGCGAGCACATCGTCGATCAGCGCCGTCCAGCCGCCGATCGGAGCGTCGCTCTCCGCGCTTTTTTTCCTTGCCGTTTCCATGCCCGCAATCAGTCTTTTCCGTCCTTGCCCGACACGTGACAACAGGCAGTGGCAGATGTCAAGACACAAGACAGGTATCGTTGACAAATGTTACCAAGATGATCAGATAGGCCATGGCGAACGGCGGCACGGCAGCAAGAACCGGCGGGAATTCCGAGGCGAGGCTGCCGACGGAATTCGACGATGCGGTCATGTGGGCGACATGGCTCTACTATGCCGACCAGTTGACGCAGAGCGAGATAGCCAAAAAGCTCAACGTGTCGCGCGCCACCATTGTCAACCTGCTCCAGGAGGCGCGCGAGCGCGAGATCGTCTCCGTCCGGATCAGTCCGCAGGCTTTTGGCCGCACGGCCGTCGCCCGCGCCCTCATGGAAAAATTCAGCCTGGACGGCGCCTTCGTCATCCCGACCGGCGACGAGCAGAACCTGGTCGACCGGCTGGGTGACGCGGGCGCGCGGGTGCTGGCCGAGCAGATCGAGGACGGCGACACGATCGGCGTGGCCTGGGGCCGCACCGTGCTCGCGGTGGCCAACCAGATATCGCTGCCGCGGCCTGTCCGGAACGTGACGGTCGTGCAGGTGTCAGGCAGCTCGACCGGTGAGCCGGAGTTCTCGGCCGAGCTGTGCACGTCGCTGCTGTCGAACCGCATCCATGCGCGCTGCGTCAACCTGCTGGCGCCGGCGGTGCTGTCGACGCGCGAGCTGAAGGCGATGCTGCTCGCCGAGCCGGTGCTGAAGAAGCAGTTCGAGCTCATCCATTCGACCGACCGCATCCTGTTCGGCGTCGGCGACATCGGCCCGCGCAGTACGGTGCGCGTCTCCGGCATCGCCTCGAAGGCCGAGATCGACGCCTATGTCGAGCAGGGCGCCGTCGCCGTGATCATCGGCCGCTTCATCGACGTGCACGGCATGCCGATCGGCGGCGACCATGACGACCGCATGGTCGGCATCACGCTCGACGAGCTGAGGCAGGTGAAGAGCCGCATCTGCATGGCCGGCGGCCAGACCAAGATCGCCGCCATCACCGCCACGCTGGAAGCCGGCTACGCCACCCATTTCGTGACCGACATGGCAACCGGCGAGGCATTGCTGGCCGGCTGAGGAAGGATCCGGGCCCGCGCTGTCAAAGGAGGCGTCGCGGTTCCGGCCGGCCCCCTGCCGGCGCGAGGAAGACGCTGCGAGGAGGAGAACTGCATGCAGCCGCATGAACGCTATGTCGTGGGCATCGATTCATCCACCCAGTCGGTCAAGGCGATCGCCTGGACGGCCGACGGCACGCCGCGCGCCGAAGGCCGCGCGCCGCATGCGATCAGCACGCCGGGCGCGTTGCTCGCCGAGCAGAATGCGGAGGACTGGTGGACCGCCGCGGCCACCGCGCTCGCCGCCGTCACCGGCCAGGTCGATCCGGCGGCGATAGACGGCATCGCCATCGCCAACCAGCGCGAGACCATGGCGCTGCTCGACGCCGACCGGCGGCCGCTCGCCCCGGCGACGCTGTGGCTCGACCGGCGGGCGCGCGAAATGGTTGCGGTGCTGGCAGAGGAGCTCGGCGGCGAGCGGCTGCATGCCATCTCCGGCAAGCCCGTGGACGTCATCCCCTGCGTCTACCGGCTGCGCTACCTGCGCGAGCACCAGCCGGAGCTGCTCGACCGCGCCGCGCAGATCCTCAGCGTGCATGATTTCCTCGTCCAGAAGCTGACCGGCGAGGCGGCGGCGAGCTGGACCAGCGCCGACCCGTTCGGCATCTTCGACATCGAGGAAAAGCAATGGTCGCGGACAATCCTCGACCATCTCGGCATACCGCTGTCGAAGCTGCCGCCGCTCTACCGGCCCGGCGCGCCGATCGGCCACGTCACGCCGGCGGCCGCGGCGGCGACCGGACTTCGGCCGGGCACGCCGGTATTCGCCGGCGGCGGCGACGGGCACTCGGCCGGCCTCGCCGTCGGCGCCACCAGCCCGGGCGTGGTCTATCTCAATCTCGGCACGGCGGTGGTCGGCGGCCTGTGGTCGCCGACGCCGGAGCTCAGCCGCTACTGGCGCACGCTGGTCTCGCCGACCGGCGACGGCTACCTGCTCGAAAGCTGCCAGCGCGGCGGCGCCTATTTCGTCAACTGGCTGCTCGACAGCTTCGCCGGCGGCCACGAGGACAAGACGGTGTTCGAGCGGCTGGAGGCGCAGGCGCTGAAACTGCCCGTCGGCTCGGGCGGGGTCATGGTGTGCTCCTACCTGATGGGCTGCATGGACCCGCATTGGGACGAGAACGCGCGCGCCACTTTCACCGGCATGGGACCGGAGACCGGCATGGGCCATCTCTATCGCGCCTCGCTGGAGGCGATCACGCTGGAGTTCGCCCGCGCCCTCGAGCAGATGCGCCGCCAGCATGCCAAGGTCGAGCGCGTGCTGGTCATCGGCGGCGGCGCCGGCAGCCCGCTGTGGCTGCGCATGGTCGCCGACTCCACGGGGCTGCCGGTGATCCGCAGCCTGTCGAACGAGGCCTCGGCGCTCGGCGCCGGCATGTGCGCGGCGGTCGGCGCCGGCTGGCACGCCGACTTCGCCGCCGCCACCCGTGCGATGACGCGCATCGCCGAGCAGGTCGACCCGTCGCCGGCGGCCTTCGCCGACTGGCAGGCGCTGTCGGCAAGGCAGGCCAGGGTCTACGAGGGCATGAAGCTGGCCGGCTCCGCCTGACAAGGCGTGCCGAGCTTGCAACGAACGGTTCGCTTCTCAGCGCCAGCAGGCGAATTGAAAGCGAGGAGCGGATGGGTCGTCCGCAACATCGTCGGCGTTTCCGCCCTCACACCGCCCGGAGATAGTCGACCCAGCGCGGATCCTGCATGATCGAGCGCGCCCGCATGTGCTTCCAGGCGCCGTATTTGTAGAAGTCGAAGTCGAGCGCCGACACCGCGTTCTGCACCATCGCCCAGGTCGACCATTTCACGTCGGCCAGCGCCTTGTGCACGATCAGCCTGGCCTTCATCCGCGGCTCGGCCCGGCCGAAATAGGTCTCCAGCACCTCGTTCTCGATTGCGTCGGAGAAAAACATCTCGCCGCACCAGATGCCGAGTTCGTAGCAGCGGTCGTTGTTGGAGGCGTATTCGTAGTCGATCAGCATGATCGAGCCGTCCTCGGCGATGAGGAAATTGCCCGGCATAGGATCGTTGAAGCAGGGCACGAGGTCGATGCCGGAAGCTTCGAGCGCCGAGCGCGCCAGCCGGTACTGCTTGTAGAGCCAGGCGAAGTCGGCGGGGAAGGCGCCGTTCAGAGTGCGCACCTGCTCGACATGCTCCTCGATCATGTCGAAGACGGTCTTGGTCAGGCCGAGCAGGCCGGAATCGTTGAAGGTGCGGTAGAGGCCGAGCACCCTGGCGCGCACCTCCGGCGACTGGAAGTCACTGTTGGTGCAGGGGCGGCGGCCCTCGATGAAGTCGGCGATCTCGACACCCTGATGATCGAGATAATCGTAGGTGCGCGGGCCGATCTTCAAGGCCTCGGCGCGGCGGCTCGCTTCCGACGCGGCGGCGCGGTCGATGAACATCTCGGTGCCGCGGCCGGGCACCTTGACGAAATAGCTGCCCGGCTCGCCATCGATGCGCACCTTCCAGTTGGAATTGCTGATGCCGCCATGGACGGGGCCATAGCGGAGGTCCCTGCCCTGCCATGGTGAAACGGCGCCCAGCACGGCCTCGATCTCACGCTCGGCTTCGCTCGCGGCCTCGCCGATCCTCTTGTCAGCCATCATGCCCTCAAAGGTTCCGCAGCTTTTCCTCGAAGCCGGGATGGCGCAGCGCCATCCGGCATCTCAGCAGGCGCCAGTTCGCATATTTCAGGAATTCGACCTCGCCCCGCTTCGACGTCGCGTTCATCAGCAGGCCCCACACGCCCCACATCAGGTCGTCGGCCGCCGCATAGAGGCGGCAGCGGGCGAGCGAGGCCGGGCGGACGCTGCCCTCGGCCATCTCCAGCGCCGGCAGCATCTCGCTCTCGAACGGAAAAGCCTCGTTGAGCAGGATGCCGAGCTCGTAGAGGGGATCGACGTTGCGCGCCTCGTCGAAATCGACGAGCTGGAGCGCGCCCTCTGGTCCGATCATGACGTTGGAGGCGAGCCCGTCGGCATGGGCGGGCCTGGCATCCCAGCCGGCGGCGAGGATCGCCCTCTCGATGTCGCCGACCGCGTCCAGCATCCACCAGAAGTCGTCCGGCGCTTCCACGCCCGCCGCCCGGCGGGCATCCTCGAACGCGCGCAGCCGGTCGAACACCGTCCAGGAGCCGGCCAAGGCCGCGCCGTTGCGGAGGGTCGCCTTCAGCGCCAAGACCTTCTCCAGAATTTCGGGCTTGCGCAGATCGTCCATGCCGGCGGTGGCCCAGCCGTCGAGCAACTCGACGACGATAGCCTGGCGGCGGGCGTCGACATGCACCACCTTCGGCGTGCAGCCGAGCGTGGCGGCGGCGCGGTTCGCGGCGAAAGAGGCGGAGACGTCGAAGAAGCGCGCCTGCTCCGGCTCGATCACCTTGAGCAGATGCGACGGCGCGTCGCCGTCGAGCGCGATCGTCCAGCGCCGGCTGTCGACGCCGCGGTGGCCCGGCGACGCCACGCCGGGCGCGGCCGGCTGGGCGCTGACGGTCCTGCCCCGCCACGCCTCGACGCCGGCCAGGATCGAGATGACGGTGTCGTCGGAAGCTGCGATGGTCATGACGCGGTCCGGTTCATGATTTGAGCAGGTCGCCGTCCTGGCAGAAGCGCCAGAGCATGCCGGCCAGGATCTCGACGCCGAGGAGGCGGTCTTCCGGCGTGGTGAATTCGCTCGGATGATGGATGACGCCGCCGACGCTGGGGACGAGGATGACCAGCGAGCGCGTCACCGCCGCCATGGCGATCGCGTCGTGGCCGCCGATCGATGAGAGCCGCATCGTCTCGTGGCCGAGCGCGGCCGCGGTCTCCTCGGCAAGCGCATAGAGGCGGCTGTTGAGCGGACCCGCCTTGCGGCGGTCGATCGCGCGCACCTCGTAGCCGACTTTTGCGCGCGCCGCGCATTCGGCCATGCGCGTCTTCAGCTTCTCTTCCGCCGCTTCGAGGATTTCCCTGTCGTCCGAGCGCAGCTCGATGAACAGCACCGCCTCGGCCGGAACGACGTTCGGCGAGTTGGGATGAACCTCCAGGCGACCGACCGAGGTGTGCAGGTTGACGCCGCCCTCATCGGCGATCGCGCGCAATTCGCCGATGAGATAGCCGGCTGCCAGCAGCGCGTCGCGGCGCTCCGCCATCGGCGTCGGGCCGGTATGGGCCTGGCGACCGAGGAAGGCGAGCCGGTATTTGGCGGCGCCCCAGAACCGGTCGATGGCGCCGAAACGCTGACCCGCCTTTTCGAGAAAGGGCGCACCCTCGATATGCAGCTCGATCAGCGCGTCGGGGACGACTCGCGGCGAGGTGCCGGCGTAGCCGATCCGGTTCAGTGCTTCGCCGACCGAGACGCCGTCGCCATCCCTGCGAGCGAGCGCGAATTCCAGCGTATGCTCGCCGGTGTTGACGCCGCTGCCCAAAAGGCTCGGCTGGAAGCGGGCGCCCTCCTCGTTGGTCCAGTTGACGACGACGAAATTCGCCTGCGGCTCGATGCCGGTCTCCGCCACCTTCTTCCGAATGGCTTCGATGGCGCTGCAGGCGGCGACCACGCCATAGGCGCCGTCGAAACGGCCGCCATTGGGCTGGCTGTCGAGATGCGAGCCGGTCATGATCAGGGGCGCGTCATCGCCGGCCCAGTCGAGGAAGCCGAACATGTTGCCGATCGGGTCGATCTCGACGCGCAGGCCGATCCGCTTCATCCACGCGGCCAGCCAGTCGCGCGCCTGGCGGTCCTCCTCCGACAGCGTCAGCCGGTGCATGGCGCCGTCCGAACCGCCGCCGAAGGCCGAGACCTCCTCCATCATCCGGTGATGCGCCTCGGCGTCGACGTCGGGGAGAGACGAGGCTTTGCTTTCAACCTTGAGCATAATGGACCTTCACTTGAGCCTGATCGAGTTTCTGGGCGAAGTCCGCCCTGAGCGGAGCGTCGGTGATCAGGATGTCGACGTCCTTGAGATCGTAGGTGCAGATGGAACCCTGGCGGCCGAACTTGCTGCTGTCGGCCAGCATCACGCACTGCCTGGAATGCCTGCGCAGCAGGCGCCGCAGCAGCGCCTCGTCCTGGCCGAGGTCCATGAAGCCGAGCCTGTAGTCGACGGCGACGATGCCGACGAAGGCGATGTCGAAGAAGTGCTGGGAGACGATCGCCAGCGGGTCGGCGCCCATGAAGGCCCGGTAGCTCGACGAGAGCTGGCCGCCGACCGCCACGACGTTGGGCGCGTCGAAGCCGCACAGGAGTTCGATGATGTCGAGCGAGTTCGTATAGACGGTGACCCGCGGCCAGTCCTTCAGGTGCTTGGCGAAGGCCAATGTGGTCGTGCCGGCATCGACGAAGATCTTGATGTCGTCGCTCAGCAGCCTGGCTGCCTCGGCGCCGATGCGGGCCTTCTCGCGGGCGTTGACGCGCATGCGCTCCGCGATCGGCTCGTCGCCGTCGCGCTGCGGCTTGACGCCGCCACCATAGACGCAGCGCAGGTGCCCTTCCATCTCGAGCTGCTTCAGGTCGCGCCGGACGGTCTCGCGGCTGACATGGAAACGGTTCGCCAGATCCTGAACCGATACCCGGCCAAGCCGGTTCAGCTCGGCGAGGATGTGTTCGAAGCGTGCTTCGGGCTCTTTCATGCCATCACCTGCTCTGCGGCACTACCGTGCCCGGCAGTCGACCACGCAAGGGCGGCCAGCGCCACCGACGCCACCAAGAGAGCCGCTCTTTTCCGCTGTACTTTCCATCGCCATTCCTCCCATGCACGTCACGCCGCGATGCTTGCCGGTCCGCCTTCCAGCAGGAAGCAGGCCGCCATGCCCGCCTTGCCGTCGACGCTGAGGCTCGGGCTCTCCACCCGGCAGCGGTCGAAGGCCTTGGGGCAGCGGCTGGCGAAGCTGCAGCCCGGCGGCAGGTCGATCGGGCTCGGCGGCTCGCCTTCGAGCAGGCACTCCTCCGGGCGGTAGCGCCGCTCCTCCAGCGTCGGGATCGCGCTGAGCAGCGCCTTTGTGTAGGGATGGCCGGGATCGAAGAACAGCTTGCCGTTCTCGGCGATCTCCACCACCTCGCCGAGATACATGACCGCCACCCGGTTGCAGACGCGGCGCACCATGGCCATGTCGTGCGAAATGAAGATGTAGGTCAGGCCGTGCCTCGCCTGCAGGTCGGAAAACAGCTTCAGCAGCTTGAACTGCTCGGTCTGGTCGAGCGCCGACAGCGTCTCGTCCATGATCAGCACCTTCGGCTCCAGCACCATGGCGCGAGCGACGTTGACGCGCTGGCGCTGGCCGGCGCTTAAGCCCAGCGGCAGTTCCTCGTAGAGCGCGGCCGACAGGCCGACCTCGCTCATCACGGCAAGCACGCGCTCGCGCCGCTTGTCGGCGCCGCGCATGCCATGGACCTTGAGCGGTCCCTCGATGATCGCCCCGATCGCGGTGCGCGGCGGCAGCGAGTTGAACGGGTCCTGCAGAACCAGCTGGAAGTCGCGGCGGAATTTCAGCAGCGCCTTGCCGGACAGTCTTGCGATGTCTTCGCCGTCGCAGACGACGCGGCCGGTGTCGGGCGATTCCAGCCGGCTGAGCAGCCGCATCAGCGTGGACTTGCCGCAGCCGGATTCACCGACGATGCCGAAATTCTCACCGGGGTAGACGTCGAAGGTGACGTTGCGCACCGCCCGCACGTCGCTGAAGCTGGCGAAGGTGCCGCGCTTGCGCACCCGGTAGGTGCGGGTCGCGTCCTCGATGCGGATCAGCGGCCTGCCCGTGCGCGCCGGGCTCTCCACCACTGGCGCGGAATCCGTCCAGATCTGCGGGATCTCGGAGATGAGCTGAACCGTATAGGGATGCTCGGGTCTCTCCACCAGCTTGCGCGGCGTCTGCCGCTCGACGATCCTACCCTCGGCCAGCACCAGCACCTGGTCGGCGGCCTCGCTGACGGTCGGTAGCGACGAGGAGACGAAGACGACCGCCGTATCGAAGCGCTCGGTCAGCTCGCGCATCAGCCGCATCACCTGCGCGGCCACGGTGACGTCGAGCGGCTGGGTGACGTTGTCGGCCACCAGGAAGGCCGGGTTGGTGGCGAGCGCGTCGACGATCAGGGCCCGCTGCATCATGCCGCCGCTGAACTGCGAGGGATATTCGTGGAAGCGGGCGCCCGGCGACGGGATGCGTACGGCGCCAAGCAGGTCGACGACGCGCCTGCGTGCTTCGGTTGTGTCGATGCCGGGGACGAGGGCGCGGATCTTCTCGACGATCTGGCTGCCGACCGGCAGGGTCGGGTCGAGCGCCCCCATCGGGTTGGCGCCGACATAGGCGATCTCCTTGCGCAGCGGCCGCAGCCGGTTCGGCGGCAGGTCGAGGATGTTCTGCGACTTGTAGGTGACCGAGCCCGACGAGATCGCCAGCGGCGGGTCGATCCAGTTGACCAGCGCCCGCGACAGCACCGTCTTGCCGGAGCCGCTAGCGCCGATGATGCCGACGATCTGGCGCGGCTGAAGATCGAAGCCTATGTCGGAGACGATGCGGCGCGCGCGGCCTTCGCTGCGCAGCTCGACCGACAGGTCGCGGACGGAGAGGACCGGCTGGCTGGCCATCACGCGCCTCCGTGGATGCGGTTGCGCGCCCGTTCGAGCGACGCCCCCATCAGGTTGATGCTGGTCAGCGTCAGGCACAGGAAGACGCCCGGCATGGTGGCGATCCACCAGGCGTTGAGCAGGTATTTGCGGCCGTCGGCGATGATGTTGCCGAAGGTCGGCGTCGGCGGCTGGACGCCGAGGCCGATGAAGCCGAGCACCGATTCGAAGATCATCATGCGGGCGACGTCGAGCACCGAGATGAAGATGATCGGCGGCAGCACCAGCGGCGCCAGCAGCAGCGCCATGATGCGGAAGTCGGAGGCGCCGCTGACCTGCGCGGCGCGCACATATTCCTGCTTGCGCTCGGTCATGACGACGCTGCGGGTGACGCGCGCATAGACCGGCCAGCTCGACAGGCCGAGCACCAGGATGATCGCCGGGATCGTCGGCCGCGACACGCCGAGCACGGTGATGGCGAGGATGATCATCGGGATCGAAAGCTGGGCGTCGGTGATGCGCATCAGCACGAGGTCGATCTTGCCGCCGTAGTAGCCGGCGATGGTGCCGAGCGAGCAGCCGACGATGAGCATGAGCACGACCGTGGAGCAGCCGATGAGCAGCGAGTAGCGCAGGCCGACCAGGCTGCGCACCAGCATGTCGCGACCGATCTGGTCGGTGCCGAGGGGTGCGGCCCAGTTCCAGACGTCGCCGAGGAACCAGGGTGCCTGGAGACGCCCGGCGACGTTCATCTTGGTCGGGTTGATGCCGCTCAGCCACGGATAGAGCAATGCCGCCAGCACCAGGACGGCGAAGATGACGAGGCCGATGCGGAACTCGTAGGAGGCGAAGGCGGCCCGCCAGATGCGGCGGGAGACGGAGACTCCCTTGCGCTCGTCGGCAGGGATGGGAACGGCGATGGACATGTCGGTTTCTGCCACACTCATCAGTATTCGAGCCTCGGATCGATCAGGGTGGCGATCAGGTCGACCGCGATGTTGATCAGCACGAAGATCGCGCTGGTGACGATGGCGATGCCCTGGATCAGCGGGAAGTCGCGCTGCAGGACGGCATTGACGGTGAGCAGGCCGAGGCCGGGATAGTCGAAGATGAACTCGACGATGAGCACGCCGCCGAGCAGGCCGCTGATCTGGATGCCGAGCAGGTTGAGCAGCGGCACCGAGGCGTTGCGCAAGGCGTGCGCGTAGACGATGCGCCGGTGGCCGAGGCCGCGCACCCGCCCGACCGAGATGAACGGGCTCTGCATCACCGAGGCCAGCGACGCCGTGAGGTTGCGGATGAGGATGGGCGCCAGCTCGACCGCCAGAACGATGGCCGGCAGGATGGTGTAGGCGAAACCCTTGTAGCCGATCGCCGGCAGCCAGCCGAGCTTCACCGAGAACAGCAGCGCCAGCACGATGCCCAGCCAGAAGTTCGGCAGCGAAATGAAGATCGAGGATATGTAGAACGCCACCCTGTCCGGCCATCGGTTCGGCGCCAGCCCGCCGGGAACGCCGACGAGGAAGGAGAAGACCAGCGCGAAGAAGATGGCGAGCGCGGCGAGCTGCAGCGTCATCGGCAGCGTGTCGGCGATCAGCGTCAGCACCTCGGCGCGGTCGCCGCGCGAGGAATCGCCGAAGCCGGAGCCGCCGGTCGAGGCGCCGCTGGCCGGCCGCACGAAGGACTGGCCGAGATCGCCCTGGATCACGCCGCCCATGTAGCGGCCGAACTGCACCAGGATCGGATCGCGCAGGCCCATCTCGGTGGCGATCTGCTCGATCAGCGCCTCCGGCGCCATGCCGCCCGCCATCAGCCGCACCGGATCGCCCGGCACGACACGCAGCAGCGTGAAGATCAGCAGCGTGACCAGGAAGATGATCAGCGCGCCTTGCAGCAGGCGCCGGACGAGAAAGCTGAGGATGAACAAATCGGGCTCCTGGCGCGCTTGCGACGGGGCGGGCGGCGCCCCGCGTCTCATTCGCTTGCAGGCTTCTCCGGCCGGCGTTCGGTCCCGGCCGGATGAAGCTGCCGCGCCGGATCAGCGTCCCGGCGCGGCAGGCAGGTCAGGCGAAGGCGCCCTTGGAGGCGTCCATCGAGCCGTCCGGATAGATGAACAGGCCGCTCAGCGACTTGTCCATGGCGTGGATCATCACCGAGGTGAACAGCGACAGCGCCGGCACCTTGTCGGCGAGCAGCGGCATGGTCTCGCTCTGCAGGATGGCCTTGCGCTCCTCCAGCGACGGCGCGCTGCGCTCCTTGTCGAGGCTGGCGTCGATCTCCGCATCGACGATGCCGGTGATGCGCTTCGACGAGGAGTGGAAATGCGTGCGCAGGACGAGGTCCGGCTCCGGCGAACCGGTCGACCAGCCGCAATCCACCATGTGGCCGGGGCCGCCGCCGGGACGGTCGTAGAGGCGCTCGTTCCACGCAGCGATCTCGAGCACCGAGAGCGTCACCGGGAAACCCTGCTCCTGCAGCATTGCGGTGATGACCTCGCCATACTCCTTGGTCTTCGGGTAGAAGCCGACCGAGGTGATGTATTCCAGCGGCGGCAGGCCCTCGCCGCCCGGGAAGCCGGCTTCCGCCAGCAGCGCCTGGCACTTCTCGGGATCGTAGGCGGGATAGTTCGGCAGGTCGATGTAGCCGAACTTCACCGGCGAGACGTAGTTCGCCGACTTGTGGCCGGCCTCGCCCAGCACCGCCAGGATCTGCTCGCGGTCGATGGCATGGCAGGCCGCCTTGCGCACCAGCGGATTGTCGAAGGGCGGCTTGGAGCAGCGGAACCACAGATACTTGTTCTCGACCGACACCACGCTGCTGATGGCGACCTTGTCGTTGCCCTGCAGGGTGGCGACCTGCTCCGGCTCAAGGCGCTCGACGATGGAGGCCTGGCCGTTCATCAGCGACAGCATGCGCGTGGTGGAATCGCCGACGAAGTTGAAGCTGATGGCCGGAATCTTCGGCGCGCCGAGGAAATAGTCCGGGTTGGCGGCAAGCACGGTGTCGTTGCCGCGCTGCTCGACGAACTTGAACGGGCCGGTGCCGTTAAGCCGCTGCGACAGCGGGCCCTGCGGCCCGGCGGCGATGTCGGTCGCCGACATCATCGGCAGATAGGCGGCGAGGAACATGAAGAGGTGGGCGGGATAGCCGCCCTTCGAGGTGTCGACGATCACCGTGTAGTCGTCAGGCGTGGTGATGGTCAGCGTCTCGGTCGGGCCGGGATACCACTGGGCGGGACGGTCCGGGCGCGAGCCGTATTCGAACGTCGCCTTGACGTCCTCGGCCTTGAACTCCTTGCCGTCGTGGAATTTCACGCCCTGGCGCAGCTTGATCTCGAGCTTGGTGGGGTCGAGCAAGGTCAGGCTGGTGGCGAGCTCGTAGACGACCTCGTCCGGTTTCTCGACCCGCATCGGCGTGCGGGTGAGGAAGCCCATGATGAAGCCTTCGATGTTCTTCTGCGACAGCGTGGTGTGCGCCGACGGATCCCAGTTGCCGGTGATGTTCTCGGCCGACAGGAAGACCAGCGTCTTGCCTTCCTGGGCGGCGGCCGGCGAAAGGAAGAATTCCGGGTTGATCGTGAAGAGTCCGGCGCCGGCACCCAAGGCCGCCGCTCTCTTCAAGAAACCGCGTCGTGTTGCGTCGTTCATTGTGTTCCCCATGTTCCCAAAGCGGCCGTATGTGGCTTCTGCGCGCCGCACGATAAATCCGTCACGAAAGTTGACAATCCCAAATGTGACGTTGGGATAGGTCTTCTCGCCTGGACTGGCCTTCAGAGCAGGTTGGATTGCCTGCTATTTGGGCGATCGCCGTCGGCGGGCTTTTGCGAAAAAGGGGCGAGAAGCTTGTTAGATAAAGGCAATTTCTGGATGAATCCGCCGTGATTTTGAGCATGCGCAATCCCGATCACATTTCCGTGATCCAACTCCGGCGAGGACCGGGGAATTGTCGGGAGTTTTGCGTGGAAACTTCTCCAAATCCCACAAAACCACATTTTGGAGCCTAGAGGACAGCTTGCGACCGATGGAACGGTGTGGCAGCGCGGCTTCCTCGCCACACTGCTCTTCGGCCTTGGCCATTACCGCGGAGGGAGAAGTCGGGAAGCGGGGGCGCTGGGCCGAGCCCTCTCAAAATTAAACATGGCGCCGCCTTCGCGCCTCGCCGGCGACTTTGTGTTGCGCGCAAAATCAAATGGCGCAGCGCGTCATTTGATTTGGCACCGAGAATGCCCTTTGAACCTTTATTCTGGTGATCGCCTAGCTATCTTGCTCCCCGTGGCCTACTGTCGTTTCGTCGGCAGATATTTCAAGGGCACTGCCAATTGAGGGCGGGTAACGTGCCCTGGCCCCGACAAGAAAGGAGGTCTTCATGACCTCCGCAGACATCTCTTCCGAAAAAATGACGATGATCTCCCACCTCGTGCGGGCTGTGAGCCTGCACGGACCGGACCCAGGCGCCGCGGCCAAAACGCAGGCGGCGCAAACAGCCGCGCAGCGCACTGTCGCCGGGCGGATGTCCGAGTCGGATCTGCGCGCCGTCATTTATGATTCTCTGTTCCTGCCGCGGGACCGCTGACAGAGGGTGGGCGAGAGCGGAAAGGAGGATTCCGCTCTCGCCCCGTCTCTGCGCCCTTGTGCTACGTCCGCCGTCTTGAGCTCCGACCTTTGGGGAGGCCAGTCGCCAAGCACCCCTCATCGTGAGCAGGGATATCACCCGGCCGGCAGCTAAATTAGCGCCGCCAGGCCTGCGAGCGCGCCAGCAGCAGGCGCGACAAAAGCGCGTGGACGAGTCGGGCCACGACGTTGGTGTAGAAGATCATCATGCCCATCGCCGCCGCCGGCGCGATATCTCCGGCATCGTCCATGTTGAGCACGGCGACCGAGGCGAGCTGCGTCTGCGTGGAATAGAGGAACACCACCGCCGACACCGTCGTCATCGCATTGACGAACAGGTAGATCGAGATGTCGAGGATGGCCGGCAGGCAGACCGGCACGGTCACCTTGAAGAACAGCCGGTGGAAGGGCTGCCTCAGCGACTCGGCCACCGGCTCGAACTCGGCATCCATCTGCTTGAGCGCCGTCAGCGCGGTGAGGTGCGAGACGGTGTAGAAGTGCGTCACCGTGCAGACCACCAGGATGGCCATGGTGCCGTAGATCGGGTTGAGCGGATTGGCCGGATTGTTGAAGAAGAAGATGTAGGCGAGCCCCAATACCATGCCGGGTACCGCCATCGGCAGCATGGCGAGGAAATGGAACGCCGCGCGGCCTGTGGCGAAGCCTTTGGTCTTCTCGACCATGTAGGCGCCGGTGAAAACGACCACCGTGCCGACCACCGCCGTCAGCAACGCCATCTCGATGGAGTTCCAGTAGGCGGCCCAGCCGCCGCCATCCATCAGGTCGAAGGCGTAGTTCTTGAGGCCAAGGCTCATGTCGTAGGGCCACAGCTTCACCAGCGCGGCCAGCTGGCAGATACCGATGATGCCGACGAGGAACACCGCCACGAATGCGCACCAGGCGAGGCACAGCATGTCGAAGCGCCGGTTCGGCTTCGGGCGATAAGGCACGGCGCGCGCCGAGAGCAGCGCCACCTGCCGCCGCTGGACGATGCGGTCGACAACGAAGGCTAGCACGGCGGGGATGAGCAGGATGACCGAGACGACCGCGCCCATCTCGAAATTCTGCTGGCCGATCACCTGCTTGTAGATGTCGACGGCGAGCATGTTGTACTGGCCGCCGATCACCTTGGGGAGGCCGAAATCGGTGATGACCAGCGTGAACACGACGAACGCGGCCGAGACGATGCCGAAGCGCGCGCCGGGCACCGTCACCGTCCAGAAGGTGCGCCAGCGGCTCGCCCGCAGCGAGGCGGCGGCCTCGTAGTGGCGGGCATCGGCCACCGACAGCGCCGTCGAGATGATCAGGAAGGCGTGCGGCAGGGTGAAGAACACCGAGCCGATGACGATGCCGATCGGACCGTAGATCGAATAGCCCATCATCAGGCCCTTGAGCAGGCCCTGATTGCCGAACAGATAGACCAGCGCGATGCCCGGCAGCAGCGACGGCACCAGGATCGGGATCGCCGTCACCAGCCGGAAAAAGCCCTTGAACGGCATGGTGCTGCGGTTGAGCGCATAGGCGAGCCCGAAGGCGACGGCGATGGTGATGGCCGTGCTGATCGTTGCCATCAGTGCCGAGTTGCGGATCGAATTGGACAGCGCCGGCGTCGAGAAATAGCTGACGAAGTTGTCGAGCCCATAGGACTGCACGGGGCGCAGCATCACCCGCCGGAACGTGTTGGAATCGAACTCCTGCCATGCCGTGCCGCCGCCCGGAGCGCTACCGACCAGCCAGCGGGCGCCCTCTTCCGTACCGCGCAGGCGGTATCTGACCGGGCTGCGGAAGGAAAAATCCTCGACGAACTTCGTTGCCGCCAGCCGGCTGTCGGAGCCGGCGCGCAAATCGTCCGCCGTCGCGGCGGAAAGCCTGGCGTTCAGCGCTTCGGCGCTCGCCGGCTCGCTCCACACCGTGCCGGTCGCGTCGCTGACCTGCAGCTCGAACTGCTTGAGGTCGAAGCGGTAGGTCGAAAGCGACTTCGACAGCATGACGTAGAGGGGCGCGGCCAGCGACAGGACGAGGTAGAGCGAGATCGCCACCATCAAGCCCCGCTTGACCAGATCGTCGCGCGCGATGGACTGGCGCGGCGCCCGGCCCGCGGGAAGCGCAAGCGCTGCGACGCTCATTTCACGTTTTCCCCGGGAAGACGAGGACACGCTCGCGCGGCAGTTCCACCTGCATGGCGCCGCCGGTCTCGATGCCCAGCCGGCGCACGGCGTTGATCGAGAAGTCGGCAACCAGGATACGGCTGCCGAAGCGCGGCGAGGAGAGGCGGCAGCGCCAGAAGGCACCCAGAAACTCCATCTCCTCCACGGTCGCGTCGACGAGGTTTTCCGCCGTGCCGGCGCCCTCCGCAGTACCCGACCCGTGCGCGGCGGAGCCGTGCGGGATGACGTCGACCGGACGGATCACGGCGATGGCATCGCTGCCCTCGGGCAAATCGTGCGGCGCGCACAGGAACTGGGTCGCTTCGACCGCCAGCCTTCCCTGCCCGGCGATCCTCGTCGGGAACTGGTTGGTCTCGCCGATGAAGTCGGCCACGAACAGCGTTTCGGGATGGCGGTAGATCTCGGTCGGCGTGCCGACCTGCTCGATGACGCCGTGGTTCATCACCACGATGCGGTCGGCCATCGACAGCGCCTCCTCCTGGTCGTGCGTCACCATGATGGTGGTCACGCCGAGCTTGCGCTGCAGCTCCTTGATCTCGTGGCGCAGGTGTACGCGCACCTTGGCGTCGAGCGCCGACAGCGGCTCGTCGAGCAGCAGCAGGCCGGGCGAGATCGCCATGGCGCGGGCGAGCGCGATGCGCTGCTGCTGCCCGCCGGAGAGCTGCGCCGGATATTTTTTCGCCTGTCCCGACAAGCCGACCAAGGCGAGCAGTTCGCCGACGCGCCGGTCGATCTCGGCACGCGGGCGCCGGCTGTTCTCGAGCCCGAAGGCGACGTTCCTCTCGATCGTCAGGTTGGGAAACAGCGCGTAGGACTGGAATACGATGCCGTAGTCGCGCTTCGACGGCGGCAGGCCGGAAATATCCCGGCCGGCCTGGTGGATGGTGCCGCGCGTCTGCAGGTCGAGGCCGGCGATGGCGCGCAGCAGCGTGGTCTTGCCGCAGCCGGAGGGCCCGAGGAAGCAGACGAACTCGCCTTCCGCGATCGACAGCGAGACGTCGCGCAGCGCCAGGAAATCGCCAAAACTCTTCCACAGGCCGGAGATCCGCAGATAGGCGGGCTTTGGCTTTGCCGCGGCTTCCTGCATCGCGACGTCTCCAAGCGCGACGGCGGGCCGTCCCGAAATGCTCTCATGCTTCATGGGCACACCCGATCAAGGTCGGCGGAGCCGTGCTCCGTAGTCCTTTGCGGAACGGGCGCCGCCTGCGGCGGCGCCCGACGGGCAGGTCAGGTCAGGACTTCGGCTCGGACTTGCCGTCGTAGCGCTTCGCCCATTCGGCGAGGATTTTCGCGCGGTTGTTGGCGGCCCATTCGAAGTCGTTCTTGATCATCTTGGCGGCCACGTCGGCCGGCAGATGCTCGACCGGCTTGGCGACGCCGGGATAGGCGACCACGGCATAGCCGACATTGTACATTTCGTTGGCTTCCTTGCTGATCGACCAGTCGACCAGCTTCTTGGCCGCCTCGAGATTGGCCGTGCCGGCGATGATGGCGGTCGCCTCGGCCTCCCAGCCGGAGCCTTCCGACGGGAAGATGATGTCGATCGGCGCGCCGCCCTGCTTGGCCTTGGCACCCGGGAATTCGAAGGAGACGCCGATCACCGTCTCGCCGGCGGCCGCCATCTTGCACGGCTTGGAGCCGGAATGGGTGTAGGCGGCGATGTTCTCGTGCAGGGCGTCCATGTATTTCCAGGCCGCCTCCTCGCCCATGATCTGCAGCCAGGCGGAGACGTCGAGGAAGCCGGTGCCCGACGAGTTCGGGTTCGGCATCACGACGTGGCCCTTGTATTCCGGCTTGGTCAGGTCGGCCCAGCTCTTGGGCGGCGTCAGGCCGAGTTTTTCGGCCTCGACGGTGTTGTAGCAAAGCGCCGCGACATAGGCGTCCATGCCGACCCAGCTCGGCGGCGTCGCCTGGTCGACGAATTTCGGATCGAGCTTCTCGACGCCGGCCGGCGCGTAGGGCTCGAGCATACCCTCGCCCTTGAGCAGCAGCAGCGAGGTCGCGGCCACGCCCCAGACCACGTCGGCCTGCGGATTGTCCTTCTCCGCCAGCAGCTTGGCGGTCATGACGCCGGTTGAATCGCGTACCCAGTTGATCTTGATGTCGGGATTGGCGGCCTCGAAGGTCTGCTTGTAGCGGTCGAGGTCGACGGCCTCGACCGAGGTGTAGACCGTAAGCGTCGTCTCGGCGAAGGCGGAAGAGGAGAGAAGCGCCGCGGCCAGGGCGGCCAGCACTGCCGAACTGCGAGATGTCATGATCAGGTTCCCCATTTGATGGCACATTCTGCGATGCACTGAGACTCTGGAGCCGCCTTGCGGCTGTCGGCCTTGTCACCGGCCGATATCGTCCATGCGTCAACCTTGGGGCTGGCAGGAGGATAAGTAAAATCTATTTATCCTATATGGAGATAGGCTGGGCTGATATTTGTCGTGCCGCCGTCACACGCGTTTGCGCCGCCTTGGAGCGACGCACGCACCCGAAAAAATCCCATGGACCTACCCCCACCCCTGACCCCTCCGCTCAAGGCAGGGCGATCGCATATGGAAGTTCTGGAAGCGTCGGCCGGCAGGTTACCCCCACCCTAACCCCTCCCCTCAAGGGGGAGGGGGACTTGCGGCCGCCATGCCGCGCGGAATAATCCCGATTCACGTCTGGCGGAACCGCGCCAAGATCCCCCTCCCCTTGAGAGGAGGGGTTAGGGTTGGGGGGTATCGGCGGGGCGAGCCTTGCAGAATGATCTTCCGGCAGGGATCAGGCGCCGAACAGGTCGACGATCGTCTCCTCGCCGATGGCGAAGCCGGTGCTGGCGCCGGTGCCGCTGGTCACCATCACCAGTCGCACGTCCGCGTGCGGCGCATCGCAGAAGGCGGCATGCTCCGGGGCGGAGGCATACGTGCCGGTCCAGCGGGCGAGCACCGGCGGCCTGGCCCCGCCGAACAGGCCGGCGAACTCGTCGAGGATCAGCCGGTCGACCTCGTCGGAGGCGAACGGGTCGGGCGTGTGCCCGTAGTGGTGGGAGTCGCCCACCACCAGCGACCCGTCGGCGCTCTGGACCACGATCAGGTGTACGCCGTTGTCGAGGGCGCGGGGGCATTCCTCGGTCAGCCGGCGCCGCAGCGCGGCCGCTTCGGGCAAAGCCGAATAGCCTTCGTAGCGCAGCAGGCTGAGGTCGGAGACCAGCGCCGAGCGCATCCGGAAGCCCGGATCGGCGAGCCGCAGCATCTGCAGCTTGCAGCGGCGCACGCCGTAGCCGCCGATCCGCTCGGGATAGAGGGTGGCGAGGTCGTCGCCGGGGCACACCACGATCTTCTCCGCCCGCACCGGGCCGTGGCTGGTCTCGACCGCCGGCGGCGCCACCGCGGAGACGGCGACGCCGCGCCGGAACTCGACCCCGTGGCGCTCCGTCAGGAACGCCGCGAGCTTCGGCAGCACCTCGCGCGATTCGACGCGCAGCTCGAACGGCGAGTAGAGCCCGCCGACCAGTTTTGCGCCGTCGAGGCCCGGCTGATGGCGGGCGGCCTCGTCGCGCGTCAGCAATCGGCATTCCTGCCCGTCGGGCGTAGCCGCGAAGGCTTCCAGCAGAGCCAGCACCTCCGGCCGCTGCGCGGCGACGAGTTTTCCATGCTGGAGGATTTCCAGCCCGGCTTCATCGGCGAGGCCGAGCCACAGCTTTCGTGTGCGCCGGGCGCGGCGCAGCGATGTGCCGGACGCCTGGCCGGTGACGACCACCAGGCCGAAATTGCGGATGGACGCGCCGTTGGCCTGCGCGTCGCGGTCGATGACGACGACGCGCAGCCCGCGCCGTGCAGCAGCGAGCGCGTGGGCGAGGCCGACGATGCCGGCACCGACGACTGCGAGATCGTAATGCATGCGGTCAGCTCACCAGGGCAGGGAGAAGGTCTTGACGTTGGTGTAGGATTTCATCGCCTCGATGACGCCTTCCTTGGTGCCGTTGCCGCTGTCCTTGATGCCGCCGAACGGGCTCATCTCGATGCGGTAACCCGGCACCTCCCAGATGTTGACGGTGCCGACCTGGAGGCCGGCGATGTATTTCTGCATGCGCCGGAAGTCGTTGGTGCAGACGCCCGACGACAGGCCGAAGGCGGTCGAGTTGGAGAGTTTTATCAGCGCCTCGTCGTCGTCGGGAGCGCGCACGATCGGCACGACCGGGCCAAAGGTCTCCTCCATTACCAGCTCGGAGGAATGCGGCACACGGTCGACGACGATCGGCGGCAGCAGCGCGCCGCGGCGGCCGGGATGGTAGAGGATGTCGGCGCCGGCCTCCGCCGCCATCTCGACGCGGCGCTCGAACAGCGCCGCCGCCTTCTCGTGCACCACCGTGCCGAGCTGGGTCCCGGGGTCCATCGGATTGCCAAACCTAATCTTCCTCGCCCGCTCCAGCACCAGCGGCACGAACCGGTCGGCGACGCTTTCCTGCACCAGGATGCGCTTCACCGCCGTGCAGCGCTGGCCCGAGTTTTTCGTAGCGCCGGCGACCGCGAGGTCGGCCGCCCTGGCGAGGTCGTCGTCGGAGAGGTCGTTGAGCACGATCAGCGGGTCGTTGCCGCCGAGTTCCAGCACCTGGCGCTTGTAGCCCGCCTTCGAGGCGATCAGCTTGCCCACCGGCACGCCGCCGGTGAAGGTGATCAGGTCGATGTTCTCGTTGGTGATCATCTCGTCGCCGATGTCCTTCGGCCAGCCCGTGACGACGGAGAGCATTTCGGGCGGCAGGCCGGCCTCGTAGAGAATGTCGGCCAGCACCAGCGCCGTCATCGGCGTCAGCTCGGTCGGCTTGACCACCACGCAATTGTTGGTGGCGATCGCCGGCGCCACCTTGTGCGAGACCATGTTGAGCGGGTGGTTGAACGGCGTGATCGCCGAGATCGCCTTCAGCGACTCGCGCAGGGTGAAGATTTTTCGCTGCTTGCCGTGCGGGGTGAGGTCGCAGGAAAAGATCTGGCCGTCGTCCTGGATCGCCATCTGGCCGGCCAGCGTGAACACGTCGTAGGCGCGGCCGACCTCATAGAGCGAATCCTGCTTGGCAATGCCGAGCTCGAGCGTGACCAGGTCGGAGATCTCCTCCTTGCGGGCGTTCAGCAGTTCGGCGGTCCGGAGCAGGATTTTCTGGCGCTCGTAGCGGGTGAGCTTCGGCTGGTAGCCGGCGGCGATGGCGAAGGCGCGGCGCGCGTGCTCGGCCCCGCCGGCCGGCACCGTGCCGACCACCGTGTCGTTCCAGGGATAGCGCACCTCGACGGCGCCGTCGGCGTCGACCTTTTCGCCGGCGATGCGCATCGGCTCGTGGCGGACTTTGATGCTGGTCTCGGGTCTGGTCATGATCGGTTCCTGGCGCCGGCTTTACCCTCCCCCTTGTGGGGAGGGTCGGCGAGCAATCGGAGCATGGCGGAGATTGTGAGCCGGGGTGGGGGTATGCAGCTCCGAAGGTCCAGACCCCCACCCCGATCCGCTGTCGCGGATCGACCCTCCCCACAAGGGAGAGGGTAAGGCGCTATCCCGCCAGCGCCGCGGCCATCGCGGCATAGTGGAAGGCGTCGAAATTGCGCAGCGCCGGCGCGTCCGGCAGGTCGGGCAGCCGGCGGTTGACGATGAAGGGCACCGCCTGCTCGGTCAGCCCGCCATGCGAGCGCAGCGGCTCGTCGAGCGCGGCGAGGTCGTGGCGATGCGCCGACGTGCCCACCGTGACGTTTTCACCCAACACGATGACGATGTCGCCCATGCGGTCCTCGGGAAGCTCGTAGCGGCGGCAGGCCTCCTCGCGGGGAAGCACCACGGTGATGCCGTCGATCGCCTCCAGCCGCTCCATGATGTCGGCGCGGTCGGCATCCTTCGGCAGGTAGGCGGTGGCGAAGGAGCCGAGCGCGCCGTGATGCACGACATAGGGGTCGGTGATCGGCAGGATGACGCGGGCGGTGTCCTTGCCCAGCCATCCGTCGAGCAGATCCTGGACATAGATCACGGCCGGCGAGCCGTCGGCCAGATGTTTCGGCTTCATGCCGTGGTCGGCGGTCACGACGATCGCCGCACCGAGCGCATCGAGTTCGGCGAGATATTTGTCGAACATGGCATAGAAGGCGTTCGCCTGCGCAACGCCCGGCGCGTATTTGTGCTGCACGTAGTCGGTGGTGGTGAGATACATCACGTCCGGCCGGAACTCCTTCAGCAGCTTCACGCCCGCGGCGAAGACGAATTCCGACAACTCGGCCGAATAGACTTCGGGCACCGGACGGCCGAGCCACTTCGACGCGTTGTCGATGCCGTGCTCGGCTTTCGTCGTCGTGGCCGACTTCTCCGAGGAGAAGCAGACGGCGCGGTTGTCGTCGAACTTCAACCCATGGCCGAGCAGGGCCCTCAGCTTGTCCTTGGCCGTCACTACCGCGACCTTGGCCCCGGCGTCGTAGAAGGCCTTGAACACGGTCGGCGCGCGCAAAAACTTCGGGTCGTTCATCATCACCTCCTCGCCCGTCTCCGGGTTGTAGAGGTAGTTGCCGCAGATGCCGTGCACGGCAGGCGGGCGGCCGGTGGCGATCGACAGATTGTTGGGGTTGGTGAAGGACGGGATGACCGAATGCGCCGTGCGCACCGTGCCCTTCGACTTGATCCTTTCCAGCGCCGGCATCAGTCCCGCCGCTATCGCCTCGTCGAGATAGGCCGGCTCGCAGCCGTCCAGGCAGATGGCGATCGCCGGCACGCGCGGCCAGGCATAACTGCGGCCGTTGGCCTCGATGGTGACGGGGGACATCTGGTTCATGGACAAGGTCTTTCTGCCGGAGGCGATGATCAGGCGGCGAGTTTTGCGCGCTCGTCGAGCGCGGTGCGCGGCGGCGCCGCGTCGGGAACGTTCATCTCGGCCAACGAGCGGCCCGCCGCGTCGACCACGCGGCGCATGACGTGCTCGTCCATGCGGCCGATGCAGCCGATGCGGAAGGATTCCACCACCGTGAGCTTGCCCGGATAGATGATGAAGCCCTTCTCCTTCATCAGCTCGTAGAAGCGGTCGAAGGCGAAGTTCGCATGCGCCGGACAGAAGAATGTGACAATGATCGGCGACAGCCAGCGGTCGGAGAGCAGCGTCTCGAAGCCGAGCGCGCGCATGCCGGCGACCATGACGTCGCGGTTGCGCTCATAGCGCGCGCCGCGTCCGGCGACGCCGCCCTCGGCCTCGTGGATGCGCAGCGCCTCGAGGAACGCGGCGACGACATGGGTGGGCGGGGTGAAGCGCCACTGGCCGGTCTTCTCCATGGCCGCCCATTGCGCGTGCACATCCAGCGACAGCGAATGGCTGCGGCCCTTGGCGGCCTCCAGCTCGCTCTTCCTGGCGATGACGAAGCCGAAGCCGGGCACGCCCTCGATGCATTTATTGGCGGACGAGACCATCGCCTCGTAGCGGATGTCGTTGATGTCGAGCGGGATGGCGCCGAAGGCGCTCATCGAGTCGATAAGCAGCTTGCGGCCCCTCGAATAGACGGCTTTCGAGATCTCGGCGACCGGGTTGAGGATGCCCGAGCTGGTCTCGCAGTGGATGGCGATGACATGGGTGATGGCCGGATCGGCATCGAGGATCGCCGCCACCTCGTCGCCGCGCGGCGGCAGGTAGTCGCCCTTGTCGAGCAGCGTGTGGGCGCGGCCGAGATACTGCATGGTCTGTGCGGCGCGCAGGCCGTAGGCGCCGTTGGCCAGCACCAGCACCTTGCCGTCCCTCGGCACGAAGGAGCCGAGCATCGCCTCGACGCAGAAGGAGCCGGAACCCTGCATCGGCACGCAGTCGAACTCGCTCTTCGTGTCTCCTGTCAATGCCAGCAGGCGCCGCCGCAAATCGGCGGTCATGGCGCGGAAATCGCCGTCCCACGAGCCCCAGTCGCGCAGCATCGTCTGCTTGACGGCATAGGCCGTGGTGAGCGGGCCAGGCGTCAGCAGATAGGGCTCGCCCAGGGCCGGCGGCTCGAAGTCCTCGCTGGCAGTGGCAGAACCGGTCCGCATGGCTTTCCTCCGAAGGCGATTGGCTGGGGTAACAGGGCGACCTTGAGCCATTCCGATCCATTTGGAAAATCGTTATTTTGTATCCATCAATAAGCTGGAATGATGATCGACGGATCGAGTCAGACGGCTCTGCAACAGGTCGCCGCTTTCCGTCAGCAGCGGATAGGCGACGGTCGCCAGCAGCGAATTGATCTCCTTGAACGCCCGCGCCACCTCCAGATGCATGTCGCTGGTCTCGACGCTCTCCGGCGTGCCGGAGCGCAGCCGCAGCAGATGGCTGTCGTGGCTGCGTCGCTCCAGCGAGCGCATCCGCTCCTTTTCGACGACGAGCTGGCGGGCCGACGACAGGTCGTTCGACACCAGCACGTTGAGCGCGAGATGCATGTTCTCGACCAGCCGCCCGTGCAGCTCGCCAAGTTCCTTCCAGCCTTCCTTGGAGAAGCGCAGGTTGCGCTGCAGGCGCTCGTCCGCCAGCACCAGCAGGGTCTTGGCTACGATGTCGCCGGCATGCTCCAGGTTGATGGCGAAGTCGGTGAGCTCGGTGCTGCGGCGCGCTTCCGCGTCGCTCATGTCGCCGCGTCTCACCGCGGCGAGGTAGAGTTTTATGTCGCTGTGGACGCGGTTCACCTCGTCGTCGATCCGGCGCGTGCGGGCGATCTCTTCGCGCGTGCCGGCGGCGAACAGCTCCATCACCGGCCGCACCATGATCTCGACCAGTTCGCCCATGCGCAGCAACTCGCGCGTGGCGCTGGCCAGCGCCAGCCTGGGATTGCCGATGACGGCGCGGTCGAGCGCGCTGGCGCGGTGGGCGAGCAGGCCGCCCGCCTCCGGTTTGTGGGCGGGCTCGGGCAGGAGCGCTTTCGTCAGCCGCGCCATCGCGCCGGTGAGCGGCAGGCAGCACAGCAGCAGGCAGGCGTTGAAGGCGACATGGAAATTCACCAGAGCCGTGCCGGCATCGCTGCCCAGCCGCTCCACCGGCAGGCCGGTGGCTTCGACGATCGCAAGCGCGATCACGGCGCCGCCGGCGCGGAACAGCAGGTTGCCGACCGGGATGCGCTGCGCTGCCGGCGACATGCCGCGCGACAGCCAGAAGGCGATCAGCCCGCCGCCGAGATTGGCGCCCAGCACCAGCGGCAGGCCGGCCTCCAGCGGCAGTAGCCCTTGCCCGGCGAAGGCCACCACCATCAGGATCGCCGCGACGCTGGAATGCAGCAGCCAGGCGAACACCGCGCCGGCGAGGAAGGCGGTGACATAGTCGTCGGCGAGATAGGCGGAGAGGCCCGGCAGCATGGCGCTGCCGCGCAGCGGCTCCGTCGCCTCGCCGATGAGTTTCAGCGAGAGCAGCACGAAGCCGATGCCGAGCACCATGCGCCCGGTCTCCCGCAGCGCCTGCCCCGACAGCTTGAGGTGCATGACCCCGCCGGCCAGCAGGCAGACCGGCACCAGCCAGCCGAGGTCGAAGGAAAGCACCCGCACCACCAGCGCCGAGCCGAGGTCGGCGCCGAGCAGCAGCGCCAGGCCGACGGGCAGCGCGAGCACGCCGCCGGCGGCGAAGCCGCAGGCGAGCATAGCCACCGCCGTCGAGCTCTGCAGCATCACGGCCATCGCCACGCCGCCAGCCGCGGCTTTCAGCTGGCCGCGTTTCGCCTCGCCAAGCAGCCGGCGCAGCAGCGCGCCATGGGCGCGCTCCATGCCCGTTCGCACCATGTGCACGGCATAAAGCAGGAGCATCGTCGCTCCGGCGAGGTGGAGCAGAAGGAGCGAGAAATGCATGGGCGGCTTCCCGTGTCGAGAACCGTCAGGGTCACTTTTGCCTTTACATAAGTCAATTCGTTAGTTTCTATGCTTCCATCAGTTCCGCCAATGGAAGGCACCCGCATGCGTTACGTCCAGCTCCGGGCTTTCCACTATGTCGCCATATCCGGCGGTTTTTCGCGTGCCGCCGAAGCGCTGTTCCTGACGCAGCCGGCTATCTCCGACCAGGTGCGCAAGCTGGAGGAGGAGTACGACGTGCTGCTCTTCAACCGCTACAAGAAGCAGGTGACGCTGACGCGCTCCGGCGAGCAGTTGCTCGAGATCACCCACCGCATGTTCGACACCGAGCAGCAGGCGCTCGACCTGCTGTCGGAATCGCGCGCCCTGCGCTCGGGCACGCTGCGCATCGTCGCCGACGCGGCGCACCATCTGCTGCATATCCTCGGCCGGTTCCGTGAAAAATTCCCCGGCATCCAGATTTCGGTGCGCACCGGCAACACCGAGACGGTGATCGCCGGCCTGTTCGCCTACGAAGCCGACATCGGCGTGCTCGGCGAGATCCCGGAAGGGCGCGAGTTCGACATGCTGAAGCTCAACTCGACGCCGATCGTCGCTTTCGTCGCCAAGACTCATCGGCTCGCGGGCAGCGGCTCGATGAGCTTCGCCGAACTGGAAAAACACCCGCTGATCCTGCGCGAGCGCGGTTCGAAGACGCGGCAGAAGCTGGAAGCGATGGCGCAGTCGCAAGGCGTGGCGCTGCGCCCGGCGATCGAGGCCGAAGGCCGCGAGGCCGTTCGGGAGATCGTTGCCTCGGGCAGCGGCATCGGCTTCGTGTCGGAGGCAGAATTCGGGCAGGACGGGCGGCTGGTGCAGATCGCCATCGATTCGCCGCCGATGCTGATGGACGAGGCGCTGATCTGCCTGCGCGAGCGCTCGCGCGGCAAGCTGGTGCGCGCCTTCTGGGAGATCGCGCGGGAGCTGTCGAGCGACGACTGATGCGCTCCGGTACCCCCAAACCCTAACCCCTCCCCTCAAGGGGAGGGGGACTTTGCGGCCGCCCTGCCGAGCGAAATCGTGGACCATTGGAGCCTGGCGGTGCCGCAGCAAGATCCCCCTCCCCCTTGAGGGGAGGGGTTAGGGGTGGGGTATTCCATTCGCAATAGCCCTGCTCTTTGTGAGGAAGACCAAGGCGGCGGCCTCACGCCGTCAAGCAGCGGTCGGGTAGTCGATATAACCCTTCGCGCCGCCGCCATAGAAGGTGGCCTTGTCGGGCTCGTTGAGGGCGACGCCGCTCCTCAGCCGGCCGACGAGATCGGGGTTGGCGATGAACGGCTTGCCGAAGGCGACGAGGTCGGCGCGGCCTTCTGCAACCGCCTTTTCGGCCAGTTCCTTGTCGTAGCCGTTGTTGACCAGCCAGGCGCCCTGCCCGCCGGCCTGGCGGTACGCAGTCTTGAACGCCGCATAATCGAACGGCCTGTCGCCCTGCTGGAAGTCGCGGGCGCCGCCGGTCGCGCCTTCGACGACATGCACATAGGCAAGCCCGCGGCTGCCCAGGCCGGCGGCGACATGGTCGAAGAGCGGCTGCGGCTCGGGGTCGGAAGCGTCATTGGCCGGCGTCACCGGCGACAGCCGGATACCGGTCCGGCCGGCGCCGATCTCGCCGGTGATCGCCTCCACCACCTCGAACAGCAGACGCGCCCGGTTCTCGATCGATCCGCCATAGGCGTCGGTGCGGTGATTGCTTCCCGAGCGCAGGAACTGGTCGATCAGGTAGCCGTTGGCGGCGTGAATCTCGATGCCGTCGAAACCCGCCTGCTCGACCGCCGCTTTCGCGGCACGGCGGTAGTCGTCGACGATGCCCGGAATCTCGTTCGCCTCCAGCGCGCGCGGCTCGGACGTCTCGGCGAATTCGCCGCTGCCGTCCGGCCTGATCAGGAAGGTCTTGGATTTCGCCCGGACGGCGGAGGGCGCCACCGGCTTGCCGCCGCCGGGCTGCAGCGAATCGTGCGAGATGCGGCCGACATGCCAGAGCTGCACCACGATCTTGCCGCCGGCCTCGTGCACGGCATCGGTGACGCGCCGCCAGCCGGCGAGCTGATCGGGGCCGTAGAGCCCGGGAACGTCCGCGTAACCCTGACCCTGATGGGTGATGGCCGTCGCCTCGGTGACGATCAGGCCGGCACTGGCGCGCTGCCGGTAATAGGTGACGGAGAGATCGCCCGGCACGGCATTGGGCGAGCGGTTGCGCGTCAGCGGCGCCATGACGATGCGGTTGGCAAGCGAAAGATCGCCGGCCTTCACCGGATCAAACAAAGTGGCCATGGGAGGAATGCCTTTCATGCTGGGGAAGCGGACGGAAATGGTCAGAGGTCGGACAGCGTCGCCCGGAAGGCGGCGATGGTCTCTTCGTTGCGCTTGTAGAACACCCACTGGCCGACGCGGCGCGAGGTGACCAGGCCGGCGGCGGACAGCGCCGCCAGATGAGCGGACACGGTCGACTGCGACAGGCCGCAGCGCTCGAACTGGCCGGCGCAGATGCCCATGTCGAGCGGATGCTCCTGGCTGGAAAAATGCTTCTCCGGCTCCTTCAGCCACGCCAGCATGTCGCGGCGGACCGGGTGCGCAAGGGCCTTCAGGATGTTATCGTTTTCCATCGATCTGTATATCGGACTTTAGCGATATATAGATCGAGGCAGAACGATGCGGAAGGCAATCTCATTCCAAAATTGCCTTCCGCGAAAGAAAACCTGCCCTAAAGAACGGCCGGCCCGTTCATGCCGGCTGTGCCTGCTCCGCCTGCCTGGCCGGGAACGGCGGGAACGCCAGTGCCATCGCCACCGCCGCCAGCCCGATGCCGAAGGAGCCGATGAACAGCCAGTCGTAGACGTTGAACGTGTCGTACACCCAGCCGCCGCCGAGCGGCCCCAGCGCCATGCCGATGCTGGAGGTCATGGTCGCCGCGCCGAACACGGTCCCCATCACGCGCTGGCCGAAATATTCGCGCGCCAGCACGGCATAGAGCGGCATGACTCCGCCATAGGCGGTGCCGAAGACGATGGCGAGCAGGTAGAACTCGGGCAGCTCGCGGGCAAACACATAGGCGCCCATGACGACGGCCTGGACCATCAGGCCAGCGATCAGCACCAGCTTGACGCCGAGGCGGTCGGCCAGCACGCCGAGCAGCAGCCGGCCGCCCAGGCCGGCCAATCCCTCGACGCTGTAGATGCTGACGGCCGCCATCGGCGCGATGCCGCAGGCCACCGCATAGCTGACCATGTGGAAGATCGGCCCGGAATGGGCGGCGCAGCAGAGGAAGAAGGTGCCGGCGAGGATGGCGAATTGCGGTGTCCGCAGAGCCTTCCAGGCCGAGAAGCCGCCCGCTTCGGCTGACGGTTCGGCACCCGTATCGGCATGATCGGCGTCCGGCGCCCGCCGCACCAGCAGCGCTGCCGGGACGAGCAGGATCCAGCTGGCGATGCCGATCACCATCATCGCCATGCGCCAGTCATAGGTGGCGAGCAGCCAGGCGGCGAAAGGCGAGACGGTCATCGGGGCAACGCCCATGCCGGCCGATACCAGCGACACGGCAAGGCCGCGATTGGTATCGAACCAGGCCGTCGCGGCGGCGATCATCGGTGCGAAGAACGCGCCGGCGGCAAGCCCGACCAGGATGCCGTAGACGAGCTGGAAGGCGAGCAGCGAGCTTGCGCGGCTCGCCAGAACCAGCGCCAGCCCGAGCAGCACGGCGCCGATGAGCACGACCGGCCTCGCGCCGATCCTGTCGCTGAGGGTGCCCCAGCCGAAGCCGGCGGCGCCCATGACGAGGAAGTTGAGGGTCATGGCGCTGGAAATGCCGGCGCGCGACCAGCCGGTGTCGACCGACATCGGCTGCAGGAAGATGGCAAGGGAGAACATCGCGCCGATGCCGACGCAGGTCATCAGCGCACCGATGGCAATGATGACCCAGCGATAGGAATGGGGCGCCTGGGCATGAGTTTGGGCATAGGACATGGAGCACCTCGCTGCCTGCCGGCGTTCCCGCCCGTTCGGGCGAGGGAAGCCGGCTTCTCCGCAGAGGACGAACGGGCGGGGCGGAAGGCGACTTTCTGTCCGAAATTTTTTCTCGGAGCCTGGCAAGACGCCGAACATGCCTTTTCGCACCGGCACTCCTGCCTCGGATCCGAAGCTGTCGGAACGGATTTCCCCTACCCCGCCTCGCGGCGGATCGCCTCGCGCAAATCCTCGCCGCTGACCGGCTTGTGCAGCAGGCGGTGCCCGCTCCGCGCCGCCTCCTTGATGCGCGCCGGCGAGGTGTCGCCGGTGACGATGATCGCCGGAACCGCGCGGCCGAGATAATCGTACAGGGCATCGATCGCCTCGACCCCCGTTGCATGGTCCTTCAGGCGGTAGTCGGCGACGATCACGCCGACCGACGCGGAGCCGTCTTGCGCTGCCGCGTGGGCGTTCATGACCTCGCCGGCCGAGCGGCCGGCATAGACGCGGTGGCCGTCGAACTCGAGCATCTGCACCAGCGCGCCGAGAACGTCCTGCTCGTCCTCCACCACCATGATGCCGAGCGGGGCGCCGTCCATCCGGACATCGGAAGCGGCACGAGGAGGTTTCGCCGCCTGCACCAGCGGGACCGTGACGGAGAACATCGAGCCGCGTCCGGAAACGGAGACCAGCTTCAGCGGATGCCCCAGAAGCTCGGTTGTGCGGCGCACGATGGCGAGGCCGAGCCCCAGCCCCTGGGCGCGGTCGCGCGCCGGATTGTGCAGCTGCACGAACTCCTCGAAGACGGCCGCCTGCTGATCAGTGGGAATCCCCGGTCCGGTGTCCCACACCTGGATCTCCACCGCCGCGCCGCGCCGCCGGCAGCCGAGCAGGACGCGTCCCGCCGTCGTGTAGCGGAAGGCGTTGGAGAGCAGATTGTCCAGAATGCGCTTCAGCATCATCGGGTCGCTGTCGACGTGCAGGCCGGTCTCCACCACGCGCCAGCCGAGCCCGCGTTCCCCGGCCGTCGGCGCGAATTCCTGGCGCAGGTTGCGGAAGAGCTCACCCAGGTCGACGGTCTCCCGCTCAACCGTCACCACGCCGGCGTCGAGCTTGGAGATGTCGAGCAGCGCATTGAGCAGCCCGCTGAGATTGCCGACCATCGACTTCGCCTTGCCGGCGATCGAGCGCGCATCCGCGGCGGCGACGGCGCCCCGCTGCCCCATCATCGACAGCGTCGAGACCAGCAGGCTGAGCGCATGGATGGGCTGGCGCAGATCGTGGCTGGCGGCGGCCAGGAAGCGCGTCTTGGCCCGGTCGGCGGCCTGCGCGCGGTCGCGCTCGTCCTCGAGCCGGCCGATGAGTTCGACATTCTCGGTGCGCAGCCTCACTGTCTCGCGAAGCATGCGGTAGGTGACGCGGCAATAATAAAGGTTGATCGCCACCAGGCTGCCGATCAGGAAGAGATAGGCGCCGAAGACCTCGCCCTCGCTGCTGAGACAGCGGATCGCCACCGGCACGATGGTAGCGAGGATCGAGCCAACGAGGGCCGGCGGGAAGGCCGAGAGCGACGGCACCGTGCCGCACACGAGCCCAGTGAGCACGATCACTGTGAAGGCGAACAGCAGCGGCTCGTGCGGCAGGAAGCCGACCCAGCCGAGCATGCCCCACATCAGTCCCGAGAGCCAGGACATGACGGCCGCGAGCCACGCCCAGCGGGCCACCGATCCCCCCTTCCCGGCGTGGCGGAAGAACAGCCGCGCCGCGACCACCCGCGCGGCCGTCAGCAGGTACAGCGCGACAAGCCAGCCGACGAACCAGCGCGGCGACACGACGCTGCTGAGGATGTAGGCCGCCGGCAGCGAGATCAGGACGTTGGCGGCTACCACGCCGTAGGAATTGCGGTAGAGAAGCTCGACCAGCGCCTCGCGAATCCGGTCGTCCTGCGGAGTCGCGGACAAGCCTGCCGACAACGGCACGCTGCCCACGACCACTTGATCCAACGGGAGTTCGTTTTTCATGGATTGGCAACCGGAAATTGCACCGACTCGAGTATAGTGCGCGAATGAACCGTCCGCTTGCCGTTATTCTCGCCGAGGACCACGCCATCGTGCGGGAGGGGCTGAAGATGCTCCTCTCCACCCTGGACGACGTGGCGGTGGTCGGCGAGGCCGCGGACGGCGAGGCGCTGCTCGGGCTCGTGCGGGAAACCCGCGCCGACCTGCTCATCCTCGATCTCGGCATGCCGGGCGTCGCGGGCATCCAGCTCATCTCCGACATCCGCTCGCTGGCGCCGCGGCTGCGAATCCTGGTGCTGACGGCCAATGTCGAGCCGCGCACGGTGCGCGCCGCCATTGAGGCCGGCGCCAGCGGCTATCTGACCAAGGACGGCGACCCGGCCGAGCTCGCCGACGCCGTCGCGGCGGTCAGGAAAGGCGGCACCTACATCGCCCGCTCCGTCCGCTTCGCCCTGACGGAGCCGGCGCGCACCGCCAGGCTGCCTGACGGCGAGCAGGTCGTGTCGCCGATTCCGCTGACCCTGCGCGAACGCCAGATCCTGCTGCTGGTGGCACAGGGACAGACCGCCCGCATGGTCGCCGAACGGCTCGGCATCAGCCCGCTGACCGCCCGCAAGCATCGGGAGAACCTGATGCGCAAGCTGAACCTTCACAGCGCCGCCGAACTGACGGCCTATGCCGTGCGGCTGGGACTGCCCGCGGGCTGACGCCATTTCCGGCTCCTCCGGCCAATCGTCGATGACGCGGTAGCATTGCCTTAACCATTGCGAGCCTAGCCGGCCGGCCAGGCGCACCAAATACGGCACCTGCCGTATGTCTTGCGGTCCATCCCGCCCCTATCCCTCCCGCCTCCGGCAAGCAACCGCAAGCCGGAAAGGCCGCTCGACACGAAGCGGACAGAGATCGGGAGGATCTGCCATGCCGTCATTTGCGCCATGGATGCCGTTCGTCATAGCCACGCTCGCCTTCGCCTGCATGCCCGGCCCGGCGATCCTCTACATGACGGCACAGACACTGGCGCATGGCCGGCGGGCCGGCATGATGGCGGCCCTCGGCATCCATCTCGGCTGCTATGTGCATATCGCCGCGGCCGCGATCGGGCTGGCATCGCTCGTCGAAAGCGCGCCGGCCGTCTATGCGGCGATCCGCTTCGCCGGCGCCGCTTATCTCGTGTGGCTCGGCCTTGCCATGGTGTTCGGCGGCGACTGAAGCAGCGCCGATGCCGCCCGCCCGCAACCGAGCACGTTCCGCGACAGCGTCGTCGTCGAGATCCTCAACCCGAAGACGGCGCTGTTCTTCCTGACCTTCCTGCCGCAATTCGTCGACCCGTCGGCCGCCGTGCCGCTGTGGATGCAGTTCCTGATCCTTGGCGTGGCCGTCAATCTCGTCTTCTCGCTTGCCGACCTGGCGGCGGTCGGCCTCGCCTCGGCCGCCCTCTCCCGCTTCTCCGCCGGCAGGGCCGGCTGGGTGATACCGAAAGCCTGCGGCTCGATCCTGATCGGCCTGGGCGTCGCGCTCGCCGGGCACCACGCCTGACATGCGCCGCACCATCGCATTTGCCCGCGCCGCCGCGGCGGACCCGGGAAAAGCCGTTCCGGCACGGCCGATATACGGCAGGTGCCGTATTCTCCGGGCATCCACGCTCTTTGTATCCTGTTGACGGATCGAAGTGAATCGGCGGTTCGCCTCGTCCAGCGCATCAGCGGCCAGCCGCGTCGGCTTTCGAGGGCATTCAAGATGAAGAACGCAAGTCGCCGCGCCGGCCGCGCGGCCACGCTTCTCCTGTCCGTCGCCTTCCCGGCAGCGGCGCTGGCGCAGACGGCCGGCGATCCCAGCGATCCCGAGACATGGAAGACGCCGGAATACCGCGCCCAATGGGGACTGGACATGATCAACGCCGCCGATGCCTATGCTAGGGGCGTCGACGGCAGCGGCGTGAAGGTCGGGGTTGTCGATAGCGGCCTGGACATCAATCACCCTGAATTCGCCGGCCGTGTCGGCGGGGGGTATGATCATGTGGCTGGTTCGCCGGACCTGATCGATCACGACGGACACGGAACCATGGTCACTTCGATCCTAGGCGCAAACCGGGACGGCGCCGGCATGCATGGCGTGGCTTCCGGTGCGGAAATCTTCGCCGCTCGAATATGGGACAAGGACAGTTGGTTCGACGAGAATGGAAACAATGTTTGGGACCCGAGAGCGGCCTCCGCCTGGGACCAACTTCTGAAACAGGATGTCCGCATCATCAACAACAGTTGGGGATGGAACGGCAATCCGATCACCGACTATCCCGCCGAAGCCTGGAGCGAATTCTCTCCGAACATTGTTTCCGCCGCGCATCGTGCTGTCGATGGCGGCGCCCTGATGATCTTCTCAAGCGGTAACGGCGGGGACGACAGTCCGACCTTCCCGGCAGGGCTCCCTCATTATTTTTCCGAGCTGGAATCCGGCTGGCTCGCCGTTGTGGCGGTCACACCAACGCAGTTGGCAAGTTGGTCGAATCAATGCGGGGTCGCCATGAACTGGTGTCTGTCGGCGCCCGGCGGCAGTCACTACGAATGGAACCCCGAAACAGACATGTGGGAATGGCCGGATAGCGCCGACATCTTCGGTGCCGTGCCCGGCGGAGGGTATCGCACCGCGTACGGCACTTCATACGCCGCCCCGCATGTCGCCGGTGCTGCCGCGCTGGTCTCGCAGATGTTCCCCTATATGACGATGTCGCAGGTGCGCCAGGTGCTGCTCGGCACTGCTCGCGACGTTGGTCCGGCCGGTGTCGACGAGATCTTCGGCTATGGCCTGCTGAACGTCGGCAAGGCGGTGCGCGGCCCCGGCGCGTTCGACTGGGGCGACCTGCACGTCGTCATCGATGAAGGCACCAGCGTCTGGGAGAACGACATCACCGGCGATGGCGGGCTGATCAAATCCGGCGACGGGACGCTCGTCCTGACGGGCGACAGCACCTATGGCGGCGACACCCGCATCGACGGCGGGGCGCTCGCCATCGGCGGCAGCATCGCCTCCGATACCTTCGTCGAGCAGTCGGGCCTGCTCGCCGGCACCGGCACTGTCCACGGCGACGTCGACAATGCCGGTGCCGTCTATGCCGGCTGGAACGTGCTCGGCGGGGTGCTCACCGTCGACGGCAACTACCGCCAGCGGGCGAACTCCTGGCTGGTGGTGGAACTCGGAGCCCCCGACGGAACCAGCCGGCTCGACGTCACCGGCACCGCCGCCCTCGAGGGCGGCGCGGTCGACGTGCTGGTGGCACCCGGCGGCTACAGAGGCGACGGGCGCCATACCATCCTGTCGGCCGCCGGTGGCGTCACCGGGCGCTTCGCCGAGGTCTGCAATTGCTATGCATTCCTGGACTTCGCCCTCGCCTACGATCCGGCCGCCGTCCATCTCGACGTCGCCCGCAACGAGGTCGCCTTCGCCGACCTGGCGTCAAGCGGCAACGGCGCGGCGGTCGCCGGCACCATCGAGAGCCTCGGCATCGGCAACATCCTCTACGACAACGCTATCGGGATATTCACCGGCGAAGCACCCTTCGCATCCCTCAGCGGCGAGATTCACGCATCGCTCTCCGGCCTGCTCATCGAGCAGAGCAGCCTCCTCAGCCACGCCGCGACGGCACGGCTGCGCTCGACCTTCGCCGATGCGGGCGCAGCGCCGTTGCCGGTCATGGCCTATGGCCCGGACGGTGCGGCGCCGGCGGCCGCCACCACGGACCGTTTCGCCGTCTGGAGCCAGGTGCTGGGCGCTCGCGGCGAGATTGACGCCAACGGCAGCGCCGCAGGGCTCGACCATTCCGTCGGCGGCCTGCTGTTCGGCGGCGACGCGGCAGTGGGAGACGCCTGGCGCGTGGGTGTTCTCGGCGGCTACAGCCATACCAGCTTCGAGCAGTCCCTCGCCTCGGGCTCCTCGAAGAACATCCACCTCGGCATCTATGGCGGCGCCGAATGGGGAGCGCTGGCGCTGCGCACCGGCGCCGCCTACAGCTGGCACGACGTCGAGACGCGGCGCGAGACCTGGCTTGGCTGGCTGGGCGGCAATCCGACTGCCGGCTACGACGCCGGCACCGCGCAGCTGTTCGGCGAGCTCGGCTACCGGCTTCCCGCCGCGAGGATGGAACTGGAGCCGTTCGCCGGCCTCGCCTATGCGCGCGTCAGGGCCGATGGCTTCACCGAGAAGGACGGCGGTCCCCTGGGGCTCACCGCCGCCGCGTCGACGACCGATACAACGTTCGCAACGCTGGGCGTCCATGCCTCCGCCGGCTTCGACATCGGCAGCCTGGCGGCGACGGCGCGCGGCACGCTGGGCTGGCGGCACGCCTTCGGCGACGTGGTGCCGACGACGGCGATGGCGCTGGCCGGCGGCGGGTCGTTCGATGCCGAAGGACTGCCGATCGCCAGGGATGCGCTGGTACTGGAAGCCGGTCTCGACCTCGCCATCGCGCCCGCGGCCTCGCTCGGCCTCACCTATGCCGGGCAGATCGCCGGCTCGGCGCGGGATCACGGCTTCAGCGGCAGCCTCACCTTGAAGTTCTGAACGGCGGGGCGAACGGCCGTGGTGGGCTTGCGTCAGATGACCTTGCTGTGCCCGCGCGGCCGATCCTGCTGCCGGATCACGGCATTTGACGGCGACCGTCGCACCGGCCGCGCAAAGCCCTGCAACTGCTTGTCGGGATAAGGCGGCATCGCGGCCAGCGCCGCAAATCCGGGGATGGCTTCCATGTGCCGCAGCATGCGCGCCCGCATGCCAGCGTCGGGCAACTGCCCCTGCAACGCCCCGATATTCTCGCTCATATGGTCAGGATCGGTGGTCGCAGGCACCGCGCAGGTGATTGCCGGGTGCGAGATCACCCATTTCAGGAAGAACTGCGCCCAGTTCTCCACGCCGATCTCGCGCGCGAAACCGGGAAGCGGGCGGCCTTCGACGATCCTGAACAGCCGCGCCTTCTCGAACGGCATGGTGGTGAGCACGGCGACGCCTTGGTCTGCCGCGGCCTCGAGCACGCGCTGCTCGGCCGTTCGCGTGTGGATCGAATAAGGAAGCTGGACGAAATCGATCTCGCCTGCCTCGACCCACTGCGTAAGCGCGTCGAAGCCGAGGCCCTCGTGGTGCGAGACGCCGAGATGGCGGATGCGGCCCTCGCGCTTCCAGGCGTTGAGCAGCGGGATCATGACGGCGCTGTTCGCCGTGGCGTGAACGTGCACGACGTCCAGGCCGCCGCGCCACAGCCGCTGCAGCGACTGCTCGAAGCTCTGGCGGGCATGGCTGCCGTCGTCGGGATGATCGCCGGTGACGGACACCTTGTTGGCGATGAACAGCTCGTCGCTGATCCCCAGCACGGTGGCGAAGTCGCCGATATTGACCTCCGAGGCGCCGTACAGCGGCGAGGTGTCGACCACCCGTCCGCCACCCATGTAGAAGCGCCGCATGATCTCCATGATGTTCCCGCGCGGGCCGCCGGGGAATACGTCGAAGGTGTGCAGGCTCCCCATGCCGATCGCCGGCACGGGCTCTCCGGTCCTGGGGATCGTCCGCAGGATCCTGGAGCCGGCGATTTCCTGGGCCGGCACGGCCGAGCGCGCCGGCACGGCCGCGGCAAGCGCCGAGCCCGCGGCGACCGTGCCCAGGAAGGAGCGGCGCGATATCGGGGGGATGGCGCGGGGCGTCATCATGGCAATTCTCCAGATCTGTCCTGCGGGTGGGACCCGGTCCTATCGGCCGGGCCTCGGCCGCAACACCAGCCGACGGTCGCACCATAGGGGGCGCTTGTCGCAGGACTTTGCCCGCAGCCTGCGAAATTGTATCGGTTTGTCTCAGCGGCCGTGCCGACGCCAAGGCTCCGCCGGCGTCTTCACCGGTAGCTCGCGTCGCTCTACGGGGCGCGCTCTGGAGGGTCGATGAACCAGGGCACAGCGGAAGCCAAGAGCCGCCCCTGCCGACCCGGCAGTTGCGCGGACGCAGGTTCAGCGGACGCCGGCGGTCCGAGGCCTTGCTGTCGTCAATAGGTGGCGCGCCCGCCCGACAGGTCGAACACCGAGGCGGTGGTAAAACTGTTCTCCTTCGACACCAGCCAGGCGACCATGTTGGCCGCCTCGTCGACCTCGAGGAAGCGGTTGCGCGGGATCTTCGCCAGCATGTAGTCGATGTGCTCCTGCTTCATCTGGGCGAAGATCGGTGTGCGCGCCGCCGCCGGCGTGATGCAGTTGACGGCGATGTCGTAGCCCGCGAGCTCCTTGCCGAGCGATTTGGTGAGGCCGATGACGCCCGCCTTGGAGGCGGAATAGGCGCTGGCGTTGGGATTGCCTTCCTTGCCGGCGATCGAGGCGATGTTGACGATGCGGCCATAGTTGCGCGCCTTCATGCCCGGCACCACGGCGCGGTTGACGTGGAAGGTGCCGTTCAGGTTGATGGCGATGACGCGATACCAGTCCTCCAGCGGATAGGCGTCGAGCGTATGGTTGGGTCCGGCGATGCCGGCCGAGTTGACCAGGATCGACACCGGTCCCGCCGCCGCTTCCGTCTTCGCCAATGCCGCCATGACCGCTTCGGGGTCGGTGATGTCGACCGCCACCGCGCTCGCCGCTGGGCCGATCGCTTCCGCCGCCCTGGTGAGCTCATCCGTGTTGACGTCCCAAAGGCTGACTTTGCCGCCGGAGCGCGCGATCCGCTCGGCCATGGCCAGCCCGAGGCCTTGCGCGCCGCCGGTCACCACGGCCGTCTGTCCTTCGAGATCGATATGGTTCATCAATTGCTCCTGCCCGACTGTCTTGTCCGCGCCATCGCGTCTCCAGGCTCGACCATCGCCTCTCGCCGGCCCTTTGGGCAAGGCACCAGCGTCGATTTCATGGTGAAGCCAGCCGCCTCGGCGGTGGCGAAGTCGGAGCCGATGAAGACAATCTCTTCCGCGATGCCGGCAGCGCAAGTTTCAAGTGTGAATCCGGTACCTTCTCCCGGGAGAAGGTGGCCGGCCTGATGAGAGGGCGTCACCCTCCCTTCCGACGGCCGGCTCGACTACATCCGCATCAGCAGGCCGCCGTCGACGGCGAGCTCGATGCCGGTGATGTAGCTCGCCGCGTCCGACAGCAGGAACAGCGCCGCGTTGGCCATGTCCTGCGGCGTGCCGATCCGCCCCAGGGGAGCATAGCCGGCGACGGCCGCCCGCTTTTCCTCCGTGTCCCAGCGCGCCTGCAGCGGCGTCAGCGCCATTCCGGGACAGATGGCGTTGGAGCGGATGCCGTCGGCGGCGAGCTGCATGGCCAGCGATTTCGACAGCGCGCAAACGCCGGCCTTCGAGGCCTGGTAGGCGTCCTGCGGGGCGGGATCGCCGCGATACCACTGGATGGTGGAGAAATGCACCATCGAGCCGCCGCGCCGCCGCATGAACGGCACCGCCGAGCGGGCGGTATGGACGAAGGACTTCAGGTTGATGCGGAAGACCTCGTCCCAGACGTCGAGATCCATGTCGAGCGCCGACTTGTCGCGGCCGAACCACAGGACGCCGGCGACGTTGGCGAGATGGTCGATGCCGCCGCGCGCCCGCCCGGCGCGGCCGATCACCTCCTCGACAAAGGCGGCGTCGGTGAGATCGCCCTGCGCGAAAGTCAGCCTGTCGCCGTAGCCCGACAGCGCGTCCGGGCAGGCCTTGACGTCGATGGCGGTGACCGCGGCGCCGGCCTTCAGCAATGCCAGCGCGATCGCCTCGCCCATGCCGCCGCCGGCGCCGGCAACCACCGCATGCCTGCCGGTGAAATCGAAAACCACCATCCGTGCATCCCTCGTCCCGCCGGCCGAAATGCCGGCTGCAAGGCGACAATAGGAGCAGCCCGTCCAGCCATCAAGCGTAAACAGAAAAAATTTGCCAAATTGGAAAATACGTCTATCGTCCGCCTCCGCACCCAGCATTCGGCGGATTGATCCTCATGAACCCTCGCACCGACATCCGGACCTTTTCCGTCACCTCGCCGGTCGACGGTTCCGTTTATGCCACCCGCGCCTACGCCGACGGCGCGGCGATGGAGGCGGCGCTGGCCCGCGCCCGCGCCGCACTGCGCTCCTGGCGGAGGACCCCGCTTGCCGAGCGGCTGGCGATCCTGCTGCGCTTCGGCGAGGAGATGCAGGCGCGCGCCGCGCAACTGGCGGAGATGCTCGCCTGGCAGATCGGCCGGCCGCTCTGGCAGGCCGACGAGACGCCGCGCCTTGCCCTGGTCGGCAGGCTGCTTGCCGACGTAGCCGCGGAGACCTTGGCCGATACGCCTTACCCGGCCGACGAGAACATCCGCCGTTACGTCCGGCCGATCGCCGGCGGGCTGCACCTGTCGATCTGCGCCTGGAACTATCCGACCGCGATGCTGGGCTATCTCGTCACCGCGCCGCTCGCCGCCGGCAATGTCGTGATCTTCAAGCATTCGCCGCAGACGCCGCTGATCGCGGAGGTCGCGGAAGAGGCCTTCCGCGCCGCCGGCGGCCCCGAAGGCGTGTTCCAGAGCCTGCATCTCGACCATGCCGACGCCGAGCGGCTGATCGCTTCAGGCGCCTTCAACGCGGTCAATTTCATCGGCTCGGTCAATGGCGGGCGCCGCGTCCATGCCGCGGCCGCCGGCACCTTCACGCAGGTGCATCTCGAACTCGGCGGCAAGGATCCCGCCTATATCCGCGCCGACGCCGACCTGTCAGCGGCCGTGCCGCAGATCGCCGAGGGCAGCTTCTCCAATGCCGGCCAGTCCTGCTGCTCGGTGGAGCGCATCTATGTCGACCGGGCGATCCACGACCGTTTCGTCGAGGCTCTTGTCGCCGAGGCGGCCAAATGGACCATCGGCCACCCGATCGCGGAGAAGCCTATGCTCGGCGCGGTGGTGCGGGCGAGTGCGGCCGACACGATCCGCGGTATGGCCGAGCAGGCGGTGCGCGCCGGCGCCCGCCGCCTCATGCCGGAAACCGGCGCGCGCCGCGCCGCCGAGCTCGGGGCGGCCTATGTCGCGCCGGAAGTGCTGGTGGGCGTCGACCACGGCATGGCGATCATGCGCGACGAGTTGTTCGGGCCGGTCGCCTGCATCCAGGCCGTCGACGGCGACGACCAGGCGGTCGCGCTGATGAACGACAGCGACTTCGGCCTGAGCGCCAGCATCTGGACGCAGGACATCGACCGCGGCGCGGCGCTGCTCGACGAGGTCGAGGCCGGTACCGTCTATCTCAACCGCTGCGACCATGCCGACCTTTATCTGCCGTGGGGCGGGGTGAAGAACTCCGGCATGGGCCGCACCAACGGCCGCGCCGGCCTCATCGAAGCGACGGCGGCCAAGGCCTACCATGTCCGCTCCGTCATCGCCTGAGACCGGCTTCGGTCGGCCGGACGACGCAACGGTCACCGCGCTGGCGGCCGAGGCAGCGGAAACGCTGCGACCGCAGGCGGCCAGCCCATACCTGCTGATCGCCGAGCATGCGGGCAACCGCGTGCCGGCGCCGTGGCGCGATCTCGGTTTGCCGCCGCCCCTCCTCGACACGCATTTCGCCGTCGACATCGGCATCGACGCGCTCACCCGCCGGCTCTCCGAAAGGCTCGGCGCCCCAGCCGTGCTCGCCCGCTGGTCGCGGCTCTTTCTCGACTACAACCGGCCCACCGAGGAGTGGGACCATATGCGGCCCGATCTCGGCGGCATCCCCGTGCCCGGCAATTTTGGCGCGGACGAGCGTGACCGCGAGCTGCGCCGCCGGATCGCCTGGGCGCCGCTGGAGCAGGCGATCGCCACCGCCGCCGAAGGACGGCGGGCGCTCGTCTCGGTCCATTCCTTCACCCCGGTGATGGGCGGTGCAAGGCGGGCCGTCGACATCGGCGTGCTGTGGCGCGAGATGTCGCCCTTCGTCGCCGCCGTGCTCGAAGCCTTCCAGGCGGCAGGCTTCGCCGCAGGGTTCAAGGTCGGCGACAACGAGCCTTATGACTGGCGCCAGGCGATCGGCTACACGCTCGACCGGCACGGGCTGCGGCGCGGCATGCCCTGTTTCTATCTCGAAGTCAGGAACGATCTGCTTGCCGATCCGGAAACATTCGGTCCGGTCGCGCAGATCGTGGAAGACGCCCTTGCATCCGTCGCGGTATCGCTATGGCCGGAACCCGTCGAAGCCGCGTAGCAACTGGACGCCTCCCGTCCGCCCCGGTAGAGCTTGTCGGATTGGAAACACGACAGCAGGGGGCCTGGACGATGCAGGGCAGCGTGGGAACGAAGATCCGGGAGGCCCGCAAGGAGCGCAACGTCACGCTGCGCGACCTCAGCGAGCGGACCGGCCTGTCGGTCTCGCAACTGTCCAAGCTGGAGAACGGCAAGGCGCGGCTGACCGTCGACGTCGCCCTGATGATCGCCGGCGTGCTGCATGTGCCGGTGGCCTCCTTCCTGTTCCGGCCGAAGCCCGGCCTGCAGGCGCGGCGCTCGATCACCCGCTCCGGCAGCGGCGTCATGCATGAAGGCAACGCCATGTCCTTCGAGGTTTTGTGCAGCGATTTCCGCGACAAGACCAACATCTTCTGGCGCGTCACGCTGACGGCGAAGTCGTTCGAGGAGAATGGCGGCTGGCGCAGCCATTCGGGCGAGGAGTTCGTGCATGTGCTCTCCGGCCGCCTCGAGTTGCACACCATCCACTACGATCCCGCCGTGCTCAATCCCGGCGACAGCATCCTGTTCGACGGCGAGATGCAGCATGCCTATGTCGCGCTCGGCGGCGATCCGGTCGTCATGCTGATGTCGAACACGGTGCCGCGGGACGGCCTGCCGGCGGGGGTCTGAAACCGTCTCGCCGGCTGCCGGAACGATCCCTCCGTCGCGTCTTCGGATCCGGTTCGCCAGAAACTTTTTCTAAAATGGAAAAAAATGCTTGTTCCGGAAAAGTGGCGGGTCTAGCATCCCTCTGACCCGCCGGCAGGCGAAACAGCCGCCGGCCGGTAATGGGAGAGACGGCCGATGTTGTCGGTGGAGGCGGTCAGCAAGACGTTCGGCGGGGTCCAGGCCCTGCGCGAGGCGTCGCTGGCCTGCGCGGCCGGCGAGATCCTCGGCCTGATCGGCCCCAACGGCGCCGGCAAGTCGACCTTGGTCAACGCCATTTCCGGCACGCTCAGGCCGGAGCGCGGCAGCATCACCCTCGACGGCAGGGACCTGACCGGACGCGGCGCCGAACATTGCGCCCGCGCAGGCGTCGCCCGCACCTTCCAGAACATCCGCCTGTTCAAGGATCTCACCGTCCGCCAGAACGTCGAGGTCGCCTACATCACCTGCCGCGCCACACGGGCCAAGCAGGCCGCCGGTATCGACATCGACGCCCTGCTCGCGCAATACGGCCTCGACGACCTGGCCGACGTCCCCGCCGGCACCCTGCCCTACGGCAGCCAGCGGCGCCTGGAGATCGCCCGCGCGCTGGCGCTCGGGCCGTCGCTGCTGATGCTCGACGAGCCGGCGGCGGGTCTCAACGAAGGGGAATCCGAGGCGCTGGCCATGGCGATCGAAGGCATCCGCCGCGACGTCGGCTGCGCCACCATCGTCATCGACCACGACCTGCGCTTCATCAACCGCCTGTGCGACCGGCTCTGCGTAATGGACCAGGGTGAGGTCATCGCTTCCGGCGAGACGCTCGCGGTGTGGCGCGATCCGCGCGTCATCGAGGTCTATGTCGGGCAGGCGCAGCCCGCCTGAAGGCGAAGCAGCGGAAAACGAGAACAACGGGAAGGAAGGGGTAACACCATGGGAAAGTTGGTTCTTGGAGCGGCCGCTCTGGCGGCGGGGTTGATGCAGGCGGCGAGCGCCGGAGCCGATGACCTCAAGATCGGCCTGGCGGTGGCCATGACCGGCACCTACGCGCCCTACAGCGAGGCCGAGGGCGCGCGCTGCATGGCCGACAGGATCAACAAGGCGGCCGACGGCGGGCCGAAGATCGAGCTGATGATCGAGGACAACCGTTCCGACCCGCAGCTCTCCGTGTCGCTCGGCCAGAAATTCCTCGACGCCGGCGCGCAGGTCATCACCGGCGTGCCTTTCCCGGATGCCCTCATCCCGACGGCGCAGATCGCCGAGCCCTATGGCGCCACCGTGTTCTCGGCGCCCAACACGCAGCTCGAGATGCAGCAGGCCGGCCTCGACAATTTCATCGCCGGCGCCGTGCCCGATCCGATCAACGCCGCCGCCGTCGCCAATGCGCTCTACGGCAAGGGCGCGCTCAGCGTGGCGCTGCTGGTGTCGCCCGACGCCGGCTCCTATTCGGAAAAGCTGCCGGAATGGTTCGGCGAGGTGTTCGAGCATCTCGGCGGCAAGGTGGTGACGAAGCTCAACTATTCCTGGGGCACCACCGACTGGTCGCCGCAGATCGCCAGCATCAAGGCGCTGCCGGAGAAGCCGGACGCCATCCATGTCTGCGGTGTGCTGCCGGATGTCGGCATCCTCCTGCGCCAGCTGCGCGCCAACGGCTATGACGGCTGGGTCGCCGGCTGCGACGCCTTCGACGACAAGTCGCTGGAAGGCACCGTGGGCGACGCCGCCTCGCTCGACAAGGTGATGTTCGCCACCCATGGCGCGACCGGCATGGACAGCCCGATCGACCAGTTCCTGGAGCAATGCAAGGCCGACGGCTACAAGGTCAACGGCATCTTCGACGCGCTCGGCGCCGACATGGTGCAGATCAGTTACGAGGCGGCGAAGAAGGCCGGCACGACCGAGGCGGCGGCGCTGCGCGAGGCGATGCGCGCGCCGGGCGGATATCCCGGCACGACGGCGCCGGTGATCTCCTTCGCCGAGAAGAAGGGCTATCCGGTCAAGGCAGTGCCGGTGATCGGCTTCGCCGAGGGAAACCGCGTGCTGATCACCGACACCCCGCCGACCTACGTGCCGGCGCTGGACTGAGCGCGACGGCGGGGACATGAAGCATCGGGCGCCATCTGCTGGCCGGGCCGTGCCGTGCTGACGGTCGAGAATTTGACCGTGCGCTACGGCGCGGTGACGGCGGTGCGCGACCTTTCGCTTTCGATCGGCCACGGCGAGCTGGTGGCGCTGCTCGGCCCCAACGGTGCCGGCAAAAGCTCGACCATCAACGCGCTCACCGGCCTCGTCGACGCGGCCGCCGGCCGCATCGTCCTCGATGGCCGCGACATCTCGCGCACGCGCACCGAGGACCGCATCCGCGCCGGCCTCACCTCGACGCCGGAGGGCCGGCACATCTTCGCCAACCTGACGGTCGCGGAGAATCTTCGCCTGGGCGCGGCGACGCGGCGCGATCCCAAGGGCGTGCGCGCCGATATCGATCGTTTCCTGGCGCTGTTCCCGGTGCTGTCGCAGCGCTACGGCCAGGCCGCCGGCACGCTGTCGGGCGGCGAGCAGCAGATGCTGGCGATCTCCCGCTCGCTGATGTCGCGGCCGAAGCTGCTGCTGCTCGACGAGCCCTCGCTCGGCCTCGCGCCGAAGATCGTCGTGCAGATCTTCGATTTCATCGGCCAGCTGAAGGCCGAGGGCCTAACCCTGCTCGTGGTCGAGCAGAACGCGGCGCAGGCGCTGCGCTTCGCCGACCGCGTCCATGTCGTCACCTCGGGCACCCTCCGCTATTCCGGTCCGCCGGCGGGTCTCGCCGACGAGCACGGCCTACTCAATCTCTACATCGGCGGCTGACCCATGGACTACCTCTTCCAGCAACTGCTCAACGCGCTCGCCTTCGGCGCGGAATATTCGCTGGTGGCGCTCGGGCTGGCGGTGGTCTTCTCGATCATGGGGCTGGTCAACTTCGCCCATGGCGAGATCATCGGCGTCTCCGCCTACAGCGTCTTCCTGGCCGCCGCGCTCGGGCTCACCTCGCCGCTGGTGGCGGTACTGCTGGCGGTCGGCGCGGCCGCGCTTGCCGCCGTCGCCTTCGAGCGGGTGGCCTTCCGCCCCGTCCGCTACGCGCCGACGACGACCGGCCTGCTCACCGCCTTCGGCGTCAGCATCGTCGTGCAGAACCTGTTCATGCTGCTGATCTCGCCGAAGCCGCAGTCGGTGTCGATCCTCAACGGCCTCAACCAGATGTGGTTCTTCGGCCCGTTCGCCGTGTCGTCGCTGCAGGTGCTGGAGCTTGTCGTCGCTGCCCTCGCCATCGTCGGGCTGGTGCTGTTCCTCAACCGCTCCACCCTCGGGCTGGCGATCCGCGCCGCCTCGCGCGATTTCGCCACCGTGCGGCTGATGGGCATCCGCGCCAACCGGGTGATCGCCACCGCCTTCGCAATCTCCGGCGCGCTGGCCGGCATCGCCGCCGTGTTCATCATCGCCCGGCGCGGCAGCGTCACGCCCGACCTCGGCTTCGGCCTGGTACTGAAGGCCTTCGTCGCCTGCGTCATCGGCGGCTTCGGCTCGCTCGCCGGCGCGGCGGTCGGCGGCATGCTGCTCGGCTTCATCGAGGTCGGCCTGCTGGTCGCCCTGCCGCAGCAATACGGGGGCTTCAAGGAGGCCCTCACCTATGGGATCATCGTGGCGCTCCTGCTCTACCGTCCCGAGGGCCTGCTCGGCAGGCGGGCGGAACTGGGCGACAAGGAGGCCTGACCGATGGCGCACATGGAGATCAGCGCCTCGACGTCTACTGCCGTCGCAACGCCATCCGGTCCGGCAAAGCCGGTGCTGCGTTCGCTGCTGGGCGGGCTGGTGACCGCCCTGCCGGTGTTGGCCATCGGACTGCTGATCCTCGCCTTCGCGCCGGCCTACTACACGCACCTGGCGCTGGCGGCCTTCGTCAACCTGATCGTGGTCGTCGGCCTGCAGGTCTTCATGGGCAACGGCAACATCGCCAATCTCGGCCACAGCGCCTTCGTCGGCATCGGCGCCTACGGCGTGGCGGTACTAGCCACCCCGCCGGCGATGAAGAAGCTGTCGATCCCTGACGCGCCGTTCGGGCTGGCTGACATCGCCCTCGACCCGCTCACGGCGGCGCTGTGCGCGCTGCTCGCCGTCGGCGTGGTCGCGGCGGCAAGCGGCAAGGTCATCAGCCGCCTGTCAGGCGTGGCGGCGACCATCGTCAGCCTCGCCCTTTTGATCATCGTCCATTCGGTCTTCCTCAACTGGACGGACCTGTTCAAGGGCAACCAGGCCTTCTTCGGCATCCCCAAGGTGGTCGGCCTGCCCGGCATCATGGCCGCTGCCGTCGTGGTGATCGTGCTGGCGCGGCTGTTCAAGGACAGCCGCTGGGGCCTGCAGCTCAGGGCCAGCGCCCAGAGCCCGCAGGCGGCGGCGGCCGTCGGCGTCGACGCGAAGCGGCTGCGGCTCGTCGCCTGGATCCTGTCGGCGCTGATCTGCGGGCTGGCCGGCATCCTCTATGCCTATTTCGCCGGCACGATCAGCCCGAAACTCTTCTATTTCCAGCAGATCTTCATGACGCTCGCCATGCTGATCCTGGGCGGCATGGCGACCGTGACAGGGGCGGTCACGGGCGTGATCGTGCTGTCGGTCGGGCTGGAATTCATCCGCAGCATCGAGTCGGGCGTCAGCATCGGCGGCATCCAGCTGCCGCAGCTTCTCGGCCTGTCCGGCGTCGCACTGGGCGTCGTCATCGTGCTCAGCATGGCGTTCCGGCCGAGCGGCATATGCGGCCGCCACGAACTGGACGAGCAGCTCGCAAGGTTTTTCCGGCGCGCCCGCTAGGGCGGCGGCCGGCCATTTTTCGGGAGATTTACGGTGGGATTTGAAGAAAAAATCGCCGAATACGCGCCAAAACTCGAGGCTTTGCAGGGCAAACTGGCCGCCGACGGCGTCGAATTCATCGCGATTCATACCGTCGACACGTCCGGCGCGTTCCGCTCCAAGATCGCGCCGCTGAAACTGTCGACGTCCGGCGAGGCGATCAACGCCATCCTCTATTGCGTGACCCATGGCGACGGCCAGCCGATGGGCGACGTCGCCTTCGCCTCGGCTTGTGCCAACGACGAGAACGGCTTTCCCAACATCAAGGGCATCATCGACCCGGCGACCGTCGTCCAGCACGGCTGGAAGCCGAAATTCGCCTCGGCCATGACGCGCGCCTTCATGCTCGACGGCAGCCCCTGCCCTTACGATCCGCGCAGCGTGCTCGCCAAGGTGGAGGAGCGGATCGACGCGCTCGGCTACGAGGCGCGTTTCGCGCTCGAATACGAGTTCGGCATCTTCCATGCCGACCACGATTTGATGCGCGCCGGCCGCTACCGCGAGCTGAAGCCCTGGGGCCATTCGCTGGTGAACTACGATCTGGTGCGCACCGGCGACTACCAGGATTTCGCCGCCGAATTCGTCACCCGCATGAAGAGCATCGGCATCGGCGTCGCCTCGCTGGTGACCGAATACGGCTTCGGCATGTACGAATACGCGCTGACGCCGAAGACGCCGCTGGAGGCGGCCGACGCCGCCATGCGGGCGAAACTGCACCTGCGCGAGCTGTGTGCCGAGCGCGGCCTGGTCGCCACCTTCATGACCCGCTTCCAGCCGCCCGGCAAGGAAAGCGCCTGCGGCGCCCACCACCATGTCAGCCTGTGGCGCGACGGCAAGCCGGCCTTCCCCGCCGGACCGAACCGGCTGGCGCCGGTCGCTGAAAAATTCCTGGCCGGTATGCTCAACCGCATGCAGGAGACGCATCTCCTGTTCCGGCCGACCGTCAACTCCTACCGCCGCTTCGACCGCGGCGCCTGGTCGCCGGAGGACGTCGCCTGGGGCTTCGAGAACCGCACCGCGCCGATCCGCGTCATCACCACGCCGGGCGACGCCGCCTGCCGCTTCGAGCACCGGGCGCCCGGCGCCGACGTCAATCCCTACCTGTCCATCGCCGCCATGCTGGCCGCCGGCTGCGAAGGCATCGAGAAGGGCCTTGCGCTGGAGGCCCCCGTCACCTCCGACCTCGCCGGGCTCGACAAGCCGAAGCTGCCACGCACGCTGTCCGCCTCGATCGACGCCTTCGCCCGCTCGGAATTCTGCGCCGATGCCTTCGGCGAGGCGTTCCGCGACAATTATGCCGAAAGCCGCCGCGCCGAGCAGGCCGCGTTCGAAGCGTGGCAGGCCGCGCACATCACCGATTTCGAGTGGCAGCGCTATTTCGTCAATTGATGGCGTAAGTGCCGGGGACAGTTTACTTTTTTCGGCCCGCGCGACCTCTGAACTGCTGCGGCCTTTCTGCCGAAAGAAAGTAAACTGTCCCCTCTCGCCAATCGCCAGACGGCCGCTATTGACGGCCCGCCGCCGGCGCTCCAGAATTTTCCCCGAGGATCAGAGCCACGCATCGAACGGCACGAAGCTCTGGGGAGGAAAACATGGCGAGCTCGATCAGGCTCTTCCGGGGCGCGTTCGGCCACGTCTCGGTGCTGAACGTCGCAAGCAGCCTCGTCACCCATGCGCATGCGGAAGCCCATATCATATTGTGGCTCGAGGGCAGCGCCGGCGAGATGACCATCGGCGGCGAGACGGTGCGGCTGGCCGGGGACATGGCCGCCGGCATCGACTCGCTGGAGCCGCACAGCCATGCCTTCTCGCCGGACGGCACGCCGGGCCGGTTCCTCGCCTTCTACATCGATCCCGACTGGGCGCGCCGGCGCCGCGCCCTCGCCCGCGGCGTGCCGCTGTTCGCCGAGCCGGCGATCCCGCTCGACCCCTGGCTGCACCGGGCCGCGCTCGACCTCTACCACCGGCTGGAGGACGACGACGGCTTCGGCGAGATCGCCGCCTACGAGATCGAGCGGCTGATCGACAGCCTGCTGGACGCTGCGCCCACCAGCCCGCGGCGGCGCGGCCCGGCGATCCGGGATTTCCGCGTGCGCAAGGCGATCGAGTTGATGAAGGCCAATGTGTGCGAGCGCATCTGCTTCGACGCGGTGGCGCGGGCCGTCGGGCTGTCGCGGCCGCATTTCTTCGCCCTGTTCAAGGAGCAGACCGGGCTGACGCCCAACGTCTACTGGAACACGCTGCGCATGGAGGAGGCGCTGCGGCAGCTGCAGGGATCGGAGGAGCCGCTGATCTCGGTGGCCGGCAATCTCGGCTTCACCACCCAGGGCAACTTCACCCGTTTCTTCCGCGACCACGCCGGCGTGCCGCCGACGCTCTATAGGGAGGCAGCGCGGGCGACAGTGTAGGCGCTACACGGTCAAGGACCGGGGACAGTTTACTTTTTTCCGCCCGCACCAGCCTTTCGCGTGCTTCGGCCTTTCTGCGGAAAGAAAGTAAACTGTCCCCTGCGGTGCCTCCTGAACCCGCGCTTTTTCAGACGCATCGATAAGCAGCGAAGACGCATTGATAAGCGCGCTCGATTGGCGCGGCATAGTCTCTCCTCCAACGCACAGTTCGGGAGGAGCGCCGCATGGCGAAGGTTCATGTGTCCAGCGTCATCGACGCGCCGGTGGAAAAGGTGTGGGAGCGCATCCGCGACTTCAACGGCCTGCCGGGCTGGCACCCGCGCATGGTGGAGAGCCATATCGAGGACGGCAGAGCGGCGACCGAGATCGGCTGCGTGCGCAACTTCAAGGTCGCGTCCGGTGCGACCATCCGTGAGAAGCTGATTGCCTTCTCGGACGACGATCATAACGTGACCTATACGATCATCGGACACCCGGCTCCGATCTCGAACCATACGTCCACGCTGCGGCTCGAGCGCGTCACCGACGGCGACCGCACCTATGCGGTGTGGACGGCGGAGTTCGACGCGCCGGCCGACAAGGCCGACGAGATCGCCAAGGGCATGGGCGAGAACGTCTTCCAGGGCGGGTTCAACGCGCTGAAGAACCATTTCGTCGGCAACGGCTGAGGGCCGTCGCGGCCAGCTCGGGAGGATGGCATGCCGCTCGCACTCAAGACCTACGAAACAGCAGCCGAAGCCGGCGCGGCGCTGAAGGCCGCCGGGGCCCGCTATCTCGGCGGCGGCACCCTGGTGGTGCGCGCCGCCAACGAGGGGGACATCTCGCTGTCGACCTTCGTCCGCTCGACCGATCCGGCACTGCGAAAGATCGCGGTCGACGCAGGGAGGGCGCATCTCGGCGCAGCAGTGACGATGGCCGAGATCGCCCGCCATCCGGAGCTGGCGGCGCTCGCGAGGGCGGCCAGGGCCGTCGGCGGGCCGGCCGTGCGCAACATGGCGACGGTCGGCGGCAACCTGTTCGCGCCGGCGCCCTATGGCGACTTCGCCGTGGCGCTGCTGGCGCTCGACGCGACCGTGTATACGACCGGCGGCGAGGTGCCGGTCGAGGCCTTCCTGGCGGGCCGCGCCGGGATGCATGCCGGCACCGTGGTCACCGGCGTCGGCTTCGACGTGCCGGCGGCTGGGCAGTTCCGCTTCCTGAAGGTCTCGCGCATCAAGCCGAAGGGCATTTCGGTGCTGAGCATCGCCGCCGTGCTGGAGGAGAGCGCCGACGGCACCGTCACCGCCGCGCGCATCGCGCTGGGCTGCATGGCCGAGCACCCGATCCGCGCCCGCGCGGCCGAGAAGGCGCTGGTCGGCAGCAGGCGCACGAAGGACGGCATCGCGGCGGCGATAGCGGCGGTCGGCGACGGCGTGCGGCCGATCACCGACGCCATCGCCAGCGCCTGGTACCGCAAGGAAGTGCTGCCGGTGCATTTCGGCCGGCTGCTGCTGGAGTAGGTTTCAGGTGGCGTATGCTTCGGTGCCTCGCACCCCCTCTGTCCTGCCGGACTCTCCCCCTCAAGGGCAGGGCAATCGCATATGACAAACGATGGGGACTTTCGCCGGTCCGTACCCCCACCCCTAACCCTCCCCACAAGGGGGAGGGGGACTTTGCGGCCGCCATGCCAGGCGAAACCGTCGATGACTGACGCCTGGCGAACAGGCCAGCGAATTCCCCTCCCCCTTGTGGGGAGGGGTTAGGGGTGGGGGTAAACTCATGTGCGATTGCCCTGCCTTCAAGGGGGGAGTGGGGGAGTGTCCGGCAGGACAAGGGGCGCGAAGTCCGAAACGTCGATAGGGAATCGCCAAGGCGCAGCGGCCCAGTAGCCGCGCAGGCGCGAGGAGGAGAAGATGGCGAAGGTACCGGTCCAGTTCACGCTGAACGGGGAGGAGAAGGCGGAGTTCGTCGAGAGTGGCGCGACGCTTCTGAAGGTGCTGCGTCACAAGCTTGGCGACACCTCGCCCAAGGGCGGCTGCCACCAGGGTGCCTGCGGCGCCTGCTCGGTCATCATCGACGGCGAGCTGAAACTCTCCTGCCTGACGCTTGCCGAGACTTGCGAGGGGGCGGCGGTCGAGACCACCGCCGGCCTGGCGGCGGACGGCGTCATGCATCCGCTGCAGCGTGCCTTCGTCGACGAATTCGCCGCGCAATGCGGCTTCTGCACGCCGGGCATGATCATGGCGGCCAAGGCGCTGCTCGACCAGACGCCGAACCCGACGCGCGAGGACGTGGTCGAGGCGATCTCCGGCAACATCTGCCGCTGCACCGGCTACGAGCCGATCATCCGCGCCGTGCTGACGGCCGCCCGCGCCAACTCGCAGAACGCGGCGTGATGGAAATCATGGCCGCCCCCTCCACCACGCTTCGCGTGGTCCCCCTCCCCCGTAAACGAGGGAGGATCAAGGTCGCGGCAGGCCGCGGCGGCCGGCTCCTCCCCTGCGAAACGGGAGAGGGGGACCGCCGAAGGCGGTGGAGGGAGCGCAATACGTCGATCGGAGAAGCTCTACGAGAGCCGGGAACTCGCCAATGATCCAACTCGCCAAATCCTACTTCGCCGACCAGCGAACCGACGACCTGAAGGAACTCGGCCAGGGGCGGCCGCGCTCCGACGTGCCCGGCCATGTGACCGGCAAGACCGCCTATTTCGCTGACCGCACCTTTCCGGGGCTGCTGCACCTGAAGATGGTGCGCAGCCCGCATCACCATGCGCGCATCAGAAGCATCGACACGTCGGAGGCGGAAAAACATCCGGGCGTGGTGCGCGTGCTCACTCATAAGGACGTGCCGCACAACGTCTACACCATCCTGATCCTCATCCAGGTCGGGCCGGAGGACGAGCAGGTGCTGGCCGAGGACAAGGTGCGCTGGAAGGGCGAGGCGGTGGTGGCCGTCATCGCCGACAGCGAGCGCGCCGCCGAAGAGGCGGCGGCGAAAGTGAAGGTGGACTACGAGGTGCTGCCGGCCGTGCTCGACATGGAGGCGGCGCTGCAGCCCGGCGCGCCCGTGGTCAACGAATATCACGGCCAGAATTTTTACATGTATGACAGCGGCGAGTGCCGGAAGGTGCGCTTCGGCGACGTCGAAAAAGCCTTTGCCGAGGCCGACCACATCCTCGAGCAGACCTACTGGTCGTCGCCGATCGAGCATGCGCCGACCGAGACGACCGGCTGCATCGTCGTGCCGGAGGGCAACGACCGCTTCACCTGCCACACCAACACGCAGGCGATGTTCTTCACCCTCGACAACACCTCGATCATCCTGCAGATGCCCGGCCACAAGCTGCATATGGTCGGCGGCACGGTGGGCGGCGGTTTCGGCGGCAAGGTCGACGTGACGGTCGAGCCGATCGCCATCCTGGCCTCGAAGCTGACGGGTCGGCCGGTCTCTTTCATCTACAGCCGCTACGAGGAGATGCAGATCTCCTCGCCGCGCGCGGCGGAGAAGATCGTGCTGAAGGACGGGGTGACGAAGGACGGGCGGCTGATCGCGCGGAAAGTGACGGGCTACACCGATGCCGGCGCCTATTCGCGCCACTCGCCCTATGGCGCGCAAAAGGGCGCCGCGCACTACCCCGGCCCCTACACCGTGCCGAATGTGTGGATCGACACCTATTGCGTCTACACCAACCGCACGCCGTCCTCGGCGATGCGCGGCTTCGGCGTCACCATCGCCGACTTCGCGCTGGAGGTGCAGATGGACAAGCTGGCGCGGCTGATCGGCATGGACCCGCTCGAATTCCGCTTCATCAACGCCTATCGCGACGGCGACATGAAGGCGCACCGGCAGAAGACCGAGGGCGCGGCGCTGATTGAATGCATGCAGGAGGCGGCGCGCGCCTCCAACTGGCCGGTGGCCGAGAAATTCATGACCATGTCGTCCTACAAGGGGAGCTGAGCGATGGCGATCTGGCGCGGCACCGGCGTGGCGGCGGTGAACTATCCCACGGGCATGAATCTCGGCGGCGACCCCAGCCAGGCGCTGGTGCATTCGACGCCGACCGGCAATTTCATGGTGACGTTGTCCTCCGTCGATCTCGGCCAGGGGCTGAAGCAGGTGATGGCCCAGATCTGCGCCGAGACGATCGGCGTGCCGACCGAGCAGGTGATCATCGACACCGCCGATACCGACACCGGCCCGCACTGCATGGGCACCTTCGCCTCGCGCGGCACCCACCGCATCGGCAACGCCGTGATCCAGGCGGCAAAGGAGGCGCGGCAGGTGATGCTGGAGGTGGCGGCCGAGGCGCTGGAGGTGGACGCCGCCGACCTCGACACCGACGGCACCGGCAACATCCACGTGAAGGGCGCGCCGCAGAAGGCGATCTCGATCTTCGACACGGCGCTGACCGCGCATTTCAAGCTCGGCCGCTCGATCTCCGGCCGCGGCATGTTCCTGGTGCCGCGCTCCTTCCCGGAAACGGAGACCGGGGCGATGAAGCCGTCGACCTGCTACGCGCATGCCTGCACGGTGGCGGAAGTCGACGTCGACGACGAGACCGGCGAGGTGACGGTGATCTCGGTCAAGAACGTCTTCGAGATCGGCCGGGCGCTCAACCCGAGGATGGTCGAGCAGCAGCTTGTCGGCGGCTCGTGGATGGGCATTTCGCACGCGCTCTACGAGACGACCGAGCCCTATTATCCCAACCGCGAGCATGGCGGCACCGACTTCAACGAGTATCTGATGCCGGGGCCGGGCGACCTCGCCGAGACCGAGATCATTGTGCTGGAGCGGCCGGCGGCGGACGGGCCCTATGGCGCCAAGGGGCCGGGCGAGATGTGCGCCAATCCGCAGATACCGGCCGTCGCCAACGCCATCTTCGACGCCGTCGGCGTGCGCGTCGACACGCTGCCGATCACGCCGGAGCGGATTCTGCGGGCGCTGAAGGAGCAGCGGGCCGGGGCGGTGTAGGGAGGATGGAAGCGGTCATGCTCAGTCGCGACCGGCGTGCCCTCTCAAGGGTGGCGCAATCGTACAAGGAAGTTCTGGAAGCGTCGGCCCGCGCAATACCCCCACCCCTACCCCTCCCCTCAAGGGGGAGGGGGATTTTGCGGCTGCTCTGCCGCGCAAAACCGCCGACGATTGAGACCGAGCGGAAACGCAAGCCAGTCCCCTCCCCCTTGAGGGTAGGGGTGGGGGTAATTCCATATGTGTTTGCCCTCGCCACAAAGGGGAGGATAAGTCCACCGCACGGTCGGCGCCTTTGCAGGCGGAGAGCGGCATGACCAGAGCGGCCGCCGAAAAGCCCGTCGCATCGCCCGAGGCCGTTGCGTCGCGGCTCGCCGAGATGCGCTATCTCGCCGACGACGGGCTCGCCACGGCGATCTTCCTGGCGCTGCGCATGGGCAAGCCGCTGCTGCTCGAAGGCGCGCCAGGGGTCGGCAAGACCGAGGCGGCCAAGGCGGTCGCCGCGCTGCTCGGGCGCGATCTGGTGCGGCTGCAATGCTACGAAGGCATCGACGCCGCGCATGCGCTCTACGAATGGAACTACCAGCGCCAATTGCTTGCCATCCGCCAGGCCGGCGAGCGCGAGATCGACATCTATGACGACCGCTTCCTGGTGGCGCGCCCGCTGCTGCAGGTGCTGCGGGCGCCGCTCGAACGGGTGCTGCTGGTCGACGAGATCGACCGCTCCGACCACGAATTCGAGGCGCTGCTGCTGGAATTCCTGTCGGACTTCCAGATCAGCATCCCGGAGCGCGGCACCATCCGCGCGACCGCGCAGCCGGTGGTGATCCTCACCTCCAACCGCACGCGCGAGCTGGCGGGAGCGCTGCGCCGGCGCTGCGTCTACCACTGGATCGGCTACCCCGACGCCGAGCGCGAGGCGGCGATCATCATGCTGCGCGCAGGCGATGTAGCGCAAGAGACGGCGCGCGCCGTCGCCGACGCCGTGCGCAGCCTGCGCGCCCGGCCGCTGGCCAAGCCGCCGGGCATTTCCGAGGCCGTCGAATGGGCCAATGCGGCGACCGTACTGGAGAAGGGCGGCAGCCCATGGCCGGAAGCGTTCCGCCGGGCGATCGGCGTCCTGATCAAGGACGAGGAGGACCTTTCCTACCTCGCGCCCGACCTCGGCCGCATCGTCGAGGAGGCGCTGGGGTGAACGGAGCGCCGGCTTCCCCCTCCCCCTTGAGGGAGGGGTGGCTGCAAGGTCCAGACCGGGCAGATTGTTGACAGAATGGACCGGCGAGATGGTTGACAGATTAGCGTGTCGGCAGGGGAAGGAGCCTGCCGATGGTTTGGACTGGAGCGAGCATCGAGGAAGTGAAGCGCCGGTTCATCATGGACCGGCTTTCGGGCGAGTGTGATGACATGAGCGCGCTGTGTGCCGAGTACGGGATCAGCCGGCAGGCGGGTTACATGCTGATGCGGCGTTACGCGGCCGAGGAGCTTGGCGGGGTGGTGGCCCGTTCGCGGGCGCCGCTGGTTCAGGCTCGATCGGTCGATGAGGACATCCGCGCGGCGCTGGTGGAGTGCCGGCTCGATCATCCGAACTGGGGTCCGAAGAAGCTGAAG
>NZ_PXYK01000010.1 GCF_003012745.1 Kumtagia ephedrae | reverse complement strand
ACTCGCGGCCCGTCGGCTCCTGCGTGGCGCGCGGCGGCGACACCAACGGCCCGGCGGCGGTCTATTCGATCGAGAAATATCTGGAATGGCTGAAGGCCTACGCGCCGCCGGAGGCGCAGGGCATGACCTTTGGCGAGAGCGGCCCGGTGCCGGCGCAGGGCGCGATCGCCCAGCAGATCTTCTGGTACACCGCCTTCACCGCCGACAGCGTCAAGGAGGGGCTGCCGGTGGTCAATGCCGACGGCACGCCGAAATGGCGCATGGCGCCGAGCCCGCACGGCGTCTACTGGAAGGACGGCATGAAGCTCGGCTACCAGGACGCCGGCTCGTGGACGCTGCTGAAGTCGACGCCGGACGACCGCGCCAAGGCGGCCTGGCTCTACGCCCAGTTCGTCACCTCCAAGACGGTCGACGTCAAGAAGAGCCATGTCGGGCTGACCTTCATCCGCCAGTCGACGCTCGACCACCCAAGCTTCACCGAGCGGGCGCCGAAACTCGGCGGGCTGATCGAGTTCTACCGCTCGCCGGCGCGGCTGCAATGGTCGCCGACCGGCACCAACGTGCCGGACTATCCGAAGCTGGCGCAGCTCTGGTGGCAGGCGATCGGCGACGCCTCGTCGGGGGCCAAGACCGCGCAGGAGGCGATGGATTCGCTGTGCGCCGAGCAGGAGAAGGTGCTCGGCCGCCTCGAGCGCGCCGGCGTGCTCGGCGACATCGGCCCGAAACTCGCCGACGAGCACGACCTCGCCTACTGGAACGCCGAAGCCGTCAAGGCCGGCAACCTCGCACCCCAGCTCAAGATCGACAACGAGAAGGAAAAGCCGATTACCGTCAACTATGACGAACTCGTCAAGAGCTGGTCGAAATAACAGCTTGCTGGAGGAAGCGGGGGGCTTCGGGCCCCCCGCTTGCTTGCCAAAAGGGTTTGCACCCATAATGTATCCGGCGGAGGTGCCGACATGCCGGCTGAAAAGCGGACACCCGAGGGTGCGTACAACGCGATGATCGAGGCGCTGCTCAATGGGCAGCGGCGGACAGTGATGCATCTTGAGACATTGGCCACGCGCGTCGACCAGCTGACCGGCGAGATGGTCAAGTTCTCCCGCAACCAGATCCAGTTGCGGAGCGACGTCGGCGATATTCGCGGCGAGATAGGCGAATTGCGGGCTGACGTCGACCGCCGCTTCGAGGCGATCGACCGGCGGTTCGACGCGATCCTGGCGCGCCTCGATGAATCGGATGCGGCGGCGGACAAGAATGCGGACGATATCCGGAAAATGCGCATCGAACTCACGAGCCAGTACAACGACATTCTCAATGCCCTGCAGTCCGGGCACCAGGCGAAGCTGGACATCGACGAGATCAACGCGCGGCTGGACGAACTGGAACGGCGCGCCGGTCTCAAATAGCCATTCTCCCTCCTCCAAAATGCTTCCTCGCCTGCGGCGCTCTTCGCCACGGCCGCTCTCGACAGGTGTTTGATGTCCAGCTTCATCCTCGCCATCGACCAGGGCACCACCTCCTCGCGCGCCATCGTCTTCGGCGGAGCGATGAAGCCGGTCGGCATCGGCCAGAAGGAGTTCACCCAGCATTATCCCGCCTCGGGCTGGGTCGAGCACGATCCCGAGGAAATCTGGTCGAGCGTCGTGGCGACGGTGAAGGAAGCGCTGGGCAAGGCGAAACTGACGGCGGCGGACGTCGCCGCCATCGGCATCACCAACCAGCGCGAGACCGTCGTCGTCTGGGACAGGGCGACGGGCAAGCCGATCCACAACGCCATCGTCTGGCAGGACCGCCGCACCGCCGAGCTCTGTGCGAAACTCAAGAGAGAAGGGCTTGAGCCGAAATTCTCGAAAAAGACCGGGCTGCTGCTCGATCCCTATTTCTCCGGGACCAAGATCGCCTGGCTGCTCGATCACGTGAAGGGCGCGCGCCGCCGGGCGGAGAAGGGCGAACTGCTCGCCGGCACCATCGACAGTTTCCTCGTCTGGCGGCTGACCGGCGGCAAGGTGCATGCAACAGACGCCACCAACGCCTCGCGCACGCTGCTTTACAACATCGCCGAGAACCGCTGGGACGCGGAACTGCTCGACCTGCTCGGCATCCCCGCCGCACTGCTGCCGGACGTCAACGATTGCGCCGACGATTTTGGAATCACTGAGAAATCACTGTTTGGCGCCGAGATCAGAATCCTCGGCGTCGCCGGCGACCAGCAGGCCGCCACCATCGGCCAGGCCTGTTTCGCGCCGGGCATGATGAAGTCGACCTACGGCACCGGCTGCTTCGCCCTGCTCAATACGGGAAGCGACATGGTGCGTTCGAAGAACCGGCTGCTTACCACCATCGCCTACCGCCTCGACGGGCGGACGACCTATGCGCTGGAGGGTTCGATCTTCATCGCCGGCGCGGCCGTGCAGTGGCTGCGCGACAGCCTGAAGATCATCGAGAAGTCGCAGCACAGCGGCGATCTGGCGGCGGAGGCTGACCCCGCCCAGCAGGTCTATCTCGTGCCGGCCTTCGTCGGCCTCGGCGCGCCGCACTGGGACGCGGAGGCGCGCGGCGCCATCTTCGGCCTGACGCGCAATTCGGGGCGGGCGGAGTTCGCGCGGGCCGCGCTCGAATCGGTCGCCTACCAGACCCGCGACCTGCTCGACGCCATGCGCAAGGACTGGAAGGCCGGCAACGGCAGGACCGTCCTGCGCGTCGACGGCGGCATGGTCGCGTCGGACTGGACCATGCAGCGCCTGGCCGACATCCTCGACGCGCCGGTCGACCGGCCCACGGTGCTGGAGACCACGGCGCTGGGCGCGGCCTGGCTCGCCGGCTCGAAGGCCGGGGTGTGGCCGGCGGCCGAAAAATTCGCGGAATCCTGGGCGCTCGACCGCCGCTTCGAGCCGGCGATGGAGGCTGCCGTCCGCCACGCCAAGCTGAAGGGCTGGCGCGATGCCGTGCGCAGGACGCTGACGCGCGGCTGATTTTCGGGGCGACCTTGCCGAAAACGGTATGGTTTTGCCTCCGAAAATTGCGGAAACCGGGAGAAAAGGTCCCGCCGTTTCGAGCAAAAACGGAGATGCTCCGGCAAAGAAAAACCCGCGCCGGTCGTCAGCGCGGGTTTTTCGTCGCAGCGGAACAGTCGCTCAGCTATAGGGCGAGAAGCACTGCTGGCGCGGGCCATTGTAGGGCTGGAACGTGTTGTCGTAGGCCCGGTACGACCGGTAGCGGTTGTAGCACCACTGGGTGTGGGCATCGCCACCGTCGCGATAGACCTCGCGGGCAGGCGCGTTGGCGATGGCGCCACCGATAAGGGCGCCGGCAACGAAAGCGGCGGCCGGATACCAGTAATCGCCATAGCGGCGATAGCCCGGGCGATAGTCCCGGTAGCCGCGATAGCCGCGATAATAGCCGCCACGATCCCGGCGGAAATCGCGGCGGGCCTCGCGGCGGTCACGCCGCCACTCCCGGCGATCGCGCCGGAATTCCCGACGATCCCGCCGGAATTCCCTGCGGTCGCGGCGCCATTTGCGGGCATCCTGCACCTTGACGACGTCGCCGTTTACCTCGGCCCCGGCCTTGGGCACATAGGCCGGCGCGGCACCGGCCGGAAGCAGGCCCGTCACCGTCACCGCCAAGGCGAGGGCGGTGGCGCAGAGCCCGGATAGGAATTTCTTCATGACGATCTCCTCATGAGGACGTTTCTGTCCCTTTCGGCCGAAAAACGGGACGGCCGGCGCTTTGTTCCGCCATGGCAAAACTCTTCGTTGAGGCCGAACTAAGGCGGCAACGGCCAATCTACACCATTGCTGCACGCCGCAGTATCCCATTCCCGTCGGTGCAACCGCGGGTTTGTATGTGGCGCAGGATCGTGTCCGCGTCAAATCGGCAAGAGAGCCTGGAGGCAGGGGCGTTCGCCGCGCTCACGCGGCCCCGTTCCGATAGACGAAATAACGGTCCTCGCGCGTGCCGGCCGGCAACGGCAGCGATTGCGCGCCGGCGAGGTCGAGCGGCAGGTCGGAGAGCACGATGGCGCCGGGGGCGAGCGCCGGCGGCAGCAGCCGGCTGACCAGCGCGCTCATGGCGGTGTTGTGGGCCTCGCCATAGGAGCCCAGGTCGCTGTGGGCCAGCACCACCTGACCGGCGAAACGCGCCGCGGCGGCGGCGAGACGGTCGCCGATATCGCCCAGCAACAGCCGGTCGGCAGGCGGCGTGCAGTCGGCAAAACAGTCGACCTCGCGGTCGAAGACATAGATGTCGCGGCCGGGCAGGTAGCTGCGCAGATGGTCGTAGGTGCGGCCGTGCCCCAGCCCCATCTCGAAGACGATGCCGGGACGGTTCCCGATCTCCCGAAAAGCCCAGCCGAGGCAGCGGTGCTGGGCTTCCAGCCGGAACAGCAGTCTTTCGAGGCGCGTCGGCTCCGGCATCGCTGCCTCCATCTGCAAATCAGCAGGGATCATCAGCATGGCGGCGATGCCCGATCAAGCGCTTGTGAACTATCTGAACAGGAGCATCGCCGCCAAGGCGCCCGCCAAAGCGATCAGCAGCAAATCGGCCGCCCAGTACAGGCGCAGCGCCTGGCGGATGTCGTCTGCCTTCGCCTCGCGGCGGCCGCCCTCACCCATGACCGCGTCCTGGACGGCGACCCCGCCATAGACGCGCGGCCCGGCCAGCGCCAGGCCGAGCGCGCCGGCCATCGCCGCTTCCGGCCAGCCGGCATTGGGCGAGCGGTGCTTTTTCGCGTCGCGGCGCAGCGCCCGCCAAGCGGCCGCGGCATCGGCGCCGGGCACCAGCAGGGCGGCGGCAACGATGAGCAGCGCGGTGAGGCGCGAGGCCGGCAGGTTGACCAGGTCGTCGAAGCGCGCCGCCGCCCAGCCGAACGCCTGGTAGCGCGGCGTGCGGTGGCCGATCATCGAATCGGCGGTGTTGGCGGCCTTGTAGGCGGCGCCGCCGGCGAGCCCGCCGACCCCCAGCCAGAAGCTAGGTGCGACAATGCCGTCGGAGAAATTCTCGGCAAGGCTCTCGATCGCGGCGCGGCTGACGCCGGCCTCGTCCAGCCGCTCGGGATCGCGCCCGACGATTTTCGACACGGCGGCCCTCCCGCCCGGCAGCCCGTCGCGGTCGAGCGCGTCGGCCACCGCCTTCACATGGCTCGCCAGGCTGCGTTGGGCGATCAGCGTGCTTGCCAGGATGGCCACGCCGACGATGCCCAGCGGCAGCGCCAGCAGCAGCGCCTCGACGGCACAGGCAATCGCGGCTGGGATGCCGACGAGAAGCGCCAGCGCCACGCCGCCGAGAATGCGGCGCGCCGTGTCGGAAAGGGCGGGGCGGTTCAGGCCGCGATCGAGCAGGGAAATGAGCTGGCCGATCCAGATGACGGGATGGCCGATTGCACGGACGATGCGGTCGGGGTAACCGACGGCGAGTTCCATCAGAAGCGACAGGAAGGCGAGCAGGGCGGACATGACGCTTGCGGGAAGGATCGGACGGGTGGACGACCACGGCGGCAGCCTGGGACGGGCGCACGCGCTGTTTCCGCACGCGCCAAAACCCTGGGTCGACCTGTCGACCGGGATCAACCCGCACTCCTATCCGCTTTTCGACCTGCCCGCCACAGCCTTCACCCGCCTGCCGGAGCCTGGCCGCCTCGCCGAGCTCGCGCGCCTCGCCGCCACCGCCTATGGCGCGCCCGGCCCGGCGAATGTCGTTGCAGCGCCCGGCACGCAGATCCTGCTGCCGCAGGTGGCGGCACTTGTGCCGCCCGGCCGGGCGAGGGTGCTCGGGCCGACCTATGCCGAGCACGCCCGCGCCGCCGCGCTCGCCGGTCACGCGGTGGAAGAGGTGCGCGACATCGAAGCGCTCGCCGGGGCGGATCTTGCCGTCGTGGTCAATCCCAACAATCCCGACGGACGCATCGTCCAGCGGGACGTCCTGCTCGATCTTGCCGCCGCTCTGGCGCGGCGCGGCGGATTGCTGGTCGTCGACGAGGCCTTCATGGATGTCGGTCCCGCCGAGCACAGCCTTGCCAGCGATGTCGATTCGCCCGGTCTGGTCGTGCTGAAATCCTTCGGCAAGTTCTTCGGCCTTGCCGGCATCCGGCTCGGCTTTGCGCTGGCGGAGCAAAGGCTTGCGGACCGTCTTGAAAGCGCGCTGGGCCCGTGGGCGGTGAGCGGGCCGGCGCTGGAGATCGGCATCCGCGCCCTCGCCGACCGCGACTGGCAGCACGCCATGCGGGCACGGCTGCAGGCAGAAGCGGTGCGGCTCGACGCGCTGCTCGGCCGCTTCGGCATCGCCGTAGAGGGCGGGACCTCGCTCTACCGCTTCCTCGATCTGCCGGAAGCCGGCGGCCTCTTCACCGTCCTCGGCGGGAACGGTATCCTGCTGCGCAATTTCTCCTGGAGCCCGGCCGCGCTGCGCTGCGGCCTGCCGGCCGGCGAGGCAGCCTGGGCGAGGCTGGAGCAGGCGCTCGCCTTGTGGAAAGATGCGGGTGCAAAAAGGATGAAGGAATTGCGGCCGTGATCTATGTCTGCCCGCTGTCGCGCATCGACGAGACCGTTTCGGCCTGCGGCGGAGGCTGGCTCCTGTCGCTGCTGGCCGAAGGCACCGGCGTGACGCGGCCAGCGTCGATCGCCGCCGAGCGCCACCTGCATCTGTCCTTCCACGACATTGCCGAGGCGCAGGAGGGGCTTACGCCGCCCGGCGAAAGTCATGTGCAGGCCGTGCTCGACTTCGCCCGCGGCTGGGACCGCAGCAAGCCGCTGGTCGTGCATTGCTACGCCGGCATCAGCCGCTCGACCGCCAGCGCCTATATCATCGCCGCCGCGCTGGCGCCGCACCGCGACGAGGCCGAGCTTGCCACGACGCTGCGGAAGCTGTCGCCGTCTGCCACGCCCAATCCGCGGCTGATCGCGCTGGCCGACCGGATGCTCGGTCGCGACAACCGCATGGTCGAGGCGATCCGCTCGATCGGCCGCGGCGCCGAGGCGTTCGAGGGCGTGCCGTTCCGCCTTGACATCGACGCGTGAGCGCCGGCCGCCGATATGGCGGTGGTTGCGCCCGGCGGTTGCGGATCAGGAGATGCAGGTCGCGAGCGAAGCGGTGCGCACGTCGCGCAGAAGCCGCACGAATCCGTCGGCCTGGTGCTCGGCGGTCAGCCGGCCCTTCTCGGCCGTGGCGATTGAGGCGTCGCCGACCACGCCATGCGGGTTCAGATCCGTGGCGATCCAGGCGAAGGCATGCGTGCCGGTCTGGCGCAGCAGGGCGAACTCGCCCTCGGCGCGGGCGACGCTGGAGACGAAGTTTTCGGCCTTGCCCATGTCGACGAGGTCCGGCCGGAAATGCAGCATCAGCGAGGTCTCGACGTCGCCGCCATGGATGCCGTGGCGATCCTCCAGCTCGGTATACATGCCGGCCGGCCGGCCGAAGCGCTGCCAGCTCGTCTTCACCGCCAGCATGTCGAAGCGCACGCGCAGCTCGCGGGTGACGATGCCCATCACCTCCTCGTTGCCGCCATGCGAATTGACGACCACCAGCTTTTTGACGCCGGCCCGCGCGATGGAGGCGCCGAGTTCGGTCCAGGCCTCAATCAGCACCGGGGCCGGCAGGGTGAGCGTGCCCGGCGCGTACAGATGCTCGTTCGACTTGCCGACCGGCTGGACGGGCAGGATGCGGATGTCGAGATCCTCGGGCAACCGGGCAATCAGCGTCTCCAGCATGCCCTCCATGATGGTGGTGTCGGTCGACACCGGCAGATGCGGCCCGTGCTGTTCGATCGCTGCCACCGGAAGCACCGCTATCGTCGCCTCGGGATCGATCGAGGCGTATTCGGTCGTGCGGTAGTCGCCCCACCAGACGCGTCTGCTTGCTGTCGTCACGGCCAACCTCGTCGAAATGCCGGTGTCGCTCAGGCGAGGTCATAGGCCAAGCCGGCGGCTTTTGTAAGGGTGCGGCGATCCCTGGCGTTTCCCGCCGGCGACGGCGCCCTATCTTGGGGAGGGAACGGCAACGTCACGGGAGGCTGAGATGACTGCTGTCTGGCTGGGAGCGCTGCTGGTCGTCGCCGGCGTCGTCTACATGGCGTGGGCCGCGACGCGGCGCGGGCGCATGAGCGATCCGCATCCGACGCCGACCGGGACCACGCTGGAGCCGGCGCGCCGCGGCGTCGGCTTTCTGGGCCTCAAGCCCAACTGGCCCGGCGTGCTGATGATCGCCGCCGGCGCGATCCTGCTGTTGGGCGGGCTGCTGTAGCCGCTTGTCAGCCGGCGGCAGTCACCTCCACCTCGACCTTGAACTCCGGCCGGGTGAAGCCCGCCACGATCATCAGGGTCGAGGCCGGCGCCGGCTCGGCGAACAGCCGGTCGCGGACGTCCATATAGGGCCGCATGTGGGCGCGGTCCGTCACGTAGGCGTTGATGCGCACGATGTTTCCCAAACCCATTCCGGCTTCCGCCAGGATGGCGGCGATGTTGGAAAAGCAGAGCTCGGCCTGCGCGCCGGCATCCTCCGGCACCACATCGTCGGCGCCGATGCCGAGCTGGCCCGAGCACAGCACCAGCCGCTTTCCGGCCGGCACCTCGACGCCATGGCTGTAGCGGGCGAAAGGCGGCCGGATGCTCCTGGGGAGAAGGTGCTTCAGCATGCCGACCTCCATAGTCCCGGCGACCCGATCGTTGCAGTGCCTAGCGCAGCCGCTTCGGCTTGGGATCGGCGAGCTGCCCGGCGAGCCGCTTGTCGAGATAGTCTGCGCATTCGTCGATCAGCAGCTGCGGATCGTTGGAGAAGAAGTGGTTGGCGCCCGGCAGCGTCTTCTGCGTGATGGTGATGCCCTTCTGCGTGTGCAGCTTGTCGACCAGCGTCTGCACATCCTTGGACGGCGCGACCTTGTCGGAATCGCCGTGGATGATCAGCCCGGACGACGGGCAGGGCGCCAGGAAGGAGAAGTCGTAGGTGTTCGGCTGCGGTGCGACCGAGATGAAACCCTCGATCTCGGGACGCCGCATCAGCAGCTGCATGCCGATCCAGGCGCCGAAGGAATAGCCGGCCACCCAGCAGCTCTTGGAATCCGGATGCAGCGACTGGATCCAGTCGAGCGCCGCGGCTGCGTCGGACAGCTCGCCCATGCCGTGGTCGAATTCGCCCTGGCTGCGGCCGATGCCGCGGAAATTGAATCGCAGCGTCGTGAAATTGCGCTTCTGGAAGATGTAGAACAGATCGTAGACGATCTTGTTGTTCATCGTGCCGCCGAATTGCGGATGCGGATGCAGGATGATCGCGATCGGCGCGCTCTTCTCGGTCGAGGGCTGATAGCGGCCTTCCAGGCGGCCCGCGGGACCGGCGAAAATGACTTCGGGCATTCCTTACTCCACATTCCGACTTTGCCGTCGGCCGCCGGCGACAACCGGGGCTTCGGCCTTGACGCGGGGGGCGCGTCTACCTAAAAGCTAGTTTAGAACCGTTCAAAACTGACAGACGGGCAATTTGTCGGGTAGATAGGATGTCTTGCGGCGCAAGTTCAAGGAAATTGCGACGCGATCCGATTTGCCTGATCCAAGCCGGGTGACGATGGCCGAGCCGCGAGCCTATCTCGACTACAATGCCAGCGCGCCGCTGCTTGCCGCGGCGCGGGCGGCCATGCTTGCCGCGCTCGACGGCGCCGGCAACGCCTCGTCGGTGCATGCCGAGGGCCGCGCCGCGCGGCGGCTGGTCGAGGCGGCTCGCGCCGACGTCGCCACGCTTGTGGGAGCGAAGGCCGAGCACGTCGTCTTCACCTCCGGCGCCACCGAGGCGGCATCGACGCTGCTCACGCCGGACTGGCGCATGGGACGCAGCCCGCTGCGGGCATCGCACCTTTATGTCTGCGCCGCCGATCACCCCTGCATCCTCTCCGGCGGCCGCTTTCCGGCGGAGCGCGTCAGCCGGATCGGCGTCGGCGGCAACGGCATGCTCGACCTGGCCGGACTGGCGGCCGCGCTTGCCGCGCATGACCGCCAGGAGGGATTTCCGCTGGTGGCTGTGCACGCGGCCAACAACGAGACCGGCGTCATCCAGCCGATTGCCGAGGCCGCACGGATCGTCAAGGCCGCTGGCGGCGTTCTCGTCGTCGATGCCGTGCAGGCGGCGGGGCGTATTCAGCTCGATATCACGAACAGTTGCGGCGACTTCCTCATCCTATCCGCGCACAAGATCGGCGGCCCGAAAGGGGCGGGAGCCTTCGTCGGCGTTTCCGACCTGATGATGCCGGTTCCGCTGGTGAGCGGCGGCGGCCAGGAAAAGGGCTTTCGCGCCGGCACCGAGAATATAGCGGCGATCGCCGGTTTCGGCGCGGCGGCGCGCGAGGCCTTTTCCGGGCTCGACCGCATCGACGCCGTGCTGGCGAAGCGCGAGCGGATCGAGGCGGCGATCCTCGCAAACGTGCCGGACGCTGAAATCTTCGGACGGGCGGCCGAGCGGCTTGCCAACACGGTGTTTTTCGCCATACCGGGCGTCAAGGCCGAGACGGCGCAGATTGCATTCGACCTCGCCGGGATCGCGGTTTCGGCCGGCTCCGCCTGCTCGTCGGGCAAGGTCGGGCCGAGCCATGTGCTGAAGGCCATGGGGATCGGGCGGCCGGAAGGCGGGCTGCGCGTCTCCATCGGCGAGGCGACCGGCATGGCCGAGATCGAGCGCTTCGACAAGGCGCTGGTGGTCGCGGCGCGCCGCAGCGCCGCCTCGCGCGCCGCCTGAGCGCGCACGTCCTGGACTTGCGACACGATGGCCTTGGCCCGTGAATGTCGCGCCGGACACACTATATGAGGGCTACGCCGCCTGGCGGTGCCATAGTTTGAAAACGGTCGGGCCTTTAACCCGGCATGGATGGAGAACGCGATGCCTGCTGTGCAGGAGACGATCGAGCGGGTCCGCAAGATCGACGTCGATCAGTACAAATACGGATTCGAATCGATCATCGAGGTGGACAAGGCCCCCAAGGGCCTGTCGGAAGACATCATCCGCTTCATTTCGGCCAAGAAGGACGAACCGGACTGGATGCTCGAATGGCGCCTCGGCGCCTATCGGCGCTGGCTGACGCTGGAGGAGCCGACCTGGGCACGCGTCGACTATCCCAGGATCGATTTCCAGGACCTTTATTATTATGCCGCGCCGAAGAGCCAGTCCGGCCCGAAGTCGCTGGACGAGGTCGACCCGGAGATCCTCAAGGTCTACGAGAAGCTCGGCATTCCGCTGAAGGAGCAGGAGATTCTCGCCGGCGTCCGCAAGGAGCCGAATGGCGAGGACGTCGAGGCCGGCGACAATGTCTACAAGTCGGGCCGCGTCGCTGTCGACGCCGTGTTCGATTCGATCTCGGTCGTCACCACCTTCAAGGAGGAGCTGGCCAAGGCCGGCGTCATCTTCTGCTCGATCTCGGAGGCGATCCGCGAGCATCCGGAGCTGGTGAAGAAATATCTCGGCTCGGTCGTGCCGGTCACCGACAATTTCTACGCGACGCTGAATTCGGCGGTGTTCACCGACGGCTCCTTCGTCTTCGTGCCGAAGGGCGTGCGCTGCCCGATGGAGCTCTCCACCTATTTCCGCATCAACGAGAAGAACACCGGCCAGTTCGAGCGCACCCTGATCATCGCCGAGGAGGGGGCCTACGTCTCCTATCTCGAAGGCTGCACGGCGCCGCAGCGCGACGAGAACCAGCTGCATGCCGCAGTGGTCGAGCTGATCGCGCTGGACGACGCCGAGATCAAATATTCGACGGTGCAGAACTGGTATCCCGGCGACGCCCAGGGCAAGGGCGGCATCTACAACTTCGTCACCAAGCGCGGCGACTGCCGCGGCGACCGCTCGAAGATCTCGTGGACGCAGGTCGAGACCGGCTCTGCGATCACCTGGAAATATCCAAGCTGCATCCTGCGCGGCGACGATTCCCAGGGCAATTTCTATTCGATCGCCGTGTCGAACGGCTACCAGCAGGTCGACAGCGGCACCAAGATGCTGCATCTCGGCAAGAACACCAAGAGCCGCATCATCTCCAAGGGCATCGCCGCCGGCTTTTCCCAAAACACCTATCGCGGCCAGGTCAACGTGCACCGCAAGGCGGAGAATGCGCGCAACTTCACCAATTGCGACTCGCTCTTGATCGGCGACCGCTGCGGCGCGCACACCGTGCCCTACATCGAGGCGAAGAATTCCTCCGCTAAGCTGGAGCACGAGGCGACCACCTCGAAGATCTCCGAGGACCAGAAGTTCTACGTGATGCAGCGCGGCATCCCCGAGGAGGAGGCGGTGGCGCTGATCGTCAACGGCTTCGTCAAGGACGTCATCCAGGAACTGCCGATGGAGTTCGCCGTCGAAGCGCAGAAGCTGATCGGCATCAGCCTTGAGGGGAGCGTGGGGTGATTGGTGCCAAGCTCGTCATTCCGGGCCGCGAAGCGGAACCCGGAATCCCGAGCGTGAAAGTCGAGGACAAGATGCGCATTCGGGTTGCAGATAACTGGACTTGGCACGGCGCGCTGGATTCCGGGTTCTGCTCCGCGGCCCCGGAATGACGGAAATGGATAGCGAAAGACAAGACCAATGCTTGAGATCAGAAACCTTCACGCCCGCATCGCCTCGACCGGCACGGAGATCATCCGCGGCCTCAATCTCACGGTGAAAGCCGGCGAGGTCGCCGCGATCATGGGGCCGAACGGGTCGGGCAAATCGACGCTGTCCTATGTGCTCGCCGGCCGCGACGACTACGAGGTCACCGAGGGCGACATCCTCTACAACGGCCACTCGGTGCTCGAGATGGACCCGGCCGAGCGCGCCGCCGCAGGCATCTTCCTCGCCTTCCAGTACCCGATGGAGATCCCGGGCGTCGCCACCATGGAGTTCCTGAAAGTGGCGCTCAACGCCCAGCGCAAGGCGCGCGGCGAGGAGCCGCTGAAGGTGCCGGACTTCCTGAAGCGCGTGAAGGAAGCGGCGGCCTCGCTGGAGATGGACATCGCCATGCTGAAGCGGCCGCTCAATGTCGGCTTCTCCGGCGGCGAGAAGAAGCGCGCCGAGATTCTGCAGATGAAGCTTTTGGCGCCCAGTCTGTGCGTGCTCGACGAGACCGATTCCGGCCTCGACATCGACGCGCTGAAGATCGTCGCCGATGGCGTCAACGCGCTGCGCGCTCCCGACCGCGCCTTCCTGGTCATCACCCACTACCAGCGGCTGCTCGAGCACATCGTGCCGGACACCGTGCACGTCCTCTACCGCGGCCAGGTGATCAAGTCGGGCGACAAGACGCTGGCGCATGAGCTGGAGGCCAACGGTTATGCCGGGATCATCGAAGAGGCGGCATAGGTGTCGATCATGAACATGCATGCAACACCGCAGCGCACCCAGGCCGAGACGGCACTCGTCGAGGCGTTCGCCGCGCGCCTGTCGGAACTCCCCGGCGACGGCGCGGTCATGGTCAAGCGCGACGACGCCATCGAGGCGATCAAGGACGGCCTGCCGACCCGCCGGGTCGAGGCCTGGCACTATACCGACCTGCGCCGGCTGCTGACCTCGGTGCCCGACCACGACCCCACCGCCAATCCCAAGCCGCTGGTGCCGGTGATCGAGGGTTCGGAGGTTCTCAGCCTGCTCAACGGCGTCGTGCGCGGCAAGGCGCCGGCTCTGGACGGCGTGACCTTCCAGAACCTTTCGGACAAGCTGACCGACGGCAGCTTTGCCCAGGCGCTCGACCCGCTGGACGCGGACGACGCCATCGGCTTCCTCAACACGGCCTTCGTCAGCGACGGCTGGTTCGTCGACATCGCGCCCGGTGCGAAGATCGAGGCGCCGATCGAGCTGCAGAACCTGCAGGCCGGCGGCCAGACGCATGTGCGCCTGCCGGTGCGCGTCGGCGCCGGCGCCAGGGCGACCATCGTCGAGCGCCAGGCCGGCAGCGGCGCCGCGCTCGCGTCCTCCGTCAGCAATCTCTCGGTCGGCGACGGCGCCGACGTCGTCTGGCTGATCGTGCAGGAGCAGCCGGAGACGGCGACCCATCTGGCGCAATTCAACGCCGAGCTCGGCAAGGACAGCAGGCTGACGCTGTTCGTCATGAATGCCGGCGGAAAGCTGGTGCGCCAGGAGATCCGGGTGAAGGTGGCCGGTGCGGGCGCCGACTTTCAGCTGCGCGGCGTCAACCTGCTCGCCGGCGACGGCCACACCGACGTCACAATGGTGCTCGACCACGCCGCCGCCAACACCGGCTCGCGCGAGCTGGTGCGCAACGTCGTCACAGGCAAGGCGCGCGGCGTCTTCCAGGGCCGCATCAACGTGCACCAGCTTGCGCAGAAGACCGATGCAAAAATGGCCTGCAACACGCTGCTGCTTTCCGACGACGCGGAATTCTCGACAAAACCGGAGCTGGAGATATTTGCCGACGACGTGCAGTGCGGCCACGGCGCCACCGTCACCGAGATCGACCGCAGCCACCTGTTCTACCTGATGGCGCGCGGCATCGACGAGAAGACCGCGCGCGGCCTGCTGGTGAAGGCCTTCGTCGCCTCGGTCATCGAGGAACTGGACAACGAGGCGCTGGTCGACGCGCTGGAAGCGAAGCTGGACACCTGGTTCGCCGAGCATGGCTAGCCTGCCGACATCACTCGACCATTGCGTCATCCACGTCTCCGACTGGGAGCGGGCGCGAAAATTCTATGTCGATGTCATCGGCGCCGAGGCGATCCCGCGCCAGGGCGGCTACATGTTCCGGCTGGGCGACCGCCAGCTCAACTGCCATGGCAAGGGCGTCACCGCCGACCCGGTGGCAAGACTGCCGGTCCAGCCGGGAAACAGCGACCTCTGCTTCCGCTGGCACGGGCCGATCGCCGATGCCGTCGTCCACCTGAACGAGCAGGGCGTCGCGATCGAGCTCGGCCCGGTTCCGCGCTTCGGCGCGTCAGGCGACGGGACCAGCGTCTATTTCGGCGATCCCGACGGGTCGCTGATGGAGTTCATCAGCTACGACGGGTGACCGTCGCGGCATCGATTTGACCGGCAGTTTGCCGCGCGGGCGGGCCGGCATTGGGCAGAATGCGTATGGACCAGAAAGTGACTTCAGCACCCTACGACGTCGAGGCGATCCGCCGCGACTTCCCGATTCTTGCCCGGGAAGTCTACGGCAAGCCGCTGGTCTATCTCGACAACGGCGCCTCGGCGCAGAAGCCGAAGGTGGTGCTCGACACCATCCAGCACGCCTATGCGAGCGAATACGCCAACGTCCATCGCGGCCTGCATTTTCTGTCCAACGCCGCCACCGACGCCTATGAGAAGGCCCGCGAAAGCGTCCGCCGTTTCCTCAACGCCGGCAGCGTCGAAGAAATCGTCTTCACCTCCAACACGACGGCGGCCATCAACACCGTCGCCTACGGTTTCGGCATGCCCAACATCGGCGCCGGCGACGAGATCGTCCTGTCGATCATGGAGCATCACTCCAACATCGTGCCCTGGCATTTCATCCGGGAGCGGCAGGGCGCGAAGCTCGTCTGGGTGCCCGTCGACGACCTCGGCGAGCTGCATCTGGAGGATTTCGAGAAGTCGCTGACCGAGCGGACGAAGCTGGTCGCCATCACCCACATGTCGAATGCGCTGGGCACGATCACGCCGATCAAGGAGATCGTCAGGATCGCCCACGCGCGCGGCATCCCGGTGCTGGTCGACGGCAGCCAGGCGGCCGTGCACCTGCCGGTCGACGTGCGCGATATCGACTGCGATTTTTATGTCTTCACCGGCCACAAGGTCTACGGCCCCTCCGGCATCGGCGTGCTCTACGGCAAGAAGCACATGCTGGAGGCGATGCGCCCCTTCCAGGGCGGCGGCGAGATGATTTTCGACGTTACCGAGGACACCGTCACCTACAACGACCCGCCGCACCGCTTCGAGGCCGGCACGCCGCCGATCGTCCAGGCGATCGGGCTGGGGGCTGCGCTCGACTACATGGATTCGGTCGGCCGCGACCGCATCGCCGCGCATGAGGCCGATCTCAAGGCCTATGCCCATGAACGGCTGCGCGCCATCAACTCGCTGCGCATCTTCGGCGACGCGCCAAACAAGGGCGCCATCGTCTCCTTCGAATTGCAGGGCATCCACGCCCATGACGTGTCGATGGTCATCGACCGGCAGGGCGTGGCGGTGCGCGCCGGCACCCATTGCGCCCAGCCGCTGTTGAAACGCTTTGGCGTCACCTCCACATGCAGGGCATCGTTCGGCATGTACAATACCCGCCGGGAGGTGGATATTCTGGCCGAGGCGCTGGAAAAAGCGCGAAAATTCTTCGGGTGATGACCATGGAAGATTCTGCCGCCCCGACCCCTGCCGAACCCGGCGCCGACGCTCCGGCGTCGACCTCGGTCATTCCCGCCGACGAGCTGGCGCGCATCACCGACGACATCGTCTCGGCGCTGAAGACGGTCTACGACCCCGAAATCCCGGCCGACATCTACGAGCTCGGCCTGGTCTACAAGATCGACATCGAGGACGACCGCTCGGTCAAGATCGACATGACGTTGACCGCGCCCGGCTGCCCGGTGGCGGGCGAGATGCCGGGCTGGGTGCAGGACGCCGTCAGCACCGTCGAAGGCGTCTCCGGCGTCGACGTCAACATGGTGTTCGACCCGCCATGGACCCCCGACCGCATGTCGGAAGAGGCGCAGGTGGCGGTGGGGTGGTATTAGGCCCGTTGTAGGCTGACATCGGAGGGGCAATGTCGGACGAAACGCCTCCATCGGCTGCGGTCGTTGTGAGATGGGGCGATGATATCATCGACGCCCTGGATGAGCCGTCCAGGTATCACGCGGAGATAGCGGCACTTCCTGCTGCGATCGCAAATGTCATCTGCGTGGAGTTGCTGGACTGGCAGGTTCGGAACGGGGGCTTCCATCAGTACTTCTTCAACTCGTATGGGATCACGATAAACGGCGCGATCCGTGGGTTTGAGGCTATGGGACTGCCGCAGTGCGCGGAAATAGCACGGGCAGCCCGCGATCGGTTTGGGCAATCCTTCCCTGAGGATCGAGGGGATCGCATTGGCTGGGTTGGCGATGTGGGCCATCGGAAGACGATGAATTTCGACGAACTGGATGGGGCGTATTATGCGCTTGATAGGAAAGAGATTTATGCTGTTTTGGATTTATACGCTACCGCCGCGATGAAAGGCCGCCTGCAATAGCTTCATCTTGCAAACAGGTTTTGGCCGGACGAGGACGGACCGACCGCCATCAGTCCTCCGGCTCGACGAGTTCCTCCACCGGCATTTCCAGCGCCTTGGCGAGCCGCATCCACAAAGCGATGTCGCCCGTGCGTTTCCCGTTCTCCAGGTCGGAAAGGTAGTTCTGCGCGATGCCGATCTCGGCTGCGAGCTGCGCCTGGGTGAGACCGCGAAACTTCCGCCAGAAGGCGAGGGGGGATGGTGCTTCGGCGAAAGCCAGGGCCTGTCCCGGCGTGAGGCCGGGCACCTTGCCGCGGCGATAGTCGGCGAGCGCCTTGGCATGGTCCGCCGCATCGCGCAGTGATTCCAGCTCCGCACGCGGCAGGATTGCCATTTCGTCGCCGCCGGGTGATGTGAAGTAGACGATCTTGTTCATCGATCCTGCTCACTCATAGACGGAGCCTCGCGGTCCGATCTTGGTCACGATGATCTCCGTGGCGGTTTCCTCGAAGACGATGCGATAGTCGCCGATCCGCAGGCGCAGGGCCGTCGATCCGGCAAGCGCCTTCACATTGTTGGCCTGCCCAGCGGGATCGACCGCATAGGCCTCGATCTTGGCAAGCAGGCGCGCCGCTTCGGTTCGGTGCTTACGCAGCGCCTTCGCCGCCGGAGGCAGGATCACCACGGCCTTCATGGCTGTATTTATCGCAATTCGCGATGTTTCGCAATTGGACCAAAACGCTGCAAACCGTGGGGAACTTGCGCCGGGGCCGAATCTTCACCATCTTAAGGACAGACAGTTTCCGCGGGCCTTTAACCCGCGCGAGATGGAGAATGCCGAATGGGACGTTTCGCCGTCATATCCCTGACCGACCAGGCAGCACACCGCGTGCGCGAGATCGTCGACACGCGCGACAGCGCCACGGGCATCCGCCTCGGCATCAAGAAGGGCGGCTGCGCCGGCATGGAATATACGATCGATCTGGTGACCGAGCCGAAACCGGGCGACGACCATGTCGAGCGCGACGGCGCCCATGTCTATGTCGCGCCGGAGGCGGCACTGTTCCTGCTCGGCACCGAGATGGATTTCGAGACGACGACGCTCAGGACCGGATTCACCTTCCGCAACCCGAACCAGAGTTCGGCTTGCGGCTGCGGCGAGTCGGTCGAGCTGAAGCCCGCCGACCTCAAGGCGCTGGCCGAGGCGCGGGCGTCGGCCTGAAATCCAGACGCAGCTTACTCGGTTCCGTGGCCGAGTCCTGCCGCGGCGGCAGTGGAAAAACCGTACCTCGGGCATTCCATCGTCAGCATCTGTCAGGATTATTTTCCTGAAATCTATCCCCGCTCCTTCGGACGGAGCGATCATTGCGCCGCCTGTATCGGAAGGAGGCGGCGGTGGACTGGGATGCGGGATCGGCGCGAGGAGATAAAGCAAACGGTCCCGGGAGGAGCCCGGCGTTTCCTGCGGCAATTTACGCAATACGCCGCAACGGCTTGCATTTCCGGCATTCCCCCTCTATATGCCGCGCCATTCCACACACGGACTTTGGTGTCTGTCCGGGAGAAATCCGGCGGAGACCTCCGGTGGCGAGCGGAAATCGTTCCAATCGCCTTTGTCCGTGGAGGCCAACCGGAAAGGACCTTTGAATGGCTCTGCCTGATTTCAGCATGCGCCAGCTTCTCGAAGCTGGTGTTCACTTCGGCCACCAGACCCACCGCTGGAACCCGAAGATGGCGCCCTACATCTTCGGCGCCCGTAACAACATCCACATCATCGACCTGTCGCAGACGGTGCCGCTGCTCGACCAGGCGCTGAAGCAGGTGTCCGACGTCGTGTCGCGCGGCGGCCGCGTGCTGTTCGTCGGCACCAAGCGCCAGGCCTCCGACATCGTTGCCGACGCCGCGCAGCGCTCGGCCCAGTATTACGTCAACTCCCGCTGGCTCGGCGGCATGCTGACCAACTGGAAGACGATCTCCAACTCGATCTCGCGCCTGCGCAAGCTCGACGAACTGCTCGCCGGCGAGGGCAGCGGCTTCACCAAGAAGGAGCTGCTTAACCTGCAGCGCGAGCGCGAGAAGCTCGACAAGGCGCTGGGCGGCATCAAGGACATGGGCTCGACGCCCGATCTGATGTTCGTGATCGACACCAACAAGGAGGCGATCGCCATCCTCGAGGCCAAGCGCCTCGGCATCCCGGTCGTGGCGATCATCGATTCCAACTGCGATCCGGACAAGGTCGACTTCCCGATCCCGGGTAATGACGACGCGGCGCGCGCCATCCAGCTCTACTGCGACCTGATCGCCAAGGCTGCGATTGACGGCATCGCCCGCCAGCAGGGCGCGTTCGGCGTCGACATCGGCGCTGCGGAAGAGGCTCCGGTCGAGCCGACCCTGGAGGAAACGCCCTCCGAGGGGTCGGCCCAGGCCTGAGGCCTCTCCACGGGCTCCGCGGAGCCCGCCCGCCACAAACTGGGCACGCTTGTCGTGCCGGCGTCAGGCGCATCGTCGATACTTCGATGGTGCGCCAGCGCATTTTGAACGAAGAGGCAAAGATGAGCATTTCTGCTGCACAGGTTAAGGAACTCCGCGAGATCACCGGCGCGGGCATGATGGACTGCAAGGCGGCGCTCGCCGAGACCAATGGCGACATGCAGGCCGCCGTCGACTGGCTGCGCGCCAAGGGCATCTCCAAGGCCGACAAGAAGGCCGGCCGCACCGCCGCCGAGGGCCTGATCGGCATCGATTCGGGCCTGCGCGAGGCGGTCGTGGTCGAGGTCAACTCGGAGACCGACTTCGTCGCCCGCAACGTCGCCTTCCAGGAGATCGTCACCAACGTCGCCAAGGTCGCGCTGGCGTTCGGCCCGGACACCGACGCCGTCGCCAACGCGAAATATCCCGGCTCCGACAAGTCGGTCGCCGAGACCATCAAGGACGCGGTCGGCACGATCGGCGAGAACATGAGCTTCCGCCGAGCCGCAAAGCTGTCGGTGCCGCACGGCTCGGTCGCGACCTACGTGCACAACGCCGTGGCCGACGGCCTGGGCAAGCTCGGCGTGCTGGTGGCGATCGAGACGGCCGGCGATGCCGAAGCCGCCAAGGCGTTCGGCCGCCAGGTGGCGATGCACGTCGCCGCGACCAACCCGCTGGCGCTCACCGCCGAGGAGATCGATCCGGCCGTGGTGGCGCGCGAGAAGGCGATCTTCACCGAGCAGGCGCGCGAATCCGGCAAGCCGGAGAACGTCATCGAGAAGATGATCGAGGGCCGCATCCGCAAGTTCTACGAGGAAGTCGTGCTGCTGAAGCAGGCCTTCGTGATCAATCCCGACCTCACCGTCGAGAAGGCGCTGAAGGAGGCCGAGAAGGAGATCGGCGCGCCGGCCAGGATCAGCGGCTTCGTGCGCTTCGCGCTCGGCGAGGGCATCGAGAAGGAAAAGTCGGACTTCGCGGCGGAAGTCGCGGCGGCCGTCAAGAAGTAACGTCCGGAACCACCGGAGCCGTTCCGGAGGGGCCGCACGCTTCGCGCTGCGGCCCCTCTTTCGTCTTCGGCGCCGCGCCACACCGTGACATCGGCGCGGCGCTCCTGTATCGGAACAGCCCGGCCCGCCCGTGACGGCGGAGCCAGGCGCGAGCCCGGCGCCTTCCGGGGGCGGAGGATGCCAAGATGCCTTCATACGAGCTCCTGCTCGCCTTCTTCGTCACCACGGCCATCTTCGCCTACATCCCCGGGCCGGCGATGCTTTATGCCGCCGCGCGCACGATGGCGGGCGGGCGCGTGGCCGGCCTGATGGCGACGCTCGGCATCCATCTCGGCTGCTATGCGCATGTCTTCGCCGCGGCGGCCGGGCTGTCGGTGCTCTTCCATGCCGTTCCGCTGCTCTACACCGCCGTCAAGATCGCCGGCGCCGCCTATCTGGTGTGGCTCGGCATCAGCCAGTTGCGCCGCAAGGTGCAGGGCGACGTCGACGTGCCCGCGCTGCGGCCGGCCTCCGGCCGCCGGGCCTTGCTCGAAAGCGTCCTGGTCGAGGTCCTCAACCCGAAGACCGCGATCTTCTTCGTCGCCTTCCTGCCGCAGTTCATCGACCCCTCCGCCGGCCTGCCGATCTGGATGCAGTTCGTCATCCTGGGCACGATCGTGAACCTGATGTTCTCCTCGGCCGACGTCGTCTGCGTCTTCCTGGCCGGCGCGCTGGTGAACCGGCTGAAGCGTTCGGGACGCGTCCAGCGCATGGTGCAGTGGGCCGGCGGCGGTCTGCTGGTCGGCTTGGGCGTGCATCTGGCGCTGCAGAGGAACTGATCGCGCGAGGCGGGCGGATGCAACGCCCTGTTAAATGCGTCGATGCCCGACGCGCGGGCCACAGTGACATCGCGACTCCCTTCGTGTATCCGGAAGCCGCACGCACCCTTCGGTCCTGGCGGCGGACGGGGTCGGTTGGACGGTCCCGGCGCGGCGGCCGGATTTGCGAGACATTTTGAGGATTTGATGGCCAAGCCCCTTTATCGACGCGTCGTGCTGAAGGCTTCGGGCGAGGCGCTGATGGGCGAGCAGCATTTCGGCATCGACGTCTCCGTCGTCGACCGCATCGCCTCCGACATCGCCGAGGCGCGCGCACTCGGCGTCGAGGTCGGCGTGGTGATCGGCGGCGGCAACATCTTTCGCGGCGTCGCGGTGGCGTCCAAGGGCGGCGACCGCGTCACCGGCGACCACATGGGCATGCTGGCCACCGTCATCAACTCGCTGGCGCTGCGCACCTCGCTGGTCAAGATCGGCGTCGACGCGGTCGTGCTGTCGGCCATCGCCATGCCGGAACTGTGCGAGAGCTTCTCGCAGCGGCAAGCGACCGCCTACATGAACGCCGGCAAGGTCGTGATCTTCGCCGGCGGCACCGGCAATCCTTTCTTCACCACCGATTCGGCCGCGGCGCTGCGCGCCGCCGAGATCGGCGCCGACGCGCTGTTCAAGGGCACCCAGGTGGACGGCGTCTACTCCGCCGACCCGAAGAAGGATCCGACCGCCGTCCGCTACGACCGCATCAGCCATGCCGAGGTGATCAAGAACAACCTCGCCATCATGGACACGGCGGCAATTGCGCTTGCGCGCGAAAACAACATCCCGATAATTGTGTATTCGATCCACGAAAAAGGCGGGTTCGGCGAGATTCTGACTGGCGGGGGTCACTGTACCGTCGTCGCCGATTGAGGTGCCGGCCGCAAGATCGACAGTGGATCAAGGAGTGAGACGATGACCAACGGGGCGAATTTCAACGACATCCAACGGCGCATGGACGGCGCGGTGGCCGCTTTCAAATCCGACCTCGCGTCGCTGCGCACCGGCCGTGCCTCGGCCAACCTGCTCGATCCGATCACCGTGTCGGCCTACGGCACGACCATGCCGATCGCCCAGGTGGCGACGGTCTCGGTGCCCGAGCCGCGCATGATCTCTGTGTCCGTCTGGGACAAGCAGATGGTCGGCGCCGTCGACCGCGCCATCCGCGAATCCAATCTCGGCTTCAACCCGATCATGGACGGCACCACGCTGCGCATCCCGCTGCCGGAGCTCAACGAGCAGCGCCGCAAGGAACTGGTCAAGAAGGCCCATGAATATGCGGAGAACGCCAGGGTCGCGGCCCGGCACGTGCGCCGCGACGGCATGGACCACCTGAAAAAGGCGGAGAAGGACGGCGACATCAGCGAGGACGATCACCGCAAGCAGTCGGAGCGCGTCCAGAAGATGACCGACGACACCATCTCGACGATCGACAGCCTGCTCGCCGGCAAGGAAGCCGAGATCATGCACGTTTGAGGCGCTTCTCGGGGGAACGGGCCTAAAGACGATATGACTACGCCCGCGCATGTCGCGATCATCATGGACGGCAACGGCCGCTGGGCGAAGGCGAGGGGCCTGCCGAGACTTGCCGGGCATCGCGCGGGCGTCGAGGCGCTGCGGCAGGCGGTGCGCACCGCCTCGGACCTCGGCATAGGCTGGCTCACAGTCTACGCCTTCTCGTCGGAGAACTGGTCGCGCCCGCAATCGGAGGTGAGCGACCTGCTCGGCCTTCTCAAGCTGTTCATCCGCCGCGACCTCGCCGAACTGCACCGCGCCGGCGTGCGGGTGCGGGTGATCGGCCAGCGCGACGACCTCCAGGCGGACATCCGCATGCTGCTGGAGGAAGCCGAGACGCTGACGATCGCCAACCGGGCGCTCAACCTGGTGATCGCCTTCAACTACGGCAGCCGCGACGAGATCGTGCGGGCCGTGCGCAGGATCGCGGCCGACGTGGCCGATGGCAGGCTGAGCGCCTCGGCCGTGACGCTGCAGACGGTGTCGGCGGCGCTCGACACCAGCGGCATACCCGATCCGGACCTGGTGATCCGCACCAGCGGCGAGATGCGGCTTTCGAACTTCCTCCTCTGGCAGGCCGCCTACAGCGAGCTGGCCTTCCTGCCGTGCTACTGGCCGGATTTCACGCCCGAGCTGTTCAAGGACACGCTTCGCCAGTTCGGCACGCGCGAGCGCCGCTTCGGCGGGCTCGTCGAGCGCGATCCCGTCTCCAGCAGCGCGTGACCGCGGGATGAGCAACCTGCAGCTCAGGGTGATCTCGGCGATCGTGCTCGCCGCCGTCGTGCTCGCCGTCACCTGGTGGGGCGGGCTGCCCTTCCGCCTGCTGTCGGCCTTCATCACGCTCGCCGTCTTCTACGAGTGGTCGCGCATGGCGCGGCCCGCGACGGCTGCGGGCTGGCGCATCGGCGGGCTCGGCTTCCTGCCGGAAGCCTGCGTCCTGGCTTTTGCGGTCGCTCTGGTCGCCGCTCTGCCGGGCCTCCTGCTGATCGGCTTCGTCGCGGCGCTGGGCGTCCTGCTGGCGGTCCTGTCGGCGATGCGCGTCGGCGATCAATGGGAGAGCGCCGGCTTCGCCTATGCCTGCCTCTCCGGCCTGTCGCTCGCCCTGCTGCGCGGCGGCGATATGGCCGGTCTGCTCGCGATTCTCTTCCTGTTCGCCGTCGTCTGGTCGACGGACGTCTTCGCCTATTTCGTCGGCCGGGCCGTCGGCGGCCCGAAACTCGCCCCGTCCATTTCGCCAGGGAAGACGCGCAGCGGCGCGCTCGGCGGCCTCGTCGCCGGCATCGTGACCGGGCTGATCGTCTGCCTGGCAGTGGGCGTCGCCTCGCCATGGCTGCTGGTGCTTGTCGCCGCACTGCTGTCGATCGTCTCGCAGGCGGGCGACCTGTTCGAATCCTGGGTCAAGCGCCGGCACGGGGTGAAGGATTCGGGCTGGATCATCCCGGGGCACGGCGGCGTCATGGACCGAGTCGACGGCCTCGTCGCCGCGGCCTTCGCGCTTTACCTGATCGGCTGGCTGCTGGGCGGCGCCGACCGGCCGGCACAAGGGCTGTTTCCCGGATGAGGCATACTGGATTAGCTGCGGCGAGGCGCCGCACAGTCTTTGATTTGCCGCCATCCCGCCGTAGAAGGGCGTCGGAGCGGCGGGACCGGTCCGCCAACGAGGGCATGACTTGAGCGCGTTCTTCTCGTCCATCTTCGGCTTCGAGGGGATTCTCCTCGGCACCATCGTGCCCTTCCTGTTCGTGCTGACGGTGGTCGTGTTCGTCCACGAGATGGGCCATTACCTCGTCGGCCGCTGGTGCGGCATCGGCGTGCAGGCCTTCTCCATCGGCTTCGGCCCGGAACTGTTCGGCTTCAACGACCGGCGCGGCACGCGCTGGAAGCTCTCGGCGATCCCGCTCGGCGGCTACGTCAAATTCGTCGGCGACATGAGCGTCACCAGTTCGCCGGACGCCGAGGGGGAGAAAAACCTGTCGCCGGAGGAGCGGCGAATCGCCTTCCACACCCAGCCGGTGTGGAAGCGCGCGGCGACCGTCTTTGCCGGCCCCGCCTTCAACTTCCTGCTCACCATCGCCGTCTTCGCGGTCATGTTCGCCGCCTACGGGCGCGACGTGCGCGAGCCCATGGTCGCCCAGGTCAACCCCGGCAGCCCGGCCGCGAGCGCCGGCTTCCAGCCCGGCGACCGGTTCGTGTCGATCAACGGCCGGCAGATCGAGACCTTCGACGATGTCCGGCGGATCGTCTCCGGACGGGCGGGCGATACGCTCACCTTCGTCATGCTGCGCGACGGCAAGGACGTGACCCTCACGGCGACGCCGCAGATCGTCGAGCAGCAGGACGCGCTGGGCAATGTCATGAAGGTCGGCGTGATCGGCGTGGTCAACGACGAGCAGCTCGGCCAGCCCAGGCATATCGACTACGGCCCGGTCGAGGCCATCGGCGCGGCGGTGAGCCAGACCGGCCATATCATCGCCGCCACCGGTCAATTTTTGAAACGGTTTGTCGTCGGGCGTGAGGACAAATGCCAGCTCGGCGGCCCGGTCCGCATCGCCGACATGGCCGGCAAGGCGGCGAAGGCCGGCTTCGAGTGGCTGGTCCAACTCGTCGCCATGCTGTCGGTCGGCATCGGCATCCTGAACCTGCTGCCGATTCCGCCGCTGGACGGCGGTCATCTCGTCTTCTACGGCTACGAGGCCGTGTTCCGCCGTCCCGTGCCCGAGCGCATGATGGAGGCGGTCTACAGGACCGGAATGTTCCTGGTCCTGGCCTTTATGGCCTTCGTGTTCTGGAATGATCTGTTCGGATGCTGATTCCGTGGGGGAAATCAATGCGAGAAACGCGATGTTACGGTCTCGTTTACCATGAGCGCCGATTGGCGTGACGCCAATGTCACGGCCGGGTGCGAAGTAAACGGCGGTTAACCAGAAGCCTTGCGTATAGGGAAAATCCGGTTAATACCGTAAGCGCAAATGTCCGCGACGTCCGGTTTTCTCGCCGTGGGGACTACGAGAAAAAGGTAATTTGAGCCCGATGAAGGCAGTTTCTAATTTTCTGGGCGCCGCGTCCGCGATTGCCCTCTCAGCGGCGGTCGCCGTTCCTGGCGCTATCGTCGTCCAGCTTGCTGCCGTCCCGGCCGCTTATGCGGCCGTGGTGAGCAGCATCGAGGTTCGCGGCAACCAGCGTGTCGAAGCCGACACGATTCGCAGCCAGACCGGGATCACGCCGGGCAGGTCGTTCTCAAATGCCGATGTCGACGAGGCGGTGAAGCGGCTGTTCGCCACCGGCTTGTTCTCGGATGTGCGCATCAACCAGGTCGGCTCGACGCTGGTCGTCCAGGTCTCCGAGTACCGGGTGGTCAACCAGGTGCTCTTCCAGGGCAACAAGAAGATCAAGGACGCCGCCCTGACGGGCGCCGTGCAGCTCAAGCCGCGCGGCACCTTCACGGACGCCGCGATGGAAGCCGACGCGGAAGCGATCCGCGACGCTTATCGCCGCATCGGCCGCGACGACGCCACGGTGACGCCGCAGGTGATCGATCTCGGCGACAACCGCGTGAACGTGGTCTACACCGTGCAGGAAGGCGACCGCACCAAGATCGCGGCGATCAATTTCGTCGGCAACAACGCCTTCGGCGACCGCCGGCTGTCCGACGTCATCGCCACCAAGCGCTCGACCTTCCTGTCGTTCCTGCTGCGCGACGACATCTATGACGAACAGCGCCTGCGCGCCGACGAGGAGCTGCTGCGGCGCTTCTATTACAATCGCGGCTACGCCGACTTCCAGGTGATCTCGGCGATCGGCGAGCTGGACGAGGCGTCCAACCAGTACACCATCACCATCACCGTCGAAGAGGGCGCTCGCTACACCTTCGGCGACATCTCCATCGACAGCACCATTCCCGACGTGGACACCACGAAGCTTCAGTCGCTGGTGACGACGCATAGCGGCGACGGCTACAGCGCCAAGAACGTCGAGGATTCGATCATCGCGCTCACCGAGCAGATGGCCGGCCAGGGTTACGCCTTCGCGCAGGTCACCCCGCGCGGCGACCGCAACTTCGAGAACCATACGATCGCGGTCACCTACGCCATCGATCAGGGCCCGCGCACCTATATCGAGCGCATCGAGATCCGCGGCAATGCACGCACCCGCGACTTCGTGATCCGCCGCGAATTCGACGTCAGCGAGGGCGACGCCTTCAACCAGGTTCTCATCCAGCGCGCCAAGCGGCGGCTGGAGAAGCTCAACTTCTTCGAGCGCGTCGACATCTCGACGGTGCCCGGGTCCGAGCCGGACCAGGTGGTGCTGGTGGTCGACCTGGTGGAGAAGTCGACGGGCGAACTGTCGATCGGCGCAGGCTACACCACGGGCGGCCAGACCCCTGGACCGTCGGTCGAGGGTTCGATCACCGAGCGCAACTTCCTCGGCCGCGGCCAGTTCATCCGCTTCGCCGCGGGCGTGGGCCGCCGGTCGCGCGACTTCACCTTCTCCTTCACCGAGCCCTATTTCCTCGGGCGCCGCATCGCGGCCGGCTTCGACATCTTCCGCCAGACGCGCACCTACGACGACTACCAGAGCGAGACGACCGGCGCGACCGTGCGCTTCGGCCTGCCGATCACCGAGGCGCTGACGACGCAGACGGCCTACACCTTCGCGCAGGAGAAGTACGAGTTCCGCGACAATTGCGATCCGGAAGACGGCGATCCCAATCCGTGCGACGTGTCGGAGGCAATCGTCGACGGCATCGACAACAGCCCGTGGAACAAGTCGTCGATCTCGCAGTCGCTGATCTACAACACGATCGACGACATGAAGAACCCGCATTCGGGTATCTACGCCAACCTGACGGCCGAGTTCGCCGGCATCGGCGGCGACGCCAAGTACATCAAGCTGACCGGCCGCGGCTCCTACTATAAGACGCTGTCGGAAGAGTATGACATCGTCGGCCTGGCGGTCGTCGGCGGCGGCTACATCACCGGTTACGGCAGCGAATCGGATCTGCGCATCTTCGACCATTTCCAGGCCAACGACCGTATGATCCGCGGCTTCGAATACAACGGCATCGGTCCCTATGATGCCGATACCGATGACCATCTGGGCGGCACCACCTACTTCAACGCCTCGGTCGAGGCGCAATTCCCGGTGCCGGTCATTCCGGAGAGCTTCGGCCTGCGGGGCGCCGTGTTCGCCGACGCGGCGACGCTCTACGGCAACGACATCGGCAATGATGACGTCGAGGTCGCCGGCTCGAGCATGAAGTGGCGTGCGTCGGTCGGCGCGGGCCTGATCTGGGCGTCGCCCTTCGGTCCGCTGCGTGTCGACTATGCCCTGCCGGTGGTCAAAGAGGACAACGACCAGGAGCAGAACTTCAACTTCGGCATCTCCACGCGCTTCTGAAGCAACGAGCGGTCCGGGCACCTGTGCCCGGACGCAAAGGTCTGCATGTCCGAAACCGAATTCTTCGCATCGGTGCGTCGCTACTCGGCATCTGAGATCGCGACGCTCACCGGCGCCGAGATCAAGACACCCGAATTGGCGAACACCCTGGTCGACTCCATTGCCGCCGCGGCCACCGGCGGCGACGGTGCGCTGGTGTTCGTCGAGGGCAAGCGCAACGCCGCCCTGATGGACGGGCTGCGCGCCGCCGCCATCCTGTGCACGGCGGACGTGGCCGAGCGTGCCCCGGGGGGCATTGCCGTCCTGGTGACGCCGCGGCCGCAATATGCCTTCGCCATGGTCGGCCGGCTGCTCTATCCGGAAGCCGCGTCGCCGGTCGCCATGACCGGCGAGACCGGCATTTCGCCCGCGGCCCATGTCGATCCCGGCGCCCGGCTGGAAGCAGGTGTCGTCGTCGAGGCCGGCGCGGTGATCTCCGCCGGCGTGGCGATCGGGGCGGGTACGATCATCGCTCCGAACGCCGTCGTCGGCCGCGACTGCAAGATCGGCCGCAACTCCTATGTCGGGCCGAACGCCGTCGTCCAGTATGCGCTGCTCGGCGACCGGGTGATCGTGCATGCCGGCGCCAAGATCGGCCAGGACGGGTTCGGCTTCGCCATCGGCAAGGCCGGCCCCGAGCGCATCCCGCAGATCGGCCGCGTCATCGTCCAGGACAATGTCGAGATCGGCGCCAACACGACCCTCGACCGCGGCGCGCTCGCCGACACGGTGATCGGCGAGAACACCAAGATCGACAACCTCGTGCAGATCGCCCACAACGTGCGCATCGGCCGCAATTGCGTGATCGCCGGGCTGTCGGGCATTTCCGGCTCGGTGACCTTCGGCGACAATGTGATGGTGGCGGGTGGGGTCGGCATCGCCGATCACCTCAGCATCGGCACGGGCGCCCAGCTTGCGGCCCGCAGCGGCTTCATGCATGACGTTCCGGCAGGCGAGGTGTGGGCAGGCTATCCCGCCAAGCCGATCGGCCAGGCGATGCGCGAGATCGCCACGCTCGGCAGGCTGACAAAGGCTAGGGCAAGGAAGCAGGACAATGGCTGAGGCCGTCACCCTCGAGGCGATCGACATTCTCGGCGTGCTGAAGCTCCTGCCGCATCGCTATCCGTTCCTGCTGGTTGACCGCATCATCGCCATCGACGGCGACAACTCGGCCGTCGGCATCAAGAACGTGACCTTCAACGAGCCGCACTTCCAGGGCCACTTTCCCGGCCAGCCGGTCATGCCCGGCGTGCTCATCATCGAGGCGATGGCGCAGACGGCGGGTGCCATTTGCATCCGCAACCGCGGCTCCGACAGCCCCTCGATCGTCTATTTCATGACCATCGACAACGCCAAGTTCCGCAAGCCTGTCGTGCCTGGAGACCGGCTGGAAATCCATGTGAAGAAGCTCAAGCAGCGCGGCACCATCTGGCGCTTCGCCTGCGAGGCGCTGGTCGACGGGGCGAAGGCGGCGGAGGCCGAGATTTCCGCCATGATCGCCGGCGCGGCCTGACCAAAGAGATCATGACCGAAACCTTCATCCATCCCCTTGCCGTCGTCGAGCCGGGCGCCCAGATCGGCGCCGGCGCCGAGATAGGCCCGTTCTGCCATGTCGGTGCCGACGTCGTGATCGGCGACGGCACGAAACTGATCAGCCATGTTGTCGTCGCCGGCGCCACCACGATCGGCCGCGACTGCACGATCCACCCGCAGGCGGTGCTCGGCGGGCCACCGCAAAGCACCGGCCACAAGGGCGGGCGTACGACGCTGACCATCGGCGACAACTGCATCATCCGCGAATTCGTCAGCATGAACACCGGCACCGATTTCGGCCGGGGAGCGACGACCGTTGGCAATAACGGCCACTTCCTCGCCTATGTCCACATCGCGCATGACTGCTCGATCGGCAACAACGTCACCCTGACCAACGGCGTGACGCTTGCCGGCCATTGCGAGGTGGGCGACTTCGTCGGCATCGGCGGGCTGACCGCAATCCACCAGTTCGTGCGGATAGGCAACAACGCTTTCGTCGCCGGCGGCTCGATGATTCTCGGCGATATCGTCCCCTACGCCATGGTGGGCGGCAACCGCGCGGTGCTGCGCGGCATGAACGTCGTCGGCATGAAGCGCTCCGGCGTGCCGCATGCCGAGGTGCTGAAGCTGCGGCTGGCCTACAAGACGCTGTTCGACCGGTCGCGCACGCTTGCCGAGAACATCGAGACCGCACGCGAGAAATTCGCCGATTCTCCCTATGCGATGCGCGTGGTCGAGTTCATGCTGGCGCGCGGCAAGAGGCAGTTCACGCTCCCGCCGCTGAAAGGCGCGGCCGATGACGACGCCGACGGCCAGGACTGAGGCGCCGTCCATCCAGCTCGGCTCCGGCGACAAGGTCGCGGTGGTGGCCGGCAGCGGCCGGCTGCCGGTGGAGGTCGCCGAAGGCCTCGCCCGCCAGAACCATGCGCCGCTCGTCGTGCTGGTGCGCGGCGAGACGGACCAGCGGGCGGCGTTTGCACCCTTCGAGAGCATGGAGATCGGGCTCGGCGAGTTCGCCTCGGCTCTGTCCAGCCTGAGACGGCGCGGCATAACGCATATGGTGCTCGCCGGCGGCATCGGGCGCCGGCCCGCCTGGCGTGAGTTCCGGCCCAGCCTGTCCCTGCTGCGTCATCTGCCGCGGGCGCTTGCCGCGCTGCGGCGCGGCGACGACGGCCTGCTGACCGTCCTGATACGCACCATCGAGCGGGAGGGCATCAAGGTCGTCGGCGCCCATGAGATCGTGCCGGATCTGCTCGCCGTCGAAGGGCCGATGAGCCGCGAGAGGCCGCGCGCCGCCGATTGGCCGGATATCGACGCCGCCTATGCCGCGGCGCGCGCCATCGGCGCGCTCGACATAGGGCAGGGCACGGTGGCGATCGGCGGCCGGGTGATCGCGGTCGAAGGCATCGAGGGCACCGACGGACTGCTGGAGCGTGTGAAGGCCCTGCGCAGCCACGGCCGGCTCGCCGGCAAGTCGCGCGGCGTCCTGGTCAAATGCGCGAAGCCCGGGCAGGAGCTGCGCGCCGACCTACCGGCGATCGGCCCGGCGACGGTCGACATGGCGCACGCCGCCGGCCTCGCCGGCATCGGCGTCGAGGCCGGGCGGGCGCTGGTCCTGGATGTCGGCGATCTCGTCGAGCGCGCCGACGCACTCGGCCTGTTCGTGGTCGGCCTGCCGCGGGAGCGCACGCCATGAATACGCGCCCGCTGAAGATCGCCGTGATCGCCGGGGAGGAGTCCGGCGACCTGCTCGGCCACGATCTTGTCGAGGCGCTGCGGCGCACCACCGGCAGGGATGTCGCGCTTGTCGGAACCGGCGGCCGCCATCTGCAGGAACTCGGCCTGCGCTCGCTGTTCGACACTTCCGAGATCGCCCTGATGGGCATCGGCGCCATCCTGCGCGACCTGCCGCGACTCGTCCGCCGCATCGGCCAGACGGCGCGCGCCATCGTCGCCGAGCGGCCGGACTGCCTCGTCACCATCGACAGCCCGGAATTCGCGCTACGCGTCGCCAAAAAGGTCCGCGCCGCCGATCCGACCATCCCGATCGTGCATTATGTCTGCCCGTCGGTATGGGCATGGCGGCCGGGCAGGGCACCCGCGATGCGTCCCTATGTCGACCGCATCCTGTGCCTGCTCCCCTTCGAGCCGGCCGAGCTCGAGCGGCTGGGCGGCCCGCCCGGCACATTCGTCGGCCACCGGCTCGCCACCGATCCTGGCATCCTGACCGCCGCGCGGCTGCAGGCGGGCCGTATGGTTTCGCCACCCGGCGAGCCGCGCAACCTTCTCGTGCTGCCGGGCTCGCGGCGCAGCGAGGTCGGCCGGCTGCTCGCCCCGTTCGCGGACACGCTGGCGCAGCTTCGCGCCCGCGGCCATCGGCTGAACCTGCTGCTGCCGACCGTGCCGCACGTCGCCGAACGGGTGCGCGACGCCACGTCGGGCTGGCCGGACCGCCCCGAGATCATTCTGGATGCCGAGCGCAAATGGCAGGCTTTCGGGGAGGCGGACGCCGCGCTCATCGCGTCCGGCACCGTCTCGCTCGAGCTGGCGCTGGCCGGCGTGCCCTTCATATCCTGCTACAAGCTCGATCCGGTCGGCCGCGTGTTTCAGGGACTGGTCACGGTATGGTCGGCGTCGCTGCCCAACATCATCGCCGACCGGGTCGTCGTGCCGGAGCACTATAACCAGTATGTCCGCCCGCTGCATCTGGCGCGCGAGCTGGAGGGCCTGTTCGCCGACACGCCCCTGCGCGCCTGGCAGAAACAGGGCTTTGCCGAAGTCGCGCGGCGCATGCGCACCGACAGGCCGGCGGGAGAGCTGGCGGCGGAAGTGGTGCTGGAACTAGCGAATAGGGAATAGTGAGTAGCGAATAGGGAAGGGAGGTGGCCCTATTCCCTACTCGCTATTCGCTTCTTACCGTTTCGCAATCGGCACGAAATCGCGTTCCGCCGGGCCGGTGTAGAGCTGGCGCGGCCGGCCGATCTTCTGCTGCGGATCCTCGATCATTTCCTTCCACTGGGCGATCCAGCCGACGGTGCGGGCGACCGCGAACAGCACGGTGAACATGGTGGTGGGGAAACCGAGCGCCTTCAGCGTGATGCCCGAATAGAAATCGATGTTCGGGTAGAGCTTCTTTTCAATGAAATATTCGTCGGTTAGCGCGATACGCTCCAACTCGATGGCGACGTCCAGCATCGGGTCGTCCTTGATGCCGAGTTCGCCGAGCACCTCATGCGTGGTCTTCTGCATGATCTTGGCGCGCGGATCGTAGTTCTTGTAAACGCGGTGGCCGAAGCCCATCAGGCGGAACGGATCGTCCCGGTCCTTGGCGCGCCCGATGAATTCGGGGATGCGGTCGACCGTGCCGATCTCCGACAGCATGTTGAGCGCCGCCTCGTTGGCGCCGCCATGCGCCGGACCCCACAGACAGGCGATGCCGGCGGCGATGCAGGCGAAAGGATTGGCGCCCGACGACCCGGCCAGCCGGACCGTCGAGGTCGAGGCGTTCTGCTCGTGGTCGGCGTGCAGGATGAAGATGCGCTCCATGGCGCGCGCCAGCACCGGATTGACCTTGTATTCCTCGCACGGCACGGCGAAGCACATGTGCAGGAAGTTGGCGGCGTAGCCGAGGTCGTTCTTCGGGTAAATGAAGGGCTGGCCGATATGGTACTTGTAGGCCATGGCGGCAATCGTCGGCATCTTGGCGATCAGGCGCACGGAGGCGACCATGCGCTGGTAGGGATCGGAGATGTCGGTGGAGTCGTGATAGAAGGCCGACAGCGCGCCGACCACGCCGCACATGACCGCCATCGGATGGGCGTCGCGACGGAAGCCGGTGAAGAAGCGGCTCATCTGCTCATGCACCATGGTGTGGCGCGTGACGCGGTGGTCGAAATCGTCCTTCTGCGCCTTGGTCGGCAGCTCGCCGTAGAGCAGCAGGTAGCAGACTTCCAGGAAATCGCTGTGCTCGGCCAGCTGGTCGATCGGATAGCCGCGGTGCAGCAGCACGCCGGCGTCGCCGTCGATGAAGGTGATCTCGGATTCGCAGCTGGCCGTCGACGTGAAGCCGGGGTCGTAGGTGAACGCGCCGGTGTCCTTGTAGAGCGAGGCGATGTCGATCACTTCGGGCCCGACGGAGCCCGGTCGAACCTTCAGCTCGTGCGTCTTGCCCCTGAATTCCAGCTTCGCTGTCGATTCGGTCATGCGGATACCCCTTTGTTTAAGGTCGGGATAGCGGCGGCTGGTTGCCGCCACGTGGATGCCGACTTGAGTGCGGTTTCACCCCGCTGTTCAAGCCGTATCCGGGAGCTTCTGAAGGCGGCGGCAATGTTGCACCGCAGCAGAAGGGTTGCAATGGCCCTTGATGAGGCCAGGGAAGGACTAATCGATTTGATCTCCGATGCGTGCCAAACTCTCTTCTCGACCCAGCACCGCCAGCACGTCGAACACGCCCGGCGAGGTGCTGCGACCGGTCAGCGCGGCGCGCAAGGGCTGCGCCACCTGGCCGAGCTTCACCCCCTGCGCGGTCGCGAATTCGCGGACGGCCGCCTCCGTCGACTGCGCCGTCCAGTCGCCGGCGACGCCCGTGAGCGCGGCCCAGGCGCCGGCCAGCACCGTGCGCGGGCGCTCGCCGAGCAGCGCCACCGCCTTTTCGTCCATTGCCAGCGGCCGCTGCGCGAACAGGTAAGTAGCGCTGTCCGCCAGTTCGACCAGCGTCTTGGCGCGCTCCTTCAATCCCGGCATTGCCGCCAGCAGCTTTGCCTTATGCGTTTCGTCGATCCCGGCCGCGAGCGGGCCCGGGGTCGCCAGATGGGGCAGGGTGGCGACCAGTGCCTCGGTCAGCTCCGCGTCATCCATCCGGCGCATATAGAGGCCGTTCAGCGCCTCCAGCTTCTGGAAGTCGAAGCGCGCCGCACCGCGGTTGACGTCCTCGATCTCGAACCAGCGGACCATGTCGCCGATCGACATGACCTCGTCGTCGCCATGGCTCCAGCCGAGCCGCGCCAGGTAATTGAGCAGCGCCGCAGGCAGGTAGCCCATGGCGCGGTATGCCTCGACGCCGAGGGCGCCGTGCCGCTTCGACAGTTTTGCGCCGTCGGCGCCGTGGATCAGCGGGATATGCGCCATGACCGGTACCTCCCAGCCCATGGCGTCGTAGATGACCGTCTGGCGTGCGGCGTTGGTCAGGTGGTCGTCGCCGCGGATGATGTGGGTGACACCCATGTCGTGATCGTCCACCACCACGGCATGCATATAGGTCGGCACGCCGTCGGAGCGCAGGATGATGAAGTCGTCGAGATCCTTGTTGGGAAAGCGCACGTCGCCCTGCACGCGGTCGCGCACGACAGTCTCGCCGTCGCGCGGCGCCTTGATGCGGATGGCTCCCTTGACGCCGGCAGGCGCCTCCGAGGAATCGGCGTCGCGCCAGCGGCCGTCATAACGCGGCGGCCGGCCCTCGGCGCGCGCCTTCTCGCGCATGGCCTCCAGCTCGGCCGGCGTCTCGTAGGCGTAATAGGCCTTGCCCTTGGCCACCAGATACTCGGCCACCTCGCGGTGGCGCTGCGCGCGGCCGAATTGCGAGATCGGCTCGCCCTCCCAGGTGAGGCCGAGCCAGGTCAGCCCGTCGAGGATCGCCGCCGTCGCCGACTCCGTCGAGCGCTCGCGGTCGGTGTCCTCGATCCTGAGCAGCATCGTGCCGCCGGTGTGGCGGGCATAGAGCCAGTTGAACAGCGCCGTGCGGGCTCCGCCGATATGCAGATAGCCGGTAGGCGAGGGGGCGAAACGGGTGACGACGGGCTTGGACATCGGCCTCTCGGCAAAGCGCTGCCGCCGCCCGGCAGTCCCGTGCGGCGGATGCGTGGAAATCGGTCGGCGTTCATGTAGCATAGAAGGTCGGGGGCGCAAGGCCGGAGAAAGCCGGCAGGCTTGCCTTGGCGCCGGGGTGGAGCCATGGCGGACACATCCGCGGGCGACTGGGACGAGCGGCTTCTGCTGCGCGGCGCAAGCCAGCCGCCGCAGGAGGTGGCCGCGGTCGCACCTTTTCCGCGCCTTCCCGTCAACTCGCGGCGGACCGGACGACCATTCCTCATCATCGCGGGCAAGGCACGGACGGCGCTTCCGATAGCATTCCATGCCGCGGAATCGGCCGCCACGCTCGAGGTCGAACGCGGAACCCTCTTTCTGCTCGTGCCCGTCTTCCTCGCCGTTGGTGCGCTCCTCTATTTCCAGATTTCCTTTGAACCCGACGGCCGCCTTCTGCTGGCCGCGACGGCGACCATGATCGCGGCGATGACGTTCGGCCCTCGTGCCGCCGCATGGCGGCTGCCCGTCCTTGCGGTGCTGCTGGTCTGCCTCGGCGCGCTGCTGGGAAAGGTAGAGACCTGGCGCGCGGGGACGGCCATGCTCGGTGGCGAAGTCGCCACGCGCGTCAATGGCTATGTGACTGGTCTCGACCGGCTGGCCAATGGCCGGGTACGCCTGACGATCGACGTCGCGTCGACCGAGCGCCCGCGGTTGCGCTATGCGCCGCAGCGTATCCGCGCCACGGCGCGCAAGCTGCCCGAAGGTGTCGCGGTGGGCTCGACGGTGAGCGGCCTGGTGCGGCTGCGCCCGCCGTCGGGACCGGTGCGGCCCGGCAGCTACGACTTCTCCTTCGAAAGCTATTTCGACGGGATCGGCGCGAGCGGCTTCTTCATGAGCGGGCCGGAGCTGGCCTCCTCGCGGACCGCGAGCCTGGCCGGGCGGTTCACGGCAGCGCTGGAGAACGTCCGCAACCGGTTTGCCGAGCGAGTCCGGCAGCGGGTCGCGGGGGCGGAAGGGGAGATTGCCGCGGCGCTGATGGTCGGCGTGCGCGCCGGCATCCCGGACGAGACCAGCGAGGCGCTGCGGCGCACCGGGCTCTACCATGTGATTTCGATCTCCGGCCTGCACATGGCGCTGGTCGCCGGCGTGGTCATCGGGGCGCTGCGCGCGGGGATGGCCCTGTTTCCGGGATTTGCGTCGCGGCGGCCGGTGAAGAAATACGCCGCCGCGGGCGGCCTGGCGGCGGTCGCCGGCTATCTCGCCATCTCCGGCGGCGAGGTCGCGGCGCAGCGCAGCTTCCTGATGCTGGCTGTGATGCTCGTTGCCGTGCTGTGCGACCGCGCGGCGCTGACCATGCGCAATCTCGCCATCTCGGCGATCATCGTGCTCGTGCTCACGCCGCACGAAGTGGTCGGCCCGAGCTTCCAGATGTCCTTTGCCGCGACCGCGGCGCTGGTCGCTGCCTATGCCTGGTGGAGCGAGCGGCGCAACGCGGAGGCGGGGACCATGCCGGCGCAGCCATCGTTCGCGGCCATGGCGCTGCGCCGGACCGTCGGGATAGCCGTCGGGCTGTTCGTTACCTCGCTGGTCGCCGGCCTCGCCACCACGGCCTACGGCGCCTACCACTTCCAGCGCATCGCTCCGCTCAGCCTCGGCGCCAATCTGGTGGCCATGCCGATCGTCTCCGTGGTGGTGATGCCGGCGGCGGTCCTTGCCGCCGCGGCGATGCCGTTCGGATTGGACGGACCTTTCCTCGATCTGATGGGCAAGGGGATTTCCGCGATGGTGGCGGTGGCCGAGTGGTTTTCACGGCGCTCGCCGGTGGATGCGGTCGGCCTGATCTCGGTTGGTTCCGTGCTGCTGCTGACGCTCGCCCTGGTGATTGCCACGGTCGCCACCACATGGCTGAGGCTGGCGGCACTTCCCTTCGCCCTTGCCGGCCTGCTGACGCTCGACAATGTCAGGCCGCCGGATGTCCTGGTTTCCGAGGACGGCGCCCTGGTCGGACTGCTCGACGCGCAAGACGGGCTTGCCGTCAACCGAACGCGCGCCAACGCCTTCACTGCCCAGAACTGGCAGCGGGCTCTCGAGGGAAGGGCGGTGCACAAACCACAACGCATCGTCGAGCGGCCTGGGCCGACCGCCGACAAGCGCGAGACCGGCGGAAACCGGCCACGGCAGGGCGACCCGATCGACGATGTCCCGCCGGCCGCCGCACGGAACGAAAAAACGGCCGGAAGCGAGGCGGACGGGCCAACCCTCGAATCGATCGCGCTTGCCGCCCGCGACGGCGGCGGCTTCCTGTGCGGGCCTGCCGGTTGCGCCGCGCGCCTTATGTCGGGGGCGGTCGTCGTCCACACCGCAGATGCGGAGGAGGCCCGGCGCGCCTGCGCCTTCGCTGCCGTCATCGTGCTCGACGACGCGGCCGTTCCGCTGAAATGCGCCGATGAAAGACTTGCGGTGGTGACGAGGCGCGACCTTGCGCGCTCGGGGAGCGCCGCCGTTTTTCTCACGCCCGGCGCGGGACCGCCGCAAATCGACTTCGCCATCGGCCTGCCGGAGCGGCCATGGCACGGCCATCGCGTCTTCTCACGCGAAGCACGCGGGCTGCCGCCCTATCGCCGGGGCAAGCAGGGCAAGCCGCAGGACCCACTGGCACCCGCCGGAACGGACGTGCCTGCGAGGGCAGCAACGGATAGCCGAGCTGCCACTGCCGACAGCGATGGCGTGGACCGCGTCCCGATCGTTCCCGATTCCTCGCCCAAACCGTCGTCCGGTGCCGATGCCGGGGAGACCTCCGGCCGGCCCTGAGGTCCGCCCGCCGAAAAATCAGTAACGCCGGATCAGGCCGACCAGCTTGCCCTGGACCCGTACGCGGTCCGGCCCGTAGATGCGCGTCTCATAGGCGGGGTTGGCCGCCTCCAGCGCAATGGAGGCGCCCTTGCGGCGGAAACGCTTCAGCGTCGCCTCCTCGTCGTCGACCAGCGCCACCACGATCTCGCCGGGGTTGGCGGTGTTGGCATTGCGGATGATCACCGTGTCGCCGTCGAGGATGCCGGCCTCGATCATCGAGTCGCCCTTGACCTCCAGCGCATAGTGCTCGCCGCCCGACAGCATTTCCGGAGGGATCATGATGGAATGCGTGCGATGCTGGATGGCGTCGATCGGCACGCCGGCGGCGATGCGGCCCATGACCGGGACGGAGACGCCGGGGCCGGCCTCGTCGTCGTTGCTGGCGACGGGCGCCCGCGCCGGCTCGGCGGGACGCTTGCCGAGGCTGCCTTCGATGACGCTGGGCGAGAATTTTCGCGCGGGAGCGAGCCCTGGCGCGATCGTATCGGGCAGGCGGATCACCTCCAGCGCGCGAGCCCGGTTGGGCAGGCGGCGAATGAAGCCGCGCTCCTCGAGCGCGGTGATCAGACGGTGGATGCCGGATTTCGACGCCAGGTCGAGCGCCTCCTTCATCTCGTCGAAGGAGGGAGGAATGCCGGACTCCTTCAGCCTCTCATGGATGAAGAGCAGGAGTTCGTATTGCTTGCGCGTCAGCATCTTGGCCCCATCCGGAATCGCGTCAAAACAAAACCAGAACAAACACTATCTGTTCCATTTGTGTTCCGCAACCGCTAAATGTCGGGTTAACGGATCGCGACAGGGGCACGATGGCTGAAAAATATTATGTTTCGGCGTCTTGTCGGTGCCTACACCGCACGGCAAGCAGAAAGCGTGGTAAAACGCCCCATTACTTCCGGCAAAGACGGCGGGGGCCGTCGAAAGGCTGGAACGTGCAGTCGGACGGCGTGAAGCTGCGATAGGCCCTGGCGCAGGCAACGACGTTGCAATCGGGGCGGGCCGGCGCCCTGGCGGCAACCGAGGACGTGGTGATCCCATCGATGCCGGCACTGTCTTGCGGCGGCGGAGGGACCGAAACCATCGACGCCAGATGCAACCGTCCGGCCGGCTGCCTGTCGAACACCCCCATGCTGGCCGCATAAAGCGCCAACGCCGTGGCTGCTACGACAGTCGCCAGGGAGAATACGACGGCTCCGCCGATCTCCGGTCCATCGTTCTGTGACCTTCGGTAACGCACCTGCGACCAACTGTCATCGGCACGCGGCAGTTCCACCGCTCGTAAACAATTGATGCCGTCGCATGACCCGGGAGCGGACCGATGGGCCATCGGCCAGAAATCCCGGAAATGGGGCATCTTTCCGGGCGAGCGATCAATGCCAGCCGGGATGGCATTTCCATGCGGGCCGTATCGATTTTCGGAAGGAGTGGCTCCCCGGGCCGGATTCGAACCAGCGACCAACCGGTTAACAGCCGGTTGCTCTACCGCTGAGCTACCGGGGAACAGGTGCTCGTTCAGCAACGCGGCTGGCTATAGCAAACCCGTTTCGGCTTTGCAAAGCGCCGTTGGGCATTTTTTTGATCGATTTGCTGTCCTATGTGAACGGCGGAGCACGCGGAATCAGAGAATGCGGCTGGCGGAGGCCGTCGCGATCGAAGACGGCGGCGCAAAACGAGACGGTCGATGGACGGAAAACCGCAGCACAAGGAAAGGCACCGGCAGGCGCATCGGACGATCTCCGTTTTTGGTCGCGAGCTACGCATGCCGAAGTCGCGCCCCTTGCGGATCGCGATCGGCGTCCTGCTCATCGTCGGCGGCGTGCTCGGCTTCCTGCCGATACTGGGCTTCTGGATGGTCCCGCTCGGGCTGCTGGTGCTTTCCTACGAGTTCGCCTCCGTGCGCCGTGTGCGTCGCCGTGGTGCGGTCTGGTGGGGGCGGCGGCGACGGCCTTGAGCGGAATTCCGACAGAGCCTGACCCGACACGGGCTCGAATCACCGCGACGGTCGCGGGTCACGGTCGGCCGGCGCGGTTTCCTTGCCCAGCCGGAGACCCGGTCACGCCCTCTCAAGCCGCTGCGGCGGGAGGCTTTCCCGGACGAATCCAGCGGCGGATGCGGATTTAATCAGGTGATGCGAAAAAAACACGTCGGCCACCCCGTTTCGCCGAATGATGTGAAAGGGATGCTTTCCCTGCTGCGCTGTCACTTGACCCGGCCCGGTCGGTTAACCTATTGAGCAGGCACAGAACGCACGGCGGTCTGGCCTCGTGGCGGAGTGGTTACGCAGAGGACTGCAAATCCTTGCACCCCGGTTCGATTCCGGGCGAGGCCTCCATCGCTTTCGGCGCCCCGCCTGCGTCGAAGCCGTGCGTTTCGATGAATACGCGCCCCGCGGCGCCAGGGACGGACCGGTTCGACATGGAAGCAGACTACGCCCAGCGCCGGATACGGATGGTCGACGGCCAGCTGCGCACGACCGACGTGAACAACCAGGCACTGCTCGCCGCCATGCTCACGGTGCCGCGCGAGGAGTTTCTCGACAAAGCCAAGCGCAACCTCGCCTATATCGACGAGGACGTGGAGGTCGCTCCCGCGCAGGGCGGCAATCCTCCGCGCTACCTCATGGAGCCGTCGCCCTTCGCCAAGCTGGTGCAGCTTTGCGACATCGCGCCGTCGGATTTCGTGCTCGATATCGGCTGCGGCACCGGCTATTCGGCCGCGGTGCTGTCGCGGCTCGCCAGTTCCGTCATCGCCCTCGAAACCGATTCGATGCTTGCCGATCTGGCGTCCGAGAATCTCACGCGGCTGGGTTTCGACAATGTCGCCGTCGTGCGCGGCCCGCTGCCGGAAGGCTACGGCGCCGAAGCGCCCTACGATGCGATCCTGGTCGGCGGATCGGTCGACCAACTGCCCGAGGCGCTGTTCGCGCAGCTCAGGGAAGGCGGGCGGCTGGTCGCGGTCGAAGGCCGCGGCAACGCCGGCAAGGCACGGCTCTATTCCAAGTGGAACGGCGTGGTCACTGGCCGCAGCGTCTTCAACACGGCAATTAAGCCATTGCCGGGCTTCGAGCGGGCTTATACATTTCAGTTCTGACGCAGTCGGGGATGGTGGCTCGCAGTCTAGAGTAGTGGTTGCACAACCCTGCCAAAGCGGGGATCGGGCAACGGGTGCGTGGCGGCCGCATGCGCGACCGCTCCGGATAATCCGGGCGGAAGGGCTTTTTGCCGCTGCGGTAGAGGGAAAGTCTGTGCTGTTGTTTCGCAAGTCACTGTTCGCCGCCGTCCTCCTCTCCGCGACCGCGTTGTCGGCCGCGACGGCCTCCGCCGAGACGATTCTCGGCGCGCTGACCAAGGCCTATCAGTTCAACTCGACGTTGAACTCGGCGCGCGCCGGCGCGCGCGTCACCGACGAGAATGTCGCGATCGCCAAGTCCGGTTACCGGCCGACGATCGCCGCCACCGGCAGCATCGATTATACGTCGACCAGGCGTAATCCCAGGCTGTCGGTACTTCCGAACTCGAGCCCGCGCATTACCACCGGCTCGTTCGGTATCGAGCTGCAGCAGATGCTGTTCGACGGCTTCCAGACCAGGAACAATGTCGCCGCGGCCGAGGCGCAGGTGCGTGCCTCCTTCGAGAGCCTGCGCAACAGCGAGCAGAATACGCTGTTCGACGCGGCCAGCGCCTATATGGACGTGATCCGCGACCGCCGGATCGCGGTGCTGACGGAGCAGAATCTCGAATTCCTCAACGAGCAGGCGCGTGCCGCCCGGTCGCGCCTCGAGGTCGGCGAGGGCACGCGCACCGACGTCGCGCAGGCCGACGCCAGCCGCTCCTCGGCCGTCGCCCAGCTGAGCGCCGCGCGTGCGCAGGCGCAGGCCAGCGCCGCGGCCTACCGTCAGATCGTCGGCGAGGAGCCGGGCAATCTGCAGGCCGCCGCGCCGCTGGCGAAGCTCCTGCCCAGGTCGGCCGAGGCGGCCTATGCGATGGCTGCTGCGGAGCATCCCGCAATTCTTGCCTCGGAACATCTTGTCGATGCCGCCGGCTTCCAGGTGAAGTCCGCCGAGGGCGCCCTGCTGCCGCGGGTAACGGGCCAGGCGAGCGTCGGAACAGGCTTTACGAGCACCGAACCCCTCCAAACCACCGACAACGGCAACACCTCGGCCAGCATCGGCGCCTCGCTCACGATACCGATCTATACGGGCGGCCGGACCTCGGCGGAGATCCGCCAGTCCAAGGAGACGTTGGGCCAGGCGCGCATCGACGTCGACGTCCGGCGCGACGATGTCCGCCAGGCGGTCACCTCTGCCTGGACGGCCTATGTCGCCGCGCGCGAGAACGTCCAGGCGAACCGCGAGGTCGTCTCTGCCAGCCAGCTCGCGCTGAACGGCGTGATCGAGGAGCGCAATGTCGGCCAGCGCACCACGCTCGACGTGCTCGACGCGCAGGCCGACGTGATCACCGCGCAGATCAACCTCGCCAATGCGGAGCGCGACGTGGTGGTCGGCAGCTACGCCATTCTTTCGGCGATCGGCGCGCTCAACTCGCAGCGGCTCGGCCTAAGAGTGGCCGAATACAAGCCGCAGGAGCACTACAAGGCCGTCAAGGACAAGTGGTTCGGCCTGCGCACGCCCGACGGCCGCTGACGCGCTCCTTCAGGGCGCGCCTCGCGCGCCCTGCCCTTGCCTGTTGAAATTCCTGCGAAACCGTCTTTGGGGATTCTCGCTGCCCCCCGCCTCGGCTAGGCTGTTGTCATGATTCGTGGGCTGTTCGTGGGGAGCAGCCCAGGCAACAGGTCACAAAGGCGGCGGATGTGACGATGGCACAATTGGGCAGCGCGCAGCGCGAACCTTCGATGGAAGAAATCCTGGCTTCCATCCGCAGGATAATCGAGGACAGCGATTCGGTCCGCCGCGGCGACGATCCGGTGGTGCGACCCGACAACGACATCGCCGCCCCGCAAGGCCTCGCCGAAGCGGCTCCGGCTGCCAACCAGGCTTCGGTGATCGCCGTGGAGGCCTTTCGGAGTGCTCCGCGCGGCGAAGCCGGGATTTTTCCGGAAGCGCGCGAGACCTTCACGATGGCCGACGTGCAGGCACAGGTGATGGCGGACCGCGCAGCGGCACGCGAGGTCGCCGAGCGCGCCTCCGAGGCTGCCGAATTCGAGGCGGCGACCTTCGACGAGGCTTCCACCGCTGCTGAAATCGAGCCGCCGGCCACGGCCGGCGACGGTCCGTCGGAGGATAGCGTCGATGCCTGGCGGCTCGGAATTTCCGAGCCGGAGTCTGTCGAGGCGGCAGGCGAGGCTGATTTCGACATGGACGACGTCGCCAACGCCGTGCTGCGCGACATCGCGTCGGCGCAGGCGCCCTCCGCCGAGGCGGACCATCCGGCGGCGGAGATCGACGAGCCGGACGAGGCTCCGGCCTTTTCCGCCGAACTGGCCCGGCCCGCCATCATTTCCGACCAGACCGAGCGGCAGGTCGCGGCGGCCTTCGGCGAGTTGTCGGAGGCCCTGGCGGCACGCAACCGCAAGAGCCTGGACGAAATTGCGGAGGAAATGCTGCGGCCGATGCTGCAGGACTGGCTCGACAACAATTTGCCGACGCTGGTCGAGCGGCTCGTCCGCGAGGAGATCGAGCGGATCGCCCGCGGCGCCTGAGCCCGGTGAAGGGCGTCGGCAACGACGCCTCACTCAGGAAAGCGGCGGCGTTGGCGACAAGCTACCGGATTATCGCCGGTAAAGCACCATTCCGCCGTGGTGGAGCACGCCGTCGATGAAATCGCCGTCCGCGGTGAAGCCGGTGTCGTCCCAATATTCGATGTGGTCGCCGGTCACCTCGTAACGGCCTTCATAGGCGCGTTCGCGGGTGCCGCGCGCCTCGACATAGCGGTTGTTGGGCAGCAGTTCGTGGCGGATGTGACCGTCTTCGGTGACCCACATGCCGACATAGGGGTGATCAGCCGTCGCGGCCGTCTCCTGTGCTGCAACAGGCTGCCCGAGCAGGGCCATTGCGACAAGCGTTGCCAAGGGCTTTTTCATCTTCCGTCTCCCGATGATTGGATGGGCAGCGCCGAATGAACCAGCGCTGCCGAACGAGGGTTTTTCAATCCGCGCGCGGCGCGTTGTTTTCGACGACGGTCTGATAGGCGACGAGATCGAGGAAGGCTTCGGCCTCGGCGACGCGGCCGTCCTTCATCCGGAAGATCCAGACGAACTGGTTGGCGTAAGGTGCGCCCGAAGTCGTGGTGGCCGAGCCGTCGAAGCGGACGATCACGGTGTCGCCCGATGCCCAGATGCCATGGACCTCGGGAACGATCGGGGTCGCGAGACGGCTGGTCAGCGGAGCCGCGGCCCGTTCGACGAAATTCTCCATCCCGGCATAGGTGCCGGCCGCCGGTCCCGACCCGTGAATGGTCCACTTTATGTCCGCGGCCAGCAACTCGGCAAAGACATTGCCGCCGGCACGCCAATTGTCGAAGGCCTTTCGCACCACCGCTTCGTTGCGGGTGGCCGTATCCGCCTGATCGGCGCGGGCGGCCGTCGTGGCTATGACGAGAGCCGAAGCGACCAAAAGGGCGCGGAGGGGACGGGCGAGGGGGTGCGTCAGTCGCAAAGACGTCATCGGTCGGGTCCTTTCTTCGAAGGGGTTAGGGAATGGCCGCGGCCAAGGCCGCTGGGCTGGCACCGCATCAGTTGGCGGAGGCGGTCGGGCGGATGGTGATCTCGGTGGTGTCGACGCTGTCCGGCGCCTCGATCACCTGCCGCACGGCGCGCGCGATGTCGGCCGGCTGCAGGGCGATGGCGCGATATTCGCCCATCAGCGCTTTGGTTCCTTCATGGGTGATGGTCGAGGCCAGATCGCTTTCGACGACGCCGGGATTGACGCAGGTGACGCGGATGTTCGTGCTTTCCTGGCGCAGCCCGTCGGAAATGGCGCGCACGGCGAATTTCGTGGCGCAGTACACTGCTGCGGTCGGCACGACCTGCAGCGCGCCGATCGAGCCGATATTGATGATCTGGCCGGCGCCCTGCCGCTCCATGATCGGCAGCACCGCGCCGATCCCCCACAGCACGCCCTTGATGTTGACGTCGACCATGCGCTCCCATTCGTCGTGCTTTCCAGCGGAGAGCGGCGAGAGCGGCATCACGCCGGCATTGTTCACCAGGACGTCGATGCGGCCCCAGAGATCGAGCGCGGCCTGCGCGAAATCGGCCATGGAGGCACGGTCGGTAACGTCGAGCGCGCGCGCCTCCGCAGTGCCGCCGGCTGCGCGGATCTCGGCCGCGATGGCCTCGACGCGGTCGCGACGGCGCGCGCCGAGCAGCACCTTGCCGCCATGGGCGGCAAGCTCGCGGGCGATGCCTTCGCCGATGCCGCCCGAGGCGCCGGTGACCAGAATGATCTTGTCCATGTGTCTGCTCCCTTTCATCCCTTCACGGGAGAGATGGACCTTTGCGGCTGTCGCGGGTATCTATCCGTTTATTGACTGGATGGTTAGTCAGGCTTGACGATGAACGTCGACATGAACCTCTTGCCGCTGTTCCAGGCCGTCGCCGAGGAAGCCAATTTCCGCGCCGCAGCCGACCGTCTGGGGGTGACACGCTCGGCCGTGAGCCAGGGCATCCGCAGGCTGGAGGATGGCGTCGGCGTGACGCTGGTGACGCGCACCACGCGCTCGGTGCGACTTACCGAGGCCGGCGAGCGGCTGCGCGCCGCCCTTTCGCGGCCCATGTCCGACATAATGGGCGCGCTGGAACGTGTGGCGGCCGAGGACCAGCCGCGGGGGCTGTTGAAGCTGGCGGTCACCTCGATCGCCGAGACCTTCCTGTCGGGGCCGCTGCTCGCCGGCTTTGCCGAGGCCTATCCGGCCGTGACCATCGACGTGACGGTGACGGACGAGGAGTTCGATATCGTGGCGGCCGGTTTCGACGCCGGCGTCAGGCTCGGCGAGGTGATCGAGCAGGACATGATCGCCGTGCCGGTGACCGGCGACCAGCGCGAAGCGGTGGTGGCGGCGCCAACCTATCTTGCGGCGCATGGCGCGCCGACCCATCCGCGCGAACTGGTCCACCATCGCTGCATCGGCTGGCGGCGCGCGCCCAACGTCGCGCCGCACCGCTGGGAATTCGAGGAGAACGGCGCCGCCTTCGACGTTGCGGTCGAGCCGCAGGTCACCACCAACGATCTTCGCCTGATGCTGCGGACCGCGCTGTGCGGCGCCGGCATCACCTTCGCGCCGCGCGAGACGTTCCAGCCCTATGTGGACAGAGGCGAGCTGGTCTGGCTGCTCGAGGAGTTTTTACCGCCCTTTCCGGGGTTTTTCCTCTATTACCCGCAGCGGCGCAACATGGCGCCGAAGCTGCGGGCCCTCGTCGAGCACGTGCGCCGCTGGAACTGATAGAACGGCTGGAACCGCGGTCATTCGCCGGATGTGCGTCGTCGAAGGGAACTGCCTGAGGCGCTGGCGGTTGACTTGGCCAGACCCTTCCGCTTTAGAGCGGACTTTCCACCAATCGCAGAAGCGCGGGCGCCCCATGCTTGAAAAGACCTATGACGCGAAGGCCGTCGAGCCGCGGATCGCCGAACGCTGGGAAGCGGAGGGCGCCTTCCGCGCCGGCGCGGGCTCCGAGCCCGGCGCCGAGCCGTTCACCATCGTCATCCCGCCGCCCAATGTGACCGGCTCGCTGCATATGGGCCATGCGCTCAACAACACGTTGCAGGACGTGCTCGTGCGCTTCGAGCGCATGCGCGGCAAGAACGTGCTGTGGCAGCCGGGCATGGACCATGCCGGCATCGCCACGCAGATGGTGGTCGAGCGCCAGCTTGCCGCCAGCGGCATCTCGCGCCGCGACATCGGCCGCGACGAGTTCGTCAGCCGGGTCTGGACCTGGAAGGAGCAGTCGGGCGGCTCGATCATGCATCAACTGCAGCGGCTCGGCGCCTCCTGCGACTGGTCGCGCGAGCGCTTCACCATGGACGAGGGCCTGTCGGAAGCCGTTCTCGAAGTTTTCGTGCGCCTTTACAAGGAAGGGCTCATCTATCGCGACAAGCGGCTGGTCAACTGGGATCCCGAGCTGCTGACGGCCGTCTCCGACCTGGAGGTCGAGCAGAAGGAGGTCGACGGCAACCTCTGGCATTTCCGTTATCCCGTCGCCGACGCCGTCTTCGACCCGGAAAACCCGGCGACCTACATAACCGTCGCGACGACCCGGCCCGAGACCATGCTGGGCGACACCGGCGTTGCCGTCCACCCCGGCGACGAGCGCTATCGCGATCTCGTCGGCCGCGAGGTGGTGCTGCCGATCGTCGGCCGCAGGATTCCCGTGGTCGCCGACGAGTATTCGGACCCGGAAAAGGGGACCGGCGCGGTCAAGATCACGCCGGCGCACGACTTCAACGACTTCGAGGTCGGCCGCCGCCAAAAGCTGCCGGCGATCAACATCCTGACCGTCGAGGCGCGGGTCGCGCTGAAGGACAATGACGACTTCCTCGCCGGCCTGGACGTCACGCCGGAGCGCGCGCGGCTGTGGGACCAGCTCGACGGGCTCGACCGCTTTGAGGCGCGCAAGCTCATCGTCCAGATCATGGAGGAGGGCGGTTTCCTCGCCAAGGTCGAGCCGCACCGCCACGCCGTGCCGCATGGCGACCGCGGCGGCGTGCCGATCGAGCCCTTCCTGACCGACCAATGGTACGTGAACGCGGCCGAGCTGGCGAAACCGGCCATCGCCTCGGTGCGCGACGGCGCCACCCGCTTCGTGCCGAAGACCTGGGAAAAGACCTATTTCGACTGGATGGAGAACATCCAGCCCTGGTGCATCTCGCGGCAATTGTGGTGGGGCCACCAGATCCCCGCCTGGTACGGCCCCGACGGGCATGTCTTCGTCGAGAAGACCGAGCAGGAGGCGCTGGACGCGGCGATCGAATATTACCTCGCGCTGGAAGGGCCGTGGAAGGCCTGGGTCGAGGACAAGCTGGAGAACTTCAAGCCGGGCGAGATCCTCATCCGCGACGAGGACGTGCTCGACACCTGGTTCTCCTCGGCGCTGTGGCCATTCTCGACGCTGGGCTGGCCGGACAAGACCAAGGAACTTGCCACCTACTACCAGACCGACGTGCTGGTGACCGGCTTCGACATCATCTTCTTCTGGGTCGCCCGCATGATGATGATGGGCCTGCACTTCATGGACGAGGAGCCGTTCCACACGGTCTATGTCCATGCGCTGGTGCGCGACAAGAGCGGCGCCAAGATGTCGAAGTCGAAGGGCAATGTCATCGACCCGCTCGACCTGATCAGCGAATACGGCGCCGACGCGCTGCGCTTCACGCTGACCATCATGGCCGCGCAGGGCAGGGACGTGAAGCTCGATCCGGCCCGCATCGCCGGCTACCGCAACTTCGGCACGAAGCTGTGGAATGCCACGCGCTTCGCCGCGATTAACGGGGTCGCCCGCAACGACGACGTCTGGCTGCAGGACGCCAAGCTGACGGTCAACCGCTGGATCCTGACCGAGCTGACGCGCGCGGCCCGTGCCATCACCGAGGGCATCACCAGCTATCGCTTCAACGAGGCGGCGGGGGCGGCCTACCGCTTCGTCTGGAACGAGTTCTGCGACTGGTATTTGGAGCTGCTGAAGCCGATCTTCACCGGCACGGACGAGGCGGCCAAGGCGGAGAGCCAGGCGGTCGCCGCCTTCGTGCTCGACGAGATCTACAAGCTGCTGCACCCGATGATGCCGTTCATGACCGAGGAGTTGTGGGCGGTCACCGCCGGCGAGGGGCGGGAACGGCCGACCCTGCTCTGCCACGCCCGCTGGCCGGAGCCGGAGTTCGAGGACCATGTCGCGGCGGCGGAGATCAACTGGCTCATCGAGCTGGTTTCCGGCATCCGCTCGGTCCGCTCGGAGATGAACGTGCCGGCGGGCGCGGTCGCGCCGCTGGTCGTGGTCGGCGCCGACGCCACGACCCGCCAGCGGCTGGTGCGCCACGACGCGGCGATCAAGCGGCTGGCGCGTGTCGACGCCGTGGCGCATGCCGATGCGCCGCCGGCCGCCTCCGCCCAGATCGTGCTCGGCGAGGCGACGATCTGCCTGCCGCTCGGCGGACTGATCGACCTCGCCGCCGAATCCGCCAGGCTGCAGAAGGAGCTCGCCAGGGTGACCGAGGAGATCGCGCGGCTGCACAAGAAGCTGTCGAACGAGCGCTTCGTGGCCAATGCGGCGCCGGAAGTGGTCGAGGCGGAGCGGGAGAAGCTGGCCGAATACCAGGCGATCCAAGAGAAGCTGGCAACGGCGCTGTCGCGGGTGCGGGATACCGGCGGCTGAACGCGGAACGGTCGCCGATTCGGCGCACCGTTCTTGCCCGAAAGCTCGGCGCGGCGCCAGAACTTCCGCAAAGTAAGGCGCCGCGGCGCACATTTTTCGCCCGAATGTTGCCACAATGCGACAGACGGGCGAAAAGCGGGGAAATCGGCCGGATTTTTGGCCACCGCCAAGCGTTTTTCTATCATTTTCAAACGAATCGGCGCCAAAATCGGCCGATTTTCGACCTCTGCGGCAGGGCCTGCGGATAATGCTCGAGGCCGCGCCGCCGCCGGGTGGAAAAACCGAGTTGCACGCCCGCCCGGATTTCGCTCAAGGTTGCCGGGGAGACCCTGGGGAGAGACTTTCAATGAGAAAAACACTTGTGACCGCGCTGGTCGGGGCCGGGTGCGTATCGATGGCTTCCGTCGGTTCGGCACTGGCCGGAGGTCTCGAACGCGGCGGCTACAACATCGATCTTCTGTTCGACCCGTCGCGCTTCGCCGCGGACGCGACGGCCGCCTACATCATGCCGCAGAGGGAATTGAACAATGTCGTCAGCGCCAATCCGCTGGCCAGCGGAGCAACGGATGGAGTACGCGATACCGAGGATTACTGGGTTCCTCGTATCGGAATGAAGTTCGGCGCAGCCGAAGCCGTTGACTGTATGATAGACTATTCGCAGCCTTGGGGCGCCCATTCGGCGCCTGGTGCGGACTGGGTGGGCGCCAATAACAATATCGAGACAAAGGTCAACAGCGACAATTACGCCGCTACGTGTTCCTATCGTACCGATCTTGGTAAAGGACAAATACGCTTCATTGGCGGCGCATTCTATCAAGAAGTGGATGGCTTCAAGGAGCGGCTTGTTGTGGTTCCGACGCCCATAGGCATCTTTACCGGCAACGGTCGTCTTGAACTCGGCGGAGATGGTGTCGGCTGGCGCGCTGGTGTGGCTTATGAAATCGAGGAAATCGCCTTTAGGGCGAGCCTTGTCTATAACTCCGAGGTTGACCTTGGAGACATAACCGGCACGCTGGATCTCACCCAGTTGCCCCCTCTTAATCCAATATTGGGCAGGGTGACCGACGTCGTTGGGACGGCCTCAATGCCGCAGTCCGTCGAGTTGAAAGTGCAGTCCGGCATCGCCCCTGGTTGGCTGGCTTTCGGCTCTGTCAAGTGGGTTGACTGGAGCGTCTTGCAAAGCATTCTATTCTGCCCGGTCGGTCAGCCAACGTGTACTCCCACCAACCGGGCGACCTCTCTCGACCTGCTCTATCGCGACGGCTGGACCGTGCAGGCCGGTATCGGCCACGCCTTCACCGACAAGCTGAGCGGCGCCGCCTCGATCACCTGGGACCGCGGCACCTCGACCGGGCTCGGCACCCAGACCGACACCTGGCTGCTCAGCGCCGGCGGCTCCTACACGCCCAACCAGAATCTCGAATTCAGGCTGGGCGGCTCGGTCGGCATCCTGACCAGCGGTTCTTCCGGCGTGGTGGAGAGCGATGGCATCAGCTACGGCACCGACGTCGCCTATGACTTCGGCGACGATCTCGTCAGCGCCGTTTCCGGCAGCGTGAAGCTGAAGTTCTGACGGTTTGCCTGTGGCGCGGTAGCGACGGTCCAAGGCCGGCACGCAAGCCATCCGGCGTGCCGGCCTGCTCGTTACCGGTTGTCCAGTTCCGCGCGCACGAGTTCGAGCCCGCGCCGCGTGATGCGATAGGGTCCGCTTTCCGACGAGGCGATCGCCCGCTTGCGCTTGAGCTTGCGGAAGAGCGCCAGATCGAGGTCGGGATAGCGCCAGCCGTCGCGGGTCAGGCAACGGATCGCCTCGATCCGTCTCTTCTCGTTCTTTTCGACTTCGATGCGCCCGCCCTGGGCGAGCAGGTGGAGAATGCGCTGTTCGGTGCGCGAAATGTCCATGTCTCAATTCCGTGAAAACCTGGCCGAGCGGCCAAAACAAAAAACCGCGGCCGCGAGGCTTCGCGGCGCGGTGGTTCAGGTTTTCTGCCCTGCCTCCCGAAGAGGTCAGGGCGTTACCGGGACTGAGCGTAAGTGGACATCCACTCTCCATTGGATGCGGCGGACTATAGGGGACATGCCGCCGAAACGCCAGAGAAGCCGCGGGATCAAGGGGCAAGGCGCGGCTTGGACCGGCCAAATGCTTGCGTCACCGGCCGGTTTGCACTAGCGAGATGGCCGGTTCAAAATCACTTCAAGCGTGACTTCCACTTTCCGCAGGCCGGCATGACCATCATCGACACCCGCACGCCCGATCCAAAGCGACTGATCCCCGGCGCCACCGGCGACTGGGAGGTGATCATCGGCCTTGAGGTGCATGCGCAAGTCACCTCCGATGCGAAGCTGTTCTCGGGGGCATCGACCGCATTCGGCGCGGCGCCCAACGCCAATGTCAGCCTGGTCGACGCGGCCATGCCCGGCATGCTGCCGGTGATCAACGAGGAATGCGTACGCCAGGCGATCCGCACCGGCCTCGGGCTGAAGGCGCAGATCAACCTGAAATCGGTATTCGACCGCAAGAACTATTTTTACCCGGACCTGCCGCAGGGCTACCAGATCTCGCAGTACAAGCAGCCGATCGTCGGCGAGGGCATCGTGGCGGTGTCGGTCGGGCCGGATTCGAAAGGCCAGTTCGAGGAGATCGAGGTCGGCATCGAGCGGCTGCATCTGGAGCAGGACGCCGGCAAGTCGATGCACGACCAGCACCCGACCATGTCCTATGTCGATCTGAACCGCTCCGGCGTGGCGCTGATGGAGATCGTGTCGAAGCCGGACATGCGCTCGGCCGACGAGGCCAAGGCCTATCTGACCAAGCTCAGAACCATCGTGCGCTATCTCGGCACCTGCGACGGCAACATGGACGAGGGCTCCATGCGCGCCGACGTCAACGTGTCGGTGCGCCGCCCGGGCGAGGGCTTCGGCACGCGCTGCGAGATCAAGAACGTCAACTCCATCCGCTTCGTCGGCCAGGCGATCGATTATGAGGCGCGCCGCCAGATCGCGATCATCGAGGATGGCGGCAAGATCGACCAGGAGACGCGGCTGTTCGACCCGAACAAGGGCGAGACGCGCTCGATGCGCTCCAAGGAGGAGGCGCACGACTACCGCTATTTCCCCGACCCGGATTTGCTGCCGCTCGAATTCGACCAGGCCTATGTCGACGCGCTGGCCGGCTACCTGCCTGAACTGCCCGACGACAAGCGCACGCGCCTGATCGCCTCGCTCGGGCTTTCCGCCTACGACGCCTCGATTCTCGTTTCGGAGAAGGCGATCGCCGACTATTTCGAGAAGGTGGCGGCCGGCCGCGACGGCAAGACGGCCGCCAACTGGGTGATCAACGACCTGCTCGGCGCCTTGAACAAGGCCGGCAAAACCATTGAAGAGTCGCCGGTTTCGCCCGATCAGCTCGGCGCCATCGTCGATCTGATCAGGGAAGGTACGATCTCCGGCAAGATCGCCAAGGATCTGTTCGAGCTCGTCTGGAGCGAGGGCGGCGACCCGAAGGCGCTCGTCGAAAGCCGCGGCATGAAGCAGGTCACCGACACCGGCGCCATCGAGAAGGCGGTGGACGAGGTGATCGCGGCAAACCCCGACAAGGTCGAGCAGGCGAAGGCCAAGCCGAGCCTGGCCGGCTGGTTCGTCGGCCAGGTGATGAAGGCGACGGGCGGCAAGGCCAACCCGCAGGCGGTCAACTCGCTGGTGAAGGCCAAGCTCGGTATCGAGGACTAGCTTCCGTGTTCATCCGCACCGCCAGCGAACGCGACCTGCCGGCGGTGCGCGACCTCCTGGTCGAGACCTGGCATGCCACCTACGATTCGATCTACGGGCACGAGCGCGTCACCGAGATCACCGACGACTGGCATTCGATCGAGTCGCTGGCGGCGCGCCTGAAACGCCCGAACGGCGAGTTCCTGGTGGCCGACGACGGCCGCCGGCTCGGCGGCATGGCTTTCGCGGCGGCCACCACGGACCCGAAGGTTCTGATCCTCTACCAGCTCTATGTCCGACCGGCTTTCCAGGGCAGGGGACTGGGAAAGCAGTTGCTGCACGAGATCGAGGACAGTTTTCCGGATGCCCGCACGGTTCGCCTGGAGGTCGAACAAGCCAATAGCGAAGCCGTTGCCTTCTATCAGGCCAACGGCTTCCGGCCGACCGGCGATACGGTGAATTGCGGCGGCTCGACCTTCGCCATTCCGGCGCTGGTCTACGAGAAACGGCTCGACTGAGACGCCGTCAGCGGCCGACGACCTTCAGGAGTTTCGTGCGCTTCTTCAGCCAGCGCAGACCGACATAGACCGCGGCGCCGCCGGTGAGCGCGGCAAGCCAGGCCGGGTCTATCGCCGTGTGCCTCTCGGCCAGCACCTCGCGCACCTGATCGAGCGTGAAGAAGATCGCCACGATGGCGAAGAAGCTCGAATATTCGCGCCGGAGAACGTTCTTCAGCGAAAAGGGAAGGGCGGGCGGCACCCAACCGGTCAGGCGCGGGAAGAAGGCGGGAACGCGCGCCGCCCAGTCGGCATAGCGATGCCCGAACTTCTCGCCCAGGAACCTCTCCTCCGTGGCGATGATCCGCTCGTGATAGACCACCTGGAAGAGCAGCATCAGCAGCACGACGAACACGTCCTGCGAGAACAGGGCAATTGCCGTCATCGTCACCGCGTTGCCGAAGTAGAGGGGATTGCGCGTCAGCGAATAAAGCCCGGTGGTGTTCAGCGTCTCTGCGATCTGGCGCTGGGTGTTGCGGCCCGACGTGCCGGCCGGCACGAAGCCGACGGTGGCGGCGCGGATGGCGAGCCCGGCGAAGGCGAGCAGGATGCAGGCGCTTTCGTACAGACTGTCGGCAAGGGCGCCGAAATGCATCTCTATCGGTTCCGGCTGCGTGGCCACGAACAGGAAGATCGGCGCGAAGCCGAGGATCACGTAGCTGCGCCGGCGGAACAGCCAGCTCCCCTGCCGGGCGATCGAGTCGGAGATCATCATTGCCTCTGCTGGTACGGGATCGGATCCCGGTTTGGGGTAACGCCGATTGGCGCCTGAAATCCGGCGGAAGTTTGAGCGAGGTTTGGCGGCCGGGCTCCACGTCGGCGGCGCCAAGCAGGCGGCACCTGCCGATTGCGAATGCAACGCAACGCCGCACTTGCATCGCCCGCGCGGCGAGGCCATAACGGGCCTGGTTTTGACGGGCGCAGTCGCGCCGGCGGCCGAGGGACGTGATGAAGAATTTCCTTGCCCAGTTCTTTACCTGGTGGAACGGCCAGACGCTCGGCACCCGCTTCCACACCTGGCGCTACGGCAACAAGGTGGGGCAGGACGAATTCGGCAATACCTATTACGAAGGCGGCATCAATTCCGACGGCCGCACCCGGCGCTGGGTGATCTACAACGGCGTGTCGGAAGCCTCGCGCATTCCGCCAGGCTGGCACGGCTGGATCCATCACCGGGTGGATGTCGCGCCGTCGCAGGAGACATACAAGGCGCGCGACTGGCAGAAGCTGCATGAGCCGAACCTGACCGGAAGCCCCGCCGCCTACCGGCCCAAGGGCTCGCTGGCGCACGGCCTGCGCCGGCCGCAGGTCACCGGCGACTACGACGCCTGGACGCCGGGCGGATGATCGGACGCTTCGGTGTCGCCACAATCCGGGGTTAACGGCATGTTGACCTTGACGGCGCGATACGCCAGTCAGGGTTTTCAGGCAGGCACAGTCCGGAATCATCGATGATGACGCTTTTCTCGACCCTGCACGGGGCCAAGCTCGCAGCTTTCACAGCCGCGAGCCTGACGGTGGGCGTCTGTTGTGCGCCGCCCTCGGCGCAGGCCGAGCGCCTCACTAATCCGGTGGCCGAATTCACCGGCGTCGACAAGATCACCGGCCGCATCATCACCTTCGACGTCTATATCAACGAAACGGTGCAGTTCGGCGCGCTGCAGGTGACGCCGCGCGTCTGCTACTCGCGGGCGAAGGAGGAGGAGCCGAAGACCGACTCCTTCGTCGAGGTCGACGAGATCACCCTCGACCGGAAAATCCGGCGTATCTTCACCGGCTGGATGTTCGCCGAGAGCCCGGGCCTCAACGCCGTCGAGCACGCCGTCTACGACGTCTGGCTGAAGAGCTGCAAGCAGAGTTCCGACGTGCCGGCGCCCGAGGCGAGCAAGACGAACTGAGTGGGGCGGGCGGAGGGCACAGGAAGAGCGGTGCCAGGCCTCTCTACGGATAAAAACGCGCAGCGCCCCGCAGCGCCTCTTCCAGCATCGTCTCGTATTTGCGCCGCGGCACGTCGATCGCTCCGAACGATTTCAGATGCTCGGTGGTGAACTGCGTGTCGAGCAGCACGAAGCCGCGCGCGCGCAGCCGCTCCACCAGATGCACCAGGCAGACCTTCGAGGCGTCGGTCTCGCGCGAAAACATGCTTTCGCCGAAGAAGGCGCGGCCCAGAGTCACCCCATAAAGGCCGCCGACCAGTTTTTCCTCGCGCCAGGCTTCCACCGAATGGGCGTGGCCGATCCTGTTGAGCTCGACATAGGCCTCGCGGATGGGCGCGTTGATCCAGGTGGAATGCCTGCCCGCGCGCGTCTCGGCGCAGGCGTCGATCACGCCGGCAAAGTCGGTGTCGACGCGGATGTCGAAGGGATGGCGCCGCACAGTCCTGCGCAGGCTTTTCGATACGTGGAAAGCGTCGAGCGGCAGGATGCCCCGCGCTTCCGGCCGTACCCAGAAGACTTCCGGATCATCCGAGCTTTCGGCCATCGGGAAGACACCCGAGGCATAGGCTTTCAACAGCAGGTCGGTCGGGATGCGATGGCCGGGCGCAAACGGGCGTGCCATGGGACCCAGCGCGTCAGGCGCTCTCCGCGAGATGTTTTTCCAGCCAGTGGATGTCGTAGTCGCCATTGGCGATGTCGCTGTTGCCGACCAGCTCGCGGAACAGCGGCAGCGTCGTCTTGATGCCGTCGACCACGAACTCGTCGAGCGCGCGGCGCAGCCGCATCATGCATTCGACGCGGTTGCGGCCGTGCACGATCAGCTTGCCGATCAGGCTGTCGTAGTAGGGCGGTATGCGATAGCCGGAATAGACGCCGGAATCGACGCGGATGCCGAGCCCGCCGGGCGTGTGGAAATGGGTGATGGTGCCGGGCGACGGCGTGAAGGTGCGCGGATCCTCGGCGTTGATGCGGCATTCGATGGCGTGGCCCTGGAACTTCACGTCCTCCTGCCTTACCGACAGGCCGCCGCCCGACGCCACGCGGATCTGCTCGTGCACGAGGTCCAGGCCGGTGATCGCCTCCGTCACCGGATGCTCGACCTGCAGGCGCGTGTTCATCTCGATGAAATAGAACTCGCCGTTCTCGTAGAGGAACTCGATGGTGCCGGCGCCGGAATAGCCGAGCTCGGCCACGGCGTTGGCGCAGATGTCGCCGATGCGTGCGCGTTCCGACTCGTTCAGCGCCGGCGACAGCGCTTCCTCCCACACCTTCTGGTGGCGGCGCTGCAGCGAGCAGTCGCGTTCGCCGAGATGCACGCCCTTGCCGGCGCCGTCGCCGAACACCTGCAGCTCAATGTGACGCGGCTTTTCCAGGTACTTCTCGATATAGACGGAATCGTCGCCGAAGGCGGCACCCGCCTCGGTGCGTGCGGTATGCAGCGCCTCGACGAGATCGGCCTCGGTGCGCGCCACCTTCATGCCGCGTCCGCCGCCGCCGGCGGCCGCCTTGATGATCACGGGGTAGCCGATGTCGGCCGCCAGCCGCTTGGCCTCGGTCTCGTCGGAGACCGCCCCGTCGGAGCCGGGAACACAAGGGATGCCGAGCCGCCTGGCCGTGCGCTTGGCCTCGATCTTGTCGCCCATGATGCGGATGTGCTCGGCCGAGGGGCCGATGAAGGTGATGTGGTGGGCGGCCAGGATGTCGGCGAACTTGGCGTTCTCCGACAGGAAGCCGTAGCCCGGATGCACGGCGTCGGCGCCGGTGATCTCGCAGGCGGCGACGATCTGGTGGATGTTGAGATAGCTCTCGCGCGACGGCGGCGGGCCGATGCACACGCTCTCGTCGGCGAGCCGCACATGCATGGCGTCGGCGTCGGCCGTCGAATGCACGACGACGGTCTTGATGCCGAGCTCCTTCGCCGCGCGAAGCACCCTGAGCGCGATCTCGCCGCGGTTGGCGATGAGGATCTTCTGGAACATCGGCAACCTACTCGATCACCACCAGCGGCATCCCATATTCGACCGGCTGGGCGTCCTCGATCAGGATCGCGGTGACGGTCCCGGCGCGCGGGGAGGGGATCTGGTTCATCGTCTTCATGGCTTCGATGATGAGCAGCGTCTGGCCTTCGCGTACCGTCTGCCCGACCTCGATGAAGGCCTTCGCGTTCGGCGCGGGCGCCAGATAGGCGGTGCCGACCATCGGCGAGGCAACGGCGTTCTTCGACAGGTCCGCGGCCGGAACCGGGGCGGCAACAGCGGCGGCCGCCGCGGCGGGAGCGGCAGGCAGCGGGGCGGCATAGGCCTGGATCGGCGCGGCGTGGCGGGCGACGCGCAGCTTGAGGTCGCCGAGCTCGACTTCGATTTCGGAGAGATTCGTGTCGTTCAGGATACCGGCGAGATCGCGGATGAGCTGCTGGTCAACATCCGTCTTCTTTGTCGACATGTCGAGACCTTTTCCCTTCTGTTGCCGGCTGCCTAGAGCCGAGCGGCGAGCGCCTGCAGCGCCAGCACATAGCCCAGCGGCCCGAAGCCGCAGATCATTCCCACGGCGACCGGAGCGATCATCGACTTGTGCCGGAACGGCTCGCGCGCGTGGATGTTGGAAAGATGCACCTCGACGACCGGCAACGGCGCGACGGCGCGGATCGCATCGTGGAGGGCGATGGAGGTGTGTGTGTAGGCGCCGGCGTTGAGCACCACGCCGACCGCCTTGTCGGCAGCCTCGTGCAGCCAGTCCACCAGGTCGCCCTCATGGTTGGACTGGCGGAAGTCGACGGCCAGCCCGAGCGGCTCGGCCGCAGCCTTCAGGTCCGCCTCGATCCCGGCAAGCGTCTTGCCGCCATAGATCCCGGGCTCGCGCTTTCCCAGCGCGTTCAGATTGGGACCGTTGAGGACGAAGACCGTTTTCAATCAGCAACACCTTGCACCGGCGCCCGCAGGAATTGCGGCACCGCGACCTCTATAAAGGGCATAGGCCGCCCCGGAAAGAGCGCAAGCGCGTTCTTTCGCTGTCCACAGGCGGAGGAGGGCGTCGGCCCGACTTCGGATCAGCAGGCGGTTTCGAGACAGTCTTTCGCAGCCGCGATCTTCTCGGCCAGCACTTCGCGGCCGAGCGCGCCGAAAACCACCTCATTGCCGACGACATAGGACGGGGTGCCGGTGATCGACAGGCGGTTGGCGAGGTCGTAGGTCTGCTCGAACGCCTCGCCGATCGCCGGATCCTTCATCGCCTCGCGCAGCTTCGCCTCGTCGGCGCCGAGCGAGACCGCGAGCTGGACGGCGCTCGCCTCGGTGGCGCGGGTCTGGGCGGCGAGCAGACGGTTGTGGAACTCGTCGTACTTCTCCGGCATCACCTTCAGAAAGGCCTGCGAGACGATGTGAGCTTTTTGCGAATCGGCTCCGAGGATGGGGAATTCCTTCAGCACGAAACGGACTTCCGGATCGCTCTCGATCAGCGCAAGCATGTCTTCCTGGGCGCGTTTGCAGTAGCCGCAATTGTAGTCGTAGAACTCGACGATGGTGACCTTGCCCCGGGGATTGCCGAGCACCCCGTCATGGGCGGAGTTGAAGATCAGGTCCCTGGAATCCTCGATGACCTTCACATTGGCGAGCTGCTGCTGCTCGCGCTGCTTGGTCTCCAGTGCGGTCTGGACTTCCAGCATCACCTCCGGATTGGCGAGCAGATAGTCGCGGACGATCCTTTCGACCGCCGGACGATCCAGCCCCGGGTCGGCTGCCGCCGCCTGCGGGGCATTGTCGGGCACCGTGTTTGCCTTGCTGCCGGCGGCGAAGCCGACCGCCAGCGCGGCGAAAGCCACGACCACGCCGGTCGCGCCCAGCAGGATTGCCTTGTTCATCGGATCGTTCTCCTGCTGCGGCGACGCGATACGCCTGCCGCTAGCCTCTTTTCTTGCTCGGAATCTTGAAATTGATGATGTCCTGCGCCCGCACCCAGCCGGGCGAGCCGCGCTTCATCTTGGCCTGGGCGCGTGCCGCGAACACCTTCGCGTCCTGATATCTGCCGGCATAGAAGTTGCCCTCGGCGCTGGCGAGGTCGGCTTCGGGGATCTGGCCGAGCTGCCCGTAGGCCTGCGCGAGATAGCGATAGCCCATGGCGTTCTCGCGGTCGCGCTCCAGCCCGGTGTTGATCTCGCTCACCGCCTTCTTCAGCGAGGCGGGATCGCCGGTGGCGATCAGCGCCTGCCCGAGCGCGATGCGCAGGATGCCTGATTTGTAGGAGTCGAGACGCACCGCGTCCCGATAGGCCTCCGCCGCCTGGCCGGGGCGATTGGCCTTCATCAGCACATCGCCGAGCAGCTCGTGGAAATAGGGGTTCTTCGGCTGCGCGCCGACCAGCGCCTCGGTCTTCTTCTGCGCCGAACGGAGATTGCCGTAGAGATAGGTCGCCATGGCATCGCCATACTGGTTGGCGAGGCCTTGCGGCGCCTTGCGGAACAGCCTCGCGGCCGCCGACTGGCCCTGCGTGTAGACGGCGATCTTGGCGCGCATCATGTCGTGGCGCTGCTGCAGGGCAGGCGGGTCCTCGACATCGAAATATCTGCTGCCGGTGGCGAGCGCCTCCAGGTTGGCTATGCGCTCGCGCGGCATCGGATGGCTGATCCGGTAGGGATCGACCCGCGTGCCGGAGAGCGACAGCGCGTTCTGGAAGCGCTGGAAGGTCTTGAGCATGCCCTTGGCCGACTGGCCAGTGGCCTCGAGATAGGTGATCGCCGAACGGTCGGCGGTGGTCTCCTCGGTGCGCTGGTAGCCCATCAGGCTGCGCCGCGCCGCCTCGCCGCCGCCCATGACGATGCCGCCGCCGGCCTGGGCGAGCTCGCTGGAATTGGCGGCCGCACCGGCGGCAATGGCGCCGATGCCGAGCAGGCTGGCGACGATCGCCATGGTCTGCGCCCGCGCGATCTGGTCGCGCAGCCGCTCCTGGTGGCCGCCGGCGAGGTGGCCGGCCTCGTGGGCGATCACGCCGATGATCTCGTTCGGGGTCTCCGACTGCATCAGCGCGCCGGTGTTGATGAACATGCGGCGCCCGGCGACGAAGGCGTTGAAGCCGGGATCGTTGACCAGGATGATATCGATGTTGGACTTCAGGCCCGCCGCCTTGAAGATCGGCCGGGCATAGTCGCGCACCAGCGCCTCGATCTCGGCGTCGCGCACCACGGAGACGTTGCCCTGCGCCTGCGCCGGCATGGCCGCGGCGAGGCCCATGGCGATGCCGACGGCGCCGCCGACGAAGGCCCGGACAGCCGAGCGCAGGACGGGGATTTTTCCGGTTGTGATCATGGCCGCAAGCACTGGTAACCGAGTGGTGGAGCGATGAAAAGGCGATAGGCGGATTTTCCTGAACTTGTGATCCCCACATCAATCGGGCATTTGTGCGGCGCGGCGGCATCGCCGGACGACGGAGCAGACAGCGGATGACAGCACTTTCCCGACGCGGCGAGGTCGAGCCGTTCCATGCCATGGACGTGCTGGCGGAGGCGAACCGGCTCAAGGCCGAGGGTGTTCCGGTGATCTCGATGGCGGTCGGACAGCCATCCGATCCGGCACCGCTTGCGGTGCGCGAAGCGGCCGCGCGGGCGCTGGAGCATGGCCGCATCGGCTATACCGACGCGCTCGGCACGGCAGCCCTGCGCGTGGCGATCGCCGCGCATTACCGCGAGCACTACGGCGTCGAGGTGGCGCCGGAACGGGTCGCGGTGACGACCGGATCGTCCGCTGCCTTCAACCTCGCCTTCCTCGCCATGTTCGACCCCGGCGACGCGGTCGCCATCGCCTCGCCCGGCTATCCCGCCTATCGCAACATCATGGCGGCGCTCGGCCTCGACGTGGTCGAGGTGGAGATGGAGGAGGCGCCGTTCCTCACGGCCAGGCAGCTCGCGGCGGCGCATGCGCGCAAGCCGCTGCGCGGGCTGCTGTTCGCCAGCCCGGCCAATCCGACCGGAGCGGTGGTGCCGCCGGCGGAGATGGCTGCACTGCTCGCCGAGGCGAGAGCGCTAGGCATCGCCGTCATCTCCGACGAGATCTATCACCGGCTGAACTACACCGCGCCCGACGTCACCGCGCTGTCGCTCGACGACGACGTCGTGGTCATCAACTCCTTCTCGAAATACTACTGCATGACCGGCTGGCGCATCGGCTGGATGGTGCTGCCGGAAAAACTGGTCCGGCCGGTGGAGCGCATCCAGCAGAGTCTTTACATCTCGCCGCCGGAGCTGTCGCAGATCGCCGCCTGCGCGGCATTCGGGGCAGGCGCCGAGCTCGACCGGGTGAAGGCGCGTTATGCGTCGAACCGCGATCTGCTGATGCGGCGCCTGCCGGAGCTCGGTTTCGCCCTGGCAGCCCCCATGGACGGCGCCTTCTACGCCTTCTGCGACGTCTCGACCCTGACCAATGACAGCATGGCCTTCGCCCGCCGCATGCTGGCGGAGGCGCATGTCGCGGCGACGCCCGGCCGCGACTTCGACACGCTGCAAGGCAGCCGCTTCATGCGCTTCTCCTATGCGGGGAGCCATGAGGACATGATCGAAGCCGTGGCGCGGATCGAGCGCTGGCTGCAACAATCTTGCACTGAAGCCTGATCGCGTGTGGTGGAGGAGGTCGTGAACGTCAAGAATTGGCTGACTGAGCTGAACGTAACCGCTGCTATATGGTTTCTTGCACTTGTTTTCCTGATCAAGGAGCTGACTGAGTTTGCCCTTAGCAGTGCAAGTGCCCTGGATGGGAACGTTTTCCCATCGCTGTTTGTTTTTGGTTGGCTGTCATTTCTTTTTGTTTTTCAGTTAATTCGACTATTCCGGTGTGGCTTCTTTGTCGCTTGGCTAAAGGCACTCTGGGACCCTGAATTCAGGACGATATATCGGAACAAATGGATCCATTTAACGCGACCGTCAGCCGGGAGCACCAAGAGGACAACGAAGCACAATCCAACCGACTAGCTACAAATCAACACCGTCAAATACGAGTTGGATACTAAACAGACCATGCCGGAAATCGAAGACGTGCTCAGCGACCTCGCCGCCGAGATGGCGGCGCGCCCAGACCGCGGCGAGGTCGCCACCTACATCCCGCAGCTCGGCAAGGTCGACCCGAGGAAGTTCGGCATCGCGGTGGCCACCGTCGACGGGCGCATCATCACCGCCGGCGACGCGGAAGAACCATTCTCGATCCAGAGTGTGTCGAAGGTCTTCACGCTGACGCTGGCGCTCGGCAAGGTCGGCGACGCGCTGTGGAAGCGGGTCGGTCGCGAGCCGTCAGGAAATTCGTTCAACTCCATCGTCCAGCTCGAGCACGAGCGCGGCATCCCGCGCAATCCGTTCATCAATGCCGGCGCGATCGTCGTCTCCGACGTGCTTTTGGCCGGACACCAGCCGCGCGAGGCGATCGGCGAGATCCTGCGTTTCGTCCAGTTCCTGACCGACGACGACAGCGTCTACATCGACCAGGGCGTGGCAGCGTCGGAGCGGGAGACCGGCTTCCGCAACTTCGCGCTCGCCAACTACATGCGCTCGTTCGGCAACCTGCACCATCCGGCCGAGTTGACGCTGGGCGTCTACTTCCACCACTGCGCCATCGCCATGAGCTGCCGGCAACTGGCGCTTGCGGGCCGCTTCCTCGCCTGCGGCGGCCGCAATCCGGCGACCGGCCATTCGGTGATCTCCAGCGAGCGGGCGCGCCGCATCAATGCGCTGATGCTGACCTGCGGCCATTATGACGGCTCGGGCGACTTCGCCTTCCATGTCGGCATTCCCGGCAAGAGCGGCGTCGGCGGCGGCATACTCGGCATCATCCCCGGCGTAGCCTCGGTCGCGGTCTGGTCGCCGGGCCTCAACGCCAACGGCAACTCGCATCTGGGATCGGTGGCGATGGAAAAGCTGGCGCGGGCGATGAACTGGTCGATCTTCTCGCCCTGACGCCGATCGTGTGTTTCAGATTTCGGAAACGCGAAACCCGCGCAGCCGGGCTGGCTGCGCGGGTTTCGTTTCACTGTGATCCGGCTTCAATGAGTGAAGCCAAGATGCCGTTCTACTTATAGAAAACCCCGCCGCTGCCACCAGCCGGATTTTTTCGGCCGGTCGGCCGCCGGCTGCGGTTGCGCCACAGGCTCCGTCGCGACAGGCTCCGGTTCCTGGGCGGGCTCGGCATGCGGCTCGTCGGATGCGGCTTCCGGCTCCGGCTCGGGAGCCTCGGCGGCGGGCGCGGCTTCGCTAGCCTCCGCAGCCTCGGGCTCCTGCTTCTTGCGCGAGCGCCTTGCCGGCTTCTTGGCGGGAGCAACTTCGGCATCGGCCACGGCCTCGCCGCCGGCTTCCTCGGCAGCGGCTGCCTTCTTGCGCGGCGCGGCACGGCGCTTCTTCGGCGCTTCGACCGGCTCGGCTTCGGCCGAAACGTCCTGTTCGGGCACGACAGCGGCAACGGCCTCGGCTTCTTCGACGACTTCGGCCTCCGCAGGTTCGACGGGTCCCTCGACCGCAGACGCCTCCGTGGCCGCCTCATCCTCGGCCTCGCCGCGATGACGACGACCGCCGCGCTTGCCGCGCCGCCGCTTCTTGCGTTCTGCCTCTTCGGCGGCCGACACGGCTTCGTTCACGTCTCCGGCGTCGCCGGCTTCCTCGACCTCGCCGGAGACCGCCTCGTCGTGCGCGGTATCCTGCTCGACGCCCGCCGTTGCTTCTTCGGCATGCGGCTGGGCATCGTGATCCCGGTCGCGTCCGCCGCGCCGCCGGCGGCGGCGGCGCTTGCGCCGGTCGCGCGACTCGCCTTCCGGATGAGAGCGTTCCTCGCTGGGCTCGGCCTCGACGACGACGCCTTCATCCTCGGCCTCGATTTCGTCCTCTTCCTCGAAGGCTGGCTCCAGGGTCGGGCTGACGATGGCGGAGGGAGGGGTCAACGACTTCTCGGCGATGGCGCCGCGGAAGATCGCATAGTGCTGCGAGCCAACCGTCTCGTCGGCCTCGATGGTGATGGTCAGGCCGAAGCGTGCCTCCATCTCCATCAGCGAGCTGCGCTTGTGGTTGAGCACGTACATGGCCGTGGAGGCCGGCGTCTTGACGACGATGTGGCTGCGCGAATCCTTGAGCAGGAATTCCTCGATCGCCCGCACCACCAGCAGGGCGACGGAGGAATCCGAACGCACATGGCCGGTGCCGCCGCAGTGCGGGCACGGCTTCATCGTCGATTCCAGCACGCTGGCGCGGATGCGCTGGCGGCTCATCTCCATCAGGCCGAAATGCGATATGCGGCCGAGCTGGATGCGCGCCCGGTCGTTCTTGAGATGGTCCTTGAGGCGCTTCTCCACCGCACGGTTGTTGCGGTTCTCCTCCATGTCGATGAAGTCGATGACGATCAGGCCGGCAAGGTCGCGCAGGCGCAACTGGCGGGCGACCTCCTCGGCCGCCTCCAGATTGGTGTGCAGCGCCGTCTCCTCGATCGAGTGCTCGCGCGTCGAGCGGCCGGAGTTGACGTCGATCGAGACCAGCGCCTCGGTCTGGTTGATGATGATGTAGCCGCCGGACTTCAGCGTGACCTGCGGCTGCAGCATGCGGTCGAGCTGCGCCTCCACGCCATAGCGCGCGAACACCGGCACGGTGTCGCGGTAGGGCTGCACCACCTTGGCGTGGCTCGGCATCAGCATGCGCATGAAGTCCTTGGCCTCGCGGTAGCCGTCCTCGCCGGCAACATGGATCTCGTCGATGTCCTTGTTGTAGAGGTCGCGCACCGAGCGCTTGATCAGGCTGCCTTCCTCATAGACGAGGGCAGGGGCCGACGATTGCAGCGTGAGCGTGCGCACGTTCTCCCACAGCCGCATCAGATACTCGTAGTCGCGCTTGATCTCGGCCTTGGTGCGGCTCTCGCCGGCGGTGCGCAGGATGACGCCCATGCCCTGCGGCACCTCGAGATCCTGCACGACCTCCTTGAGGCGCTTGCGGTCCTGCGCATTGGTGATCTTGCGCGAGATGCCACCGCCGCGGGCGGTGTTGGGCATCAGCACCGAATAGCGGCCGGCGAGCGACAGATAGGTGGTGAGTGCGGCGCCTTTGTTGCCGCGTTCCTCCTTGACGACCTGGACCAGCAGGATCTGCCGGCGCTTGATCACTTCCTGGATCTTGTACTGGCGCCGCATCGGCTTGCGGCGGACCTGCACTTCCTCGAGCGCATCGTCGGCGCCCACCGATTCGATCTCGTGATCATCCGTGGATGTGTCGGCAAGTTCCTCGACCTCGCCGCCGCCCGGCGCGGGCGCCGTCTCGTGCGTCTCGTCGGCGACCGTCTCCACCTCTTCCGACACGACATCGGCCTCGATGGCGGCGGCCATGTTGGATGGCTTGTCGCTGCCGGACCGGTTTTCCGGCTCATCGGCCGGTTCCGGAACCTCGGCCGATTCGAAGGCGGCATCCTCCGCCCCGCCCGCCTCGGCGGAAAGCTCCTCCGCAACCGGGGCTGCATCCTCGTCGCCATCGGCGTCTTCGCCGGCCTCGGCCCCGGCGCGCGATGCGTCCTCGCCATTGCGGCCGCGGCTGCGTCCGCGCCGACGGCGGCGCCCGCGGTTGCGTTCCTGGCGGTCCTCGCTTTCGCCGTCGTCATCCGCCTCGTCCTCGGCGGCTTCGGCTTCGGCGCGCAGCAGCGCCTGGCGGTCTGCGACCGGGATCTGGTAATAATCGGGATGAATTTCGCTGAAGGCGAGGAAACCGTGCCGGTTTCCGCCATATTCGACAAAGGCAGCCTGAAGGGATGGTTCGACCCGGGTTACCCGGGCGAGATAGATGTTTCCTTTTAGCTGCTTCTTGTCCTGTGATTCGAAATCAAATTCTTCAATACGGTTACCGTGAACGACGACGACCCGTGTTTCCTCCGGGTGGGAGGCATCTATGAGCATTTTGTTGGGCATTATGTTTTTTCCTGCCGAGCGCACGCCTTCCGCCGCGGGGCAAAGCCTCCGTGGTGAGCAGAATCTGCGCTTCGATCGTATTGATGTCCGCCTGCCGCTGCCGCCGCGCCACGGTGGTGCCGCCCGCCGCCTGATAGGCGCGGTACAGTGCGGACCTTTCCGAGATTGCGCTTCCGACCATTGCTTGCGTTGCGGATCCTCTTGAACCAAGGCCCGGGGAGCCCGGACCAGCTATTTGCTCGTGTCGAGCCGGCGCGAATTTCCTGTTCGCGCCGTTTGCCTTGACGTTCCGGGAGCCGTGGGGACGGCGTCCCGGGACGAATTCTGTGCTGGCCACGCCTGCCCGGACGGAGCTGTCCGGCCGCATTTATCCGACTCCACAGTCTGCCACTAGAACAGCAGACACCGAGCATTGCGGTGTACCAGTCCCGCTTTTATGATTTGACCGTGTTTTAGGCAACCCCGGATTCCGATTGCCGACAAAATGGATGGCGTTCACGGGGCGTGAGGCAAAAGGCTTGGTTAACCTTATCTGGATACCAATCCTTAATTGAACAAGGGCTCGCAGGCGACGGGCCGGGGCAGTTTCGTCCAGCGTCGGAACGGGTAGCAGCATGAGTCCAACCGGTCGAGCCAATCGCAGGGCGATGTGCAGCCTCGCGGCGATGCTGTGGGTGGGCGGCATGATTCTGCTGATCGCCATCCTGTCGCCCGTTTCCGGGGCGGCTGCGGCAAGTCTCGGCGCGAAGGGCTTCAAGATGGCCGGCGATGCGACGCGCATGCGCGTCGTGATGCATTTCGACGCCGAGCCGGAGTTGCGCTGGTTCCTGCTGCGCGGCCCGCACAGGCTGGTGTTGGACCTGCCCGATACCCGCTTCGCCTTCGAGCCCAAGGACATGAAGCCGCGCGGCCTCGTCCGGCGGGTCAGCTACGGCGGCGCCGGCGAGGGCAGATCGCGGGTGATCTTCGCCACCAAGGGTCCGTTCGTCGTGGAGCACGCGGACGTGGTCGCGGAAGAGGACGGCGCCGGCTACCGGCTGTCCATCGATATCGCGGCGGCCGGGGAGCGGCAGTTCGAGGCGGCGCTGGCGGACCAGGCCGAAGTCACCGGCTCAACCGCCGCGGCACCCAAGGGCAGCCGGGTAGGGGCCTCGGTGGACCGCCCGGCCAAGCCCTTCGTCATCGTCATCGATCCGGGACATGGCGGCATCGACAGCGGCGCGCTCGGGGTCAACGGAACCGTTGAAAAGACCATCACGCTGGCCTTCGCGCTCGAGCTCAAGGCGAAGCTGCAGGCGGAGGGCAAATACGACGTCCATCTGACCCGGTCGAGCGACCTGTTCCTGAGGCTCGACGACCGGGTGCGGATCGCGCGCCAGCAGGAGGCGGATCTGTTCATTTCCGTCCATGCCGATACCATCAACCTGAAAGGCATCCGCGGCGCGACCGTGTACACGGTGTCCGACAAGGCGTCCGACGCCGAAGCCCAGGCGCTGGCCGATCGCGAAAACCTTTCCGACAAGCTCGCCGGCATCGAGGTCGAGGACGAGAACCACGAAGTCGCGGACATTCTGGTCGACCTCATCCGCCGCGAGACCCACGCCTTCTCCATCCGCTTTGCCCGAACGCTGGTCGGCGAACTGTCCGAGACGGTGGGCCTGATCAACAATCCCCATCGGTTCGCCGGATTCAGGGTGCTGAAGGCGCCGGACGTGCCGTCGGTGCTGGTTGAGCTCGGCTATCTCTCCAATGCCGAGGACGAGGAGCAGTTGCGCAATCCCGAATGGCGCGGCAAGGCCGTGACCTCGATCTCGAATGCGATCGCGGCCTTTGCCTCGGCCAGGGCGGCGGGCGGCTGATGTCGCCGGCGGGCTCGTCGCGAGGTTGCGTTGCGGCTGCGCCACACCCGAACGGTTTCGGCGGAGAAGCCCCGGATGCCCATCACAATGCCGTATTTTGTCTACACGCCGAGGACAATGCTATATTGATGTTCGGGCTCGCCGGTTCGGGTTGCCGACCAGTTGGGAATCAACAAGAACCGCCGGGGCTTGAAGTGGAGCGGAAATGATTCGTCTCATCGGCTATTTCTTCGGGATCGGCACCATGCTGGCGCTGCTGGTCGCCGGCGCCGTTGCGGTCTATGTCGGCGGTCTCTCCAAGGATCTGCCCGACTACGAGGTGCTGGCAAACTACGAGCCGCCGGTGACGACGCGCGTGCATGCGGTCGACGGTTCGCTGATGGGCGAGTTTGCACGCGAGCGGCGGCTGTATCTGCCGATCCAGGCGATCCCGGACCGCGTCAAGGCCGCCTTCCTCTCCGCGGAGGACAAGAATTTCTATCATCATCCCGGCGTCGACGTGGAAGGCGTGGTGCGAGCGGCCCTCGTCTATGCGCGCGGCGGACCGATGCAGGGCGGCTCGACGATCACGCAGCAGGTGGCGAAGAACTTCCTTCTCACCAACGAGCGGTCGCTCGAGCGCAAGGTCAAGGAAGCGATCCTCTCCTTCCGCATCGAGCAGGCCTATTCCAAGGACCGCATTCTCGAACTCTATCTCAACGAGATATTCTTCGGCCTCGGCGCCTACGGCGTGGCGGGGGCCGCGCTGACCTACTACGACAAGTCGGTGAATGAGCTGTCGGTCGCGGAGGCCGCCTACCTTGCGGCCCTGCCGAAGGGGCCGTCGAACTATCATCCGTTCCGCTATGCGGATCGCGCGATCGTGCGCCGCAACTGGGTGATCGATCAGATGGTCGACAACGGCTATGTGACGCGCGAGGAAGGCGTGAAGGCCAAGGCCGAGCCGCTCGGCGTGACGCCGCGGCGCAAGGGCACCTACCTGTTCGCCGGCGAGTATTTCACCGAGGAGGTTCGCCGCGAGATCATCGCCCGCTATGGCGAGAACGCGCTCTACGAGGGCGGTTTGTCGGTTCGCACCACGCTCGACCCGAAGATGCAACTGGTTGCGCGGCGGGCGATGCAGAGAGGCCTGCTGAAATACGACACGCTGCGCGGTTATCGCGGCCCGGTCACGCATGTCGACGTGGGCGGCGACTGGGGCGTGCCGCTGGGCGAGGTCAAGCGCCTGGACGATGTGCCGGAATGGCAGCTCGCCGTGGTGACGGATGTCGGCGCCTCCGGAGTGACGATCGGCTTGCAGCCTCCCCGCGAGGCTTCCGGCAAGCTGTCCGACGAGCGCAAGACCGGAAGCATCGCGAAAGCGGACATGGCCTTCGTCATGCGCCACGTGGTGGACGGCAAGCGGCTGAAGGCGAATTCGCCCGAAGACGTGCTGAAGATCGGCGACGTGATCTATGTCGAGGAGAAGCCGGAGAAGGACGGCTATCTGGTCCGCCAGGTGCCGGAGGTGTCGGGCGGCCTGGTGGCGATGGATCCGCATACAGGCCGCGTGCTGGCCATGGTCGGCGGCTTCTCCTATTCGGAATCCGAGTTCAACCGCGCGACCCAGGCCTGGCGTCAGCCGGGCTCGTCGTTCAAGCCGATCGTCTATGCCGCCGCGCTCGACAACGGCTACACGCCGGCATCCGTCATCATGGACGGACCGATCACCATCAAGATCGGCACCGAGGTCTGGACGCCCAAGAACTACGACGGCAAGGCGGCCGGACCGTCGACGCTGCGCAACGGCATCGAGCGCTCGCGCAACCTGATGACGGTGCGGCTCGCCAACGACATGGGCATGAAGCTGGTCGCCGAATATGCCGAGCGCTTTGGCGTCTACGACAAGATGCCGCCACACATCGCCATGGCGCTGGGCTCCGGCGAAACCACGGTCATGCGCATGGTCTCGGCCTATGCGGTGATGGCCAATGGCGGCCGGCAGATCAAGCCGTCGCTGATCGACCGCATCCAGGACCGCTACGGCAAGACCGTCTACAGACATGACGAGCGGGGCTGCGAAGGCTGCAACGCGGCCGAGTGGAACAACCAGCCCGAACCTGACCTGGCGGACAATGCCGAGCAGGTGCTCGACCCGATGACCGCCTACCAGATCACGTCGATGATGGAGGGCGTGGTGCAGCGGGGCACGGCCGTGACCGTCTCGGAGCTCGGGCGCCCGATCGCCGGCAAGACCGGCACCACCAACGACGAGAAGGACACCTGGTTCATCGGCTATACACCGAATCTCGTCGTCGGCCTCTACATGGGTTTCGACAAGCCGCAGACGCTCGGCAAGGGCGCGACCGGCGGCGGCCTCGCCGCGCCGATCTTCAAGGAGTTCATGGGCGAGGTGCTCAAGGACACGCCCGTCGTCGACTTCCAGGTGCCGGAAGGCATGAAGCTGATCGCCATCAACCGCAAGACCGGAATGCAGGCGAGCGAGGGCGCCGGCGGCACCATCATCGAAGCCTTCAAGCCGGGCACAGGTCCCGCCGACAGCTACTGGGTGATCGGCATGGACGACGGCGGCCCGGCGGGCGTCGCCGAGAAAATCTCGCCGCAGGCGAGCAAGGCGATCAGCCAGGGCGGCGGCGGTCTCTACTGACCTGGTCCGGCCGCCTCCGGGCGGACGGGAAATCTCATTTCCTTGGCTTTACACCCGGTCGGCGCGTGCCTATGGTCCGCGCCGACCGATTTTCCCACGCAAGCGAGAAGGGCAAGAACACTGCCATGCGTGCAGAGACCGAAAAGCTCGTCGACGAAATCAAGCAGGCCATAAGCCTGCTGAGGAGGCATCTTTGACTGGGATGCCGCTTTAAAGAGACTGGACTACCTCAACAGCCGCGCCGAGGACGCCACCCTGTGGAACGATCCGCAGGAGGCGCAGAAGCTGATGCGTGAGCGCCAGGGCCTCGACGAGGGCATCACCTCGATCAAGCAGCTGACGCAAGCCCTCGAGGACAATGTCGGCCTGATCGAACTCGGCGAGGAGGAGGGCGACGAGGCCATCGTCTCCGAGGCCGAGACTGCCATCCGCTCGCTCTCCGGCGAGATCAAGGCACGCCAGATCGAGACGCTGCTCTCGGGCGAGGCCGATTCCAACGACACCTATCTGGAAGTGCATGCAGGCGCCGGCGGCACCGAGAGCCAGGATTGGGCCAATATGCTCCTGCGCATGTATACGCGCTGGGCGGAGCGGCGTCGCTTCAAGGTGGAAGTGCTGGAGATGCACGACGGCGAGGAGGCCGGGATCAAGTCGGCCACCCTGGTGATCAAGGGCCACAACGCCTATGGCTGGCTGAAGACCGAGTCGGGCGTGCACCGCCTGGTGCGGATCTCGCCCTATGACAGCAATGCGCGCCGGCACACGTCGTTCTCGTCGGTCTGGGTCTATCCGGTCATCGACGACACGATCGAGATCGACATTCCGGAATCGGACGTGCGCATCGACACCTACCGCTCGTCGGGAGCGGGCGGGCAGCACGTCAACACCACCGATTCGGCGGTCCGCATCACCCACATCCCGACCGGGATCGCCGTGGCCTGCCAGGCCGAGCGTTCGCAGCACAAGAACCGCGCCAAGGCTTGGGAAATGCTGCGCTCGCGCCTCTACGAAGAAGAACTGAAGAAGCGGGAGGCTGAGGCCAGCGCGACCGAGGCTGCCAAGACCGACATCGGCTGGGGCCACCAGATACGCTCCTATGTGCTGCAGCCCTATCAGTTGGTGAAGGACCTGCGCACAGGCATGGAGAGCACGAGCCCGTCGGACGTGCTCGACGGCGACCTCGACGACTTCATGGAAGCGTCGCTGTCGCACCGCATCGAGGGTGGCGCCGGGCAGGTGGCGGATATCGACTGACGGCGATGCCGCGCCCGCCGGTGATCCGGCCGGCGTGGAGTATCTCCCGGCGAAAGCCCGTCGACCAGGTCACGCCGCCTTTCGCACCGCGATGAGCTTTGCGGCGGCGGGAAAACGCCTGCAACGGCCGGGGCCCGTGCAACCCTTCTTGTAAGTAATCGTTAATGCTGGCGGCGCACACTTGCCCTGCGGTCGGCGCGATAGGGTTGCATTATTGTGCACTGCAGCAAAGTCTTGCGCCGGCTTGGGAATCGGTCCAGCCTGCAAGGGTTGGTGCAAAAAGCATTGATGGCCGGTTGCGGCATTGGATCAACGCTGACGTCCGGCTGAAAGGGAGACACGTTCCGGGAAGGGGCAAGCCATGCGCTTGATGACCTCATTTCGAAGGAATGCGTCATGCCCAAGACAGCCAAAGTCAACCAGAAATCGGCCCATGCACGGTCGCCCCGCGCTTCGTCCGCCCTCGTTGCTTTCTGGGTCATTGTCGGTTCCGGAGTTTTTGGTGCCGCGCCCGCCGGGGCGCACGATGCGTTGCCGACGGCCGCCCAGCCCAATGGCTGGAGCTATCCTTTCTCCTGTTGCTCGGGCTATGACTGCCGCGCGGTCCCGCAAACGGCGATTAGCGAACGCCCCGAAGGTTATGTGATTCAGGGAACAGGCGAGGTACTGCCTTACCGGGACGCCCGGCTGAAGGATTCTCCCGACGGGGAGTTTCATTGGTGTTCGGTTGCCGGAGCGAATGATTCCCGTACGATCTGCCTGTTCGTCCCGCCGCGCTCCTACTGAGTGCTACGTCTCGATCTCCAGGGGAACGTCACGGCGGCAGGTTCGTTAGGCGTTTCCTTCGATGGAGATCGACATGGTCAGGCTCGTGCTTATCGCCGCATTGCTGGGGGCGACACAGGTTCATGCGGCTTCGAGGTTTTCCGCGGCGGACATGAACTGCCGAAGCCTCCAGCAAGGCATAGCCGCGGCGGGCGTGGCGATCGTCCATTATTTGTCGTCCCGCGGCAACCTGCTCTACGGACGCTATGTCCGCAGCCAGCAGTTCTGCGGCAACGCGGAGGTCACGAGCACCAGCTACATCCGAACCGCGGACAGCCGGTCCTGCCCGGTCAAGACCTGCGTTCAATACGACTTCAAGCCGGACTGATCCCGCGCTATCGCAGCCATGCGGAGGCCTTCCCCGGCTGCCGCTCCGGATCGGCCGCGCTCGGCGTCGACCTCGGAACTGTGCCTGCAGAGCAGAGGCAGGCTGAAGGCGGAAAAAACGCGACCCTTGCAGTGCGCGGCGCAATCGGGCACACCGCGCCATCGAGAAGGCAGCCGATAGTCTCGCCCTTTGCCGTGCGACCTGTGCCTGCCTTCGCGCCCGAGGAGTTACCATGACCAGCCCCAACCCGATCGTCGCCGTTGGCAACGTCTCCTTCGACAACGCGGCGCCGCTGGCGCTGATTGCCGGACCCTGCCAGCTCGAAACCCGCCAGCACGCGATCGACATTGCCGGCCGTTTGAAGGAGATCTGCGCCGGGCTCGGGATCGGACTGGTCTACAAGACGAGCTTCGACAAGGCCAACCGTACGTCGCTCGGCGGCCGCCGCGGCGCCGGTCTTGAGGCTGCCCTGCCTGTATTTGACGAAATCCGCGAAAAGCTCGGTCTGCCGGTGCTGACCGACGTCCATACCGAGGAGCAGTGCGGCATCCTCGCCGCGCATGTCGACGTGCTGCAGATCCCGGCCTTCCTGTCGCGCCAGACCGATCTCCTGATCGCCGCGGCAAGGACGGGCAAGGTCGTGAACGTCAAGAAGGGCCAATTCCTCGCCCCCTGGGACATGAAGAACGTGGTGGCCAAGGTCACGGCTTCCGGCAATCCCAATGTGCTGGTTACCGAGCGGGGCGCCTCCTTCGGCTACAACACGCTGGTGTCGGACATGCGCGCCCTGCCGATCATGGCCGAGATCGGCGCGCCCGTCATCTTCGACGCCACCCATTCGGTGCAGCAGCCGGGCGGGCAGGGCGGTTCATCCGGCGGCGACCGCCGCTTCGTCGAAACCCTGGCCAGGGCGGCGGTCGCCGTCGGCGTCGCCGGTGTCTTCATCGAGACGCACGAGGATCCGGACAACGCGCCATCGGACGGGCCGAACATGGTGCCGCTGGACAAGCTGCCGGGGCTTCTGGAGCGGCTCGTCGCCTTCGACCGCGTCGCCAAGGGCCTGTAGCGACACGCAGGCGGGCGCTCTCCGTCGCAGGACCGCAAGACGTTCGTTTCGACGGAACCTCGACGGCGTCCGGTCATTCTCCTCCCATCACCAGATGAGGAGTTTTGCCATGACAACAGCTACCGGCCACACGGATGCCATCGCCGCCTCGCGCGTCATCGGGACGGCGGTCTACAACACGTCCGGCGAGAAAATCGGCACGATCCAGGACGTCATGCTCGAGAAGACGACGAACGGCATCATGTTCGCCGTCATAGGGTTCGGCGGCTTTCTCGGCATGGGCGAGAAATACCATGCGGTGCCCTGGTCGGTCCTCGACTACGACGAGGGCCAAGGCGGTTATGTCGTTCCTTTCACGAGAGAGCAGATCGAAGCCGCGCCGGCCGATTCCATCGACGCGCTGACCCGCGGCGACGGCGAAAAATCCCGCAACGCGGCCTACCAGTATTACGGCGTGGAGCCCTACTGGCACTGACCGGCCGTTTCGAACCAAGCGTGCGGCCCCGGGATGCCCGGGGCCGCATTCGTATCGGCCTATGGCAGTGGACAATTAGGCGGAACGAGCGTCTTTTGCGGGTTAGTTGGCGCTCGGCCATAATCCTGCCCGCTTCCCGACACAATCGATTAATGGCGTGATAACAGTTTCCCGTTTAGGAAGGGACGGGGACGATTTGTGGCTGCCTGTGTCGTTCGCGCAACGCGAGGACCAGGCGGACGGCACGCAAACGAAGGTGTTGGGGACTTCCGTATGGCTCTTTCGGCGCGCTCGCGTCTCCGCCGCGCAAGCTCAATCACGGTGATCGCGCTTTGTGCCGGCTTCCTTGCCGCATGCGCCGGTCCGCAGCCTCAGCAGGCCGCCAAGAAGACCCGCTCGAAGGAATATTTCCCCGAATCCGTATGGGGCGTTAAGGCCAGCCCGCGCGTCAGCGACAAGAAATCGAACCTGCCGCGCGGCGGCGGCCGCGACCAGACCGGCAAGCCCTATCAGGTGCGCGGCAAGATGTATTATCCGAAGGAAGAGAAGAACTACAAGAAGGTCGGCTATGCCTCCTGGTACGGCGACGCCTTCCACGGCCGTCTCACCGCCAATGGCGAGATCTACGACCAGACCCATCTGACCGCCGCGCATCCGACCATGCCGCTGCCGAGCTATGCGCGCGTCACCAACGTAAAGAACGGCAGTTCGGTGATCGTCCGCGTCAATGACCGCGGGCCTTATTCGAACGGCCGGGTGATCGACCTGTCCAGGCGTGCGGCCGAGATGCTCGATTATACGCACCACGGCACGGCCCAGGTGCAGGTCGAATATGTCGGCCGGGCGCCGCTGGACGGCCGTGACGACCAGTATCTCATCGCGTCCTACCGGCCCGGCAACGTGGCGCCCGATCCGTCCGACGGTCTGCCGACCGGCGTGATGATCGCCATGAACGGCTCGACTCCGAGCAACCCGCAGGTGGGGCAGCCCGCCGCCGCCTTTCCTGGCACGCTCACCGACGCAACGCCGGCGCAGCGCGCCGAGACGGTGCTGACGGCCAATGTGCCCGGCGAACTGGTGCTGCCGGCCTTCGGACCGATCGCCCCGGAACGGCCGTCCGTCGGCGAGACCCGGATGGCGCTGGCAAGCATGTCCTATGCGCCGCAGGAGAACGTACCGGCTGCGCAAGCCTTCGACGTGCTCGTGGGCAGCGCCAAGGCGCCGAGCGGGGAGGGGCAGGCGGACCGGATTCTGGTCGAGCAGGCTGGCGCCGCGAATCCTACGGCTTTCGTCATGGCGGGCACCTTTGCCGCTCGAGCCGACGCCGAGCGAGTCCGCCAGGATCTGGCGCCGTTCGGTCGTGCCGTGCTGGAAACCGCCCGCATCGACGGCGTGGAAATGGTTTCGGTCAATCTCTACGAGGACGGCCGCAACTCCCTCGACGACATGCTGGTCGCCGCCTGGCGGAACGGAGCGCCGGACGCGATCGCGGTGCGCGACTGATTTTTCTGGTGCCGTCGCCATCCGGTGCCATCCTGTTTCGCCGACGGTTGGAGTCGGCCGCTCCATCGGGAAAGCGCAGAGTTCTTGAACCTCGTCGCTGGCGGTCTTTCCAGAAAGGCTGGGCAGGATGCGCCTGACATTTCCGGCCATTGCCGCGGCGATCGCGTTGCTGCTGGTGGTTGCGCCGGCGCAAGCGCAGGAACCGTTCGAGACAAAGGCGTCGGAGGCGTTGCTGATCGATGCGGAAACCGGCGCGGTGCTGTTCGCCAGGAACCCCGACAGGCCGGTCCCGCCGGCGGCTCTCGCCAAGCTGATGACGATGGAGGTGGTCTTCCACGCCATCGAGGAAGGCAGGGTCAATCTCGACGACAGTTTTGTCGTCAGCGAGAACGCCTGGCGCTGGGGCGGTGCGCCGTCCGGCGGCTCGACCATGTTCGCCGCGCTCAAATCGTCGATCCGGCTGGAGGATCTTGTCCAGGGGGTCATCGTGCAGTCGGCCAATGACGGCTGCATCATCATCGCCGAAGGCATGGCGGGCGACGAGGAAAAGTTCGCAGCACTCATGAATGAGCGGGCGCAGGCGATCGGCCTGACCGCATCGACCTTCCGCAATTCCAGCGGGCTGCCGGCGGAGGGCCAGCTCGTCACCATGCGCGACCTGGTTCGGCTCGCCATGCATCTGTGGCGCGCATATCCGCAGTTCTACCGCTATTATGCCCAGCCCGAATTCACCTGGAACAAGATCCGCCAGCGCAACCGCAATCCGCTGCTGACGATGGGAATCGGCGCCGACGGTCTCGGCACCGGCTATACCGACGAATCCGGCTACGGGATCGTCGGCTCCGCCAGCGGCGGCGGCAGGCGGGTGTTTGTGGCGATGAGCGGCATGGAGAGCGACCGACAGCGCGCGGACGAGGCCCGCAAGCTGCTGGAGTGGGGTATGAAGGCCTTCAGCGAGGTCAGGCTGTTCGTGCCCGACGAGATCGTCGGCACCGCGGCCGTCTATGGCGGCGAAAAGGCGGCCGTGCCGCTTCGTGCCGACGGCGCGGTGAACGTGCTCGTGCCCGCCGCGGACCGCAGCCAGGTCGAAGCGCGCATCGTCTACGACGGGCCGGTCGCGGCGCCGGTGGAGCAGGGCGCCCGCATCGGCGTCCTGCAGGTCTGGCTTGGGGACACGCTGAGCCAGGAAGTGCCGCTCTACGCCGCCGAAACGGTGGCGCTCGGGGCGATCCACCAGCGCGCCATGGGCGCCGTCGCCGAACTGCTCACCGGTTGGATGCGATGAGGTCGATGTCCTTGCCGATGGACCTTGCGGTCCGCCGGTTCTAAGAGGGGTTCGGAATTCGACACAGGCAGGCCGGTTTGGCGCGCGGATTGTTCATAACGTTCGAAGGCGGCGAGGGCGCCGGCAAGTCGACGCAGATCCGGCGGCTTGCCGAGAAGCTGCGCCGCAAGGGCTACGACACGCTGGTGACGCGCGAGCCCGGCGGTTCGCCGGGCGCGGAAGCGCTGCGCCACGTCATCCTGTCCGGAGCTGCGGAGCCTTTCGGCCCGCGGATGGAGGCGCTGCTGTTCGCCGCCGCCCGCTCGGATCATGTCGAGCAGGTGATCCGGCCGGCGATCGAGCGCGGCGCGATCGTGCTGTGCGACCGCTTCCTCGATTCCTCCCGCGTCTATCAGGGACTCGCGAACGACGACGACAGCGCCTTCGTTGCGATGCTCGAGCGCGTAGCGGTCAACGGCATGATGCCGGACATGACGCTGATCTTCGACATCGACGCCGAGATCGGGATGCGCCGCGCCGCGGCAAGGCGGGGCGCCGGCGAGGCCGACCGCTTCGAGAAGGAAACGCTGGAGACGCATCGGCGTCGCCGCGACGCCTTCCTAGCCATCGCCGAGAAGGAGCCGGAGCGCTGCATCGTCGTCGATGCCTCCGAGAGCGAGGACGAGGTAGAGCAATTGGTGACCGCGGCTGTTTTCGCCGCGCTCGAGGTGCGGACGGCTGCCGCCGGTGGCAAACGGGAGGCCGGATGATCTTCGAGCGCATAGCCCCCGAACAGCACGACACGCTGGAAGGCGTGGCCGAGCCTTCGGAAAACCCGGTCCTGGTCGGCCACGGCGACGCTGTGGCGATGATCGCGGGCGCATACGCCGCCGGCAAGCTGCCGCACGGCATCATGCTGGTCGGACCGCGCGGCATCGGCAAGGCGACGCTGGCGTTCCACATTGCCCACCACCTGCTTCGGCATCCGGTCGCGGAGGCGGCGCCGGACCGGCTTGCCGAGCCGGATCCGGCCTCGCCGCTATTCCGGCAGATCGCCACCGGTGCCCATCCTGCGGTGCTGCACCTAACCCGGCCGTTCAACGACAAGACCAGGAAATTCGCGACCCTGCTCACCGTCGACGAGATCCGCCGGGTCAACCGGTTCCTGTCGATGACCTCGCATGACGGCGGCTATCGCATCGTGATCGTCGACCCGGCCGACGACATGAACACCAACGCGGCCAACGCCCTGCTCAAGAACCTCGAGGAGCCGCCGGTCCGCACCGTCTTCCTGCTGACCGTCCATTCCGCCGGCAGCCTGCTGCCGACGATCCGCTCGCGCTGCCAAGTCGTCCGCCTGCATCCGCTGTCGGCCGAGGAGGTCGAGGCGACGCTGCGCCGTCTCGGCGTCGCCCTGCCCGAGAACGCGGCCGCGCGCCAGGCGCTACTGGAGCGGGCAGGGGGGAGCATGCGCAACGCCGTGCTGCTGACCGAATTCGGCGGGCTGGAGATCGCCGACACCGTCGATTCCCTTGTCGCGGCGGCGGACCTGGATCTTGCCCTGGCCTACCGGCTGGCCGATGCGGTCAGCGGGCGCGACCACGAGATCCGTTTCGATCTGATGAATGCCCACATGCTCGACCTGGTGGCGAATGCCGCCAGCGCCGCCGCCGTGGCCGGCCAAACGGCCCGCGCCGACGATTTTGCCGGCCTCTGGCAGGAATTGCGCATTGCGATCGGCGATACGGATACCTACAATCTGGATCGCAAACAACACGCGCTGAACATGATCCTGCGTCTGCACGACACGCTTCGAATGTGACGCTGCCCCCCCGCCGGGGTGGCGGCAGCCGTCCCCTTGCGCTATCTCACCCTCCGCTTTCTTCAAGGCTTGGCAACGGCACGCTCATGTCACGCGAAAAATTCTACATCACCACGGCGATTTCCTATCCTAACGGCAAGCCGCATATCGGCCACGCCTACGAGCTGCTTGCGACCGACGCGCTGGCGCGCTTCCAGCGGCTCGACGGCAAGGACGTCTATTTCCTGACCGGCACCGACGAGCACGGCATCAAGATGCTGCAGACGGCGAAGAGGGAAGGCCTGTCGCCGCGCGAACTCGCGGACCGCAACGCGCCGGAATTCAAGCGCATGGCCGAGGCGCTGAACGCCTCGAACGACGATTTCATTCGCACCACCGAGCCGCGCCACTATGCGTCGAGCCAGGCGATCTGGAAGGCGATGGCCGCCAATGGCGACATCTACAAGGGCGGCTATGCCGGCTGGTACTCGGTGCGCGACGAGGCCTATTACGGCGAGGAGGAGACCGAACTGCGCGACGACGGCGTCCGCTACGGCCCGCAGGGCACGCCGGTAGAATGGGTCGAGGAGGAAAGCTATTTCTTCCGCCTTTCCGCCTATCAGGACCGGCTGCTGGCTCACTACGAGGCCAATCCCGGCTTCATCGGGCCGGCCGAGCGGCGCAACGAGGTGGTGAGCTTCGTCAAATCGGGGCTGAAGGACCTGTCGATTTCGCGAACGACCTTCGATTGGGGCGTGCCGGTTCCGGGCGACGACAGGCACGTCATGTATGTCTGGGTCGACGCGCTGACCAACTACATCACCGGCGTCGGCTATCCCGACACGCAGGCGGAGAGCTGGCGCTACTGGCCGGCCGATGTCCACGTCATCGGCAAGGACATCGTGCGCTTTCACGCCGTCTACTGGCCGGCCTTCCTGATGTCGGCGGGGATCGACCTGCCGAAGCGTGTGTTCGGCCACGGCTTCCTGTTCAACCGAGGCGAGAAGATGTCGAAGTCCGTCGGCAACGTCGTCGACCCGTTCACGATGGTCGAGCATTACGGCGTCGACCAGGTGCGCTACTTCTTCCTGCGCGAGGTGCCGTTCGGGCAGGACGGCAGCTACAGCCACGAGGCGATCGTCAACCGCACCAACGCCGATCTCGCCAACGACCTCGGCAACCTCGCCCAGCGCTCGCTGTCGATGATCGCCAAGAACTGCGGCGGCGCGGTGCCCAGGCGCGGAACGCTGGCCGACGCCGACAGGGCGATCCTCGACCAGGCGGAGACGGCACTCGCCACCGCGCGCAAGGCGATGGCCGAGCAGGCGATCCACGTCGCCCTGGGGGCGATCTTCGGCGTCGTGGCCGAGGCCAACCGCTACTTCGCCGGCCAGGAGCCCTGGGCGCTGAAGAAGACGGATCCGGCGCGCATGGAGACGGTGCTGCATACGACGGCCGAGACGGTGCGGCGGGTGGCGGTCCTGTGCCAGCCCTTCATCCCGGCATCGGCGGCCAAGCTGCTCGACCTGCTGGCGGTGCCGGCGGATCAGCGCGACTTCGCCCATGTCGGCGATGCGCACGCGCTTGCCGAGGGCACGCCGCTGCCAGCGCCGCAAGGCGTCTTTCCGCGCTATGTCGAGAAGGGCGAAGGCTGAGCCGATGCTGGTCGACAGCCACTGCCATCTCGACTTTCCGGATTTTTCCGAGGAGCGCGCCGCCGTCGTGCGGCGCGCACTCGAAGCCGGCGTCGGCCGCATGGTCAGCATCTCGACGCGTGTCAGGCGATTTCCGGAACTTATCAAGATCGCTGAGGAATTCGAGGCCGTCTATTGCTCGGTCGGCACCCATCCGCATAATGCCGGCGAAGAAGCCGGAATCGCTGCCGAAGAGCTCGTCAGGCTGTCCGAGCACCCCAAGGTCGTAGCGATCGGCGAAGCCGGCCTCGACTACCACTACGACAAGGCGCCGCGTGACCTGCAGGCAGAAGGGTTCCGCACCCACATCGCGGCGTCGCGCCAGACAGGTCTGCCGCTCGTCATCCATGCACGCCAGGCCGACGACGACATCGCCGCGATCCTGCGCGAGGAAACGGGGAAGGGGGCCTTCCCCTTCGTCCTGCATTGCTTCTCTTCCGGCCGCGAACTGGCAAGGACCGGCGTCGAGCTCGGCGGCTACGTGTCGTTTTCCGGCATCCTGACCTTCAAGAATTCCGAGGAGCTGTGCGGCATCGCGCGCGAGCTGCCGCGCGACCGGTTGCTGGTCGAGACGGACGCACCTTACCTCGCGCCGGTGCCGCATCGCGGCAAGCGCAACGAGCCGGCCTATGTGGTGCGGACGGCGGCCGTCCTGGCGGAAACCATTGATGCCGGCGAAGCTGAAATCGCCGAGATCACCACCGACAATTTCTTTCGTCTTTTCAGTAAGATGCCGAGGCCGGCGGAAGTGGGTCGCTAAGCCGTGTCGGCGCGACTCAGACTGACGATCCTCGGCTGCGGCTCGTCGCCGGGAACGCCGCGCATCACCGGCGACTGGGGCAATTGCGATCCGTCCAACCCCAGGAACCGGCGGACGCGGCCGGCCGCCATGGTCGAGCGCATCGCCGGGAACGGCGGCGTCACGCGCGTCGTCATCGACACCGGCCCGGATTTCCGCGAGCAGATGCTGGCCGCCCAGGTGCAGCGCCTCGATGCGGTCATCTACACGCATCCGCATGCCGACCACATCCACGGCATCGACGATCTGCGCAGCTTCGTGCTCGAACAGCGCAAGCTGATGGACATTTTTGCCGACCAGCCGACGCTGGAGCGGCTGATGCAGGCCTTCGGCTACTGCTTCGAGACGCCGCCCGGCAGTTCGTATCCGCCGATCCTCAAGGCGCATCGCATCGACCATGCGGAGACTGTCATCGTCGAGGGCGACGGCGGCGCGCTTTGCTTCGAGCCGCTGCCGCAGATCCATGGCGACATCGTTTCGCTCGGCTTCCGCATCGGCCCGGTCGCATATTGTCCGGACGTGAGCAATTTTCCGCCGAGCACGGCCGAGCGGCTCGGCGGGCTCGACCTGCTGGTGATCGACGCGCTGCAGTACCGCACGCATCCCAGCCATTTCTCGCTGGCCGAATCGCTGGAGTGGATCGGCCGGCTGGCGCCGAAGAAAGCCGTGCTGACGCACATGCACGTGCCGCTGGATTACGCAACGGTGCTGGCCGAGACGCCCGATCACGTCGAGCCGGCCTATGACGGCATGCTGCTGGAATTTCTTTTAGAATCAGACTGAAGACATGCGTTCCTCAAGTATGGGTGGCGGTTTGGACGAGGTCCAGGGCGGCTGGCGGCGGCTGTGAAAGTTCCATAATATATCTTATGCGACTTAAGCATGCGCCCGATCGAGGAGGTATGACGGCGTTGCCTTTCGCCAAGCGCGATGGCCGCCTTGACGACGTTCTCTCGTTCCTGGTGGAGAATTCGGGCGAGCAGTCAGAAGCTTCACTGCCCCTGATGAACTCGGCAAAGGTCCGTTGTTGAATCCGACCACGCCTTGTAGATTGGGCACATGGCGCTCAAACGGATGGACAATGTAGGAATTGTCGTCGATGACCTCGACGGGACGATCGATTTCTTTCGCGAGCTCGGCCTCGAGCTCGAAGGGCGGGCCACGATCGAAGGAGAATGGGCCGGACGGGTCACCGGACTGGGCGATCAGCGCGTCGAGATAGCCATGATGCGCACGCCGGACGGCCACGGCCGGCTCGAGCTCTCCCGCTTCCTCACGCCGCCTGCCGTCGAGGATCACCGCAACGCCCCGGTCAACGCTCTTGGCTACCTGCGCGTCATGTTCGCCGTGGACGACGTCGACGAGACGCTTGAAAGGCTCCGCAAGCGCGGCGCGCAGCTCGTGGGTGAAGTCGTCGAGTATAAAGACGCTTATCGGCTCTGCTACATCCGCGGACCTGGAGGGCTTCTCATCGGACTCGCTCAAGAACTGAGCTGAGCGCACTTACTGGAACGCCCGACCGGCTTGCGCAACACGGGCGCCCGCCGAAGCCGGGCAATCGGCCGGACCCCTGCCCGCTAGTCGAGCACGACCACGGCCTCGACCTCGAAGAGCATGGGGTCGATTGCCAGCTTGGGAACGGGAACCAGCGTCTGCGCCGGCAGCGCCTCGCCGAACATCTCCTTGACGTTCCGGGTCAACACCTCGAGCCTGGACATATCATGATCGACCACGAAGACCGTGAGCTTGGCGACCTGAGCCGGCCTGGCACCGAGTGCGTCGAGGGCGGCGCGCAGATTTGCGTAGGCCTGCTCGACCTGGACGGCGAAGTCGGGCGACAAGCCTCCAGTGCCATCGTGGCCGCCCTGCCCTGAGATATAGGCCAGCCGGGCTCCGCGGGGCGTGATCACCGCCGTGCTGTAGCCGTTTGGCGACGGGTCGTAGAGGTTTTGCGGATTGACGATGGTCAAGCCGCGATCATTCTCATTCGCTGTCGTCGCGATTGGAATTCCCAGGGTCATGGTGCCGAGCCCTCCGATAAGCATATGCCTGATTGAGCGTGACATGATTTTCTCTTGATGCTGCTGCCGAGCAACACGCCCGCAGCCGGCATTCATCGACCTTCGATCCGTCGGTCCCATGACAACTCGTACGTAGTACCATACGGCATGCGAGTCATCGTATGGTACGATGTACGAGTCAACCGCTCGGCATCGACATTCCTGACGTTGCCTGCCAAAATCGCAGGTATGACCAGCGGGGAAGACGAATGGCAGGCAAACGCGGCGCCCGCAGCAAACGGACGCAACGGACAAGCGGGCCGCTCCCGCCCGTACGCAGTGAACCGCCTCTCTCCCGGCAACGCATCGTCGCCACCGCGATAGAGCTGCTGGACGCTCAGGGACTCGATGGATTGACCATGCGTCGGCTGGCCGATCGCCTCGGCTCGGGTGTAATGAGCCTGTATTGGCACGTCGACAGCAAGGAGGACGTCTTTGATCTGGCGCTCGATTCAGTGCTCGAATATCGCGGATCGCCGCACATCGCCCAGCTTCACGACTGGCGCGGAGAAATCATTCACGTACTCGAGGACTGGCGCGCCAGCATGCTGCGTCATCCCTGGTCGGCGTCGCTGTTGTCACGCCGGGCACTCGGCCCGAACACCCTCGGCCGGCTGGAGCTGCTGAGCAAGGCCCTGTCCAGGGCCGGTGTAGCTGCCGCGGATATGAACGTCGCGATATGGTCGCTCTGGAACTATGTGATGGGCGCCACCATCACCCGTGCGAGCTTCGAGCTTTCGGACGAGGACAGGGCAGCCGCGCAGCTGCGCCTGGCACGTCTCAGCGAACGCTACGCGGCGATCGAACGCTCCCGGCTGCTGCTGGATGACGATTGGGATGGCACGTTCCGGAGAGGCCTGGGCTTCCTGCTGGACGGCCTCGCACCAGGACAAAATTCGAGCGCGCCATGATGACACGACTGGGATGAGACAAGGGCTGCGGCTGGGGGAACTGACCACCGAAACTGGCGCGTCAGTCCGGCAGCCCTGCCTTTCTGAAGCCATCCACAAAATGCGCGAGCGTCGCGGCATCGCGGAACGGTTCCGTGGCTGCCCAGTGGTGGGTTGAAAACTGCGGGTTGGCGACGAGGAACAGTTCCGCCTCGGCGCGCGCCGCGTCGAGCCGGCCGAGCTGCGCGAGGCTTGCCGCCAGGAAACGGCGTGAGCTCGTCCGATACGTCTCGTCGCGGCGCAGCGTCTCGACAGCCGCCTCGTAGTCGCCGGCCGCATATTGCGCCTGGCCGAGCACCAGATAGTACCAGCTTGCCGGAAACGGGTTCAGCCGGAACGCCTTGCGAACATGCTCGAGCCCCTCCCCGATCCGCCCGGCGAGCACCGTGATGTCGGACAATGCCGCCCAGGCGTCGGCTTCGTTCGGGTCGAGTTCGATCGCTCTGGCGAATTCCGTATCCGCTTCGGCGAAGTTGCGGTCATAGGCCAGCAGATAGGCCAGCACCCAGCGGCAGCCGGCATCGTCGGGATCGAGCGCCACCGCCTTGCGCGCCAGCTCCAGAGCGTCGCCGCGGGCGGCCTCGCTCGGCCCGCCGGAATGCACCCAGCCCATCCACCGGTTCATGGCAAGCCAGCGATAGGCGTCGGCATAGCCCGGATCGAGCGAGACAGCGCGCGTCAGCATCAGATGCGTTTCCCGCGCTGCCTGCGGCGTGTCGTCCATCAGCCTGCGCGCCCGCACGCAGAGGTCGTAGGCCTCGACGCTTTTCGGCCGCTTGCGCGGCGGGGGTACGGCGAGCCGGCCGAGCAGTGCCTCGACGATCCTGGCCGTCACCTCGTCCTGAACGGCAAAAATGTCGTCGAGGCCGCGGTCGAAGCGTTCCGACCATAGATGGTCGCCGCTCGCCGCCTCGACGAGTTGCGCGTTGATGCGCACGCGACCCGCGGCGCGGCGTGCACTGCCGGTGAGCAGATAACGCACGCCAAGCTCCTCGGAGATCGCCCGCACGTCCATCGCCCTGCCCTTGTAGGCGAAGGCCGAGTTGCGCGCGATGACGAACAGGCCGGCGTTCCTTGAGAGATCGGTGATCAGGTCTTCGGTCAGTCCGTCGGCGAAGGCGACTTCGCCGGGATCGTTCCCGAAAGTGTCGAAGGGCAGCACGGCGATCGACGGCTTGTTGGGCAGCGGTAAGGGATTTCGCTTCGCGCCGAGCCGTTCGACGGCGCCGAGGAAGCGATAGCCGACGCGCGGCACCGTTGAAATCCACTCGCCACCCCCCTCCCCGGCTGGGCCGAGCAGCTTCCTGAGCTGCGCGATCTGGACGGTGAGGTTGCCTTCCTCGACGGCCATGCCGGGCCAGGCCGCGTCCATCAGCTCGGCCTTGCCCAAAATTTCGCCGGGCCGACCGACGAGTGCCGCAAGCAGCTTCAGCCCGCGATGGCTCGCGGCAACGGGCACATCGTCCCGGACGAGCGTTCCCGCGTCCGGATCGAGCACGAACGGGCCAAAGGCGAAGCGCAATCCCTGCATGCGGCGTATCGTCAGAGTGTCAGATTCACAGGTTGGTCTTCTCCGTGATCCGGGTCAGGCAGCAGCCCTCCTGTCCAGGGGACCAGAGTTCAATCTCATAGTCGAAGCCCGCGGCTTCCAGGGTCGCCTCGTCAAGCGCGGAGGCGCAGTAGAGCAAGGTGATGATTTCCGCTTCGCTGCACCCGGCTTCGACCCATGCGTCCTTGATCGGGCATGCCATCATCTTCACTTCGAGGCATGTGCTGTCGAGCCGCCTGATGTCCGGGCAGAACACGGACCCGTCATCCGGGGATTTCGCAAAACCTCTTGCCATGCACTGGAAATCCCTCGGGGCGCAGTCCGCGAGCGATCTGCCGATGTGAAGTCCGTGGGCGCGGCTTGCACTGCGCATGACGTCCTTGGCCTCATCTTCGCCATAGCGGGCCTTGAGTTCGCGAAAGACCATCAGGTAGGCCGTGCCCCGGTCCTTGATGGCGTCGTACAAGAGTTTGTTGGTTGGCTTGCCGGTCATTCAAGCCTGCCGGACGATGGCGTCGATCGCGTTGACGAGAAGGTGCGCGGCGGTCAGGGCCGTCAGGCCGTCGATGTCGGCGGGCGGATAGAGTTCGACAAGGTCGAAGCCGGCGATGTTCGCTCGCCGGCCGAGGCCCGCGATCAGGTCGATGGCCTGCGTGTAGGTGAGGCCGCCGGGCGTGCGCGCCGCCACGCCAGGCATGATGCCGGGGTCGAGGCCGTCGCAGTCGAGGGTGACGACCACCCGCGCGCCTTCCGGAATATGCCGCAGGGCGGCTTCGGCGCCCCTGGCATGAACCTCCCGGGCGGTGACGAAGCGGCTGCCGAAGTGCCGCGCCGCTTCGATTTCGGTGAGGCGCGCGCTGCCGACGCTGCGCAGGCCGACCTGCACGATGCCGGCGACATGCGGCATCTCGCTCGCCCGCCGCATCGGGCTCGAATAGCCGTAGCGTTCGCCATGCACCTCGTCGCGCCAGTCGATATGGGCGTCGATCTGCAGGATCCAGACCGGTCCGTGATCCGCAAAGCCGGCAAGGAAGGGAATGACCACGGAATCGTCGCCGCCGAGCAGGATCGGCACGGCGGGCAGCGCCAGCACCTCGCGGGTCTTTGCCTCGATGCGGGCCCGGTTGCCGGCGTTGTCATGCATGGTGGTCGCAATGTCGCCGGCGTCGACGCAGCAGATCGGCCCATCGCCGAACAGCGGACCGCCCAGATCGAAATCCCAGTGCCCGACGAGCGCCGCATCATCCTGGCTGGCAGCACGAATGGCGTTCGCGGCCAACGCATGGCCGCTGCTGTCCTTGCCCGGGTAGGTACTGCCGTGACCGGCCCCAAAAATTACCGCGCGCGGCACGCCCCCTTCGGCGAGGCGGTCGGGAAAGCCGAGAAAGGAAGGCAAAGCGGTCATTTTCTCGATGGTTTCGGTTGCGATTTTGCCGATTTCGGTGCGCGAGACTAGCCCGTTTGCAAGTTTTTGGAACTATTTGGGTGAGCTTAATTACGACGCTGCGCACATCCCGCAGAATTCAACCTCTTAGGATCGAGGGCCTCAGCCCTCAAACCACAAGAGGTTGCCATGGGCGGTACCCCTTCCCTGCATCGGACAGCGTGGCATGACGCGCCTGTCGGGTCGGCTGATGTCTCGTGTCGGCACGACGGACTGGCGGCCCTGCGAGGCATCATCGCGATCTGGGACGGACGGATACGCTTGCGCTGGAAGCTCGCGCAGATGTCGAGGGACGATCCCCGTTTGATCGACGACATCGGCCTGACGAGACGGCAGGTCGAGGCGGAGATCGCCAAGCGCTTCTGGCAAGCATAAGGCGGCCCCGCATGACCGCCGAAGGCACGATATCATCGCGCGAGGATCGCATCCCGTTGGCTGCGATGGCGGGCCTCATCGCGACCGTCACGTTGGGCGCCGTGGCGGCGGGGCTGACCTATCCGCTGCTCAGTTTCATCCTCGAGCGCCAGGGCACCGCGCCCGGCCTGATCGGCTTGTCGGCGGCGATGATGCCGCTGGGCTTCATCGTGTCCGCCTATCTGACACCGGCACTGACGCGGCGCCTGGGGGCGGCCCGGCTTGCAATCGCGTGTTCCCTCCTGGCGGCTGCCACATTGATCGCGATTGGCTGGACGCAGGACGTCTGGGCCTGGATGCCGCTGCGTTTCCTGCTCGGCTTCTTCAGCAAGCCGCCTTACGTGATCAGTGAAACCTGGCTGATCGCGATCACGCCGGCATCGCGCCGGGGCCGCATCATCGGGCTTTATTCGGCGATCGTTTCGGGCGGCTTCGCCATCGGCCCGCTGTCGCTCGGCCTGGTCGGCACCGAGGGCTGGCCGCCCTTCATCGTCGCCATCATAGCTCTGCTTCTCTGCGGCCTGATCGTGCTTGCGGTCGTTCCGCTCCTGCCCGAGATGCCGCACGACGGCGAGACGACTTCGGTCGGCGGCTTCTTCGCACTGGCGCCGCTGCTGTTGTTCGCGGTTTTCGCCGCGGCCGCTTTCGAGCAGACCCTGATTTCGCTGTTCGCGGTCTATGGCGCAGCACTCGGCAGCTCCGAAAGCCGCATCGCTGCGCTGATCGGCTGCTTCATAGCGGGCGATGCCGCGCTGCAGATATTGCTCGGGCGCATGGCCGACCGGTTCGGCTCTGCGCGGATCATGCTGTTCTGCGTGCTCGCCTCGCTGGCCGGCTGCTTTGTTCTGTCGCCGACCTTCGGCTCGTGGCTTGTCTGGCCGCTCGTCTTCGCCTGGGGCGGGGTTTCGTTCGGCATTTACACCATGACGCTGATCCAGCTCGGCGAGCGTTTCACGGGGCAAGCCCTGATCGCCGGCAATGCGGCCTTCGCATTCGTGTGGGGTGTCGGCGGCATCGTGGGATCGCCCGTCACGGGACTGGCGATGCAACTCATAGGACATCAGGGGCTGCCATTGTGCCTCGGCCTGCTGTGCGGGGCTCTGGCGGTGTTTCTGATGTCGGAGAAACGGTGCGTGTGATCCATGCCCCATCGACAATATGCCGAGGCACGGCGGAAACAAACACGCGCTCCGCGCGTTCGCAATCGGCGAACGGGCAGCAACGGGGAACCACGGAAAGGACTTTTTATGCCCGCCCTCCCCGGTCAACTCGGAAGCTGTTGGTCGTCGACCGCCGCGGCGACCCGTTATCCCCGCCTCGAGGGATCGATGCATGCTGACACCGTCGTCGTCGGAGGGGGCATAGTCGGCCTGACCACGGCACTACGCCTTTGCGAGCAAGGCCGTTCGGTCATCCTGCTGGAGGCGCTCAAGATCGGTGGACAGGTGACGGGCCGCTCGACGGCGAAGATCACGACGCAGCACGCCCTGATCTATCGATACCTTATGGAGACCCTCGGCCGCGAAGCAGCAAAAACCTATGCCGAGGCCAACGGCGCCGGCGCCTCCTGCATCAGGAATTGGATCGACGGCTATGGCATCTCGTGCGACTTCGAGGTCAAGACCGCCTATGCCTACACACATCAGTCGATGCGCCGGCACGAGATAGCGGCCGAAGCCGGGGCCGCGCGCGAGTTGGGGCTGAATGCGGAAATGCTCGGCCGCGCTCCCCTGCCCTTCGCCACCGCGGCAGCTCTGGCGTTTCCCGATCAGGCGCAGTTCAACCCGGCGCGCTATCTGGTCGGTCTCGCCGGGGCTGTCGCCGGCCGCGGGGGGCAGATTTTCGAGAACAGCCGGGCCAGGCTGATCGATGAGGCGAGCCGCTGGCGTGTCGTGACCGACGGTGGCACGGTGCATGCCGAACATGTGATCGTGGCCACGAACCTGCCCGTGAAGAGCCCGGTCGGCATGGCGAACCGGACGCAGCCGCGCAGTCATGTCGCGATGGCGTTCCGTACCGACGATCCAGTCATGGTCGACGGCATGTTCATCGGCATCGACGAGCCGACGCGGTCCATGCGGATGGGCCGCGACGCCGAAGGGCCGCTGCTCATCGTGCTCGGCCCGAAATTCGATACGGGGCAAGACGGTGACGTAGCGCGCCGCTTCGTCGAAGTCGAACTGTGGGTCAGGCAGCACTTTCCCGTCGGCGAGACGGCTTGGCGTTGGTGCAACGAGGACTACGACACGGCCGACCGGGTACCTTTCGCGGGAACGCCTGATCCCGAAAAGGCACCGGGCTTCCACATCGCCACCGGCTTCAACGGCTGGGGCATCAGCAACGGAACGGCAGCCGGCATGCTGATCGCAGACCTTGTCGCGGACAAGGCGAACTCCTGGAAAAACCTCTATAATCCGACGCGGCCTTTTCCGAAGGATTTTCACCGGAACGGCGAAAGCCAGTCGATCGTCGCCAGCGCCGAGGACATCGCGCCCGGCGGAGCAGGCGTCCTCCTGCGAGGCGACGAGAAGATCGCCGCCTGGCGTGACGAGGACGGCAGGCTGCATGCGACTTCGGCGACCTGTACCCACAAGGGCTGCACCGTCACATGGAACAATGCGGAGCGCACCTGGGACTGTCCATGTCATGGTTCCATCTTCGCGGCGGACGGATCGGTGATCCATGGGCCGGCGAGAAAACCGCTTCCACCGGCTCAACTGTAGCGAGCCGTCACTCCGGCGCAGTCGCCGGGGCTTCGCCAATTTCCTGCCTTCACGAAGAAATCGGGACGTCGGATCTCCCGAGATGTTCCCGTTCCTTTTCTTCCCCCGAGTTGTGGCGAGTGCGCTATGTATCTCTTCCGTAACTGTTAAGTATCGTTTTTGAAACAGTGGAAAACTATGCGCTATAATGCCGAAACAAAGCTCCTTTATTAATGATCATATCGATTATTTTGACAAAGGACTTGGGAAATGTCGATTCTCGACGATATAGGCCATTTCGGTACCGCGTTGCGCGCAGCACGCCGCAACAGGCGGACCTTTCGTGAGATCAACGCGCTGCCGCCGGAGCTCCAGAAAGACATAGGCTGGCCGATGGTGAATGACTCGCCGGCCGATCTGGGGGCTGTCAACTCGCTCTGGCGTACGATGCGCTGATCGCGGGACGCCGGGCCGCGCTTCGCGTCAAAACCTGCCGGTCTCCCGAAACACCTCGAAGGTGGCGCGGATATGGTCGGCGACAGCCTTCACCGGCGCGCTGGCGTCCGGCGCGACGATCATGGCAAGGCTGTAATTGCCGATCTCCGGCATGCCGTCCTTGGGCGTGAGCTCGACCATGTCGCTGCCGAGGAAGGATCTCGGCAGCGGCGCCACGGCGAGGTCGGCCTGGATGGCGGCGCGCTGTCCGGCCGTGTGCGCGCTCATATAGGCGACGCGATAGTTGCGGCCCTCACGGCCGAGCGCCTCGAGAGCCCCTGCCCGCCAGACGCAGCCCTCCTCCCACAGCGACACCGGCAAGGGCTCGCGCATATGGGCGCAGCCGCCCTTGGAGCCGGCCCAGACGATCGGCTCGGTGAGCAGCACCTCTGCGCCGATCGCGCTGGTCTTATAGGAGTTGGTGAGCAGCGTAATGTCGAGCGCGCGGTCGTCCATGCGCCGGCGCAGGTTGATCGACTGGTCGATGGTGACGTCCACCGCGATCGACGGGTGCGACTGGGCGAAACGCTTCAGCACGTGCGGCAGCACGCGCTCGCCATAGTCGTCCGGTGAGCCGAGCCGGACCACCCCGATAATATCCGGCACGATGAATTTAGACACCGCCTCGCGGTTAATGGCGAGCAGCCGCCGCGCGTAGCCGAGCAGCATCTCGCCGTCCGTGGTCAGCGATACCGAGCGGGCGTCGCGGGTGAACACCGAGCGGCCGAGAATGTCCTCCAGCTTCTTGATCTGCATGGAGACTGCCGACGGCGTGCGGAATACGGCGGTCGCGGCGACGGTGAAGCTGCCGGTCTCGGCGATCGCCACGAAGGTGCGCAGCACATCGAGGTCGAGCAGCGGCAGCGGATGATTGAGCGGCGCGTTCATCGGTGTCGTTCCATTCAAAAAATCTGATCGGAGCAATCACTTCATTTCGTTTGATTGAACCGTAGAAGAGAGCGATAGTCAACATCGTGGACGGCGACAATCTTGTCATCCTGACAATCGCCGCCAATGCGAAGACCGAAATCGAAGTCGAACGGATCGCGGACCGACCGGCCCGCGTCAGCGACCCGGCTTGTCCGGGTCAACCGAAGGAGGACGTCATGTCTGTCATTTCTGCTCTCGGTCGCATCGCCGCGGAATATCAGGCGGCCCGCAACCGCTATCTCACCGAGCGCCAGGTTCATGCCCTGCCTTACGAGATCCAGAAGGATATCGGCTGGCCGGACCTGTACCAGCGCCGGCCGTCGCATCTGCCGCTCGGCACATGGGCGGGGGACGCCGACCGTGTGCACTGAGCCGTGAGCCCCGCCGCCGAAGCGCGACGGCGGGGCCTGTCTCTACCCTGCCCGATTTCCGCGCAGCCATGCTTGCCGTGCATGCCGCATCCCGGGCAAACACATGGCTGGACCGAAACAACGGCAACAGGTTGATTTTCTTGTTCTTTGCCGATCTGGTCGATGTCGTTCCCGCGCGGGCATGTCGTTTTTCAAGCGGAGCACTTCGCTTTCCCTGCTTCGACAACAACAAACAATGCCTATATCCGCGCCAGCAAACGAGATGCCCCACTCCTAACAGACCTAGCGAAGGCACCCCGTGTAACTCGACTGCATGGAGCCGTGTCATGACGTTCTTCTCCCGCCTGTTCTCGCGCAATCGCGACGTCAACCTGACCACCGCCCTGGAGCGCCAGCGGCTCGACCGCACCATGCCCGGCCAGTCGGGCGCGCTTGCCGCTGCCCGCCTCGGCTTCCTGGTCCGCTAAAGCCGTAGCGCCGTTCTTCTCCTCCCGCGTTTTCGGGAGGAAGAAGCTGGGCGTGCCGCTGAAGGCGGCGAACGCGGCAAGCGGCCTGGCGCGGCACCGTCCCTTGCCCACGCGATACGTGCCTTCCTAGGCGGCGCGCCGGATCATGGGATGTCGCAAATTTTGCTGTCACGCAGCGTGCGCATCCATTGACAGTCAAGGGTTTTCCTGATGACGCTGTGCTGATCGCGACATCGGCGTCGCGTCGTCAGGCTCGCGCGAGGAACCCTTGAACGCCGTCAAACATCCGATCAAACGATCGCTTGTCTTCTTCCTGGTCCCCGATTTCACCATGATTGCGTTCGCGACGGCGCTGGAGCCGTTGCGTTCGGCCAACCGCATGCTCGGCTATGACGCCTATCGCTGGCGGCTGGCGAGCTACGACGGCAGGCCGGTGCATGCCTCGAACGGGGTCGAATGCGCGGTCAATACGTCGCTTGATGAGGAGCGGCGCAAGATGGCCGGACCGGATCGGCCGTCCATGGTGGTGGTGTGCAGCGGCATCAATGTCGAGAGCTATTCCAACCGGTCGGCCTTCGCCTGGCTGCGAGAGGAGTACAATCGCGGCGTGGCGATCGGCGGACTGTGCACCGGCGCGCATATTCTGGCCGCCGCCGGGCTGCTGGCGGGCAAACGCTGCGCCATCCATTGGGAAAACCTGCCGGGGTTTTCGGAAGCCTTCCCCAAGGCGAATGTCTTCGCCGACCTGTTCGAGGTGGACCAGAACATCTATACCTGCGCCGGCGGCACCGCGGCGCTCGACATGATGCTCAAGCTGATCGGCGACGACTTCGACGACAACCTAGTCAACCGCGTCTGCGAGCAAGTCCTCACCGACCGCGTGCGCAGCCCGACCGACCGGCAGCGACTACCGCTGCGTGCCCGCCTCGGCGTGCAGAACTCAAAAGTTCTCTCCATCATCGAACTGATGGAGGCGAACCTGTCCGAGCCGCTGTCGCTGATCGAGATCGCCGACCATGTCGGCCTGTCGCGACGCCAGATCGAGCGGCTGTTCCGCACCGAGATGGGCCGTTCGCCGGCACGTTACTATCTGGAGATCCGGCTCGACCGGGCCCGTCACCTGCTGCTGCAGTCGTCGCTGCCGGTGGTCGAGGTCGCCGTCGCCTGCGGTTTCGTCTCAGCCTCGCATTTCTCCAAATGCTACCGCGAGCTCTATTCGCGCTCGCCGCAGCAGGAGCGCGTCGACCGCAAGCAGTTGATCGCGGCGTAGCGGCGCCTACGTTCACCAAGCGGAAAGCCAAAGACCTGTATCCGTGGACGTCCTGCCACGGAGATAGCGATGACGGGCATTGCGTTTGTCGGCACAGGCTTCGTCGCCGACTATTACATGACGACGCTGGTCAACCATCCCGGGCTGCGGCTGGCGGGCGTGTTCGACCGCGCGCCGGCTGAGCTGCGGCGCTTTGCCTCCTTCTACAAGGTATCCGCCTATCCGTCGCTGGACGCGCTGCTCGACGATCCGGCGGTGGAGATCGTCGCCAACCTCACCAATCCGGAAAGCCACTATGAAGTCTCAAGGCGTGCGCTGGAGAAAGGAAAGCATGTCTATTCGGAGAAGCCGCTGGCCATGCGCCGCGACGAGGCGGAACGACTGGTGCGCTTGGCCGCGCAAAAGGGCCTGAGCGTCGCCGCAGCCCCGGCCAACGGGCTGAGCGCCGCCCATGCGGCCGTCGCCAGCGCGATCGCCGCGGGCGAGATCGGAACGCCGCGCCTCGCCTATGCCGAGATGGAGGACGGCGCGGTGTTTCGCGACAAATGGCAGAGCTGGCGGTCGCGCTCCGGCGCCAAATGGCCGGGCCTGCACGAGTTCGAGATCGGCTGTACGCTGGAGCATGCCGGCTATGCGCTCACCTGGCTGGTCTCGCTGCTCGGCCCGGTCGCAAGCCTCACCGCCTTCTCCACCCTCGCCTTTGCCGACAAGGGCGTCGGCACGCAAGGCCACGCCATGGGGCCGGATTTTTCCGTGGGCTGCCTGCGCTTCGCGTCGGGCGCCGCCGCCCGGCTGACCTGCGGCCTGGCAGCGCCACGCGACCGCTCGCTCACCATCCTCGGCGACGGCGGCACGATCTTGGTGCGCGACCTGTGGGACCATCATTCGCCGGTCTATCTGGAAAAGGCCGGCGCGCCGCGCAGCCTCGCCGACAAGGTGCTCGGCCGCATCGAACGCCGGCTGGCGACCGCCCTACCCCTGAAGCCGCGGCCGGGAAAGCGGCTCAGCCTTCCCCTTGAGGCGCGGCGGCCTGTTCTACCTGCATTCCCGTCGCAGATCGATTTCTGCCGCGGCATCGCCGCCCAGGCGGAGGCGGTCGCGCGCGGCGGCGCGCCGTTCTTCTCCGGCGACGTGGCGCTGCACATCACCGAGCTCGCGCTGGCGCTTTCTGGGGCCGGCGAGAGGGCGCAGCCCTACGAGGTCCGATCGAGCTTCACGCCGGCTGCGGCGGCTGGCCGAGCACCGTCTCGATGATCTCCAGCACGGCGACGCTGTCGCCGAGCGGCATCCGGGGAGACTGCCGCTCGCCGCGCCCCATGGCATCGATCGCCGCGGCGGTTTCGAACTGAAGACCGTGGCCGGGGAAGCGGAAATTTTTCACCTGACGACCTGGTAGCGGCAGCCGCGACAGGATCCTTGCCGCCGGTCCGGATGTCGCCCCGCGCGCGCCAACCAGCGGCCAGTCGCAAATCGTCTGGCCAAAGAGCGTCACCTGCTGCGCCTTCAGGAACGGCGCCTCGATGCGGATCGCGCCGCGACTGCCGAGGATCGTGAAGGTGTTACGGCCATCGCGGTCGAAGCAGCAGGAAAGCATCGCCGTGACGCCAGCGAAGGAAAGCTGGAAATCGGTCCTGCGGTCGACACCGGTTCCTGCCGCCCACCAGCGGCCGGACGTTTTTTCAGGGCGGCCGAACAGATCGAGTGCCAGCGACAGCGGGTAGACTCCAAGGTCGAGCGCCGCGCCGCCTCCCATGGCAGGGTCGAAGAAGCGCCCGCCCTTTTCTTCCTTGCGGTAAGCAAGTTCGGCTTCGACATGCCGGACTTCGCCAATCGCGCCGGCTGCAAGCATGCCTCGCACCGCCTCCACCGCCGGCAGGAAGCGCGTCCACAGGGCCTCCATCGCGAACCGATCCGCGTGGGCCGCCGCTTCAACGACGCGTGCCGCGTCGCGGCTCGACGTCGCCAGCGGCTTTTCGACCAGCACCGGCTTGCCCGCCGCCAGCGCTTCCCGCGTCTGACCCGCATGCAAGTGATTGGGCGTCGCGATGTAGATCGCGTCGATAGTCTCGTCGGCCAGCAGCTCGGGCAATGTGGCGCAGTATCTTCGGATACCGGCTGCCGCCATGAATGCCTGCGCCGACTCCTCGCTGCGCGAGCACACCGCTCCTATCCGCGCCCCGGCGACATGCGCCAGATCGGCAGCGAACTGGTGCGCGATCGTACCCGCGCCGACGACGCCCCAAGTAACGGGGCGGGCCGCGACCGTCGCCGCCTTGTAAATGTCCTGATCCTGCATGGCGAACAGCATAAGGCTGTGCGCCTAAGAGAGGATTGACGGGATGAGCAGGTTTTTGGGTCGTGCGTCAGCGGTGCATCGAAGCACTTACCGCGATTCCCACAGATAGGAGCGGTCGCGCCACATCTTCTCGCCGACCTGGCAATCATAGCCCTTGGTCTCCTGCGCAAGCACGACCGGCAACGCATCGTCTTCGTGCACCGGCCTATTGTCGGCCAGCTCCAGCACCAGCTTGCGCCGGATGGCTTCCGGGAACTGCGACCAGTCGTTGACCGGAATCATGAAGGCGCCGGGGCCGCCGATGACGCAGTCGGTATAGTAGCGGTCGAGATCCTTCACGTCGTAGACGCTGGTGAAGCCGCCATTGGTCATCAGCGGCAGGCCGTTGATGACGATGCCCTGCTCGAGGACACGGTCGCGGACCAGATCCACCGGCGCGCCCTGGTTGTTCGGTCCGTCACCGGAGATGTCGATCACCCGCTTCATGCCGCGGAAATGGCTCTCCGCGAAAAGGTCGGCGCCGAACTCGAGCGCTCCGGAGATCGAGGTGCGCCGGGCGCTGTTCGGCGGATTGGCGGAAAGCTGCGCCACCACCCGCTCGGCGTCGGCGCGCGACGCGATCACCGTCCATGGCACGATCAGGTGCTGTGTGGTCGAGCCGGCCCATTCGAAATAGGTCACGGCGATCTTGCCGTAGGCGCCGTCGGCGATCGCCTGCAGAACCTCGTCGTCGGTCAGCGCGGTCGCATAGCCGCGGCGCTGGATCTCCAGTTCCTGCGGTGACATGGAAAGCGAAACGTCGACCGCCAGAACCAGCTCGACATCGACGGCTTCCTGGGATTGTGCGACCTCGAAGGGCAGCAGGCCGAAGGCCAAAGCGACGGCTGCGAAGTAATGTCCGGTGCGCGAGGAACGAGACATTTTGGAAAGGTGGCCCGAATCGGCCGGTTTGAAAAGAAAGCGTCGGAAAAGCCCCGGCGCTTTCCCTTCACAATTTCGCGACCGGGGTGTGCTGCCCGTGCCGATTAGCTTCGCGGCTTGAGATTCTCCGGATCGTAAAGCGGCTTGTAGCCCACGCCCGCCACCTCGACCGGAAACGCCTCGCCAAAATACTCGACCGTCAGCTTGCGACCTTCCTGGCACCAGGCCCACGGAAGATAGGCGAGCGCGATGTTCTTGCCGATGGTCGGACCGTAGGCGACCGAGGTGGTGAAGGAACGGCGGCCAAGCTCGTCGACCAGCGTCTCGCCGGTTCCGGGGTCGAGCACCGGCATGCTGCCGACGGGATAGCGCGGCACGCCTTTCGAATCGCGATTGTCGGTCATCACCAGCGTGCACAGCATCGCCGGCTGATTTTTCCGCGCGCGATGCTCCAGATGCTTCTGCTTGCCGCGGAAGTCCGCCTCCTTGACCTTCGGGCGTTGCAGATCCGACTCGATCAGGTTGTATTCGGTCAAGAGATCGGCGTTCTGCAGGCGCAGGCTCTTCTCCATGCGGCGCGAGTTGGCATAGGTCTCGACGCCGAAGGCCATGACGCCGGTCGAGCGCAGCGCATCCCATACAGCCAGGCCGTTCTCGTAGCGCATGTGCAGTTCCCAGCCCTGCTCGCCGACATAGGAGATGCGGAAGGCGGTGACGTCCTTGCCGGCGATCTTCATCGGCTTGATCGCCGCGAACGGGAAATTTTCCGGCAGAAGTCCAGCGGGATCTTCCACCACTTTCTGCAGCGTCGCCCGCGCGTTCGGTCCCCAGATGCCGATCGTCACGAACTTTTCCGAAACATCGGTGACCGTCACGTCGAACCCTTTGTCCTCGGCGACGCGTTTCACATAGTGGAAATCGCGCGGGCCGGCGTCGGCGCCGTCGACCACGCGGCAGCGGTCTGCCATGCGGATAACGGTGAGATCGGCGCGCACCATGCCCTCGTCGTCGAGGAAATGCGTATAGATGCCTTTTCCGATATTGGCATCGCCACCAATCTTTGCCGCGCACAGCCATTCCATCAGTTCGACGTGATCAGGGCCTTCGACGTCGAACATGTAGAAATGCGACAGGTTGACGATGCCGCAGTCCTCGCTCATGGCGAGATGCTCGGCATTCGACACGCGCCAGAAGTGTCTGGCGTCCCATTCGTTCTCGCGCACCGGCACGCGGTTGCCGTATTTTTCCAGGAGATGCTCGTTGGCCGCATAGCCATGGGCACGCTCCCAGCCGCCGAGCTCCATGAAATAGCCGCCAAGCTCCTTCTCGCGCTCGTAGAAGGGCGAGCGCTTGACGTTGCGCCCGGTCGCATAGGGCTCGCGCGGATGGACGGCGGGATTGTAGATCTTCTGCGCCGCCTCGCCGCAACGTCCCTCGACGAATTTCTCGTCCATCTGGTGGGGATAGAAGCGGGAGTAATCGATCCTGGCGTGATCGATGGAGGTGCGGCCGTCCGTCATCCAGTCGGCGACGAGCTTGCCGAAGCCGGGACCGTCCTTCACCCAGATGGCCACGGCATACCACAGCCCCCTCACCGTCTGGCTCTCGCCGACAGACGGACCACCGTCCGCCGTCACCTGCAGCAGGCCGTTGAAGGAGCGCCGCTCGTCATAACCGAGCTCGGCAAGGATCGGGGTCAGCTCGATGGCGCGCTCCAGCGGCTCCAGAATCTGCTCCATGTCGAGGTCGCGCTGTGAGGGAGACAGCCGTGCCTGGTCCTTTTCCAGCAGGTCGCGCGGATGGCAGAGCCGCGGATTGGTCTCCTCGTAATACCCCCATTCGATCATGCCGCCTTCCGACGTGGTCGGGTCGCCGGTGTCGCGCATATAGGCGGAATTGCCCTGGTCGCGCAGCAGTGGATAGCCGATGTCCTTGCCGGTGCCGGCGAACTCGGTATAGGGGCCGAAGAAGGTGAGCGGATGGTCGACCGGCATGACCGGCAGGTCCTCGCCGGCCATCTCGGCGATCAGCCTGCCCCACAGGCCGGCGCAGACGACGACATGGTCGGCATGGATGGTGCCGCGGTCGGTGACGACGCCCCTGATGCGCCCGTTCTCGATGACGAGCGACTTCGCGGGCGTATTGGCGAAAGCCTTGAGCTTGCCGGACTTTTCGCCCCTGTCGACCAGCTTGCCGGCGACGGTCTGGCTGCGCGGGATGACGAGGCCCGCATCGGGATCCCAGAGACCGCCCTGCACCATCGACTCCTCGATCAGCGGGAATTTTTCCTTGATCTCGGCCGGGTCGATCAGCCGCGCGCGCGTCCCGAACGCCTTGCCGGACGAGACCTTGCGCCGGATCTCCTCCATGCGGGCGTCGTCGCCGACACGCGCCACTTCCAAGCCGCCTATGCGGTCGTAATGGCCGAGCTTGTCGTAGAAATCGATGGAATAGAGCGATGTCCAGCAGGACAGGAAGTCATGGCTGGTCATGTAGCAGAAGTCGGAGGCATGCGCGGTCGAGCCGATGTCTGTCGGGATGCCCGACTTGTCGATGCCGACGATGTCGTCCCAGCCGCGCTCGATGAGGTGATGCGCCACCGAGGCGCCCACGATGCCGCCCAGGCCGATGATGACGACCCTCGCCTTAGTCGGAAACTCTGCCATTGCCCGTGCTCCGAGATGTTCTGCAGGCAGACTTATAGGGCCGTGCGGCGCCAAGCGCGCAGCCTGTTTGCGACATTGCTCCGAAGCGGCGCGACTTGGGTGCCGCATCTTGCCGCTACGCGGTCTCGGCGAGCGGCATCAGCGTTTTCGTATTCTCGGCACCGGCCTTCAACTTGAAATATACGGCAATTTGCCGTATTTACGCCGATAATGGAGGCATACGACATGGGTGAGTCCACTATGGAGATGGCGCGGCTCGAGGCGCGCATTCCCGTCGAAACCTATCAGCAGATGCAGCGCGCCGCCAAGCTGCGCGGCATGACGCTGACGGGCTATCTTCTGGCGACCGCCGGGGAGGACGCGCGGCGCGTGATCGAAGAAGCCGAGATCATGCGGCTGAGCCGCGAGGACCAGATCAGGTTCGCCGAAGCCTTGATCACCCCCCCGAAACCCACCGCCAAGTTGGTGCGCGCGGCTGAACGTCATGCCAAGCTCTTCAGGAACCGATGAGCCGCAGTTCCTTATCGAGTCTCTGGGGAAGGAGCATGATCGTTCGCGGTTCGCCTGCGGCAACGAGCGCATCGACGCCTATTTTCGCCAGGCCGTTTCGCAAGACATAAAGCGCCAATACGCCACATGCTTTGTAGCCCGCCCGGCAGATAGCAGCAGGGTGGCCGCCTTTTACACGCTCTCGGCCAGCTCCGTACCGGTCACCGAGGTGCCGGAGCCGCTTGCTCGGAAATTGCCGCGCTATCCGACAGTTCCCGCTATCTTGATTGGCTGGCTGGCCCGCGATCTTGACTATTCCGGGTTCGGCCTTGGGGAAGCGATGCTGTTCGACGCCATACGAACGGTCGCGAGCGCACCCATCGGTGCGCATGCGGTGTTCGCCGATGCGATTGACGATCGCGCGAGTGCCTTTTACCGGTCATATGGGTTCACGCCGCTCACTTCACGGTCTGCGACGTTTTATCTGCCGCTTGCCGCCGCCAAGACGTTGGTGCGATGACCTCTGGCGAGCTCATCGCCATTCACGCAAACGCCCAGACATCCTCGGCATAGAGGCCGACCTTGTAACCGGCGGTCTTCAGCTTGACGACCACCTGGCCGATCTCGTCGGCTGGCAGCGCCCCGACCTCGACCTTGACCATGCCCGGCCGGTAACGCTTGAGATCGAGCTGCTCGAACACCATCCAGTCGGCGCCCTCGCAGTCGACCAGGAAGGCGTCGATGTGCTCGACCCGGTTGCGGTCGAGCACATCCTGCAGCGTATCGCCCGGTACGTCGATGTCCTTGAGATAGGGCGCGAATTTCTCGAAGTTGCCGTCCGCCTCGCCCCAGGCGTTCTTGCCCGACATCAGGTTGGTGTCGGTGATGGAGGAGCAGCCGACGAACTCGATCGGCAACCGACCGTCCTCGAGGGCGGCGGCGTCGAACGTCTTCACCCGGATCGCGCCCTTGGTCCTGGTCACCGCCACGGGCTCGATGACGAAGCGCTGGGCGTCCGGATAGTTGGCGCGCAGCCGCTGCTGGTTGTACGGAATGGGCTCCACCAGGACGGCCCGCGATCCGGGAATGCGGTTCAGCCATGGCGTCACGTCGTCGAACAGGACGCCGTCGCATGCGCCGACATTGACCATCTGGAACGGACGGCTGTTTCCGAAGCGGGCTCCGAGCGCGGCCTGGGCGAGGAAGCGCGTCCCGCGCAGCGGCGCGCCGCGGTCCAGAATCCCGACGGGGACGGCGAAGGCCGCCATCATGCGCAGGAATTCCAGGAAGATCGAGACTTCGCCGCCGTCCATGACTATGTCCTTATGCGTGCCGTATCGAAACGCGGCTTCCAGATCGCCACCAGCAGGACCGCCATGCCGATGATGAAGACATGGTAGAAGCGGTCGTCGGGCAGCGGGAAGCTCGCGAATTTTCCGAGCGCGCCGATCGCCAGAGCGAACAGCATGCCGTTCTGTCGGCTGGTGATCGCCCTGCCGAAGCGGTTGAGCAGCGCCCAGCCGGCCGTGAACAGGGCCAGTAGTGCCGGCCAGTCGCTATGCACCAGCGAGACCACGACGCCGCGCGCATAGCCCTTTGCCATCGCCGCCAACGACAAGTCCGGATGGAAGCCGATCATCGACTTCTGGATCTGCACGCAGGAGAAGTAAAAATGCGCCCACCATCCCGGATGCCCGCCATATCTGGAGATCAGCGCGCAGGCGGCGAAGCTCGCCACGAAGGTCGCCAGCAGCGGCAGGATGCGCCAGCCGAACACCACGGCGGTGACGAGCATCGCAAAGATCAGGATGATGTTGTCCGGGCGGACGAAGACGCTGGCGAACAGCAGCACGCAGGCGAGCGTGTCGCGTCCCCGCACGAAAGCATAGATGGCGGCCAGCGACACCAGTGACAGCAGCATGTCCGGCACCACCGCCGTGGTCATCTGCGCCTGGTCGGCCAGCATCAGCAGCGGCGCCAGCACGAAGGCGCCCTGCAGTGCGTTCTCGCGTGCCAGCCAGTAGAGCGCCAGCGCGCCGACCAGCAGCGACGGGATCACCGAAAGCAGGATGGAGGCATTGGCCAGCCCGACCACCGGCTCCATCAGCCGCATCAGCCAGATGTAGCCGACCTTCACCCGGTACATGGAGAGCTGCGACTGGAAGTCGGCCGGGTTCTCCCACTGGTGCTTGTTGTACGGGTTGCCGTACTGGATCTCGTAGAGCTGCGATTCCCGCGCGCCCTCCGAGATGACCGCCCAGGTCGCGGCATGCAGCTCGGCCGGATCCTGGTAGCGGTCCTCCAGCGCGGTCGCCACATAGGCGACCATGTCCCAGTTGTAGTCCGGCTTGATCACCCCGTAGAGGGCGATGGCCACGCAGACGCAGGCGAAGAAGGCGACCGCCAGCCGGTCGAGCAGCGTCCTGTTCTCCGCAACCTGGGCGAGGTTTTTGCCAAGCCCTGTGTCCAGCGCCCAGATGATCGGCGCCCGCTCGCTCTTTATCATTGCCCCCTGCCTCCCCTGCCCGACGGTTTCTCCCCCGCCTCAGTTCATCTGGCTCTTCACGAAATCCTTGACGATCGAAACGATGCCGCGCGACAGCAGGCTGTCCAGCGCCTCGACGAAGCGGTCGACATGCTCCCTGCCGCAGATGAGCGGCGGCTCCAGGCGGATGACGTTGCGGTTGTATTCGGTGAAGGCAACCAGCACGTCGTAGTCGCGCAGCAGCAGCGACCCGACGAAACCCGACAGCGAGCCCTTCAGCTTGTCGTCAAGCACGCTCACCACCGGCCGCAGCACCATCGGCAGCGTCTGCGAGAAGTCGTGGAACTCCAGGCCGATCATGAAACCCTTGCCGCGCACGTCCTTGATGATCTTGGGGTGCTTGGCCTGCACGGCCTTGAGCCGTTCCAGCAGATAGGCGCCTGTATCGGCGGAATTGTCGATCAGGTGTTCGTCATAGAGCACGTTGAGGCCTTCGATGGCGGTGACGCAGGCCTCGCCAATGCCGCCGAAGGTCGCCATGGCATGGATCATCGCCGTCTTCGGCGTGCCGTAGGCCTTCATGTAGACGTCGCGCCGCGCGATCATGGCGCCCACCGCCGCCTTGCCAGCGCCCAGCGACTTCGCCAGCGCGGTGACATCCGGCACTACGCCATAGTGCTCGAAAGCGTAGAAGCGGCCGGTCCGGCCATAGCCGCACTGCACCTCGTCGGCGACCCACAACACGCCGTACCGATCGCAAAGCGCGCGGAGCTTCTGCCAGAATTCCGCCGGCGCCTGTATGATGCCGCCGCCGCCCTGGACCGTCTCCAGCACGATAACACCGATCTCCGGATCGCTGCGGAACGCCCGCTCGATCGCATCGATGTCGCCGAAGGGCACGCGCACGGTGTTGTCGGCCATCTTGAACTCGGCGCGGTAGAGCGAGCCGTCGGTGATGGCCAGCACGCCCTTGGTCTTGCCGTGGAAGGAGTTCTCCGCATAGACAATCTTCGGGCGCTTCGGCCCGGCGGCGCGCTCGGCGACCTTCACCGCCGCCTCCATCGCCTCGGAGCCGGAGGAGCCGAGGAAGACCATGTCGAGATCGCCCGGCGAGCACTGGGCGATGTTGTAGGCTAACGCCGTCGCATATTGCGACATGAAGGCGATGGCGATCTCCTGCCGCTTCTCCTCCTGGAATTTCTTGCGCGCCTCGAGGATGCGGGGATGGTTGTGGCCGAAAGCGAGCGAGCCGAAGCCGCCGAAGAAATCGAGGATCTTCCGGCCGTTCTGGTCGACGTAATACATGCCCTCGGCGCGCTCGATCTTAATCTTGTGGAAGCCGAGCAGCTTCATGAAATGCAGCTGGCCGGGATTGAGGTGGGCCTTGAACAGGTCGGTCAGCCGGGCGACGTCCATCGCCTTGGCCTGCTCGACCGTCATCAGCGCCGGCTTGGGGATGCCGCCGGGCACCAGTGCCGGGGCTGCGATAGTCGGGCGGGCTGCCGTGTCCGGCTTGGTCATGACGTTCATGAAGGAAACTCCTATTCGGCCGGGACGTGGGTTGCGGCGGGCGCGCGGCCCTCTTTCTTGGCGCGATATTCCGTGTAGGCGGCGATCAGCATGTCCTCGTCGCGGAACTGGGGCACCCAGCCGAGCTGGCGCTCGCCCTTGGAGACGTCGAGCACGCATTCCTCGTCGGCGATCAGATACTGCTCGGGGTCCATGATCGGCATGTTCACAAGGTCGAGCAGGTCGAGCGTGCGCTTCACCGCCCAGCCCGGCGTCGGGACCAGGATCGACTTCGAGCCGGCATGGCGGATGAGGTCGCCCAGCAGCTTGCGCACCGGCGGCGGGTTGAGCGAGCCGAGGTTGTAGGCTTCGTTGGGCACGCCCGCCTTGAAAGCGGCGCGGGCGGCCTCGGCGCAGTCGAACACCGAGATGAACTGGTAGGGGTTCTTGCCCGATCCGATCATCGGGACGGGAAGATTGAAATCGATCAGCTTGAACAGCTTTTCGAGGATGCCGAGCCGGCCGGGGCCGATAATCAGGCGGGGCCGGAACAGCGAGATCGACATGCCCTTCCCGCGCCACACGGCGGCGAGCTTCTCGGTCTCCCATTTCGACATGCCGTACTCGCCGAGCGGCGCGACCGGATGCTCCTCCGTCATCGGATAGGTGACGGTGTGGCCGTAGATCATGTCGGTGGTGAAGTGCACCAGTTTTGGCGCGCCGGCCTTGTCCATGGCGCGGATGATGTTCTCCGTGCCGTGGTAGTTGACCGGGTAGAAGAAGTCGTGGCGCTTGGCCCGCACCTGGATCGGCGACAGCATCTTGGCCGACAAGTTGTAGACCATGTCGTCGGCCTTCATGCCGACGGCGGCGACCGACGCCGGGTCGGTGACGTCGCAATGGACGAAGGACGCGTGGCGATAGTGCGAAAGATCGCTCTTGACGATGTCGGCGACGACGACCTCGTGGCCGTCGGCGAGGAGCTTGGGGGCGAGGTGGCGGCCGACGAAGCCGTCGCCGCCGAAGATGACGTGTCTCATTTTGAGATCTCACTGGTTTTCAAAGGAGCAGCAGCAAGCTTCGTGCCATCCTCATGGCCGGAACGGTCGCTCTGGGCGATGAGCACCGTGCCGACGCAGATGAGGGCGATACCGGCGATGCGCCAGGCGTTCAGGTCCTCGCGGAAGACGAAATAGGCGAACACCGCAACCGCGACATAGGCGAGGCTGAGGAAGGGATAGGCGAAGGAAAGCTCGACCTTCGACAGCACGTAGAGATGGGAGGCCATCGAGATGACGAAGATGCACAGCCCGAGGAAGACCCACGGGCTGAAGACGATCTGCAGGACCTTGATGGCCGGGTTGACGCCCTCGAAAGAGAGCGGCCCAAGGCTCATCATGCCATGCTTCAGCATCAATTGAGCGGCGGCATTGGTCAGCACGGTGAAAAGGATGAAAGGCAGGAATTTCATGTCGTTCGCTCTCTTTGTTCGATCCCTACCAGAGACCTGGAAACATCCCGTGAAATCAGTCGCGGCATTCGACTAGAATTGTCCGCATCTTGGGCTGAACCGTTATTCCGCTGCCCGCGCCAGTCCCTGGTCGCGGTTGCCGAGCCGCATCGCTGTCCTTGCCCAGAATCGGGACAGGAAGGCCGGATCGCGCATGGCCTCCATCTGCCGCCATGCCGGGAACGAAGCCGCGAACGTCTCCGCCGACATGCGCGCGTCCTTGTATGGGTTGACCGCGCCGCCGGCCGCGACCGTGATGGCGTCGAGTTCACCAAGCAGCGCCAGCGTGCGCGCGCCGCGGTTGGGAAAGTCGAGCGTCAGCGTATAGCCGGGGCGCGGAAACGACAGCAGGCCGGGCGAGGCGATCGCCCCGAACCGTTTCAGGACAGTCAGGAAGGAACCCTGCCCCGCCATGCGTGCAGCCTCGAGCATGGCCGGGATGGTTTCGGCAGCTGCCTCGAACGGGATCACGCTCTGGTGCTGGAACAGGCCCTTCGGGCCATAGAGCCTGTTCCAGTTCGTTACGCCGTCGAGCGGAAAGAAGAAGCCCTGATAACCGGTCCTATGCGCGCTGAGATCGCGACCGCGACGCCATCGGTAGGCGGCATTGAACGCGGTGAGGAATGGCCGGTTGAGCACGTTGAGCGGCGGCTGAAACGGCACGGACAGCCGCCTTCCGGCCGTGTCGGCCTGCCTCGCGCCTTGCTTCGCGTGATTGCCGCTGATCAGCAGGCCGCGCCCGGCGCGGCGGCCGGCGGCGAGCTGGTCGATCCAGGCGACGGCGTATTCATTCTCCCTGTCCGCCGTTTCCGCCTGCTCGAAATACTGGGCAAGGCTGTCGAACGGCACCGTCTTCTCGATGATGTCGAGGGATGGCACTCGCATCAGCCGCAGCGAGGCGGACAGGATGATGCCGGTCAGCCCCATGCCGCCGATGGTCGCGGAATAGAGTCCCGTGTTGGTCGCAGGAGTGCAGAGATGCGTCTCGCCGTCCGACGTGAGGAGTTCGATCCGCTCGACATGGCAGCCGAAGGTGCCGCGGCGATGATGGTTCTTGCCGTGCACGTTGTTCGCGATCGCGCCGCCGAGCGTCACGAACTGCGTGCCGGGAACGACCGGTGGGAAGAAGCCATGCGGGGCGGCGTGGGCGATGATGTCCGAAAGCAGCACGCCGGCCTCGGCCGTGATGACGCCGGTCGCTGCATCGAAATCGAGGATGCGGTTCAGCGAGCGCATGTCGACCAGCGTGCCATCCTCGACCTGGCAGGTGTCGCCATAGGAACGGCCGTTGCCGTAAGGCAGGATGATGTCCGTACTGTCTTTCTCGCTCCGCAGCGCGGCGATCGCTTCCGCGGCGGTGACGACGCGCGGCGACGGCCGCGTGACCCGTCCGAAGCTCGTGCAGGCTGCGGTCATCGGACGAGACCCGCCGCGACCAGCATGACCGCGCCGAGCAGCACCACGATCTGGCTGCGCCAGTCGCGCACGATGAATACCACCGGATCGTCGTGCAGTTCGTCGCGCCGCGCCAGGATCCAGATGCGCATGGCAAGGTAGAGCACGATCGGCGCCAGTGGCCACACCATCCAGGGATGCGAGTAGAGCTCGCGCACGGCGGCGCTGTCGATGTAGAGCGCCAGCACCAGCGCGGCGGAGAAGGCCGAGGCTATGCCTGCCTGGGCGACGATCTCCTGATCCTCGGCCCGATAGCCGCGGCCGGCGATGCGCTCGCCGGGCACCAGCATCGAGGATCGCAGCTCGACATAGCGTTTCACCAGCGCCAGCGACAGGAAGAAGAAGGTCGAGAAGGCGAGCAGCCAGAACGACACGCCGATATTGGTGGCCGCCGCGCCGGCGAGGATGCGCATCGTGTAGAGGCCGGCCAGCATCAGCACGTCGAGCAGCAGCATGCGCTTGACCGACAGCGAATAGGCGGTGGTGGCGACGAGATAGGCCGCGAGCACGGCAAGAAACAGAACCGGCAGCAGCGCTGCCGTGGCAAAGCTCACCGCCAGCAGCACGACGATGGAGGCCATGCCGAAGCGCATCGACAGGAGCCCGCAGGCGAAGGGCCGGTTGCGCTTGGTCGGATGGCGGCGGTCCAGCGCCAGGTCGAAGCAGTCGTTGAGGATGTAGATGGCCGACGCCGCCGTGCTGAAGGAGATGAAGGCGAGCAGGCAGGACAGCACCATGCCGGGGTTGAAATATTCGTGCGACAGCACGACCGGCACGGCGATCAGGCCGTTCTTCAGCCATTGGTGCACGCGCAGCATCTTCAGGATGGTCTTGAAGGTCGGCTTGGGCGTAGCGATCAGCTCGCAGCCATGCTTGGCCTGCCAGCGCGCCGCGCTGCGGTCCGGCGCCACCACGGCCGCCTGGCGCGCCGCGTCGAAGATTTCAAGGTCGTGCCGGCTGTTGCCATAATAATCGAAGCCGGCATCGCCATAGGCGGCGACAAGGGCGGCGCGCTTGCGGTGCGAGGTCAGGTTTTCCGCCCCGTCGGTCGCCAGCACGGCATCGAAGATGCCGAGATGCGCGGCGATCTGCTCGGCAAACTTGCGCGGCGTGCCGGTGGCCAGGACGAGCTTGCGGCCGGCGGCATGCGCGGCCTGCAGACGCTCCATCACCTCCTTGCGATAGGGCAGCGAGGCCGCATCGATGTCGATGCGCCTGGCTATCTCCAGCTTCAGCGTGGCGGGGCCCCGGGCGAGCCAGAACGGCACCAGGAACAGGTAGAGCGGGTTCTTGCGCAAGAGCAGGAACAGCCCCTCCCACAACAGATCGGTCGCGATCAGCGTCCCATCGAGATCAACCGCCAGGGGAACTGCATTCTTGTCGGACCGGGCGTCCATCGGGTCATTTCCGCAAGAGGGGGAAGCGCCATTCCCGGCGCCTTAGGGAGCGGCTATAGAGAAGCGAGCATTAGGGACGGTTAATTCCGGCCGGGCCGGCAGCCGGCGTCGGCGCACTTCGTCGCTCAGGGTTAAGGCACGGAAACCGGAACCGTTAAAAGGCGAGATATCCCGCCGGCGTGGATCGCAGCCGGCGATTGGCGCGCTTGCCGCCCAGCCGGCGGAACGGTCATCCACGGGTGCCCTGACCGCGCTCAGACAGATATGAGATTCTTGCATTGAGTGAGGGGTTCTCCGTAACTCGGGTTGCGAAGCTCGAATCCCAGGAGAACCCCATGCAGGTTTTTGGCCTGCCCGGCCATGTTATACGCAATGCTGGCCGGGCGTCGCGTCTTCTCGGCGCGCAGACCTCAACTATCGAAGCGACGAGAAGACGCGACGCGGTGGCGCGATGGCGGCGCGCGATGAAGGATGGGCTGAGCGCCGATCAGGCGGCGCATGCGGTGGGCGTGCCGCGCTCGACGCTGTATCGCTGGGAGGCGCAACCGGCGCCGAAGAGCCGGCGGCCGCACCGGATGCGCGCCAACGGCTGGAGCCGGGAACTGCGCGCCGAGGTCGAGCGGCTGAGATGCGATTTTCCGTTCTGGGGCAAGGACAAGCTCGGTCCGCTGTTGCGCAAGGCAGGCCAGGTCGTCTCCAACGCCACGGTCGGCCGCATCCTCAAGAGCCTGGTCGAGCGCGGCCGGGTCACGCCGGTTCCGCAGCTGATCCGTAAGATCGGCCGCAAATGCGCTGCCAAAGCCCGGCCCCACGCCGTCCGCAAGCCGAAGGACGTGGTCTTCGAAAGACCCGGCGACATCGTCCAGATCGACACGCTGACGGTGTCGCTGGCCCCCAATCTCGCCGTCAAGCACTTCGACGCCTATGACGTCCATGCCAAGTGGACCGTCGCCAAGCCCTATCGCAGCGCCACCGCCAAGAACGCCGCCGACTTCCTCGACAAGGTAACCGCCGAGATGCCCTGGCCCGTCAAGGCCATCCAGATCGACGGCGGCTCCGAGTTCATGGCCGAGTTCGAGACTGCCTGCGCCGCCAAAGCCATCCCCCTCTATGTCCTGCCGCCGAGATCGCCAAAACTCAACGGCGCCGTCGAACGATGCAACGGCGCATGGCGATACGAGTTCTACGCAACCGTCGACCTGCCGACCAACATCGACAGCATCGCCGAGCACGTCGATGCCTTCCAGCATCTCTACAACCATCACCGACCCCACGGCGCTCTCGACGGACTAACTCCAAACGAGTATCTCAAAATCTGCCGAGACCGGATCACCCACCCGTCTCATATGTCCTGAGCGCGGACATGCCCTTGCGTTGCCGCGGCGAACGTCTTAAACGTCCGCCACGCCCGGGGGCGATTAGCTCAGTTGGTAGAGCGCTTCGTTTACACCGAAGATGTCGGCGGTTCGAGCCCGTCATCGCCCACCATTCCCGGTGTACTTCAAGAAATACACGGTCATTCTCCCGTGCACCCCGCTGTGCTATGTCTCAAAACTTGCACGGGAGGGTTTTATGCTTGTCAGTCAGTTCGCCTCGGGGGTTTCGCCGGAATTTTCGCTGGTCCGCGTCGGCAATCAGGTGGTCGCCACGCTCTACTACGGCCTGGAAGGCACCTCCACCTGGAACGGAGACATCACCGCCAGTATCGGCACGTATCAGGCGTCGGCCACTCAGAAAAGCGCGCCGCCGCTTGATCTTGAGTTCTACGCGACGTTGGCCACGGGAATAACCACCGACGGCGCCTTCATGCTGCACGACAACAATGCAGGGATCGAGCTGACCAGGGAATTCACGGTTACGCGCTACACCGTCGCGGGGTCGTTCACCGGGACGAACAAGGCCGACTATGTTTTCGGTTCGACTTATGGCGACACGTTCCAATCCCTTGGTGCCGGTGATGTCTTTGAAGGCGGCATGGGCGACGACCTCTACCGGGTCTACAGCGCCGACGTGCGGATCATCGAGGACGCCGGACAAGGGACGAACGACCGCGTCGCAGCGGGCGTGTCCTATACGCTGGCTGCTGGCGTGGAAATCGAGCAACTGACGACCAACGGGGCGGCCGGAACGGCGGCGATAAACCTGACCGGTAATCTGCTGGCGCAGTCGATAACCGGAAACGCCGGCGCGAACATCCTGAGCAGCGGCGGCGGGCAAGCCGACAGGCTGAGCGGGCTCGCGGGCAACGACACCTACAGGGTCTACAACGCCGCCGACGTCGTTGTCGAAGCCGCCGGAAACGGAACGGCCGACCGCGTCATGGCGGCAGTGAGCTACAAACTGGCGGCCGGCGCGGAGATCGAATTGCTCACCACGAACGGCGTTACCGGCACCGCCAAGATCAACCTGACCGGCAACGAATTCGGCCAGACGATCATCGGCAACGCGGCGAACAATCTCCTGGAAGGCGGCGGCGGCGACGACACGCTTTCCGGCGGCGGCGGAAACGATACCCTCAGAGGAGGAACCGGTAACGACACCTACCTCGTCGACAGTTCTGACCAGATCGGCGAAGGCGGGGTCGGCAATGATCGCGTTATCGCCTCATCGAGCTTCGATATCGGTTCGGACAATGGGATCGAGTGGATGATGACCAGCGATGCAAAGGGCACCGGCGCCATCAACCTCTACGGCAGCAACTCTTCCCAGACCATCATCGGCAACGCAGGCGCGAACATGCTGTTCGGCAGAGGAGGTGATGACATCCTGATCGGTGGAGCAGGTGCCGACAGGCTGGAGGGCGATGTTTACCCCGGCGGCTACGGAAACGATACAGCTAGTTATGAGACAGCGTCCGAAGCGGTCACAGTCGATGTCTCCGACATGGCCGCCAACACCGGCGACGCAGCTGGCGACGTCTTTGTATCGATAGAGAAAATTATCGGCACGTCGTTCGACGACACCCTGAAAGGTGCAGGCCACATGGAGGCCATCTACGGAGGCGCCGGTTCCGACACGATCGACGCGGGAAAGGTGGGGGCAAACAACCCGAATTTGGATGGCGGTGCCGGATATGATTATATCTATGGCAGCAGATTTAATGATCGTATTCGTCTGAACGCCGACGGCGGCTATGCCGCCGGCGGCCTGGGCAACGATTTCTACCACGTCACCGGAGCGGCGAACGAGGACATAGTCGAGGTAGCCGGCCAGGGCACCAAGGATGTGGTGGCCACGTCGTCCAGCTATGTACTGTCCGCAGATCTCGACATCGAAGTCATGCAGACGACCAACCGCAACGGCACCACGGCCATAAACCTGACCGGCAACCAACTGCGGCAGAGCCAGATCCTCGGAAATGCCGGATCGAACGTGCTCGACGGAAAGGGCGGTTCGGACGTTCTCGACGGAGCCGCCGGCAAGGACTTTTTCGCCTTCACCACCGCCTTGGCCGCGGACAACGTCGACACGATCCTGAATTTCAGTGCCGTCGATGACACGATTCGTCTGGAGAACGCGATCTTCACGGCGCTGACGGCGACCGGACCATTGGCCGCGTCCGCATTCCGCGCCGATACCACGGGTCTCGCGCAGGATGCCGACGACCGCATCATTTACGAGACCACCACCGGCCGGCTGTTCTACGACGAAGACGGCGTGGGCGGCGCGAGCGCAATCCAGTTCGCCGTTCTTAGCGGCACGCCGACGATCACCAACGCGGACTTCCAGGTAATCTGATCCTCCTTGGCCGGCGCCGATCGCATACGCATGATGCGGGTGGCTACGGCCGCCCGCGCATGCCAGCGCCTCCAGCCTGAGAAGAGTCTTCAGGCAACGGGATGGTCTCAGGCGTTTCGGGAAACCAACGAAGCGGTACGGGCGCCGAAACTGCCCGGACAAATGCGCCCCTTTTCCTTACGGCCAAAACCGACTAGATAGCGCCAAACTTGCGCGTGGCGGCAGGCTGCGCGACTCTGCACTCTTTCTAAGGAATCGCCGTGTCCACGACATTCGACAAGGTCGCTAACATCATCGCCGAGACGAGCGAGATCGACCGCGAGAAGATCACGCCAGAAAGCCACACCATCGACGATCTCGGCATCGACAGCCTCGATTTCCTCGACATCGTCTTTGCCATCGACAAGGAGTTCGGCATCAAGGTGCCGCTCGAGAAGTGGACGCAGGAAGTCAACGACGGCAAGGTTTCCACCGACGAATATTTCGTCATGAAGAACCTTTGCGCCAAGATCGACGGGCTGGTGGCCGCCAAGGCCGCCGCCTGATCGGCGCCCTGCCCCGACCATGAGCGCGCACGACGTCGTCATCACCGGCATCGGCCTGGTTTCGTCGCTCGGCGAGGGAGCGGAGGCCCATTGGACCGCCCTTTCCGCCGGACCGCCCGCGCCTGTCGTCGATTCGGAGCGCTTTGCGCCGTTCTCCTTCCACCCGCTGCCGGAAATCGACTGGAGCAGGCAGATCGCCAAGCGCGGCGACCAGCGCCAGATGGAAACCTGGCAGCGGCTCGGCACCTACACGGCCGGCCTGGCGCTCGACGAGGCGGGCATGAAGGGGGACGAGGCGCTCGTCGGCTCGATGGACATGGTGATCGCGGCCGGCGGCGGCGAGCGCGACGCGGCGGTGGACGCAGCCATCCTCGCCGCTTCGCAGACGCGGGCCGACCGCGAGGTGCTGCTCAACGAGAAGCTGACCACCGAGCTGCGTCCGACCCTCTTCCTGGCGCAGCTCTCCAACCTGCTTGCCGGCAACATCTCCATCGTCCACAAGGTCACCGGCTCCTCGCGCACCTTCATGGGCGAAGAAGGTGCGGCCGTCTCGGCCGTCGACACGGCCTTCGCCCGCATCCGCTCCGGCCAGGCGACGCATGTGCTGGTGGGCGGCGCCTTCCAGTCGGAGCATCCCGACATGCTGCTCGGCTATGAGCTTGGCGGCTACCTGCATCGCGGACCGCATGCGCCCGTATGGCAGCGCCAGGGCATGCCCGGCGGCGGTATCGTCAGCGGCTCCGGCTCGGCCTTCCTCGTGCTGGAGCAGCGCGAGCATGCCGAAAAGCGCGGCCGCAAGGCCTATGCCGAGCTGCTCGCCGTGACGCCGGGCCGGTCGAAACGCGACGCCGGCTACGAGGACGCGCTGGCGTCGATCTATGCGCGGACGGCGAAGGATGCCGAAAACCTGCTCGTCGTCTCGGGTGCCTCGGGGGCCCATGCCGCTACGGCCGCCGAGCAGGCGGTGCTCGCGCGCCGCGGCGCCGTGGTGCGCGGCTACTCCTCGCTGATCGGCCACGTGAAGGAGGCGCAGTTCTTCGTAGCGGTGGCGCTGGCAGCGCTCGCCGTCGGCAAGGGCAAGGCCTTTTCGCCGTTCGACGGCTCGGAAAAGCCATTCTCCGGGCCGCTCACCGGAGCGCTGGCAACGACGGTCGGCTATCACTATTTCGAGGGCATGGCGCTGGTCGCCGCCGCAGAGTAAGCGCCATGACGAAATACACGGATCATCTCGGGCGGCCGGTGGTGGCGGTGACCGGCATCGGCGTCGTCACCTCGCTCGGCGTCGGCAAGCAGGAAAACTGGGCGGCGCTGACGTCTGGCCGCTCCGGCATCCATCCGATCACCCGCTTTCCGGTCGACCTCCTCAACACGCGTATCGCCGGCACGGTCGATTTCCTCGGCTCCAGTAATCAGGGCGCGACCGCGCTGACTTACGAGCTCGCCGAGACGGCCGCCGCTGAGGCGATCGGCCAGTCCGGCCTCGCCGGCGCCTTCGACGGCCCGCTGTTTCTCGCCTCGCCGCCGGTCGAGCTCTCGTGGCATTCGCGCTTCGCCATGTACGGCCAGTCCGACGAGCAGGAAGGCTACGCCCGGCTGCTGGCGACCGCCAGCAAGCAGAATGGCGACGTTTTCGATTCGGTGATGTTCGGCGCCGTTGCCGATCGCCTCGCCGACCGGTTCGGCGCCACCGGCCTGCCGATCACGCTGTCGACCGCCTGCGCGTCGGGCGCCACGGCCATCCAGCTCGGCGTCGAGGCGATCCGCCGCGGTGAGAGCGACCGGGCGCTGTCGATCGGTGCGGACGGTTCGGCCACCGCCGAAGCGCTGATCCGCTTCTCGCTGCTGTCGGCCCTGTCGACGCAGAACGACGTGCCCGAGAAGGCGTCGAAACCGTTCTCGAAGGACCGCGACGGTTTTGTCCTCGCCGAGGGCTCCGCCGCGCTCGTGCTGGAATCGCTGGAGAGCGCGCTGGCGCGCGGCGCGAAAGTGCTCGGCGTGCTGGCCGGCTGCGGCGAGCGCGCCGACGATTTCCACCGCACCCGCTCGAAGCCCGACGGCTCGCCGGCCATCGCCGCGGTGCGGGCGGCACTTGCCGATTCCGGGCTCGGCGAGGATCGGATCGACTACATCAACGCCCACGGCACATCGACGCCCGAGAACGACAAGATGGAGCACATGTCGCTGTCGACCGTTTTCGGCGAGCGCATGCGCAGGCTGCCGATCTCCTCCAACAAGTCGATGATCGGACACACGCTGTCGGCCGCCGGCGCCATCGAGGCGGCGTTCTCGCTGATGACCATGCTGGAAGGCGTCATCCCGCCGACCATCAACTACGACAATCCCGACCCTGCGATCGAGCTCGACGTGGTGCCCAACGCCAAGCGGCAGGCCGACGTCTCGGCGGTGCTCTCCAATTCCTTCGGCTTCGGCGGCCAGAACACCTGCCTTGTCATGGCGCGGGAACCCGTTTAGGCGGAACGCTCACTGTCTGTTTTCCGAGCGGTTGCCGTTGCGTTCCTTCGCACCCCCCTCTGTCCTGCCGGACATCTCCCCCGCAAGGGGGGAGATTGGCAGTGTCGCCATCCGCGCCCCGCGTGCCACGCTGGCGATTGGCGAAGCCCATGCGGCCGATACAATCTCCCCCCTTGCGGGGGAGATGTCCGGCAGGACAGAGGGGGGTGCGAAGGAGCGCAAACTTGCGAACCGGCGGACGCCGGCCCAAAGGACGATCCCCTAATGCGCGCACTGCAGCTCATCGAAGATCGCCGGCTGGAGCAGGTCGACATCCCTGCCCCGCCTCCGCCCGCCATTGGCGAGGTGACGGTGCGCATCAAGGCGGTGGCGCTTAACCACATCGACGTCTGGGGCTGGCGGGGCATGGCGTTTGCCAAGCGCAAGCTGCCGCTGACCATCGGCGCGGAAGCTTCAGGCGAGGTGGAAGAAATCGGCCCAGGGGTCGCCGGCCTCGTCCCCGGCCAACTGGTTTCGATCTACGGCGCGCGCACCTGCGGCCTGTGCAAGGCCTGCCGGACCGGCCGCGACAATCTGTGCGAGCACGTCGGCGGGGTACACGGTTTCCACCTGGATGGTTTTGCACAAGAGAAAATAAACCTGCCGGCGCGCCTGCTGGTCCCTGCCCCGCCGGGCGTCGACGCGGTCGGCGCGGCCGTCGCCCCGGTCACCTTCGGCACGGTCGAGCACATGCTGTTCGACAACGCAAAACTCGAGCCTGGCGAGACCATTCTCGTTCATGCCGGCGGCTCCGGCATCGGTTCGGCGGCGATTCAGCTCGCCAAGCGCATGGGCTGCACGGTGATCACCACGGTCGGGTCGGCCGACAAGATGGCGAAGGCGACGGCACTGGGGGCCGACCACGTCATCAACTATCGCGAGGACCGTTTTGAGGGCGTGGTGCGCAAGCTGACGAAGAAGAAGGGCGTCGACGTGGTGTTCGAGCATGTCGGCGCCGATACCTGGGCGGGTTCCATGCTGTCGCTGAAGCGCGGCGGCCGCATCGTCACCTGCGGCTCGACCTCGGGCGTGTCGACCCAGATGAACCTGATGCAGCTCTTCCAGCAGCAGATAAAAATCTTCGGCTCGTTCGGTTGCCGGATGGAGAACATGGCCGACGCCATGCAGAAGATGGCCGCCGGTATCGTGAAGCCCGTTATCGACACCGAGGTGGACTTCGCCTCGATCGGCGAAGCGCTGAAGCGCATGGAAGGCCGGGACGTTTTCGGCAAGATCATCCTGCGCGTGGGATGAACCGGCGCGACCGCCTCTACCGTTGGTCGCGCTTATCGCGGCAGGCTGGCCACTGGCTGACCGCGCAGGTGGCGCTCGCCATCATGCGCGTGCTCAGGCTGTTTCCCGCCGACAAGGCGATCAACTTTGCCGACCGCGCCGCGCGCCGGCTCGGGCCGCTGGTCGGCCGCCACCAGGTGGCCCTCGACAATCTACGTAAGGCTTACTCGGACAAGAGCGAGGCGGAGATCCGCGAGATCGCCGTCGACATGTGGGGCAACATGGCGCGGCTCGCCGCCGAATATGTCTTTCTGGACAGCCTGTTCGACTTCGACGTTCATGCGACGTCGCAAGGTCGTGTCGAAGTGGAAGGCATCCCGTTCTTCGAGAAGATCGCCGTCGAGGACAAGCCCCACATCCTGTTCACCGGCCATCTCGGCAATTTCGAGCTCTTGCCGATCGCCGGCGCCGCCTACGGCATGAAGGTCACGTCGCTGTTCCGGCCGCCGAACAACCCCTACATCGCCGATTTCATCCACTCGACCCGCCGCTCGACCATGGGCGGCCTGATCGCCTCGCGCGCCGGCGTCTCCTTCACGCTGGCGCGCATCCTCGACGAGAACGGCACGATCGGCGTGCTGGTCGACCAGAAATTCGTCAACGGCCTGCCCACCACCTTCTTCGGCCGGCCCTGCGAGACCAGCCCGCTGCTGCCCAAGCTGGCGCGGCAGTATGACTGCGACGTCTATCCGGCGCGCTGCGTCCGGCTTCCCGGCAACCGTTTCCGCCTCGTGATCGAGCCGAAGCTCGAACTGCCGCGCACCGAACGTGGCCGCGTCGACATCCACGCCACCGCGCAACTGCTGAACGACGTGGTCGAGCGCTGGGTGCGCGAGGACCCCGGCCAGTGGATGTGGTTCCACAAGCGCTGGAAGCTCACCAAGGCCAGTCGCCGGCGGGCCCGCGGCGCGGCATCGGCCTGAGCGAATCGCGGCACGACGGAACAACCGCGCAAAGCGTCCGTTCTTCTTGCGAAGCGCCCGCCAAGAGAAGGCCGGCGCGGAAACGGATAGACGGATGAACAAGGAAGCGATGATCGAACGCCTCAGGCCGCGGCGGAAATCTTCCGCCCCGACGATGTGGACACCTTGGGGTCCGCAAAATACCTCCGAGCGCGATGCGCAGGTGGCAGCGACGCGCCGTCTCGTGCGCAAGGTCGAGAAGATACGGCCGGCGAGGCCGTCCCGCCACTGACCCTCAGGCGCCGTAGTAGTTCATCACGGCATGCCGCGCCTCGGCGAAGAACAGCCAGCGCTCGACGAAGATCCCGACCAGGTGAGACGCAGTCGCGAGGCCCAGGAGCACGGCCGCGGCTGAAGGCGCCCCGGCCACGGCTGCCATGGCGAGCAATAGAAAAGCGACGGTAAGCGCTGCCCCGGCCATGAAGGACAGCCGCGCCAGCTTCGCTGCATGCTTGCGGGCGATCTTGAACCCCATCTCCCGCGTAAGGTAGTTTTCCGTCATATGCGGCCGTTCGAACAGGCGCACCCGCCCGATGGTGCCGAGGCCGGTAGCCGTCTCGGGTGTGGAGAGCGACGGCATCGCCAGCATGCGCCTGCGCCATGCCGTCTTCGCGGTCCAGGCGGCGAGCGTGGCGGCGAGCGCGCAAAGCGTCAGCACCAGCGTGTTTCCTCCACCCGCGGCCCCGGCCAGCGCGCCCAGGATCGAGCCGCCGGCCAGCGCCAACAGAAGAAAGCAGGCCGGCGTCAGCGGCGTATGCCACGCCTGCACGGATTTCAGCGACGCATAGATCATGCCGGTGCAGTAGACAGTGATTGCCGCGCCCAGAACACCCAGCAGGGCTGGCAGCGGCAGGTAGCGGTCCTCCACGACTGTTCCCCAGGCCGACCACAGCAGCGGCGGAAAAGTCACCAGCGCCATCACGCCCTCGCGCGACAGCCAACTCGACCGCCACTGCGACAGCGCCCGCCAGGCGCGCTGCGGATTTCCCAGATGGAGCGTGGACGAGATCAGCCCGGCGCCGATGAAAACGAGCGTGGCAACGTGAGCCACCTTGGTGGCGATGGCCGAGGGGTCGAGCAGGCCGAGGCCGAGTATGGCGGCAAGCCCGTAGCCGAGCCCGGATAGGGCGGTGAAGACGATGATGGAGAAGGCGGGTTGCATGGCTATGCCACGTGCTGCCTGGCATGTATCGGCGGCGTTGGGCGTTCTTTCGCACCCCCCTCTGTCCTACCGGACATCTCCCCCGCAAGGGGGGAGATTGGCCGGCCGCCTTGGTTTCGCCAATCGTCACCGTAGCAGGACGCGCGGTGTTGCTGAAGCTGCCAATCTCCCCCCTTGCGGGGGAGATGTCCGGTAGGACAGAGGGGGGTGCGAAAGAACGCCCCGCGTCGTCGATACGCACGCAGATAGACACCCATTCAGATCCGGTCCAGCATGCCGTCGAGCCAGGCGAAGAAGCCGGTGGCGCCGGTGGTGTTTTCGGCAAGCAGCGCGCCGGCGCTGGCGGCGAGCGGCTTTCGCGGGCGCGGCGGCAGGTATTTGTTGACCGGGCGCGTGCCCTGCTCCGGCATCAGATCGATGCCGCCGCGCTCGGCAACCATGACCGACACCGCCGAGGACGGATCGGCAAGATCGCCGAAATGACGGGCGTTGGCCGGGCAGGTGCGCACGCAGGACGGCACGCGGTCGACCTCCTGGAGCGTCTCGTTGTAGATGCGGTCGACGCAGAGCGTGCATTTCTTCATGACGCCGGCGGCGAGATCCATCTCGCGCGCGCCATAGGGGCAAGCCCAGGCGCACAGGCCGCAGCCGATGCACTTGTCCTCTTCGACCAGCACGATGCCGTCCTCGCCGCGCTTGTAGGAGGCGCCGGTCGGGCAAACGGCGACGCATGGCGCGTCGTCGCAATGCAGGCAGCTTTTCGGGAAATGCACGATGCGGGCTTCGTCCGCCTCGCCGATCACCTCGCCGCCTTGCGGAACCACCTCGAAGGTGTGGATGCGGTTGAGGAATGCGCCGGAAACGTCCGGACCATAAGGGTTCTGGTCGGACAGCGCTGACCCATAGCCGCCGGTGTTCCACTCCTTGCACGAAACCACGCAGGCATGACAGCCGACGCAGACGTCGAGGTCGATGACCAGGCCGAGCTTTTTGCCGGAGCGTTCGGTGGGGAGGCTGGTCATGACAACCCCTTGCCCTTTGGACGGTTCGGGAAGCGTTTCTTCGCACCCCCCTCTGTCCTGCCGGACAGTCCGGCAGGACAGAGGGGGGTGCGAAGAAGCACCGGCCTCACGAAAGCGGCCTTCCGTGCGCTCACTTCACCCACTCCTGGCCGTAGCGCAGTTCCGCCGGCACCTCGTCCTTCCGGCGCAATCCGGGGACGGCGGGAAAATGCGGCTGGCTCTCGACACCGGCCTCCGCCTTCTCGATACGCACCCTCAGGTCGTACCAGGCCGCCTGCCCCGTGATCGGGTCGGAATTCGACCAGCGCAGCCCGTCGCCCTTGGGCGGCAGCAGTTCGTTGATCAAATGATTCATCAGAAAGCCCTTGGTCGCCTCTGGCGAGTTCGGGTCGAGCGCCCAGGCGCCGCCGCGCTTGCCGATGGCGTTCCAGGTCCAGATCGTCGAGGAATTCACCGCTTCCATCCGCGCCACCTCGACCTTGATGCGGCCGTGGTTGGAGATCACCCACACCCAGTCGTCGTCGCGCAATCCATGCTCGTCGCAGATCGGGCCAGGAACATAGAGCGGGTTGCGGGTGTGAATCTGCCTGAGCCAGGCGTTCATCGAGCCCCAGGAATGGTACATCGCCGCCGGCCGCTGGGTGATCGCGTGGTAGGGGAATTCTTCCCGGTCGACAGCCGCCTCCTCGAAGGGCCGGTACCACATCGGCAGCGGGTCGAAGGTTTCGAGGATGCGCGCGCGGTGCGTTTCCGGCGCGACCGGCTCGCGCACGCCTTCGGCGGAAAGCCGGAACTTCTGCAGCGATTCCTGGTAGAGCTGGAACGTCACCGGCTGCGGCTGGTCGAAAAACCCCATGCGCACGGCAAAATCCTGGTAGGCCTTGTTCGCGTGCTTGAAGAACTGCGCCTCCAGCGGGATATGCGCGGAGAAGAACGAGCCGTTTTCGATGTAGCGCTTGAGCTGGTCCGGATTGCTGGCGCCGCGCCCGGTGCGGTCGCCGTCGCGGCCGCGAAAGCCGGCCAGCGGGCCGATTCCCGGCCGGCGTTCGTGCCGCACGATATAGTCGGCATAGTTTTCGTAGATCGGCTTGCCGCGATTGTCGACGAAGGCCGGCAATTTCAGCCGTGCGCCGAGGTCGAGCAGCACGGACTGGAAACCGCGCACGTCGCGATCGGGTTCGACCACCGGCCAGCGGATGGCATCCTGCACCGCGTCGGGCTCCGAGATCGGCCGGTCGAGCATGGAGATGCAGTCGTGGCGCTCCAGATAGGTCGTATCCGGCAGCACAAGGTCGGCATAGGCGACCATCTCGGAGGCATAGGCATCGGAATAGATGATCTTGGGGATGCGGTATTCGCCGGAAGCTTCGTCCTTGTCCTCCAGCATCTTGATGACGCCGGCCGTGTTCATCGACGAGTTCCACGCCATGTTGGCCATATAGAGGAACAGCAGGTCGATGGGGTACGGATCGCCGGCATGGGCGTTGGCGATCACCATGTGCATCAGCCCGTGCGCCGAGAACGGCGCGTCCCAGGAAAACGCCTTGTCGATGCGGGTCGGGTTGCCATCCTTGTCGATCAGCATGTCCTCGGGCCCGCGCGGAAAGCCGAGATGCGGGCCCGACAACGGCTTGTTGGAGCCGAAATGTTCCGCCTTGCCGTGCGGTGTCGGATGGGCTTCCACCGGCTTCGGGTAAGGCGGCTCGAAGCGGAAGCCGCCGGGGCAATCGATCGCGCCGATCAGCACCTGCAGGAGATGCAGGGCGCGGGCTGTCTGGAAGCCGTTGGAATGGGCCGAGATGCCTCGCATCGCGTGGAAGGATACGGGCCGTCCGACGAAACCGTCATGGCGGTTGCCGTTCAAGTCCGTCCAAGGCTGGTCGAGGAAGATAGCCTCGTCGAAGGCAACCCGCGCGATCTCGGCAGCAAGCCCGCGGATCACCTCGGCGGCGACGCCAGTCTCGGCGGCGACCGCTTCCGGCGCGTATTGCGCGTCGAGGTATTTTTCGGCGAGAAGTTGGAACGCCGGCACGGCGCGGCGACCGTCCGACAGTTCGATTCGACCAGAGAGCGCGGCGCGTGCGCCCTGCGTGCCGAGCGGCACTGCCCGCTCGGTGACGCTCTCGAACACCAGCGGCTTTCCATCCGCGTCGCGCGCGAACAGTCCGTGGTCGGCAGCGCCCGGTTGGTCGATCACCAGCCAGGTGGCGTTGGTGTAGCGGACGATGTAGTCGACATCGATCTTTCGCGCCTTCAGCAGTTCGTGGATCACCGAGAGGATCAGCAGCCCGTCGGTGCCTGGGCGGATGCCGATCCAGTTGTCTGCGATCGCCGAATAGCCGGTGCGCACCGGATTGACCGAGACGAAGCGCGCACCGTTCTGCTTCAGCTTCGACAGTCCGATCTTGATCGGGTTGGAATCGTGGTCCTCGGCCACGCCGAACAGCACGAAAAGCTTCGTGCGGTCCCAGTCCGGCTGACCGAACTCCCAAAAGGCGCCGCCGATGGTCATGATGCCGGCCGCCGCCATGTTGACGGAGCAGAAGCCGCCATGCGCGGCATAGTTGGGCGTGCCGTACATCTGCGCCCAGTAGCCGGTCAGCGACTGCGACTGGTCGCGGCCGGTGAAGAAGGCGAGTTTTTTCGGGTCTTTTTCCCGCACCTCACCGAGCCAGCGCGTCGCGGTCTCCAGCGCCTCGTCCCAGGAGATTTCCTGAAACTGTCCGGAGCCGCGCGGGCCGACGCGCTTCAGCGGCGCGCGCAGCCTGGCCGGTGCGTAATGCTGCATGATACCGGCCGAACCCTTTGCGCACAGCACGCCGCGATTGACCGGATGGTCGCGGTTGCCTTCGATGTAACGGATCTTGCCGTCCTTGATGTGCACGTCGATGCCGCAGCGGCAGGCGCACATATAGCAGGTGGTCTTGCGAACCTCGTCCGAGACGGGTTCCGAAAGCGCGACCCTTGGCTTAGCCGGCATTCCCTGTCCCTCGGCCTGGCTGGTCATCCCGACCACGTGCCCGACCATCTCTAACGGGCGAGCCCAGGGAAGAAAATGCTCGAAAGCGTCAATTCATAGCAAATTTTGTATAGACAAATGGCGCACCGTGCAACGGTCGGCACGCCATTCCCCTGGAACGCGAAATTCGAAGATCCGCCATGGCAATCAGTTCGTCACGATGATGCGCGTATTGCCAGGCCCGAACTGCTTGACCAGCTGATAGAAATGCGCGGCATTGCCGGTGGCGAGGCGCACGCAGCCATGCGAGGCCGGGCGGCCAAGCCTGCCGACCGCGCTGGTCCCATGGATCGCATAGCCGCCATAATAAAAGACCGAATAAGGCATCGGTGAATTGTCGTATTTTCGCGAACGCCACATCTTGTGCAGTCGAGTCGGCCGCCAGCTTCCACGCGGAGTAATGTAACCCTTCCGCGCCGTCGACACCTTCCAGACATGGACGACCTTGCCGTATTTGCTGATGGTCATGGTCTGGTTGCCGACGTCGACCTTCGCCACGAGACTTGCCGCGGCGCTCGTTGCCATGCCTGCGGCAAGAAATGCGAGACATATGCTCGCCGCCAATGCAATCCTCTTCATGCGACAACCCCCTGCGCACCGCTTCCGTTCGCACATCTTCTGCACGCTTCCATGCAACCTTGACAAGAAATCTCCAATCAATTTGTCACCACAGATGGATTCGGCCGATCGATTTCCTGCGAGCAGGCACTACCGAAATCCGTCGACAGCGCTGCAGCCGGCTTGCCAAGCCCCCGCTTCGCCTGCTGAAATCGCATCATGACCGACAGTCTGCTTGATGCGGTGGCAGCACGCCGCGACGACCTCGTTTCGCTCACCATAGACCTCGTTCGTTTTCCGACGGTAAACCCGCCAGGCGAAGCGTACCGGCCCTGCGCTGAGTATCTCGGCGAGCGGCTGCGCAGGCGCGGCTTCGTGGTGGAATATCTGCGCGGCGAGGGTACGCCCGGCGACACCGACCGCTACCCGCGCACCAATGTCGTCGCCCGCATCGAGGGGCGCTCGCCGGGCAAGACCGTGCATTTCAACGGCCACATCGACGTGGTCGAACCCGGTCACGACTGGACGGTCGATCCGTTCGCCGGCGTCGTGAAGGACGGGCGCGTCTACGGCCGCGGCACCTGCGACATGAAGGGCGGGCTGGCGGCGGCGATCGTCGCCGCGGAAACCTATATCGACCTCAACCCGGATTTTCCCGGCGCCATCGAGATTTCCGGCACGGTCGACGAAGAATCGGGCGGCTTCGGCGGCGTCGCCTATCTGGCGCAGAAAGGCTATTTCTCGAAACCGCGCGTCGACCATGTCATCATCCCGGAGCCGCTCAACAAGGACCGCATCTGCCTCGGTCATCGCGGCGTCTGGTGGGCGGAGATCGAGACCAAGGGCGAGATCGCGCATGGCTCCATGCCGTTCCTCGGCGACTGCGCGGTGCGCCATATGAGCGCCGTTCTCGCCGCCTTCGAGGCCGAGCTATTCCCGCTGCTCGACACCAAGCGCACGCGCATGCCGGTGGTGCCGGAGGGGGCGCGCCGCTCGACGCTCAACTTGAACTCGATCCATGGCGGCCAGACCGACGACTTCAAGCCGGGTCTGCCCTCCCCCAACGTGCCCGATTCCTGCCGCCTCACCATCGACCGGCGCTTCCTTCTGGAAGAGAGCCTCGAAGAGGTGAAGGGCGAGGTCGTCGCCATCCTGGAGCGGCTGAAGCGCGAGCGGCAGAAATTCGACTACGAGATCCGCGACGTCATGGAGGTGCGGCCGATCATGAGTGAGCGCGACGCGCCGGTGCCCACCGCGCTGGCGCAGGGCATTCGCGCCGTGTTCGACCGCGAGCCGGACTATGTGATCTCGCCCGGAACCTACGACCAGAAGCATGTCGCACGCATCGGCCACATCTATGATTGCGTGGCGTATGGGCCAGGCATCCTCGACCTCGCCCACCGGCCGGACGAATGGGTCGGCATCGACGACATGGTGCAGTCCGCGCAGGTCATGGCGATCGGGCTCGATCTGCTGCTGCGTGGCAAGGTCTGAGATCGGCGAGCCGGCGGGCGCGACCGGCAGACTACCGCCGCGTGAAAAGCGGGAAACCGAATTCCCGCACACCCGCCTTGTCGAACCGAAAGCCGATTTACTCGCGTGGAAAATCACGCTTCTATCCGCAGGCAATGCTTCAGGAGGGAGCCCGGCCGATGAAAGCGTGGACGATTCTTGCCGCCGCAGCAACGCTGACGCTGTTCGGCACAAGCACCGGGCTGGCAGCGCGTACCGATCTCGTGCTGGGCATGCAGCTCGAGCCGCCGCATCTCGATCCGACAGCCGGCGCGGCCGCGGCGATCGACGAAGTGCTCTATGCCAATGTCTTCGAGGGCCTGACCCGAATCGGCCCGTCCGGCGAGGTCCTGCCGGCGCTCGCCGACAGTTGGGCGATCTCCGACGACGGCAGGACCTATACCTTCAAGCTGCGCTCGACCGTAAAATTCCATGACGGCACCGATTTCGATGCCGAGGATGTGAAGTTTTCGCTCGATCGGGCCCGCGCCGCCGATTCCACCAACGCGCAGAAGGCGCTGTTCGCGGCGATCGATACGGTCGAGGTGGTCGATCCCGTAACCGTCAAGGTGACGCTGAAGCAGCCGCAGGGCTCCTTCCTCTATAATCTCGGCTGGGGCGACGCCGTCGTCGTCGCGCCGGAAAGTGCCCCCACCAACAAGGAAAAGCCGGTAGGCACGGGGCCGTTCAAGTTCGACAACTGGGCGAAGGGCTCGGCGATCACCATCGTCAGGAATCCCGACTACTGGGGCGAGCCGGTGGCGCTCGATCGTGCCGAGTTCCGTATCGTGCCGGACGCCGCCTCCCAGGTCCCGGCGCTGCTCTCGGGCGACATCCAGGCCATCCCCAATGCCAGCATCGGCGACGCCCTGCCGCAGATGCAGTCCGACCCGCGCTTCAAGGTGGTGCTCGGCTCCACCGAGGGCGAGACGATCCTGTCCACCAACAACAAGAAGCCGCCCTTCGACAAGCTCGAGGTGCGCCAGGCGATCGCCCACGCCATCGACCGCAAGGCGATCATCGACGGTGCCTCCTCAGGCATCGGCACGCCGATCGGTTCGCATTTTTCGCCGGCCAACAAGGCCTACGTCGACCTGACCGGCACCTACCCGCACGACCTCGCCAAGGCTAAGGAACTGCTCAAGCAGGCCGGCCTGGAGAACGGCTTTTCGGCGACTCTGAAGCTGCCGCCGGTGCCCTATGCCCGCGACGGCGGCCAGATCATCGCCTCGCAGCTGCGCGACGTCGGTATCGATCTGCAGATCATCCCGGTCGAATGGGCCGATTGGCTGAAGCAGGTCTTCACCGACAAGGACTACGACCTGTCGATCGTCTCGCACACCGAGCCCAACGACATCGATATCTACTCGCGCAAGGACTACTACTTCAACTACGACAACCCGGCCTTCGACAAGGTGATCGAGGAACTGAACCTCACCTCCGACGAGGCTAAGCGCACCGAGCTCTACAAGCAGGCGCAAAAAATTCTGGCCGACGATGCCGTCAACGGTTTTCTGTTCGAACTGCCGAAGATCGGCATCTGGGATGCCAAGCTGGAGGGGCTTTGGGAGAACTCGCCGATCCAGGCGAACGATCTGACGAAAGTCAAATGGCTCGACTAGCTCCGGCGTCTCCCTCCCTCTCGAAGGGAGGGTGGCGAGCGAAGCGAGCCGGGAGGGGTCGCCGCGGCCGGGCTCGACGGCCCTTCTTTGCGCCCCATGCTTCCGCACCGACCCCACCCCGGCGCTTCGCGCCGACCCTCCCCTCAAGGGGGAGGGAAGCGTCGGCGCCCTTATGATCGCCTACCTGGCTCAACGCCTGCTGGTCGCCGCGGCGACCCTGCTGGCGGCCTCGCTCGTCGTCTTCGCCATGCTGGAAGTGATCCCGGGCGATCCGGCCAGGCTGATGCTCGGCATGAACGCCACGCCGGACGCGCTCGAGGCGCTTCGCAACGAGATGGGCCTGAACGACCCCCTGCCCGTTCGCTATCTCGACTGGGTGGCCGGCATGGCGGCGCTCGATTTCGGCCGCTCCTACACCTACTCCGTCCCCGTCATCGATCTGATCGTCGAGCGCATCGTCGTGTCGCTGCCGCTGGCGCTGATATCGCTGGCGCTCTCGGTGGTGATCGCCATCCCCGCCGGCGCCTTCGCTGCGCAGCGGCGCGGCCGCGCCGGCGATGCCCTCAGCATGGGTGCGGCGCAGCTCGGCGTGGCGATCCCGAATTTCTGGTTCGCGCTGCTGCTCATCTACCTTTTCGCGGTATGGCTCAGGCTGGTGCCGGCCGGCGGCTTTCCCGGCTGGAGCGCCGGGATATGGCCGGCCTTGAAGGCGCTGCTGCTGCCGGCGGTCGCGCTGGCCCTGCCGCAGGCGGCGATTCTGGCGCGCGTCACCCGCTCGGCGCTGATCGAGACGCTCGGCGAGGATTATGTCCGCACCGCCCGCGCCAAGGGCCTGCCTTTCGGCACCGTGCTATGGCGGCATGCGCTGCGCAATGCGCTCATTCCGGTGCTCACCATCGTCGGCCTGCAGTTCTCCTTCCTGCTCGCCGGCACCATCATCATCGAGAACGTCTTCTATCTCCCCGGCCTCGGCCGCCTGGTCTTCCAGGCCATCACCCAGCGCGACCTGATCGTGGTCGAGGGGGTGGTGATGCTGCTGGTGGCGACCGTGGTCGCCGTCAATTTTCTGGTCGACATCTCCTATGCGGTCGTCGATCCAAGGCTGAGGGCGCGGTGATGGGTGTTGTCATTTTCTCGCGAACAGCTCGCGCTCCTTCGCACCCCCCTCCCAAGGAGGGTCGATGACCTATCTCCCTTCCGCCTTCATCCCCCGCGACGGCCTTTCCGCCTTCCTCGCCCGTGCGCTGGCCAGCCGTTCGTTCATCGCCGGCTTCATCGTCACCGCGCTGATCGCGCTGATGGCCCTCGTCTCCTTCTTTTGGACGCCCGACGACGTGACGAAGCTCGTCGTCGGCGACCGCATGCTGGCGCCTTCGGCCGCCCATTGGTTCGGCACCGATCATTTCGGCCGCGACGTGCTCTCCATGATCATGGTCGGCTCGCGCAACTCGATCGCCGTGGCGCTGGTCGCGGTAGGCATCGGCATGGGGCTCGGCGTGCCGCTCGGCTGCCTGGCGGCGGCGCGCGGCGGCTGGCTCGACGATTTTGTGATGCGCTTCAACGACGTCGTCTTCGCCTTTCCGGCGCTGCTGTCGGCGGTGATGATCACCGCGGTGTTCGGCCCCGGCGCCGTCAACGCCATCATCGCCATCGGTATCTTCAACATCCCGGTGTTCGCCCGCGTCGCGCGCGCCGGCGCGCTGGCGATCTGGCCGCGCGAATTCATCCTCGCCGCCCGCGCCGCCGGCAAGGGCAAGACGCGCATCACGCTCGAGCATGTCCTGCCAAATATCGCCACGCTGCTCCTTGTGCAGGGCACCATCCAGTTCGCGCTCGGCATCCTGGCGGAGGCCGGCCTGTCTTATGTCGGGCTCGGCGCGCAGCCGCCGATGCCGAGCTGGGGACGCATGCTTTTCGACGCGCAGACGCGCATGATGGTGGCGCCGACGCAGGCGCTGTTCCCCGGCCTCGCCATCATGATCACCGTGCTCGGCCTCAACCTTTTGGGCGACGGCGTCAGCGACGCGCTGGATCCGAAGCTGAGGCGGCGGCGGTGAGCCTGCTCGCCATAGAAAACCTGTCGCTGTCGATCGACGAGACGCCGATCCTGAAAGCCGTCGACCTGTCGATCGAGCCCGGCGAGGTGCTCGGCCTCGTCGGCGAATCCGGCTCCGGCAAGTCGATGACGGCGCTCGCCGTCATGCGGCTCCTGCCCGATGCCGCGAAGGCACGAGGCAGCATCCGCTTCGACGGCACCGATCTGCTCAAGGCCGACGAGGCGGCGATGTGCCGGCTGCGCGGCGACGACATCGGCATGGTCTTCCAGGAGCCGATGACGGCGTTGAACCCGGTGAAGACCATCGGCGAGCAGGTGGCCGAGGGCATCCGCTGGCACGCCGGCGCCAGCCGCGCCGAGGCCGAGCAGCGCGCGGCAAGAATGCTCGACCGCGTCGGCCTGCCGTCGCAAAAATTCCCGCTGTCGCGCTATCCGCACCAGCTCTCCGGCGGCCAGCGCCAGCGCGTCGTCATCGCCATCGCCTGCGCGCTCAAGCCGAAGCTGCTGATCGCCGACGAGCCGACCACGGCGCTCGATGTCGTGCTGCAGGCGCAGATTCTCGAATTGCTGCGCGAACTGGTCGCCGAGAGCCGCATGGGCCTGCTGCTGATCTCGCATGACCTCGCCGTGGTGACGGAAATGTCGGATCGCATCGCGGTGATGCGTGGTGGCGAGATTCTCGAGACCGGCGAGACGGCGAAAACCCTGTCGGCGCAGGTGCACCCATATACGCGCCAGCTGGCGCTGGCTTCCATGCATGTGCCGGCGGGGCGACGCATTTCCTCCTCCCTTGAGGGGAAGGTGCCGCCGAAGGCGGCGGAGGGAATTGCCGAAGGTTGGCGCGGCGCAGGGAAAACCACGCCGGAGTCTGGGTTCGAAAGCTGGCGCACTGCCGCCCGCACCGCCTCCGGCCCTTCGGGCCATCTCCCCTTCGAGGGAGGAGAGGACGTTACGCCGCTGCTCTCCGTCGAAAACCTCCGCAAGGATTATCCCGGCGCCCGCATCTCGCTGTTTTCCAAGCAAAAACCCTTCTGCGCCGTCGACGACGTCTCCTTCACCCTTGCGCCGGGCCGTTCGACGGCGCTGGTCGGCCGCTCGGGCTGCGGCAAATCCACCCTCGCCCGGCTGGTCCTCGCTCTGGAGCGGCCGAGCGGCGGCACCATCCGGCTGGAGGGCGAGGAAATCACGGGCAAGAGCGAGGCCGAGCTTCTGCCGGCCCGCCGCGCCGTGCAGATCGTGTTCCAGGACCCCTACGGCTCCTTCGACCCGCGCCACCGGGTGGAGCGGCTTGTCGCCGAGCCGCTCGGCCTGCTGAGGCCGGCGCCGGACAGGGCGGCGCGGCGCGAGCTGGTCGCCGAGGCGCTGCACCAGGTCGGCATGAAGCCGGACGACATGCAAAAATACCCGCACGAATTCTCCGGCGGCCAGCGCCAGCGCCTGTCGATCGCGCGCGCCATCATAACCCGGCCGAAGCTGGTGGTGGCCGACGAGGCGGTGTCGGCGCTCGACGTATCGATCCGCGCCCAGATCCTCGACCTGTTTTCCGAGCTGAACCGGACGCTGGGCGTCGCCTATCTGTTCATCACCCATGACCTGACGGTGGCGCGGGCCATCACCGACGAGGTACTGGTGATGCATGAAGGCCGCATCGTCGAGCGGGGTCAGACTGCCGCGGTGCTCGACCATCCGCGGTCGGAGGCTGCCAGGGCCCTGGTCGCCGCCGCACCGGATCTGCGCCGGGCGATCGCGACGAAGATGCGCGAGCAGGGTTGACCGGACGTCCCCCGGTCAGGTCTGATCCTTCACCACGTCCACCGGGCTGAGACCCAGCAGCTCCAGCGTGCGGCGCAGCAGCCGCACCTCCTTCTCGGCAAGCTTGTGGTCGGCCTTGGCGATGTCGGCCATATGGCGGGCAAGCAGCTTGCGGCGGTCGAGGTCGAGCTCCTGGAACAGCGACAGCGCCTGCGTGCCGCTGGTCTCGTAACCAAAATCGTTGAGGAATTCGACGACGCCGTCGATGCTGTCCTCGCCGATGCCGAAGCCCTCACGGCAGATGCGGCGGAAGGTCTCCAGCTCGCTGTCGCTGACCACGCCGTCGGCAAGGATCATGCGGAAGAGCAGCAACAACTCGGCGGTCAGCGCCGGATCGTCGGCGACCTTGCGCACGCCGGGATCACCCTCGAAGATCGTCCGCACCCGCGCCAGCAACCCCATCGCCATCCTGCGTTCTCCGCGTGCTTGATGTCGTCCTTCGTAGCGCGAAATCGGCCTTGCGCAAATGGATTCCATGTGGTCGAAGCGCGCGACTTCGCTTACGCGGAACGGCTTTCCTTTGGTCGACCTTTCTCTCGAGATACTCGCACTGCTGGCGGCGGCCGCCTTCCTGGCCGGTTTCGTCGATTCCATCGCCGGCGGCGGCGGACTGATCACCATCCCGGCGCTGCTGCTTGCCGGGCTGCCGCCGGTCGATGCGCTCGGCACCAACAAGCTGCAAGGCCTGTTCGGCACCGGCGCCGCGACGCTCACCTATGCCCGCAAGGGACAGGTCGACCTGCGAAAGCAGGCGCCGGCGGCGCTGTTGTCGCTGGCCGGGGGTGCCGCGGGCGCACTGCTCGCCAGCGTGCTCCCGGGCGAATGGCTGCACATCGCCTTGCCTTTCGTGCTGGTCGCCATCGCGCTCTATTTCGCGCTCAAGCCCAACATGGACGACGTCGACCGCGCCGAGCGCATGACGCCCTTTGTGTTCGGCGCGGCGATCGTTCCGGCGATCGGTTTCTATGACGGCGTGTTCGGCCCGGGCACTGGCTCCTTCTTCATGCTGGCCTTCGTCAGCCTGGCCGGCTACGGCCTGCTCAAGGCCACGGCGCATACCAAGCTGCTCAACTTTGCCTCCAACATCGGCAGCTTCGCCGCCTTCGCCTTGGTTGGCGCGGTCTTCTGGAAGATCGGCCTGCTGATGGGTGTGGCGCAGATCCTTGGCGCGCGCGTCGGCGCCGGGCTGGCCGTACGCAAGGGGGCCAGGATCATAAAGCCGCTGCTGGTGGTCACCTGCGTCGCCCTCGCCGTCCGCCTGCTTGCCGACCCGGCGCATCCGTTGAGGGTGATGCTGGGCCTTTGAGGGGCACTTTGACGCCACCCCGGCCACTTGATATCTTGCCGGCAGGTCGAGGGCCCCGATGTCGTCAACCGTGCAGCCGCTCTTTTCGCCGCCGGCCGGCATCGAACTGGTCGAGATATGGCCCGGCGGCCCTCTGGACGGCATTGTCTCCCGCATGACCGGCTACCGGGAAACGGCGCGGCGGCACATCCGTATGCGCGAGCCGGCGTCGCTGACCGTTCCATTGATCCTCAGCTTCGGCGAACCCTTTGCCATCGGCCTGGGCCGTCCCCCGACTGAAGCCGATCGCATCGCCAGCTTCGCCGCCGGCCTCTATGCCGGCCCGGTGCTGATCGAATCCTTCGGCGCCTCGGCTTGCCTGCAGATCGACTTTTCGCCACTCGGTGCGCGGCGTTTCTTCAGGATGCCCATGCACGAGCTTGCCGACCGCACGATCTTGCTGGACGACGTGCTCGGCAACGCTGGGCTGGCCTTGCGCGAGCGCCTCGGCAACATGCCGGACTGGGAAAGCCGTTTCGCGCTTGCCGTGGACTTCGTGTCGTCACGCATCGGCGCCGGCAAAACGCCGTCCGCAGAGGTGCGTGAGGTTTTCTCCGGCATCGATGCTTCGGGCGGCCGGGCGCCGGTGTCGCGGCTTGCCGCCCGCGCCGGATGGAGCAGGAAACATCTGGCGGAGCGATTTCGTGCCGAGATCGGGCTCGGGCCGAAATCGGTGGCGCGCATCGTGCGCTTCAACCGGGCGCTCGCCGCGGCGCGCACCGGAAATTGCAACTGGGCCGGTATCGCGGCCGACTGCGGTTATGCCGACCAGGCCCATCTGACGCGTGAATTCCAGAATCTAGCCGGCCTGACACCCGCCGCGTGGCGGGCCGGGCTGGCCTGAGCGGGTTACATTCCTTCAAGACGGCGCAACCGCGACGGCCCAATGTGGCTTATCGCAATGCATCCGGCACAGGAGGAAACCATGGCCGAAACGACCGCGATCGAGCCCCCGCGCATCTACCCCACCTTCCGCTACCGCGACGCCGCAAGAATGATCGACTGGCTGCAGAAGGCGTTCGGCTTCACCGTCCACGCCAAATATATGGACGGCGACCTCGTCGCCCACGCCCAGCTGACGCTCGGCTCGTCGATGATCATGCTGGGCAGCGTCCGCGACGACGCCTATGGCGCGATGGTCGGCGGGCCGGGCGACAATGCCGGCAAGAGCACCTACATCGCCGTCTCCGACACCGATGCGGTCTACGCCCGTGCCAAGGCGGCGGGCGCAAAGATCCTCGAGGAGCCGACGGACCGCGACTACGGCAGCCGCGACTTCATCTGCGCCGATCCGGAAGGCAATGTCTGGTCGTTCGGCACCTACTGGCCGAAGGCGCACGAGAAGGCGTGAGCACGATGCCGACGACCGCCGCTACCGCACCGCTCAAGCCGGTCGTGCTGCGGCCCGGCGAAGGACGCAGCTACGCGATGCCGGCGATGCGCGCCGTCTTCAAGGCCGACGGCGCCGAGACCGGCAACCGCTACAGCGTGTCCGAATGGCGGATCGAGCCGAACAGCCTGGGTCCCGGCGCGCACAGCCACGCGGCGAATGACGAGATTTTTTACGTGGTCGAAGGCACCGTCTCCCTGCTGGTCGGCGATGGCTGGGTCGACGCGCCACGTGGCTCGTTCTTCTTCATTCCGGCGGGCACCACGCACGATTTCGCCAACCGCAGCGACAAGCCGGCGGGGCTGTTCAACGTCTTCGTTCCCGGTGGGTTCGAGACAAACATGCCGGCGATCGTCGCGTGGTTTGAAGAGAACCCGCCGGATACGACGCGCTAGCGCGCCAGTCCGAAGATCGCGTCGCAGTCGAGGTGTTTTTCCAACTCCGCCGCGATCTCGTCCAATGCGCGCTCGACTTCGGTCCGGTAGTCGACGCCGCCGCCGCGCACGCCCAGACTTTCGAGGAAGCGGGCGCGGAACAGGTCGGCCGAGAACAGGCCGTGCAGGTAGGTGCCGAACACCTTTCCGTCGGCTGAACTGGCACCGTCCGGCACATTATCGATGACGGTCGCAGGCCGCGCGCAGTCGGGGCCGAAGGTGCGGCCGAGATGGATCTCGTAGCCCGAAAGCGGCGCGTCGAAGGCGAGCGACCGGGCGTCAACGTTGCGCACGGTCTTTTCCGGCTCCATCACCGTCTCGATGTCGAGCAGGCCGAGACCTTCGGCCTCGCGAAGACTGCCCTCGATGCCGTCGGGATCGCGCACGGTCCGGCCGAGCATCTGGTAGCCGCCGCAGATGCCGACCACGTAGCCGCCGCGGCGGCGGTGCTGGGCAAGGTCGCGGTCCCAGCCGTTTTGGCGGAACTCGATGAGATCGCCGATGGTGGATTTCGAGCCGGGGATGACCACCAGCCCGGCATCGGCGGGCAGCGGCTGGCCCGGCGGCACGAACGCCACCTCTACCTGCGGCTCGGCGCGCAGCGGGTCGAGATCGTCGAAATTGGCGATGCGGGCAAGCATCGGCACCGCCACCTTGAGCGCCCTGCGCTCGCCGGCGGTCAGCCGTTCCAGCACCACCGAATCCTCCGACGGCAGCCGCGCCGCCGCCTTCAGCCATGGAACCACGCCGAAGCAGCGCCAGCCGGTGAAGCGCTCGATGGCCTTGATCCCGTCGTCGAACAGCGAAACGTCGCCGCGGAACTTGTTGATGAGATAGCCGGCGATCATCGCCCGGTCCTCCTCGGGCAGGATGAGATGCGTTCCGGCGACCGAGGCGATGACACCACCGCGGTCGATGTCGCCGACCAGGATAACCGGCACGCCGGCGCGGGTGGCAAAGCCCATATTGGCGATGTCGCGCGGCCTGAGGTTGATCTCGGCCGGTGAGCCGGCGCCCTCGACGATGACGAGATCGGCGCCTTCGCCGACCTGGCGCCACGAATCCATCACGGCGTCCATCAGCTTCGCCTTCAGCGCCTGGTAGTCGCGCGCCTTGGCATGGCCATAGACTTTGCCCTGAACCACGATCTGCGAGCCGATGTCGCTCTGCGGCTTCAGCAGCACCGGGTTCATGTGCACCGTCGGCGCGACGCCGCAGGCGATCGCCTGCAGCCACTGCGCCCGGCCGATCTCGCCGCCGCCCGGCTCGCCGGGAAGATCGGCGACGGCGGCATTGTTCGACATGTTCTGCGGCTTGAACGGCCGCACCTTCAGCCCGCGCCTGAGCGCGGCGCGGCAGAGGCCGGCGACCAGCACAGTCTTGCCCACGTCCGAGCCGGTGCCCTGCAGCATGACGGCGCGCGCCATGGTCAAGCGTCCCTGCCGCCGATAACGGATCTTTGGGCCAGCGGGCCGCCGCGCCAGAGATAGATGGCCAGCAGCGGATCGTCGCCGGTGCGCATGGCGTGGTTTATGTTTGAAGGATGGTGGATCACCTCGCCGGCCTTCCTGGTCACGAATCCGCCCTCGCCTTTCCGCCACCCCGTCCCATCCGTCAGCGGGATGTAGATCTCTTCGGCGACATGATGGTGGTCGGGATAAACCAGATTCGGCCCGAGCACGAGAAATCCGGCCGCGACATCATCGTTCACGAAATGCCCGCGCGTGCCGAAAAGTTCGAGCCAGCCGTAATTGTCGATGAAACTCCGTTCGAAATCGGCGGCGGTATAGGTCTGGCCCCAGGCGAGGCTGTCCGCCTGAAGCAGCAACGCACCGGTCAGCGCCCGTGCGGCAGGCGGTGCCAGATCATGACAGCGGCCGAGATGACGCAGACAGGGCAGCCGTTTCGGCGCAAGGTCGCGTTCCTTCATCGCCGGCAGAAGATAGGCCGTGAAGCGCCGCGGCACGTCGTCAGCCCGATGAAACAGATAACTCCGGAACGCATGCAGGAGTTGTTCCGTCATCGCCGCCATGCAAATCCCGCTCTCTATTTCTTGCACAGCCGCTTCGCGTCCGGTCGCGGTTGCGCGGCGGCATCATTGGTCTAGATTGGCGGCAAGGCATAGCCAAAAACGTCAGGGAGGACGCCATGGACGCCGCAGTCGATCCTGCCGCCATCCAGTTCGACCTCAACGAGGACCAGCGCGCCATCCGCGAGGTGGCGGAGGCGTTCGCGGCCGACCGGGTCGCGCCGAACGCGCTGGAATGGGATAAGAGCCGGCATTTTCCCGCCGACGTGATCAGGGAGACCGGCCCGCTCGGCTTCGGCGGCATCTATGTGCGCGAGGATGTCGGCGGCTCCGCCCTCGGCCGCCTCGATGCCGTGCTGGTGTTCGAGGCGCTGTCGCGCGCCTGCCCGGGATTCGCCTCCTTCGTCTCCATCCACAATATGGGCGCGTGGATGATCGACCGCTTCGGCGATGACGAGCAGCGCCGGCGCTTTGTGCCGAGGCTCACCTCGATGGAATGGCTCGCCAGCTACTGCCTGACCGAGCCGGGATCGGGATCGGATGCGGCCGCGCTGAAGACCCGCGCCGTGCTGGACGGCGACCACTATGTGCTGAACGGCACGAAACAGTTCATCTCCGGCGCCGGCGACAGCGACGTCTACGTGGTGATGGTGCGCACCGGCGGCGACGGGCCGAAAGGCATCTCCACGCTTGTCGTCGAGAAGGACACGCCCGGCCTCTCCTTCGGCGCGGTCGAGAGCAAGATGGGCTGGCACATGCAGTCGACCCGGCAGGTGATCTTCTCCGACTGCCGGGTGCCGGCGGCCAACCGCCTGTCCGGCGAAGGCGCCGGTTTCTCCATCGCCATGGCGGGTCTCGACGGCGGCCGGCTCAACATCGCCGCCTGCTCGCTCGGCGGCGCCCAGGCGGCGCTCGACAAGGCGGTGGCCTATGCCGGCGAGCGCAAGGCATTCGGCAAGCAGCTCAAGGAATTCCAGGCGCTGCAGTTCAAGCTGGCCGACATGGAGACCGAGCTGCAGGCGGCCCGCGTCTTCCTTTATGCCGCCGCGGCGCGGCTCGATGGTAAGAGCCCGGAAGCCGGCAAATGGTCGGCGATGGCCAAACGCTTCGTCACCGATGTCGGCTTCCAGGTGGCCAACGAGGCGCTGCAGATCCACGGCGGCTACGGCTACCTGCACGACTACGGCGTCGAGAAGCTGGTGCGCGACCTGCGCGTCCACCAGATACTCGAAGGCACCAACGAGATCATGCGCGTGATCGTGGCGAGGAATCTGCTGGGGAGGCGGTAGGGAATAGGCAGTCGGCAGCAGGATCCGATCGTGCTTCTTCTGCCGTCGGCGCCCACCCGCCCGCTGACCGACCTACTGCCTACTGCCGACTGCCTACTGCCCATTGCCAATCTTGAAGGACCACTACCATGCCAACCATCGCATTCATCGGCCTCGGCAATATGGGCAATCCGATGGCCGCCAATCTGGTGAGGGCCGGCCATGCTGTACAGGGTTTCGACCTCGTGCCCGACAATCTTGCCAAGGCGCGCGAGAGCGGCGTGACGGTGATGGCCAATGCGGCGGCCGCGGTGAAGGGCGCCGAGGTCGTCGTCACCATGCTGCCGGCCGGCAAGCACGTCATCTCCGTTTACGAGGACATCGCGCCAAAGGTAGCGGAAGGCGCCCTGCTGATCGACAGCTCCACCATCGACATCGACTCGGCCCGAAAGGCCCATGCGATCGCGGCGCGGCGCGGCCTGCCTTCGATCGACGCGCCCGTCTCGGGTGGCACCGGCGGTGCCACCGCCGGCACCCTCACGTTCATGGCCGGCGGCAGCGCCGAAGCCTTCGCCAAGGCCGAGCCGATCCTGCAACCCATGGCCGGCCGCATCGTGCATTGCGGCGAGGCCGGCGCCGGCCAGGCGGCGAAGATCTGCAACAACATGATCCTCGGCATCTCGATGATCGGCGTCGCTGAAGCCTTCGTGCTGGCGGAGAAGATCGGCCTGTCGCACCAGGCGCTGTTCGACGTCGCCTCGACCTCGTCCGGCCAGTGCTGGTCGATGACGACCTATTGCCCGGTTCCGGGCCCGGTGCCCACCTCGCCGGCCAATCGCGACTACAAGCCGGGTTTCGCCGCGGCGCTGATGCTGAAGGACCTCAAGCTGGCGCAGGAGGCCGCCCAGGCGTCCGGCGTGGCCACGCCGCTCGGCGCACAGGCCTCGCAGCTCTATGCACTGTTCTCGGGCCTCGGCCACGGCGACATGGATTTCTCCGGCATCATCCGTATGCTGCGCGGCGACATCGGATGATTTCGTGCCGATCCGGTGCCGGAGGGCGTACCCGACCAGCTCTTGCTACGAGTTGATGCCGGCAAACGATCCACCCAGCCGGCTACCGCGAAAACGCCCGATTCAGCTTTGCTTAAGGTCTCGATAACCGCGCGGTAACATTGTCGGCTTAAAAGAGAAGACAGATCGGTTGTCGCAGCCGCTCTCACGCTCCGGATCAGGTCTCGCGTACCGGAGCCAGGTTTTCGCGCTGTATTGCGTCCGTGTATGCCGTGCGTGACTTTGGCAAGACCGCGCTTTTCCGCTCGGCGGAACGGCGCGGTTTTTGCTGTCGTCGCCGCGGCGGGACGCTGCACTGTCGCACTGCTCGAAGATAGCTGCCGCCTGTAGGTCCCCCCTCTCCAACGGGGCATGCATCGGCTAGCCTTTGCGGCTGCTCAACCTTCGATAGTTCGCCTTGACCTTGCGCCCCGCCGGTTTCATCGCCGCCTGGATCGCCCGGTCTGCGGCCACGCCGCTCATAAGCGACGGCGTCCTGCCGGACAGCAGTTCGGGCCAGAAGCGCAGGGCCGCGCCTGCGATCTCCATCTGTGCCGCGGCCATGCCTTCGGCCAGGGCGGCTGCCTTCTCGGAAACGGCCCGCGCCGTCTCGCTGCCGGGCCCGGCCGCATCGGCGCCGGCTTCCGCCACCAGCAGCGGCACGCGCATGCCGATGACGAGCGGGGCAAGCATCAGGTCGGTGACAATCCCGGCTTTCCGCTTGATGGCTCGCCTCCCCTTCATTCGTGCGGCTCGAACTGCACGTCGACCGGAGGCTTGAGGCCGTTCACCAGCCGGTTGGTCTCGTTGGCCATGCCGACCACCGCAAGCAGTTCCATGAGCTGTGCATCGGTCATTCCTTTGGCGCGCGCCGAGGCGGTGTGGGAGTAGGTGCAGTATTCGCAGCCATTGCTGGCCGACACGGCGATATAGACCAGCTCCTTGGTCAGCGGATCGAGCGCGCCCGGCGCCATCACCTGCTTTATCGAGTCCCAGGTGCGCTTGAGCAGCGCCGGGTCATGCGCCAGCACCTTCCAGAAATTATTGATCCAGTCGGTGTTGCGGGTGGCCATGATGTCGTCGTAGACGGCGCGCACCTCCTCACCGGCCATTTCGTATTCAATCAACGGAAGCAGCGATTTACCCGACATTCCTGACCTTTCGTTGAAGAATGGGCGGGCAGCAGCGCCCGCCCTTGTCGGCGTCAGGCCGCCTTGCGCAGGTCGGCCTCGGCGAGGTCGAGCGCCCTGGCGATACGCTCGCCGGCGAGATCGATCGTCTGCCGCGTCCAGATCAGCGGCGGCGACAGGATCATGGTGTCGCCGGTCGCCCGCATCATCATGCCCTGGCCGATGGCATGGTCGCGCACCAGGACGGCGGCGCTGCCGACGGGCTGGAAGCGCTCGCGCGTCCGCTTGTCCCCGACGATCTCGATCGCGCCCATCAGGCCGACGCTGCGCACCTCTCCGACCAGCGGGTGGCCGCCGATGCGCTCGCGCAGCATCTCGGCGAAATAAGGACCGGTGTCGTCGCGCACCCGCTCGACCAGCCCCTCCTTCTCCATGATCTCAAGGTTCTTCAGCGCCACGGCGCAGGCCACCGGATGGCCGGAATAGGTGTAGCCGTGATAGAATTCGCCGCCCTTCTCTTGCAGCGTGCCGGCTATGCGGTCGCCGACCAGCAGGGCCGACAGCGGCTGGTAACCCGAGGTCAGCGCCTTGGCCGTGGTGATGGTGTCCGGCTCGACGCCGAAGGTCTCGGCGGCGAACCAGTGGCCGGTGCGGCCATAGCCGGTGATCACCTCGTCGAGCATCAGCAGCACATCATGTTTGCGGCAGATGCGCTGCACCTCCGGCCAGTAGCTCGCTGGCGGGATCTTGACGCCGCCTGCCCCCATTACGGGCTCGCCGATGAAGGCGGCCACCTTGTCCGGACCAGCTTCGAGAATCGCATCCTCCACCGCCCTGGCGGCGCGCATCCCGAAATCATGGTCGCTCTCGCCCGGCAGCGACAGCTCGAACGCATAGGGCATCATCACATGCACGATGTTCGGCACCGCGCCGCCGAGCTGGCCGTGCATGCCCTCCATGCCACCGAGCGACGTGCCGGCGACGGTGGAGCCGTGATAGGCCATCTTGCGCGAGATGATGCGGTTCTTCTCCGGCTTGCCCTCAAGCGCCCAGAAATGGCGCACCAGCCGCAGCGCCGTGTCGTTAGCCTCAGAACCCGAAGAGCCGAAGAACACCTGGCTCAATCCCTTCGGCGCCAGCTCGGCGATCTTCTTGGCAAGCAGCGTCGGCGTCGGCGTGGTGCAGCGGAAGAAGGAATTGTAGTAGGGCAGCTCCTTCATCTGCTGGTAGGCGGCCTCGGCCAATTCGTTGCGGCCGTAACCGATATTGACGCACCACAGGCCGGCCATGCCGTCGAGGATCTCGTTGCCCTCGGAATCGTAGACGAACGGCCCGTCGGCCCGCACGATCATGCGGCTTCCGGCGGCGCGCAGGTCCTTGTGGTCGGTGAACGGGTGCAGATGATGCGCGGCATCGATCTGCTGCAACTGTTTCAGCGAATAGTTCTGGTAGGTCATGAGTTTGGCCTCGACTTGAACTGATCCGGCGGATGCCGGGACGAATTCAGCGAGCGGCGGCGGGCGGCGAATAGCCTATCCGGGCGCACAGCCGAAGCAGTTCGACATGGATCGTGCGCCGCGAAGGCGTCGAGGCATGTCGGTCGCAGCAGGAATGGCCGTCGCGCATGAGAGGACTGTAGTCGACCTTGGCAGGAACGTTCAAGACCGCCGCGACAATGACCGCAATAGCGCGAAGGTGACCAGCAGGCTGCTCAGTCCGGCGATGACGACAGGAAGGCCAAGCGGCCCGATGGCCTGCATCAGGGCGCCCGAGGTCGGCGGGCCGACGATGCCGCCCAGTCCCCACATGAGCGCGAAAGCGGCGTTTCCGGTCACCAGCGTCGTACCGTGGAAACGGTTGCCGAGCTCGACCAGCGCCATGGTGTAGACGCCGTAGCCCACGCCTCCCATCACCACCAGCAGCGGCCATACCGCCGGCGTTAGGACCAGGGTTGGCAGCAGCAGCGCGCAGCATGCCGTCGCCAGCGCGCAGGCCAGCATCATGGTGCGGCCGCCCAGCCGCTCGGCTGCGAGGCCCAGCGGGATCTGCAAAACGATGTTGCCGAGCGAGAGCGCCGTGATCAACGAAGCGAGCACGGCCTCCGGAAGGCCATAGGCTGCCCCGAAGACAGGCGTCAGCGAGTAGGTGCTCTGCTGCACGGCCGACGACGACAGCACCGCGGCCAGCAGTGCCGGCGCGATCATGGCGAAGCCGAAGACGCCGCCCGCCTGCCCGCTTTCGCCCTCGAAGCCGGCAAGGCCGGAAGAGACCAGGTGTAGGATGGCGCCGCAGGCGAGAAAGCCGCCGATGGCGATGAGGAAGGGCGGCCAGCCTTCGACGCCGATCATGGTGAGCGACAGCGGGCCGACGGCATAGCCGGCACCCATGACGGCGTTGAAGACGCCCATCACGCGGCCGCGCTTGCCCGGCGGCGCCAGCGCCAGCGCCCACACTTCGCCGAGCACGTAGAGCGGGTTGATGACGAAGCCGAGAAGGAAGCGGATGACGAACCAGCCGATCCAGTTCTGCATCGAGCCGATGAGGAAGAAGCAGAATGCGCCGACCAGCGCGCAGGTGACGGCAACGTTGCGCCCGCCGAATGTTCGCACTGCCCATGGCACGAAAGAGGCCGAGAGGATGAGGCCGAGCGGCATCATTGCCGCCGAGGTGCCGATCAGCGCCGGCGACAGGCCCTGCCTCTGCATCAGCAGCGTGAACAGCGGGTAGCTCAGTCCCTGCGCCATGCCGAACATGGCGAGCGCGGCGGTCACTCCCATCAGCGCCGACCAGCGCGGCTGCGTCTCCTGCGCCGCCGTCATGCCCGGTCTCGGGAACGCATGAGAATGGAGACGACCAGGCCGAGGCAGAGCAGCCCGAGCGCCAGCGGAAGGCCCTGCACGCCGGCGATGTCCATGACGGCTCCGGTCACCGGCGGCCCGGCGATGCCGCCGATGCCCCAGAACAGAGCGAAGGCGGCGTTGCCGGTGATCAGCATTGCCCCGGTGAAGCGGTCGCCGAGCTCGATCAGCGCCATGGTGTAGATGCCGAAGGCCACCGCGCCCCAGACGAACACCATCGGCCAGATCAGCGGTGTCGCGAGCAGCAGCGGCAGCAGCGCGCAGCCGAGCACGGCGACGACCGCGCAGAGCAGCATCACCCGGCGCGCGCCGATGCGCTCGGCCAGCGCGCCTAGAGGAAGTTGGAGCGCTATGTTGCCGGCGATGAAGACGGCGAGCAGCGAGGCGAGCGTCCGCTCCGGCGTGCCGTAGCTCGCGCCATAGACAGAAAACAACGACAGCAATCCCTGCTCGAAGGCCGCGGCCGCCGCCACGGCGAACAAGAGCAGCGGCGCCAGCATGGCGAAGCCGCCCACCGAAGTCGTATGCGCTTCGTCCTGCATGTCCGGCAGGCGCGGCAGCACGATCACCAGGATCAGCCCGCAGACCAGGAAAGCGCAGATGCCGACGAGGAAAGGCGGCCAGCCCTGCGTGCCGACCACGGTGAGGGTCAGCGGGCCGAGGGCAAAACCGCCGGACACGATCGAGGTGTAGATGCCCATGACCCGGCCGCGCTTGGCGGCGGGCGCGATCGCGATCATCCAGGTCTCGCTGATCACGTAGAGCGGGTTGGCGAAGAAGCCGAGCAGGAAGCGCAGCGGGAACCACAGCCAGACGTCCTGTGTCCAGCCGATGGCCGCCAGCATCAGCGTCGCCAGGCCGGCGCAGCCGACCGTCAGCGGCCCGGCGCCGAAACGGCGCGACAGCCACGGGATGAACGGCGCCGACACGATATACCCGAGCGGCGTCATCGCCGCCGAGGCGCCGATCATCGCCGGCGAGTAACCCTCGCGCAGCAGGATGAAGCTGAGCAGCGGATAGGTGAGCCCCTGCGCGATGGCGAACACCGACACGGTCGCGATGATACCGGCGAGCGCCGCCAGCGGCATCCCCGAAGTGTCCCGTACCTTTTCCACCATCGTTTGCTCGAGCCGCCGGAACTTAGGAGCGGCCTCCATGCCACGGTGGCAGACCAGGCGCACTACGGCACGGCAGCGATTTCGCCCCGCCACGAAGCGGTGGCGCAGGGGCCGCATGGAACGTGCGGTGCCGCATGCGCGTTGCATCGTTCAAGGAACGGAGCGCGCCATGTTGGATTCCAGTCTGTGGGTGCTTGTCACGATCGCCGGCCCGGCCATCCTTGCCGCCGCGGTTGCCTTTGCCTTGATCAAGCAGCGGAAGCTGACGCCTGCCGAGCGCAGCGAGCTGCGCGAGGCCGTGGACGAGCCTTACGTCGACACGGAAGAAAACGACGGCTGTCTGATCCGCGTCGACACGGAAAAGCGGAAGGGCGAGACCAACCCGCGGTCCCGCCGCTTCGACCGCCTGGCAGGCACTATGCGGTGAGCGCCACCGGGAAGCGCGACAACTGCTCGCGCCCGCTTTCGGTAACCAGCACCTGTTCCTCGATCTTCACACCCTCGTGCCCGCCGAGCCGGCCGATATAGCTTTCCACGCAGAGCACCATGCCGGGTTCCAGCACGCCGTCCGGCGTGTCGTCGGTCCAGTCGGCGGCATGCGGCAGGGTCGGATATTCGTCGGCCAGGCCGACGCCGTGGTAAAGCACGCCGTAACGGGCGGGAAAGCAGTCCGGCGGCGGCACTGCCGATCGCTCGACCAGCTCACGGAAGGAAATGCCGGGACGGATCAGCGCGGTGTTGCGGGCGGTCTGGTCGCCGGCGATGGCAAAAAGATCGCGCTGCTCGGCGGTCGGTTCCCCGTCGCCGCACAGCCAGGTACGGGACAGGTCGGCGCAGAAGCCATAGGGGCCGATCAGGTCGGTGTCGAAGGCAACCAGGTCGCCGGCCTCGACTTTCCGGGAGGAGCACTCCTGGAACCAGGGATTCGTGCGCGGTCCGGACGACAGAAGCCGGGTCTCGATCCATTCGCCGCCGCGCGAAATGTTGCCGCGATGCAGTTCCGCCCAGAGCTCGTTTTCCGTAATACCGGGCTTCAGCGCGTCCCGCATTTCCGCCATCGCCGCCTCGCACGAGACGACGGCGCGGCGCATGGCCAGAATTTCGTCCGGCGACTTGATCAGCCGGGCGCTTTCCATCACGGCCTCGCCGTTGTGGACGGAGACGCCCAGCCGCGAGAGTTCAGCCGCACCTTCCGGATCGAGATGGTCGGCAGCAAGCCGCGTATTGCCGCCGCCATGCGCTCTGACGAGATCGGCAATCGGTCCGGCCCAGCGTTTCACGCGCCGGTCACTGAGTTCTCCGCCGTAAAGATACATCCATGACACCGCCTGCCGAACCTCGTCGACCACGCCGGAATGGTCGGAAAGATGCTCGCAGGAAAAATAGTCGAACAGCACGACGGGACCTTCGACAGCGACAAAACAGTGGCGGGTCGGGTTGTGAGCCACCCAGAGCTGCATGTTGGTGGAGTCGGTGGCGTAACGGATGTTGACGGGATCATAGAGCAGCGCGCCGGCATAGCCGCGGCGCTTCAGCTCGGCGCGGATGCGCTCCAGCCGGTATTTTCGCATCGCCGGCAGGTCGGGGGCCGGGATGCCGGCGGCGGCCCATTCGCGCTCGGCAGTCTCGCCATAGCCAAGGACATGCTGGTTGAGGGAGGCAGCTTTTTGGCGGGCCTGCTGGCGCAGTGCCTCGATATCGGCGGCCGCGCCAGGCTCGAATGGCATGATCTTGCGGTGGCGGCCGAAGGTACTTTTGACGAGCGGCTCCATTAGGGTCGCTCTCGCAACGCGGTTCGCCGAGGTTTGTAATCCTTCACACCCCCCTCTGTCCTGCCGGACATCTCCCCCGCAAGGGGGGAGATTGGCTTGCCGATGTGGTTTCGCCAATGGCCAATGTTGCAGGCGGAGTGATGCCGTTGAAGCTGCCAATCTCCCCCCTTGCGGGGGAGATGTCCGGCCCATTCGACAAGCTCAGGACAGAGGGGGGTGCGAAGATGCAGCACTGACATCCCTGGGCCTCTACCCCCGCATCTTCTCGCCGGCGGGGTCGAACAGCGGCTCGACATTGATGCGCGCCGGGCGGCGCTGGCCCAGAATCTCGATCTCGAACAGGCCTTCGCTTTCGTCCTCCGCCAGCTCGGCCGGCACATAGCCCTGCGCCAGCGACTTCTGTACGAAATGCGCATAGCCGCCCGACGTCACCCAGCCGACTACCGACCATTCGCCGTCACGGATGCCGCGCACCATTGAGGCTCCGGTCGCCGCAGTCGAACCGCGGACTTCCTTGCCGGTGGTGTCGAAACGTGGCGCGCCATAGCCATGCGGCTTCTCGACGGTGCCGAAATCTTTGCCGTTCACCTTCGCCCAGATCGGCTCGTCGCCCATGACGTCGGCGTCGAGGGCATCGACGATGAGCGACACGCGCCGCAGCCTCGGCCCTGCGGCATGCTCCTTCGCCGCAGCCTCGCGGCCGACAAAATCGTTCTTCTCAAGCTTGATGAAGCGCTCCATCGAGCCCTCGAAAGGTCCGTAGATTGGCCGAAGCTCGCGGAACCAGGTCGGAAAGTTTTTTTCGAGCCGCATGGACAGCAGCGCCCGCATGCCGAAATCGACGATGCCGAATTCCTCGCCCGCTTGCTTGATCGCGGCATAGACCAGCCGCTGATAGGCCGGCTGCATCCAGATCTCGTAGCCGAGGTCGCCGGTATAGGTGATGCGGTTGACGATTGCCGGCGCGCCGCCGACCGCCATTTCGCGGAAATCCATGAAGCGGAAGGCTTTTGACGATACGTCCTCGTCGACGAGTTTTTGCAGCAGCGCCTGGCTCTTCGGCCCGGCAATGGAGAGGCCGACCAGCGTCTGGTCGAAGCGGTGGATACGCACCGACCCATCCTTCGGCAGGTGCTTCTCGAACCAGCGCATGTGGTATTTCTGCGCGGCCGACGAGCCCCAGATCATGAATGTCTCGTCGCCCGTCCTGGCGATGGTGAAGTCGCCGATCAGCTTGCCGAACTCGTTCAGCATCGGGGTGAGCACGATGCGGCCCTTCTTCGGCATGCGGTTGGTCATCAGCCGGTTGAGGAACTCCTCTGCACCCGGACCGGAGACTTCGTATTTGGCGAAATTGGCGATCTCGGTGACGCCGACACGTTCGCGCGTCGCGCGGACCTCCGCGCCGATATGTTCGAAATCGTTGGAGCGGCGGTAGGAGACGATGTCCTTCGCCTCGGTGCCTTTCGGCGCGAACCAGAGCGGCGTCTCCAGGCCCCAGCTGTCGCCCATCACCGCGTTGTTGGCGACCATGGTGTCGTAGAGCGGCGTGGTCTGCGCCGGCCGCGCGGCGGGCAATTCCTCGTTGGGAAAGCGGATGGAGAAGCGGCGCGAGTAGTTTTCGCGAACTTTCGCATTGGTGTAGCGCAGGCTCGCCCATTCGCCGAAACGGGCGACATCCATGCCCCAGACGTCGAAGCCGGGGTCGCCGTTGACCATCCAATTGGAGAGCGCCAGCCCGACGCCGCCGCCCTGGCTGAAGCCGGCCATGACGGCGCAGGCACACCAGAAATTGGTCAGGCCCTGGACCGGGCCGACCAGCGGGTTGCCGTCGGGCGCGAAGGTGAAGGGGCCGTTGATGATCTGCTTGATGCCGGCCTTCTCGATGCCGGGGAAATGCCGGAAGCCGATCTCCAGCGACGGTGCGATACGGTCGATGTCAGGCTGCAGCAGTTCATGGCCGAAGTCCCACGGCGTATTCACCGGCGACCACGGCTTGCATGCCTTCTCATAGGTGCCGAGCAGCACGCCGTTGCGTTCCTGGCGGGTGTAGATCTCGCCCTTGAAGTCGAGCACGCCGACCATCTCGCGGCCGGTCGCCTTGTTGAACTCCTCGACCTCCGGCATCGGCTCGGTGAGCAGATACATGTGCTCCATGGCCAGCAGCGGCAGCTCGACGCCGACCATGCGGCCGATCTCGCGCGCCCACAGGCCGCCGCAGTTCACCACATGCTCGGCCTTCACCGTGCCCTGCTCAGTGACCACGTTCCAGGTGCCGTCGGCCTCCTGCGTCAGCTCCACGACGCGGTTGCGCAGCACGATCTCGGCCCCGAGCTTTTTGGCCGCCTTGGCGTAGGCGTGAGTGGTGCCCGACGGGTCGAGATGGCCTTCGACCGGATCCCACATGGCGCCGACGAAATGTTTTTCGTCCATCAGCGGGAACATCGCCTTGGCTTCCGACGGCGTGATCAGTTCGGTGTCCATGCCGAGATAGCGGCCCTTTGCATGGGCGAGGCGCAGAAAATCCATGCGCTCAGGCGTGTCGGCCATCATGACGCCGCCCGTGAGATGCAGCGAGCAGGACTGGCCCGAAAGCTCCTCCAGCTCCTTGTAGAGCTGCACGGTATAGGCCTGCAGCTTTGCAACGTTGGGGTCGCCGTTGAGCGTGTGGAAACCGCCGGCGGCGTGCCAGGACGAGCCGGACGTCAGCTCCGAGCGCTCGATCAGCATGACGTCGGTCCAGCCGGCGCGGGCAAGATGGTAGAGCACCGAGCAGCCGACGACGCCGCCGCCGATGACAACCGCTTTGACGTGGGATTTCATGTGGAACTCCTGGAACGGGCTCGGCCGACCGCGAAGGACGCGAGGCAAAGCGCGGCGGCGGCGAGCAGGGCATAAAGAAGGTAGGCGGGAGCGAAGCCGATCTCCTCGGCGAGCCAGCCATAGGCGAGCGGGGCGGGGATGCGCACGAGACCGGTGATCAGCGACAGCATGCTGATCACAGCCGCCGCCGGCCGCGCCGACATCCGCGCCGCGGCGGCGAAGCCGCAGGGCACGATGCAGGCGGTGCCGATGCCTACGGCGGCAAAGCCCAGGGCGCTGACGGCGAAGCTGGAGGAGGTCGTGATCACCGCGAACCCGACGAACGCCACCGCCAACGAGACGCGGATCAGCCTTTCGTCGCCGAGCAGCGCGCGCAGGCGGTCGCCGCTCAGGCGGACGGCCGCCTGGAACAGCGCGAAGGCGGTTGCGCCCGCGCCGGCATAGGCGGCGAGCGCCGGCGCCTGGTCGACCAGCGTCTGGGCGGAGAACATCGTGGCGGCCATCTCGCCAGCCATCGAAACGCCGAGCACGAGCGACAGGGCGACAAGCGCGGCGGAGGGCCTGAACCAGCTCGAGCCGGCCTCGGCAGGCTGTGTGGCGCCGCGGTCGGGCGTGCCGGACATGACCGCGGCGATGGCGGCCGCATGCACCAACAGGCTGACGATCGCGGTTGCCGTCAGGCCGACCGTCACCGACAGGTAGCTGCCGCCGATGGCACCCAGCCCGACGCCCAGCGAAGCGAGGCCGTGGAAGCCGGAGAGAACGGGGCGGTCGAGAGCCCGTTCAACCGCGACGCCCTCGCTGTTCATCACGAGGTCGATGCTGGCTGAAAAGAAGATGAAGACGAACAGCCCGGCGATCAGCGCGACGGCATTTTCCGCCTGGAACAGGAGGACGAGACACACGGCCGCGATCAGTTGCAGGATGAGCAGGCGTTTCTTCAGGCTGACCCCGCCGCCGACGCGGCCGGCAAGGGTCTGGCCGAGGATGCCCGCGATGGTCGAGCCGAAGAAGGCCGATCCGATCATCTCCGGCGACGTGCCGGCGAGCCGGGCGATCTCGGGAACGGAACCGCCGAGCAGGCCGATCGCCAGGCCGAAGCAAAGAAACACCGTTCCCACCGCCGCGCGCGGCGTGATCAGGGCGGGACCAGGGGACACGGCGTCCAGGGCGGTCATGCGCTGTATCAAAAATCAGTCGGAGCGCCGCCCTCGGCGCGGCGCCTTTCGACGAAGGCGTCGAGCTCCTCGCGGATGGCCGGGTCCATCCAGGGCTCTTCGTATTGCGCCAGCCGTTCCTTCCACACGCGGTTCGCCCTTTCGATAGCCGTCGGACTGCCGGCCTCAGCCCAGGTCTCGTAGTTGCGCCAGTCGGACAGCACGGGGGCATAGAAGGCGGTCTTGTAGCGCGACTGCGTGTGCGGCGTGCCGAAGAAATGCCCGCCGGGGCCGACGTCGCGGATGGCGTCCACCGCCAGCGCCTCCTCGGAGAGGTCGAGCGGGGTGAGGAACTCCGCCACCATCTGCAGAAGATCGATGTCGAGGATCGTCTTTTCGTAGGAGCAGCGCAGCCCGCCCTCGAGCCAGCCGGCGCCGTGCATGACCATGTTGCCGCCGCCCTGGACGGCGCCCCAAAGCGAGAACACGCTCTCATAGGCGGCCTGGGCGTCGACGGTGTTGGCGGCGCAGGTGTTGGAGGTGCGGTAGGGGATGTTGTAGCGCCGCGCCAGCTGGCCGCCGACAAGCTGCGCCTTCATGTATTCCGGCGTGCCGAAGGCCGGCGCGCCCGACTTCATGTCCACATTGGAGGTGAAGCCGCCATAGCCGACCGGCGCCCCCTTGCGGACCATCTGCGCGAAGGCGATGCCGGCCAGCGCTTCGGCATTCTGTTGCACCAGCGCGCCGGCGACGGTCACAGGCGCCATGGCGCCGGACAGCGTGAACGGCGTGACGATGACCACCTGGCCCATCGACGCCATCTGGATGATGCCCTCCATCATCGGCACGTCCAGCTTCAGCGGCGAGTTGGTGTTGATGATAGTGAAGACCGACGGCTCGTCGATTAGCTGCTCGCGCGACACGCCGCGGGCGATGCGGGTGATCTCGATGCCGTCGACGTTGCGCTCCTTGCCGAGCGAATAGATGTGGAAGACCTTGTCGGTCAGGGTTGCGAGGTCGCGGATGCAGTCGAGATGGCGCACCGACGGGTGGATGTCGATCGGCTCGACCGGATAGCCGCCCGTGCAGTTGAGGACATTGTGCATCTGCGCGAGTTTCAGGAAGTTGCGGTAGTCCTGCTGATTGCCGGGCCGGCGGCCGCGGTCGATGTCCGAGCAGTTCGGCGCCGAGGCCATCATCGACAGGATCAAATTGTCGCCGCCGAAACGAAGGTTATGGGCGGGATTGCGCGCGTGGATGGTGAATTCCGGCGGGCAGTGGGCGATCAGCTCCAGAATCATGTCGCCATCGAAGCGCACGCGCTCGCTGCCGTCGCGCACGTCGGCGCCATGCTCCTTCATGATCTGGCGGGCGCCGTCGTGCAGCACGTCGACGCCGATCTCCTTCAGCACCCGGAGCGAGGCGAGATGGATCGATTCCAGCTGGTCGTCGGAGACGAGCTTCGTCGGCTGCAGCGGCATCCGCAACTGCCGGAACGGCGGCTGCTCGAAGCCGGCGCCCGCGCCCGAACGCTTGCCGGCGCGGCCGCCGCGGCGGGAGCGTTCGGCCACGGGAGCGGCTAGGTCGGGCTGCACGGCGTTCATGATCATCCTCGTATTTCAGTGCCGGCGCATAATGGACCGCCGCCCGTCACGCCATTGCGGAGGCGACGACCACTAGCGCAAAGGAAGCGACATGACGCAACGGCTTGTCATGCCGCCGCCGGCTGGCGGGCCAGGTCTGCGACCAAAGGCATGGTGGTGCGTTGAACCCGGGCATTGGCCGCTCCCGTCGTGCAGACGGGACTGACTCGAAACGGACCCGGGTTGAAACATGCCGCGAAGCAAGCGCAATGAGGCCGAGCTGCGCATCGGCACCTCCGGCTGGCATTATGCCGGCTGGTGGGGGCCGTTCTATCCGAGGGAGGTCAGGAAGAAGGACGCGCTGGGCTACTATTCGACGAGATTCGACAGCACCGAGCTCAACGCGCCTTTCTATCGCACGCCGACCGACAAGGCGGTGGAGACCTGGTTCGACACCGTGCCCGGCGACTTCCGCTTCGCCTGGAAGGCGTCGAAATTCATCACGCATTGGCGCCGGCTCAACATCGACGCGCATTCGATGGAGCTGCTGGACTCGCGCGTGAAACTGCTGCGGCAAAAACTCGGGCCGGTCCTGTTCCAGCTGCCGCCGCGCATGGCGGTCAACCGTGAGCGGCTCGCTCGCTTCCTCGACCGATTGCCGAAAGGGCGGCTACACACCTTCGAGTTCCGCCATCCGAGCTGGTACGAGAAGCCGGTCTTCGAGCTGCTGTCCGACCATAACGCCGCGCTCTGCCTGTCCGACCACGCCGACGCGCCGGCGCCGCTCGAGGCCACGGCGGACTGGGCCTATGTCCGCAACCATGGTCCGAGCGGCCGCTATCACGGCAGCTACAGCGACGAGCAGCTCGCCGGCTGGGCTAGGAACATCCGCAAATGGCGCCGGCAGGGGCGGGGCGTCTGGTGTTTCTTCGACAACGACGTGAAGAGTGCCGCGCCGGCGGATGCGCAGAGACTGAGGGAGTTGCTGGCGTAGCGGGCGCTCACCGCGGCAGTTCGGTTACCGGAGAACCGAGGGCGGCGATGTAGGGCAGGCCCTTGCGCCGTGTGGTCCAGCCGACCACCCGTACCGCGCCGGCCTTCGGCTCGAAGCGCCTGATCAACTGCCAGCTGCGGCAGTCGACGGCCGCCACATCCGCCCTGCCCTCGGCCACGGCCATGACCGAGGCGCGGTGCGCGCCGGTCTCGACCAGACCCGAAAAGACGTCGAGGCCCTCGCCGAGCGCGGCGAGGTCGCGGGTCAGCGCCAGGATGCCCGACATGGAGTCGTGACTGTTGAAGGCCAGCCTCTTGCCGCGGATGCGCCCGAGCGGGATTGTCGCAGTACCGTCGGAGGGCGCTCCCACGTCCCCCTCCCCCTCCAGGTGAGGGTCGCCGCGAAGCGGCGAGGCGGGGTCGTCGCGGCCGCGCTCCGCGGTCTCCTGCCGTAGCCCGCTGCCCCGACCGGCTCCCTCCGGCCCTTCGGGCCATCCCCCGCTCAAGGCGGGAGGATTCCGACGCATCAGGATGGCACTCGAATAGAGCTCGCCCTGCCCGCCTTCGTAGGCGGAATAGTCGGGCTGGCCGACGATGCGTACATTCGACACCAGTTCCAGCTCCAGCGGCCCCCAGCAAGTCTGCCCGAACAGCAGTTTCGGGTGATGCCAAAGTGTGGAGAAATCGAGTTCATTCGGCGGCAGCGTCGCCGGGTCTGGCGCAACGATCGCGCCCGCCGCGTCGCGGATGCCGCCCGGCACCGGCGGCATGTCGGCATTGCGGCGTACCAGTTTTTCCGGCGCGTCGATGCCGGCGGCACGCAGGCGGGAACGGATCGCCGCCCACTCGGCATCGACCTCGGCACGGGCCTCCGGCCAGTCATACATGGGCAGCGCGGCGAAGAAATCGGTCATGCCAAAGATGTCGGCGAAGCGGCGGCCCGGCGCAAGGGCGGGCCGCGCTATTCCTTGGGCGGCTCGGCCGGCACCGGCACCGAGCCCATCCCGTTCAGCGAACGCGAGCGCACCCGTGGCGTAAAGGCGCGGCCCCTTTCTGGCGTGCGGCGCAGCGCCGGATGCACCACCGGCTCCTTGGGCTTGAAGGCATAGCTCCTCAGCAGCGCGAAATAGCTCGGGAAGACATAGCCGCGGTTCATCGCCAGCCATTCCTCGCGGCGGGCGCGGAACAGCGCCGGCAGATCGTACCAGGCAACCGTCGGGTTCTTGTGGTGGACGAGGTGCAGATTGTTGTTGAGGAACAGGAAGGCGAAGGGCGAGCGCTCGACGATGATGGTCCGCCCGTCCGGGCGCTCCGACCATTGGTGCTCGGCGAAGGTGCGCACCGAGATCAGCGACTGGCCGAGCCATACCGAAAGCAGATAGGCCCAGGCGGGGATGTCGAACACGGCAAGCACCAGCGGCATCACGACGGCAAGGCCGGCGCCATGCAGCAGCCAGGCCTTTCGCACCGCGCGGTCGCCGGCGGCGATCAGCTTTGCCTCGGCCGCCAGGAAGCCGGCGGTGCCGAGCAGCGGCCCGATGACGAAGCGGCCGACCATGGTGTTGTTGACGTGCAGCAGGAATTTCAGCGCGGCCGGCAGCTCGCGATGCTGCCAGAGCGCGCGGTAGTAGGATTCCGGATCGTCGAAGGGATCGGTCAGGTTGTCGTCGGCGTGATGCCTGAGATGCAGCGCGCGAAACCGCCGGAACGGATAGACCAGGCCGGCCGGCAGGCCGACCAAAAGCTCGTTCAGCCATCCCCTGCGCGTCGGATGTCCGTGCGCGGCCTCATGCATGAGCGACGATTGCAGCGCCAGCACGAAGCCGAGCGCAACGATCGTCGCGGCCGGCCAGGCCGGCCAGGCGAGACCGCAGAGCGCGGCCCACAGCGCATAGGTTGCGAAGATGAGAAGGACCGTCGGCCACTCCACGCGTTGGCGCCTGTGCGCCGTTCGCCTGCCTGCATTCATTTCAATCGACCACTGCCCCCAGCCGCCGGAATCGGCGATTCCTGACAGCATGGTGTCAGGAGAATGAGCAGCCTTCAATGCGACAATGCGCAGAAAGTGTTGTGATTGCGCATAAGAGGCCTCACATGTTATGGAAAGTAAACAGCAATCGGATTCGTGTTCTCTGTTTCGGGGTGGGAAGGACATCCCGGAGTAGAATTTTCCTTCGCGAGGTCTCTCTGAAGTGGACAAACGCGATCTTTCAAGCCTTTTTCGCGAGCGCCTGCGCATCCTGCTTTCGCGCTATGCCGGCAACCAGTCTGCCTTCGCCGCCTCGATCGGCATCGACCGCTCGGCGCTGTCGCAGATGCTGTCGGAGACCTCGACGCGCCTGCCGCGCGCCGAGACGCTGCTCACCATCGCCGCCGAGCACAAAATCTCGCTCGACTGGCTGATGGGGCTGTCGCAGGACGAAGGCCTGACCGGCGAGATCCGCGAAAGTCTCGAGATCGAGGAGGCGCCCGACGGCTTCGACCGCACTCTGCTCGCCAAATGGCACGCGGAGGCGGTCGGCACGAAAATCCGCTACGTGCCGGCCGGACTTCCGGACCTGCTGCGTACCGACGCGCTGATCGACTACGAATCGGAGATTTCCAACCGCAGCCGCGAGGCGCAAGCCGGCGAGACGCAGTACCGCATCGACTACAACCGGCGGCCGGAGACCGACATGGAGGTGTGCATGCCACGTCACACCCTGGAGGTGTTCGCGCGCGGGCTGGGCGTCTGGTCGGGGTTTCCGGAACAGGCGCGGCGCGAACAGCTCAAGCACATGTCGCGCCTGCTCGACGACCTCTATCCGGCCTTCCGGCTCTTCCTCTATGACGGCCGCCTGCGCTATTCCGTGCCCTACACGATCTTCGGCCCCTACCGGGCTGCCGTCTATGCCGGCGACATGTATCTGGTGCTCAACGCCACCTCGACCGTGCAGCGGCTCACCCGGCATTTCGACACGCTGATCCGCAGCGCCGAGATCAATCCGCACGAGGCATCGAGCTTCACTGCCGGCCTTGCCGGGATGCACTTCTGAGCATCGAGCTCATTGGAGTTTCATTGAGCTGAGATTGACCTGACATAAAGACTTCTTTATATCTTTATCCAAACCTTGATGCCAAAGGGCCTTCTCCCAATGACCAATCCTATCGACGCCCTGCTCGCCGAAAAAGGCGTGCTGCTTGCCGACGGCGCCACCGGTACCAATTTGTTCGGCATGGGCCTGGCCTCGGGCGAGGCGCCGGAACTGTGGAACGAGGACGCGCCCGAGAAGATCGTCGCGCTGCACCAGAATTTCGTCGATGCCGGCGCCGACATCATCCTCACCAATTCCTTCGGCGGCACGCGCCACCGGCTGAAGCTGCACAACGCGCAGGATCGCGTGTTCGAGCTCAACAGGAAGGCCGCCGAGATCGCCCGCTCGGTCGCCGACAATGCCGGCCGCAAGGTGATCGTCGCCGGCTCGGTAGGCCCGACCGGCGAGTTGTTGCAGCCGCTCGGCGCGCTCACCTATGACGACGCCGTTGCCGCCTTCAAGGAGCAGATCGAGGGGCTGAAGGCCGGCGGGGCGGAGATCGCCTGGATCGAGACCATGTCGGCGCCGGAAGAGGCGAAGGCAGCGGCGGAAGCCGCGATCGCCATCGGCCTGCCCTACACCTACACCTTCTCGTTCGATACGGCCGGCCGCTCGATGATGGGCCTGGCGCCGAAGCATGTTCACGGCGTCGCCGACGGCCTCTCCCAGCCGGCGGTGGCGGTCGGCGCCAATTGCGGAGTCGGCGCTTCCGACATCCTCGCTTCGCTGCTCGACATGACCGAGGCCAATCCGGACGCGAAGGTGATCGTCAAGGGCAATTGCGGCATTCCGGAATTCCGCGGCACCGAGATCCATTATTCCGGCACGCCGGAACTGATGTCGGACTATGTCCGGCTCGCCGTCGACGCCGGCGCAAAGATCATCGGCGGCTGCTGCGGCACCTCGTTCGAGCATCTGGCCGCCATGCGCAAATCGCTCGACGCGCACCAGCGCCAGGCCCGCCCGACGGTGGAGGCGATCGTCGAGCGCATCGGCCCGCTGCGCAACAAGACGGCCGACCAGAGCGGCGCGGTCCAGGGCGGCGAAGGCCGCCGGCGACGCCGCGCCTGATCGCCGCCTGCGTCGCGGACAATCCTCGCGATGCGCATTCTTTCCCTGAATGCCTGGGGAGGGCAGCAGCATGCCGAGCTGCTGCCTTTTCTCGCGCGATCGGGCGCAGACGTCGTCTGCCTTCAGGAAGTGCTCCGGGCGCCCGGGAGAACGCCCGACTGGCTTCTCTACCGCGACGGATCCGTTGAGCTTCAGCAGCGTTCCAACCTGTTTGAGGAGATCGCGGCCGTCCTGCCCGACCACGACGCAGCGTTCTTTCCGACATCGCGCGGGGACCTGATCGGCAGCGACGGCCCGGTTGGGGTCGAGTTCGGCATCGCCACTTATGTGCGCAGATCGCTCCCCATCATCGGCCAGGCGGTGGCATTCGTGCACGGCTCGTTCTCGCCGGCTTCGTTCGGCCATCATCCGCGGCCGCGCAACGCCCATTGCCTGCGCCTCTTCGACTACGCTGCCGACCACGCGGTCACCATCGCTCACCTGCACGGGCTGCGCACCGAGGACGGCAAGGGCGACAACGCGGAGCGCGACGCACAGGCGGCCGCCCTGGCCCGCCTCATCCGCTCCGTCTGGCCCGGCGGCGAGCGGCTGGTCGTCTGCGGCGACCTGAATGTCCTCCCCGGCGGCAGGATTTTTCAGGTGCTGGGCGAGTTCGGGCTGACCGACCTGGTCACCTCGCGCGGTTTCGCCGGCACGCGCACGTCGCTCTACCGGAAGCCGGAACGCTTCGCCGACTACATGCTGGTCACGCCGGACGTGCGCGTGCTCGGCTTCGACGTGGTGCGGCAGCCCGAGGTCTCGGATCACTGCCCATTGCTGCTCGACTTCGCTTAGACCTGATCGGTCTTCCGTTCCGACCGCATCCCGCTCAGCACGCGAAAATAGTGTTCCTCGCGTCCCTCCAGCCATTCATACGCCGCGGGCCAGCAGGCCGGATCGGTCACCGGCAAGGGATGGTTGCTGAGATAGCAGCAGCCTTCATAGCCGCGCAGGCTGGCACCGAGCGCCTCGCCAAGTTCGGGCTCGCAGGCCGAAAGCCGGCTCACCGTCGTCGCCCAGCGCTCGCCCCGCTGGCCCCTGACGAACAGGCCGACGCTGCGGTTGGTCAAGTAGAGCGAGATGACCAGGTCGTCGGAGACATGGCGCCAGCGCGAATAGAGGCTGCCGTGCTCGATCTTCGCGCTGCGGCGGACGATGTAGCCGTTCCAGAATGTCTTGATCTCGGCCGCCGACACCGAACGCAGCCCGCGCGAAAAATCCCATTCGTCGAGGACGCGATCCGCCATGGGCTTCACCTCTCCCTTTGGCGTCGCGGTCGGCGGACCGACCGCGACGTGGAGGTGAGGCGTATCACAGATCCTCGATGTCGCGCCGCGCCTTTTTCAGGATGTCGCGGGCCTTGCGCGCCTGCTCGGGCGTGAACTGGCCGCGCCGCAGCCGCATGAACACGGCCTTCACCACGCCCCTTACCTCTTCGCCCAGCGAGACGTTGCCGCCTTCGGCCGAAGCTTCGTCGATCTGGGCGTTGATGCGCGCGAGATCCGCCGCGTTCTCCTCGAGATAGGCTTTGCCCTGCTCGGTGATCGAGTAGAGCCGCTTGTTGCCATGGGCCTGCGAGGCGACGAGGTCGGCCTCCTCCAGCATCTGCAGCATCGGATAGATGGCGCCGGGGCTCGGACTGTAGGCGCCCTGGAATTTCGCCTCCAGCGCCTTGATGATGTCGTAGCCGTGGCGCGGCTCCTCGGCGATCAGGCCGAGCACGACGAGGCGCAGCGCCCCGGGATCGAACATGCGCGGACCGCGCCCGCCGAACGGGCCGCCGCGATGCCGGCCGAAAGCCCCGCCGAAGCCGCCGCGCCGGCCCCCGCCGAAACGGCTGCCCTCTCCCGACATCGACCATTCGCCACAGCGCTCATGGGACCTGTGAAACCGATGAAACATGGTTCTTCCTTTCTCAGATATATCGTTCATGCGATATATCTGGAGAACGATATATCTTTTGCAAGGGTGATTTTTGGAATGGCCCGCCGCCTGCTGGCGCGAGAAACAGCCGCCGGAACAAGCGTTCCGCCAGCCTGGTCATTTCTGCTGCGACGTTATCCGACATCCCAGCAAGCCGCTGTCGGTATGCGATGGATCGCTTTGGCTTACTTCTTGAATTGCCAAGACGGGTCTTCGATCTTCAAATGCTTGGATAGCTTTAAGCCGACCCATTTGCTGAAAAGCTCGGGCGACACCAATGCGAAATGGTACATATCCGAATCAGAGTTCAAATCGATGACGAGCAGATTGCGCTGTTTCGACCAATCGACCAGCTTGGGAAAAATCAGGTCGAGGTGATCGCCTCGCGCGACCTGTTCTATTTGCGCGGCAAACTGATGGAAGCTATCGGGAAAGCCAACCAAGCCGAGTTTTCTTAGAAGCGGGTCGAATGTTTCGATGACATCATCGGGAGACGCCGCCCAATCAATGCCCGCAAGCAGGTCGTTTTCCCGTCCCACCTCCAGCAGTGCGACATCCTCGAGAAACCGATCTTCTACCTTGCCCCACCCCTCCGCGAGTATCGATGCGGCTCGTTTCCGATCTCGCAACAAATCGCGAAACTGATCGACGGCAATGTGGTCGCCGCCCTCCAAATCGGCCAAGAATTCATCATGGCGCCCCAGTCCGACAGCGTTCTCGGGGTCGCCCAACCCCAACATGCGTCGAAGCCAATCCATTGCGTCGATCCCAACCCCTCATGAGTTGTAGATGTAACGAAAAGTTTGCCATTGTCACTGCGAAGCCGGCAGAGTTCGCGCACTGCCGGACTCGCCCGCCGGCAACTAGGGCCTACGGCTTGCCCGCATCCAGCGCCGCCGCCAGCCGCACCAGCGACAGGAACTCCGAGCGGTAACCGTAGCGATCGTCGCCGCGCGCGGCGGCAGCGATCTCAAGAATCCGGTCGTAGCCGAAACCGGCCACCTGGTCGGCATGCCGGAGCTTCTGCCCGAAGGCGGCGACGGCAATGGAAAAGCGCTGGTCGGTCGAGGCAGCGTCGAAGGAAGCGACCTCGTTGCCTGCCGTCACCGGCGTGGTGATCAGCTTGGACACGTCGCCATCCGGCGCCTTGTAGCGGATTTTGACGAAGGCATATTCGTCGGCATTCGCCACGCCGCCATTGGCCGTCGAAGCCTCCCCGTAGCGCGGAGGATCGATCATGGCGGCCGAGCTGCCCTTCGGCGTCACCTCGTAGATCGTCGTCACCGAATGGCCGGAGCCGATCTCGCCGGCGTCGACGCGGTCGTTGTTGAAGTCCTCGCGTTTCAGCGCGCGGGTCTCGTAGCCGATCAGCCGGTATTCCGAGATTTTTGCCGGATTGAACTCGACCTGGATCTTCACGTCCTTGGCGATCGGGAAGATGGTCGACGAGGCGTCCTGAACCAGCACTTTCTCGGCTTCGGCCAGCGTGTCGATATAGGCGGCGGTGCCGTTGCCGTTCTGGGCGATGGTCTGCATCATCTGGTCGTTGAGGTTGCCGCGGCCGAAGCCGAACACCGACAGGAACACGCCGCTCTTGCGGTTCTCCTCGACGATGCGCTTCAGGTCGGCGTCGTCGCTCTGCCCGACATTGAAGTCGCCGTCGGTAGCCAGCATGACGCGGTTGACGCCGCCCTTCACGAAGGATTGCTTCGCCAGCCGGTAGGCCTCGCGGATGCCTGCCTCGCCGGCCGTCGAGCCGCCCGGCGCCAGCGTATCGATCGATTGAAGGATCTTGTCGCGCTCCGATACTTTCGTCGGCTCCAGCACCGTGCCGGCCTCGCCCGCATAGGTGACGATCGATACCGTGTCGTCCGGCGACAGCGTGTCGACCAGCAGCCGGAAGGCGGATTTGAGCAGCGGCAGCTTGTCGGGCTCGTCCATCGAGCCGGACACGTCGAGCAGGAAGACGAGATTGGCCCGCGGCCGCTCCGCCGGCTTCACGTCAAAACCCTTGATCGCCACATGCATCAGCTTCGTGCCGGCGTTCCACGGCGTCGGCATGACGGTGACCGTCGTGTTGAACGGCGTCGCCGCGTTGTCCGGCCCTTTCCAGTCGTAGGGGAAGTAGTTGACCATCTCCTCGACGCGCACCGTGTCGGCATCCGGCAGTATCCCCTCCTTCAGCGAGCGTCGCACGAAGGAGTAGGACGCGGTGTCGACGTCGATGGAGAAGGTCGACACCGGCTGCTCCTGCGTCGAACGCAGCGGGTTGCTGTCGAAGGCGGCGATGCGGTCCCGGTCCTCGCGCGCAAGCGGGGGCATGTCGGCGGGTGCGATCGAGGGCGCCGCCTGCCGAGCAAAGGTGCGGGCCGCGCCGTCGCGGCCGGGCCGCGCGGTTTCCAGCATCGTCGCCGGCGCGGCCCCGCCCTGGCCGACGGCGCTTTGCGGAACCGGCGCCGCCGTCAGCGCATCATGCGGCGCAGCGGCTTCGGGTTTCGCCAACTGCGCCGGTAGCCCGCCCGCCTGCGTCCGAGTGTCCTGCGCGTCGGCCTCCTGCTCGGCGACCGGCGCCGGCGCGATCTTCTGCCTGTAGGGCTCGTGCGGCGCCGGGACGACATTGTTTTGCCCGGTCTCCAGCAGGTAGTAGGCCGTATAGCCGGCCAGCGGCAGCGCCAGCAGGGTCGCCAGCGCCGGGGTCGCATAAAGTTTCTTCTGCATCATCCCACTCCAAAGCTTCATTGCTCTGGCGGTAAGACGGCGCGGTTCCGCAATTCCTTGGGCGGCATTCGGCTTTTTTTCGGCGGCCTCTGGTGCATTCGCCCGATACGCGGCCATTGCCGCACCGACCGCACGGGCCTTCGCGTCGGCATCGGGCGACGGCGCGGCGATGCGGCCGAGCCTTTCGAGTTCGCTTTCGTCGACCATGGTCAACCTTCCCCGGCCTGGCGCATCAGCACCGTCAGCCGCTTCTTCGCTTCATGGATGTGCCACGAGACGGTCGCCTCGGAGATCGCCATCACCTCCGCCGCGGCGGAATGGCTGAGCCCTTCGCCATGGACCAGCAGCACCGCGTCGCGCTGCCTGTCCGGCAACTGGCGCACCGCTTCCCACAGCGCATCGGAGCGCGCCTGCGGTTCCGTTTCGGGTCCGCCCCCTTCGGCGATCAGCGCGTGGACGCCGTAGGCCTCCGCCCTGGCGGCCTCCCGCACCGATCTGCGCAGCGCGTCGCGGGCGGCGTTCAAGGTCAGCGCATAGAGCCATGTGGTGAAGGCGCCGGCGCCGCGATAGCCGCGGATCGCCGTGCCGAGCCGGATGCAGACCTCCTGCGCGACGTCGTCCGCATCCGCCGCGCGGCCGCACCAGCGCCAGGCGACGCGGTGGACGAAATCATAGTGCCGTTCGACCAGCCGGCCGAACGCGGTCTCGTCGCCCGCGCGGGCGCGATCGACCAGTTCCGCGTCGGAGGCTTCCGGTTTCGCCTGCACCGTCATGACCGTCATTACCGGTTGGACGACGGCTATCGGCCATTCCTTGGGGTGTGAAAAGGACTTTTTTCCAGGATTGCCGGTTCGATTTTCTATGTCTTTTCGGAGAAAACCGTAGCGAACCGTCGCGAAAGTTTTCAGCTTCCGCCCAAAATCCGCAGCGTCCGCGGATCGGGATCGCCTCCGAAACATCTGTCGAGGGCGCGCAAGAACACCTCCTCGCCGGAGGCCTCGCAGAACAGCGTCAGGCAGGAACGGAATTTTGCGTCGTCGGCGCTGCCGAATATCTCGCGAGCGGAGCGGCCGTCGTTTTCCAGCACCAGCTCGACGCATTCGCGCAGGCGATCGCCCAGGATCGGGTGGTCGAGATAGGCGCGCGCCTCGGCGAGCGAGCCGATGGCATATTTCCGCGACATGGCGCTCATGCCGAGGCCGGCCATCTGTGGGAAGACGAACCACATCCAGTGGCTCGTCTTGCGCCCGCTCCGCAACTCGGCCCGCACCCTGTCGATGACCGGCGCCTGCGCAGCGACGAAACGCCGGAGATCATACGGATCGTCGGACATGATCGTGTTCGCGGGTCTTTCGCTCAGAGCGTATCCGAAAGCGTCTCGGCAAAGAAGGTTTTGAGCCGCTTCCAATGCCGCTCCGCGCCTTTCCCGTCATAGGCGCCATGGTCCGGCACAGCCCAGCCATGCGCCATGCCGACGTAGTTTTCGATGACGTGGTCGACCTCGGCCGTGCGCAGGGCCTCGGCCAGCTTTGCCGATTGTTCCGGCGGAAAGCTGCGGTCGACGCCGGCGACGCCTATGTAGACGCGCGCCTGGAGCTTTGCGGCGCTCCGGTGCGGACTGTCGGGGGCATCGGATGCGAGATTGCCGCCATGGAAGCTGGCAGTGGCGACGATCCGGTCGGGATAGGCGGCCGCGGCGTTGATCGCCCGGCCGCCGCCCATGCAATAGCCGACGGCGCCGACCGGCCCATTGATGCCTTCCGCTTCGAGTGCTGCGAGGAAGGCGCCGGTGTCGCGCACAGTCATCTCCTGCGACGTGCCGGAGATCAGCGCCATCAGCTGGTTTTTGGTCGTTTCGTCGCTGAAGGCGGTCTTGGCATCGAACGGGCCGTAGGGGGCGTTGCGGTAGAACAGGTCGGGTACCAGCACAATGTAGCCTTCGCCGGCGAGCTGCTCCGCCATGCCGTCCAGCGCCGGTCGGGGTCCGAAGGCATCCATATAGAGAATCACGCCGGATCCCCCGCCCGCTCCGCGGAACAGACCGGCTTTGGCCACTCCGTCATCGGTCCTGATCTCGATCTCGCGCTTGCTCATCGGGCTTCCTCGGGAAAATTTCGTCCGCCGCAGAACTTATCTGCCCGCCGCCGGTTCTCAAGCCCCGGCCATGAATTCGGATGCTCCGTTGCGGACGGGATCAACCCCGCGCCTCGTGCGTTGGGCAGGAGCCAACGAGGAGATTCGACATGCCATCCCAGGAAAGAGCCGAAGCCAGGAACGAGGCCGACAAGCAGCGCAAGATCCAGAAAGGTGTCGACCGGACGGACGCGAAAAAGAAAAAAAACGGGGGCGGCAACGGTGCCATGCAGGCCGGCGCGCGCGCCTATCCCGAGCCTCCTTTCCCCAAGCAGCATCATCCGAAACCCGGCGAGGAGTGGAAGATCGAGCCGGCGCCGCTGTATGATGCGCCCTTCTACATCGGTTCCAAGAAGCTGGAGGGGAAGGTCGCGCTGGTCACCGGCGGCGATTCCGGCATCGGCCGGGCGGTGGCGGTGCTGTTCGCGCGCGAAGGCGCCGACATCGCGATTTCCTATCTCACCGAGCACAAGGATGCGGAGGCGACGAAGAAGGCGGTCGAGGCGGAAGGGCACAGGTGCATCCTGTTCCCGGGCGATGTCACGGAGCGCGACTATTGCCGCTCGGTCGTCGCCGAAACGGTGAAGCGGCTGGGCAGCCTCGATGTCCTGGTCAACAATGCGGCGTTCCAGATCCATTCCACAAAATTCGAGGACCTGACCGAAGAGCATTTCGACACCACGCTGAAGACCAATCTCTACGGCTATTTTCACATGGCCCAGGAGGCGGTGCCGCACATGAAGCCGGGCTCGGCGATCATCAACACCGGCTCGGTGACCGGCATCGACGGCAGCAAGGAACTGGTCGACTATTCGATGACCAAGGGCGGCATCCACGCCTTCACCCGGGCGCTTTCCGGCAATCTGGTGTCGAAGGGCATCCGCGTGAATTGCGTGGCGCCCGGCCCGGTGTGGACGCCGCTCAACCCGTCGGAGAAGGAGGCGGAGGACGTCTCGCAGTTCGGCGCCAAGACGCCGATGAAGCGGCCGGCGCAACCCGAAGAGATCGCGCCGGCTTATGTGTTCCTGGCCTCGCCGCAATGCTCCAGCTACATCACCGGCGAGATCCTGCCGATCGTCGGCGGCTATTGAACGGTCAGTTGATGGTGCTCTTGCCGCCGATGTCCTCCATGGTCGGATCGAGCGGTTTCTGCCCGGTGGCGCGGTTGACGAAGACCGTGACGACCCACAGCACTACGCCGATGGCGAGCAGCACGCCGGCGATCTTGTATTGCTCCGGATTGCGTCCCGTCCATGGTCCCGTCAGGAACCCACAGGCGATCGCCCCGACGATCGGCAGGATGGTCGGGGCCTTGAAATGCGCGTGCTCCACCCGGTCCTTGCGCAGGACGAGCACCGCGACGTTGACCACGGTGAACACGCATAGAAGCAGCAGCGCCGTGGTGCCGCCGAGCTGCGGAACGCCGCCGACGAAGGTGATCAGGCCGAACGCCAGGAGCGTGGTGAAGAGGATCGCCAGGTAGGGCGTGCGCCGCGTCGGATGTACCTTGCCCAGCACCGCCGGCAACACATGCTCGCGGCTCATGCCGTAGATCAGCCGGCTCGCCATCAGCATGTTGATCAGCGCGGTGTTGGCGACGGCGAACATGGTGATGAAGGCGAAGATGCCGAGCGGGAAGTTGGGTGCGCCCGCCTCCACCACCTTGAGCAGCGGCGTCTCGCCCTCGCCGAGCGCGGCCGGCTCGACCAGCGTCACCGCCGAGATCGACACCAGCATGTAGATCAGCGCCGTCGCCAGCAGTCCGATCAGCAGGATTTTCGGGAAAATCCGCACCGGGTCTTTGGTCTCCTCGGCCATGTTGACCGCATCCTCGAAGCCCACCATCGCGAAAAAGGCGAGCGTCGTCGCGGCGATCACCGGCCAGACGGCGCTGACGCCCTCCGGCGTGTGGAACTGGGTGACGCGCGAGACGTCGCCCTGCCCGGCGCCGATCGCCCACAGGCCGATGAAGATGACGATGAGCAGGCCGGACAGCTCGACGCAGGTCAGAACGATGTTGACCTTCACGCTCTCGCCGACGCCGCGGAAGTTGATCGCCGCGACGATCGCCATGAACAGCAGGCCGAGCCACATGATGCCCCAGGTGTTGTTGCCGACGGCCGGATCGCCGAGGCCGAGTCCGAAGGCCGCGTCGAGATTGACCGAGAACGCCCGCGAGGCGGTCGATGCAGAGGTGATGCCGGAACTCATCACCGCGAAGGCGACGAGGAAGGTGACGAAATGGATGCCGAAGGCCTTGTGGGTGTAGAGCGCGGCACCGGCCGCCCGCGGGTATTTGGTCACCAGCTCGAGATAGCTGAAGGCGGTGATCAGCGCGACGACGAAGGCGATGAGGAAAGGCAGCCAGACCACGCCGCCGACCTGCTTGGCCACCTGGCCGGTCAGCGCATAGATGCCGGTGCCGAGAATGTCGCCGACGATGAACAGGAGCAGCAGCCATGGCCCGATCGCCCGGTGCAGGGTGGGCTCGGCGGCGGGGGCTTTCCGGGGAGCGGTGGTGTCGGTCATCAAAGTCCCTCCGTTGCGCGACTAGCCGCGCGACGCCGCGCCCCTTCACGGCCGTGACTCAAGCTCCCCGCCCGCGATGGTTGCGCAGCTTGCGCCGAAGATCAATTGCCCGTGAATGCCCGCATATGAAAAGCCTGCATCTCGGCCGGATAGCGATAGGCGGCGCCGTGCGGACAGGCGTTGCGGTCCAGGCAGCCCCGGCTCGCGCAGGCCCGACCCTTAGCCGAGCGCACATATTCCAGGCAGCCGGCATGGTCGAAACCGGCCGCCGAATGAGCATCGACCGGACAGGACGCCAGGCAGGGCTTTTCCGCGCAGGCGTCGCACAGATGGGCCGGCGCGCCGGGGTCGGGCAGGTCGAGCTCATGGTCGAAAAGCAGCGCGCCGCGATAGGCGTGCCACAAGCCGTATTCCGGATGCATGAGGATGCCCAGCGGTGACGGTCTCAGCTTCTCCGCGCGCATCGCCCATTGCTGGAACGGCAGGTAGGGCCTTTCGGAGGGAAACACCGCCCTCGCCCCGAAGCGCCCCGCGACCGCGCCGATCACCTCGCGCGACCAGGTGTCGAGGGGATTTTCCAGGCCGGGGGGCTGAGCCTCCCTCCACTTCAGGAAATGCAGCCATGGCGCTGCACCGGCCTGGCCGACCAGCAGAACCGCCTGCGCCGGCGCGCCGGACGGGCCGGGCGGTGCGTCTTCGCCGTCGGCGAAGTTGAAGCCCCCGCGCGGGATAAGGCCATGCCCAGCTAGTTCACGCGCCAAATCTCGCGTCCGAACTATGCAGCCGTAATTCTGATCCGGGCCTGCCGCGCTCTGTTTCGGCATCTGCATGAAGCACCTTATGCTGGCGCGTGTTGCGGCCGCAACGCCTCCGGCTTTCGATGGGAGCGCGCCGCTCAGAACCGCTCCAGCCGCCGCCTCACCTTCTCCAGAAAGGCCGCGCGCGAGGCCGGCGTCGAGCGGTCCATGTCGTAATGGGCGAGATAGAGCGTGCGGCTGCGCTTCGCGCACAGCGCCCGCATGCCGCGCAGGATCGTCTTGCGGCCGGGCTGGCCGATCAGGAACGACCACAGCCGCGGCGCGCCGCAGGTGGTGACCACGCCGATGCGGGTTATGTGGGAGATGCGCGAGACGATCCGGCCGCCGTCGCTGGCGAGGTCGAAGGCGACCCCGGTCGCCCAGACGCGGTCGAAGAATCCCTTCAGCATGGCCGGCAGGCCGTACCACCAGGTGGGATAGACGAACAGCACCGCCTCCGCCCATTTCAGGTGCTCGACATACGGCACGAGCGCGGGGTCGGCGGGCGGGCCGTCATTGTAGCCACGCCGCTCGTCGCAGGTCATCACCGGATCGAAGCCCTCGGCGTAGAGGTCGACCAGGCGGAGCTCGTCGCCGCGGCGGCGGAACACCTCCAGCGCCGTGTCGCGCAGGGCGGCGCAAAAACTCTCCGGCACCGGGTGGCAGTAGACGACCAGCATCCGCATCAGAACGCATCCATCCTGGCTGCCACCTTGCGCATGAAGGCCGCGCGCGAGGCCGGCGTGGAGACGTTCATGCCGTAATGTGCGAGGTAGGAGACCGAGGCGCCCGGCCTCACCATGGCGCGCAGCACGCGCGTCACCAGCTTTCGCGGCGGGTCGCCCATCAGGAAGGCATTGAGCCGGCTTCCGCCATAGCTGGTGACGGCGACGACCCTGCGGATGTCGTGCAGCGCCGGCCTTACCACGCCGTCGACCAGCTGGAAGCTGACGCCCGGCAGGAAAACGCGATCGAGAAAGCCTTTCAGGATCGCCGGATAGCCGAAATTCCAGACGGGATAGCACAGCACCAGCCCCTCCGCCGCAAGCAGCCGCTCGGCATAAGGGTGGATCGGCTCGCCAGGGTGGCGGGGATCGTGATAGGCGAGACGCTCGGCGGTGCTCAGGCGCGGCTCGAAGTTTTCGGCGTAAAGGTCGCAATCGTCTACGTTATGGCCGTTCGCCCGCAGCCGCTCCACGATCGTCCGGTGCAAGGCGGCGTTAAAACTCGTCGCGACCGGATGGGCGTGGAGGACGAGGATGGTCATGGACGGTTCTTTCCCTCCCCCTCGAGGGGAGGGTCGATCCGCGAAGCGGATTGGGCTGGGGGCGTTGCCGCCTGTCTCGGCGCTCCTCCACGTCGAGCGGAGACGGCCGCGGAGGTTTGCCGGCGCAAGGTCTTGCGCACCTTGGCGTAGAGCGCTGCCGCGACGACCCCACCCGGCCGCTTCGCGGCCACCCTCCCCTTGAGGGGGAGGGAGGGCGTTGTGCTCTTCATCGCTCCAGCCCCTTGAATAGGAATGTTTTCCCTGACCGGTAGTCGTAACCCGGATTCTCCCAGGCGATCATTTTTCCCGGGTTGAGCAGGCCCTGCGGGTCGGCCCGGCGCTTGAAGGCGAGCTGGATCTCGTCGGTCTGCTTCATGCCGCCCTCCTCCAGCGTGTAGCGGTGCGGGTTGAAGATCGGGCAGCCATTGTCCTCGTAGAGGCGGACGATCTCGTCCAGCCGCTGCTCGGTGGTGAACTTCACCAGCGGCAGGCCGAAGCAGGTGATGTTGCCGTCGAAGCGCACGAATTCGAGATGCGAGGTGACCTCGGGGAACAGGCCGTCGACCCTCTCCACCAGGTCGAGCTGGTGGGGGAAGGGATAGAGCGACTGCAGGTAGGTGATGGACGGGTCGACGCGCAGCGCCCTCAGCGTCGTGTGGTTCCAGGCGAGCTCGTAGGCGGGCGGCAGGCCTTTCCTGTCCTCCACCAGCGAGGCGTCGAAGATCACCTTGCCCCTCTCGCGCCGGGTGAAGGCGCGGAAAGCGTCGAGCGCGTGCGGCGCCACCATGCAGACGACGACGCTCAGGCCTTCGTGCAGGAATTTCTGATGGCGCTTGAAATAGAGCCAGGGCGCGGGCGCGGCGACCGGCGTGATCAGCTTGGTCAGGATGCCGTCCTGGCAGGCGAGCGCATTGCCGTAGCGGGCGGCGTCGGAAAACCGGTCGAAGCCGACGATGACGTCGACCCAGTCATAGGCGGCGGCAAGCGGCATCTCCACCTCGGTGATGATGCCGTTGGTGCCGTAGGCGTGGGTGACCTTGTGCAGGTCCTCGCCGCTCAGCTCCAAAACCTTCGGATCGGCTTCCATGGTGACGACGCGCAGCCGGATGACGTTGCCGAAATCGCGCAGGCCGCCGAAATTGATCGAGCCGACGCCGCCGGAGCCGCCGGCGATGAAGCCGCCGATGGAAGCGGTGTTATAGGTCGAAGGATGCAGGCGAAGCTCCTGTGCCGAATGGGCTTTCGTCGCCCGGTCGATATCGGCGAGGATGGCGCCCGGCCCGCACACCACCCGGCCGGGCGCGATGGCGCGGACCTCGTTCATCTCGGCCAGCGACAGCACCACGCCGCCAGACAGCGGCATGGCCTGGCCGTAATTGCCGGTGCCGGTGCCGCGCGGCGTCACCGGAACGCCGTGCGAAAAGCAGGCGGCGAGCACGCGGACCACCTCGGCCTCGTCCTTCGGCGAGACGATGAGATCGCCGGTTACATGCTCGAGCTGCCGCTTCAGCACCGGGCTGTACCAGTAGAAGTCGCGGCTCCTCTGCTGGACGATCGCCGGATTGTCCTCGATCCTGATGCCGTCGAGCTCGCGTTTCAGGGCTTCGATGTCCATGCGCTTCCCATCAGCTCGTCGAGTTCGCAATAGTCCGGGATGCTGCGCTCGATCGCCCGCCCGTCGCGCACCACGATGCGGTCGGATTCGGGCCGCGACAACAGTTCCGTCCAGCTCCTGCCCTTGAAGATCACCAGATCGGCTGGAGAGCCGACGGCGAGCCGGCCCGCATCGACGCCCATGATTTCGGCCGGCGTCGCCGCGACCGTCTTCGGCCAGTCGCCGACGGGATGATCGAAATGCAGGATGCGCGTCGCCATGCGGTAGACCTCCAGCATGTCGAGGTCACCATAGGCGTAGAACGGATCGCGCGTGTTGTCTGAGGCGACGGCGACGGGAATGCCCCGCGCCTTCATCTCGTGCAGCAGCGTCACCCCGCGCCAGCGCGGCGTGGTGCCGTCGTGCCGGCGGTCCTGCAGGAAAAGATTGCACATGGGCAGCGACACCACGGCGATGCCTGCCGCGGCGACCTTGTCGAGCGTTTCCAGGACCTCGCCGTCCGGCTGGCGCGACAGCGCGCAGCAATGGCCGACCAGGATTTTTCCCCCGAAGCGGTGTCTGAGGGCAGCCTCGGCAATCCTGCGCAGCGACACGGCGGCGAGATCGCCGGTCTCGTCGGCGTGGAAATCGAGGTCGAGGCCGAATTCGATCGCGGTGCGGAAGACGCGGTCGAGCAGTGGCTCCAGATCGGGCAGCATGTAGGTGACGGCGCCGAGCACGGCTTTTGCCGCCGCCACGCGGCGCGCCAGCGTCTCGAACCAGGCCGCCTCGCGGACGCCTTCGATGCCGATCAGGCTCGCCGCCTGCAGGTCGATGCGGCCACGCCACTCGTCCCGCATTTCTTCGAAGACCGGCCAGGAAATTGTCTCCTGCGGCGCGACCGAGTCGAGATGGGTGCGCAGGGCCTTGGTCCCATGCGCATAGGCGGTGCGCAGCGAGAAATCCATGCGGCGGGCGACGTCGGCGGCGTTCCAGTGCACCAGCCGGTCGGCGCCGACGGCGCCGAGCGCGCCGGCGAAGGAGCCGTCGGGATTGGGCATGCGCGGCCAGATATGGCCCTTGTCGACATGGGTGTGGCAGTCGACGAAGCAGGGCAGCACGATCCGGCCGGCGAGGTCGATGCTGCGCGGCGGCGCCGGCCGCTCGCCGCGGGCGGCGATGCCCGTGACCTTGCCGTCGGCGATGGCGATGTCGACCAGCGCGAAGCCGTCGCGGTCGAACGGCCCGTCGAGGCCGGGCGTCAGCGAGCCGTGCAGCCGGGCATTGCCGAGCACGTACCAGCCGGAGGTGGGAATGAGGAGGTCGGTCATGCTGGCTGCCGCAAGGACAGGCCGCGTCCCTTCGCACCCCCCTCTGTCCTGCCGGACATCTCCCCCGCAAGGGGGGAGATTAGCCGGCCGCGTGTGCTTCGCAAATCACCAGCGCGGTAGGAGAAGCGCCCAGAGCGGAACTGCAAATCTCCCCCCTTGCGGGGGAGATGTCCGGCAGGACAGAGGGGGGGGCGACGAAGCGCAGGCCAACAATTGTCCACTCTCATCATCACCGTTCCGCCGACAGCGCGCTTTCGTGCCAGCGCCGCAGGGCGAGGTGCGACACCAGCGACAGCGCCAGGAAGATCAGGATGCCTGTGAGCGAGATCAGGAACAGCGCGGCGAACAGGCGCGGCGCGTTCAGCCGGTAGCCGGCCTCGATGATCCGCGAGGCGAGCCCCGACGACTGGCCGGACGCGCCCGCGACGAACTCCGCCACCACCGCGCCGATCAGCGACAGGCCGCCGGCGATCTTCAGGCCGCCGAGGAAATAGGGCATCGCCGCCGGCAGCTTGAGCAGTCGCAACTGCTGCCAGCGCGAGGCGCCGTTGAGGCGGAACAGGTCGAGCAGGTTGCGGTCGACGGAATTCAGGCCGAGCGTCGTGTTGGAGAGGATGGGGAAGAAAGCGACGATCCATGAACAGAGCAGCAGTTTCGCGGTCTGGTTGTCGACATAGATGTTGATCAGCGGAAAGATCGCCACGATCGGCGTCACCTGCAAGACGATGGCGAAGGGAAAGAACGACATTTCCACCCATTTCGACTGGGTGAACAGGATCGCCAGGCCGACGCCGCCGAACACGGCCAGCAGCAGACTGAGGAAGGTGATGCGCAGCGTCACCAGCAGCGACGAGAACAGCAGCGCCCGGTCGGTTATCAGCGTCGCTGCGACCACGCCCGGGCGCGGCAGGATGTATCGCGGGATCTCGTTCCACACGCAGAGGCGGTCCCACAGCCACACGGCGGCGACCATGATGAGGATGGGCAGCAGCCACCGGCCGACCCTTTCCAGCCGGGCGCCGCGGGCGCGCCGCGCCTCCTCGGGATCGAGCGCGAGGGCAGCGGAGCGCCGTTCTTCAACGGCCGCCATTGCGCGCTCCCGCCGGGGCTTGGTTGATTGCTCCGAGCAACACGTCGGAGGCCTGCCGGCAGAGCGCGGCATAATCCGGCGAGGTGCGGAACGCCTCGCTGCGCGGCTGCGGCGTCTCCACGGCGATCTCGTCGAAGACGCGGCCCGGCCGCGCCGCCATGACGGCGATGCGGCTGGACAGGAACACGCTCTCGAACACGCTGTGGGTGACGAAGACCACGGTGAAGTGCTGCTCCTGCCAGAGATCGAGCAGGTCGTCGTTGAGGCGAAAACGGGTGATCTCGTCGAGCGCGGCGAAGGGCTCGTCCATCAGGAGGAGCCGCGGCTTCGTGACCAGCGCCCGCGCGATCGAGACGCGCATCTTCATGCCGCCGGAAAGCTCGCGCGGCATCGCCTTCTCGAATCCCGTGAGCCGCACCCGCTCCAGCAGCGTACCGACCGCCGATGCCGCTTCGGCGCGCGAGCGGCCGCGTAGCCTGAGCGGCAGCCAGACATTGTCGAAAACATCGGCCCAGGGCAGCAGCGTCGGCTCCTGGAAGACGAAGCCGACGCAATCCTCGCCGAGCGCCTTGCGCCAGTCGAGCGTACCCGAGGTCGGCGTCGTCAGGCCGGCGATCAGCCTGAGCACCGTCGACTTGCCGCAACCCGACGGTCCGAGCAGGCTGAGGAAGTCGCCCTGGCGGATGGTCAGGTCGACATCTGCCAGCGCGGTGACGCCGTTCGAGAAGGTCTTGCCGACATTGCGCAGGATCAGCAGCGGCTCGCCTTCGTCGTCCGGCATCGGGCCGTCACGCTTCATTCCGGCCGTCGATACCGTCATCGTGGCATTCTGATCCGCTTCCCGTCGCGATGCAGCGGCCCTACTGCTTGAGATCGAGCCCCACGCCCTTGTTCACGAACTGCAGCGTGTAGGACTTCTTGATGTCGATGCCTTCCGGCAGCACCTTGGCCTTGACCATCTTGTCGTAAAAACTCTGGATGTGCTCGTCGGTCATGGCGCCGATGCCGAGCTTTTCGGCATCGCCGGAATCGACGATGCCGAACTTCTTCATCTGCGCGATCGAGAAGGCGATCTGCTCGTCGGTGATGTCGGGATTGTCCTTCTTGATCATCTCGTTGGCGGCCTTGTTGTCGCCGTAAAGATAGCTGTACCAGCCCTTGGCAGAGCCATCGACGAAGCATTGGACCACCTCGGGGCGCTCGTCGATCGTCTTCTGCATCGCCTCGATCGTCGTCGCATAGGTGTTGTAGCCGTAGTCGGCGAGCAGGAACTGGTTCGGCACGAAGCCGCCCTCCCTCTCGATCGCAAAAGGCTCGGAGGTGACGTAGCCCTGCTGGATCGACTTCTTGTTGGCGAGGAACGGGGCCGGATTGAAGGTATAGGGCACGCGCCTGGAGACGTCGAAGCCGTATTCGGTCGCCATCCACAGGAGGAAGCTCTGCGCCCCCTCGTCGCCGATGATGTACTGCTCGGCCTTGGGCAGTTCCTCCCACGTATCGAGGCCCTGCCCCGGGTGCGACATGACCACCTGCGGCTCCTTCTGGAAGGAGGCGGCGACGACGCGCAGCGGGATGTTCTGGGCGACCGCGTCGAACGCCTGCTGCAGATTGCCGCCCATGTAGAAGTCGATCTTGCCGGCAAGCAACAGCGGCCGGCCGCTGACCTGCGGGCCGCCCTGCTGGATGGTGACCTCGAGGCCGCAGGCGGCGTAGGTACCGTCGGCGACTGCCTGGTAGTAGCCGCCATGCTCGGCCTGGGCGAGCCAATTGGTCATGAAGGTGACTTTCTCGGCGGCAACAGCGCCATAGGCCGACGCGGCAAGAGCCGCGAGCGCGACCGAGATTTTCGCGAGATTTCCGTTCATCGACACCACCCCTCGTCGGCCGCGCATGCCGCGCGGCACTGCTGCAATCCGTCAATCCGCGATGCAAGCCGCATGCCACTGCCGACCCGCAGACGCCGCCGGCGGCGGACACTGAACAAGCGCTCGTGCCCTGCCCTCGCGCGACGCATCGTGCATAATTTGCGAGCGCCTGTCCACGGTGCCCCGCGCCTGTGCAGTCCCCCTGCCCTACCCGCCGAACACCGTTTGCCGGTCTGTCCCGGCCTATTTCTCCGGAAAGTCGGGCAGGCTCTTGAAGGCGTTCTTCAGGGCGTCGGACCAGCCTTCCGACACCGTGCGGTAATACGGATCGTCCTGGCCGATGCGCTTCTGCACGCCGACCTTGTACTTGTTCGCCTCGTAGAACAGCAGGTCGAGCGGCAGGCCGACCGACAGGTTGGAGCGCAAGGTGGAATCGAAGGAGACGATGAGCAGCTTCACCGCCTCGGCGAAGCTCATGGCACGGTCGTAGGTCCTGACGATGATCGGCTTTCCGTATTTGGTCTCGCCGACCTGGAAGAACGGCGTGTCGTCGGTCGATTCGATGAAGTTGCCTTCGGGATAGATCATGAACAGCCGCGGCTCGGAGCCGCGGATCTGGCCGCCGAGAATGAAGGAGGCGTTGAAGTAGCTGTCCGCCTTCTGGCCGGCCGGGCTCGAATCGTGGATGACCTCCTTCACCGTGTCGCCGATCAGCTTCGCCGTCTGATACATGGACGGCGTCTCCAGCACGGCGGCCTTGCGCTCCTCCAGCGGCTTGGCACGGCCGTTGAGCAGGCTGATCACGTTCTGCGTGGTGGCGAGATTGCCGGCCGACATCAGCACGACGACGCGCTCGCCCGGCCGCTCCCACACATGCATCTTGCGGAAGGTCGAGATGGAATCGATGCCGGCATTGGTACGGGTGTCCGACATGAAGACGAGCCCGCGTTCGATCTTGAGGCCGACGCAATAGGTCATAAGCGTGATTCCGCGTAACGTTCGCGGGGATTACTGCTCCACCGTGATGTGGACCGCAAGCGCTTCCGCCGCCTGTCCCAGCCGAATGCCGGAAACCGGCATCGCCTCGCGGTAGTCGCGCCCGACCGCCAGGCGCACGTAGCGCTCGTCCGGCGAGATGCGGTTGGCGACGTCGAATGCGACCCAGCCGAGCGCCTCGACATGCGCTTCCGCCCAGGCGTGGCTGGCGACCTGGTCGACCGTGCCGTCGAGCAGCAGGTAGCCGCTGACGTAACGGGCGGGATAGCCGAGCCGGCGAGCGGCGGCGATGAAGACATGCGCCTGATCCTGGCACACGCCCTTGCCCAGCGCTATCGCTTCCTCTGCATTTGTGCCGGCGTGGGTGGAGCCGGGCACGTATGCGACCTTATCGGCGACGGCGTCCATCAGCGCGTGCAGCCTGTCGACCTCGCTCGCCGGCGCGACCGCGTCGGCCAGCGCAGCGATGCCGTCCGCCGCCACGGTCAGCGCGGTCTCGCGGGCGAACAGCCAGAGCGGCGCAAACCCCTGATGCGGGCCGACGATGCCGGAGGTGTCGAAGGTCTCGACGATGCCGCCGGCTTCCACCGACACGCCGTGCGGCTCGCCCTCGACGCTGACCAGCCGCGTCTCGTTGCCGAACTGGTCGGCGAAGCGGACCTCTTCGCGCGCGCCTGCGATTTCGAGGGCCCAGGACACCACCGCCTGCGTCGGCCCGCTCTGCGGCACTAGGCGCAGCCGCTGCAGCCCGTACTGGACCGGTACGTCGTAGCTGTATTCCGTGCGATGGGTGATCTTCAGCCGCATCAGTAGAACCGATAGCTGCGGGCGACCTCGTCGCCGAGGCGGTTGTTGTCCTGGATGAAGGCGGTGAGGAACTCGTGCAGTCCTGAATCGAATATCTGCTTGATCGTCGCGCCCTTCAGTTTCGCCGTCGTCGCGGCCAGCGTGTCGTGGCAGGCGTGGCGGATGCCGTAGGCTTCCTCGAGATAGCGCAGGCTGTCGGCCAGGTTGCGGTAGCAGAAGGCGAGCGAGCGCGGCATGCGGGCGTCGAGGATCAGGTATTCGGCGATGTTGGTCGGCCGGTAGTCGGCCTCGTACACCCAGCGGTAGGAGCGGTGCGCCGACACCGAGCGCAGGATCGATTCCCACTGGTAGTTGTCGAGCGACGAGCCGACCCAGTGGATCGACGGCAAAAGCACGTAATATTTGACGTCGAGAATGCGCGCCGTGTTGTCGGCACGCTCGATGAAGGTGCCGAGCTGGGCGAAATCGAAGATCTCGTTGCGCAGCATGGTGCCGTGGAAGGTGCCGCGGATCTGTGCGGTCTCCCGCTTGATGGTGTCGAGCACGCTCGGCAGGTCGCGCTCGTCGACCGGCCTGGCCAGCACCCGCCTCATCGCCATCCAGGCTTCGTTGATGCTCTCCCAGGTCTCGCGCGTCAGCGCCGTGCGCACCATGCGGGCATTGCCGCGCGCCGTCTCGATCGAGGCCAGCACGCTCGAGGGATTGGTGACGTCGCGCAGCAGGAAGTCGGCGACGGCGGTGGCAGAGACCTCCGGATGGCGGTTGCGGAAGGCGACGTCGCAGCCGGCGCTGACGACGACGGAGTTCCACTCCTCGGCCGAGCTCGCCGTGCGCGTCAGCGCCATGCGCAGCCCGGCGTCGAGCAGCCGCGCCATGTTCTCCGCCCGCTCGATGTAGCGGTTCATCCAGTAGAGGCCGTTGGCGGTGCGACCGAGGAGCATCAGGCGGCTCCGCGAGGTGAATGGTGAATGGTGAATGGTGAATGGTCGCGAGTTCGCACGAGATTAAGGACCGTCATGACGCCAGCCAGTTTTTTCTAGGCACCAAACCATTCACCATTTCACCATTCACCATTCACCCTAGTCATCCAACACCCACGTATCCTTCGTCCCCCCGCCCTGCGAGGAATTCACCACCAGCGAGCCCTCCTTCAGCGCCACGCGCGTCAGGCCGCCGGGCACGATCTGGATGCGGTCGGAGACCAGCACGAAGGGGCGGAGATCGACATGGCGCGGGGCGAGGCCGGCATCGGTGAGCACCGGGCAGGTCGACAGCGACAGGGTCGGCTGGGCGATGTAGTTGGACGGCCGCGCGGCGAGCTTTTTGGAAAACTCCTCGCGCTCCTTCTTGGTCGCCGCCGGGCCGACCAGCATGCCGTAGCCGCCGGAGCCGTGCACCTCCTTCACCACCAGCTCGGCGAGGTGCTCCTGGACGTATTTCAGGCTGCCCGGCTCCGAGCAGCGCCAGGTCGGGATGTTGCCGAGGATCGCCTTGCGGCCGGTGTAGAACTCGACGATGTCGGGCATGTAGGAATAGATCGCCTTGTCGTCCGAGATGCCGGTGCCGGGTGCGTTGGCGATGGTGATGTTGCCGGCGCGGTAGACGTCCATGATGCCGGGCACGCCGAGCGCCGAATCCGGGTTGAAGGTGAGCGGATCGAGGAAGGCGTCGTCGACGCGGCGGTAGAGCACGTCGATCCGCTTGTAGCCTTGGGTCGTGCGCATGGCGACGTGGCCGTCGACCACCCTGAGATCCTGACCCTCGACCAGCTCGACGCCCATCTGGTCGGCGAGGAAGGCGTGTTCGAAATAGGCGGAGTTGTAGAGGCCGGGGGTGAGCACCGCGATGGTCGGCGTGCCCTTGACGCCGTCCGGTCGGACGGCGGCCAGCGACTGGCGCAGCAGCTTCGGATAGTCCTCGACCGGCCGCACCTTCACGCGCTGGAACAGCTCGGGAAAGAGCTGCAGCATCGTCTCGCGGTTCTCCAGCATGTAGGACACGCCCGACGGCGTGCGCGCATTGTCCTCCAGCACGAAGAAGTCGTCCTCGCCGGTCCGCACGACGTCGACGCCGATGATGTGGGTGTAGACGCCGCCGGGCGGCCGCACGCCGATCATCTCGGGCAGGAAGGCGGCGTTGTTGGCGACCAGCTCCTTCGGCACGCGCCCGGCGCGCAAAATCTCCTGGCGGTGGTAGATGTCGTCGAGGAAAGCGTTGAGCGCCTGCACGCGCTGCTCGATGCCCTGCGTCAGGCGCCGCCATTCCTGGCCGGAGATGATGCGCGGCACGATGTCGAAGGGGATCAGCCGTTCCGCGGCTTCCGCCTCGCCATAAACGGCGAAGGTGATGCCGGTCTTGCGGAAGACGCGTTCGGCGTCGCGTGTCTTTTCCGACAGCCTGGCGGTGTCCTGTTCCCTCAGCCAGCTGTCATAGCCGAAATACGGTCTGCGGATGCCGGACTTGTCCGGCGACATCTCATCGAACGCAACCAAGCGCGAACTCCCCTGTGACCGCATTTCAAATGGCCCCGCGCGGAAAAGCAAGCGCAATCGGAGGCTTGCGGCGCTTGCGTGGGCAGTTTCGGCGAAACGCCCAAGAACAAGGCAGTTTGCCTCGCCGCCTGCGGACACTTTCGGCACGCGGACGGAGGAGATTCGCGGCGATCGTGAAACCACCGGGGCGGATTCGGCGTATACTCGGCAGGGGCCGGCGGAGCTGCCGGGCGCCGTACGGCCGCGAGGGGATTTTCCGCATGCGCAGCATTCCCGCAGCACTGATGAGCCTGCCGTTCATCGCCGGCGCAGCATTCGCCGGCGAGGCCGAGGTCAGGGCGGCACAAGGCACGATCGAGGCACAGATCGGCGCGTTCCGCGGCGGAGACAATGCCGCGGCCTACGGGCACGCGGCCCCCTCCATCAAGCGGATATTTCCGACGCTGGAGTCCTTCATGGGAATGGTGACCGGCGCCTACCAGCCGGTCTACAGGCCGCGCAGCTTCGCCTTCGGCAAAGCGCAGGAGGCGGGATCGGCGATCGCCCAGCAGGTGATGATCGTCGGCCCCGACGGCAGGGACTATGAAGCGCTCTACACGCTCGAACTGCAGCCCGACGGCCGCTACCGCATCACCGGGGTCAGCCTGAAGGCCTCCAACGCGCTCAGCATGTAGAATTTCAGAGTCTTTTGGTATTGCGGAAAAGACACCACGACGCAAAGGCCCGTCGATCCTTGACGGGTGCAGCAAGGAAGCCGGAGATTACGATATCTGCACTGCCGATATCCGCCTCGACATCGGATTTCAGCAATCTCGCATGCGGATCATAATCAGCTTCATGTCGCTTATGCTGCATTTCGGCGAACTTGGCGGCAAAATCGACGATCGGGCTGGGGAACCTGGTCATCCCCTTCTTGTCTTCGCAGGCAGCCCTTGCCGCGCCGTGCGAAAGTGCCCGGTATACTTCCACCCACGCCTGTCTGCTCCTCACCGATCCATCGCCACCAATGAACAGGTCGGCACAGGAGCGGGCAAGAGAATGGAACATCGCATAGTAGACGGTGCTGCACGCGCGCCGCAGTTGCGCCTGCGAGGGGCGGCCCGGACCGCTTGCGACCAGGAGCCTTGCAACCTCTAAAAAGTCATCTGGATTCAGCTATTTTTCCCACCTCCGAAGTCGCAACGTAGTAGAAGACAGGAAATCGGTCGTCACCCATCTTTTCCAATCGGCCCCGAACGTTGCGCATCACGTTCACGGTTTCCTGTGCATCGATGATGCTGGATTTGCTTTCATACACTACGTGAACCCGAATTATTTCGTCCCCGTCAGACCCCGTACCTGACTTTACGGCAACATCGGTGACCTTGCCGCTGTGAACTTGCTCGCGGACAACTTTTTCAATCTCCGATTTCAAGCGGCTGTCTGAGATCATAGCCGCATCTCCGTCTTGCTCACTTCGAGGAATCATCCTGCCGAACCAACCGCAAGTCAACTATGTCACAGGCGCGTCGATCGCCGGACGCCAAATTACGTCGCTTCTTTGATGTTGCTTCTTTGTTTTCCGTTGTTCCCGCTGGCTCCTCACGCCGCGTTGGAGTGCGCCTCCTTGTCGAGCAGCATGTAGTCGAGCGGCAGCTCGGTCGTGTACTTGATCTGCTCCATGGCGAAGGACGACGACACGTCGCGGATCTCGATCTTGGCGATCAGCCGCTTGTAGAAGGCGTCGTAGGCGGCGATGTCGGGCACGACCACTCGCAGCAGATAGTCGACGTCGCCGCTCATGCGGTAGAACTCGATGACCTCGGGAAACTCCTGGATAACCTCGGAGAAGCGCCGCAGCCATTCGTGGCTGTGCGAATTGGTGCGGATCGACACGAACACCGTGACCCGGGCATTGATCTTTTCGGGGTCGAGGACGGCCACCCGCCGCCGGATGACGCCTTCCTCCTCCAGCTTTTGGATGCGCCGCCAGCACGGCGTCGTCGACAGGCCCACCTTTTTTGCGACGTCGGCAACGGCGAGCGTGGAATCTTCCTGCAACAGGCGAAGGATTTTGCGATCGAGGCGGTCCATGGGTCGCTCCGGGAGAAAAATATTCCACGCAACCTATCATTCCGCCACAGCGGCACAAGGAAGATTTTTGCCCGCCAAGGCGTTTCGGGAAACGCACATTGCGCCGGCGTCAGCCAAGTCGCATCGCGATTTGCGTGCGCAGGAAGGGCAGCAGCTCGGCCGCGAACCAGGGATTGCGCTTCATCCAGCCGGTGTTGCGCCATGACGGATGCGGCAGCGGCAGGATTTTCGGCGCGGCCGATGCGGCGAAGATGGTGCGCCAATCCTCGACCGTCTCGGTGAGCGAGCGTCGCCGGCTCGCGCCCATGTGCCAGGCCTGCGCATAGAGGCCGATCGCCAGCACCAGCTCCAGTTGCGGCATCAAGGCCATCAGCCGCTGCCGCCATTCGAGGGCGCATTCGCGGCGCGGCGGCAGGTCGGCGCCGCGCGCATCCTGTCCGGGAAAACAGAAACCCATCGGCACGATGGCGAAATTCCCCGGGTCATAGAAGGCGTCTCGCGCGACGCCGAGCCAGTCGCGCAGCCTGTCGCCGGACGCGTCGTTGAAGGGAATTCCGGTCGCATGCACCTTGGTCCCCGGCGCCTGCCCGGCGATCAGGATGCGCGCCCTGGTGGACGGCACCAGCACCGGGCGCGGCTTGTGCGGAAGCGCACGGCCGGCGGGACGTTCAAGGCAGAGGCGGCAGGCGCGGATGTGTCCGGCGAGGCTGTCGAGATCGGCGTTCGCGTGGGTCGGCATTGTCCGTATTTGCAGCTTTCTCTTGCGATTTCCAGCACTCGACGTCTCCCCTGATCCGATCAAGGAACCGAGACAGCCCTGTCGCTTCAACCGGTCTTTCCGGACAGCCAGCCGGAGCGAAAGGCAAGCTCCGCTACAAAGATCACGCCGCCCTGCTCGTCTCGCACACTCACCCGGAAGGTTCTTTCCTCACCGTCGGGCAGGTCCTCGCGGGCCATGTCCGGCAGCGCCTCTATGGCCGCTCGCCTCACATGCTCCAAAGTTTCGATATCAAGCCCGACGTCGTCGCGGAAAGGTTCCACGCCGTCATGGGTGTCGAAGTAGTATCGGGACATGGAATGACCTTTTGGCTTGCTGCTCGACCAAAAAGCTTTCCGATGCCGTTGAGTTCCTGTCATGCTCTATGCGCTTGGCCCGGCCAGTCGGTCCCACAGGACCAGGGGGTTAAAATCCGACCGGTCTCAAGCTCCCGCGCTCGGGCGTGCCTTCAGTGCCCGATACCAGCGCTGCACGTTCTCGAGTTCTTCCGGAATTGCGATCCGGGCCGGCTTGGTGAAGTCAAGCGCCACCAGGCCGGTGATGTCGGCGATGCTGAAGTCCTCGCCTGCCGCGAACTCGTGCGACGCAAGATGCGTGTCGAGGATCTTCATGAACTCGACCGCCTTCGGACGGTTCATCTCGCCCCATTCAGGAAGTTGCGGCACCTCCCAGTCCTTCATCGCCGGGTGGGTGTGGCGGAAGGCGAAGGAAACCGGCAGATAGAAATTGAGCTCGATGCGCCGCTGCCACATCTCGACCAGCGCCTTGCCGAGCGCGCCCCGGCCGAACAGCGCCGGTTCGGGATGAAGCTCCTCGAAATAGCGGCAGATCGCCACCGATTCGGTGAGCACGGTTCCGTCGTCCAGTTCCAGTACGGGCAGGCGCTGCAGCGGGTTGCGCGCCGTCAGCTCCTCGCCCTTGTGGCCGAGCGCGCCCATGTCGACCGGCACCAGCGGCACCGCGATGCCCTTCTCGGCGAGAAAGATCCTGACCCGGCGCGGATTGGGCGCGCGGCCGCCGTCGAACAGTCTCATCCGGTCTCCTCCGTTTGCAATCCGATCAGCCCTTAAAACAGGACGAGATTGGCCATTCCGCGGCGATCAGCCAAGGTGGAATATTTGCCTGAGCCAGTTCCACAGCGCGCCAAGCCGATCGTGGTCGACCTCGGCCATGCTGCCATGGGTGTCGCGCCAGTGCCGGGGCCGGTCGAACTCGCCCGCCCACAGGCCGCGCCCGGCCCGTCGCGCCGACAGCTCCTCGTCCTCGAAATCGCCGAAGGCGACCGCCCAGCCCTCCTCCACCAGAGTTCGGTTGAGCTCGGTCGACCCGGCCGAGCAGGTGCCGAGCAGGCGGCCGAACTTGTCGCGCTGCCAGCCGGAGCAGGCGACCGGCTGGTTGCCGATCAGCGTGCGCAGCCGCTGCCGCGCCTGGCGGCCGCAGGGATAGCTCTTGCCGTCTCTCATGCAGCTCTGGGTGAATTCGGGGGCGTCGATGCCGCGCAGCCTGATCTTCTCCGTGCCCACCGTGATCGTATCGCCGTCGTTGACGACCACCGCCCCGCTCAGGCGGCGCGTCTCGACGCGGTCCAACCGCGCCGCCAGAAGCGCCAGCAGCCCGAGGATCGCCACGGCCAGCAAAAGATCGAAAAACCTGCGCAACAGGCTACGCCGGGCTCGCGGCCGTGGCCTCCTAGCGCGCGCCGGCCATGACCGGCTCATATGGCAAACAGTCCATTAATCATTCGCAACTAGCCTGCCGTCTGGTTTCAGCACGCGAAAAATCCGAATCGGAATGTCGCCGACGCACAGCACCACGGCTGACAAGATCATTGTGGATCGGCGCAAACCGCATCGCAACAGCGAGGTGGCGCAGGCCGTGCGCCGCATGCGCGACCGTCTGGTGCAGCGGCCGGGCAGCATCGGCTTCGACCGGGAACTTTTGAAGCTGCATGCGCGCTCGACGATCTTCTGCGCGACCGCCGTGCCCGTGCTGGTGCTGCTCATCGCCATGGGCGGCCTTGCCGTCGGCATGAGCAGGACGATCGCCGTCTGGGCACTGATCACCGTCGCTTGCTATGCCGGGCTCCTGCTGATCGCACGGCGGGTCGACCGGACGGCGTCCGGCGACGTGGATGTCGGGCGGACCAGACGCGCCTTCCTGGCCGCGCATTTCGCCTCGGGGCTCGGCTGGGCCTATCTGATGACGCTCAGCTGCGACGAATGCGGCGTCGAGCAGTTTCCGGTGGTCAAGGCGGTGCTGCTGCTGCTTGCCGTCGCCGCCACGGCGCTGATCGCAGCGTCATTGCGCGGCGCTCTGGTCGCCACCTTCGCCCTGCCCGTCTTGCTCTACGTGCTGATCGGCGCCCGGCTGTCCCAGCCGGTGGACGCGATCATGGCAGGGCTGCTGGTGCTCGCCCTGCCCTTCTTTTCCTACATCTCCGCCCACATCAACAAATCGTCGCTGATGCTGCTGTCGTTCCGCACCGAGAAGGACGCCCTGATCGCCGAACTGGAGACGGCCAAGGCGATGTCCGACGAGGCCCGCCACCGTGCCGAGGAGGCCAACCTCGCCAAGTCGCGCTTCCTCGCCTCGATGAGCCATGAACTGCGAACGCCGCTGAACGCCATCCTCGGCTTCTCCGAGGTGATGGGCAGCGAGGTGCTTGGTCCGATGGCCAACCACACCTATCGCGACTACGCCCACGACATTCACTCGTCCGGGCAGCATCTTCTGACGCTGATCAACGAGATCCTCGACCTGTCGCGCATCGAGGCCGGGCGCTACCAGCTCAATGCCGAGCCGCTGTCGCTCGTCCAGACGGTCGAGGACTGCTGTCACATGATGACGCTGAAGGCGCGCGGCAAGGACATCCGCATCGTCGAGGAATTCGAGCCGGGCATGCCGCGCCTCAACGCCGACGAGCGGGCGGTCCGCCAGATCGCGCTCAATCTTCTGTCGAACGCGGTGAAATTCACCGCGACGGGCGGCGAAATCCGCGTCCGGGTCGGCTGGACGGCCGGCGGCGGGCAATATCTGTCGGTGAAGGACAATGGCCCCGGCATCGCCGAGGACGAGCTTCCGGTCGTGCTGTCGGCCTTTGGCCAGGGCGCCATCGCCATCAAGAGCGCCGAACAGGGTACCGGCCTCGGCCTGCCGATCGTGCAAGGGCTGATCGCGCTGCATGGCGGCAGCTTCGACATTTTCTCCAAGCTGCGCGAAGGCACCGAGGTGCTGGTGACCTTCCCGGCCGCCCGGGTGATGGAGAAACTACCGGCGATGCCCGCGCCGGGCCGGGCCGTCGCGGGGCGGAAACGGTGAACCCCAGGGGAATCGCTTCAGGTTAATTCTGGGTCTGCCTGAGGAGGGTTTCGAGGTAGTGCTGATTGAGGTTTGCCTTTTTGCGTCTGACCTTGAGGCTGTGCTTGTCGTTTGCGGCGCGCACCATGTT